>NZ_RZNF01000012.1:0-1297500 GCF_003992725.1 Rhodomicrobium lacus | reverse complement strand
ACCGATAGGTGTAGGCGCAGCGAAAGCGAGTCTGAACAGGGCGTTCAGTTCGTTGGATTAGACCCGAAACCGGGTGATCTATGCATGAGCAGGCTGAAAGTGAGGTAACACTCACTGGAGGGCCGAACCCACGCCTGTTGAAAAAGTCGGGGATGACTTGTGCATAGGGGTGAAAGGCCAATCAAACTCGGAAATAGCTGGTTCTCCGCGAAATCTATTTAGGTAGAGCGTCGGATGTATGCTTCCAGGGGTAGAGCACTGGATGGGCTAGGGGTCCTTACCGGATTACCAAACCTAACCAAACTCCGAATACTGGAATGTCTTGTCCGGCAGACACACGGCGGGTGCTAAGGTCCGTCGTGAAAAGGGAAACAGCCCTGACCGCCAATTAAGGTCCCCAAGTCGTGGCTAAGTTGGAAAGGATGTGAAAACCCCAAAACAACCAGGATGTTGGCTTAGAAGCAGCCATCATTTAAAGAAAGCGTAACAGCTCACTGGTCTAGATAAGGGTTCTTGCGCCGAAAATGTAACGGGGATTAAGCCACGCACCGAAGTTGCGGGTGACACGCAAGTGTCGCGGTAGCGGAGCGTTCCATAAGCCGGTGAAGGTGTGCCGTGAGGCATGCTGGAGGTATTGGAAGTGCGAATGCTGACATGAGTAACGATAAAGAGTGTGAGAGACACTCTCGCCGAAAGTCCAAGGGTTCCTGCGTAAAGTTAATCTGCGCAGGGTTAGCCGGCTCCTAAGACGAGGGCGAAAGCCGTAGTCGATGGGAATGCAGTTAATATTCTGCAGCCAGGGGATGGTGACGGATTGCGTAAATTGTCGAACCTTAACGGATTGGTTCGGCCGTGAAGCAGTTCCAGGAAATAGCCCCCCAAACGACCGTACCCTAAACCGACACAGGTGGACTGGTAGAGCATACCAAGGCGCTTGAGAGAACTGCGTTGAAGGAACTCGGCAAATTACCCTCGTAACTTCGGGATAAGAGGGCCCTGCTTTTGCGCAAGCATTTGCAGGGGGCACAGACCAGGGGGTGGCGACTGTTTACCAAAAACACAGGGCTCTGCGAAGCCGCGAGGCGACGTATAGGGTCTGACGCCTGCCCGGTGCTGGAAGGTTAAGAGGAGGGGTGCAAGCTCCGAATTGAAGCCCCAGTAAACGGCGGCCGTAACTATAACGGTCCTAAGGTAGCGAAATTCCTTGTCGGGTAAGTTCCGACCTGCACGAATGGCGTAACGACTTCCCCACTGTCTCCAACGCAGACTCAGTGAAATTGAATTCCCCGTGAAGATGCGGGGTTCCTGCGGTTAGACGGAAAGACCCCGTGCACCTTTACTATAGCTTCACACTGGTATTCGTGATTGCATGTGTAGGATAGGTGGGAGACTATGAAGCAGGGCCGCCAGGTTCTGTGGAGTCACCCTTGAAATACCACCCTTGCGATTATGGATATCTAACCGCGGACCGTTATCCGGTTCCGGGACAGTGTGTGGTGGGTAGTTTGACTGGGGCGGTCGCCTCCCAAAGAGTAACGGAGGCGTGCGACGGTAGGCTCAAGCTGGTCGGAAATCAGCTGTCGAGTGCAATGGCATAAGCCTGCCTGACTGCGAGACCCACAAGTCGAGCAGAGACGAAAGTCGGTCATAGTGATCCGGTGGTCCTGTGTGGAAGGGCCATCGCTCAACGGATAAAAGGTACGCCGGGGATAACAGGCTGATGACCCCCAAGAGTCCATATCGACGGGGTTGTTTGGCACCTCGATGTCGGCTCATCGCATCCTGGGGCTGGAGCAGGTCCCAAGGGTTTGGCTGTTCGCCAATTAAAGCGGTACGTGAGCTGGGTTCAGAACGTCGTGAGACAGTTCGGTCCCTATCTGCCGTGGGTGTAGGAGAATTGAGAGGAGCTGTCCTTAGTACGAGAGGACCGGGATGGACACACCTCTGGTGGACCTGTTGTGGCGCCAGCCGCAGTGCAGGGTAGCTAAGTGTTGAAGAGATAACCGCTGAAAGCATCTAAGCGGGAAACTCGCCTCGAAACAAGTTCTCCCTTGAGAACCGTGGAAGACGACCACGTTGATAGGCTGGGTGTGGAAGCACAGCAATGTGTGGAGCTTACCAGTACTAATAGTTCGATCGGCTTCATCGCTCTCATTAGTCAATGCTCACCGTCAGGTGAGTTGACGAAAAGACCAAATCCAGATCATTCCGAGAAAAAAGCCGAGCCGCAAAACTCGGCCCTCCCCGATATCCTTCGTTTGCCTGGTGATTATAGCGGAACGCCCCCACTCGATCCCATCTCGAACTCGACCGTGAAACGTTCCTGCGCCGATGGTACTACACCGTGGGAGAGTAGGTCGTCGCCAGGCATACAAAGGATATCAAACCAAATCCCCTATACACAAAAAAGCCTCGCCCCCAGCGGGGCTTTTTGCGTTGGCATAACGCCAATGCTCGCTGGAATGGAGTGTGATCGCGCTGCGTCCCGCAGGCTGCCCACTGCCCTCACAGCGCCAAAATCCGCAGCCCCGCGTGAAACTGCCGGCCATGGCGCATGCGAGCGCTTGCCGAAAAAGCCGCACGAAGTTCTGGCTTTCTCGGCTGGCATCGCCGTCATCGGCATGGCGTCGCCGATGCCTCAGGAGATCTTCGCAGGCAAATTTGCTGACGCTGCCGCAGAAGACGCAGATCGCCGCGATCTGCAGCGGGCTTGGCGGGACTGCTTTCCACCTTCAACATCGGCGGGCGTTTCGTCTGGGCGTCGCTGTCGGATTTCTTCGTGCTCGGCATCGCGCTTTACGCTTCAGCTCCGATGGCGGCCCATTCCGGCAGTCAGGTGCTGTTCGTCGGCATCTTCTGCCCGATCCTGTCGATGTATGGCGGCGGGTTCGCCACGCTGCCAGCTATCTCGCCGACATCTTCGGTACACATTATGTCGGCGCGATCCCACGGGCGACTGCTCACCGCCTGGGCGGCAGCGGGCATCGTCGGCCCGGTCGTCGTCAACTACATCCGCGAGGCGCAGATCAGTGCGGGCGTTCCCCGCGCGCAGGTCTACGACTTCACGATGTACATTCTGGCGAGCTTTCTCGTCCTCGGTCTCATCGCGAACCTGCTCGTGCGGCCGGTCGCGGAGAAATGGTATATGTCGAAGGAGCAGGAGGACGCTTATTTCGCAGCCAAGCGCCGCGGCGCTATGGCGGAGCCGCACGGATCGTTCTGCATCGGACGCGGCGGCTTTTCCGTGCCGGCGCTGCTGGCGTGGACGGCGGTCGGCATTCCGATCGCCTGGGGCACCTACATGACGCTTCTGCAAACAGCGGCACTGTTTCGATAAGAATGTCAGGCTGACCGGGCGATCCACGCCGGGCAGCCTGACAATCAGCGTGGAAGAGACGTCCGCCTGACACGACCGGTCGAACGATGCGATCGAAGCATTGATTTGCGCTGCCGTCGACGCCGGTACGGCATGTATCGCCCTGTGAACGATACATGCCGATCTCAGGCCCCTCACCTGCGCCCGCCGCTGGCGGTGCAGACGGAGCGGTTTGAATATTACATCGGCGAGCGGCGCAACGCTTGCGCCTCACCACAAGTGAGGCGCCGTTCCCCGTAAGTGGAATCTTACAGCTTCGCGCGGAGCGTGACGCCGATCACGCGCGGATCGCCGACCGAGCCGATGACCGGTGCGCCGGTCGAGGTCGCACTCGTTATGGAGGTGTAGTATTGCTTATCGAAGATGTTCTTGCCCCACAGGGAGAGATCCCAAGCCTTGTCGTCGGGGGTTATCCCGATGCCCAGATTGGTAAGTCCAAAGCCGTCCTGCCAGGCCAGCTTCGAGAGACTGGTGTCGAGATAGGCCCCGGAGCGCAGAGTTTCGCTCGCCCAGACATAGCCTGTATAGCCATCCCACACCGAGCGCGAGTAGGTGGCGCCGACATTGCCGCTCCATCGCGGTGCGGCAGCCAATCGCTTGTCTGTCAGATCGCAACTCTGGGTTCGCGCGTAGGACAGGTCACCGGCGCAAGGCGCGTTCTTGAAGTCGGTGTAGATCGCATCGTTGTAAGCACCGCCGAAAGTGAGCCTCAACCCGTCGATCGGCGTGTCGTAGCTGCCCTCGATTTCGACGCCGCGAAGCCTCACGCCGGGGATATTGCCGAGATATGAAACATAGACAGTCTGTGATGCATTCAGCGTAGCGAGCAGTGCCTGATAGTTGGCGACCTCCGTATAATAAAGGTTGGGGTTGAGGGTGAGCTTCTTGTCGAAGAAGGTCGTCTTGAGGCCGATTTCGTAATCGTTCACCTCCTCCGGCAACACGTTCTGTGGGAGGCCCGTGGTGGTATTGAATTGCACAGCGCCGGATTTTTCGCCGTAGCTCGCGGAGACATACCCGAGAATATCATCGGTGAACTTGTAGCTGGGGTTTACGAGCCATGACCAGGAGTCTGCGTAGATCGCCTTTCCCTGAACCGGATTGGTGTTATAGACACCCGGAGTGGTGCTGTAGAGGCCGACGACCTGATTGCGGTATGCCTCATAGGTTGGGTTCAGCGTGGCGCCGCCGGTGTACCACTTCCGGCCCCAGTTATCCTTTTCCTCGTAGGTATTACGAACGCCAAGTGTCAGGTCGAGAGCACTCGTCGCATGCCATGTGGTCTGGCCGTATGCCGCAAGACTCGTCGTATCCGGATGCTCGGCCGCGCGGACTTTTACGCCGTCGAGAAGCGCCGAAGAGCCGGCCAAGGGAGTACCGTAGTAGAGGTATTTGGCGGCATCGGAGCCGAAATCAGTGCGCAGCGTTGAGGTGACTTCGCTGCGAAGCGCATAAAGCCCCACCGTGTAATCGAACTTCTGCCCGAGCACGTCGACGTTCTTCGGCGACGTCAGGCGCAGTTCCTGCGAACCCTGCCACGAATCGACGAGATAGCCCGCATAGGCAACCGAAAGGTTCGTGTAATCCTGGTCGTTCTGCGCACTGAAATGGTAATCGCGGTAAGCCGTGATCGACGTGAGCGTGTAGCCGTTGTCGAGCTTCCAGTCCGTCTGCGTCGAAATCCCGTTGCCGGAGCTATAAACCGGCTCCTGCTGATTGAGTTGGACCGAGTTGAACGCGTCGAAGGTTGGAGTAATGCTGAAGGTCGCCAGGCGCTGCGTGTAGGTTCCTGTTCGCAGTGCTCCGTTGTCGCTGTAGTATTTTGGATCGCTAAGGCGCTGCAGGACCAGCGTCTGTTCTTTCGACTCGGCGTGATCGAGAATCGTTCGGTTGGTGATGTTCTCGGTCGGCGTATAGAGGAACTGCAGCTTCGCGCCCCAGCGGTTCTGGCCGTTGTAGCTGGTATCGTTCAGCGTGTTGTCTATGAAGCCGTCCTGCCGGTCGAAATAGACCGATGCGCGATAGGCCAGCGTATTGTCGATGACCGGGCCGCTCGCCGCCGCCTTCGTGATGAAAAGGTCGCGCGAGCCGACAGTCACCTCGACTTCCCTTTCCGGTTCGAAAGTCGGTGCCTTGGAGGTGATGTTCAGCGCGCCGAGCGTGGTGTTCTTGCCAAGCAGCGTGCCCTGCGGTCCGCGCGCGACTTCGATCTGCTGGATGTCGCCGTAATCGCCCCATGTCTGGCCAGGGATCGTCGCCACGACGCCGTCGACGATGACGCCCACGCTTGCTTCGAGCGCGTCGCTTGCGTAGGTCTTGCCGATGCCGCGAATGGCGACGCTGGTGTTACGAGGGTTCGGCGCGACGACGGTGAGCGACGGGACCTTATCGGCGAAGTCTTTCACGGTTCTTTCATGTTCGCGGTCGAGCGTTTCGCCGGTGACAGCGGTGACGGGAACCGGCACCTCCTGCAACTCTTCCTCGCGAAGGCGGGTCGTCACGATGACGTCCTGAATCGTCGCGGTGGCGCCCACCGCTGCCGTCTGGCCTCCTGCCGCTGGCGCAGTTGTTCCCCCTGCGGTGGCTGGCGTCGCGGTGCTTGCCGTACCGCTCTGGCCGGTGGAAGATGCCTGTTCCTGTGCCAGAAGCGCCGTTGACGAAACGCCGATGCCGAGAGCGAGCGCACCGCTGCACAAGACTCCACGCTTCAAGAAGCGCACGCGAAAATTCCGCCCCTCAGCCGAGGGCGACTGTCTTACTATCATGTTTTCCCACCCACTTGCCCAATGAACCCACGCCGGGTTCAACTCAATTCATCACCCACCCGGAGTGATGCACGCACCAGTTGCAAAGCCTGTTTTGCAACCGGCAAGAACCCCAACGGGATGCCCGTCACCGCAGGGATCTTTTCTGATCTCGAGGCCCGCCCCGCATGCAGCGCGGGCCTATGCGCCTGCAATCCGGCATCCCTCCACCGGATGCCGCGAACAGGGCTTGAAGGCCTTACTGCACTCCCGAAGAGTAAGTACACCATGTCGATAGTCAAAATATTTTTTTGGCACTCGACAAGCAGAGAGTGCGGAAGAGAAAATAGTTCTACCCACCATCACTCGTTAACAATCCCGATCTTCTTCGCAGCTTGTGTAAGGCTTGAGCCGAAGCATTTCCGGGAAAATTCGCACACGGATTTCAGCGGCCTACCCTGTCCTGCTTTCTGCCGACTGAGAGGCGCGCCATGCGCTGGCGCCCACGCTCATCCGGCAGGGCCGGCGCACCGAAACACGCGTCTAACCTGAGCGCGGCAGCTCTCAGTCCCGAAGAAACACGGTTCGCCCTGGCGTCGTCTTTGACGCTTCCGGCCGTTTCGATGGCGAGGCGGCAGCCGGCGGAAGGTCGCAATTCTATTGGCGCAGGATTGCGCCGCCGATTGCCTCGATCAGCGCAAGGGCGCCTCGCGAGCCCGATAGCGGCGTATCGAGTACTATCCTGTCTGAGACCGGAGTGGAAATCTGTACGAGCGGCACGCCAAGCCGCGACGCGACGCCCGCCTCGATGGTGCGCGCCAGAATAATCTCCGGTTTCGCCGCCGCGATGGCATCCGCTATCTCGCCCGCACTCTCTACGAAAATGACCTCGGCGCCGGGGGCTGCCTTTTCGATTTCGGGAACGAGCCGCGCTTTTTCGTCTGGCGCGAGCGGTTCGGCCACGACGACGAGCCGGGGCAGCCATCCGAGCGTTCCTGTAAGGAAGGCGGAAAGCCCCGCCGACCGCGAACCGGTTGTCACAAGAGCGAAGCTGCGTTGCAGATCGAGCGCGTGATAGGCGTGCGACAACCTTTCGAGGAACCAGTTCTCGCGTTCGCGTTCGGAGGCGGCGAACGTCTCGACATCATCGCGCGGACGCCCCGCAAGGTCGCCGATCCTTCGCAACAGATCGGCCGTCGCGAGCGCGCCGACGGGAAGCGCGCTCGCTTCGAACCACGGCACGCCGAACCTTTGCTGAATATCCTCCGCCGGTCCGCGGCCCGCCGACGAAAGAACGAGCGTCAGCGCCGCGTCGCCGACGCGCCGAAGATCCGCCACCCCGCCGGAGGGACCGAAAACCTCATTCGCGCGAAGGCCTATCCCGGCGAGAAGCCGCGACCATTCCTCGATCTCGCCCACCCATGCCGCGTCCGCGCCCGGCACCAGCCCGAACACGTTTACAAGCGTCTGATCGCGCGCGCCTTTGTCGACGACGAGGCCGGAGCCGATAACAGCCTTTAGAAATTCCACGTATCCCGCCCGCACGGCGCCGCGAAAGCCGGCCGATGGCACATCGATCACCGGAAAGCCCTGCGCCCGCGCTTCCTTCGCCATGGCGGGAATGTCGTCGCCGATCATCTCGGTCGGACAGGTGCTCAGCACCGCGTAAAGCGCGCCGTCGGCCACCTTCACCGCGTTCTTGATCTCTTCGCGAAGCCGCGCCGTGCCCCCGAAGACAACCTGCTTCTCGTAAAGGTTCGTCGATGGAACGGCGATGCCGCCAGGATCGAGCCACCCCGCCAGTGGCGCGGCAAGCGCTGCCTGATAACCGCATCCGGCCGGGCCGTGAACAATGGGAATTGCGCCCCGCACGGCCAGGGCGGCGTAAATGGCCCCGTGAAGCGCGCAGCCTTCGCCGGGACATTCGATTGGATGAGCCATCAGCGAACTTCCTGCTTGATGTGCCAGTCGGCACTGCGGCGATACCAGCCGCTTGCGTATGAGGAACGGCTACCCGCGAGGCGCGCGGCAAACGCGCGGTTGGCGAGCGCGTTCCGCGCCTTGTTCGCGAGCCATTCGGCCCCCCCCGCGCCGATGAGCCGGTGAGGAGCCACGCCAAACGCGGCGATACCGGCCTGGCTCGCAACCGCCGCAAGCGGAGGCGGCCCGATGAAGAGGTCCGGGTTTGTTTTCGACAGAAAATTAGCGATTTCAAAGGGTTGCCCGGCTGCCACATGGAGCGTCGCTTCGGGCCATCGATCCGCGAAGGCTTTTGCTGCGGGGAGATGCGCCTTGTCCAGATAGTCGATCGTCAGGGCCGAGATCGCGCCGCCAAGTTCCTCCACCAGCCCGGCGGCGGCAAAGGCAAATGCGGGCGACAGGGCGACATGGACGCGCGCTCCTTCGAGCACCCGCTCGGCTTCAGTGTGATCGGCTTGCAGCCGCGCGCTTCGTCCGGTGGCTGCGGCCACAGCCTCGCTCCATGCTCTCGTTGCCGAAAGCCCGATGGGCGGCGGCAGTAACAGCAACGGCACGCCCGCCGATTCAGCCAAACCTTGGGCAAAAGCCGTGCCCGCGTCGCCATCGAAAGGCACGGAAAGAAGCGCCTTCCCCGCGAGTTCGAAGCTTGCGGCGTTCGCTCCGCCCGGCAGGAGATTCGCCCGAAGCCCGAGCGGCTCAAGCAGCGTGGCGATGCCGTCGCCGACGCGCGCATCGAGCGCGATGACATTCACCACGTCCTCGCGTCCAAGAGCGAAAGGCGCCGACGCCAGCGCCAGAGCCACCTTCGTTGCGGCGTCGTAACCGGTGGCGGCGATGCGCGAGCGGAAACCGTCCGTCTGCACCTGCAGGACAGGGATGCCGAGGGTCTCGGTCAATTCAGCGGCGACGCTTCGGATGTCGTCGCTGTTGATGGCGACGACCGGCCCGCCGATGACGAACACGACCCATGGCCGGTGACGTTCGACAAGCGAGCGGATGGTGCGCGCGAGGGCTTCGCCCGAGCCGATTATGGTGTCCCGCTGGTCGAGGCCCGTCACGGCGAAAGCTGCAGCGCCCTTTTGTGCGAGCGCCGCCGCCGCACATCCACGGGGCGCATGGACCACGATTGCCGCGCCCTCGATGGCGCCAAGGAAGCTGAGTGCCGCCGTCACATCGTCCGGCGCGGTCTCCGAGAAGGTGCGCACGCGTTGTGCGGCGTCGCCCGAGGCGAATTCGGCAAGGATCGGCGACGATGAGCCAAGCCATGCGCCGATCCCGTTCAGCCGCTTTTCGCGAATAACAAGGCCGGGGCGACGTGCCATCAGACAAGGCCCCCGGCAGACACCAGCTTCTTCTCCTCGGCGAAGGCCCGGTCGCCCCATTGGCGCGCCCAGCTTTTCAGGTCGGGATCGGCGAGAGGATGCGGAATCGTCGTTTCTTCGTCGTCCACGATGGCGCGCGCCACGGCCCTATAAATGTCGGCCTGTTCGGAAGCTGGCGCGCTTTCAATCACGGTCTGACCGTAAAGCTCGCCCTGCGCCACCGTGAGCGAGCGAGGCACGTAACCGACCACGCGCGTGCCCGTGCGCGCGGCGAAATCGTCGACGAGCGGGCGCGCGTAGGAAGCCTGAAGACCGTTCGCGATGATGCCGCCGAGGCGCGCGCCTCCGGTTGGCGCGTATTTCTGGATGGCCTTGAAGAGGTTGTTCGCGGCAAAGATCGCCATGAAGTCGGACGAAGTCACCACGAAAGCCTTGCTCGCGATGCCATCGCGGATAGGGACGGCGAAGCCGCCACATACGACGTCGCCGAGGACGTCGTAGAGGACGACATCCGGTCTGAAGGTCTCGAACACGTCGAGTTCATAAAGGAGATCGATCGCCGCGCTGATGCCGCGCCCCGCGCAGCCCACGCCCGGAACCGGGCCCCCCGCCTCGATGCAGAGCACGCCGCCGAAGCCGATTGCGGAAATCGACTCGAGCGTGGTGCGGCTGTGTTCGCGAAGCGTGTCGAGCACGGTCGGCAGGTCCGCGCCGCCGCGAAGGATCGTCGTGGAGTCGGCCTTGGGATCGCAGCCGACCTGAATGACGCGTCGGCCGGATTCGGCGAGCGCCGCGCTGATGTTCGACGTTGTGGTGGACTTGCCAATGCCGCCCTTGCCATAGATCGCGATGTGTTTCGGCGCGTGGGTCACTTTTCCTCCGACGGAATAAGGCTTGGAATACGAGGTGTGCGGGCTGGAATGGCCGTGACGGCCAAGAGGGCGATGAAGAGCGGCATGAAGGAGAGAAAGACCGCAGGCGTGCCAAAGGCCGCGGCCATTGCCCCGGCAAAAGCGGGTCCGACCATCCCTCCGAGGCCCGTGGCGGTCATGAAGAGAGAGCTTATCTCGCCTTTCGCACCGGGCAGCGTCCCGGCTCGCATCGTGATGACGAGCGTCATAAGACCGATGCCGAGGCCCAGGGTTGTCGCGAAAACGAAGAGAAGGGCGAAGCCTTCCGCGAAGGCGATCCCCGCGAGCGAAGGGACGATGACCGCCGTCCCCACGCCAAGCGCCACCGGGAAAGCGAAGCGCTGAATCCACGCCCCGGCAAGGAAAGAGGTTGCGATATAGGCCGCGCCCTCCACGCCCGCGATCCACGCCGCTTCGGTCGCCGCCAGCCCGCGTTCCGTCACGGCGAGGACGACGATGAACGTTGCGAAAGACGCAAAAACGGCCGTTATCAGCGTCTCGGCTGCAAGGCAGGCCGGAACGCCGGGCGCGCGCAACAACGACGCGAGCGAGACGCGCCTTTCTGCGAACCGGCTACCGATGGCGCGGCGGTGCTCATTTCCTTGTGCCGGCTCCGGCACCGGAATGAAGCGCAGCGGCAAGTTGGCCGAGCACATCATGACCGCAGCGATCGCAAAGACGCCTTCGAAGGGCACGCACCACATGAGCGCGCCACCGAGAAACGGGCCGAAAAAGCTGATGCCGAGCGATATGGCGGCCTTGTTCCATCCAGCCCGGTGAAGACCGATGAGCGGCAACGCGTGGAGAAAGGCGGACGCGAGCGCCGCGAAAACGAAAGCGCGCGTGAAAGCCTCGCCCATCATGGCGAGCCCGAGAGCATCGACCGATGGTGCGAGCGCGCAAAACCCCACGCAGGCCGCGTTCGCGGCGCTCGCCAGGAGAAACACACGCCCGACGCCGAAGCGGTCTACCGCCATGCCTGCCGGAAGCACGGCAATCAGCATGCCGAGCCCAGTCGCCGCGCGCAGAAGCCCCGTCTCCGCTGCGCTGGCGCCGAGTTTCAACGCATAGACCGGCAGCGCCACCGAAAGGATGCCGAAAGCGATCCCGCTCGTTGCGCCTGCCACGATGAAAAGCCAGTGGAGCGGCACGCGGAATGCCCGCGAGCCGTCTTCAGTCTTGCCCATGACGCGTGCCACCGCCACTCCCTCGTCAGGCGAGTTCGAGCCGGCTTTCCTGCAGCGACGGAAGAAGATCGTCCTCGATGCGCCAGATGTCGTGCTGAAGCGAATCGTTCGAGGCGTTGCAGTCGCAGACCTGCTGGAAGGTGAAACCGTTCTTCTTCCAGATCGCCGTCGTCTGAAACGCGAGATCGATGTACCACTCGGGGACGGGCGAGCGATGCCCTTCCAGCTCGGAGCCGGGATTGGGGCACCACACCGAGAACGTGCCGACGACGCCCGAAGCGGCGAGGTGCTCAAGCCCTTCCAGCGTCCTTTTCTTCGGTTCGATGCCCGCAACCATGTTCGAGCGCACGGCCCCGTGGCCGAACACGCCGACGGCATATTTCAAAGCGTGGAGCCAGTGATCCCAGCCGCCGCTAGTCCGCGCCTTGCCGGGGCAAATGGTTTCGTAGAAGCCCTTGTCCCACAGCTCGATGTTCATCGCGGTCGTGCGATAGCCCGCTTCGCGGAAGCGGTCGATCTGGCGCAGGTCGAGCGGCGCGGCGACGACGGCGGTGCCGTTGAAATCCTGCAGGCCGGTGTGCTCCTGAATCGCCTCGGCTACGTCGAGATAATATTCGAGTTCGCGCCGCTCGGGGATGATGCCGCCGCTGACCGTCAGGTGATCGACGGCGTTTTCCGCGAAGGCCGCTGCGGCCACTTCACCGATCTGGCGAGGTGTCTTCCAGAAGATCCCCTTCTTCTCGCCGTAAACGTCCTTGGTGTGGTTGATATTGCAGAAGGCGCAATCTTCGCCGCGATCCTTGTAGGAACACTCGTTGCTATATGCGAAAAACAGCGCGCGATGGCGATACAAAGCCCCGATGGTCCCCATTTCCTGACCATCGGAAGTCTTCAGGCCATAAAAACCGGGGCGCTTGTGAAAGCGCACTTCCGCCACTTCGTGGCCCTTGTTGGTGATAATGGTACGGTTCCCATCGAGATCGATGATGTTGGCCGAATTGGGATTCCAGCGGAATGGAACCGAGATGCCTCCGGGAAGATCGTAGCCCGAAGGAAGCTCGAAATCGTGGACGAAGAAATCCATCTCGAACAGGTTGTGAACCTGCTCCTGGGCCAGTTCAGCGGGCCTAACGAAATCAAGTGCCTGTTTCGTGATGGCGACACCGTGAATGCCGAGTTCGGCCTTGAGCTTCAGTTCTTCCCACAGCTTCGATTTCGGCAGGGGGGACCGTTTTTCTGTCATGCTGCGCTACTCCTTTGTTTGCGGGATTTTGATGTCAGGCCGTCTGGAGTTCGGCCGGGCGGTCGCGGGCGGCATCGGGTTCCTCGACGAGCACCGGGACTCCCAGAAGCCCCAATACTTCGTCCCGCGTTCGCAAGAAGGCGGGGGATGAGCGGTCGCGGATCGCATGGCGAGGAACTTCGAGGATCTGCGCGACGCGCCCCGGATGGGGCTTCATCACGACGATCCTGTCGGCGAGGGTCACGGCTTCGTCCACGTCGTGGGTCACGAGCAACGCCGTCGTGCCCTCGTGACGGATGAGCCGGGCCAGTTCGCCCTGAAGTCTGAGGCGGGTCAGCGCGTCCAGCGCTCCGAGCGGCTCGTCCAGCAGCAGAAAGCGCGGGCGCGTGACGAGTGCGCGGGCGATCGCAACCCGCTGCGCCATGCCGCCGGAGAGTTGCGCAGGATAGGCTTGAGAGAAGGGCGACAGACCCACGAGTTCAAGCTGTTCGGCGATGCGCTGCTTGCGCTCTCTGCTGTTCAGGCCGCTTCTGCGGAGAGCCGCCCCGACATTCGCCTCGACTGTAAGCCAGGGCAGAAGGCGGTGCTCCTGAAAGACGATACCGCGGTCGAGGCCGGGGCCATCAACAGCTTTGCCGTCGATCCTGATGCTTCCCTCGAAGCCGGTATCGAGACCGACGATCGCCCTGAGAAGGGTCGACTTTCCGCATCCCGATGCTCCGACGAAGGCGACAAACTCGCCCTCGCGGACCGTCAGCGATACCTCCTGCACAGCGGTGAACCTGCTGCCGGCGACATCGAAGGTGCGGCTGAAGTTTGCAAGCTCGAGCGCGACACGGCGGAACGTGGCTGGATTACTCAGCGTAGTCATCAGGCTGTTCTCCGTTTCAGCAGCTTCATTTCCCCGGCGTCGGCCATGCGCTGATAAATCATGCCGATGCAGACCAGCACGAGGAGCATGGCGAGCAGCAGATCCATCTGGAAGGTTTCACGGCCTTCATTGAGGCGGCCGCCGAGACCGGGAGCGACGTTGAGGAACAGTTCCGCGCCGACAGTCGCGAGCCAGGAGGCGATGAGTGCGCTGCGGAGCCCGGTCAGCACCTGCGGCAGCGCGCTTGGCAACGCGATCAGCCGAACGTAGTCGAGGCGGCCAAGGGTCAGCACCGCGGCGAGTTCATGGTGCGCCGGAGAAATTTCGCGCGTTCCACGCCAGGTGCTTACGACCATCGGCGTGAAAGCGGCAACGGCGATAAAGGCGATCTTGCCCGCTTCATTGCCGCCGAACCACAGCGACAGGAGCGGAACCCAGGCAAAGAGCGCGATTTGCCTGAAGCCCAGGAACAGCGGTCCAAGAAGCTGGTTTGCGAGTTTCGACAAGCCGAGCAGAAGCCCGAAGGCGAGTGCCGCGCAGATGCCGATCGCGAACCCCTGAATGTGCCGCGTGAGCGTCGCGGCCACGTCGGCGGTAAGCGTGCCTTTTTCGATTTCGATCCATGCCCGCGCGAGCACGGCTTTGGGCGATGGCAGGAAATTCGGATCTGTCAGTTCGAGAAACGTGGCGGCTTGCCATACCGCCAGCGTGCCCACGAGGATGGCATATGGTTTGAGCGAGGAAGCGTGGATCTTCATGCGACGCCTCCACGCCAGCGGTATAACCGGCGTTCGGCAATCCCCAGCACGCTGTTGAGAAGGAGGCCGACCAGCGCAATCGTTGCAATGGCGGTCAGCACGAGGTCGAGCTGAAAGAGCTGGCGTCCCCAGACGATCAGGTAGCCAAGCCCTTCGCTGGACGCGAACAGTTCAGCCAGGATCAGCGCTTGCCAGGCGTTTGCAAGTCCCTCTCTGATGCCCGTGAAGATCGACGGAGCCGCAGCCGGCAGAACGATGCGGGTGGCCTGATACCAGGGGTCAAATCCGAGCACCCGACCGACTTCGACCCATTCGGACGAAACCTCGCGGATGCCCTGCGCGGCGTTCAGCACGACTGGAACGAATGTCGCCCAGGCGATGACGAAAAGCTTCATCTCTTCGTCGATGCCGAACATCAGTACGATGAGCGGCAGCATCGCAAGCGCGTGGAGCTGAGTGAGGACGAGAAAGGGCGTTCGGAACAGTTCTCGAAGCGTCGACGATGCACCGATCGCGGCCCCGCACAGCAGTCCTGCGGCCGAGCCGAACGCAAAGCCGACAGCGATGCGCTGGAGGCTGGCGGAGAGGTGCATCCAAAGTTCACCGCTCGCCAGCGTCTCACCGATCGTCTGCGCGACGAACGCGGGGTCCGGCAGGATCTGGGCAGGCAGCAGTCCATACCGGGCCGCTGCCGCCCACGCTGCGAGAAGACCAGCGGGAACGATCAATCCAAGGAGGTAGGAACCCGGTTTCATCGTTGCTGGGCTTTACCGTCAGCCGATGACGCCGCTTCGGTCAGCTTCGTACCGTCTGCCCTGGACCTCGGCCAGTAGGTTTCGAGGTGTTGTTCGGCAAGCGCGCGCTCAAGATAGCGGCGGTCGATCCAGCTTTCGACCTCTACCGGTTTGCGCAGAAGTCCATAGTCGAGAGCGCGGCGCGTCTGATCGCGGTAGCGCTCGACTACGAAATCGTCGATGAGGGGATTGAGCCGATCAGCAAGCTTTTGGCCCGAAAAATACTCGCGGAAACTTTCAGTCGGAATGCCTGATTTGGCGTAGACTTCATAGAGAGCCTCGCGATTGGCCTCGTCCGCTCCCCAGCGGGCGGCGCGGATATAGGCATTCACCACGCGCTGCACGAGTTCGGGATGCTTGGCTTCAAACTCCTCGGTTACATAGAGCCCGGCAGCGCGGCTGAATTCAGGCTTGTCATTTTTGGTGTCGTACGGAATTTCGATGATACCGCGACGCTTCAGTTCAAGAACTTCGACACCCCCGAAAGCGCCGTCGATATTGCCGGAAAGTATGGCCGCAAATGCGCCCGCAAAATCGAGATTGACGAACTTCACATTCTTTTCGGTCAGGCCGTGCGCGGCGAGTACCCGATCCGCCGCGAGCTGAAGGTTCGTTCCTCGGAACTGGGCAATCTTTCTGCCGACGAGATCATCGACACCATTGATGCCCACCCCTTTCCGCACGGCGAGAAAGATGGGCGTATGAACATCCGACTGTGCGAGCCACTTGGTCTTGATGCCGTTTGATCGATGCACGATCGCCGGCAGGTCGCCCAATCCAGCGGAGAAGTCGAGCTGACCGGAGGCAAACGCCTCGTTTACGGCCGGGCCGGCTCCGCGGAACAGCGTCCATTCCACCTTGATATCCGGATCGTTCTCGAATTCTTTTTCGATATATCGCTCAGCGTGAGCCACCGAGGCGATCCCGCCGTAGGCAAACGGCCTGTTGTCGACGCCGAGCCCCGGATAACCGATGCGGATGACAATGGGGTCCGCCAGCGCGTTTCCGGCGGCTACGCAAAGCATCACTGCCGGGACCAGGCTCAGGAAAAATGCCGTCAGGCATTTCCTTGCTCCGGAAGAAAATTGATCTATCGATGGCATTATTCGCGTCACCATAATCCAGTTCACGGCGCTATTGACGCGATATTTTCTCGCGCCAGCAGCCATTGGTTGCTTCGATGAACGATATCAACTCCAGAATTTCTATAATTGACGAATTCCGGCATCAATATATATTTTCAATGATTTATGGATTTGCTGTGTTGACTGGATTTGTGTTTTAGAAAGCCATTGCTGGCCGCAACCTTTGACGCGATGGATCGGGCGGCCACACGCACAAATTCCGGTATTTTTATAATTTTAGTATATTTTACATCCCGGGGCTGGGCAGCCACGCCATTGCTGGCCGCTCATGCAGCGGGCTTGCGTAATAAGATTGCTCGCCCTACTCTTTTGGTTGAAGCGGATCGAAAAGAAGTCCGCTTGCAGGAAACGCAAAAGGGACTTCGTGATCGAAAAGATCATGAGACATGAGCGACGCGCGCGGCAAACATCCATGTCCGCGCCCCATCCGCCGTGGAAATGTCGCTCCGCTGAAAAAAGCGTCCCTGCCTGAACGACAACGTTCGCCCCGCCGGAGACAGGGTCATGAATCAGCGTGCGATACGCCTGGCATGGGAGGAGTTTCAGCAACACGGTCGCAAGGCGTGCGTTCTGCCGCGCGCCATCGCCGCTTCATGGGAGCGATCGCGGTCCTTCGGTGTCGGCACAGCCTTGTTGCGCGCTCCGCTGGCGGACGAGGCGGAAATCTTCCGAAGGCGGTCGTTGAATGCGGCTTTCCTCGCAGCTTCGCGTCAGGCGCTCGAACGCTCGCGCGAGATGTTGCGCGATGCCGCGAGCATGATGATTCTCGCGGATCGAACGGGCTTTGTCCTCGAAACCGCCGGGGACGGCCGCGTGGTCGAACAGGGCAAGGGCAACGCGCTGCAAACGGGCGGAGCGTGGCAAGAGAACGCCATCGGCACGAACGCCATCGGCACCGCGCTCGCAGAGCAGCGCCCGGTGAAGGTGACGGGAGCCGAGCACTTCTGCGAGGACGTCCAGCGCTGGAGTTGCGCCGCCGCCCCCGTGCATCATCCCCTCGATGGCGAACTGCTGGGCGCAGTCGACATCTCCGGTCCCGTGGCGACCTTCAATCCGCAAAGTCTTGCGCTGGCGGCCGCCATCGGCAGGGAGATTGAAGCGACGCTTGAAAAGGCCGCGAAGCTCGACCACGAGATTTTGCTGCGTCATCTGCTTTCCAAGCGGTCGACGTGGCTCAGCGAAGATATCCTTGTGATCGACCGGCGAGGCTACCTCGTCCATTCCACCGAAACCGCGGTGCGCAAGATCGATACCGCTTCGCCTGACGATCTGCCTCACGTGCTTCGCCGCATCATCGGTTCTGCTTCCGCCGAAGCGTGGGAGCGCAATTGCCGCGACCGCTTTCCCAATGCGGGCCTCGAAATCGTGAAGGATGAAGGCGAAGTCGCCGGTTGTTTGATCGTGCTGCTCGGCAAGCGCAGCATTCCCGCGAGCCCGGCCGTCGCCCGCGCGCCGCGGGCCGCCGCCGATGCGTTTGACGAGATCGCGGGCGAAAGCGCCGTGATGCGCGATATTCGCGAGCGCGCGCGGAAGCTGGCCGCGAACCCGCTGCCGGTGCTGATCGAGGGCGAAACGGGCGTCGGCAAGGAGTTGTTCGCCCGCGCGATCAAGGCGGCGAGCGCATGCGCAAGCGGCCCCTTCGTGCCGGTGAACTGCGGCGGCATGGCGCGCGACCTCATCGCGAGCGAACTGTTCGGCTATGTGAAAGGTGCGTTCACGGGCGCGGACGGCAATGGCAGGCCGGGCAAGATCGAGAAGGCCGACGGCGGCATCCTCTGCCTCGACGAAATAGGCGAAATGCCGATGGACCTGCAGTCCTATCTGCTGCGCGTGCTGGAAGACGGAATCGTTTATCGCGTCGGCGATCACGAGGGCCGCCCCGTTTCCATCCGGCTCGTGTCCATGACGAATCGCGACCTGATGGAGGAGGTGGGCGCGGGGCGCTTCCGGCGCGACCTGTTCTATCGGATTGCCGCCGCGCGCCTTCGCATTCCGCCGTTGCGGGAACGGGGCGACGATGTGCTCGTTCTCGCCGAGCGCTTCGCCGCAAGAACGGCGGCGCGGCTCGGTCGCCCATCGCCTTCTTTCTCGGACGACGCTCTGATGCTGTTTCGCCTCTACGGGTGGCCGGGCAATGTCCGCGAGCTGCGCAACGTGATCGACGCGGTTCTTGCGCTTTGCGAAACCGACAAGATCGACGTCGAGCATCTCCCGCTGGAAATGCGCCTGTGCGACAAGGCTTCCCGCGCGGCAGGCGCGGAACCGGAAGCTGCCGCAAAGCCTTTAACCGTCCTCCCGCCCCGGCGTGGCATGAAGACGCCGGAGCGCGAGGCCATCCTTGCGGAAGTCGAAGCATGCGGCGGCAACCTTACCGAAGCGGCCCGCCGTCTCGGCATCGCGCGCTCGACGCTTTATGTGCGGCTTGCGAAATACGGCGTCTTGCGCTCGCCCGAAGACTGACGCGCTTCCCATTTTCAGCACCCGCGCGGGCGGCGGCTGCAAAGCTGCCGTCGTTGCGTTTTGCCGTCCGGGTCTTGCCGTTCCTCCGCTGTTCGGACGGTCGGCCCGGACGCCGCGCCGGACGTTAGCGGACGCCGAAAACGGGCTGAGCAGATGCGGTAAGCCGTTGTTCCGCCTATGCCGCGTCGTGGTGCGACATTCTGGCATGCTCCCTGCGAAAGAAGTGGCATCGGCGCGAAGACGCCGAGCGAAAGGGAGGTCAGAGTGAATTTAGCTGTACGGAACCTGAGAAGCGTGCAGGTGCTCGGCATCGACGCCGGCGGCACCATGACCGATACTTTTTTCGTCGACGCGAACGGCGAGTTTGTCGTCGGCAAGGCGCAGTCCACCCCCGAAAACGAAGCCATCGGCCTCATCAACTCCAGCCGGGACGGCCTGTCGCTCTGGAACATGGAGCTTGAGGAAGCGCTGAGCCAGCTTCACACCGGCGTCTATTCCGGCACCGCGATGTTGAACCGCGTGGTGCAGCGGAAGGGCCTCAAATGCGGGCTGATCGTGAACGCGGGCATGGAAGACTTCCACCGCATGGGCCGCGCCGTCCAGTCTCACCTCGGTTACGCCTACGAAGACCGCATCCACCTCAACACGCATCGCTATGACCCGCCGCTCGTTCCCCGTCAGCTCACGCGCGGCGTGGTCGAGCGCATCGATATGTCGGGCACGGTGGTCATCCCGCTTCGCGAAGAGTCCGCGCGGCGAGCGGCGCAGGAGCTGATCGCGCAGGATGTGGAAGGCATCGTCATCAGCTTGCTGCACTCCTACAAGAACTCTTCGCACGAGCGCCGCGTCCGCGACATCGTCATCGAAGAGGTGGCCAAGAGCGGCAAGAAAATTCCCGTCTTCGCATCAGCCGATTATTACCCCGTCCGCAAGGAGAGCCATCGCACCAACACCACCATCCTTGAAGGCTATGCGGCCGAACCGTCCCGGCAAACGCTCAAGAAGATTTCCGACGCCTTCAAGGATCAGGGCACGAAATTCGACTTCCGCGTCATGGCCACGCATGGCGGCACGATTTCATGGAAGGCGAAGGAACTCGCCCGCACCATCGTTTCCGGGCCCATCGGCGGGGTGATCGGCGCGAAGTATCTCGGCGAAGTGCTGGGCTACAACAACATCGCGTGTTCGGACATCGGCGGAACCTCGTTCGACGTGGCGCTCATCACGCAGGGCGAACTGACGATCAAGAACGATCCCGACATGGCGCGGCTCGTGCTGTCGTTGCCGCTCGTGGCGATGGATTCGGTCGGCGCGGGCGCGGGTTCTTTCATCCGTCTCGATCCTTATACGAAGGCGATCAAGCTCGGCCCGGACTCTGCGGGCTATCGCGTCGGCGTGTGCTGGGCGGACAGCGGCATCGAGACGGTGACGGTTTCGGACTGCCACATGGTGCTCGGCTACCTGAACCCCGACAACTTCCTCGGCGGCGCGATCAAGCTCGACCGCCAGCGCTCGGTCGATGCGATCAAGAAGCAGGTCGCCGATCCTCTCGGCCTTTCGGTCGAGGATGCGGCGGCGGGCGTGATCGAGCTGCTCGACAGCGACCTTCGCGACTATCTGCGCGCGATGATCTCCGGCAAGGGGTATTCCCCGGCCAGCTTCGTGTGCTTCTCCTATGGCGGCGCGGGGCCGGTCCACACCTACGGCTACACGGAAGGGCTCGGCTTCGAGGACGTGATCGTTCCGGCGTGGGCGGCGGGCTTCTCGGCCTTCGGCTGCGCGGCGGCGGATTTCGAATACCGCTACGACAAGTCGCTCGACATCAACCTCGCGCCGGATGCGTCGGACGAGGATCGGGCCAAGGCCGCGGCTGTGCTTCAGGAGGCGTGGGACGAACTGACCCGCAACGTGCTCGAAGAGTTCCGCCTGAACGGCTACGAGGCGGACAAGGTCACGCTGCAACCGGGCTACCGCATGCAGTATCGCGGTCAGTTGAACGACCTCGAAATCGAAAGCCCGATCAAGTCCGCTTCGACCGCCGAAGACTGGAACGCGATGGTGGACGCCTATAACGCCACCTATGGCCGCGTCTACTCGGAAAGCGCCCGCTCGCCCGAGCTTGGCTATTCCGTCACGGGCGCGATCATGCGCGGCACAGTGCCGATCCAGAAGCCGAAGATCCCGGTCGATACGCTCCACGGCGACACGCCGCCCGAGGAAGCCAAAATCGGCACGCGCAAATTCTATCGCAAGAAGCGGTGGGTCGACGCGCAGCTCTACAAGATGGAGGCGCTCCTTCCGGGCAATCGCGTCACGGGCCCGGCGATCATCGAATCCGACGCGACGACGTTCGTCGTCCCCGACGGCTTCGAGACCTTCCTCGACGGCCACCGGCTGTTTCACCTGAAGGAAGTCTGAGAGCGGACCGGGCGGCAATCGCCCGGATTCCCCCGAGCAAAAAAGATCGAACAGGGACGAAACGTCATGAACCTCAATGTAAAGACATCGGACTTCAAGACGGCGACACGCGGCATCGTTCGCGGCGGCGAGACGCTGAAGCAGCATCGCGACCGCCTGATGGAGGCCACGCGGCTGACGAAGCACTATGCCGGCCTCCAGCAAATGGAGCTGCGCGACAGCGAGCCGATCCTCTACAACAAGCTGTTCTCAAGGCTTCGCGCCGGTGTGGTGGATGCCCGCGAGACGGCGAAGAAGATTGCGGCATCGCCCATCGTGGAGCAGGAGGGCGAGCTTTGCTTCACGCTCTACAACGCGGCGGGCGACTCGATCCTGACCTCCACCGGCATCATCATCCACGTCGGCACGATGGGCGCGGCGATCAAATACATGATCGAGAACGACTGGGAGAGTAATCCCGGCGTCCGCGACAAGGACATCTTCTGCAACAACGACTGCCTGATCGGGAACGTGCATCCGTGCGACATCCACACGATCGTGCCGATCTTCTGGGAGGGCGAACTCGTCGGCTGGGTCGGCGGCGTCACGCATGTGATCGACACGGGCGCGGTCGGCCCCGGCTCCATGTGTACGGGCCAGGTCCAGCGCTTCGGCGACGGCTATTCCGTCACCTGCCGAAAGGTGGGCGAGAACGACACGCTGTTCCGCGACTGGCTGCATGAGAGCCAGCGTATGGTGCGCACGACGCGCTACTGGATGCTCGACGAGCGCACGCGCATCGCGGGCTGCCACATGATCCGCAAGCTCGTCGAGGAGGTCATCGCGGAAGAAGGCATCGATGCGTTCTGGAAGTTCTCTTACGAGGCCGTGGAGCACGGGCGGCGCGGGCTTCAGAATCGCATCAAGGCGATGACCATCCCCGGCAAGTACCGTCAGGTAGGCTTTGTGGACGTGCCCTATGCGCATGAGGACGTCCGCGTGCCGTCCGACTTCGCGAAGGTCGATTCCATCATGCACACGCCGTCTGAAATCACGATCCGTGGCGACGGCACGTGGCGGCTCGATTTCGAAGGCTCATCGCGCTGGGGCTGGCACACCTATAACGCCCATCAGGTAAGCTTCACCTCGGGCATCTGGGTGATGATGACGCAAACGCTCATCCCGTCCGAGATGATCAACGACGGCGCCGCCTACGGCACCGAATTTCGCCTGCCGAAAGGCACGTGGATGAACCCGGACGACCGGCGCGTCGCCTTCGCCTACTCATGGCACTTCCTCGTCTCGTCGTGGACGGCGCTGTGGCGCGGCCTGTCTCGCTCTTACTTCGGGCGCGGCTATCTGGAAGAGGTGAACGCGGGCAACGCCAACACCTCGAACTGGCTCCAGGGCGGCGGCTTCAACCAGTATGACGAGATCCACGCGGTGAACTCGTTCGAGTGCGCGGCGAACGGAACGGGTGCGACGGCGGTCGGCGACGGTCTCAGCCACGCCGCCGCCATCTGGAACCCCGAAGGCGACATGGGCGACATGGAGATCTGGGAGCTGGCCGAGCCGCTTCTCTATCTCGGCCGTCAGATCAAGTCGAACTCGGGCGGCGCGGGCAAGTATCGCGGCGGCTGCGGTTTCGAGAGCTTGCGTCTCGTCTGGAATGCGAAGGACTGGACCATGTTCTTCATGGGCAACGGTCACATCTCGTCCGACTGGGGGCTCATGGGCGGCTATCCGGCGGCATCGGGCTATCGCTTCGCGGCGCACAAGACCGGCATCAAGGCGCTCATCGAGGAGGGCAAGCCGATCCCGTTCGGCGGCGATACCGACCCGGAAAACCCGGTGTGGGACGATCTCATCAAGGGCGCAGTGATCAAGCGCGACAAGCAGGCGATCACCACGGAGGAGATGTTCTCCGACTACGACCTCTACCTCAACTACATGCGAGGCGGCCCCGGCTTCGGCGACCCGCTCGACCGCGACCCGCAGAGCGTCGTCGACGATCTGAACGGCGGCTACCTGCTCGAACGCTTTGCCGAGCGCGTCTATGGTGTTGTGGTCTCGTCAGATGCGGCGGGCATCTATGCCATCGACGCGGCGGCGACGGACGCAAAACGCAAGGCGATCCGCAAGGATCGCATCGCCGGTGCCGTGCCGGTGAAGGAGTGGGTCAAGACCGAGCGCGAGAAGATCCTTGCGAAGACCGGCGCGGGCGATCACGTCAAGCAGATGTTCTCCGCATCGTTCACGCTTGGGCCGAAGTTCGAGAAAGACTTCCGGTCCTTCTGGGATCTGCCGGATAGCTGGCAGCTCACCGAAGACGAACTCGACATTCCTCATTACGGCTCGAAATACTCGATGGATCTGTCCGAACTGCCGGATGTGAAGCTCGTCCAGTTCGTCGAGGAATAGCAGCCGAACGCGCGCCGGTGCCCTCCGCCGGCGCGCCCCCAACCTTATAAGAAATCGAGGAAACGCCATGTCTTACACACGCGCCAAGATCGCCGATCTCATCGACGGCCGCATCGATCACGACACGCTCCACCAGATGCTTTCGATGCCGAAGGATGCGGAGCGCTTCGCCACCTATGTCGACATCCTTCAGGAGCGCCTCTCGTGGCAGGATCGCATCGTCCTGCCGCTCGGCCCGAAGCTTTACATCGTCCAGCGGCAAGACACGAAGGAGTGGAAAACCCGCTGCGAATGCGGTCACGATTTTTGCGACTGGAAGGAAAACTGGAAACTCCACGCGCTTGTCAATGTGCGCGACACGCCGCAGAAGCTTGAGCAGATCTATCCGCGACTTATGGCGCCGACGCCTTCATGGCAGGTGTTGCGCGAATATTTCTGCCCCGAATGCGGCACGCTTCACGATGTCGAGGCGCCCACGCCGTGGTATCCCGTCATCCACGATTTCGAACCGGATATCGACACGTTCTATAAGGAATGGCTTGGAATTCCGGTGCCTGAGCGCGCTGGCGCACCACGAGGGTGATGATGAGAACGATATCTACGCTATAGCCCTCTAAATCTCTCCTGAGTTTCAGCCGTTACGACGGAAGGGTGCTTCATCGCAAGCTGAAGCGCCCTTTTTTAGCATTTGTGATCGACAGGATCGGGCAAGAAACAGGCAGGACCGTTTCTAGCTGGAGCGGGGGGTAGGCCATAAAATGCTTGGAGTTGGCGCGGGATGCGCTGAAGTCCAATCGATGATGGAATTACCCTATGAAAACCTGGTTTATCACCGGGACCAATCGTGGTCTCGGCCTGGAAATTGCGCGCGCCGCCCTTGAAGCTGGCGATGCCGTCATCGCCACGGCACGCAGCCCACAGCAGATCGATGAGGCCTTGGTGGGCTTTGCCGACAGGCTCCAGACGATCCCTCTCGATGTCACAAACCACACGGCGGTCGATGAAGCTGTGAGCGCGGCGAAGGCGCGGTTCGGTCGGATCGACGTTCTTGTCAACAATGCTGGTTATGGTCAGCTTGGCGCGTTCGAGGAGATCGCCCCGCAAACCGTGTCGCGGCAGTTCGCCACCAACGTTTTCGGCGTGTTCGATGTCACACGGGCCGTTTTGCCGATCATGCGGGCGCAGCGCTCCGGTCATATCATCACGATATCGTCGATCGCCGGTATGCAAGGCTTTGAAGGCTCGTCGGTCTATTGCGCCACCAAACACGCGGTGTCCGGTTGGTCGGAAGGCCTTGCCCACGAGGTGGCCCTGTTCGGCATCAGGGTGACCTGTGTCTATCCCGGCCGCTTCCGGACTGACTTTCTCGATGGCAGTTCCGTGCGCTATGGCGATTTTGTAATTGAAGACTATGAAGCCGCTTCCGCCCAGCATCGGCAGGCGCTTGACGCCAACAATCATCAGCAGATTGGCGACCCAAGGAAGTTTGCTGCGGCAATGCTTGCGTTGGTGAGAGCGGAAAAGCCTCCCGTTTGGCTCGCAGCGGGCTCTGATGCCTATGCTGTATTCAACAATAAATCCGCAATGCTTGCGGAGAATATCGAACGATGGAAGGATACGGTCCTGTCAACGGACTTTTAGGCAACAGACATAGAGGCTGGAGCCGCAGGGGGAGTGGAGTGGGCATTCATGCATGCGGCAGCTGTCACGGCAACGGAAGAGATTGAACGCGCGCGTCACCGGATGCGCGAGCTTGTTGAACGATACCTTCCGCATGACGGATCTCTTGCCACTGCCATTCCCGGCCTCTCCCTGCATCGGCGCGCGTCGCCGATGCAGCCTGATTCTTCGCTCTACGAACCGTCCTTCGCGTTCATCATTAAAGGAATGAAGCGCGTTGTCGTGGGGGATGAGACCTATCTCTACGATCAGGATCATTTCCTCCTGACAGCCGTCGGCCTACCGACCATTGTCCAAGTGCTCAATGCGAGCGCATCGACCCCCTATGTTGCGTTCAAGCTGGACATAGATCTCGACCTGGCGCGAGACCTGATTGCCGAGGTTGATCAGCTTGGATACGTACCGGAGGCCAACGGATCCGGCATGGCTGTCGGGCCGGTGACACCGGAACTGGCAAGCGCCGCGATGCGGTTGATCGACTTGTTGGCTCACCCAGGTGACATTCCCATCCTGGCGCGCTCCCTTCAGCGAGAAGTCATCTACCGGATTGTGACGGGGCCGGTTGGCAGCCGATTGAGGCATGCAATCCAAGTGGGTACGCAAACCAACCGCGTCTCGACCGCAATCAGGTGGCTGCGCGACAATTTCGACCAGCCGATCCGCATCGAGGCGTTGGCGAGCATTGCCGGCATGGGCGAATCCACCTTGCACCATCATTTCCGCGCGCTAACGGCGATGAGCCCTCTCCAATACCAGAAACATCTGCGTCTCCATGAGGCGCGCAGATTGATGATAGCCGATCGACTGGACGCGGGCAGCGCGGCGCTTCGCGTCGGCTATGAAAGTGTTACCCAGTTCAATCGCGAGTATCGCAGGCTCTTCGGCGCACCGCCAAAAACCGACGTGCGAACGATTCTTGAAACCGTCTTCTAAACAGAGATCTTCGGGAAGCGGCATCATTCGATGGCGGAAGCCCGGGGGCCACAACGCGCCAGATTATGGCTATTCTCGCACAGGCCAGCTTGAACGAAGCGGAGAGATACACAACCAGCGCCAAACCGGTCAGACTGGCCGACGATAACGGCGCGGCCTGACGGATTGAACGCTCGCGGAGAGCGAGCGGGTGCTTGCAGAACACGTTGAAGAGGCGGCGAGCAATCGCCGCCTCTTCAGTTTCTCGCCGAGGCTTCCATGGAGAGTGGCGTCGGCCTGTCAGGCTGCGATCACAAACCGGCCCCGCCATTCCGCTCGAAAGCGGCGCTGATAATGATCTTCACGTCGTCGCCGATGAGGGGCACGTAAGTCTTCACGCCGAAATCGCTGCGCTTGATGGCGCCGGTCGCCTCGAAGCCTACCGTGTACTGCTTGTTGATCGGGTTCGTTCCGGCACCGTTGAACACCGCATCGAGCGTCACGGGCTTCGTCACGCCGTGGAACGTCAGGTCGCCCGTCACCTTCGCGGTGCGGTCGCCCGTCCGTTCGATCTGCTTCGCCTTGAAAGTGATTTCCGGGAATTTCGCGGCGTCGAACCAGTCGGCGGCCTTCAGTTCGCCGTCGAGCTTGGCGTTGCTGGTGGAGACGGATTTCGTCGGGATACGGATATCGAGCGAACTTTTTTCGATGGATGCGGGCGCGAGGGTGAGCTTGCCGGAGACGCCGGTAAACTCGCCATACCAGGTCGAAAAGCCCATATGCGACACGGCGAAAAGCACGCGGGTGTGGCTGGCTTCGACCGTGTACGTCCCTTCCTGAACGGCCGCCGGTGCGACCTCGGCCGGAGCTTGGGCGGAAGCCTGAAGCGAGAGCATCGGCAGGGCGACGAACGCTGCGGCTAGAAATTTTCGGCTGATTTTCATGGTTCGGTCTTACCTTTTGTTTGACGTTTCAGGCAGCAAGAGAGGAAATTTCTTCGCGCGCGGCGGCGAGCGCGGCCTCGCGCGCATCCGCACCGCGGCTGATGTTCTCGGCTCGGATGATGGAGATGTCGGTGATGCCGATGAAGCCAAGGGCGATCTTCAAATGGTCTTCCTGATGATCGGCCGCCTTCTGTCCATAGGAGCCGCCTCGCGATGAGACGATGAAGGCTTTTTTGCCGCCCGGCAGAAGACCTTCCGGACCCTCGGCCGTATAGCGGAAGGTGCGGCCCGCGATGAGGATGCGGTCGACCCACGCCTTGAGCTGGCTCGAAATCCCGAAATTGTACATGGGCGCGCCGATGACGAGGACGCTCGCCTCAAAAACGGTGTCGAGAAGTTTCGCGCCATCGGCGATGTCGGCTGCAAGCGTGTCGTTCTCTGGCGCCGCACCCTGGAAAACCGCAATGTGAGCCGGTGACAGATGCAGCAGCGGCTCTGCGACGAGGTCGCGATAGACCACCTCGATGCCTGGATGGAGCGCGCGCTGGCGCGCGACGGTTTCGGCCGATAGCGCGCGGGAGACAGAATGCTGCCCGAGAACGCTTGAATCGATGTGCAGGAGTTTCAAGGCTGAATTCCTTCCGAGATCGGTTGCATGCGGCTGGCGCCGGATGACGTGACTGTTAAGATAGAGGATGAAATCCAGCGGAATAGGCTATATATTTCGATAAGTAATATCGCTCAGTCGGATAGGTATGCTGGACACTCTCTCGCTCGACCAATTGCGTCTGTTCATCGCCGCCGCCGAGGAGGGAAGCTTTTCCGCTGCCGGCAGGCGGCTCAATCGCGCTCAGTCGGTGATCAGCCAGACCATCCTCAATCTTGAGGCGCAGCTTGGCGTGGCGCTGTTTGACCGGAGCGGTCGTTATCCGGTGCTGACCGACCAGGGACGGATTCTTCTGGCGGACGCGAAAGGCATCCTGCGAGCGACGGACTCGCTCAAGGCGAGGGCGAAAGGGATGGCCGCCGGGCTGGAGCCCGAACTGTCGGTTGTCGTGGACGTGATGTTTCCGATGCGTGTGCTGACAAAGGTTGCCGCCCTATTCGGCACCGTCTTTCCCGGAACGTCGCTCCGGCTTTACGTCGAAGCGCTCGGCGGCGTCGCCAAAGCCGTCTTGTCGCGCCAGTGTGCGCTCGGCGTGATGGGCTCTCTCACGCTGGAGCGGCCGGAGCTTTTGCGCGAGCGTCTTCTCGGGGTGCGGATGGTGGTCGTCACCTCGCCCCGGCATGCGCTTGCCGCGTTTCATGGCCCGATACCGCGCTGCATGCTGGCCGATCATCTGCAACTCGTGCTGACCGATCGCACGGACCTGTCGGAAGGGCAGGAATTCAACGTTCTGTCTCCACGCAACTGGCGACTGGCGGACATGAGCGCCAAGCACGCGTTTCTGCGCGAGGGGCTCGGCTGGGGCAGCATGCCTTTCGATATGGTCGAACGAGACCTCGCGGAAGGCGAGCTTGTCGAAATCGAGCTTCAGGATGCCGATGGCGCCAACTTCATCATGCCGATGTACGCCACTTACCGCACCGATGCCCCACCCGGCCCCGCAGGCCGCTGGCTTATCAACCGCCTGAAGGAGGCCTAGCACGACGGGTGAAGCGCAGATGGCGTTCTGTTTTATTCCATTGCAAGCGAGCCCGCACGCGCGTGGTGTCGTCGGCCGACGGGTGACGGCCGGTTGGGGCGGCAGGAATCCGAACGCCTCCGTAAGCGGGTCCGATTTTGACACCGCCTTTCAAGGTAGCGTTTTGATTCGTGTTATTCTGTATCAATGTTGTTTCATTTGTTAAAATATGAACAAGAAATCTTTCGCGTTGTGGCGTCGCTCAGTTGGTTACTCCCTTGATCAAGCCGCGCGCGCTTGGTCTTGCCTGCAGCACGGTATGTCATCTACAGCGCGGCTACGACGGCGATAGCCGCCCGCTTCGTCGCCTTTGACCGAGCGGGCACTTCGCTTCGCATCGGAATATGTCATCGATGCCGATGGAAAGGCGGCGGCGATGCGCGCCGGGTATACTGAAAAGAGTTCGGCAAACACGGCTACGCGCCTCCTTGGCGATCCGCGCATCCAGGCGATCATCGGGGAGGCACGCACTCGTGTCGCGGCATCCGCAGAGGTCACGGCTGAGCGCGTGATCGGTCGACTTGCCGAGATCGCGTTCGCTCCGATCGCGGACAAGCCGACCTTGAAGCATCAGCTGGTTGCGCTTGGGCAGCTCACGCGCTTCTTTGCGCCGTCTCGTGTCGAATTGTCCGGCTCGGTCACCATGATTGATCCCGACGCGGTACGCCGCGAGCTTGCCGCGAAACTCGAAAGGATCGCGAGCACCCTTCCTTCATCGAGTGCAAAATCATGATCAATCATTATCGAACGCAGCTTGATGCGCACGATATCGATGCGTTCGCGACCGCTTGCTATTGGCTCGACTTGGGGCAAGAGGACACATTTGAAGCACGCCTTGCAGGCACGCGCCTGCTTGCCCTGGCGACCGCTGCCTATAGGGGGGTGCCGGATGCCTGGTGATCGAGGCGACCGTGAACACGTCCCGCCCGCTGGCGCTCCTGCGCACGGACGAAGCTCGCGCGCTTTTCCGCGAACTGCGCGCCGATAGCTTCCGCCGCGTTGGCATTTCGCCTCGCGACCGGCGGCGCGTGACCACACTCGCGCTTGTCGCGGCGCTTCCTGTCGAGCGCAGTTCATCGGCGCGACGAGCCGATTTTCGCTCCCCGCAGGGGTAGACTTCTTTCGCCTTCGCGGCAGCAGGCGTTCGATTTCTGGTTCGTTCGAAAAGGCCGTTTGCTGCCTTTCGGGTTGTTGGCAGGGACGTCCCTTCCTGAAGGGCAAGCGGCAGTGCTCGCGTGGCGTTCCAACTGCGAGAGGACAAAAGCGATTTGATCTCCGGAGTTCAACTGCACAAACGCCGCCATTGGTTTCGAGTCAGCCGTTTCGGTCCACACAAAAAAAGGCGGCGAGATGTCTCGCCGCCAGACTGCTGACAAACCCCGTCATTTTGGCGGGGTTTTTTGTTGGTTGGCTTTTTGAGGGGGGGATGAAGGGGGCCTGGAAAGACGTTTGCCCGCTTACGCCGGCATGGGCGCCGGTTTCGCGAGCGCCAGGGCGATCTTTTTCATGTTCTGCGCTGCGGCGGCGAGCAGGCATTGGCATGAGACCTTGATCAGGCCGCGAAAGCGGGCGTAGCGGGGGCCGAAGAGCTGCTTGGCGTCGGCGAAGGAGCGCTCCACGGTTTCCTTTCGGCGCTTGTAGACGGCCTTGCCCCAGGCGGTGAGGCGATGGCTGTCGGCTTTCTCGCGCGCCTCGGCCCAGACGTGGCGGGTGATCGTGCGTTCCGCCTTGGCGTTGGCGGTGCAAGAGGCGATAAGCGGGCAGGCCCTGCAGACAGCGGGATCGCTTTTATAATGGCGGTAGGCCGCGCGGTCCGTGGTGGCGTAGGGCAGAAGCTCTCCGTGCGGGCAGCGATAGGCGTCGAGGTCCTTGTCGTAGGCAAACGCCTTTCGGCTGACCTTGGTCTCCTTGACAGCGGGCTCGCGCGGCTTGTCTTTCAAAGGCTTCTTTCCATGGGCGAGCCGGTCCTCGTCGATGGCCGCGTCCAGCGCATCCCAGTAGTCGGCGCGCGACTTCGCGACCCTCGCCATGTCGAAGCGGTTCTTGTTGGCGTTCGCCTTCAGATGCGTGGAGTCGGTGTAAAGTGCGGTCCCGTCGACCAGACCGTGGCGGATCGCTTGCTCGACGATGGCGTCGAAAATGTCCTGAGCGACCGAGGCGTCGCGATAGCGCCGCCGCCGGTTCTGCGACAGCGTCGAAGCGTCGAACACCGGATCGGTGAGCTTCAGCCCCAGAAACCAGCGATAGGCGACATTGACCTCGATCTCGCGCACGAGCCGGCGCTCCGAGCGAACCCCGAACAGATAGCCGATGAACAAGGCCTTGAACATCAGGACGGGATCGAGAGCGGGGCGGCCGTTATCGGCGCAGTAGAGACCCGCAACCCGGTCGCGGATGAAGGAAAAGTCGACCGCCGCTTCGATCCTGCGCAGAAGGTGGTCCTTCGGGACCAATCCTTCGATGCTCACCATCTCAAGCGTCGTCTGTTGGGGAACCGGTTTCTTCAGCATGCCCCAACTGAATCAAAAAGATCTCGCCAACGCGAGAGCTTTGTCAGCAGTCTGGCGGCGAGATGTCTCGCCGCCTTCGCTATAGAACCCTTGCCGATGCTTACCAGCGAATGCGCACGCCACCCGTCCCGGCGTAGCTCTCGCCGCGCTCCGAAAACTCGCCGTCGAAGGCAGCGAACACCGCCACGTCCTTCGAGATGTCGAGCTTGAAGCCAGCATTCACGCGCGCCACGTCTTCCGCCGCCGAAGCGCCGTCAATCCGGAAGGTCGAACCCGGCAGCGCAATGAACGACGCCTTGTTGTAGCGGTCGGCATTGAACTCATGCTCCCACGATACGCGAGCATAAGGCGTCAGCACCCAGCTTTCGTTGAGCGTCGTCTTCGTGTCGATCTGAATGCCAAGGAAAGCCTTATCCGAATCGATGTCCACCGAGCTCACGCGGAGCGCCGCGAGGTTCGAGCCGACGCCGGTCTCAGAGAAGGCGTCGTTCGAGAGCTGCGCAAGTTGGTAGCCAGCAAACGGCGTCACCGTCACGCCGCCCGCGTTGTATTTATAGCCAGCCTCGAAGCGGGAGATCCACTCATCGCTGGAGAAAGTGCCGCGCAGCTTGTCAACGCTACCAAGGCCGTCGACGAAGCGGGTCGTCTTGTTGTCGAAATGGCCGTAAGCGATCGTGCTTGCGCCGTAGAAGTTGCCCCAGGTCGCCCGGCTGTAGAGAGCGATGTGGCCGCCTTCGCTGACGCCGGTCGTAGCGCGGTCGTTAACGGAGAAGTTCGAGTTCGAGAAGCCGCCCGCGATGCCGACGAGCAGGTTTTTGGTAGCTTGGTAGTCGATACCGCCCGCAACGCCCGAGGTGTGGTTCGACAGGTCCGCACTGCCGACGCCTGTCTCGCCGTCGAGCGTGGCGTACTGGCCGAAACCGCTTGCCCAGATACGGCCGCGGCTGGCGATTGCGCCTTCATAGCCAGGCTCGTCCTTGAGGGACGCGGAGCCGCCGTCCTTAAGGCCGAACACGTCGTTGCGGCGGTCGTCAGCCCAGAAAGTGGCCTGGCCTAGCACCGTGGTCACGAACAGGTTGCCCGCGTTGAGCGCTGTCTGCTGCTGGCCGGTAATCCCCTCGCCGCCGAGCGAAGTGAACGCCGACGGGGCGGTCGCGACGGTGTTGTTGGCGATAAGCGCGTTCAGGAATTGTGCGCCGGTTGTGCCGAAGTTACCCGCGTTACCCGCTGTATCTATGGCCGAAGCAACGGACTTCTGATTTTGAGTTTGAGCGGCATTCGCAAAGTGAGATTGAAGTATTACCTGCAATTGCGGATCGCCGACCACCGACAGCTTGCCGGTAAACAAGGTCATCAGGTTGCCGCTGGAGGAGGTGTCGACGGAAATCGACGAAACAGCCCCGGCCGGAAGCTTGGAGCCATTGTAGTCGATCGCGGTGCTGTTCAGCAGAGTATAGGTCGTGCCCGGCAGGAAGACGCCCGTCAGCTGAACCTTGGAGCCAGCCTTGAAATCGGTCGTGCCATTGACGGTAAGGCCTTGATAGGACGTCGTGCCGCTGCCCTTCGCGCCGAACGCGCCGCCGCTCTTGATGGTGACATCACCGGTCACCGTGCCCGAACCGCCGAACACGCCGCCATTGCCGACCGTCACCGGAACGTTCAGCTTGTCGCCGCTGGCGAGAAGAAGCTTCGTCGTAATGCCCTTCGGATCGATGAAGTAGTTCGCGGCATCGTAGAGATTGATGCGCGACCAGTAGCTGAGATCTGTGCCGACGAAGGCCGTGATTGCATCAACTTCGGTGTTGGCAATGATCTGCTTGATCGTGTCAGTCGAAAGGTTGCCGTAGATTCCGCCTGTCGTCGAGGTGCCGATAAGCCCTTCGATCGTCTTTGCTGCCGTGCTGTCGCCACCATAGACCGTCACGAGCAAGATGGAGGCATCCTTGCCATGCGTGTCGGTAAGTTCCTTCGCGATAGCCGTGGTAGGCAGGCCATAGGTCAGGCGCGCCCGGTAGGTGGCCGCGTTCTCGGCGGAATAAGCGTAGGGATCATTTGCCGTCGTGAGGGAGCTTTTCACGACATCGGCAATGCTCGTGAACGACGTGCCGTTCTGCGAGTTCACGAGGCTGAGAAGTGTAGATCGATCACTATACGCGTTCGCAAAGGTCTGCTGGAAATTGAGCGCGGTCGTGCTGCCGACGGTGTTGGTATTCTGGTAAGCCGGATCGGTTGCAGTCAGGAGTTGCGCCAATTCATACTGCACGAATGAGCGGCTCGCTATGATGTCGAGTGCATAATGCACGCCGAGAACGATGCGGCTGTTCGCGTATTCCGAAGCCCGCAACAGCATGCTGTCGAAGCGCTCGGGCACGAGCATGCCGAGCAGGATCGAGTCGGTGTAGGCGTAGGTGGTGTGACCGCTCGGGAAGGCCGGGTTCGTCGCGAGGCCAGTCAGCGCGGTCGGGTCGAAGCCGTTGATATCGGCCGAAACCTGAACCGGGCGCGCATCGCCGTAGGACGGCTTATCGATGATCGTGCCGTTGTTCGAAGTGACATAGGCCCCATTCGTTACGTATTCCGTATCGTAAACACTTGAAGAGGCAGCACGTATTCCGCTGCCGGCCGGCAGCGTGTAGCCCGCAGGCGCGACCGCAGCAGTAGCGGCCAGCGTGGGGCTGTTGGTCGAAACTGACCCGTTGGCGAAATAGGCCTTGGCAACACCCGCGTCGCTGCTCGTGAAGCTGTAGGCCGTCGTCAGCAGGGAGGCGGTATTTTTCATCGGCACATTGGCGAGCGTGATCGTGGTGCCGCTCGTATTGGTGCCGACGCCCGCTTGATAGGCAGCGCCGAGAGCCGAGCCGTAACCGCCGACCGCCTGGACGGGGTTCAGGCCGTTACCGATAGTCCCCTGCGTGGCGGGTAAGCCGCCGGCAAGGTTCGCGGCAACGCCATAGCCGCCCTTCGTGGTCGTGGAAACCTTTTGCGTTGCGCTATCGTACGAATAGATGGTGATCGAATTCGAGACGCTGCCGAAAAGGTTCTTGTCGCTGATGGCGAGTTCTTCCACCGTCAGCGTGTCTTTATGACCGTTGAGGACGGCGACGCTTGCCGCGTTGTTGTTGACGGCGACGGTCTGGCTCAGATTAAGCGCCAGCGTCTGGTGGCCGATGTCCGTGCCGTTCAGGCTGAGGAACGGCGAAAGGAGATTGAGGACGTTGACATTTGCCACCGTCACGTTAGCGGCGGGAGCATCGGCAGCGGCCGCCGGCGAGGAAAATGCAGCGGCGGCGATGGCAAGCGCAGCCGTGCTCATGAATGCGCCGAAACGGCGCGATGACTGGAAGGTCATTTTTAGTAGCCCTTGTGCCCAAAAGCGGATCTTGGATTCCGCACAAGGGCAGATACGCTCGGCGCTATGCGGGCATGTGACAGCTCGATGACGAGCGGCTTTTACGCGGAACCTGTGGCGTTCGCACCACGAAAGTTGCGGGAAAGAGGCCTTCCGGCTGCTGCGCCTTGCCAGGCCCTGAATCAGACTATGCTCCTCCCGACATCAGACTGATCGCAGAGCACACCGTGAATCTTCACCGCGCTGAATGGCGTCGTTCCAGACCGCATGCGCTCGCTATTCAGCTATAGGTGTAGGGTATCCCGTGGTGGCCGGAAGACGGATCAGGATCGGCGTGGCGCTTAGCTTGGCTGACCTTAACTTCTGGAAATAGTTGTAATGCAGGCGCGCTTTGTCCCGTGCGGTATTTCCGCTCTCGACCCTGGCTGTGTGGAAAGTCCCGGTTTTGGGTCGAAGTTCTCTTTCTGAAAGAGCCTGTGAAACGATGCGCGAGGGCTTAGGAGAGTTGCAGACGCCTTCCGTTGGCGCGTAAAGGCGGATCTAGGTCGTTCAGGCCCTGATCGCGGCCATCAGCGGGCCGGCCCCAAGTATGTTCATCACCCGCTTCAGATTATGGGCCAGCACGTGCAGCGCCATTTCGGACGCTACCTTCTTCATCGTCCTTGTCAGAAAGTGGGTGGCGCCCATCCAGGATTTCAGCGTCCCAAAGGGATGCTCCGAAGTCTCCCGCCTGACACGCATCATCTGCGGGTTCTCGTCGAGCCTTTGCTGGACAGTTTCCAGAACGTGTTCGTGCTCCCAGCGGGTGATCCGGCGTTGGACCCCTGATGTGCAGCGCGCCTTGATCGAGCAGGCGGCGCAAACGTTGGTCCAGTAACGCCGCAAGGTGAGGCCGCGCTCTTGAGTGCTGAAATAGTATTTGAGGCTCTCGCCGGCCGGGCAAATATAGACATCCTCAGCCGCCACATAACGGAAGTCAGCCTTGACGAACATGCCCCTGAGCCTGTTGTTCGACGTATGAGCCTTCGGCAAAGTGACGGCGATGCCGGCCTCCTCGCAGGCCAAGATCTGTTCGCTTTCAAAGTAGCCCCGGTCTGCGACAACCTCCAGGCGCTCCGCCTCCAGCGCCTCCTTGGCCTTCATCGCCATGGAAAAAAGCTGTTCGTGGTCGTGACCTGTGTTGGTGACCTCATGCGCCACGATGAGGTGATGCCTGGTCTCGACCGCCGTCTGCACGTTATAGCCCACCATGCCCGTGCCCCGGCCGCTCGTCTTCATTGACCTCGCATCGGGATCGGTCAGCGAAATCTGCTGATCGGGCGCTTCCAACATCTGCGCTTCGAGCTTCGACAGGCGCTGCATCTCCTGTTTCAGGATTGCAATCTTGTCCTTGAGCCGCGCGGTCTTGGTCTCGCGCGCCATCGAAGGCTCTTGCCGGTCCGCGCTGTCGAGCTGCTGCAGATAGCGGGCGACGCTCTCCCGATTTGCGCCATGCGCCTCGCCATCTTGTTCTTGGTGAAATTCCTGTCGCGGTTGTTCACGGCCTTGAACTTACTGCCGTCGATGGCGACAACCGCCTCGGTGAACAGCCCCATCTTCCGGCACAGGACAACAAACTGGGAGCAGACCTTGCGAATGGCCGGGCCATTGTCCTTGCGGAAATCGGCGATGGTTTTGTGATCAGGCGCAAGCCGCCCAGTCAGCCACATCACCTCGACGTTGCGGCCTGCTTCGCGCTCAAGCCGGCGGCCCGACTGCACGCGGTTCAGATAACCGTAGATGTAAAGCTTGAGCAGCATGGCGGGATGATAAGCGGGGCGGCCCGCCGCTTCCCGGCTTACGCCATCGAAGCCAAGACTGGCCATATCGAGACCATCAACGAAAACATCGACTACGCGAACAGGATTGTCCTCGCCGATCCAGTCCTCCAAGCACTCCGGAAACAAGGTGCTCTGACTGCGGTCCGTCCCCTCGACAAAGCGCTTCATCCAGCGATCCCCTGCAAATCACCGTCGGAATCGTAGCACGCTTCGACTTTTTACACAGTCTGGACCCTTAGCGGACCTGCCCGTATCGACGCTCCGATCCTCGGGTGAAGGCCGATTCCGTGATGGGTTCAGATGGCGGCCGGATGCATGCGCGCAGACCTTCTTCGGCCCGGTCGGCGTCTGAAAGCCCTCGAGGAAGCGCTATGGAGATTTGAGTTGAAAGGCGGCCGCGACGGTAGCGAGCTTCCCCCTGTCTTGGACCGCGGCGGCCGCGATGCTTGCGGGATAAAGGGCCTGCGTGTAGCTTGCCCCCTCCGAGGCTCAATGCCGTTCCATCTCTCTGCGCTTTCGCTCGATCAGATCCCGCCGTTCTTGTTCGCTGAGTTCCCCCGCAGCCAGAACCTGAACGCGGCTGGCCGGGTTCTGCAATTCAGATTGATGAGCCCTTCGCGCCGTCTCCATGTCGTCTCTGGAGGGGGTGGTCCCGTCGCCGCCGCCAAAGCCGAGAACCTCCACGATGATGATCGTCGAAGCCCCTGCACCCTGGTTCTGCGATGGCTGGGCAGTTTGTGCCGTTTGACCTGCCGCGTTCGACGCTTCGGACAATCCCGATACGTTCGGCGCCTGAACGACAGGCACACCTGCCGCGCTGCCCGAAACCTGGAAGTTGTCGGCGTTGATGACGTTCAGGGCGGCAATACTGAGATTTCCGGCCACGCGCACGCCTGCGTCGCCAGCATCGACGGTGCCACGGGGCGCCAGCAGATAGACGTCTGGCGCTTTTTCTTCGACCGAGGGCTGGAACGCGGCGATACCGGCACCCGCAACGCCCGCCTGCTCGTCCACTTCACCGAAAAGGTTCCAGTCGAAGATCACGCTGATCGGCGGGAAGTTGGCCGAGGTCTTTGGCCCCTGCCCGGCATTGAGGTCGCCGTTCGACGACCACGCGATGATGTCGCCGCCATCTTGGGTGAAGAGGCGGCTCTGGTTGAGCACCAGGCTGCCGTCGGTGAAGGATGAGATCGAGCCGCCGCGCAGGGTGAGAATACCCTCCAGCCCGGTCGGGATCGAGTCGATCGCACTCGCCGTCAAGGCTGTCGACCCCCACGACATGCCGGCCATGCCGCCGTAGGTGTTGGTGACGTAGTTGCGCCGCGCGGCCTGTGTCGAGGTGCGCACCACCGAGCCAGCGATGATGTCGCCGCCGGGGCCCAGCAAGCGGATATCGCCGCCGCGCGTAGTTTGCAACGTGGCAAGGCGCAGGTCCAGATCGCCAGTGTGCACCCGATCTGTATCGACCGCACCACCTTCAAGGCTGTTCGCCGTGTAACCGTTCGCCGCAGGGAAAAGCGTGTTCACCGCTTCGTAGCCACGGCTGTATTTCAGGTAGGACGCGCTCGAGGTCACGGCCACCTGCTCAAGCTCGTTGAAGTAGACCTCCGACAGCAGGAACACGTGCTGTTCGCTCGCCGGGAGGCCGACGAAGGCAGCGTAGGCCTGGGTCTCGCTGACATCGGTAGTTCCAAAGGTCGAAAGCAGGAGATTGGCGTGGCGCTCCTTCATCCAGGTCAGAAGCTCGGTGGAATAGCCCTCCCAAGTCAGCGATCCGACATTGGCCGGGTTGACGTATTTCTCGCGAAAAGCAGTGTAATCGGGACCGATCGCGCCGAGGCCGAACATCACGTAGAGGTCTGCGCCACCGCCTGCCTCGTTCACGATGGTCTTCAGCCAGGGATTCCAATCATAGCCCACCGACAGCACGCCACCGCCGTAGTCGTAGGTCGTATAGCGGTAGCCGTCGTTGATATTACCGGTGCGGATCGTCACCGTCGCCGAGTTGAGGAACGGCCCGATGTCGCCGCCTGCCTCCAGGAAGAACGAGCCCGGCCCGCCGATCACGAAGGTGTTGCCCTGCAGCGTCGGTCGCGTCACCGCCTCCTGGCCGCCGACGGTATTCTTGAGCAGCGTCGAGGTGGCCGTGATGTCGCCACCTGCTGCGATCCGGGTGACGTCGGTCGCCGACAGATTCTGGCCGAAGAACATCATGTTGACGATGTCGCCCCCGGCTGTGATGCGCGCTGCCTTTGGCAACGACAGGGCGACGTCGGTGATGTCGCCCCCCGCCGCGATGAAGACGGGGTCGCTGTCGCCGAGATGGGTGATGTCCTCACTATGATAAAGCCTGAGCCACGCCTCGGTGGTCTCCGACGTCACGGTCGGGAAGATCAGCGCGCGCAGCGATGTCCCCGACGAACCGGCCCAACTATAAAAATACCGCGTGAAGAACGGCCCCGGCAGGTTCACCGGATCGGAATCCTCCATCGAGATGGTGACGGCGCCGATGTCGCCGCCGGCGACCAGCACCAGATTGCCATCCGCCACCGGCTCCATGAACAGGAAAGCGTTCTCGGAGCCATTACTGCCGGAATTGCCGAACGTCAGATTTCCAGAGAGCGCTGCAAGGGTGATATCGCCGGGCACCACCACGCCGTCGAGATAAGAGATATCGCTGGTGCGCCAAACGTCATAGGCCAGATCGCCGCCGGCGATGACCTTCAGACTCGACACCGGCGTGACCCATTGGCCGTAACTGCCGGAGAAAGGCAGCGCGCCGGCCCAGGCGATGCTGGCGTCGCGGCCGGCGGTGGCGCTGGCGGTGGCGTTGATCAGGCGCAGCCGCGTCGAGCGGTCGACGGTGTAATTCTTGGTATTAGAGGCGGTGCCGATCAGAAGACTGCCGCCGGCGGCCCTGATGTCGCGGACGGCATCGAGCGTGATGCTGCCAGACGTGACATAGGCGAGCCCACCGAGGATGTCGCGCCCGGCCGCCATGGTGACGTCGCTGTCGCCGAGGAACTGCACGCCCTTGGCCGTGGTGCCGTCGGCGTTGGTGACGGTGACGGTGCGGATCGCCGAGGTCGCCAGCACCGGCACGTCGTCGACGTCGCGGCCGGCCTCGATGGTGATGTCGCCGCCGGCGAGCGCAGCCACCCCGGTGGTGAGACCGGAGAGGACGACGTACTGGTTCGCGCCATCCGAGGATTCGCCGCTCAACCAAGCTGGCCGCACCGAGCTGTTGAGGTTGAGGATGTTGACCTTCCCGGTGGAGTCGAGGAGTGTCTCGGCGAGGATGCTGCCGCTGCGGCCGATCACGTCCCACCCGGCGCTGATCGAGATGTCGCCGCCATTGGTGAGATAGAGCCCGCTCGCGGTCTGCAGCCCGGTCAGGTCGACCGTCACCGCATCGCCGGTCAGGACGTCGGTGGCGGTTGCGGTCGGCGTGGTGACGCGCTGTCCGACTGTGTAGATTTTTTCCGCAGCAGCGGCGCTGCTGGAAGCCAGGTTATTGGTGAGGATCACGTTGCTGGCCGAGGCGATTTCAATGTCGCCGGTGCCGGTGCGCACGAAATTGCCGCTGGTCACCGTGACGGTCGAGCCGCCGGTGGTTTGCGACACTGCGGGCGTGTATTTCGTCCCTGCCGCGCTCGTGTAGGTGATCCACGTCGTCCAGTTCGGTGCGATCACCTCGGCGTAGAGCCTGACGGCGAGCCATAGCGGCATGTTCGCGCCATAACCGAACGGTCTTGAAGCGGTCGCCTGGTAGAACGAATAGTTGCCGTCGCCGTTCGCCGCCAGCCAATCCGCCATCTGCTTGATGGCCAAATAGTATCCCCAGGTCGAATTGCTCGCCGAATAATTGGACGGGAAAACGACATAGACATAGGTGTTTCGCGTGACGCCCGGATACGCGGCGAGGTAGGCGTTCAGGAAGGCTTCGGCATCGGTGGTCGGCGTGACAGTCGCAGTGGCACCCACCGTGACCTGGTTCGTCCCGCCGATCAGGATTTCGGAGTTGTTGAAGGTGAGCTGAACACCGCCGGACGAATAGGAATAGGAGACCGACCCCGACAGGGTCATGTTGGTCGTCACCGGTGTCGCGCTTTTCGTCACGCTCAGCGGCGCCGTGCTTGTGAGATCGGCGCCGCTGACAAGGCGGAATGTCGAGGATGAGACGCCTTCGACAAACGGAACGGCGTTCTCGAACGGATCGTTGGTGCCGGTGGCGGCCGGGCTGTTCGCGGTGGCTGAATAGGGCGCCGCCGTCGGCTTCGCCCCACCGCTCGTCGCATAGTAGTTCTTTCCGACTTCGCCCCACGCATAACTAATGCCCAGATCGAGGCTCATCTGCAGCACGTTCTGCGATGCCGGGGCCACGGAATTGCCCGCTGTCCAATCTCCCGTGTACAGAAGGTTGGACGTATTCGTGCATCTGTAGGTGCAGTCGACATAGACCACAGGCACGTACACGCCGCCGGAGCCGGCGGCGGCCGAGGTCAGGGCCCGGTAGGTGCTGTTGGAGGTGTCCTGGAACTGGAAGGTGCCGTCGCTGATGCGGTAGGTGCTCGTGATCGAGCCACTGGCCCGCAGGTTCACCGTCGGCGCACCGCCGCCGACCTTGCCGCCGGTGCGGTAGATCATCGAGGTATAGTTCGCGAGCAGGGCGTCTTCCTGGCCCGAGACGACATAGAGCGCGCTCAGGGCTGCATCGAACTTCATCAGGCCGGCGGCGAAGGCGCTGGTGGTGTCCACGGCGCCGGCCCCGAGATTCCAGTTCGAGGCGAGCGTGATGTTGCCGGAGTTGACCAGATCGACGCCGGGCGAGACGCTGAAGATCGAGCTCCCGGAGGAATCCGTCAGCACCGCGAGCCCGCCGAGCTTGGAATAGGCCGCCGACAGATCGAGGTCCTGGACGAAGCTCACCACCGTCTCGTGCGCGCCGGTCCAGTCGCGGTCGCTGAGGAAATTGAGGCCCGACGCCACCGTGGCGCCGAGGGTGCAGGTGCCGGCGCTGGTGCAGGTCGTCGTCCAGGTGTCGGCGTTGGTGGAGGCATTGAGCGTGACATTGGCCCCGCTGTAGGTCACCCCCTTGTAGCTGCCGCTCTTAGCGACGGTCAGGAGATCCCAGCGGCGGAAGCCTTCGAGCACCACGCTCTCGGCCCCGACCACCGAGGACGCCGAGGCGACGTCGACGTCCACGGTCTGCTTGCCGTTGGCGTCCTTGTACACCGGCGCGCGCAGCCGCAGCGTGCCGCCGGTGTCGCCTTCGACGTAGTAATAGCCGAGGCCGCTTTCGAGTTCGATGACGCGGTTGCTCGTATTCTTGGCGGACAGGTCGATCTTGGCTCCAGCCGCGATGGTGATGGTGCCGCTGGTGCCGGAGATCGCCCCGTCGGTGCTGGTGGAGGTAGTGCCGGTGATGAAGTCGGTGCCGAGGGTGATGTCGCCAGCGGACGCCTGGCGCGGATCGGTGGATTCGTATCCGTCGGCGTGGGCGTCGAGCCTCGCGGTCGAGGTCAGCGTGACGCCCTTGTTGCCCCACAATTCAATGTTGCCGCCGTTGACGCCGGAGGTGTCGATGGTGCCGGAGATGGTGACAAAGCCGCCGTCGGCGGTGAGCACCACCGAACCGGATTTGAGCGTCTGCCCAGCCGCGAGATCGAGATCGCCGGAATGAGTGTGCACCTCGAAGCCGCCGGTGAAGCCGTAGGTGCTGACCATCGCATTGAGCGTGACAAGGTCGATGGCGCCGCGGGTTTCCAGTGCGAAGGTGCCGCCCTCGCCATCGGTGCCCGCCCTGCCGTCGATGGTGCCGCCAAAGGTGACAGCGCCGGCGACGGCGGAGAGCTCCAGCCGGCCAGCGTCGCCGTCATCGCCCGCCACCGAGACCAGGGTCCCCGCCCCCAGCGTGATATCGCCGGCCGTCGCGGTGAGCCGCACCGTGCCGCCACCCGACGACGCCGTGGTCGAGTCCGTGGCATCGCCATAGCGGCCGGAATAGCCCGGCGCCTCGACCACCGCGCCGCCCGCGAGCGTGATGCCGCTCGCCGACGTCACCTGGACCAGTCCGCCGGTGGCATGCACCGTGGTGCCGCTGATCGCCACCGAGCCGCCCGTGATGGTCAGCGAGGTGCCGGGGATGCCGCCGAGGCTGGTGATATCGAGCGCCGCCGCGGCGGCGTTGTCGATCACGAGCGCACCGGTGGTGGCGAGGGTGAGGTCCGGCACCGCGCTGCTGCCCGACGAGCGGTCGCCGACATAGGGCGTGTGCAGCGTGAGCGCCGCCGAGCCGGCGCTGAACCCGGCGCTCTGGCCGGTGACATAGACGCCGTTTGCCGCCGTCAGCGTGACGCCGCCGCTGAAATAGTCCGTCGTGGTCTGCCCATAAATATAGTCTGTTTTGACCGCCGTGCCGGTCGGGAGGGCGACGTCCGGCGAGTTGGAGAAGGATACGGTGCTCCCCGCTGCGAGCTTGCCGTTCGATGCGACGGAAGAGTCGTAAACCGTAGCATAGGTCGTGTCACCCGCCAGGACGTAGCTACCAGGCACCAAGGTATAGGGCGCGCCGGCGATCTTGATCTCGGTGCCCGGCGCGATCTCGGTACCCGTCGCCGCCGCGGTCGGCGTGATGACCCCGGTGCCGGCGTAAAGCGCGACGTAGATGCCGGCCTGCAGCACGATGCGGGTGTCTTGCAGGAAATACTGCGTGTCCGAGAAATAGGTTCCGGCCGGGACGGTGACGACCGTATCGTACGAGAGTAGAGCGTCTACGTCGACAGTGGTGGCCGTCGTCGCCATCAGCCCGCCGGAGAACAGGAACTCGTCCGCCTCGATGGCGAGCGTTCCGGCATTGGCGGCGCAGCCGCTGCACGTGTAGCCCGCCGTGCCGGAATTGCCGAGGGTCACGGTGTCCGCAACGACCTTGACGGCGCCACCCTGGGTGCCGGTGAGGATCGATGCGTCGAGCTTGAGCTTGCCGAACTGATAAGTGCCGTCGGCGAAGTCGATCGAGGATTGCGAGCGCAGCGTGAGCTGGCCGCCGTTCTGCGTCAGGATCGCTTGCATCTCCGGGGTAACCACCACGCCAGTGTAGCTTGCATCCGTGATGCCGAGGCCGATGCGGCCGGCGCCGAGCGCGACCGAAGTCGTATTCTTAAGCGAGAGACTGTTCGAAATGCTCATGGTGCCAGACGAGTCGAGCATCACCGAGGTTCCCGACAGGGTGGCGGCGCCGACCGCGAGCGTTGCAGAAGTGGTAAAGTTGGTGCGGCTCGTCAGCCGTTCAGGTCCGTTTGCGACCCGGATGAGTGCGCCGGTGCCGAGCGTCGAGTTCTCTCCAAGCACATAGACGCCGGCGCGATTATCGGCCATCTCGCCGGTGGCGATGATCGCCGAGCCGTCGGCGATCGTGATCGATCCGGTGGAGGCCATCACGATTTCCCCCGCCGAAATGGCGTGGGCTGTGTCGTTGGCGACCGTGATCGAGCTGGCGCTCACAGACAGCGTGGTCGTGTCGTCCTCATTATCGGTGCGGGTGGCGCCGATCAGAAGACTTTCGGCGCCGAGGTTGCTCAGGCTCGATGCGGTGATTGTCAGCGTGCCGGCCGTCGGGGTTCCCGGCAGCTCGGAAACGATGGAAATCTTGGTGCCAGCGATGTCGACCTTGGCGCCGCGCCCGCCTTCCGCAGCAGCGGATTTCAGCGCCGCATCGATCACAAGCGTGTTGCTGGCGTTCAACACCAGTTGCCCGGCGTCGGTTGGCAGCGCAGACACCGTGGTGCCCGCGTCGTCCGCGAGTTCGGTGAAATAGGTGTTGCCCGATGTCAGCGCGATTGAGGAATACTTCTCATAGACGTCCTGGCTTTGGACTGCGAAGAGGTAGGTCGCCGACTGCGACGAGCCCGATAGTGCGTTGCCGTAGGAGCCGACGGTGAGCAAAGTGCCGTCGGCACGCGTGTATGAGCTGCCAAGCGTGAGCGATGTCGAGGCCGTTTGCCGGACCACGAGCACGCCGCCTTCGAGCGTCGCATATTTCGCGGGCAGAAGCGTGTACCATTGCAGGCCGTAGCCGATGTCGAGCAGCACGCGGCTGCCGACGCCCGAAACAGACGACAGTTCGGAATAGCCCTGAGAATAGACCGGATCGTAGGCCGCCACGGCGGCATCCGACAGACCGGGCACGATGGCATAGGCCTGCATGCAACCGGCATAGGTGCAGCCGTTGGTGCTCGTGTAGGCATCCTCGTTGGTCGAGCTGAGCACGTCGCGCGAGCCGCCTGTACCGGCGGAGAATTCGTAGGCCGTCACGTCGCCGCCGCCCGAAACGTTCACTACCGCTCCGGACGAGACCGTGATGTCGGTCCCCCTGAGGGTGAGAACTTTCTCCGGCGCGGCTTTGAGTGCGGAACTGCCGGTCGGGGTGAAGTACCATTCCACCCCATCGGTGGTCGTACCGTAGGGGATTATCAGGCCGTTGGCCGAAACCTCGGTGTAGGAGCCGTCGGCCAGCGTCAGGCTTCCTGTTGCCGCGAGCGTCAGACTGCCGAGCGGTACCCGGATCACGCCACCCTGAATGATGGTCGCGGCCGACACGGTGAGGCTTGCGCCCGCCGAATACGGCGCATCGGGCAAATCCGAGGTCGAGCGCGCAAAGGTGATGGTGCCATCGGCTTGGCCCGTCTTGATCGTCGCTGTCGTTCCGGTAGTCGGGTAAACTTGGGCCGCCGTGATCGAGAGATTGCCATTCACGTGAAGCAACGAAGTCAAGGCGGTTCCGACATCGGTCGTGTAACCGAGATAGGTGATCTTGTAGTCCTGCACGCCTGTCATGCGGAGGTCGCCGCCGCTGATCAGCTCTGTCGAGGCTACCGAACGGTCGAACAGCACGGCGCCCGTGATGTCGAACGCCTTCGTCGCGTTCAACGTGACTTTATTATCCGCCACTGTCCCGGTCGTGGTGCTCGTCAGCACATCCATTGAGCTGATGAGCCCGATATAGGGAGCCGTGATGGAAAGATGGCCGCCCGCACTCACGACCACCGCATTGGCGTTGCCGGTATTCGGCGTGGTGAGGGTGCTTCCGCTGTCATACGGTCGCGAGGCGACAAACAACGCCTTTCCGAGTTCGAGGCTAACATCGCCCTGTGAACCGAGAGTGCCGAGCGAAGCGAGCGTGGTGAAGCCGGCTGACATGATCTGGTTGGCGGCAAGTTCTCCCCTGCTGTCGGCAATCGATTGCGTCAGAACGACATCGGCGAGTTCGAGAATGCCGCCTTCCGCTGAGGAATTGCCCCCCTTTGCGCTGAGATTCGCTGCTGAGGAAATCGTGAAGCCGTTCGGTGCCGAGATCGCGCCCGCGTCGCTCCACACCTCCCTGGCGGTCAGCGCAGTGGCCAACCCGGTGCCGAGGCTGCCTGAAGTAGTGCTCGTAAGGGCCTCGCGATAAGTGTCGGACGTGCCGTCGAGGGCGACGCTAGCCCCAGCCGCGATGGTCAGTTCCAGGCCCGGCCGGAAGGTGTCGGCGGTGCTCTTGAGCGACGGCATATAGGAGTCGCGGTAAAAATTTGTCGTGGACGTGGATGCGCTCGCGAGCACGATCGAGCCGGCGTCGTAGACGATCCCGGTCCGGACCGAAGAGTCGACTACACCGGCGGCGTTTGTGCCGCGCGGGTTGATGACGCTCACGCCCGAAAGGTCCGTCACACTGCCGGTGGCAAGAACGACGCCGTCATCCTCGCCGAGGTCGCCGAGGAGATAGACCATCCCGTTCATTGCAACGACTGCGTTTGTCTTGCCGGCAATCCTGGACGCAGCCGTCTCGACGATGGTGCCGTCGTTCGAGACCGTGAACACATCATCGAGCGACTTGACCGCATAGATGGTTTCGTAGCCCGAGAAAACGCTCGGCAATGTCTGCGACTGCGCGATGCTGCCGCCCGGCAGGCGGATCGTGCCCTCGTTGAGAAGCTTCGCAACCGTCAGCGTGGCGGCTGGCGCGGCGACGATGGTGCCACCTGCTTCCACCTTAAGCTCCACCATGCCGTCGAGCTTCAGATTGACAGCCCTCTGATCCCAGGTGTCCGTCGGCACGGAGGCGGTAAGGATCGTATTGATATCCCCGCCGGTCGAGAGTTTGCGAAGCGCGGCCGCTTGTTCGCTGGTCAGGATGCCGGGCAGCAGCGCCTGAGATAGCGTCAGCGTTTCGTCGGCCTTGACCGTGAAAGTCTGAGTTCCAAGAAGCGCATTGTTTCCGCCAAGGCTTGCCCCCGTTGCGTCGACGAAAGTATTCTCAATCAGCAGCGTCTTGTAGGAGGTGATGTCGTAAGTCGAGAACCCTTTCTGGAAGAAGTCGAGCGGCAGCGCGGTGGCGAGGGCCGTATCATCGGCCGAGCCGCTACCGAACTTCACGTCCGGGGCCCAAAGCGTGAACGTGCCGCCGCCCGCAAATCCGGCCGCGCGGATGCTGTCCGGGTTGAACTGGACCGTCGAGGTGAGCTCTGTAGGATTGATCGGCGTCTGCGCCCAATATCCGGCGGCATACTCGTAATTGGCGCGGAACCCGCTCAGTTGCCCGAAATACTGGTGCAAGACATCGACGCCCCAGACGACATTCTCAGTCTGATAGAAGGCCGACTGATTGATGAGCGCGATATTGCCGCCGGTTCCTGACAGGTCGAGCGTACCATGCGTCTTCACCCGACCGCCGCCGGAAAGATCTATCAGCTTTGCATCGGCGAGCAGGATACTGCCGGAGACGTCGGTCGAGGAGGTAACGGCACCCGTCAGATCGTAGAGCTTCTGGTCGGTCACGCTCGCGGCGGACACCATGGCAATCGTGCCGCCGTCGAGATAGGCGGGCCCGGAAATATCGGATGTGCCCCAGTCATTCACCCAGAGTCCCGCTACGGACAGGGTGCCGGTCACTGTAATGTCGAACGACCCCGGCACAAGAGCGTCGTCCGCCGAATTGAAGACGGACCCCTTCGCGCCCACGTTTGCCGTTTCGAGAAGGATGGTGCCGCCCGCGGCCGTCACGGTGCCCGCGATTGTTATTGAACGCCCTGAATAGGCATCGAACACGCCGCCTGCGGCAAGACTGACCGTCGCTTTCTCATCAACCGTAATCGAGCCGCTGGTCCAGAGCGAAACCTGCGAGAGGCCGGACCCGGACAGAAGCTGATCCGACAGCACCGTCGTTCCGTTCCTGGCCGCGTAATCCGTTGCGGCTACCACGACGATGTCGCCGCCTGCGCCCAAGCCGCTGGTGCTGCCTTCGCCGATCTCCTGAATGAACAGCAAGCCGCCCGCGGGGAGTTCCGAGGCGGCCGCCTGCACGTTACGCAGATCGCCGTAGACCGAAGACGTTCCGGTGCCAACGGTACCCTCTGCAATCTGACGTGAGCCCGCATACGCGGTAGCGTACAGGGCGCCGTCATACGTTACCTGAGCAGACTTGATGGTCAGCGTTCCGGCGTCGCGGCCCTCGGTGTAAGAGGCGGTATAGGTGGAATTCCTCGCCAGCGGGGTCCAATATGAATCGGTCGTGCCCCAACGATCATTCGTCACCGTGTAGCTGCCATCGACCACGGCAACATAGGTATCGGAAAGGCTGGCGCTGCCGATGTCCACAAGTGCGCCCGAGCTTGTCACGAGCTTCGACGTCTTTACGAAGCCCGCCTCATAGGTGACCCAGCCACCGGAAATATCGATTACGGCGCCCGACTTCACCGTGACGCTCGGAACCAGGCCGGAAGACGTGACGCCGCCATTGGTGCCGAGGACAACATTGCCGCCCTTCGTCATGAGTTGGGCTGCCGTCACACCCACCGCCTCATAATAGGACGCTGCGGATATCAGCGGCGAGCCGATCCAGGCAACGCCGTCCTCGCGCACGCCGGACAGGCGCGCGTCGATCCAGACAGTCTCGCCGTTCAACGCGCTGGTCTGGTAGCCCCCCGAATCGGCAAGCTCGTTGCCTTTCAGAAGAATTTCCAGATTGTAGCTCGACAGCGAGACCGGTACGTTCTTCAGTCCGGCAACATCGATCGTCGCGCCGTCCTCGATGACGATGCTGCCCACCTTGGTAACATAGGAGCCGCCATACAAAACCGACAGCGCCGCGTCGTTGAGCGTATCGCCGGCTTCCTGCCCGATGGTGACGTCGCCGGACGGAGCCACGATCATCGCGCCCGATTGCATCGCTATAGTCGAGTAATAGGTGCCAATCCTCACTTGCGAGGTTTTGAAGGCCGAAAGGGAATCCTCGCTCTGCGGGATCGTCTCGCCGTTTTCGTCGGCGCCGACGAAAATGAGGCTGCCCGGCGCAAGCGTGATTTTGTCGCCAATCAGGTCGATCGTGCCGTTGGCCGAGACGCTCGTCGTCGCTCGAAGGATGCCGGAATTTGTTACCGTCGCGTAGGAATTGCCGAGGCTGATATAGCCGCGTTCCGCTTCGATAAGGCCGCTGTTCATCACGGTGCCGTAGGCGGATGAGACAAGATAGCCGCGCACATAGGGATCTTGGGCGGAGTCGCTGCCGTCCGAAGCCGCCAGGTATACGGATCCGTTCAGCCCGTTCACGCCGACAAGGCTCACCTGTCCGTCGGCCGCCGACAGCCAGCCCGCGTTGTTTACCGTCGGCGCCATCAGCAGGATCATGCCCTTGCTATCGCTGGTGATGGTGGCGCCGGCCTCCACCTTGATTGTGGCATCGCTCGGTGCCGCGGCAGGATCGGTCGTACCGGAGAAGGTCGTAGTAGAATTTCCAGAGGTATTGGCGGAGCCCGTCAGCCCGTACTCCAGAAAGTCGGCGTTGCGCTGGGCGATGGTTCGTTGCACGCTGCCGTCGGTCGAACGGCCGATTTCGATCGTGGAAGCAATCAGCGAGTGGACGTTGATCTGGCTTCCCGCGCCGAAAATGATGCCGTTCTGATTGATGACGAGAATTGTCCCGTCAGCCTTGATCTGCCCGAGGATCTGGCTTGGCGCGATGGAATTGCTGACGCGGTTGAGTGCAATCCAGCTGGTATCGCCCTTGCCAAGCGTGACTGCCGTGCCGCTAGACTCCTGGTTGAACGTCAGCGTCGTATCGCTGCCGACATTGAAACTCTGCCAGTTGAGGATCGCCCGGGAGTCCGTCTGTGTAATGTCGACGGCGACCGAGCCATCGCTTCCTGTGGTCTGCACCGGGGTCTTCGCGTTTACCCAAGTTGTCACCGGAGCTGCGACGCCGGGTGCAAGAAGCCCCGAATCTGGAACGAGGCCGCCGGTAACAAGCCCGTTCGCCACGGTGCCGCCCGATGCCGCGGCGCGCGCAGCTGCTTGCGCGGCTCGCATCGCCTGAATTGCTTGCGTCGCCTTCAGAAGAGAATTCTGCGTCGCGGTCGCGGCTGCCTGGGAGGAAGCGGCTGCGGCCGCTGTAGCCGCCGCCGCTGCGTCGGTAGCCGATGTTGAGCCGGTAAGCGGACGCGCGAGCGCGGGGTTTCCTGCCATGAGCGCAAGCATGCTCACGCCGGCAAAAAGCGCCACACGACGCGATCGGATGCAGGACAAGGCGGAGGGCGAGACGGAGCTAACAGACATGGCGGGTCTCTCGTAGGGGGGTAAGGCTGAGAATTCAGCATCTCTCAACCTTGTTGATCCGCCGACGAGACTGGAACCGAAGCTGCAATGTCAAAAAAGATGCTCAGCCAAGCAGAATGATGCCGCCGGGCAACTGTGTCGAATGCGCGCCGAAGATTTTTTCGATCTGCCCGACGACTCCGTCAATGTGCTCGACGCGAAATCTCGCATTGAGCCGCTCGCGCCCGAGAGCGCTGTTGGTGAGGATCACGGTGTTGTGGCAATAACGGTTAAGTTCCTTGACGACGTCGGAAATCGGCATGGCGTCGAAGACGATGAAGCCGTCTTTCCAAGACGTCACGGTTTCACCGTCCACTGCAACCGGAATCCCGACGCCCGAGGGCGAATAGACTACCTGATGGCTGGCGGGCAGCGCGAGGCTCGCCTGGCCGCATGCAACCTGAACCGTTCCGGCAAGACAGGTTACTTGCACCGAGCCATCGTTGCGCCGGATGTTGAAACGCCCGTTGAAAGCAACGACTTCGCCGCCCGAAGCCGATATCGTTACGGGAGCGTCAGCCCGCGACGACGCAGTGACCAGGGCTTCCCCTTCAACGAGTTCAAGACGAGGGGGCTCGCCGCCTGAGCTTCTTAGCGCGATGCTCGTCCTTGTATTCAGTTCAACAGTGACGCTTTCGGCCAAAGCGATGTTACGTCTTTCGCCCGCTTGCGTTCGATAGTCGGAGGCGAGTTCAGACCAAGACGGCCAGAGGCCGAGAGGCGGGCGAAGTCCGAGCAAGCCGACAGTTCCCGCCGCGGACGCAGCCAGGGCACCGCCGATGAACGCGCGCCGCCCGATCGCTGCACGCTCGACCGTAACCGCCCGGCGGCCGCTGACAGCGTTCGCTGGGGACTCTGGAAGCGTTTGCGTCGGATCAACCTTTTGCCAGATCCTGCTTGCTTCGATGAAAGCTGCGCGATGGTCGGCGCTGAGGGCGACCCAGTCTTTCAATGCCTGAAGGTCTTCCGGACCCGCTTCGCCCGACACGAAACGAACCACAAAGCCGTAGGCTTCGCATTCCAGCTGTGTCGGGTGCTCATCGTCAGGATCCAAAAGCATCAGAGGTAGAACCGCATTCGTTATTTTTGTGATCAAGTTAATCCTGATGGTTCCTTGGACCAAAACGCTGAACCACGTTTTTTCCAAGACGTCTGCCGCAGTGGATCAACGCGGCCCTGAGTTCCCTTTCAACCATCCGCTGCGAAACCTCAAGGGCAGCGGCAATTTCACGAATAGGTATCTGCTCAACCCGTGACGCCAGCAGAATCGCACGGCGGCGGGGTGTCAGCTCCGCCAGCACCTCGTCGAGTAATTTTGCCTCCGACCGCGCCACTGCGATTCGTTCCGGATCCGGGGAATCGTCCGCAATGTCGAGCGCCAGAAGTGCCTCGTCGAGGGTCACGGTTTTGCGCTCGGCCAAAACACGCTTGAGCGCAATATTCCGCGCCATACGCAGAATATAGGCGCGGGGTTGCTTGACCGGCTCGCTGGGAGCGCAGCTCTCAAGTCTGAGCCAAGCGTCCTGCAACGCCTCGTCCGCCTGTTCCTTCGAGCCGAGCCGACGCGCGAGAATGGTCTTCAGCGTATCGTAGTCGAGGACGAGGAATTGGCGCAGAGTTTCCCTGCTGGCGTCGTTCATCGCCTCCTCTCCAGCGAACTCATGCGCGCATTCCCGCTGTCATCGTTGCGTCGCTCGCAGGTCGCCGCCGGTACAGGGTTGTCTTGCCCTGACGTCAGAAAATACGATGAGGTTGATTGGCTGCGGCATGCCGCGTGGCGGAGCGCCGATGCCGAGTCCCACCAGCGCCTCGGCCAACTTGCCCTTCTTTTCTTCCGTTTCCTTGCCGGGGCTTTCCGCGCGGATGACAGATCCCGTGGGGGCTATCCAGATGCGAACGGCTTCTTCGGCGGCGGCTGTGGCCGTGCCGTTACAGAGAAGCTCCGAAATGCGGTGCTGGACCTTGGCGAAATATGGTTCGTATACAGAAAGCCCTTTGGTTTGCGCCAATGCCGTCGCCTGCGGCTTTATGGTCAGCGCTCCGGGAGAGGTTCGCACGGCTTCGAAGCCGGTGTTGCGCAGGAGGACGCGCATGGCTTCATTAGGCGTATACTCCCCCTCGACAGCCGTGGATCTGCTGCCGTCTGCATGGGCCGCCTTGTAGTAAATTTCGATACCCGCCGTCTTGCTGAAAGCAAGGAGAGCGTTGGCAAGCGGTTGGGCGGGGATGCTGAACGAGTAAGACGCTTCAGACGTTTCGCCCCGGCAATGCAAAGGCGCCAGAAGCGAAGCGGCCATACCGAAGGACAAGGCGAGAAAAGCGCGGGTTTGCACTTCTTTAAACGAAGTCAGGGCTCTCATCCCCGCCAGCCCGCTGACGCAATCAAGCCGCCCATGATGAACCGAACTCGCCGAATTCACGGTCGCGCAAGCTTTGACCGAATGCTTAAACTCAAGCTTTCTCGTAAACCACGAACATAATGGTTTTATGACATATATAGTTTGAGTTTTCGACCACTTCGCATCGAACGCCCGGATGCGTGTAAATAAAAGCAGATATTTCTGTTTACCTTTGCGCAGCCGCTTTCATGGCGATCGCCTGATTTACGGTTTCTGCGAGCGCTCCGTTCAGGGCAGAAAGATCGGGATGTCTGACGGTGCCGCCGAAGATTTGAGGCTGCTGCCAGTTCCCGCGCTCCCCGAACGTTGCGATTGGAACGGCGCCCGCAACCGGATGGCCGCGAGCCTGAAGCCGTGTCCGAACCCTGAGGCAATAGGCGACGGACAGATGTGAAAAGCGCGTCTCACCATGACCCGCTCGATATTTCATCGTAGCGGTGCAGAGATCGCCCGAGGCAAGACGCCAGGCCCGAGCGAGATAGGCGACGCCGTAGTGAATATTTGTCTCCGGAACGGCCAGTTCGGCAAGAGTGCCTGCGAAGCCCATCATTCTTGCTGTGGAGGGAAGCACCTGCATGAGGCCGATCTCGCCGTCCCGCCCAACGACGTCGGGGTTGAAGCCGCTTTCGGTATGCATCACGGCCTCCGTAACTTCCGGCGGAAGGCCTGCGGATTTCGACTCGCGCTCGATGAAGGTCAGCAGCGTCTGGTAGGAGACTGTACGTCGAATGGCCCCGAGGTTCATCGGCGGACGGTTGGCGGTCGCTCTTGTTGTCTCTGTGGCAGTCGGTTCAGCCGCAGCCGAAGCGATTGCCCCACCGCAAGCATGAGTTGCCATGACGGCTGCCGCAGACAGGGATGGAAGCCTTAACGGCGACGGGCCGTGTTCTGAGCGAAGCGGCATAACGGCCTCACTGGCTATGGGGCAAGGAGAGCTTTAGGAGGACAGGTTGCAGAAGGTCGGAAGGCGGCGCCTCGCCAGCGGAAGCACGCAGAAGTATCGAGCGCAGCGCCGTTGCGCCTTCCGTGCTCACGCCGTCGAACTCGATGCGCTCGACGCTGCCGCTTGGGTCCACCCACACCTTTGCAATGATCGGTGAGACTCGTTCCGTACCCGCCAGCACATTGTAAGCATGCCGTGTCTGCTCATCGGAGACCGCGAGCCGTTTTTGCAGGTCGTCGCGAATCTTGCGGGCGAAGTCTCGCCAGGATAGCGGTGCCGACGCACCGGCAGTGACGGACGCCGGAGCAGCAGCTTTCACTTTCGTGTCCGCCGCCACTCCGGTCAGGGCCGCCGCAAGGAGAATGCAGGTTGTCTCTCTGACGCGCGTCATGCCTCGTTCCGGGGCTGCGTGGAGGCAGAAACACCGTCGACGGACGGCGCAATCTTTGCGACTTCCGCGCGGAGCCAGGGAACGAACTGCTGCACGAGACCATCCCAGATTTCGATCTGAGATCGCAAGTGGACGGGCGTGATACCGCCGGCAACGGAAAGGTCCTGGCAGAAGACGAGGAAGGTTTGACCCGGCGCGGGCGTGTCGAGAAACAATCGGCCGAAACGACGCGACCGGTTCCAGTCATTGACGAGATCCAGCGGAAGCGTTCCCTGAACGGCGAAGAGCACCAGAAAAGCGACATCTGCGAAACGGTCGGGCGCTCCTGCAAAGCTGTTGCCGGGGCGTATGTCGAAAGGAAGTCCGTTCGTTGCCGAGCGCAAGAAAGTGATCTGGCCGTCAGTCAGCGTCTCGACGCGGTAACCGATCGACTGGAGAATCTCCCGCAGCGTTTCGATCGTGAGGCTGAAGAGGGCGTCGGCCGGAGCAAGGCCGGAGATTTTCGTCTGTGTTTCCCGATCGTTTTTCGTTTCAGGGATGTGGGTTTCCGTGGTCATGGCGGTTCCTGTGATTTTCCGGGCATTCGCCGGCCGGCAATGCCGGCCGGCGCCTCCTGGGCAAGGGGAAGGTCAACGCGTGGCTTTCGTCTCGGTCGAACTGTCGAACACTCTTGTAAGGGCGAGTTCGTTCACCACGAGACGGTTCTGTTCGATTACCTTCGCGATGTAAGCGCGACGAAGCGCCTCCGCGCGTTGCGCGCGGAGGCGCTGAACGAGTTGATTGCGGACAGTCGCAAGCGGGCGCGTTTCGGAAGGTTTGGTCTCGAGCAGCTTCACGATATGCCAGCCGTCGGCGAGTTTGATCGCTTCGGTCACGCCGCTCTCGGAAAGACCCGCTACTTGAGAGCGGATCTCCGGGAGCAATTGCGATTCGGCAACCCACCCGATTTCGCCCCCGCGCTCGGCTGTGCCGTTCTGTTCCGTCGCCTCATTGGCAATCGCGGCGAAATCCGCCTTCGGCTGCTTCAGCCTGGCCTGAATGTCGGCAATCTTCCTTTTCGCCTGTTCTTCCGCGGCCTTGTCGGCGGTTGCCGGAAGAGAGACGAAAATCTGCGCGATCCGGTAAAGGCGAGGGACGACAAATGCGGTCTTGTTCGCGTCATAAGCCCTCTGAATCTCGGCTTCGTCCGGATAATTCGCCGGAGGCTGCGAGACGGCCTGAAGATACGTCTCAACGATTGCATTGTCGCGCAGACGATCGAGTTGCGCCGTGACGACGGCTTGCTCCTGCCACTTCTTGTCGGTCGCTTCCTTGAGGAGAAGCTGACTGGCGAGTATCTGCCTGACCGCTTGGTTCAGTCGGGCCGGATCGCTTACCAATTCAGCCTGATCTGAGGCGCTCAGGCCGCCAAGATATGAGCGGACATCCGAGATGGTGATGTCGCGATCGCCGATACGGGCGACCACGTCTTCGCTGCCAGTGGAACGCGGTGCAGATGCCTTGGGCGAAACGGGCGACGCCGGTGTAAGGGGCGTGGCAGGTGCAGCGGCTACCGCCTTGGGCGGTGTCGGTGGCTTCGGAGCCTGAGCCCACGCGGGAAAGATTGTGGCGAGAAAGGCGAAAGACACAGCGCTCGTAATTGCTGCGGTGCGGCTTCGCCCGTCGCGTTTCGGTGTATACAGTAAAAAAAACGACATGGTAACCTCACGGATCGACTTTCTGGTTCAGAACCTTGTCCCCAAACTCCTGGAGGAAGCTCTGTATTTCAACGCGTCGATAGCCGACTATCGGCTCTCTTGCGATAACTACATCACCGAATGTGACACCTTCATAATGATAGAGAAGCTCGCGTCCAATTTTTACGAGTTCCTTGTTTTTTAGCGTGCAGGTTTTCATGCTCGCTTTGCAGCTGTTTGCATCGGTCTCGAATTTCGCGCGTTCGGCATCCTTCGTCCGCGCAACCGTTGCTGCTTCTGCGTAGGCTTCCTTCCACTTTTCGAGCGTCTGGTTTCTCTCTTCGAGGCGCTCATTGAACTCCTTGACGGCGGTGCGATAATCGGCTTCCGCCTTCTTCGCGATTTCCTTGGCCCGGGCCACATCGGCCTTGAGCGCGTCGCGGGCGCGAGTCGTTTCCGTAAGCTGCGCCTGCATTGAGGTGCGCTGATCCTCAAGCGAGCGAACCTGCGTCGTGAGTGTTCTCAAAGCCTCGCGCAGCCGATCAACTTCAGAGTCTGCGTGCGCGGGCAGAGAGAGCGCTGCGGTGGCAAGAGCAACAACAGCGAGCGGAAGCTGCGCTTTCGAACGGTCGGGGGAGTTTTTCATGGTCAGAACTTCGCGTTGAGATCGACCTGAACCACGTCGACAGCATAGGGCGCGCCGCCGACAGCATCCGCGCTCATCCACTTCGCCGAGGCGGAGACGCTTTTGGTAAATGCGAAATTGCCGCCGATGAAATAGCCCTTCAAATTTGTTCCGCCGAGGCCGAAATCGCTGTCGACGAAAGCATCAAGCGTCGCATCGGATTCGAGATACTTGTAACCGACATTCACATTCCAGTCCCCGAAGGCTTCGAGCTTCTTGTGACCGACGGTGAGGCGGGTGAGCCAGCCGATGTTGCCGCCGTCGTACCTGCCGTTCTTGAGGTTGTTCTGCACTTGTCCGTCAGCGACGAGCGTATCCATAGCTTTACGGTCGAACGCCGTGTTCCAGACGAATTCGCCATCGAGCAGGATGCTTATCGGATGGAAATAGCCGAAATCGACCCTGCCGGCGAAGACGGCTGGCCTGTATTCGCTTGCGAGCCCGAAATATTGAGGCTCGGTGGTAAGTGTTGCATCAGAATGCTGAACATTGCGCAGCTTTATGTATGTGTTACCCTTCTGCGCGAATGAAGGCCGCAAATGATCGGTGTCGCAATCCTTCGTTTCTTCAATGTAGCAAGCGCTGGACCGCCGTCCCTGCACGTTGCTGAAGTCGAAGAGGCCCGCTCCAACCGTCAACCCGGCAGTCTGCGTAGCCTGCCAGGTCAGGCCGGTTTGCGCGCCGAAAAGGTATTTGTCTTGGCTGTCGTACTTGGTGGTTTGCGTCGACGAAAAATCGAGGCTCGTATTGAAGATCGGGAATGCACCAGCCACGAGGAACGGTGTGAAATCCGGCACGATTTCACGGCGGGCCGTGATCGAAGCGCCGTCGAAACCAAGGTCGCTGTCCCAGACAAGCTCTGTGGGGGACCAGAATGGATTGTCGAAACGACCGAGTGTGATCGCAACCGAACTCAGCCGTTCCGGAGCGCTGTCCTTGTAACCGTAATAGCCGTCTCCGGTCCCGGTCAGGCTCGCAAGCGGGTCATATCCAGCGTATGGCGCGAAACGCGAGTGCCTGAAGGGCTCCCAGCTTATCGACGCGCGGTCGAGCCAGACTGCGTATTTCGAAAAATTGCCTCCCGAGCCCCCGAGCGTTTGATTGGTGGAGACGGGCGAGTTGTCCGAACCCGTCGCGAGGCGGATGTTTGTGGTAAAGCCGTCTCCGAGATCGGCTTCCGCGCCGATGCGGGCCCGAAGGCGATAGCGCTCCCGGTCCTTGCTCGTGTTCAGCAGCGGTGCGTAGTAAGAGTTGCCTGAGGAAAGGTCATAAGGCGAACCGGTGTTGATCGCGTTGAAGTCGAAGATCTGCCCGGTGGAGTTGTAGCCTCCAGGAAAAAACTGTCCTTCATAGCGACCTCGAATGTCGCCATAAACGCGCACGCGCGAAGCCCATTCCGGGTATTTGCCGGGCGACGCCCAACCCTCTTTTTCGGCTTTCGCCATCACTTCCTTGCGTACATCCTCGCGCAACTCGCGCTTGACCACCTCGGGCACGTAGGTGACACGCCGGCTGCCGGGAGGGTTTGCTGCGGACGCGGCGGCTGAAGCGGCCTTTGCGGCTTCGTCGGCCTTCGTCGTGGCACCCTTAGCCGCCTCGCGCGACACATAGGCCTCGTCTTCAGCCTGCTTGATCAAGGCTTCCGCCTGCTCGGGCTTCAGCACGCCCTGAGCAACAAGCGCATTTACCAGATTGACGGTTGCGCTCGATGACGTCGGTTTTTTCTTCGATACACTTGTCGGATTTTCTTCGGTTTTCTTGACGACAGAGGTCCCGCCCGGCGCATAGCTCTGCGCCAGCGCCTGTCCCATTCCTGCCACGCAGAGCGCCAGCATTGAAACCGTTGCGAGCGGCGCTCGCAGTCGGCCCGCGAAAGAGTTCACGTCAAACATTAGTCCCACCCATCGATTAAGTGCCGTCAGATTTCGTTTGCCCCGTAGTCTGTGCGCCGCCGTCAGCCTGATCGGCGCGCCGTAATTCGAGCCACGATCGGCATCGGCATGTCCGACGGTGGCGGTTCGCGAAGAGCTATGCCCGGTAGCACTTCGCTGCGGATGGCCGCGTCCACCTCAACGTCGCCCGTCGAAGAAACGAGCTGGACGCGGTCTATGCGGCCGCTCCGGTCAGCCCAAAGGCGGACCTGAACCTGCAGAATGACGTTGCGCGTCTTCGGGTTCTGTCGGAGAGCGGCCTCGATCTGTTGCTGCACGATGGTGGCATACCAGCCCCAGCGGCTGCCGCCGCCACCGCCGCCGAGAATGCCCCGGCCTCCCGGCTTGCCAGCGAGATTGAAAGCATCGCCCGGGCCTTCGGCGGCCTGGTCCAGTCCCAACGGTCCATCAGGCGGCGCGTCGCTCGCTTCCGGCGGCGCGTCCTTCGGTTCTTCAACCTGCGCCTCCTGCTTGATCTCGGGCTCGACCATTTTCGGCTGCTCGATCATCTCCTGCTCTGGCGGCGATAGCTGCTGCATGGGCGGCGGAGGAGGCGGCGGAGGAGGCGGCACAACGGCGACGATCGTGAAGTCCTGCACCTTTCGAGCTTGCGGCGTATCTCCGGAGAGAAATAACGCGAACACGGTCGCACCCACGAGCAACGCACCGAGACCCACGGCTATTGCCGGTCCATGTCTGCGAGCGAAGGACTGCTCGCCGCTTTCGAGCGCGTTCTCTTCAGCTTCAGTCAACTGGCCGTAGGGATCGCCGTGTACGCCCTTGCTCTCGTCGGGCAAATCGCGCGGATCGGTCATGACAACCCCCCCGTCTGGCGCTGTTTCTCTGACATCGTCACGACGAGCCTCATTTCACGAGCGGCTTCGTTGCAAGACCAACCTGCGTGATGCTGAGGCGGCCTAGCAGGTCCAGCACATCCATGACGTTCTGGTACTGGGTCTGCGCGTCGCCACGTAGAACCACCGGAAAATCGGGCGTGAGAGCCTTCTGTTGCACGAGCCGCTGTTCAAGTTCCGTCAGCGTCACCGGAATGGTGTCGAGGAAGATCTTGCCGTCGTTTCCCACGGTGATCGCCTTCGTGGTCTGCTGAGCGAGGCTCGGAGCAGCGGACGCCTTTGGAAGATTGACCTTCATTCCCTGCACCGTCGCCGTGGTCATCACGATGAAGATGATGAGCAGCACGTAGGCGAGATCGAGCATCGGCGTGACGTTGATCTCGTCGTAGGGCTTGTTGTCGTCGGCCTGAACCTGCATGGCGCTACTCCGCCGCCATGCGTGCGACCACCGGCGACGGGCGGCCTTTGCCGTATGTCACGGCGATTTTCGCGACGAACTCGTCGACGAAGGCTTGCATGTCGGAGGTCAGGTTCTTGATGCGCAGCGTCAGCCAATTGTAGCCAAACAGCGCTGGGATCGCGACGGCGAGACCTGCAACCGTCGCCATCAGCGCACCCGCGATGCCAGGCGCTATCGCGTTGATGTTCACATCACCGGTCATCGCGATTGAAGCGAAGGTAATCATCACGCCGATGACCGTGCCGAGCAGGCCGAGGAACGGGCCGCCCGCGATCGATAGCGTAAGAACGACTATCTGCCGGTTCAACGCCTGCATTTCGCGGATGACGCAGCCGTCCAGCGTGGCTCGAATAGACGCAATCGCTTCCGCGTTCAGGGTTGTCCCGTTGTCTCCCTCGGGGACGAACTTGCGGATTTCGGCGACGCCGGTTTCATACAGCCTGCAAAGCGACGAGTTCTTTTGCACGTAGGCGCGAGCCTTTGCGTGCTTTTTCACATTCTCGCGTGCGTTCTCGCCCGTCAACACGGCCAACCCCTCCCTCTCGACCATCGCGGTGATGTCTTCGCCGAGGTTACGGAAGGCCGGAGAGAAGATGTCGTTCGCGCGGCTCTGACGCTTCAGGTAGCCGTGCTTTTCGATCATCACGATCCAGCCCAACAGCGCCATGAGGCCGAGGAAGCCGATGATGACCCATCCATCGAGCGTGACAGCCTTCAGAAGAATGCCGAAGTAGCCCGACAGCCAGCTCGACGTTTCCTCGTCGACGCTGAAGGAAAGAAGCTTCGAAGGAGCTGGGCCCTGCTGAGTGGCAGCGAATTTGATGAAGCCTGCGCCGCGCGCATTCTTGGAGATCTGCAGTTCATCGATATCGCCGATGAATCCAGCTGCCGCCACGGGAGCAGGAGCAACGGGGGCAGGAACGACCGGAGCAGCCGGGGCGGTGGTTTCCGCAGTCGCTTCGGCGGTAGCGGTTCCTTCTGCCGCCGTTCCATCCGCAGCGGGAGCGGCCGCTGCCGGTTCAGACGCGACCTCAGGCGTTACGGCCGGCACGGCTATCGCCGTATCGCCGCCGAGTTTCGCAACGACGTTCAAAGCGGGAAGAGACGCGTTCAAAGTCGCATAAGGAGCGCCGTCAAGATAAAGCGTGATAAGACCGGGCGTTGCCGAGACGCCGATGTGATGCCAGCCGCCCGGCGCAACAGGGACGCCTGCCGACGAACGCTGCCCAACTCCATCCTTCGTGATTTCTACGAAAGGCGCGCCATCATCCAGACCGATAACGACGCCGTTTCGGGTGTCCTTGCGGCTATAGATAGCTGCATTGCGCTGAAGCGCAGCGGGCTTGATCCACGCAGACCAGGAGAAGGAGGCGCCTTCCGCCAGCGCGAGCGACGGCGTAGCCGGAAGCGTCAGCGTTGCTTTGCCGTCGAGGCGCAATCCCGAGCCGATGAGAGACCCGTTGGCAGCTTGGCCCGCGTCCTGGGAATTGTTGGCCCATGCGGAGGAATCGGTTGCGGGTATGCCCCTCTCGGCGAAGTGGTACACGAGCACCGTATCGGCGTCGTAAGTACCTTTGGCATCCGGCGCGGCAAGGGCTTTCTGGTTTCCATAATAGAGCCAGACGTTAATTTTCGATCCCGGCTGAACATTCGGAAGATTCAGCCAAACCAACCCTTCGCCAAGCAGCGAGTCGTATCTTTCAATGTGATATTTGAGGGGCGTCTTGTCGTCGCCAGCAACGAAACGCAGGTCGCTGCCATCCGCTTTTGACGCGGCGAAGCGAAAGTTGCCGGCATGGAGGCGTATCAGGACCGGGCTGGTTCCGATCGCATCCGTAATGTTCGCGCCGCTTGCACTGGTATCGACGGTGATCTGCTTGCGCATCGTCCATTCGTCGTTCCACCATGCTGCCGCCTGGTTCGTCAGCGTCAAGGTGGCTGCGGCGATAGCGAAGCTCAGGCGCGCGATGCGCATTCTCAGGCCAGCCTTGTGAGTTGGCGAAACTGCCGCGAGTAATCTCTTGCAAAACATGGAAACTTTCCTCGGTTCTAGAATTCGCCGCTTACGCTGAAGAGGACGGTCTTGCCGTCCTTTCGCGTTTCGCCCTGGTTTGTCATCGGCACGGCGAGGGCCGCCACGCCAGTCAGATGATCGAAAATCTTGAAGCGCGAGCCTACGCCGTAGCTCCACAGGTCGAAGTTGGCTTCCTGCTCGGCGAGCGGGTTATGGATGTACCCCGCGCCCCCATCGACGAAACCGAACAGCCGCCACTCGTTGAAAACCGTGAACGGAAGCTGGTCTTTGCCAGCCTCATCCTTGCCTGCACTGTCCTTGATGTAACTTTGCAGGATCGCCCCGATGTCGGGGCTTCTCAGCTCGAATGAGCCAACCACACCGTTGTCGACAATGGCCTGGCTTTCGAGATAGCCGCGAACGGTGTCGGCGCCGCCGATGCTGAACTGTTCGCTGGAAACCATCGGGCTATCGGAATATTGCCCCTTGACGCGACCATAGAGCTGGAACCCTTCCCATATGTCTTGGGTATGGGAGAGTTCGGCGTTCAAATGGAAGAAGTTGGCATTCGAGTATGCGCGCCGATTGGCGAACTCCTCCCAATCGCTGCTCAATTCGCGGAGATTGCCCACCGCTCCGATGCTGAACTGAGTCAGGCCGCCGTCCGTTTGCAGCGTTCCGCTATAGGTCGCGCTTAACGGAACATACGAGACCGGTGACGAGAACCCCTCTTTTTCGAGCAACGTCATCTGCGCGAAGTGCTTGTAATCGAAGCCCGCTGAAAAGGAATGGAAGTAATTCTCGCGCGGTGGGAGTGTCAGAATGGCGCGTGCGCCGACGGTTTCGCCGGGCCCAATGACGGTCATGCCACCCACCGTGGAGATGTTGCTGCTCGATTTGACGCCGTAAACGAGGATGCTGGTCCAGTCTGTAACGCGCGCCAGATAGGAGCCGGAGAAGACCTCCGCATCGTCTGGACGCTCGGGAGCTACCTGATATGTGACGCTCAGCGAATGCCCGCGTTGCCAAAGATTATCGTATTTGAGTGTGGTATTGATCCTGGTTGGCGTGGTGTTGGGGGAAGCTCGGTTATTGAACTCGACGTTGCCATGCAGCGGCAGCTTGTCCTCGACATTGAGATCGACATCCACTGTACCGGGCGTGACACCCGCCCTTAGCACAGGCGTAACGCGACGATCCGGCCACTGGTTGAGCGCTATAATGTCTTGCGTGACGTCACTGAAGTTCGGCAGCGTGCCTTCTTTCAGCGACGGCGCCTTCTTCTTGATCTTCTCAATATCGTGGTAGTTCGAGTTGGTGACCCGGAGGCGTCCCACCTTGCCCTCGGTAACCTTGAGCACCACAATCCGTGTTGAAACGTTCTGCGGCGGAATGCTGACGCTGACGGTCTGAAAGCCTTTCTCGTGGTAATGCTTTTCGAGAGCAGCGCGCGCCTTCTCGACGTCTGCCGGCGTGCGATCGGGGCCAAGAAACGGATAAATCGCTTCCTCGACCTCGATTTGCTGAAGCTTTTCAGCCCCATCGACGCGGAATTCATCGATATCGAAATTCTGCGGCTCGGCAGATGGCGCCGAAGGAGAAACTGTGTTTCCTGCGCCTTTCCCGACGGGAAGCTGCGCCTTTTCAGCGGCAATCCCCAACTCCGGCGACATCCCGCCAACAATCGCGACTGCGGCCATCAGGCACGCAGCTTTTCGGGGCGGAGCGCTCCGCCCTCGCCTTTTTTGCCCAAAACTCACAACGCCCCCAGAACCAGTGCCCCTACGATGAAACGCCCACTTGCGATGCCCATCGCATGGGGTCTCCGCTTCTGAGAGCCGCGGGCGCGACGGAGACCGCCAGAAATTCGTGAAAGCACAAGCTCACGGCGAAAGACCGTTGCAGGAAGGCCACGTTGCGGAAGTCGGACGCTTGGGGTTCAGGCGTTACCCGTCGACATGGCTGCGCCGCATAATCGGCTCCGACCGAAGGCGCACTTTGGCGTTGTCGGGGATGCAGACTGGCAAACGGATCGGGAACGTTCGTGGGGGAATCGTACAAACCGGGCAGTCGGCGCCACACCTTAGAGCGGATTCCGACCGTTATGAAACCGTTCAGGCGGTTTCGGGAGCGAGGAACGTTGACGGATAGATGATGACATATATCGATTTCATTGACAAAAAAGCTGCCGGACGCAAGCGTGGCAATAGGTGACCGTCCGCATGAGGTGGATCGGCTTTGCCCGATCTGCCAACGAAGAAAGCAGCCATGCAACGCCTTCATCCGGCACTCCGTTTCATCGTCGTCATCTTCGCCGTCTTTTTGGCCGGTGGCGTAGCTTTGGAGTCGACCGGGACGACCGATGCCGGCGAAGGCATCGCACGCATGCACCCGCCGGGATATGTCGGGCAGGAGCGATGCGTCGCCTGCCACGAGCCGCAGGGCCGGGACTGGGCCGGCTCGTCTCATGCGAAATCGCTGCAGGTGGCGTCGCCCTCGACGCTTCTCGCGGGTTTCGGTGGCGCGGCAGCAGTTGGCGGCGACTTCGTCGCGTTCATGCGTCAATCTTCGGCGTTGGCGCGCCTCGAAGACGCCAGCGGAAAGCAGGCCGAGTTTCCGATCGCTTTCACCATCGGCGTCTTCCCACTTCAGCAATATCTGGTTCCCTTCGGAAACGGACGCTATCAGGCTCTCCCCTTCGCGTGGGACAGTCGGCCAGCTTCGGAGGGCGGGCAGCGCTGGTTCAGCCTTTATCCGGAAGCCGGCATCAAGCCGGGCGACGCACTTCACTGGACGAGCCGCAACCAGACCTGGAACAGCATGTGCGCCGATTGCCATTCCACGGGCCTGCGCAAGAACTACGACATCGCAACGCGCACCTACAGCACCACCTGGTCGGACATCAATGTGGCGTGCGAAGCGTGCCACGGTGCCGGCGCGAGCCACGTCGCGTGGGCGGAGAGCGGGCGTCCGGCGGCCATCCCGCACAAGGGGTTGGCGCCGGAAGGCTCGGGCGCGCGCGGCGCCTATTGGGGCGATTTCGACGAACGAGGCATCCGCCGCTTCGTCGGCCCGGCAAGGCATCGGGAGGTCGACCGATGCGCGCCCTGCCATGCCAGACGCCGAGCCCTGACCGATGGGTGGGCGTCCGGCCAGCCTCTCCTCGACAGCCACTCCCCGGCGCTGCTGGACGACACGCTCTATTTCGCGGACGGACAATTTCGAGATGAAGTGTTCGAGGTCGGCTCATTCCTGCAAAGCCGCATGGCGCATGCGGGCGTCGTCTGCACCGACTGCCACAGCGCGCATGGCGACGGCCTCAAGGCGGAAGGCAACGGCGTGTGCGCGCAATGCCATGACGCCAGCCGCTTCGACACCTCCTCGCATCACCGTCACACGCAGGGGTCAGAGGCCGCGCGGTGTGTCACCTGCCATATGCCGGGGCGCACCTATATGGGCGTTCATGTCCGCCACGATCACAGCTTCAGGCTTCCCGCACCGGCCCGAGCAGCGGCGCTGGGATCGTCCGATCCCTGCCTCACATGCCATGCGGAGCGCGGCGCAGATTGGTCCGAAGAGGCGTTGAACCGCTGGGGCGGTGGCGGCCATAGAACAGGCTCGAAATTTGCGAAAGCGCTCGATGCTGGCCGCAAACGGCTTCCCGGAGCGGAGAAGCTTCTTGTCGAGACGGTGTCAGATCCGGGCAACCCGCCGATAGCGCGCGCGACCGCGCTCTCACTCCTCGCCCGCTTTCCCGGTGCTCCGGCGCTTGCAGCGCTCCGTAAGGGGCTTGCCGACAGCGAGCCATTCGTACGTCTCGGCGCGGTTCGGGGGTTGGCGCCCTATCCCCCCGCGACGCTTTCAGAGCTTCTCTTTCCCGTCGTCGGCGATCCGGCACGTGCTGTGCGGATCGAAGCGGCGCGGCTTCTGGCTTCCGCCAGCCCCGCCGAACGCAGCGAGCCGTTCAGGAGCGCTCTCAAGGAGTGGGTCGAAGCGGAGCAACTCGCATCCGAGCGACCCGAAAGCGCGCTGAACCTCGGCGTTCTGTGGGCCGAACTCGGCGATGCGGAGAAAGCGGAAGCGACATTGCGATTCGCGATCGAGGAAGATCCGTCGTTCACCGCCGGAGCGATTACGCTGGCCGATCTCTATCGCGCGGAAGGGCGAAACGGCGAAGCGGAGCGGGTACTCCGGAAAAGCGCCGCGTCCGCTCCGGGGGCGGGCGATGTGCGCTATGCGCTGGCGCTTACGCTCATCCGGCAAGGCAGGCGCGCCGAAGCCCGCGTCGAGCTTGAGCGCGCGGCGGCCCTCAGTCCCGAAGAGCCACGGTTCGACTACGCTTACGGACTTGCCCTCTGGGAAGACGGCGACCGTGCTCGCGCCATGGCGGTGCTGCGGGAGGCGAGCCGACGCCATCCGGGGGATCGCCTGCTTCTCGAAGCGCTCGTGAGTTTCGCGCGGGAGAGCGGCCGCACCGAGGAAGCGGCGGATCATGCGCGCTCGCTTGCGCAGCTTGCTCCCGACAACCCGGGTTCCCGCACGGAGCAGAAAGCAGGGCCGGAAGGCCGCTGAAATCCGTGTGCGAATTTTGTCTAAAATGCTTGGGCTCAAGCCTCGCACAAGTTGCAGAGAAGGGCCGGGATTTTTAACGATTGATAGCAGGTAGAACTATTTTCTTTTTCGCACGCTCAGCGCGCCGCCAGTCGTAAAAAATATTTTGACTATCGACATAGTCGACATACTCTTCAGGAGCGCGAGAGGGGCCTTCAAGCCCCTCTTTGCGGCATCTGGTGGGGAATGCCGGACAACCGATTGCGGGCGCAATACCCCTTGATCTGAATAACTCCGAAGTCCTTTTGGGAGAGACAAATGAGTCAATCCAGATCCTGGCGGTTCGTCGCCGGGGCGGCACTTCTTGCGGGCATGAGCAGCCATGTAATCGCGGCCGAAGTTTTGCCGAAACCCGAGCAACCCTTTTCTGGGGTCGTCGACGCTGACGCAAACAAGTCGAAACCCGACGCGCCGAAAAATGTCACCGCGCCCAAAGGCGCGCCGAATATTGTCCTCATTCTGCTCGACGATGTGGGATTTGGAGCGACATCCGTTACGGGCGGTCCCGTTCCGACGCCGGCGCTCGACAAGCTCGCCAGCGAAGGGCTCCGCTACAATCAGTTCCACGTCAATGCGCTCTGCTCGCCGACGCGCGCCGCGCTGCTCTCAGGGCGCAACGATCATCAGGTCGGCTTCGGAACGGTCGCGGAGCTTGCCGCCAACTATCCGGGCTACAATGCGCGCTGGCCGAAAAGCGCGGCTTCCATCGCCGAGGTGCTTCGCCTCAACGGTTATTCGACCGCCGCTTTTGGCAAATGGCACAATACGCCGATCGGTGAAGCCGGTCCGACCGGTCCGTTCGACCGCTGGCCGACAAGTCGCGGCTTCGAGTACTTCTACGGCTTTCAGGGCGGCGAGACCAACCAGTGGCAGCCGAAGCTCTGGCGCGGTACAACGCCCGTGGAGCCTTGGGGCACCCCGAAACAGGGCTACCATCTGACCACGGATCTTGCCAACGAAGCGATCAACTGGCTGCATCAGCACGATGCGGCGGCCTCCGACAAGCCGTTCTTCGTATACTTCGCCACCGGCGCGACGCATGCACCGCACCACGTTTCCCAGGAATGGATCGACAAGTTCAAGGGCAAGTTCGATCAGGGGTGGGACAAGCTGCGGGAAGAAACCTTCGCGCGCGAGAAAGCTCTGGGCATCATCCCGGCCGACGCCGAATTGACGCCGCGCCCGGCAGAAATCGCCGCCTGGGATAGCCTTTCGCCCGAGCAGAAAAAGCTGCTGGCACGACAGGCCGAGGTTTATGCGGGCTTCCTTGCCCAAACCGATTTCGAAGTCGGTCGCGTGCTCGATGCCATTCGCGAGGAAGGCAAAGGCGACAACACGCTCGTTCTCTACATCGTGGGCGACAACGGAGCCAGCGCCGAGGGCGGTCCCGAGGGGCTCGACGCTCGCAATGCGGACGGCAGCCCTGTGAGCATCCAGGGACGGCTTGAAAGGGCCGACGAGCTGGGCACCGATTCCTTCTACAATCACTACTCGGCGGCATGGGCCTGGGGCCTGAACGCACCGTTCCAGTGGACGAAGCAGGTCGCCTCGCATCTCGGCGGCACGCGTGATCCGCTGGTCGTGTCATGGCCGTCGAAGATCACCGACAAGGGCGCGATCCGCGGCGGTTTCCGGCACGTCACGGACATCGCACCCACGATCTATGAGGCCGCCGGTATCACGCCGCCCGACGAGGTGAACGGGGAGAAGCAGACGCCACTTGAGGGCAAGAGCTTCGTCGACAGCTTCAGCGACGGAAAGGCGAAAAGCAAACACACCACGCAGATCTTCGAGACGGTCGGCAATCGCGGCATCTACAAGGATGGCTGGTGGGCAGGTGCGCGCCACATCGTTCCGTGGAAGACGTTCGAGCGGTTTGGCACGCCCATCGGCGAACATCCGTGGGAGCTTTACAATCTCGACAAGGACTATAGCCAGGCGCGCGATCTCGCGAAGGAGAACCCCGAGAAGCTGAAAGAGCTTCAGGCCCTCTTCGATCAGGAGGCGAAGCGCACCAACATCTATCCTCTCGCTCCGGTGCCGGCGCTTCTGACGTCCGGCTCGACCGAAAGGAAGCAGCTTGTGTTCCGTGAGGGCACAAACCGCATCCCGGTTCTGATCGGTCCCAGAACTGGTTCGCGCTCGCACACGATCACGGCGCAAGTGGACATTCCCCAAGCCGGCGCCAAGGGCGTGATCATTGCCGAAGGCGGCCATCTCGGCGGTTATGTCATCTATCTCGACGACCAGGGCCGAGCAGTCTACGAGACGAACGCACACGGAAGCGTAACCGGCCGGATCGTCTCGGCCGCCGCGGTGCCGCCGGGGAAGGCGACCGTCACGCTCGATTTCAATGTCGATGGCGACGAGTCCAATCCGCTCATCAAGGTGGCGCGAGGGTTCGGACGCATCCCCCAGCCGGGAACGGCTCGCCTTTCCGTGAATGGGGCGTCTGTCGGCGAGGCGAAGATCTCGAACCTTTTCACGAATTATCATGAGACGCTGGATGTCGGGGCCGATCTCGGCACCCCGATCAGCGACAATTACAGCGTGCCGTTCAAGTTCACCGGCAAGATCGAAACAGTCACGCTCGACCTCAAATAGCGACGGACGAAATGGCAAGCTGGATCGCTCACGCCGTGCTTCGGAAGGGATGACGAAATGGCGGCACATCGCAGGGCGGATGCGTGCGTGAGCGGTCGGCTCGTCCGATCGGGGTTCAGAGCATGAATGTTGAAATTACTGGCAGCCTGTACGATAGCCAGCCGCTTGGCGCTACGGAGAAAGGGGAGTTGTCGCCTGCGGTTCCAGCCGTGCTGCTCGGCATCGGGACGCGGCGACCACCGGTAACGCTGACCATACTCGGTATTGGCGTTTACGTGGCCGCCCTGACCGCCCTTCTCACGATCGACTTCAGCTCGCCACCCGCTGTTCTCGAAGCGCCGGTGGACATGGTCTATGAAGAACCGGCAGCGCCGGAGGAACCCGAGCAGCCCCCTCCGCCGCCAGAACCGGAACCCCAGCCGGAGCCCATTCCGGAACCCACGCCGGAGCCGTTGCCTGAGCCTCTGCCCGAGCCCGAGAAGCCGCCTGAGCCGGTCAAGGAGGAGATCAAGCCCAAGCCGGTGGAACCGCCGAAGCCCGTCGCGAAACCTAAGCCCCGGTCCGCCACGCCGACGCCGGGCGCGATCCCGACTGACTACGCCAACAAGGTGTACCAGCGGATCAATCGCGTCGCGAGCGGAAGCTTCCCGAAGTCGGCGCTCTCGCGCGGACAGTCGGTTCGCATCAGTTATTCAATCGTAATCGGCTCAGGCGGGGAACTCATCTCCAAGTCGGTAGGAAGCTCCGGCAACGCCGTGATGGATCGCGCCGCAGCGGAAGCCCTGGCGCGTTCCGCGCCGTTCCCGACACCGCCTGCGCTTGGCTCGCGGACATACAAGATTTCAGGCGCAATCGTCTACAGAGCCCAGTGATCGCGCCACCTGCAACCATGGAAGGAAATCCGAATGGCCGATACAGCCATTTCCGGCGGTGCCGCGAGCGCCGCTCATCTTCTCTCGCCGCTGGAACTCTTCCAGCAGGCCGACATCGTCGTTCAGGCGGTAATGGGGCTGCTCATCCTGGCTTCGGCCTGGGGATGGGGCATCATCGCGGCGAAAACCATCCAGCTTGCCATCCTCAACAGGCGAGCGAAGACCCTTCTGAGAAGCCTTGCGCATGGCGTTCCCCTCTCAGACCTTTCAGAGGCATTTCTGCGTGTGAAACCGTCCGATCCCCTGCGGCTCATATACCAGGCGATGGTCGACGAGAACAGGCGATCCGCGGATATCCGAAACAGTCCGGCGCAGCAGGAAAGCCTGCTCGACCGTGTGCACCGCGTGGGTCAACTCGCCAGCGCGAACACGCTGGACCAGCTCAAGGGCGGTCTCCAGAGCCTTGCGACAATCGGGTCCGTTTCGCCCTTCGTGGGGCTGTTCGGCACTGTGTGGGGCATCATGAACAGCTTCCAGGGCATCGCGGCGTCGAATAACACGAGCCTCGCCGTCGTCGCCCCGGGCATCGCGGAGGCGCTGTTCGCGACCGCGCTCGGCCTTGTGGCGGCGATCCCGGCAGTCGTCTTCTACAACCGCATCACCGGCAACATAGCCCAGTTCGGGAAAAGCCTGAAAACATTCATCGAAGTCTACGGCGTGGAACTGTCCCGCCAGCTTTCGAAAGGAGAGCCTCATGGGCGCCTCGCTGCGTAGCCACGACGAGGACGACGACGCGCCGATGACCGACATCAATGTGACGCCGCTCGTCGACGTCATGCTGGTGCTGCTCATCGTGTTCATGATCGCCGCGCCGCTGATGACATCCGGCGTGCCGGTGGATCTGCCCAAGACGCAGGCGAAGCCGCTCAACGACCAGAAGCCGCCGCTCGCTGTCAGCATCGACGCCGGCGGCAAATACTTCATCGGCAATGAGGAAATACCCGCCGACCTGCTTGCTTCCACGCTGAAGAACCACGCCGAAAACGAGCTCGACCGCCGGATACACGTCCGCGCGGACAAGGAACTTCCTTATAGGGCAGTCCTCGAAGTGATGGGTCAGATCAGTACCGCCGGGTTTACGAAGGTGGCTCTCGTCTCCGAGGCTCCAGGGGCGAGCACGAAAAACACCGCGCCACCGCCTAACGCGCCTGCTGCTGAGGCCGTCGCGGCTCCGGCTTTACCCGCGCCCGTGGCACCGGCGGCGCAATGACGTGCAGGGGAGAGCGGCGCAGATTGACCCGCTGACGAGATTTGATGACCTTGCGACGCTGGACGGTGCGATCAGGTAAGCTTGCCCTTCGCGTGTACAGGTAGACTCCTCGAAGACATCGGCGCAAACCGCGCCGAGCAGGGGAACGGCAGCGTGACGGCAGAAACCGGGGCTGCACTGGCGTTTACTTGGGCGCGGCAACGGTGGAGGTCCATCGCAACGTCGAGGTATCGTCGGTCGGTTCAGGTGAACCAGCCTCGGGGAACATCTCGGCGCTGAGGCTCTCCGTGGCGTCGAGACGCGTGAGCCGCAGTTCCGCGAACGAGACCTCGCCCGATACGAACTCTTCGGACGGGGATCGCGCATCGTGGTAGAGACGCAGCATCTGCCCCTTGCACTCATCCGTTCGCGGGACATCGAAAGAAAAGGCGAAGTTCCGCCATTGCTCCGACCGCCCCAGCAATTGTTCCGTTTCGCCAAGGATGCGCTGGTTGCCGTGGGCGCAGCGGATCTGCCAGCGCAGGCCACGTTTGCCGGTAATGTGGCCCCTGAGTTTCCCGTCGATCCGGTAACTGCCGGCGGAAAACAGAACGAACTGCCTGACTACAGGAAATTGAATGCGCCCCTCTCCCATATTGAAATGCAAGGCGTGCCCGGCATCGGGCGACAGGGGCGCGAATTCGACGCTCGCGTTGGTGCCTGGGGTAATCATCCAGTCGAAAGCAACGCCACTCGGCTCACGCTCGAAACTGGGATGCGTTATAAGGCCAATCGTATCCTGTTCGGCTTGTGGCAGAAATTGAAGCCAGGCATTGTAAGCAACGTCGACGAGGTTTTTCTCGATCAGCACATCCAGATAGGGAGCAATCTCACGATTGGTGAGCGGTTTCGCCGTTCCCTTCAGGGCGACCACCAGCTGCAGCGGCGTATCCATCTTGCGCACGTTTTTTGGCAGGGCTTCGAAGAAGCCTTGCCGCCAGGCCGGGTTTCGCGCGAGTCGGGCAGTCAGGAAGCGCCTGCCTTCCGGTTCGTCAGCGAGAAGCGTCAGATAGCTGAAGACGTACAAGGTCAGGTCTGGACGGGTTTGTAGAAGTATTTCCGCGTGACCGAGAGCACTTTTGAAATCGCTGCGCAGGAAACTGTCGTTCAGGAGCCAGAATTGTGCAATTGCCTCGCGTTGCGAGCGTCTAACGGCCTCCCGCATCAGAATGCGAGCGTGATCGGGCGTATCGGCGATTTCACCGAGCAAGCGGTATGCCGTCGCGTTCAGCGGATCATTTTCCAGAGTGCGCAAGGCGAGCGAACGGATTTCCTCACGCAGGCCGCGACGATCGACGCTTTCCGGCGCTCCTGCCTGCCGCGCAGGCGGAAGCTTTCCTATGGTATCTTCGGACGCTTCGGGAAGGCGAGAGCCTGTCTTGCTGCCCTGGTTCAAGTTGAGAAACTGCACTCGCAGCCGTTCCGCTTTCGCGATGAGGGCAGCGGGGTTCGACGCATTGAGACGCAACGCCAGATCGGGATCATTAAGTGCCAGGGCATAGGGAAGGCTTTTTGTGGCGATCAGCCAGAAGAGAAGAAGGCTGAGCGCGCTGAAAAACGCAAACCGGGCTGGACTCGCGATGACATGCGACAGTTTGTTGATCGCAACCCGAAATACCTTTGCGCGCCCGAAGTTCGAGACGTTTCTACTCATAGGCGAAATCCGAACAGATTAAGAATTTGGCTCAAACCGGCGGCACGTCGACGTGCCGGGGAATCGGGGCGCATTGCTTGCCAACCGGTCGGGACACTCGACTGAGGTTGGAGGCTCGGCTGGCGATCTTTCGGCTTCGGCGGTGCGGTGTCGGGCTCGCCCCTGAGGCGGGTCGAATCATAGGCAGAACGGCGGGATTGCGACTTGAGGGCGTCCCAAGCGGCGATGACGCGGTTCGCGTAAAGACTTCGGTTGAAACCGCCGTCCCGCTCGTGATCCATCACCAGGTCGGGATGAAGCCAGCGCATGATGAGCGCCATATGCCGTCGGATGTCTTCGTTCGGGGCGGAAGGGCTCGCACCGAGCATCCGGTAGTAATCGGCCTTTTCGTCGAGCATGACCTGTTCGATGAAGAAACCGGCTGCTTTCCTGAGCGTGGGTTCCGACTGCCCGGTGATGGAGACCGCCTCCCGAAGGGCGTCGGGCTCAGCAGCTGCAATTTCGAGAAGGAACGTGATGCCCTTCGGCAAGGGAAACCGGCGCGCCTTATGTGCCATGCGTGGATAAGACAGCATGCCAAGAGCAGCGGCGATGGCATCGGGACTTCGCATCGGTCAATACCGGGCTAGCTGCGGCTTTTGCGTGCTGCGATCTGCGTCTTCCGTGTCCATATGATACCCGTACTGATAGTCGTATCCGTGTCCGTACGCGTATCCCACTGTCTTCGGATCGAACTTTGTCACCAGCGTCCCGAGTAAAGTGACGCGGGCCATGTACATTCGGCGCAGTGCGGCGCGGAGCGCGCCTTTTCTGCTGTCGCCAGCGCCCACGACGAAAACGGTTGCTGCCGCAGCGCCCGACAGGAGCTGCGCGTCCGCGAGCCCCAATACCGGAGGCGAGTCGAAAATGATGACATTGAACACATCCGACCCGAGCGATATCAGCGAATAAACCCGGGGGCCGCTGAGGAGATCGGCGGCGTTCGGCGGAAGCGGCCCCGACGCCATGAACGCGAGGTTGGGGTGATCGGTCCTTTGCACCAGATCCGGCGGCATGGAAGCGCCGGTCAGATAGTTGCTGAAGCCCATCGAATTATCGAGGTTCAGCTTGATGTGCAGAGATGGCCGCCTGAGATCCGCGTCGATCAGCAGAACTCTCAGACCGATGTGCGCGAAATGACGGGCCATCGCAAGTGCTGTCGTCGACTTCCCCTCGCCCGCGCCCGCGCTCGTCACCGCGATCGAGCGCGGCAGTCCGCTATCGGTGGAGAATTGTAGCGCCGTCGCGAAGGACCGGTAGGCTTCCGCCACATGGGAACGGTGGTCTTTGATAACGACGCTCAATTCCATGTCGGATTGATCGCGCGGAATGATGCCCAAGGTCGGCAGCCCGGAAATTTGTTCCACCTCCTCGGGGGCCCGCACGCGATCATCGATCATCTCGAGCAGACAGGAAATTACGATGCCGGTAACGAGCCCCAGACCAAGGGCGAGAAACAGTGCGCGGCTCAGGTTCGGCTCGGAAGGAGAGGTCGGGGCGATTGCTCTGTCTACGATGAAAATGTTGTTGCTTCCAACGCCGCTGGCAATGTCGACCTCCTTGAGACGTTGAAGAAGGCTATTGTACAAATTGCGATTGGTGTCGACTTCCCTTTTTAATATATTGTAGCGAATGCCTTTTTTCTGGAGATCGAGAACTTCCGTGCGGAGCTCCTCAATTCTCGCCCTCATCTCATTTTCCTGCGCGAGCGATGATTGATAGCCTGCTTTCAAGGAGTTCCGAATCGTTTTTATCTCGGCATTGATTTGCCGATCCACCTCCTTGATCTTGTTCGAGATTTGAACCATCTCGGGATAGCTTGGCTTGAAGTTCTCCAGCTTCTCCTGATACTGGGTTTCCAAGGCCTTCCGCTGACCGCGCAGGGTGTCTATCACCTGATTGCTAAGGACCTGGGGTAAATTGATGGCAGTCGAACTTTCGACTTGACGCCAAAGCTGTTCGTTCTTGATGCGCTCGGAAATCAGCTGGCCCGCGGCAGCGTTCGCGGCGGCGAGACTGTTTTCCGCGATGGACGTTTTATCGTTGACCTCGACCATCCGCTCTTTCTCGGCGAAATCGATCAAAGCCTGCTCGGATTCCTGTAGCCTTATCTGCAGTTGCTTGATCTGATCATCAAGAAATGTCTTCGCGTAAGCGTTCGCCTCGAATCGCCGGTTCAGATTGGAGGCCACATAGGCGTCTGCATATCCATTCGCTATCATCTGAGCACGGTGCGGATCGGGATCAAGGTAGCGGATATCGACGAGGCGTGAGCCGGGAACCGGCATGACCGTGACGTTGCTGATCAGGATATCGCTGGCCTTCGCTATCTTCGACGCCGGGGAGAGCGTCTGAGTTTTCGAGAAGTAGCCCGTAATAAGTCCAAGCGCCGAAACGTCGCGAGGCTTGAAAAATGTATCGTCCTTGTAAAGATTAAGTGCGGATACGACTCGTTCCGCCATGGACCGGCTTTTCAAAAGCTCGTGCTGCGTGCGCAGGAAGTCGACGCTGCCCGTTTCTGTGGGGCTTGTCGTTCCGCTTTCGACGATTTTGGCTCCCTCTCTCTCGATCTGAATACTGACATTTGCTGCGTAAAGAGGCGTCTTCATCAAGGTCTGAATCGTGCCGAGAACGCAGAATACGAAAGCGGTTCCCAGAACGAGGAACTTATGCTTGAGAAGGAGGTGGACGTAACGCCGCAGCGACACCGCCAGCTTCTCTTCTTCTTCCGGCTCGGCTCCGTATCCAACGGGCACATAGCCGAGCCTTGCTGTCGCTATTGCGTGAGAATCGGCCCGGATGAGCGCTTGAGCCTCGCGTGAACGATCATCGGCTCCACCCCGGAAGCTATCCTGCATAGTTTGACTCGCTACCCAAATTCGCCGGTCGCCATTCGCGGATCGAACCCACCGCTACGTTCTTCAAAAGACTTGCATTGAATCCCGGACGCTCTCGTGCCGATCGCAACTGAGAATGGCATCAATCGGCGTAACCTATGCAAGCGACGCGGTGTGCAACATTGCGCGTTTTCCACAATCTTTAATTGTCTCGCACGGTCCGAATCGCAATCTGTGGTTAATTGGCTGCACCGATTGGAAAAAGAGCTTATCCACTAATTTATAAAATTGTCAAAATCCTATGATCATTATAATGATTTCCGGTGTTTCAGTGCGTCGAACGATATCTTGGAGAATGCTATGAAGTGCCAAATGCGCGGTCTGAAGAGGCTCGTCGAATGGTCAACCGTGGTAACTGCCGGTACTGTCTTCATGGTTACGGCAGCTCATGCGACCATTTTGACGAATATCCAGGGCTCCGTGATGGTTGATCGCGGAGGCGGGTTCCAGCCGGTCTCGGTGACGTCGCCGGTTGTTGCGGGTGACCGCATTCGCGCCGTCGCGGGCAGTGCGGACATTGTCTACGACAGCGGCATGATCCAGAGGGTTGCGCAATCTCAGACCGTTGCGGTCCTTTCGAATGGGCAGCCCGCCGGCGGTGTTCCCGGACAGGGAAGCTTTTCAAATAACCTGCCCCTGATCGGCGCCACGCTCGGCGTCGGCATCGGTGTCGGTGTCGCATTGGCGACCAACGATAGCGGTAACGAGTTCATCGGTGGGGTCAGCCCGTAATCCGTCGTCGGAGTGCTCCGATGTTGTTCGGGTCTTGCGTCGCTGTCTTGGTGCTGGCGGTTCTTTTTGGAGGCGGCACGAGTATCGGCTTTCTGGGGGACGCGGTCGCACAAGCAGCGGCGGTTCCGCTACTGTGTATAGCGCTCTGGCCGTTGATGGAGAGATCCGGCTGGGATGCGCAGCGCCGCGCGATTGCAGTCGTGTTTCTTTCCGCCCTGGCGATTGTCGCGCTGCAGCTTTTCCCTTTGCCGTTCCATATCTGGTCCGGCGGCGAAAAGTTACTCAGTCGGAGCGGTACAGCTGGTATTGCGCCGTCGACAGCCTGGGACACATTTTCGCTGACGCCGCAGGCAACCTGGGCAGCCGCTGTGTCGCTCCTCGTGCCAATCGCGGTATTTTCCGCGGTCGTTCGCCTGGATTTTCAGCAAAGACGCCTGCTCTGCTGGATCGTGCTTGGGCTTGGCGTCCTGTCTCTCGTGATTGGCTTCCTTCAAGTGGCCCAGGGGCCTGGCAGCGGGCTTCGATTTTACAGTTACACAAATCTGACGGAGGCCGTCGGTTTCTTCGCGAACCGCAATCACTTCGCGGCCCTCATAGTGGTGAGTCTGGTGCTTGTCGGCTATTGGTCGACGATGCCAAGGGTGGGAGCGCGGCCCCCAGCTTCCAGCCTCCTCATTTGGGCGGTCATAGCGCTCACTTTCGTCGCTTTGGTAACCGGGGTGATGTTGGCGAGATCTCGCGCCGGCTTCTTTTTGGCCATGCTGGCGATCGGAGGCGGCGCGGCCATCTTTTTCGCTGCTCGAACGCGGGAGGATATGGGCGGTCGGGAGAATCGAGCCTCGTCTCAGGCCGTTGCCACTGTCGCAATCATTGCGATGCTTTTTGCAGTCCAGTTCGGCATCGGTCGCCTGCTGACACGCTTCGAAGGCGATTTCGTCGACGATCTTCGCCTCCGTTTTGCCGGTGCAACGCTCCAAACGGCGATCAAATCGCTGCCCTTCGGCACGGGATTAGGTTCTTTCGTGCCGGTGTATAGTGCGGTCGAAAAGAGCGATGACGTCCACCCGGGGTACGCCAATCGCGCCCATAATGATTTCGCCGAAATCTTTCTTGAAACCGGCGTCATCGGTGCATTCGTTATCCTGGCTTTCCTGGCTTGGTTCTCGAACCGGAGTTGGACTGTCTGGAAGGCGCCTCCGGTTGGCGAGGCGCGGGATGTGACGGCGCTGAACCGGACTGCGGTCGTGATCCTCGCCTTGCTGCTAGCCCATTCGATTGTGGACTATCCCCTCAGAACGACAGCGCTGGCTGCCATCTTTGCGCTGTTCTGCGGGATACTTGCTGTTCCGGCGACGTACGAGGTCCAGCCCAAGCCTAAGCCGCGGCGAGGGCGGCACCATTCCCGCGGGGAGGTGAAGCGAGAGGCTTGGGCCAGCGAGATTGCCTGGCCAGAAGACTGGCGGAGGACTGGGGCGAGTTCGTGATCCGATTTCGACATGCGCATCCAGGGTGCCGCACGCTGCGAGCAAAGGTCGGAATAACAGGGACCACGGGCAAGTCTTTAAAGGCAGGTGGGGTTTTCGAATTTGATATTTGAGCGAGAGCCTGCAGCCAGGGCTCAAATTCCAAGTTCGCTTCAGTAGTTTGCGGCCTCTTGTGATCGCTTGGTTTATCTGTGGAGCTATGTCGATGTGCCGCCCATTTTTGCTCATTCTGGATGTCAGCCTTCTCTGCATTTCGACCGCTTTTGCTTTCATCCTGAGGGAGAATTTCGAGATTACCGTGCCGCGTTTCCTTGAATTCGTTCCCTATCTCCTTGCCACGACGATCGCGTCCCTGGTTGCCTTTTCCGTCAGTGGCGTCAACCGAACCATCTGGCGGTTCAGTAGCGGTCCGGACTATCTGCGCGTGATGACGGTTGTCGCGGCCGCGGTCGTTGGCGCGACTGCCTTGACCTTTGCGTGGAATCGTCTTGAAGGAACGTCACGGTCACTGCCCTTCATTCAACTGATCTTCGGAGTAGCGTTGCTCGTGGGCGCGCGTGCCTTGCATAAAATCAGCCATGACTTTCGGCAGCATCGCAAGGCTTTTGGCGCTTTTCTTCAACCGGCTTCACCGTCGCCGCAGATCGCGTTGCTGGTCGTGGGAATTTCCAAACTGACGGAGGCATACCTGCAGGCGGTGTCGGAACTCGCTCCGGGGCGCGTAAGGGTCGTCGGCCTCGTGGGAAGCACCGATCGGCATGTAGGTCGGCTCGTGGCATCGCACCCTGTACTGGGAGAAACGGAGGAACTGGAGAGCATCCTCGATGATCTGGAAGTTCACGGCATAACCATCGACCGTATCGTGGTTGCCTCCCCCGTCCAGTCTCTGCGCAACCCGGAACGCGAAACGCTGCTTCGCATTGAACAGTCTCGCAGCATTCGGCTGCAATTTCTCGTCCAGGATCTCGGCTTCAGTCTCGAAAAGCCTGGCGCGGTTTCGCATGGCAAAAAGAACCGGGCGCCGCGCCCCTCGGATTCGGGCTCCCAGAATGTCAGTTTCCATATCGCCCCGGAGACGCTGGAGAAGATCGCCAGACGCAGATACTGGAAATTCAAGCGCGGCGTCGATTTTCTTCTCGCCCTTTCGGCGCTCATTATCCTCTCTCCCTTTCTGCTCGTATCGGCTGCGTGCGTGGCGGCAAGCATCGGATTCCCGGTCCTTTTCTGGCAGCAGCGGCCCGGTCTCGGCGGCAAGCCTCTAAGGCTCTACAAATTTCGGACCATGAAGGCCGCTCACGATCCAGACGGCACTCGGCTGTCAGACGCTGAACGGGTGTCGCGTCTCGGAAGCTTGATGCGGCGCCTGCGCTTCGACGAGTTTCCGCAATTGTTCAACATCATTCGGGGAGACATGGCTATCGTCGGGCCGAGGCCGCTATTGCACTGGGAGCAAACAGAGGCACAGAGCGCCAGACTGATGGTCAGGCCAGGTCTTACCGGATGGGCTCAGGTCATCGGCGGGCGCGATATATCGTCGGACGACAAGGCGGCGCTGGATGTCTGGTACGTGCAAAACGCGAATTTACGTCTCGATATCGAAATCGTGCTGCGGACGATTGTCATGGTCTTTTTTGGGGAGCGGATTTCCGCGCGCGATATCGAAAAAGCCTGGTGCGATCTTGGTCAGAGCGGAATTGCGCGTCGGCCGGCCGGAGCGAGTATCAAGACACAGATGGCCGGGTTCACCGCGCAGGCTGGTTAACGCCTCTGTTGAGGCTTGCCTTGCCTGCATGCCGTTGCCATGGTGCGCTGGCTCATGAAGCATGCAGGAGGTAATTCATGCTCCATCGTCGGTCTGTGCTTGGTATCGGTGTCGCCCTGAGCACCCTGCCGATCTTGTCAGGCAAGGCGGGAGCGCAGTCTTCCGACCGTAGTCGAGACGTCATCCTGTCCGTGGCCGACGCGAAGGCAGCAGCGGAAAACCTCCTGTCGCTCGCGTTATACGCCAAATTATCGCCGGAGAACGCGTCGGTTCTGGAAGGGCTGAACGAGCGAATTTTCGCCTCGCTCGCCCTGTTGGGAGGTGTTCCCGCGGCCGAGGCGGAAGTCTACGTCGAGCCCGCTCAGGCGGTCCTCGCCACGCAAATCAACGAGCGGGGAATCCCGCTGGTGCCAGCCTCGGCAAGTGGCGTCGTCCCCCTCGTCAACTCCGATGCCCCCGGCGATGACCTCAGCGCGGCCGTGGCTGCGGTGATCAAGACCGCATTCGGGCTTCGGGACATCAATGAAGCCGGTCTTGCAAGCCTCGCAGCACAGTTTTCGCTTAAAGACGTACTCGTACAACTTGGTTCGCTGATCCGTTCGGGCGAGTGGGCCTTGGCAGCGCAGGTATTGAGAACGCTCCTGTCCCGGCTCGCGGCGGTCTGGCAAGCGGTCCCCGCCATCCAGGAGGCGATCGGCCCGGAGGCTACCCGAGGCATCCTCAGCGCGACCGCTGCGAGGTATGTGCCCTTTGTGGGATGGCCGGTGCTTGTCGCCACCATCCTGTTCGCCGTGGCGCAGCATCGGGAACGGCTGATTTCCGCCCTCGACAAGGCGGGTCTTTGAGACTCCTGTCAGAAACGCTCGATGGGAGTGCCGCCCCGGATAAGCCGACCGTCGTGGTGCAAACCGCCAAAGCCAGTCTGACGTGTCATGCCTGATCTGACGACGCTGCAAAATTGTGCTGCCGATCCGATTGTCCTTGCGTCGAATCGATGCCGACTTTGACGCAGGCTGATCCGAGGTCGAACTGACGGCGAGCGCGGTGCTGTGACGCCACCGTCCGCGTCGCAGTCGTCAGGCGTGACCGATCGTGTCGCCCTTGGAGAGGTGGATGATCTTCTCGTAGAGCGAGATCGTCTTCAACGCGTTTTGCTTGAAACGGGCGGCCTGCAACTCGTCGCCGCCGAATAGGGGAATTTGATCCATTTCCTTCACGGCATCTCGTAGCGCGGCCTGGCGCAGTTTGCACTTTTCTACAAAATCCATGTCTCATGCCCTTCCCAAGGTATGCCAAGGGAAGCGCGAAATTAACGCGGCGTCAACCAGGAATAGAAAATGGTTGTATCTTCACCCCGAGCAAGGGGAGCCCGGCTCAAGGTTCATGTCGCCGCTCTCATCTCGTTCCGACGGCCGGCTCAACCGGGGAAGGCAGGCGGCCACCGGATTTTGAAGCGCTGCTTGGGCCCCTTCTTCGCTTCAAGGTTCAAGCGGCGGGAACTTAAAGTCGGGCTGTGTGATCTCCGGTGGACGTCCACAATCGGGATCAAAGCACATGCCTGCCATCACAACAAAAGACGGCATCGAGATCTATTACAAGGATTGGGGTTCCGGTCAGCCCATCGTTTTCAGCCATGGCTGGCCGCTTTCTGCGGATGACTGGGACGCGCAGTTGCTGTTCTTTCTCGGCAAGGGCTTCCGGGTGATCGCTCACGACAGACGCGGCCACGGCCGTTCAAGCCAGACGAGCGAAGGTCACGACATGGATCATTACGCCGACGATCTCGCGGCGTTGACCGAGCATCTCGATCTGCGCGATGCCATCCACGTGGGGCACTCCACCGGGGGCGGCGAGGTGGTCCGCTACCTTGCGCGCCACGGCGAAAGCCGCGCCTCGAAGGCCGCGCTCATCAGCGCCGTGCCGCCCCTCATGGTGAAGACGGAAGCCAATCCGGGCGGTCTTCCGAAGGAAGTCTTCGACGGTTTTCAGGCGCAGATCGCCGCCAATCGCGCGCAATTCTACCATGATATCCCGGCGGGACCGTTCTACGGCTACAATCGCCCAGGCGCGAAACCTTTGCAGGGTGTAATCTGGAACTGGTGGCGGCAAGGCATGATGGGCGGGTCGAAGGCACATTATGACGGTGTCGTCGCCTTTTCGCAGACCGATTTCACCGAGGATCTGAAAAGGATTACCGTGCCGGTTCTGGTGATGCACAGCGAGGACGACCAGATCGTCCCCTATGCCGACGCGGGTCCGCTTTCGGCTAAGTTGCTGAAGAACGGCACGCTGAAGACCTATCAGGGCTTTCCGCACGGCATGCCCACTACCGAGGCCGAGACAATCAACGCCGACCTGCTCGCCTTCATCAAGGGGTGACGCTGCCGCGCGCGAGGTCCGGCGACTGAAAACCGAGGTTGGCGCGTGGCTTGACAGGCGAGCGTGTCGCGCCTTCTTCGCTCGACAGGATCTGGCAGAGGCAGGAGGGCGGCCCAGAACAAGACGCCGTGTGCTTCACTCGCCATCGAGAGCGAGCTGGAATTCCACGCGGCGATTTTTGCTCGTGGTGCCCGTCTCGCTCGTGACGATTGTTTCCGTTCTGCGGCTTACAGTGGCGAGACGGTCTTCGGCAATACCGAGCTTGACCAATTCGTCGACAACCGCCTTTGCGCGCTCCATGCCGAGTTCCTGGTTTCGTTCGCTCTGGCCAAGAGAGTCCGTAAAACCTATGACAAGCAGGCGGATATCCGAATTGGCCATGATGCGGACCAGTTCCGCTATCTTCCTGCCCGCTATCTCCGGGTTTCGGAATTTCGTGCCTTCCCCGAAGAAGATGGCGTTCCTGCGCGCCCATTCCGTGAAGCGCTGCTGCGGCGAAAACACCTGAGCGCTCACCGTCTTCAGCGACTCGCCCTGCTCGGCAACGCTCGCTTTCAGGTCGGCGAGGCTCGCATTTCCGACTTCGATCCGCGCCTCGATGGCAGCCAGTTTGTCCATGACGGTTGAGACCGCGTTCTGAAGATCGTCGACCTTGTGCGCATCGGGGAGAACCAGAAGCCGGCTTTTGATGGGCAGTTCTGTGACACGGCTCGAAACCTGATTTTCGATCCCCTCCTTGATGGCGTAGCTCGGCACCAGACCCGACAAAATCAGGGATTTTCCGTCGCCGTCGAAGCGTACGTCCACGGGGAAGCCCGCCACGCCCGGAAACGCGCTCGCGATGCTTGCGGCTCTGTCGCGGATCGCTTCCATGCGCTCGCTTTGCCAATATCGAACGCCCGCAAATGCGAGGATCGCGAGGATGAGCGCGCTATAAAGCGCGATGGCGAATACCGGCCTGCGCCGTCGCCGGGTCAGGGTTTCCTGCACCTTGTCCGCAAGCGCGGCGAGCGTCTCACGGGCGGAATGCGCGGCGGTATACGGGTCGGGCGAGCTGAGGCGCGATTCTTGAACGTCGAGAACATCGACGATCGTCTTGTCCAAGACATCCAGCAGCGAAGCCCTCGCATATCCCTCGCATCGGAGCACAAACAGCATCTTGGCCGTCATGCGCAGATAGAGCTGCTCTTCGCCGAGATCGATGGACTTCAGAGACTGGCGTTTCGCCTTCAGCGCCTCGGACGCGAACTTGTTCACGGCGGCGAGCATGCCGGTGACGCGCGGTCCGTCATTGGCGATAGGCTCGCTTACGGCGAGATTGGGCGCCTGCCATGAGTCGACGAGCGCGCCGGTTTCGGCATCGATCAGCAGGATTTCTTGCACGCGGAAAGCAGTGCGCCGCCGCAGAAGCGCTTTCGCATAAGACTTGCCGGTGACGAGGCAATACAGCCGAAGCCAGATGAAACGGCCCGACAGCCCTCCTTCCAGGCGCTGGTTCGTCTGCTCCATGAAATCGCGGAAGGCGCTCATCACATAGGCAGACGTCAGCCGCCCGAGGATGGGATAAAGCGCGTCGACGATTTCGTTGCGGGAGTTGCGGATTTCGCTGCGGATGCCGTCGATGATGACAGGCGCCATCGAGGTGGCGAGACCCGTACGGTCCCTGATGCCGGCGGAGCGCATGGCACCCGCCAGGACTTCTGCAACGCTTTCGCGAAGTTGCTCGGGCGAGCCTATGCTCTGATCGTGCGCAGCGACGAGCGCTCGCACGTCTTCAAGGACAGCGCTTTCCCGCCCGAAAAGGACGTCCTTGAGCGCGAGGTAGTCATTCTTAACCGACATCGTCCGCCGCCCGCTCAAGCCGCAAGCGGCCGGCAATGTCGCCGATTGCCTTGCTGAGATCGGAAAGGGCCTCTTTCTGCGAGTGCTCGGACGCCGCCGCAAGGCTGTCGATCCGCTTTTCGATGGACTGGAACCGAGCGCGGCACTCCTGCTCAAACATCGAAAGGCGCTCTTCGATGCCCGCCATGCGCGCTTCGTGCGCGCGGCGTAGATCGCGTAATATGATGTCTTTTATGATAAGTATTTCCGGCGCCGACCCGTCGTCGGCGGTCTCGGTCGAATCTGAGAGCATGTCACCCACCTGCCCGGCATCTATGCAATATGATTCAATACCACATAAAATCGTGGGTCAAAAAAAGATCGTTTGTTTACCTTACCGTCGCTGTGGGCGCTTGGATCGGTCGCTATTGAAGCGAATCGCGCGCGTCGCGGAAAAGCTCCTCGGGGCTGAGCTTATATCTAAGCATCAAGGCTCTGATGCACTCCTCGATCTTTTCGTTCCAATCCGCCATGCCGAGCTGCTCGAAATCTGCCATAGCAAACGAAAGCAGCCGAGCCAGCTTCACGGCAGAAATTCGTGAATATTCGTCTTCGACAAGATATTCTGCTAGCACGATATAGCTCGGCGTATTATTGCGCATGACTGGGCTCCTGCAAAAGGAAACCCCTAAAGAGCATGCCGTCACTACCAAGTCGACTAAGGAGAATTCCCTAGATGTCACATTAGGGGCGTTAGGGGAAGGGTTGTGGAACATCATAGAAAATCAAAGGATTATGTTGAACGCTTGCTTGACTTTAAACGATCTTATGAAGGGTTCGGTGAGGGTTCCACCTCAGGGCGCGCCAAGTGGTATGCGCGATCGGAAAATTAAACGCGAGCATGCCTCATGAAGAATAAGGCGATAAAGCTGTTACTGCTGGGCGAAGTCGGGGTTGGCAAAACGTCGCTCGCGAGGCGCCTCGTGTTTGGAACCTTCGATTCAAGCTACAAAGCGACAATCGGAGTCGACATTTTCGATTTTACCCTCAAGGCCCGTGTCTCCGGCCTGCTCGTGGACGTCAACCTCCTGATCTGGGATATAGACGGCGACTATTCGCAGGATATCTATCGCCACATCTATTCTGAAGGCGCCACCGGTGCGCTCATCGTGTCCGACGTGTCGCGCCCCTTGACCCAGAAGGCTGCGGTAGATCTCTGGGGCGGCTTCGAGCGCGAGTTTCCGGGACGTCCTGCCAAGATCGTCATGAACAAGGCCGATCTTCTGACAAGCCCAGCCAGCACGCTGATGCCGGCGGCTATCGGCGTCGATTTTGTCTGGACCAGCGCGAAGACGGGATATCTGGTGCTTGACGCGTTCGCCGAAATCGCGCGGCACTGCGTTGAGCGGGGGCTTGCCTTATGACCGAAATCGATACGGATACGGCGACGTTGGCCATGTTCGAGCAGAGCGGGTTTGGATTGGCCCTCGCCGATGCGGGGCAGGCGGTGATCTTCTCCACGGGGAAGCTCGCGAGTTGCCTACCCGCAGGAACGGCCGTTTGCGACACCTTCTCTCCATTCAGGGGGCTGGCTCCCAAGATCGCCGCCCTCCAGAAAAAAGCGGCGGGCAAGCTGACGCTTCCGTCGGTGTCGGTCGTCACCGACGCTTCGCCGGTTGAGAAATCGTCGCTGCTGATTTCCTGGGATGCGGAATCGAGACTTTACACGATCTATTGCTATCCCTCCCATGATGATTCCGAAAAGAAACTGGCAGGGAGTCTGCGCCTGAGGCGAATTTCGGACGAAATCATCCGGACCGGCGGGGCGATGAGCCCGGAGCCTCCCAGGCAGGCGGGCGCGGCCCAGACCACGGCGCTCGTGGATCAACTTTCAGCGAGAGAACGGGAGGTCGTCGGGCTTCTGGCTTCCGGTCAGCCCAACAAGGGTGTGGCGCGTATTCTTGGCCTCAGCACGAAAACCGTGGAAGCACATCGGGCGAGAGCGCTCAAACGGCTCAACGTCAGAACCACCGCCGACTTGATCCGGGTGGCGATCGAGGCCGGGCTTATCGACAAGAGGCGCAGCTCCTGATCGATCGAAGACTTGCCCTCTTATTGTATCCAAAAGCGCAATCAAATAAGTTATACCGGTATGCAATAATATACCGAATATTAAACGAACTAATCCTGCGCTATTTATGCTGCGTCTGTTTTTGCTAAGCTCGTTTCCTGAAATAACCGGAGGGACGAGAGAATACGTGTTCTCGTCTCGCCAATCCCGCTATTCGCTCAGGAAAGAGAGACCGGACATGGCCACGAAAAATGACTTCACGCCGGAAGAATGGAAAACTCTGCTCGATGGCGCCGTCCTCTCGGGGCTGGCGGTCACGGCTGCCGAACCGAACGGCATTATCGGCCTGGTCAAGGAGAGCTTCGCCGCCAGTCAGGCCCTGATCGAGGGGCGGCGGGGGCCGAACGAATTGATCCGCTCGATTGTCGAGGACTTCGAAACTTCGCAAGGTCGCACCGACGCGCGGGAAGCTCTCAAGGCGCGGCTCGGCGCAAACGTCGACGCCTCTGTCCTCAAGGCGAAATCCATCGAGACGCTTCGGGAAGTCGCGGCGATCCTAGAAGCGAAAGCGCCGCAGGATGCTCCGGCGGTGAAGGAGTGGCTTTATCATATAAGCCAGAAAGTCGCTGATGCGGCCTCCGAAGGCGGCAACTTTCTCGGCTTCGGAGGGGTGAAGGTGAGCGACGCCGAAAAGGCAACGCTGTCCGAGATCTCCGGGGCGCTCAAGCTCGCTGCGTAACCTTTAAGGAGGCGCGCAAGACCAGGCGCGCCTCAATTGTTTCCATCAAAGCAGTTTTCGTGGACCGGCAGCTTTGAGGTCAAGGGCAGAGATCTGTATTATTTGTCTAAATGACAAGATATGCTATTTACTTTGTGGTAATGGCTTGATTGATTTTGCGCATCGAAGTTGTATTTTATGATCTATACCTGTCGCGTGAGAAACTATTACCGGACTTAACCCATTTTTATGGCAGTTTAGGGACGTCTTTCGTGATATGGCGATCAATTCCCAAAGACCCGGGCCCCATTACGCCGCGTGAAGCGTCTCGCTGGGCTGCGGCAAGAAAGGCCAAGCATCGGATCGTAGCCTTCAGCCTTGCGATCATGGTGGCGATCTGCGTGCTCGTCGGCGAGGCGATCATCAATGAACGACATGACGCGCTGAAGCGCGCCAAGGTCGATGCCGCCAATATGTCGGCGAGCTTCGAAGAGCAGATCCGCACCAATTTCGAGGCCGCGGCGAATGCCGCAGTCGAGGTCAAGCGCAGTTTTGAAGGGGGCACCCCCCTCGATCTCGAAAAAACAAGGTCCGCCGCGCCCGTTTACGGCGCGCCTTCGATCGACCTCACCGTCACGGATGCCGAGGGCAACATCGTGTCGACGACCGTTCCCCGCAGTCAGGCCGAGCCGAGTTTGGCAGACCGCGACTATTTTCGAGTGCAGAAAGACGGCGATGCGGACCTTTATATCGGTGCCCCAGTCCGCGGCAGACTGTCTGAAAGAGCCGTCATCCCGTTATCGCTGCGGCTTGAGAAGAACGGCAAATTCGCGGGCGTGGTGGTTGCGTCTCTGACACCTAGTCTTCTCACAACGCTGCATCGCAAGATCCATATGGGCGAAACGACGGCCATAAGCCTTATCCGCGCCGACGGCGTGCGTTTGGCGCGATATACGAAAGCCGGTGGGCTCGACATTTCCTTTCCCTCGCTCAGTCCCGAGACGCTTGATGTTATTTCCCATTCGGCGGACGCGCGGACCGGTTACTTTATGGGAAACGGCTCCCCTGACGGTATCGTTCGCATCCAGCATTTTCGCAAGTTTCCGGATCTTCCGCTGACCATAGTATCCGGGGTCGGCCGCGATGAGGTTCTGGCGCCGGCGCGCCGGCAGGAGCTTACTTTCGTCGGCCTCGGCCTTGCGGCGCTGTGCCTCCCGTTCTTCATGGCGATCATGCTCAATCGTGAGATCAACAAGCGCGTCGCCCAGGAAGGCGCCCTCGACCGCGAAAGCGACAAGGTGCGGATGGAGCACGCCGCGCTTCTTTCCATCAGCGAGGAACTGGCGAACGAACGCGTGAAGCTCCGCAGGACCAACGCGGAACTCGTCGCCGCGAAAAGGCGCGCGGAACAGGCGAACGAAGCGAAATCGGCCTTCCTCGCGAATATGAGCCACGAGCTGCGAACGCCGCTGAACGCCATCCTCGGCTTCTCGGAGATCATTCGCGACAAGATGATCGGCAACGATATCGACCGCTACGCGTCCTATGCTGCCGACATCCACAAGTCGGGCACGCACCTTCTCAACATCGTCAACGACATTCTCGACGTGACCCGCATCGAGGCGGGCAAGCTCGAACTGCACGAGGATGAGATCAACCTTGACACGCTCATTCACCGCAGCCTTCTGGCGGTGCAAAATCAGGCGCTGGCGGGAGGCGTCCTCCTTGCCGCGCCCGCCCGCAATCTGGGCGTCGTGCTGAGGGGCGACAAGGGCAAGCTGAAGCAGATCCTCGTCAACCTCCTTTCAAACGCCATCAAGTTTACCGCTCAGGGCGGCCGCGTCGTGGTTTCCGCGACACCCGAATGGGATGGAGGCCTTTGCATCAAGATCCGCGACACCGGCATCGGTATGAGCTGCGACGAAATCCGGCAGGCGCTTGAACTGTTCCGGCAAGTGGAAAACGGACTGTCTCGCCGCTATGAGGGAGCGGGGCTCGGCCTTCCGCTCGCGGTTCGGCTGACCGAACTGCACGGCGGCACGCTCACGGTCGACAGCACGCCCGGCGAAGGTACCGAGGTATCCATTCGCTTTCCCGCCAAGCGCGTCGTTTTCGACAAGCGCGTGTCGAAGCAACGCTTCGCCGAGACGGTTCCCGTCAAGATCGCGTCCTGATCGCGCGGCGCGTCATCCCGGTTTGTTGCGCGGGACGGTCAGGAGGGCTACAAACGCCGGGAATTCAAAAAAGGGGGTTCGCCTCAAGTGTCCCGCACCAGTGACGAACGGCACGATTGGACGCGCTCGCAAGCGCAGGAAATTTACGACCAGCCGTTCAACGATCTCATCTTTCAGGCTCACAGCCTGCACCGCCGCTATTTCGAGCCGAACAAGGTCCAGATAAGCCGCCTTCTGTCGATCAAGACGGGCGGATGCCCGGAGGATTGCGCTTACTGCAACCAGTCGGCGCATCACAAGACCGGGCTTTCGGCAGAGAAGCTCATGGAGGTCGAGCGCGTCATCGAAGAGGCGCGCAAGGCGAAAGCGGCGGGTGCGTCGCGCTACTGCATGGGCGCGGCTTTCCGCAGTCCGAAGGAGCGCGATCTCGACATGATCTGCGCCATGGTGACGGGCGTGAAGGCGCTCGGCATCGAAACCTGCATGACGCTCGGCATGTTGTCGGACGCGCATGCGAAGCGCCTCGCCGCGGTCGGGCTCGACTATTACAACCACAACATCGATACGTCCGAGCGCTATTACAAGGAAATCATAACGACGCGCACCTTCGCGGATCGGCTGGAGACGCTGGACCGCGTGCGCGCGGCGGGCATCAAGATCTGCTGCGGCGGCATTCTCGGCATGGGCGAGGAACCGGAAGACCGCTTCGACATGCTCGTTACGCTTGCGAACCTGCCGCAGGCCCCGGAGAGCGTGCCGATCAATCAGCTCGTGCCCGTCGAGGGAACGCCGCTCGAAAACGTGCCGCCCGTCGATCCGATCGCCTTCGTTCGCACGATAGCGCTCGCGCGCATCATGATGCCTCGCTCCATGGTCCGGCTTTCGGCTGGCCGCGCGGAAATGAGCGACGAAACGCAGGCGCTGTGCTTCTTTGCGGGCGCGAACTCGATCTTCATGGGCGACACGCTGCTTACCACGGAGAACACGGAAGAAGGCTCGGACGCGCAACTGTTTGCAAAGCTCGGCCTGTCGCCGATGGAACTGAAACGAGAGGATCGCACCGAAACGTGCGCTGGCCGGGAAACGGTTCATGCTGCGGCCCTATGAAGACGCGCTGGCACGGTTGGAGGAGCGGGGGCGGCTTCGCCAGCTCACCCTTCCGTCCGGCTACGACTTCACGTCAAACGACTATCTGGGCCTGGCTGAATCGCATGAACTGAAGGATGCCGTGCTTGCCGCGCTCGAACGCGGCATTGCCATCGGCGCGGGCGGGTCGCGGCTTCTCCGCGGCAATTACTCCGAACATGAGAGTCTCGAAGCCGACGCGGCGAAGTTCTTCGGCGCGGAAAGCGCGCTGTTCTTCTCGAACGGCTTTCAGGCGAATTACGCGATCTTCGCGGCGCTGCCCAAACGCGGCGACCTTGTGGTTTACGATGCGCTGATCCATGCAAGCGCGCATGACGGCATGCGTGCGGGCAAGGCTGAAATCGCAAAAGCCGCGCATAACGACGCGAACGCGGTGGAAGATCGCATCCGCGCGTGGCGGGCGGGGGGCGGCAAAGGGCGCGCCTGGATCGCGGTCGAAAGCCTCTACAGCATGGATGGCGACCGCGCGCCGCTCGACAACCTCGCCGCTATCGCGGACCGCAACGAAGGCGTGCTCGTGATCGATGAGGCGCACGCGACAGGCGTCTTCGGGCCGGACGGTGCCGGCCTCGGCGCGCATCTCGAAGGCCGGGAGAACGTCGTTTCGCTCCACACCTGCGGCAAGGCGCTCGGCTCGGCTGGCGCGCTCGTGTGCCTGTCGCGCACGCTCCGCAATTATCTGGTCAACTGCTCGCGTCCATTCATTTTCTCCACCGCGCCGTCGCCGCTGATCGCCGCCGCCGTTCGCGCCGCGCTGCGCCTGTGCAAGGAAGAGCCGGAGCGGCGGGAGAAGCTGACACGGCTGATCGCCTTCGCAAACGCCGCCATCAAGGAGCGCTGCGGGATTGAGGGCAGCGGCTCGCAGATCGTGCCCGTCATCGTCGGGGCGGACACGCGCGCAACGGCGCTTGCGGCAGCCATGCGCAGCTACGGCTACGACATCCGTGCCATCCGGCCTCCGACGGTGCCGGAAAAGACCGCACGGCTGCGAATCTCGCTCACCCTCAACACGAGCGAGGCCACCGTCAGCGACATGCTGGACGCCTTGGCGCACGAGCTTCCCCGCGTCAGCGAATAGAAGTCACGCTGCGGGGTTGGGTGTCGGCATGTCCGTCGAGCGGCCATCCACCCACGTCTCATGGATTCTCATGTCGTTCGGATCGAACGCGACGAGATCGGCGCGGAAGTCGGGCGAAATGCGCCCCAACCGGTCGCCGAAGCCGAGGAATGCAGCCGGTTCGGTCGACGCAAAGCGAAGCGCATCCGTCAGAGGCGTACCGAGCATCTCCACCGCGTTCCGCACCGCCGACGCCATATCGAGCGCCGATCCCGCCAGCGTGCCCGCCGCATTGGTGAGGCGACCGTCCTTGAGCTTGATGTCCTGTCCGTTCAGCGAGAAACTCGTCTCTTTTCCACCCACGGGCGGCATAGCGTCGGTGACGAGCATCGGATGCGCGGCACCGCGAAGCGCGAGCCGCAGCATGGCAGGCGCGACGTGCTCGCCGTCCGCGATAATGCCGAAAAATGCGTTCGGCGCTTCGAGCGCCGCAGCCACGGGGCCGGGATCGCGGGCGCCGAGAGGGCGCATCGCGTTGAAAAGATGGGTGAAGCCGGACAGCCCTTCATCCAGCGCCGCCTTCGTTTGCTCGTAGGTCGCCATCGAATGGCCGAGCGAGACACGCACGCCCGCGTCGGCGAGCCGCGCGATCACCCCGGCCCCGACGCGCTCCGGAGCGAGTGTGACGAGCGTCGCCGTCTCGCGCGGCGCGATAAGGAGTTCCAGATCCTCAGCCGTCGGCTCGCGAATGTAGTCGCGGCAGTGGATGCCCGGCTTTTCCGGCGAGATGAACGGTCCTTCGAGGTGAAGCCCAAGCACCCCCGGATTGAGCGTGGCCGCGCGGTCTACGGCTTCGAGCGCATCGACCATCTTCTGGCGGGCGTCCGTGATGAGCGTCGGCATGACGCCCGTCGTCCCGTATTTCCGGTGCGCCGCCGCGATGGCGGCCATTGCCCCGGCGCCCGGCTCGTCGTTCAGGAGCACGTCTCCGCCACCGTTCACCTGCGAATCGATGAAGCCCGGAGCAAGCCAGGCACCTTCCGGCAGAGCCCGCACGGGCACCCCGTGGGGCAGATTTCCGGGGTGCATGATGTCCAGGATGCGCCCGCCTCGCATGAAGACCGCGCGATCCTTGTGAACTTCCGTGCCATCGAAGATGACGGAAGCAGCTATGGCGTATCGTTTGCGAAGCATTATCGTGTGCTTGTGATTTTGCGGAGATGGCGGGGGCGGTCCACGTCGGTTCCGATCCGCTCCGCGAGCCGGACGGCCATCATGTAGAAGCTCTGGATGAGGCAAACCGCGTCGGTCTCGGGTTGATCCGGCGGCAGGGTGATTAAATTTTCGTCATCCGCGGTGCCGGTTGCGAAAAGCGCGGTGCCCTTGCCGCGCAGGTCGGCGGCGAGCTTTTCCATTCCGGGGGCGGCTTCATCCGTCGGGTTGAACATCAGGATCGGATATTCAGGCGAGACGAGCGCCACCGGCCCGTGCAGAAATTCGGCGCCGCTGAAGGCTTCGGCGTGAAGGTTGGCCGTTTCCTTGAGCTTCAGCGCGGCCTCGCGGGCGATGGCAAGCGTCGGCCCGCGCCCGATGGTGACGAGGCTTGGCGCGCCTGCCAGCGCGGGAAGCGCCGCGCTCCAGTCCAGATCGGAAGCGGCGGCGAGACGTTCCGGCAGACGGGCGACGGCCGCATCGAGCGCCGAATGCCCGTTCCATGCCGCCGCAAGACGAACCAATGCCGCCAGCGTCGTGACAAAGGTTTTCGTTGCGGCGACCGAGAGTTCCGGCCCGGCGCTCATGGGGAGCACGATGTCGCTTACGCGGGCGAGCGCGCTCTCGGTATCGTTGACGATTGCTACCGCCAGCGCGCCTGAGCGTTGCGCCGCCTCGGTCATGGCGACGATGTCGGCGCTGCTTCCCGATTGCGAGATCGCGAGGAAGAGCTGATCCTTCAGCTTCAGTTCGCCGCCGTAGACGCTCGCGATGCTCGGCGCGGCGGCAGCTACGGGAATGCCCAGATACCGCTCGAAAAGGTGCTTGCCGAAGGTGGCGGCGTGGGCTGAACTGCCGCGCGCGCAGGTGACGATCACCCGAGGCGGCTTCCGCCTCAGCCGCGCGGCAAGCTCCTCTACGGGCCGGGCGAGCGCATCGCGCTGGCGGCTCACCGCATGCGGTGCTTCCCGGATTTCCTGCGCCATGCACACGTCGGGCACCTCAGGATGTTTCATGAATCCTCCTGCCCGAAACCGAATTTCGAGCGAGTTGCAGCCCGCCGTCCAGTGCGTCGCCGGCGGGGCGAACCAGCGATCGCTTCATGTTCTCAGACAGCCACGGCTCGAAGGGCTGCGCGAGACCGCCCATGAGTGCGAGCCTCTTCGCACCTGAAACAAGCAGCGCCTCGGCAATTCGTTCCACGTGGCCTGCCGCCGAGGTAACAAGTTTCCGTGCGACCGTGTCTCCCTCTCCGGCATGCCGGAATACGAGCGGCGCGAACGTCCCGAAATCGGCGGGCGCGGCCTCGCTTGCCCAACGCGTGATGGCGTTCGGGTCATGGCCGAAGCGGTTCGCCGCCTCATCGAGCAGGGGTGATGCCGACGCCCGCCCATCCAGCGCCCAAAGCGTGCGCCGCACGGTTTCGAGGCCGAGCCATGCGCCGCTGCCCTCGTCGGAGACCGGGAAACCCCAGCCGCCGACGCGATGACGCCCGCCGCGCACGATGGCCTCACCGATGCTGCCGGTTCCGGCGATGATGACCCCCCCATCCTCGCCACGATGTGCACCGACGCAAGCCGCATGCGAATCCGTGGTAAAAATCGCGGCCTTGAAGGGGTGAGCGAAGCGGGACAGTTCGGCCTGCATGTCCGGCTCGCCCGCTCCCGCAAGCGCGAGACAGGCGACGACGCGGCGGTAATCGGGCGCGAGCGCCGCTTGCTCGAAACATTGAGCCGTGGCCTCCATGACGGCCGCGAATGCCTGCGGAAGGCCACGCCGGACATTTGCCGGACCGGAGCGCCCTTCGCCCAGCGTCTGGCCTTTCGCATCGGCGAGGCGCGCCAGACATTTCGTGCCGCCGCCGTCCACCGCGAGAAACAACACTTCGACGTTCACTCTTTATGCCCTTGTTACGCATGCTTATTTAAGGTTGCATGATGCAAAGTCCAGCGCCACTTGAACGCGTTTTCGGTTGTTATGGATACTGAACGGCCATCCCCCCGCTTCTCCGGTATCGATGTCTGGGAGCCGCTCGATGCGCTCGACGCGATGATCGAGGGCCAGCTTGCCGCGGTCGCCGCCGTGCGCGCGGCGCGCCGCGACATCCTCCACGCGGTGCTTGCGATGGAGAAACGCCTCGCCAGCGGAGGGCGGCTCGTTTATGCGGGCGCGGGCACGTCCGGCCGCCTCGCCGTGCAGGACGGCGCGGAACTCATGCCAACCTTCAGTTGGCCGAAAGACCGGCTCGTGTTGCTGCTCGCGGGCGGCGACGAGGCCATGGTGCAGGCCGTGGAAGGGGCGGAGGACGAGACCCACCGCGCCGCCGAACTCATCCGCGTCGAGCATGGCATTTGCGCGAACGATGTGCTGGTCGCGGTTGCCGCCAGCGGCAAGACGCCGTTCACGCTGTCGGCGCTGCGCGAGGCGAAAAAGCTCGGCGCGCTTGCGGTGGGTATCGCGAACAACCCCGGCACGCCGCTGCTGGCCGAAGCCGATTGCCCGATTTGTCTTGAAACCGGGTCGGAGCCCATCGCCGGGTCGACACGCATGAACGCGGGCACCGCGCAACGCGTCACGCTCGCGATGCTTTCGTCGCTGGTGATGATCCGGCTCGGCCGCGTTTACGAAGGGCTGATGGTCGAGGTACAGGCCGTGAATGCGAAGCTTGTCGGGCGTCGCGAAAAGATGCTCGTGCATCTGACCGGCAAGGATCTGGGCGCCGTGCGCGGAGCGCTTTCGCAAACGGGCGGCAACATCAAGCTTGCGGTGCTTGTCCTTCAAGGATGCGCGCTCGACGAGGCCCGCGCGCTGCTCGAACGCTCGGGCGGCCGTCTGCGCGATGCTCTGGCGGTCGCCGCGCAAGGAAAAGGCGCGGATTGATCGCCGCGCCTTGCCGGTTCGTCGGGGCGAGGCAGCGCCTCGCGGTGTCAGTTTCCGTTTTCGAGGCGCTTTCCGAAGGACGAAATCAGGTCGTCCACGCCCGCCGGGCCGCTGTTCTCCGTCACGGGTTGGGTAACGGACGACGAGCGCTTCTCGCCGCCGTGCCTGTCGCGCCGCAGGGGCGCGCCGGTGGGATCGCGGAAAACATCGGGATCGTGTTCGTGCGCGGGCTCGACGGCGTGATGGTCATGATGCGCCCCCGCATGCACGGCTGAAGGCGCCTCGCCGGCAGGTTCAGCCGAATGTTCGGTCTGGGGAGGCTCCGGCTTGACCGGGGTGCCGCCCTTGGCGACGATCACGGCGGCAGGGCGCAACACGCGCTCCCCGATCTTGTAGCCTGCTTGCAGCACCTGCACGACAACGTCGGCGGGCACGTTGGGCACGTCCACCTTGATCATCGCCTCCGATGTATGCGGATCGAATTTTTCGCCGAGCGGCTCGAAGCGCGTGATGCCGTGGCGCTCGAAAACCTTGAGAAGCTCGCGTTCCGTCACTTCCACGCCCTGAAGCAGCGTGTTGAGAGCCGGAGTCTGGTCCGTCGCTTCCTTTTGCGCGGCTTCGATCGCCCGGCGAAGATTGTCGGCGATGACGATGGCATCCTTGCCAAACTCGGACGAGGCGTATTTCGCGGTTTCCGCCTTTTCGCGCTCGCTGCGCCTGCGATAGTTTTCCATCTCGGCGACGACGCGCAGGTGGCGGTCGCGCAGATCCGCGTTTTCGGCCCTCGCCTCGGCCAGCATCTGCGCCAGCGCCTTCACTTGCTCTTCGGTGGCTTGCGGGTTCTGGTCGCGGCCAAGAGAATCGTTATTTTCCGGCCCGTTCGCGTCCGAGGGCCCGTCCGGGGTATCGTTCATGATATTTTGCCGTTTCCGTTACGATGAGGATCAGCCGCAATCCTCGACCTGCGATGCGCCGATTTTTGAAGCTATATCGGCGGTTTCGCCGGGATAATCAAGCGAGCACGCGGCTGACGAGCTTGGCTGTAAAGTCAACCATGGGGATAATGCGGCCGTAATTGAGCCGCGTGGGACCGATGACGCCGAGAACGCCCACGATCTTGCGCTCATGATCCTGGAACGGTGCGACGATCAGGGAAGATCCGGACAGGGAGAACAAATTATTCTCGGAACCGATAAAAATGCGGACGCCATCGGCTTCTTCCGCAAGGTCGAGCAGGTGGATCAGCGCCTTTTGCGATTCGAGATCCTCGAAAAGAAGGCGGATGCGTTCGAGGTCTTCCACCGCCTTGAGATCGTTCAGGAGGCGTGACTGGCCGCGCACGATCAGGCTGCGATTGTCCTCGCGTCCGCCAGACCATTGCGCGAGGCCGGACCGGACCAGCTTCGCGGTCAGTGCGTCGAGTTCCGCCTGTCTCGCCTTGAGTTCGCCTTCGATCTTTTGGCGCGCCTCGGGCAGCGTCACGCCGCGGATCTTCGCGTTGAGATAGTTTGTCGCCTCGACCAGCGCTTGCGGCGGCAGACCCTCGGGCAAATTCAGCACGCGGTTTTCGACGCTCCCGTCGTCGCCCGCCAGCACAAGCAGCGCGCGTTTTGAATCGAGGCTGACAAATTCGATGTGCTTGAGGCGGCTCACCTGCTTCTCGGCAAGGACCACGCCCGCGCAGCGCGAAAGGCCCGAGAGCAGATCGCCCGCCTCGGCCAGAACTTCAGAGGTCACCGCGTGCTCACGATGATAGTCGCGCAAGAGCTGCCGTTCGAGCTGCTCGCGCTCGGTTTCCTCGATGCTGCCGACTTCGAGCAGGCCGTCGACGAACAGGCGCAGGCCCGTCTGCGTCGGAATGCGGCCCGCGCTGACATGCGGCGCGTAAATCAGCCCCTGAGCCTCAAGATCCGACATCACGTTGCGCACGGATGCGGGCGACAGCGTCATCGGCAGCTGGCGCGACAGATGGCGCGATCCGACAGGCTCGCCCGTTTCGAGATAGGTTTCAACGATGCTCCGGAAGATTTCCCGGTAGCGCTCATTCAATTCGCGCAGCCCGTTTGCCTGACTCAATTCGAGGGCGGGCGCGCGCAACTCTTGCCGCTTCGACATGCTTCGCGTCCTTGTTCCAAACCTGCTAAATCTAAGGTCACGCTGGCCCTTCGTCAAATGCCACGCGCGGCTATAGAACACACTCGAAGCGCCGGCGACCGCGTTTCCCGTCGATTTGATTGCGTGTGGAGAAGCTTCAATCGGGTCGTGTTCGAAAACGGCCAAACGAAGAGGCAAATCGCGTGCTGATCGCGGCCCGCAAAGCGCGACGGTCTCTTTGCAGCCGGACCTGCGATTCGATCAGACTTGACGGGCGCTAACGCCGCTCGAACAGCCGTTCGAGGTCGCCGCGCGACAGCTCGACATAGGTCGGGCGACCGTGATTGCACTGCGCGGCGTTCGGCGTGGTTTCCATCTCGCGCAGAAGCGCATTCATCTCGTCGAGCCGCATCGGGCGGCCGGCACGGACGCTTCCGTGACAGGCCATGGTCGCGCAGATCGCGTGCAGCCGCGTCTCGACCGTGTTCGCGTTGTCCTTGAGTTCGTGAGCGAGGTCCCGGACAAGCGTCTGCAAATCGCATTGCCCGAGAAGCGCGGGTACTTCGCGAACGATGACCGCGCCCGGCCCGAAGCTCTCCAGCGCGAGGCCGCTTCCCGCGATCGCCTCCGCGTGCTCGGCGACGAGCGCGGCATCGTCTTCAGACATCTCCACGATCTCGGGGATGAGCAGCAATTGCCGCGCGATCCGGCCGCCGAGAAGCGCCGCCTTGAGCTTCTCATAGACGATACGCTCATGCGCCGCGTGCTGGTCTATGAGGATCACGCCCTGCGGCGTCTCGGAGAGGATGTAGGTGTTATGGAGTTGCGCCCGCGCCACGCCGAGGCGTTCGTAATTCGCATTGTCGGGTTCGGGGTTCGAGGCTTCGCGCGCGGCTCCGTCAGCGAATGACTGGCTTGCCTCCTCGGCATCGAACGCAAGTGCGGCTTCAGCCAGGCCACCCCGAGGCGCCGCTATCGGCTGCTGATATGCCGGGGAGAACGGCGTTTGCGGCCAGGTGCGCAGCGGCGCGCGATATTGCACCGGCTCCGGCGCAGAGGAAGCGGGTGTCAGCACGCCGGTTGGCCGCGCCGCCATGGCGCCCGCGCGCCGCAGCGCGTCGTGCAGCGCCGAGACGACGAGCGCGCGCACGAGGCTCGCCTCGCGAAATCGCACCTCCGCCTTTGCCGGATGCACGTTCACGTCGACATCCTCGACGCGCACGGTGAGGAACAGCACCGCCAGCGGAAAGCGTCCGCGCGGCACCACATCCACATAAGCGCCGCGAATGGCCGAAAACAGCAGCCGGTCCTTCACCGGCCTGCCGTTCACGAACACATATTGCAGCGATGCGTCGGGCCGGTTGAGCGTCGGCCGCCCGGCGTAGCCCGTCAGCGCCAGCCCGTCGCGTTCGAGGTGCACCGGCTCGGCGTCTTCGCCGAATTCGCGGCCCATGATGCGCGCGAGACGGGCGCGGACCGCGTTTTCGTCCCCTTCGGCGGCGCGCGCGAGCTGAAGCGAAGCGCGTTCGCCCACCGTCAGCGAAAAGCCGACATGCGGGCAGGCGAGCGCGAGCCGCTTCACGACATCGGAGATGGCGGCGTTTTCGGCGCGCTCCGACTTCATGAATTTGAGGCGCGCGGGTGTGGCTGCGAACAGGTCGCGCACCTCGACGCAAGTGCCGGGGCGTGCGGCGGCGGGGCGTACGGGCGAGGTCTCCCCGCCGCGCACCTCGATTTCATGCCCGCGCGTCGATGGGCGCGGGCGCGTCACGATGGAGAGCGTGCCGACCGAACCGAGCGACGGCAGCGCCTCGCCGCGAAAGCCGAGCGTGCGGATCGCCATGAGATCGCCGGTCGGCAGCTTCGACGTGGCGTGGCGCCGAACACACAGCGCGAGGTCCGCCTCGTCCATGCCGACACCGTCGTCGGAGACGCGGATCAGCGACAGACCGCCATTCTCGGCGATCACCTCGATGGCGGTCGCGCCCGCGTCGATGGCGTTCTCGACAAGCTCCTTCACCGCGCTGGCCGGCCGCTCGATCACCTCGCCCGCGGCGATGCGATTGATTTCGACCTGGCTCAGTTCGCGGATCGTCACCCTTCGTCCCCGTGCGTCGGACCTGTCAGGCGGCGAGATATTGCCGCGTGAGCTTCTTGGCGAGTTCCACGGCGGGCTGGTCGAACGGATCGACGCCGAGGAGGTCGCCCGCGAGGATCGTCTCGATGAAGAAGTGCATCATCAGCGCGCCGAGCGCCCGCTCGTCGAGCTTCGGCACGTCGATGGTGCGCACGGGGCGCTTTGCCTCGATGAGCGCGTCGACGATGGCCTTCTGCTGCGCGGCAACGAGATCGCCGATGCTCTTTTCCGCGAGATAGGGCGCGCCCGCCTCGGCAGCGAGTGCCGCCGGGATGGTGAGGCCGCGATCCGTGCCTTCCGCCTCGGCTACGCGCACGATGGTCATGAGGTGCGTCGCTGGGCCGTCCATGAAGAGCTGAAGCTGGCTATGCTGATCCACCGGGCCGAGCGTGCCGATGGGGGTCGTGCCCTCTCCCTTCTTGCCGAGGCTTTCGGCCCAGAGCTGCACATACCACGCGCTGAAACGTTCAAGCCGGTCCGAATACGGCATGAGCACGGAGTTCGTGACGCCGAGATCCTTCGCGAGGCCGATGGACAGCGCCGCGCCGACAGCGGCGGGATGGTCTTCCGGCATGGTGGCGGCGGAGAGCTGTTTCACGACGTCGAGCGCACCGGCGCGGAAGGCAGCCACGTCGAGACCACGCGCGAGCGCGGGCAGAAGGCCGACGACCGAGAACGCCGAATAGCGCCCGCCGATGTCGGTCGGGTGCGGCAGAAGGGGGATGCCGCGCGCGGAGAAAAGCTCGCGCAGGCCATTCGCGACGCCCGGCTTCGCGGGCTCCGTCACGCCAAGGAAGATCTGCGGGATGAGCGCGCCGTGGCCCGCATCCTCGATGAATTTGAACGCGGTCAGCACCTGCGACAGCGTCTCGCCCGTGGTGCCTGATTTCGAAATGGCGATGAAGCGTGTCTTCGGAATGTCGAGGCTCAGAAGGCCGCGGGTGAAGGAGCGCGAGTCGAGGTTGTCGCAGAAACGAAGTTCGGGCAGCTTGCCCGCCGCATCGCCACCGTCGCCGGGGATGCCCCAGCCGCCGACCTGCGCAAGCGCCTGGCCGCCGAGGCTCGAACCGCCCGTGCCGAGAATGACGACGGTTTCCGCGCCCGCAGCGAGTTTGTCGTAGGCCGCGCGGGTTTCCTCGATGTCGGCGGTGTCCTTCAGGATGCGGAAATGCGCGAAGCTGTCGGCCTGCGCGGCTTCCTCAAGGGCCTTGAAGCGCGGCGTGAGCAGCGTCAGCCATTGCGTAAGGCGCCCCCGGCTCAACCCGGCGTCTCCGATCTTCGTGGAGAGACTGCCTTCGATCGATTGGCGATAGGATGGATGCGAGGTCATGGCGCGAATCCCTTTCCGTCAGTGCTACCCTCACGATGCCCGCCCCCCAAGGCAAGACATCCGGCTTCAGCTTTCAACAACTGATCGCACGCAAGGCTTCCGGCGCATAGAAAAAGCCGCCAAGAGCGGCTTTTTCCTGTTCGTGGCGTGGCGTCTTTCGCGCGGCAACGGCCGGCTCTAGCGTCGCGCGGACTCCCTGGGCCTCAGAGTGTCGGCCATTTCGAGATGATGCTTGATCGTCGGCAGCAGATTGGTCGCAAACTGCTTCAATTGCGCGTTGTCGCCACGCTGTATGTAATTTTCCAGAAGCTTTACCGTGTCTCGATGCGCTTCGCGCTCCGACTGGATATACTGGCGGTCGAAATCGCGGTCCGCCACCTTCAGATAGTCAAGCTTCTGCAAGCGCGGCCCATCGATCTTGATCTCAGGCTCCTTCAAATTGGCCTGAGCCAGCGTTTCCTTGAGCTTGGCGTCGGCGGCGCTGTGGTCCTCGGCCATTTTTTTCGCGAACTGCCTCACCTCCTCGTTGTTCGACTTCTGCAAGGCGATGTAGGCGGCCTGAATCTCGAAAATGCCGCTCGCACTCAGTTCGCGGATGAATGCCTCGTCGGCGGTGAGCTTCGGCGTCGCAAGTTGCGCAAAGGAAGGGGCGGCAAAGCCAGCGGCGACCAGCAAAGCCGCGACGGCGATCAGAAAACGTTTCATTTGGAATCTCTCCTCGGTGTGCACCGCAGGGCGGCGTTTTGGAGAGTGAACGGGCGGGGTTCAGCCTCGTTCCCCGTTGCCGCTGTATCTGTTTCCGGGAGCACCATACAATGGCCCGGCAACGGAAAGCGGCGGCATTGACATGACACTTGAGCAATTACGCATTTTCGTCGCCGTGGCCGAGCGGGAGCACATGACGCGCGCAGCCGAGGCGATTCATATCACCCAGTCTGCGGCAAGCGCGGCCATCGCGGCGCTGGAGGCCCGCTATGATACCCGGCTTTTCCATCGCATCGGACGGCGCATCGAACTGACGGACGCGGGGCGTCTTTTCCTCTCCGAGGCGCGCGCAGTGCTCGCGCGAAGCGCCGCAGCAGAACGCGTGCTGCACGATCTTGCAGGGTGCATGGCGGGCACCTTGTCATTGTTTGCAAGCCAGACCATTGCGAATTACTGGCTGCCGCCGTTACTCCACCGCTTTCGCGTGGCGTATCCAGGGGTCTCGGTCCAGCTTGCAATCGGTAACACGGAAGAGGTGGCTGCGGCTGTGAGCGAGGGATTTGCCGATATCGGCTTTGCGGAAGGCAACATCGACAATCCGGCCTTGCGGCTGAAGGCTGTGAAGGGTGACAGGCTGGTGGTCGTCGTCAGTCCCCGGCACGAATGGAGTGGTCGAAACGTGGCCCCGGAAGATCTGATGCAAGGTCCGTGGGTGATGCGTGAGCCGGGCTCCGGCACGCGCGCGATCTTTCTGGATGCTTTGCGGGGGCTTGGTGTGGACTCCACGTCTCTCAAGGTGGCGATGGAACTGCCATCGAACGAAGCCGTGTGTGCGGCAGTCCGTGCCGGTGCGGGGGGCGGCGGCGATATCCGACCTTGTGGCGGAGCCGCTCCTGAGCGCAGGTACGCTCGCGTTTGTATCTCTGCCGTTACCGGAACGCCCGTTCTACGTCGCCCGGCACAAGGAGCGGAGTATCAGCCGGGCGGAACGCGCGCTGCTGGATCTGGTCGAGTAGAAACTCCTTTCCCACTGATCATTCTCATTTTCAGATCAAAACGACATCAACAATTTGTTGGAATGATCATTTCGCATGGGCGACCATTAAGGAAATTCCTGAGGTCAATCGTGGCGAATACCGAAATTGTATTTCAAGATGAAGGCGATTTGCGCAAAGCGCGTCGCTTTCATCGCTTGCACCGCAGCCTCCGGCATCACGCCGGTCAAACCATCTGGCCGGGGTTGTTCCTCGTCGGAACGATCACGGGCGCGTCCTTCGCGCTGTGGGAAATTCCGGGCGTCAAAACCTTCAGCCCGCTGATCCTCGCAATCGTGCTCGGTATGGCGTTTCACAATCTGTTCGGTACGCCATCGCGGGCAAGGGAAGGTGTGCAGTTTTCCATGCGCAAGCTGCTGCGCATGGGCATCGTGCTTCTCGGCCTTCAACTCACGGTCGGTCAGGTCGCGGCAGTTGGCGGTGCCGGTGTCGCGATCATAGCAGCATCGCTCGTCGCGACGTTTGTCTTCACGAAATGGCTTGGCCGCATGCTCGGCGTGGAGCAGAAGCTCGCGGAACTGATCGCAGCGGGCACGTCAATCTGTGGCGCTTCGGCGGTCATCGCCACGAACACGGTCACGAACGCGCATGACGAAGACGTGGCCTACGCGGTCGCCTGCGTCACGTTGTTCGGCTCCATCGCAATGTTCGTCTATCCCATGCTGCCAGCGATGCTCGGCCTGGGTCCGCAGAGCTATGGCCTATGGGCGGGCGCGTCGATCCACGAGATCGCCCAGGTGGTCGCCGCTACGTTCCAGGCCGGCCAGCAAGCGGGCGAGTATGGAACCATAGCCAAGCTGAGCCGCGTGATGATGCTGGCTCCTCTCGTGCTGACGCTCGGTTTCATCGTCCCGCGGCGCGCCTCGGCGGGCGAAGATGGCGCGCGTGCCTCGGTGCCGATGCCCTGGTTCGTGCTCGGCTTCGTGGCCCTCACGCTCTTCAGCAGCGTAGTGGATATTCCGGCGGAGGTGCGGGGCGGTTTCGGCACGCTGACGATGGTGCTGCTTACCATGGCGCTCGGCGCGATGGGGCTCGAAACAAGTTTCCGCAAGCTCGCGGCGAAGGGGCTGCGTCCTCTGGCTTTGGCCGCCTGCGCGAGCGTTTTCATCGCGGCATTCAGCCTCGCCCTCGTTCTTTCCCTTCCGGCGTGATCTCCCCCGCGAAGCGGTGCCCGACCTTCAGGAACTCGGACACGAACTCGCGGAAGCGCGGCTGCTTCGCCTCCACATAGGGCAGCGGCCGCAGCACCTCCACCGCCGCGAGGCCGATGCGCATGGTGAAGCCGCCGTTGATGAGACCCTCACCAAGGCGCTTCGAGACGCGCGCGGTCAGTCCGTGGCCGAGCACCTGAGACAGGATGTCGTCGGTAAAGGCGATGCCGCCCGTGAGCGCGAGGTGTCCCGCGATCAGCCGCATCAGCTTCAGGATCGCGAAGAAGCCGGGCCGACCGCCATAGATCGAGGCGAGATTTCGGAGCATGCGGAAATTTTCGTAGGCGACGAAACCGACCGAGATGATCGCGGCGGGCGACAGCGTCGTCACGGTCAGCACGCGGCGGCCGGACGAGCCGATGGTGACGCGCGCGAGCTTGTCGAGCGGCACCAGCAGCTCGCGCTCCGTCAGGCTCAGAACCTGCTTCGCGTCCATGATGTCGCGCTCGTGCTTCTTGAGCCGCGCGAGGCCGTCGGCGAGTTCGCGCCGTTCGGCGAAGATCGCGCGGATTTCGCCTGCCGCGACGCGCGCCTGCTTCGTGTCTTCGACCATGAGCGCGGAGTCGGCGCGCTTGCGGACCGTCGTCATGGCCGACAGCCGGGCAAGTCCCCCGATTTCGCGCGCGAGGATCATGGCGAAGGAGAAGACGGCGACCGCCAGCAGGATCGTTGCTGCCCAGCCGATCCAGTCTTGGCGTCCGAGAAGCGTCAGGAATGTGTCCTGCACCCAGATGAGGACGGCGAGCACGACGAGCCCGCCCACCGCCGACAGGAAGAGGCCGCCCCATTTCCGCGTACGCGAGATCGCCTTTTCGGGCGGCTCTGCCGTCGTTGCGGTGGGCTGATCCGAAGGCGCGGGGGCGGGCGCCGCCGCGTTCGGCTGCGGCCCGGCAGCGCGCGGCTTCGCGCCCGGCTGTGCGCCCTGCGAGGCGGCGGCAGCGGGCCGGTTCTGTTCGGGTTCCACGCGAGACGATGCTGGCGGCGCTTTTGGCGCATCCGGCCCGGGCGCGGGCGCTTCATCCCGCAGCGGCAGATCCGCCGAGAGCCTGGGATCGTCGAGATTGAATGCCGCGGGCGCGCGGCCTTTCGGTTCGCCGGTCATGAGAGTTTATCGCCGATAAGGAAGTTCAACGCGCGGTCGAGCCGGATGTGGGACAGCACCGGGCTTTCACCGAAGCCGAGCGCGCGCTGGCGTTGCGGCCGGAAACGCACGAAATGCGCCGCCGAGTGTCCCATTTTCAGCCATTCGGGCGACAGCGCGAGCGCCGGGTCTTCCGGCAGGTCGCCGGGAAAGATCGCAAGTTGCTCCTTGCCGTCGAAGACGCGGGCGCCGAGGCGCTCGCCTTTCAGCGGCACGCCGACGATGCATGGCAGCCGGTCGTTGCCCTGCCGCGCTTCCGCCTCGCCCGTCGCGCGGACGCTCGCGAGCGCGAACGCCTTCACCTCCGCGCCGCTGAAATTCGCCCGCGCAGCGCTTTTCTTCGCGATGAGGCCGAGGATCGCCTCGAGCCGGTCGTGGTTCGTGTGGTGCAGGTGATCCGCCTTCGTCGCGGCGAACACGATGCGGTCGATCCGCCGCCCGCTGAACATGGCATGCCACGGGTTCTGGCCGTGACGGAAGCAGCCGAGGATGTCGGTCATCGCGCGTTCGAGGTCGGCGACGGCATCCGCGCCCGCGTTGACCACCGTCAGCACGTCGGCCAGCACGATCTGGCGGTCGAGCCGCGCGAAGTGATCGCGGTAGAACGGCTGGATGACGTGCCGCTTGTAGGAGCGGAAGCGCCGCGCCATCATCGCCCAAAGGCTGTTGTCGGGCGGCGTCGAGCCGTCCGGCGCTTCGAGCGGGAAGAAGGTGAAGGCGGGCGAGCCCGCAAGATCGCCCGGCATGAGGAAGCGGCCCGGCGTGAGGCTGGAGAAGGACAGCGCGTCGTCGCGGCATTTGCGCAGATATTGCGTGAAAATCTCCGCGCCCTGTTTCGCCGTCTGCTCGTTCTTCTTCTGAAGCGGGTTCGTGTTGCCGAGGAAGGCGAGCCACTCCTTCGCCGCCGGTTCGCGGCTCGCCTCGCGCGCCATGGCGATGGATTGCCGCGACCATTCCTCGAAAGTGAGGTCGAGCAGCGGCAGGTCGAGCAGCCATTCGCCGGGATAATCCACGATGTCGAGATGCATCAGCCGCGTTGCGCCGAGCGCGCGCCGCATCATCGCGCCGGGGGCATATTCGAAGGTGAGGCGAAGTTCGCTGATCTGCCGCGTGCCCTCCGGCCATTCCGGCTCGGCGGCGGTGAGCTTCGCGAGATTGCCCTCGTAATCGAAGCGCGGCACCGCGTCGTCCGGCTGCGGTTCGAGATAGGTGCGCAGGATGCGCTTCTGCGCCAGCGGCTCGAAGAACGGGAGCGCGTTGCCCGCCATGAGATTATGCACGAGCGAGGTGATGAACACCGTCTTGCCGGAGCGCGACAGCCCGGTCACGCCGAGCCGCACGGACGGCGCGAACATCTGGGCGGCGGTGTCCTGCGCGCGCGCCCACGTTTCCAGCGCTGAACTCGACCAGCGTTCCAGCAAGGCCATTCCTCTCGCAATTCGGGAGATGAAGCGGCTGTTTTAACAGGAGACGCGGCGGAGGGGAATAACGCCGCTTGCGGCGTTTCGCTCGGGGGGTGGCAGTGGCGGAAAGCTGATGTCTGAATTTGCCACAAGTTAGTTTTAGACAGCCTTTGATTCTGCCGTGCAGACTCGCCCGAATCGGCTGAGATATGAATAGCCTTAGCTTTTTATATGCCGTCGATTTTGACAACTTAGCCTTGCCTACAGGAATGGACATGCCTGACCAAACCGAAGAAGAGGTCAGCGTGCATGATGCACGCTTTTGGAAACCTGATGCGCCATCTAAATTTGTGTCGGGGCCGGCTGCGGCGGATCTGCTGGGTGAGCGAGCTACAAAACTTTCTGCATTTCTGGGCGAAAGTCAACGCATCGAATACAAAGATAAGGCCTTACGAAACGATATAGGTGACGACGATTGGTCGAACCTTCAATTGATTAGATTCGTGGCGATTAAAAAGAAATTTAGAAAGATAAACTTTTCCAACACGACCTTCGATTTGTGCTATTTACGTGACTGTCAGTTTGATAGCTGTAATTTTACAGGATCTAGGTTTTCTTCGACGAATTTGCATGGCGCTAGATTTATTGGCTGCATCTTCGACTACGCGACGTTCGAGCGTACAATCATTGATGATACAATTTTAGACGATAATTGCCCGGCTTACGAAAATCATAAGATGCGCTTTGCTAGAAGCCTGCGCACTAATTTTCAGCAAATTGGCGATGCCGCAGCCGTCAACCGAGCGATGCGCGTCGAACTTGATGCCGCTGAAATCCATCTCTACAAATCTTGGAGTTCAAACGATTATTATTATCGTAAAAAGTACAAAAGTGTATTTATTCGCGTTAAACAGTTTTCGCTCTGGGCGAAATTCAAATTTCTAGACTATCTCTGGGGCAATGGTGAAAGCCTTTCTGCTCTTTTGAGGGCGGTCCTCGTCCTTATCGTAGCTATTGCGATCTTGGACCTTGCAACTGCCGCAATGCAGCTGTCTTTGAACGTCCTTTTTGACGCCCTTTGGCGCGCCCCGCAGATCTTCTTTGGCGTGGGCGCACCCTCATACATTTCCTTAGAGTGGCTCACTGCTATCACCGTTCTCAGGCTCACATTTTTTGGCCTATTCATGTCGATACTCGTCAAACGCTTCAATCGTCGATGAATGAGATGCTGCACGTTTATGCATTTGGGTCGATCTGCCGTGGCGAAATATTACCCGGATCGGATGTTGATTTGCTCGCCGTAACCACAGGCAGTGCAAATCAACTGTCGCGGGCGATGTTTTCTATTTATTCCCACGCCAAAATCGCGCGAATTTGGGCGGATGGAAACCCCTTCGCTTGGCATCTTCACCTCGAAGCGAAGCTCATCTATGGCAGTGACGATCGTGATTTTTTCTTCACGCTTGGCTCTCCCGCTACCTACAATAACACCCATAAAGATTGCGAACGTTTTTTGGAGATATTTAGGCAGGCGAGGAACTCTGCTGAAAAAGATAGCCGGAGTATCGTTTTTGATTTATCCGCCGTATTTCTCGCCCTGCGAAATTTTTCCAGCTGTTACTTGTTGGGACGCGGGTGCCCCAATTTTTCGAGAGGCGTGGCCTTGGATTTGATGGGTGATCATCCTCCTATAGAGTTAAATATATATCGTATTCTCGAACGCGCGCGCCTCTTAAGTACTCGAGGATATGGAGCGCCGCTGGATCAAGCGGAAATATCTGAGGCTCTTAAAGCGCTTCCAGCTCTAGAAAATTGGATGTCTCGCCTGAAAGATCGAGAGAATGATCAACGATAGCTTCGCTAATAGGATGGACGCACAGCGCGCTGTTCTAAAAGAAATCAACCGTCTCATCTGGCCAAACGAAGTGCTTTTTGCCCTTTCGGAGGCGGCTATTCAGCGATGGGCAAACGCTAACCGGTTGGAGCCGGGCGATGAAGTCGTGAAACTTGCTAGGCAGGCCGGGGAGGCGTTGCTTTTCTTAGCAAGCTCCAGCCAAGAGCAAGTGTCTCCCGAATACGCGTCTCTCTCGTTCAATATGACTGAGATCCTCGCACGACTTCGATTAGAGGTGATGAGTAGGCGCAGTAATTAGTGATGCAAGCCAAATACGCATAACATGCGCCGCCCCCTCAAGCCACAGCGCGCCGCCGTACCGCGTCGGCGACGCTCGGCGAGCGTTCGAGGAAGGCCGCGAACTTGCGGTAAAGCTCGTCGCGCGCGTTCGCGACCATGACGAGTTCCGCTTCCGGCAGCGGCGGAAAGCCCTCCTCCGCGCCGAGGACCGCGTGGTCGCGACCGACCGAGCCGCGCGGCAGCACCGCGATGCCGAGGCCCGCCGAAACCGCCTTGCGGATGTTCTCGTAAGACGAGCTTGTGTAGGCGAGGTAGCACGGCTTGCCCGCGCGCTGCATCGCGAGCACCATCGTCTTGCGGTAGGTGCAGCCGTCGGGGAAGCCGACCAGCGGCACCGTTGAAAACTGGCCGAGCGGCGTCTTCTCGCGCCCGACCCAGAACAGCGGCTCGCTGCGCAGCACCTTTCGCGGCGCGCCGCCGACATTCGGGCTTTCGCCGCGCGCGCGGTTGAGCAGCGCGACGTCGATTTCGCCCGCGTTGAACATGTCGACGACGGCGGCGGACATGGCGGACGTCACCTCGATGCGAAGGTCCGGGTTCATGTCGAGGCAGCGCGAGAGGACGCCGTGGATGTCCAGCACGTCGAAATCGTCGGGCACGCCAAGCCTGATGCGCCCGGCCAGCGGCGGACGCTGAAACGAGCCGACCGCGTCGGAGAGGCGGGCGAGAATTTCCTTTGCCATCGGCAGGAACCGCGCGCCCTCAAGCGTAAGCCCGGCGAAATGCCCCTGGCGACGCTCCAGAAGCACGCAATCGAGGATCTGCTCCAGCTTCTTCAGGCTTTGCGTCACGGCGGATTGCGTGCGCCCGAGATCGAGGCTCGCACCGGCAAAGCTGCCGCCTTCCGCCACCATCACGAAGGCGCGCAGCTGTTCGAGCGTGATGCGGCGGTCGGTAAGGGTTGCCGCGGTATCGGCGATATTGGCCAAGGTGCGATTCCTTCGCTGTTTCCCGATGCGCTTGGCTCAAGCAAGGCCAACCGCCGCGAGCGCATATCAATTGCGCTTATTATTGCGTCGTCATTATTAATTTTGCAATGAGCGATTGGCCTGCGATCCTTCGCTCATGACACAGATATCGCGCCCTGCCCTCATCGCCTTCGTGCTCCTTTTCAGCCTGATCTGGAGTTCCGCCTTCGTGGCCGGCAAGATCGCCGTGCGGGATGTAGACCCCGTTCTGACGCTGGTGATCCGCTTCGCGCTAAGCGCCGCGATCATGGCGCCGTTCTGCCTCGTGAACGGGGTGGCGTGGAACACCCGCATCGTGAAGACGGGGCTCATCTTCGGTCTGCTGAACAACGCGGTCTATCTCGGCCTGAATTTCTCCGCCCTTGCCTTCACTTCGGCCGCCGTGGTGGGCGTGATCGTGAGTTGCGCCCCGTTCCTCGCGATCCTTTTCGCTGTGGCGCTCAGGCAGGAGCGGTTCGACCCGATCAAGACGCTGGGCGTGCTGATCGGCTTTGCGGGCGTGATCGTCATCATCGGCTTCGACATCAGTACGGGCGATGCCGTCGGCGTCGCGCTCGCGGTCGGCGGCACGACCGCTTTCGCGATTGCCACCGTGATGTTTCGCGGACGTGCGACGGGTCTTCCCGTGCTCCCGCTCAATTTCTGGCAATCGACGGCGGGCGCGCTCGCGCTCCTGCCCGTGCTTGCCGTGAAAGGCGTGCCGACGCCGACCTTCACGATCTCCGCGGCGCTTGCGATCCTCTATCTCACCGTCATCGTGAGCATCGGCGGGACGGTGCTCTGGCTTCTCCTCATCCGCTGGAGCGGAGCGGCGAGCGCGGCGTCCTATCACCTGCTGAACCCGTTTTGGGTGGTGATCCTGTCGAATATCGCGCTTGGCTCGCCGCTCGAACCGCGCGCCTTCGTCGGCGCCGCGATTATCGGAGCGGGGTTGCTGCTGACGACACGGAGCGCTGCTCCCGCTGCGCCGCCGGCTTTGGCGAAGACGGGCGCTTCCTGAAGCAATTCCGGGGCGAGCGAACCGCTCCCATCCTGGAATTGAAGTAATACAAAAGAGCGAGAGCGAATTTGCGAGTTAAAGAAAAGCGCGGACGCGCCGGAGCCGGAAGCCGCGTGGACACCGAGGCCGCTAATAGCCGCGCGAGATCGGCGGAAACGGCGCGAAGCCCCGATGAACGTCGATCCGGGAAGTTGCACAACCGGCTTCATACTCGTTCGCGCAGTGATTTTTTTCTGAAGCCCCTGCAATAGTTAGGAATAAATTACCGTGGTAGACCATCGACCAAGCCGAACCGATTTTTTCTCGATCAGTCAAGAAAATTATACGCCGGTTGATATGTCATGGGATGTTGTCGGTATGTGAATTGACCGCCGAATCCTGACCTCAGCTTAGTGCTATTCTGTTCCTTGTCTGTAACGCTTACAAGGAACATACACATGACGGTTCATCTCCATCAAACGCGGCTTCCGTCGGACCCCAAGTTCTTGTTCGATCGGGTTGAATGCTACTATCGAGACCGGGTCGGCGAGACCTGGAAGGGTGTGCATCCGCTGAAGGGCATGAGCCCCGGGCGGTCTGCGATCAAGCTGCGCAGCAACGACTACCTGTCCATCGCCTCCGACCGCCGCGTGATCGAGGCGGAAATCCGAGCCTTGCAAGCCGCCGGTCACGGTGACTCGGTATCGCGAACGTTCGTTCATCATGAAACGGACGGTCTCAATGCCTTCGAACAGCGCGTGGCGCGGCTGATGGGGGCGGAAGCCGCGGTTCTCGCGAATTCGGGCTATTGCGCCAATGTCGGCCTGATCCAGTCGATCTGCCGGCCGGAAACGCCCGTGTATCTCGACATCAAGGCGCACTTGTCGCTCTGGGAAGGGGTGAAGAGCGCGGGGGCCACGCCCACGCCGTTCCGCCACAACGATCCTGAGCATCTGGATCGCCTGATCAGAAAGGTCGGCCCCGGCGTCATCGCGATCGATGCTCTCTACAGCATTGATGGCAACATTGCCGTGCTCGATGACATCGTCGAGGTCGCCGAACGGCGCGGCTGCGCGCTGATCGTCGACGAGACGCATTCCTTCGGCACGCACGGACCCGACGGCGCCGGTCTTGTCGCGGCTCGCGGTCTCAGCCACCGCGTTCACTTTCGGACTGTTGGCTTGTCCAAGGCCGTGGCGAGTCGCGGCGGCCTGGTCATATGCTCGCAGCGCAACGCCGAGTTCCTGCGCTACGAATCGCTACCGGTCATCTTCAGCACCCAGGTGCTGGCGCATGAGGTGGCTGGCTATAATGCCGCCCTCGACATTTTTGCCAACGAACCCTCGCGGCAGCGTCTCCTTCACAGCAATCATCGTTACCTCATCCAGGGCCTCGACGACCTGGGTTACAACGTCGATCTGTCGAAGTCCCAGATCATAGCGCTTGAAGCGGGAGAGATCCTCCCGACCGTCAAGCTGCGCGATGCTTTGGAAAAGCGCGATGTCTTCGGTGCGATCTTCCTGCCGCCGGCCACGCCCACGAAGCGCTGCATCATCCGCTTCACGGTGAATTGCAGCCTCACCCAAGGAGAGCTTGATCGCGTATTGGAAGTGTGCGCGGAAATCAGGGATGAAGTGGGGCTGGCATCGTGGCCGTCTACACGGCGTCGGGGCCGTCAGGCTCGCGGGGCCCGTCCTTCCGTCGCACTCGCGGCCTGACCGCAGCGTGACAAGCTGGACGCGGCATATGCCGCGTCCAGTGCTTTTGCTTCGACGATGGGAAGCCTGATTTCGAAGGTGGTGCCTTTGCCGGGCTCAGATAAACAGAAGATGCTGCCGTCGAAACCTTCGACGACGCGGCGGCAGAAGGATAAGCCGATGCCGGTGCCGCCGGTTTCAGCGTGGCCGGTCACGAACGGTACGAAGATATAAGGCAATATCGATGGGTCGAGACCGCGGCCGTTGTCGCTGATCGAAAGCAGATGACCGGCAGGCGTCGTTTTTGTTTCTATGAAGATCTGTCCTTCACCTGTTGACGCGATCTCGCGGAGCGCATTCTTGATGAGGTTGATGATGACGTGGACCATCAGCACCTCGACACCGCGATACGTGAAATTGTCGCAGATGCTGATATTGATCATTTCGCGTTCCCCGGGACGGAACTGAAAGCGGTTGATCGCCTCGTCGATGGTGCTGGCGACGGCGTAGAATTTCATGCGTTCTTGTGAATAGCTTTCATCCTTCAGGTTCGTGAGAAGCATATCGATGACAAGGTTTGCGGCGACGGCGTGTTTATCGATGCGTTGCAGAGCGCCGCTCAGTGCAGCGATCTCGCGATCACTCAGGCTGTCGTCGCAGCCGCGCTCTTTCGCCCATTGATTGACCGCGCTCAGCCGCCCGAGGTGGTCGCTGGTCTTGTTTGCGTCGAGCCGGATGCCGAGAAGTGGCGTGCGCATTTCATGCGCGATGCTGCTCGCAAGAGCGCGTGCCGCTATGAGCTTGTCACGAGAGATGACTCGTTCATTGTGAGAGAGGAAGACCACCGCGCTCAGGATGAAGCCGTAAACAGGCAGGACGAGCAGATATTCGGTGGGGACTTCAGTTCCTCCTGACATTAGCCAGTAGCCGATCAGCCCGATCAGCGCGCCTACAATGGAGACAAAGACACCGTTGGCAAGATCGTAAAGCAAAAACGTGAATACGATTATCGCGGTGTACGACATCAACCAGACGCTGTTGACGCCGTTCAAGAGCAACATCAGCGTGAAGAATGCAGGTCCCGCCAATAATATTGCCCAATAACAATAGGCGAGGTAATATGATATAAAGCGATGCGGCCAATAGCTCCGGAGAGCCATTGGTATGCAAAGCGCCACCCCTGCTGCCCTCAACGGCAAGCTCTCGTAAGGTTGAGGAAAAACATACGTCCACATAAAATAATAAAAAGGGAAGGCAATAGCACCGAGCAACCCGGTGGCGGGCAATTTGTACGCTGCGACAGCATGATGCTCGACATACGCGACACGGAGACGGCGCACAAGGTAGCGCAATTTGACGAGCAATGCCCGCCCCCTCAGGCGTTTAATCATAATATCAGGTCGCACCGCATGAACTTTCACTTGCACGATATAGCGAGCGGAAATTATAAAGACCTATTCCAAGCAGCGCAAAATACATTGCGAGCGCCGTGGCATCAGGATCAGGACCGGACTCATGAGCACCTTGCTGCCGCTCTACCACCCGACGACATGCCTGGTCATCGATGATGATCGGCTCTATCTCGACAGCTTCGACTACAATTATGCCGATGTTACGTTGTGTGCAACCGAGCATCGTCTGGAGCAAGCCATCGAACGCCTCCTGAAGGATGCGGAGCGGACGGGCTTGACGATCGAAGAAGCCAATCGTGCCCCTGTCGACGAAGGGGAGATTGCCGATCCCGTCATTCGCCTGCCCGCGTCGCGCATCGCCGCAATGGCCCGAGATCCCGCACGCTTTTCACGTGTTTCCGTTGTGGTGGTCGATTTTGCCATGCCGAGCATGACAGGCGTCGAACTTCTCCGGAAGATCAAGCACCTGCCGGTCAAGAAGGTGCTGCTTACCGGCAAGACCGGGGATTCGACGGCGGTCGCCGCCTTCAACGAAGGCTTGATCAACTTGTTTTTGGTCAAGCAAGACCCAGACCTGCCCGAGAAGCTGAGGCGTATCATCGGAGAGCTTCAGCATCGCTACTTCAAGGACATCACCGCGCCGCTGGACCCTATCGCAAAGCTTGAGGACACGGCGTTTCTCGACGATCCGGCAATTGCGAACTGGTACCGCAAGTTCGCCGAGCGCATCGGTGCGGTCGAGCATTATCTCCTGCCATCGCCGCCGGGCCTGATGCTGGTCGACGAAACGGGTCAGGTCACCGTCGCGTGGATCAACAGCCGGGATCGGATGCGCGCCCAGCTTGAGATCGCAATCGATGTCGGCGCCCCGAGCGCGCTGGTGAAAGAATTGTGCACCGGCGAAAAGATACTCACTTGCCCGACGCCAACCGGGTTCTATCAAAAAAAGCACGCGTCCGACTGGCAGAAGTACCTTTTGCCATGCGAGGAGATCAGGGGAAATACGTCCTGGAAAGTGGCGATACAGCGGGATCAGGCACCCGGCTTGTCGGCCGTTTCGTTGAGACAGTATCGCCGGTCGCAAACAAGGCGCGCCTGCCAGACTTGATTTCCCGCCAAGGGGGCTCGATCGAGGCCGATTGTGGCGTCGGGCCTTTCGTTGGCGTCACCGCCCGGACCAGTCTTCGATCCGTCGCGATGACGCCGGAATTCGCTACTTCCGCCCGGCAAGTCCGGCCTTGCGGAAGGCATCCGCGAACGCGCCGCCGCCCGCTTCTGGCCGCCCGCCCTTCGGCGCGGCGGTCATCTTCTTCGGCGCGGGGGGGCGCTGCCCGCCGCCCTGCGGGCGCGCGGTCTCGGCGCCGATCGGATCGTCGAGGCGCAGCGTCAGAGAAATGCGCTTCCTCGGCGCATCCACCTCCAGCACCTTCACGCGCACGACGTCGCCCGGCTTCACCACGTCGCGCGGGTCTTTCACGAAGGTCTTCGACAGCGCGGAGACATGCGCCAGCCCGTCCTGATGCACGCCGATGTCGATGAATGCGCCGAACGCGGCCACATTCGTCACCACGCCTTCAAGCACCATTCCGGGCTTCAGGTCGGAGATTTTCTCCACGCCTTCCTGGAAGGTCGCGGTCTTGAAGGCGGGGCGCGGGTCGCGGCCGGGCTTCTCAAGCTCGCGAAGGATGTCGGTCACGGTCGGCAGGCCGAATTTCTCATCCGCGAACTGCTTCGGCTGAAGTCCGCGCAGCACCGGCGCGTTGCCGATGAGCGTCTTGATGTCCACCTTCGCCACCGACACGATCTTGCGCACCACCGGATAGGATTCAGGGTGTACGGACGACGCGTCCAGCGGGTCGTCGCCATTCGGAATGCGCAGGAAGCCCGCCGCCTGCTCGAACGCTTTCGGGCCAAGGCGCGGCACCTCCTGAAGCTCGGCGCGGCGCTTGAACGCGCCCTTCTGATCGCGATAAGCAACGATGTTCTTCGCAAGGCTCTCGCTGATGCCCGACACGCGCGCGAGAAGCGGCACCGACGCCGTGTTGAGATCCACGCCCACGCCGTTCACGCAGTCTTCCACCACAGCGTCGAGCGAGCGCGACAGCTTCGTTTCCGACAGGTCGTGCTGATACTGGCCGACGCCGATGGACTTCGGGTCGATTTTCACGAGTTCGGCAAGGGGGTCCTGCAGGCGGCGCGCGATGGACACGGCGCCGCGAAGCGACACATCGAGGTCGGGCAATTCCGCGCTCGCATAGGCGCTGGCGGAATAGACGGACGCGCCCGCCTCCGACACCATCACCTTGGTGAGCTTCAGTTCGGGCGCGAGCGCCACGAGTTCGCCCGCGAGCTTGTCCGTCTCGCGCGAGGCGGTGCCGTTGCCGATGGCGATCAGGTCGACCTTGTGCTCCTTGCAGAGGCGGCCGAGGATCGCGAGCGACTCCGTCCATTGCCGTTTCGGCTCGTGCGGATAGATCGTGGCCGTCGCGGCAACCTTGCCGGTCGAATCCACGACGGCCACCTTCACGCCCGTGCGAAATCCCGGATCGAGGCCCATTGTGGCGCGCGTTCCGGCGGGCGCGGCGAGAAGCAGGTCGCGCAGATTTCCGGCGAACACCTTCACCGCCTCGTCCTCCGCCGCCTGCCAGAGCCGCATGCGAAGATCCACGGACAGATGGCCCTGAATGCGCGTGCGCCACGCCCAGCGCACCGTGTCGTTAAGCCACTTGTCGGCGGGGCGCCCCTTGTCGGCGATGTTGAAGCGTCGCGCGATGCGCGCCTCGTAGAGCGACGGGCCGGAGGGCGCGGCCTGCGCCGGATCTTCCGGCTCGAAATTCAGTTCGAGGAAGCCTTCCTTCTCGCCGCGGAACATCGCGAGGATGCGATGCGACGGCATCTTGGCGAGCGGCTCGGCCTTGTCGAAGTAATCCGCGAACTTCGCGGCTTCGGGCGTGTCCTTCTTGTCGTCCTTCGCCTTGGCTGCGAGGCGTCCGCGCCCCCACATCTCTTCGCGCAGGCCGCCGATCAGGTCCGCGTCTTCCGCGAAGCGCTCCACGAGGATCGCGCGCGCGCCGTCGAGTGCCGCAGCCACGTCCGCCACGCCTTTCTCGGCGTTGACGAACGTGGCCGCGATGGCGTCCGGCAGCTTCGATGGATCGGTCAGCAGCGCGTCGGCCAAAGGCTCAAGCCCCGCCTCCTTCGCGATCTGGGCCTTGGTGCGTCGCTTCGGCTTGTAAGGCAGGTAGATGTCTTCGAGCCGCGCCTTCGAATCTGCCGCCATGATCTGCGCTTCGAGCGCATCGTCGAGCTTGCCCTGCTCCCGGACGCTGTCGAGGATGGCCTTGCGGCGGTCTTCCATCTCGCGCAGATAGCGCAGCCGTTCTTCCAGCGTGCGGAGTTGCGCGTCGTCGAGCATGCCGGTCGCTTCCTTGCGGTAGCGCGCGATGAACGGCACCGTCGAGCCGCCGTCGAGGAGATCGACCGCCGCCTGCACCTGCGCCGGGCGCACGCCAAGTTCTTCCGCAATCCGCTGTTCGATGGACTTCATGTGTCTCGCTCTTCCGCTGATGGGGGCCGGCGCGGGAAGGGGCCGGCGCGAATCGCCCGATCATACAGAACGCGGCGCGTCCGGTTCAAATGACGAGATCGCAATGGCGGCGATCCGGGTTCGCGCCTCACCCGAAGGGATGTTGCGGCATTGCATCATGATGACTGATTCAATCGCAAGGCGTTTTGTCGACCTTGCGTAAGGCTGACTTATTTCGCAAGGTCGTCTCTGGGTTGGATTGGGACGTTTCGAGTCGACATCCATATTCTCGAGTTTTTTCAGGGAGGGGCATCCCAATGATTTACAAAAGTGGTTTCACCGCATTGGTAGCTGGCGTCAGCATGGCCGCTTTGTTAAGCGGTGCCGCGCTTGCGGATGGCGTAAAGGTGGATGGCGTTAACGTGCCGTCGTGGTCGGTTGGTACCGTCGGAACGAACTCGAATGAAGAGCTTTATGTGCTCTCCGGTGGTGGTACCGATAAGGTTACCGGCCTGACCTTCAGCAGCGGAAGCGGCGGCAATGTCGAGACAACCTCAATCAAAGGCAGTGGCATCGCAACCACCGGCACCTTGAAGGTTGGCGATGTTGCAACTTTTGACGGCGGCACTCAGACGACAGGGCTCGCGAACGTCAACGGCGTGTCGAACACGAACGGCTTTGACAACGTGAACGGCATTGCGAATGTGAACGGCCTTTCGAACGTCAACGGCGTTTCGAACACCAACGGCCTCAGCAACGTGAACGGCGTCGCCAACGTGAACGGTCTGTCGAACGTGAACGGCGTCTCGAACACGAACGGCTTTGACAATGTGAACGGCATTGCGAATGTGAACGGCCTTTCGAACGTCAACGGCGTTTCGAACACCAACGGCCTCAGCAACGTGAACGGCGTCGCCAACGTGAACGGTCTGTCGAACGTGAACGGCGTGTCGAACACGAACGGCTTTGACAATGTGAACGGCGTTGCGAATGTGAACGGCCTGTCGAACGTCAACGGCGTTTCGAACACCAACGGCTTTGACAACGTGAACGGCATTGCGAATGTGAACGGCCTTTCGAACGTCAACGGCGTTTCGAACACCAACGGCCTCAGCAACGTGAACGGCGTCGCCAACGTGAACGGTCTGTCGAACGTGAACGGCGTGTCGAACACGAACGGCTTTGACAATGTGAACGGCATTGCGAATGTGAACGGCCTTTCGAACGTCAACGGCGTTTCGAACACCAACGGCCTCAGCAACGTGAACGGCGTCGCCAACGTGAACGGTCTGTCGAACGTGAACGGCGTGTCGAACACGAACGGCTTTGACAATGTGAACGGCGTTGCGAATGTGAATGGCCTGTCGAACGTCAACGGCGTTTCGAACACGAACGGCTTTGACAACGTGAACGGCGTTGCGAATGTGAACGGCCTGTCGAACGTCAACGGCGTTTCGAACACCAACGGTTGGTCGAATGTGAATGGTGTTTCCAGCGTTAACGGACTTCTGACGGTGAACGGCGCCTCGAACACCAACGGTTTCGTGAACGTGAACGGCGTCTCGAACACTAATGGCATCGATAACGTCAACGGCTTTGCGAACGTCAACGGCGTGTCAAACGTGAACGGCGTCTCTAACGTCAACGGGTTTTCCAACGTCAATGGCCAATTGAATGTGAATGGCAAGTTCACGGCCACGAACGGAACCTACGTTGACCTCGGCGACAACATCGTCCATGGCGTCGCGGGGCCGGTCGTCGGCACCGACGCTGCCAACAAGGCCTACGTCGATTACAACGACGCGGTCCTGAACAACCGCATCAAGGACGTGCGCGACGGCGTTGCCATCGCGCTGGCGATCCAGACGCCCGATCTCATCGCCGGTGAAAAGTTCGGCGTGTCCGTGAACTGGGGCAATTTCGAGGGCGCGAATGCGTTCGGCGTCGGCCTGCAGGGCGTGCTCGGCAACAACCTTCTCGGCGCGGGCGAGCGCGTTTCGCTGACCGGCGGCGTGGGCGTCAGCACCGAGCGCAGCAATGTCGGCGGTCGCGCGGGCGTGCAATTCACCTGGTAGGTTGATTTCAAAGATCGAAAGCCGTTTAAGGTTGCCGCGCGTTGCGGCAACCTTTTTATGTTTGTGAGGGAACTCATGCGAGTGAGCCTGTTTCGTCTCTGCCTGAGCCTTGCGTGCCTCACAGGTTTTGTCGCGGCCGCATCGGCGCAGACCAAGGCCCCCGCGCCCGCCGCAAAGCCGCCCGTAAAGGCCGAGCAGCCCAAGATGACGATCGATACGCTCGAAGTGGTCATCCTCATCAAGTCGACCATCGCGGCGCTTCAACACGCGAACCAGACAGGCAATTATTCCGTGCTTCGCGACCTCGGTTCGCCGGTATTCCGCGAGCGCTTCGATCAGGCCCAGCTCACGGCGATCTTCTCCAACCTGCGGAACCGCGGCGTAAACCTCAGCGCCGCGCTCGTTCTCACTCCTAATCTGTCCAGGAACCCCGAACTCACGCCGCAGAACCAGCTTCGCCTCGTCGGCGATTTCCCGACCAAGCCGCTTCAGATCCAATACGACCTCCTGTTCCTGAAAATAGGCAACGTCTGGCGCATTGAAGGGATCATCGTGGATGCTGTGGCTCCGTCAGCCGCCGTGGTCGAGAACCCGCAAGCCTCCAATTCGAAAGCGGCCGAACCGGCCAAGCCGGCAAGCTCCGCCGGGAAAGCGCCTCCGACCCGTCCAGCCAATTGATCGTTCGCGGTTTCCCCGGTCGTATTGCTGACGACCGTGAAAAAGGGTAAACAAATGGTTGCAACCGGAGGGCAGCGGATGGACGGGCAACTGGAGGCGGATCGCATGGCGACGAAGGCTCCGCCCGTTCAGATCGAGACCGAAACGGGCATCGACACCGTGCCGGGGCAGGCCATCCCGTCGGTGGTGGCCGAAAAGTTCATCTCCGTGGAACGCCGCGACGTCATCAAACGCGCGCTCGACAAGCTGTTCGACACGGGCCAGCGCGTGCTTGCCGGTGACGTTTTCCAGCATATCTGCGCGCTGAGGCAGGTCGAATCGGCGCGGTCGCTCGACACGCTCGTCGAACTCTACGACCCATTCAATCCCGACGATGAAACCGTCAATACCAGCGAGCCGAGTCCGGAGGCCATCAGGCAGCAACTGGACAAGCTCAGGAAGAAGATCGTCGAGACGGCGACGGCGGCCAATTACATTCAGATCGATCAGGACGAACTGGAAGCCATTCTCGGCAAGGAATATCATCAGGGCTTCGCCGCTGAAGTCGACCTGAAGGAATTCGACTTTCATCTCCTCTTTTATCGTGGCGATGTCCGGGTCAAGGTCAAGGCAACCTCGTGGAAGACGGCGTGGCTCGTCGAGCGCGAGGTCGAAGTGGAGGCCTACCGGCGTCTGTTCATCGGCTTGAAGCTGAAACCGGAGGAGACGCGCATCGCAGAGATCATGCGTGTCGATAAAGTCTCTCGCCGGAAGGCCGAAAAGCGCGTCCGGAAGATCCGTAACCAGAAGATGCTGCAAGGCGTTTCGGACAAGACGCTGCACCTCAAGGTTTTCCGGCTCATCCCCAAAAGCGACATCGAAATCCTGTTTCCTAACGCGAAGATCAAGTTCAATCTTCTGGACAAGCTGTGGCTCTGGGTCGGCTCCGGCGGCAGCACGCTCTTCGCAATCACGATGGCCGTGCTCAAATTCCTGGCAGCGGTCGCGATCAGCGTCTTCTTCGTCATCTTCACCATTGCAGGCGCCGTGGGTGCGATCATCCGCAGCTTTACGAGCTTCCTCAACACGCGCACGCGATACATGGCGAAGCTCGCGCAGAGCCTTTACTTCCACAACATCGCCAGCAATCAGAGCGTTCTTGCCGCGCTGAACGACGACGCGGAAGAAGAGGACATCAAGGAGGCCGTCCTGACCTACGCCCTTCTCCTGCGCTACGGTCAGCTCGGCCTTGAGGCCACGAAGGCCGAGGCGGAAAGGTTTCTGAAGACCGAGTTCTCCCTTAATTGCGACTTCGACATCGAAGACGGCTGCCGCCATTTGCGCAAGCTCGGGCTGCTGGTGGCCGACGACTCGGGAGCGCCGCGCATCCGCGATCTGGAAGACGCGCGCGAGCATCTTGAAACCCTCTGGCGGGCCGTCCCCACATCGGCTTAGATCAGCCTGCATCAAATGCGTCGTGCACCCACGTCCTGTTTGCGGCTCGATGCTGTTGGCGGGCGCGGAAGGTAGAGACGCTTGAAAGCGTCGGCGAATGGTGCTCCCCGTTTCTGAAGGACGCGGCAGGCCGCCAACCATCCGAACAGGTTTCCCATGCGATTGACCCACAAGACAGTGTTGAATTTCGTCTCCGAGAGCGAGGCCGTTGCCGCAAGCGAAATCCTCGGCGAACTGCCCGCCTTCGAGGAAACGCCCGTCGTTGCGCTTGAGAGCGAGGACGGGAAGCGCTGGTCGGTCGAAATCTATGACGACGGCGCGCTGGGCGATGCGGCGACGGCGGCGCTCGCGGAGGCGGGCATCGAACCGCCCGCAGCCTCGGTCGAAGCCATCCCCGACGCCGACTGGGTGAGCGAGACGCAGCGCGCGCTGCCGCCCGTTCACGCGGGCCGATTCATCGTCCACGGCAGCCACGACCGCGCGCGCATCGCCTCACAATGGGCCATCGAGATCGACGCGGGCCGCGCCTTCGGGACAGCCCATCACGGCACCACGAAAGGCTGTCTGCTCGCGCTGGAGCGGCTTTCGCCCCTTGGCGTGCATCGCGTGCTCGACCTCGGCACCGGCTCGGGCGTGCTCGCCATCGGCGTGGCGAAGGCGCTGGCGCATGTGCCGCATGTCGTGGCCGTGGATGTCGATCCGATCGCGGTGGAAGTCGCGCGCGAAAACGTGCGCATCAATGGCGCGGGCGCCGATATCGCGCTGTTCACCGGCGATGGCTACGAGCCGCGCGACGCCTATGCCCTGGCGCCGTTCGACGTCGTCGTCGCGAACATTCTCGCGAAGCCGCTGTTGAAGCTCGCGCCGCGCATCCGCGAACTGACCCGCATCGGCGGTGCGGTGATCCTGTCAGGGCTGCTCTCGGGGCAGGCCCGCGAGATCGTGGCGCGCTATCGCGCCACGGGCTTCGTGCTCGTGCGCCGCCGCGACCTCGAAGGCTGGGCGACGCTCACGCTGCGGCGGGTGGGTTAGAACGCCCGGTTGGCAAAGCGGCTTGGCGCATGTCTTCAACTTTCGTATAATGCGACTTCGCCGCCCATTCCCCAATAATGGCCACCCACCAAGGTCAGGGTCATCCACATGCCGCACACCCACGAAAGCCGCCTCGCCGCGCTGCGCGCAGGTCTCGTCGCCGAGAAGCTCAGCGGGTTCATCGTCCCGAAAGGCGACGAGTTCCAGAACGAGGCCGTGCCCGCGTGTTGGGATCGCCTCGCCTGGCTAACGGGCTTCACCGGCTCGGCCGGAACGGCGGTGGTGCTCGCCGACAGGGCCGCGCTGATCGTCGACAGCCGCTATACGCTTCAGGCGAAGGCGCAGGTGGATACGGCGCTTTACGCGGTCGAGCTTTTCCCGAAGACGACGCCTGCGAAGTGGCTCGGCGAGCATGCGGGCGAGGGCGCCGTGATCGGGTACGATCCGTCGCTGTTCACGCAGGCGAGCTTCAAGCCGCTGAAGGCCGAGGCCGAAAAGGCCGGTTTCGAGCTTCGCGCCATCAAGACAAACCCCATCGATGCGCTGTGGGAGGATCGCCCCGCGCCGTCCTTCGCACCCATCGTTTTCCACGACGAGGCGTTCGCGGGCGAAAGCGCGGCGTCGAAGCTTGAGCGCGTGCAAAAGGAAATCGCCGCGCGGAAGGCGACGGGGCTCATCGTGAGCGCGCCGGACGCGGTGGCATGGCTGTTCAACATTCGCGGCGGCGATGTCTCCCATACGCCGGTTGCGCTTGTTCGCGCCTATGTGCCGCTTCAAGGCAAGCCGACACTGTTCGTCTCGCCGGGTCACGTGACGGATGAGAACCGGACGGCCCTCGAAGCGCTGGCCGCGTTGCATCCGCTCGGCGACCTCTGGAAGCTCCTTCCGCGCCTCGTGGGAGCGGCGGCTAAGGTCATCGCCGATCCCGCCCACACGACGCTTCACGTGGGCGACATTCTGAAAGTAGCGGGCGCGAAGGCCATTGAGGGCGACGACCCAACCATCCGCTTCAAGGCAGCCAAAAACGCAACCGAGCTGGAAGGCGCGCGCGCGGCGCATCTGCGCGACGGTGTGGCGGTCGCGCGCTTCCTCGCATGGCTCGATGCGCACGCGCCGCAAGGCTCGGTCGATGAACGCGCCGCATCGGACAGGCTCGAAGCGTTTCGCCGCGACACGGGCAAGCTCGTAGACCTCAGCTTCGACACGATTTCCGGCGCGGGGGCGAACGGCGCCATCGTGCATTATCGCGCCACGCCCGAGACGAACAAGCCGCTTCTGCCGGGCACGCTTTATCTGACCGATTCCGGCGCCCAGTATCGCGACGGCACGACCGACATCACGCGCACCGTGGCCATCGGCGAGCCGAGCGCGGACGCGCGCCGCCATTACACGCTCGTGCTGAAGGGCCATATCGGTATCGCGGCGGCGCGCTTCCCGGCGAAAACCACGGGCGCGGGCATCGACAGTTTCGCACGGCGCGCGCTTTGGGATGCGGGGCTGGACTATGGCCACGGCACCGGCCACGGGGTCGGCAGCTTCCTTTCGGTGCACGAAGGCCCGGCGAATATCTCGCCGCGCGGAACTGTGGCGCTTGAGCCGGGGATGATCCTGTCGAACGAGCCGGGCTATTACCGCGAGGGGCATTACGGCATCCGGCTGGAAAATCTCGTGGCTGTGACGCAGCCGCAGGGGATCGACGGCGGCGAAACGGAAATGCAAGGTTTCGAGACGCTGACGCTCGCGCCGTTCGACCGGCGGCTTATCGATGCGGCGTTGCTGTCGCCCGCCGAGCGCGAATGGCTCAATGCGTATCACGCCCGCGTGCGCCAAGCGCTTTCCCCGCATCTCGATGACGCGGATCGCGCATGGCTCGACGCGGCGACAGCCGAGGTTTAGCGGTCTTTACTCCGCCCAGTTCGGCTTGCGCTTTTCGATGAAGGCGGCGAGCCCTTCCGCGCCTTCCGGGCCGCGCGCCGCCTTCGCGAAAACGGTGGCCGCATGGTTCACGAGCGCGCCCGCGTCCTCGAACCGCGCGCGCCGCAGGAGCGCTTTGGTCTCGGCCACCGCGCCCGGCGCGCAGGCGAGGATCTGACGAAGCGTTTCGGCGAGTGCCGCGTCAAGGTCCGCACCCGTGTCGCAGGCGCGATGCACGAGTCCGATGCGATACGCCTCATCGGCGCCGAAGCGCGCGCCTGTCACCGCCAGCCGCTTCGCTTGCCCATAACCGAGCCGCTCCACGAGAAACGGGGCGATCTGCGCGGGGATCACGCCGAGCGACGTTTCCGGCAATCGGAAATCCACGTCGCGCGAGGCAAGCGCCACATCCGCCGTGCAGGCGAGGCCGAAGCCGCCGCCCATGACGCTGCCTTCCAGCACCGCCACGACGGCCAAAGGCGAGCGGGCATAGGCGGCGCATACATGACCGAACGCGGCGTTCGAGGCCGCCACCGGGTCCGTTTCGCCGACGGGAGCCATGCGCGCCGCCGCCATGTCGCGGAGATCGGCGCCCGCGCAGAAATGGCCGCCCGAGCCGCGCAGCACGACCACGCGCGCGCCTGTCGCTTCCGCGTCCGCGAGCGCGGCGAGCAATTCGGCGAGCATAACCTGCGACATGGCGTTGCGAACTTCCGGGCGGTTGAGCCGGATCGTGAGCACGCCGCCTTTGCGGTCGATTGCGAGCGTCGTCGGAGCGTCGGCCATCCTCAGTCCTTCTTCCCGCTTGGCAGCGTGCCTTCGAGCTTGCAGATGATGCCGAGCATCACCTCGTCCGCGCCTCCGCCGATGGATACAAGCCGACCGTCGCGCATCGCGCGGCTCAGCGGATTGTCCCAGGTGAAGCCCATGCCGCCCCAGTACTGCAGGCACGCATCCGTCACCTCGCGAATGAGCCGCCCGCATTTCAGCTTCGCCATCGAGGCGAGCTTCGTCACGTCGCGGCCGGAGACATATTCCTCCACCGCGCGCCACGTCAGCGAGCGCAGCGCTTCCACCTCCGTTCGCAGTTCCGCGAGCCGGAAATGCACCACCTGATTGTCGAGTATGGACTTGCCGAAAGCCTTGCGCTGGCGCGTGTAGTCGATGGTGGCGTCGATGAGCCGGTCGAGCATCGTGAGCGAGTTCGCCGCGCCCCAGAGCCGTTCCTCCTGGAATTGCAGCATCTGGAAGGTGAAGCCCATGCCTTCCGCGCCGATGACGTTCGTTTGCGGCACGCGCACATCGTCGAAGAAAAGCTGCGCCGTGTCGGACGAGAACATGCCGAGCTTGCGGATCTTCTGCCGCGCGATGCCCTTTGCGTCCATCGGCACGACGATGAGCGACTTGTTGCGATGCGGCTTGTCGTCGGAGGTGTTCGCGAGCAGACAGCACCAGTCGGCTTTCATGCCGTTGGTGATCCACATCTTCGAGCCGTTGATGACGTAGTCGCTGCCGTCTTTCCGCGCCGTCGTCTTGATCGACGCGACATCCGAACCCGCGCCCGGTTCCGACACGCCGAGGCAGGACACCATCTCGCCCGCGATACTTGGCGCAAGCCATGCGCGCTTCAACTCGTCGCTGCCGAAGCGATGCAGTGCCGGCGTCGCCATGTCGGAATGCACGCCGATGGCCATTGGCACGCCGCCGCAATCGCAGGTGCCGAGCGCTTCAGCGACCGTCGCCGAATAGGAGAAGTCGAGCCCGAGGCCGCCATAGGCTTCGTCGTATTTCGTTCCGAGAACCCCGAGCGCGCCAAGTTTTCGGAAGAGTTCGTGCGAGGGGAACTCCTCCGCGCGCTCCCATTCATCCACGAACGGGTTGATCTCGTTCTTTACGAAGCGCTCCACCTGGTCGCGCAACTGCTCATGCTGCGGCGTCAGAAGCATCGCGGTTTCCCCCTTTTTATTCTCACGGTGGCGAGCACCTTTTCCTCAGGATGACACGGTCCTTCAAAAAAAGGAATCGCACTTGAGATGGGCAGTGCGCGGTGTCGTGGCAGGCAACGGCCCTCCATCTTTCGTTCATCGCTGCCATGATCGGGCTCGAAATCGTTTGGTTCGTGCGCGCCTTTCCGGCACGCTGGCGAAAAACGAAGCGAGGATGCCGATGTCGTTCGAGACCGAAGCCGAAAAGAAACTGATCGTAGCGCTGGATTTCCCGTATGCGGAAGAAGCCGCAGCTTTCTGGCACAGGCTTGCCCTGCCGCATGCGGTGGCGAAAATCGGCCTTGAGCTTCTGATGACGGCGGACGGCGTGGCGCTCGTGAAGCGGCTTGCGGGCGCCGGCGCGAGCGTCTTCGTCGACGCCAAACTTTACGACATCGCCGCCACGGTCGAGCGCGCGACAGCGCGCGTTGCTGCGCTCGGCGCGGCGTTTCTCACCGTGCACGCGCAGGACGACGCGACCGTCGCGGCGGCAGTGCGCGGAGCGGCGGGGTCGCCGCTCAAGCTGCTCGGCATCAGCCTGCTTACGAACGCCCGGCCGGAAAGTCTCGCCGATCAGGGGATAACGCTATCCGCCAGCGACCTCGTGCTCACCCGCGCGGGCTTTGCGGCCGAGGCGGGCTTTCACGGCATCGTCTCATCGGCGCTGGAGGCGCGCGCGCTGAAAGACGCCTTCGGCTCGCGGCTTGCGGTCGTGACCCCCGGCATTCGCCCGGCAAGCGCGAGCGTGGCGGGCGACGATCAGGCGCGCACGGCGACACCTGCCGAAGCCATCGCCGCGGGCGCGGATTATATCGTCGTCGGCCGCCCGATCACCCGCGCCGCCGATCCGAATGCTGCCGCCCGTGCCATCGTCGCGGAGATCGCGGGCGCTTCATAGCGCGTCCACGATGCTGGAAACTTCGTCGTAGTCGCGGGCGATGAAGGTCGCGCCCGCCGCGACGAGAGCCGCCCCATGGTCCGGCGGCAGATGCGATGCGGCGAGAAGCCCGATCACGCGCATGCCAGCGGCAAGCGCCGCGCGCACGCCGCTGGCGCTGTCCTCGATCACAAGCGCGTCGCAAGGCTCCACGCCTTCCTCGCTTGCCGCCTTCAGGAAAATATCGGGGAACGGCTTGCCGCGCGCTACGGTCTCGGCGCTGTAGATGCCGCACGGAAAGCGGTCGGCGAGGCCCATCACGCGCAGGCACAGGGCGATGCGGCGCGGCGAACTCGACGACGCGATGCAGCGCCGCATGTCCGCATGGCGCGCGATGAAATCGGCAACGCCGGGTATGGGGCGCAGCGAGCGCTCGAACAGCGCGAAGGTGCGGCGCTCAAGCTCGGGCAGGAAGTCCGGCAGCGGGCGGCCAGCGAGCGCCTCCATGGTGGCCACCTCGTCGGACGCGCGCTTGCCGACGAACAGCTTCGCGGCCTCCTGCCATGTCATGGGCGCGCCGAGGTCGCCCGCATAGGCGGCAAGCGCCTCGCAGGCGAGCACCTCGCTGTCGGCGATGACGCCGTCGAAGTCGAAGATGAGGAGGCGCGGCGTGGATTGCGCCGCCACTAATCCAGATCCTCGACCTTGACGGGGCCGCCGCCATGGACGCGCTGCGCCAACGCCGCTTCGATGAACGCGGTCAGGTCGCCATCGAGCACGCCAGCCGGGTTCGTGTTCACGATGCCGGTGCGCAGATCCTTAACCATCTGATAGGGCTGAAGCACATAGGAGCGGATCTGATGGCCCCAGCCGATGTCGGTCTTCGACGCGGCGGCGGCATGCGCGGCATCCTCGCGCTTCTTCAGTTCCATCTCGTAGAGGCGCGCTTTCAGCATGTTCCACGCGGTGGCGCGGTTCTTGTGCTGCGAACGCTCCATCTGGCACTGCACCACGATGCCGGTGGGCACGTGTGTGATGCGCACCGCGCTGTCGGTGGTGTTGACGTGCTGGCCGCCTGCGCCGCTCGCGCGATAGGTGTCGATGCGGCAGTCGCTTTCGTTCACCGCGATGTCGATGGTGTCATCCACGACCGGATAGACCCAGACCGACGCGAAGCTCGTATGGCGGCGCGCGTTGGAGTCGTAGGGCGAGATGCGCACGAGGCGATGCACGCCGGACTCGGTCTTGAGCCAGCCGAAGGCGTTGGAGCCCTTCACCTGAATCGTCGCGGATTTGAGCCCGGCTTCTTCGCCCGCCGCGCTTTCGATCAGTTCGACCTTGTAGCCCTGCTCCTCGGCCCAGCGCATGTACATGCGCAGCAGCATTTCCGTCCAGTCCTGGCTCTCGGTGCCGCCCGCGCCTGCATGGACTTCGAGGAAGGTGTCGTTGCCGTCCGCTTCGCCCGAAAGCAGAGCTTCGACTTCGCGCTTCTGCACTTCGGTTTGCAGCGCCGCGAGTGAAGCCTCGGCTTCCTTGACCACTTCCTCGTCGCCTTCCTCCTCGCCGAGTTCGATGAGGCCGACCGCGTCGTCGAGGCGCGCGGCGAGCTGCGAATAGGCGGTGAGCGCGGTGTCGAGGTGCTGCCGCTCGCGCAAGAGCTTCTGCGCGCGCTGCGGATTGTCCCACAGCGTCGGGTCTTCGACGATCCCGTTCAGGCTGGCAAGGCGGGCTTTCGCTTTATCCCAGTCAAAGATACCTCCGCAGGAGCGAGAGGGACTGCTTGATTTCGTCGACGATGGCTTGTGTTTCAGGGCGCATGGAGAAGTTCCGTCTGTGAGGAGCCGAAGTGCCGCCTTGGCATCCGATCCCGGTTATTTCAAAACTGTAAAGGCGCCAGTGCTATGCGCGCTCGCAAGCCGTGAGAATAAGTTCCGACAATTGCACCGGGCAGCGCTGAGTTCCAGCCCAAAATGCCGACCCTGTCCGCGTCCAGAGAAGTGCGCCGGACGCAGATAGGATAGCAAACGGCTAGTGGAGCGAATTTGACATTTGAGCGAGAGCTCGCAGCCACCGGGACTCAAATGTCAAATTCAAAAGCTCCACTAGACTCATGATGTTCCGACATTTGCTCGCAAGCGTGCTGCAGACGGATGCAAATGTCGGAATCGGACCCCTAGTACAAGCCTCCGGGGCTGGGCGCGGTCCGGCCGTAGGGAGGCGGATAGCCGCCCACGGTGCCCGGCTGGGCAGGAGGCGTCGGTTGCGGCTGGCCCCATCCGCCGGATTGCGGCTGAGGCGGCTGTCGCCAGCCTCCGCTGCTTTCGCTCGGATAGCCTCCCTGTTGGCCGTATCCTCCTGGCTGGCCGCCGCCATAGCCTGGTTGCGGATCGCCTGCCGCGGGATAGGAGGCCGAGGCGGTCGCGTAGCCTTCCGGCGGCTCGGTGCCCGGCTTGAAGTATTCCGTGATCGCGTCGGGGTCGGCTGGATCCGTGCGCTGGCCGGTCCGCTTGTTGACGCGAACCTGCCGTATGTCCGCCGGCGTGCGGAACGGAACCGCGGGCTTGTCCTTCAGCGCCATCTTGAAGAAATCGGCAAAGATCGGCGCGGCCAACTCGCCGCCGGTTTCGCCGTGGCCCATCGGCTGCGGGTTGTCGTATCCGATGAAGATGCCCATGGCGATGTCGGGCGAGAAGCCGATGAACCACGCGTCCTTCTCGTCGTTCGTCGTGCCGGTCTTTCCGCCAAGCGGCTTCTGCACGCGCTTCCAGACGACGGAGCCGGTGCCACGCACGACGACGCCTTCGAGCATCGAAGTGATCTGATAGGCCGTCATCGGGTCGATGATTTGTGCGCGTTCGTCGGCAAGCTGCGGTTCGTCCTGGCCACTCCACGAGTCCGCGTTACACTTGTCGCAGGAGCGGTTATCGTGCCGCCAGATCGTCTGGCCCATGCGGTTCTGAATGCGGTCGATAAAGGTGTAATTGATCTTCTTGCCGCCGTTCACGAACATGCAATAGGCGGTCGTCAGCCGGATGAGCGACGTTTCGCCCGCGCCGAGCGCCATCGAAAGCAATGGCGGAAGGTCGTCATAGACGCCGAAACGGCGCGCATATTCGCTCACGATCGGCATGCCGAGATCCTGCGCGAGCCGCACGGTCATCAGGTTTCGCGACTTCTCGATACCGATCCGGAGCGGCTGTAGGCCGTGCACCTGCTTGTCGTAGTTCGATGGCTTCCATTCGCCCTGTCCGTTGCCCTGATCGACCGAGAACGCGGCGTCGTTCACCACGGACGCGGGCGTGTAGCCGTTATCGAGGGCGGCGGCGTAAACGATCGGCTTGAACGATGAACCGGGCTGCCGCCGCGCTTGCAGCGCGCGGTTGAACTGGCTTTCGGAAAAGCTGAAGCCGCCGACCATGGCGAGCACGCGGCCGGTATGCGGGTCCATCACGACGGTCGCGCCGCCAACCTGCGGCACCTGCATCAGCGACCATGCGGGCAGCGCGGTCTTGCCTTCCGCGAGTTTCGGATTGCGCTCTCGCTCCTTCATGAGGTCGATTTCGTTCGGCGGGGAAACATAGACGACATCGCCGACATTGAGGATATCGCTTACGCCGACGGGGCCTTTCGTTCTGGTTCTGACCCGCTCCAACGCCCATTTCGCACCATCGACCCCAAGCTCGACGGTCTTGCGCTCCGTTTCCAGCGTGTTGTTCGGCATGCGCCCCGGTTGCAGACCGATGACGGCCTTGTCCTTCGCGGTTTGCAGAACGACGCCGAGCCGCCAGGGATCGACGTCCGACAGCGCGGGCACCTCGGCGAGCTTTGCTCCCCAATCGCTGGCGAGGGCGAGATCGATTTTCGTGACCGGTCCGCGCCAGCCGCGCTTGCGGTCGAAGCTGACGAGCCCGGCGCGCAGGGCGGAGCGCGCCATCATCTGGAGACCCGGATCGAGGGTGGAGCGCACGGAGTAGCCGCCCGCATAGACGCTCGAATTGTCATCGGTGTCTTCGAGGCCGTACATGTCTGCGAGCGTGCGGCGAACTTCTTCGGCGAAGTACTCGGCGGCGAAGGTCGACGGGCCCACGGTGCGGGCCACCATTTCGAGCGGCTGCTTCTTGGCCTGATCGGCTTCTTCCTGCTTGATGAAGCCGAAGCGGGCCATGTTGTTCAGGATGTCGTTGCGGCGCAGGAGCGCGTCCTGAAACGCCTTGCTGCCGGGCCGCGCGGTGGTGAGCTGAAGCTTCGTCGGCTCTTTCGGCAGCGCGGCGAGATAGGCGACCTCGTGCAACTGAAGCTCGTTCAGTTCCTTGCCGAAGTAGCGGAGGCCCGCCGCTGCGACGCCATAGGAACCGCCGCCGAGATAGATCTGGTTAAGGTAAAGATCGAGGATGCGCTCCTTTGTGTAGGCGCGCTCGATGCGGACGGCGAGGATCGCTTCCTTAGCCTTGCGGAGATAGGATCGCTCGCTCGTCAGCAGGAAGTTCTTGGCCACCTGCTGGGTAATGGTGGACGCGCCTTCCTTCTTGTTCTTCGTCAGGTTGTTGTAGACGGCGCGCAGGATGCCGCGAAAATCGAGGCCGCCATGCTCCCAGAAGCTCTGGTCTTCGGCCGCGAGAAACGCGTTGATAAGCGGCTTGGGCATGACCTGAACGGGCACGTAGATACGCCGCTCCTTCGCGAACTCCGCGATCAGGCGACCGTCGCCGGCGTGCACGCGCGTAATGACCGGCGGCTTGTAATTCGCAAGCTTGTCGTAATCCGGAAGATCTTGCGAAATCGTCCAGAGGAAATAAGCCGCTCCCGCCGAGGCGGCGATGAATATGAAAACACCTGCGGTGAACGCAAACCCGAGAAAGCTCAGGAAGAGACTCCTGTGGCGCTTTTTCTTCACGGGAGGCGGCAGTACAGGCGACTTGCTTTGCATCAGTTCCACGCTTGATTATTCGGCCGTTTCCACGATCAGACCAAACAAAGCGACCGGAGGGATTCAGGCGCTGCCATCACGAGCATAACGGCATGCCCAAATTGTGACAGCATACAATCCTCGAACCGCCCGGCTAAACCACAACATCATATCCTGCACAACCGCAGGTTAACGCAGGAGGGCGCTACGGTGCGTAGCGGTGCCGGTCCGCTTTCCTACAAGGGAATATGCGCCTGCCGTTCCGCCATGAATGCGTTGACCGCCTCTCCGAGAACCGAAGAGATCGCTGTACGCCAGTCTTCCGAGATAAGGAGCTTCTCGTCGTCTTCATTGCTGAGATAACCGAGTTCGATAAGGATCGCGGGCACGCCATGCGCTTTCAGCACGCGGAAGTTTGCGGAGCGCTGTGGCCGGATGTTGAACTTCATCTTTTCCTTCATGTGGTCGATGAGGTAATGCGCGATGGCGGTCGAGCGGTTTTTTTTGAACCGGTTTTCGAGATCGTTGAGGATAGACGCGATGTCCTCGGAAAGGATCGGCGCGGTCTGCTCGCTTGCCACGCCGGCCTGAACGTCGGCCTTGTTCTCGTTCTGCGCGATGACGCTCGCCTGCTCGTCGGAGGCTTCCTCCGACAGGGTGTAGATCGTACCGCCGCGAACCTCCTTCAGCGCCTTCACGCCCAGACGCTTCGGATCGAGCGCATCGGCATGGATCGAGATGAGAAGGTCAGCCTTCGCCTTGACGGCCATTGCCGCGCGATCGTCGAGGGAAACGAACACGTCCGACGTTCGCGTCAGGAGGATGCGATAGCGAGCCGTGGCTTCGAGCTTCGCGGCAAGCTTCTTGCCGAAGTCGAAGGTGACGTCCTTTTCAGGTGTATTCGAGGCTCGGCCGATGGCTCCCGCATCGATGCCCCCGTGTCCGGGATCGATCACGATGATCGGCCGCTTGTCTCCGGCGTCCGGCTTCAAGGCGCCGCTTTGCGCCTCCTCCACCTTTGGCGGGGGCGGTGGAGCCTTCGCGGAGGCGAGGAACGATCTGTGGGTTGTGCGGGCGAGGTCGATCACGAGTCGGGCCGGAAGATCGTTCTCGGGCGGCAACAGCTCGGACTTCTCTATGAGCGCCGGTTCGGCGAGGTCGATCACGATGCGCGACTTGCCCGGCGCGAGGAGGCCCGACCGGGATGAGAAGATAAGCCCTCGCCCCTTGCCGGCGGGCACCTGAATGTCGCTCTCCGGCATGTCGATCACGATCCGGTAAGGATCGGCCATGGTGAAGATGCGGAACTCGACCGCTTTGGATATGAAGGCGACGAAGCGCGTGCGCTGGCTGTCGCCGCCAATTTGGGCGCTCACCACGATGTCCTCGGCATGCGCGGCGCTCATGAAAAGGAGGACGAGGAAAGCGCAGCACGCCGCGAAAGCCGATGAAGGTCTCAGGCCGGTTTTCATGGTTCGATGCCCCTTGCATCCCGTCCTACAGCATGGGCTCGTCCGCGTCCACTTCGGCGCCTTCGGGAAAGGCGAGACATCCCGCGATTTCACCATTTCGTTGAACGTCGCTTACGTCTTGCTTGCGGCGAAGCCAAACACAACGTATTAGAGATATGTCAATCCTGATCGATTAGGCTGACTTCCGCTTTGCTAATCCGCCTAGCAGGATCAGGGGGTGAATTTGGCAATCGTCCACGGGCATCGATTCAATATGGATCGGGCAGCACCGCGAGTGTCGAAGGCAAAGCAGCCGGGATGTTGAATCCCTGAACAATCAATCGCCACGGAATCGTGGTCTCGCCGCATCGTTTCGAGGAAGAAACGGGCCCGTCGGCGAACCGAGACTCAAACCACAATGTCAACCTCGCGCTCCGACTTGCTTGATATGAAAAATGCCGTGTCCGGCATCCAGAGCCTGTCGACCCTCTTTCTCCAGAATGGAAAAGACGGCGCTCCCAGCATTGCGCTGGTTCGAAGCGGCGAGAGCGCGATCAACAAACAGCGCGTCCGTCCGACGGGTCCGCTCGATCATGTCTCCATGATCGCGAGGCCACGCTTCGGCGCGGGCGTGCCGGGAAGCATTTGCAATGGCAAACAAGATGTTAATCGATGCCACCCACCCGGAAGAGACACGGGTGGTGGTGACGCGCGGCAATCGCGTCGAGGAATTTGACTACGAGTCGGCGTCGCGGAAGCAGCTTCGAGGCAACATCTATCTGGCCAAGGTCGCCCGTATCGAGCCTTCGCTTCAAGCGGCGTTCGTGAACTACGGCGGCAATCGCCACGGCTTTCTCGCCTTTGCGGAAATCCATCCGGATTATTATCAGATCCCGGTCGCTGTTCGCGAACAGCTCATGAAAGAAGAGGCCGCGGATCGGCAGGGGCGTTACCGCGACGCGGGCGAAAGCCGTCCAGATCGCCAATCCTCTGACAGGAAGCCGGAGGCCGAAAACGGCTTGCAGGCTTTCGCCGAAGTCGAAAGCGGCGATAGCCAGCCCGATGCGGCGGCGGCTGTCGAAGCTTCGAATGAAGACGTTCGCGCGGAATTTGCAGCGGCGGTCGATGCCGCGCCTGAAACGGCGCCGGTCGAACAGGCCGAGGCCGGCGCGCGTGCATCGGAGTCCGAAGAAAACGGTGGCGACGCACCCGGTAATGGCGGGGCGATCGCGCTCGACGCCGTGCTTCCGCCCACGCTGTACGAAGAGTTCACGGCCGCCATCGCGCGCGGCGAGGAGGCGCGCGACGAAATTCCGAGCCATCCCGACGATGTGGAAGGCGCCTCTGATTCCGAAGATGACGAGGCTGACGGCGACGAGGCGGAGGACGACGAATCGGACGACGCCGACGACGACGGCACGGACGACGCCGAGGACGCAGGCGACGAACAGCCGAAGGCAAAACACCGCTCTGCCAATGACGACTCCGGCGACGATGACAGCGGCTCATCGGACGACGGCGGTATCATCTCCGTGCCGGAGAGTGCGACGCCCGCGCCGGTCGAGGTTGTCGGCTCCGAAGACGCGCTCGAAGAACTGCCGCAGCGTCACAAGCGCCGGTGGCGTCACTACAAGATTCAGGAAGTCATCAAGCGCAACCAGATCGTTCTGATCCAGGTCGTGAAGGAAGAGCGCGGCTCGAAGGGCGCGGCGCTGACCACCTACCTGTCGCTCGCGGGCCGCTATACCGTGCTCATGCCGAACACGGCCAGCGGCGGCGGCATTTCGCGCAAGATCACCGTTCCGGCCGACCGCAAGCGTCTGAAGGAAATCGCGCAGGAACTCGAAGTGCCGGAAGGCATGGGGCTCATCATCCGCACGGCCGGTGCCTCGCGGACGAAGGCCGAAATCAAGCGCGACTTCGAATATCTGCTGCGCCTGTGGGAGAACGTCCGCGACCTCACGCTGAGGAGCACCGCGCCTTGCCTCGTCTACGAGGAAGGCGACCTCATCAAGCGCTCGATCCGCGATCTCTACAACAAGGACATCGACGAAATTCTCGTGGCGGGCGATGCCGCTCACCGCGAGGCGCGCGAATTCATGCGCATGCTCATGCCGAGCCATGCGAAGAACGTGCTGCTTTACAAGGAACCCGAGCCGATCTTCACCAAGTATGAGGTCGAGCGTCAGTTGAACCAGATGTTCAGCCCGGTGGTCACGCTGAAGTCCGGCGGCTACATCGTGCTGAACCAGACCGAAGCGCTCGTCGCCATCGACGTGAACTCCGGCCGGTCGACGCGCGAATACTCCATCGAAGACACGGCGCTGAAGACGAACCTCGAAGCCGCCGAGGAAGTCGCTCGCCAGGTGCGCCTGCGCGATCTCGCGGGCCTCATCGTCATCGACTTCATCGACATGGACGAGCGGCGCAACAACCGCTCCGTCGAACGCAGGCTGAAGGAAAGCCTGCGCCACGACCGCGCCCGCATTCAGGTCGGTCATATCAGCCATTTCGGCCTTCTGGAAATGTCGCGTCAGCGGCTGCGCCAAGGCGTTGTCGAAGTATCGACAGTGCCGTGCCCGGTCTGCCAGGGCGTCGGCCATATCCGTTCGACGGAGTCCGTTGCGCTGATGATCCTGCGTTCGATCGAGGATCACCTGCGGACGCAGGGCCCGGCCAACATCACCTTGACCGCGTCGACCGAAGCCGCGCTTTACATCCTCAACAACAAGCGCTCCTACCTCCGCGATATCGAACTTCGCTACGGCGTGACGATCGTCCTTCAGCCGGACGACAAGGCGCATGGGGCGCATTTCGTGCTCGAACGTGGTGCCGAAGCCGTGCCGCCGGTCGTGGGCGACACGCGCGTCGTTCACATGGAAACCGCCTCGCTCGCGCAGGCGGAAGATGACGAGGAAGCGGCGGCGGTGCCGTCGGCCTCGGCTCCCGCGGCTGAAGGCGAAGGCGAGAAGCGCTCATCCCGACGCAAGCGCCGCCGTCGGCGCGGCCGGGGAGAGTCCGCCTCTGATGAATCGCTTCCGAACGGCCATGCCGTCGCGCAGTCCAATGGCTCCGACGACGACGATGAAGATGACGACGATACGGACAGCGGCGTGACTGAAGCAGGGGCGCAAGCCGTTGCCGCCGCCAATGGCGAGGATATCCGGGAAAGCGCCGAAGGACGTCAGGAAGGCCAGTTCCGCCGCAACCGGCGCCGAGGCCGTCGCGGTGGCCGGCGTCACCGTGAGGACTTCGCCGGCCAGCCCGGCGAGATCCCCGGACTTGGCGAGCAGCCCGAAATCGACTTCGAGCATGGGCTTCCCGTGGGGCAATCGGGAGCGGTGGAGCCCGTTAGGGCGGAGGCCGTCGCCGAAGCTGTGCCGCAGCCGGATCAATCCACCGTGGCCGAGCCCGCCGAAGCCCCGGCAAAGGTTGAAATCGAGCCGCAGCCCGCTCAGGCCGCCTCCGGTGACGACCACGCGACCGCTGGCGAGGCCCCGGTCGAACCGGAGCCCGTGGCCGAGGTTTCGAGCGTTCAGCCTGCCGTCGAAGCAGAAGCGAAGCCCGAGCCGACCACGGACGCTGCCGCGCCTCAGACGCCGAAAGCAGACGAGGCCGAAGCCGCGCAGGCGAAGACAGACGAAGCCCCGGTCGCGGAGCAGGCGAAGCCCGAGGCCGAGATCGCCATCCTTCCGCCGCCCGCACCGGAACCCAAGCCGAAGCCCGTGCGCACCGGTCCGCCGAAAAAGGGCTGGTGGCAGCGCAGCGTAAGCTGAGAATTTACGGCGCCGCCGGCGATCGCCGATAGAAGACAACAAGATGGCCGGGATTTCTCCCGGCCATCTCGGACCTTGCTCGCAATGAGCTGCGGTCACGGCGCGATTAGTAGTGATTGCGCCAATAGCGGTCGTGGCGAAGCTCCGCGCGGTCGCGCCGCAGCTTCTGCCGCTGTTCGTGAATCTGCGCCTGCTCCTGCCGCTTCTTGTAGCCGAAGTAGCGCGCCGCGCCGTAATTGCCGTCGCGCGCGGCCTGCGCCTGCCGCCCGGCATAATAGGCGCGCTCCTGCTTGTCCTTCTGGATCTGGTGGCGATGGTGCGCGATGTGCGCCCGGTCGCTGGCGATCTGCGCGCCGTAGGGCTCGGCGGATGCGGTCTGCGCGGCGGTGATCGGCAGGGCGATGAGCGAAAGAGCGAAAAGCGCGATACGGGTCTTCATGTTGGCCTCCACAAGGTTTGCTTGACCTTATGAAAGAACCTTAAGCGATGCCGCCTGAACGGCCCCGGAACCGTGCGTTCAGACTGCGTTCAGGCTTGCGGCGATTTTGTGAGAGGTGCTTTTGCTCGATGTCTGCAGGCCCTTGAAAAACTCAATTCATCTGAGTACAGAGAAGTTTTCATGCAGGCTGCAATTATGACGCCCTTTTGCGGGTAACGCGCGCGACGCGCTAAACAAAGGCCATTGATGCCAATTAAGGAGCATCCCCGCACAGGGGCCATTTTATTGTGTGATTTTAATAGCGGCTTTCGAAAGCCAGAGATGGTCAAAAGGCGGCCGGTTGTTGTCCTCAGTCCAAAGATCGCAGCCCGACCCGGACTTTGCACCGTGGTTGCGCTTAGTAATACGGAACCATTTCCAAAGCTTTCATACCATTGTCAGATCGATATTCGGCCCCGCCTCCCGGATGGATTCAATAGTGACGGGGTCTGGGTGAAGGGAGATATGCTGAATACAGTCAGCTTTCATCGTCTTGATTTCATCCGCGTGGGGAAAGCGGAGTCTGGCAAAAGACTCTATTACTATGATGCATTAGGCGATGCCGAGATGAGGAAAGTGCGGGAATGTGTATTGAGTGGCTTGGGTTTGTCCACATTGACAAAACACTTGCCTTGACATAGATTTCATAGGTTAGCGGCGCTCGCCTAGGCGATCCGCGTCTAAGACCTCGAAAGAGGCCGTCGCAGCGTTGGACGATAACAAGTCATGTTGCGACGTTAGAAAACCCCGCGCGAGCGGGGTTTTTGTTTGCGATTTGCGTCGCCGGTTTGGAAATGCAGCCCCCGCCCGATCCGGCAGGCGGGGCGCATCACGTCGTCGTGACTACTCTGCGGCCTTGAGCGTGATCCGCTCGCCTTTGGGCGCGCCCTGGCCGAAACGCTTCTCGATGTAATCCTGCACCATCGCCATGAAGTCGTCGGCCATCGACGGGCCGCGCAGCGTCGCGACCCGCACGCCATCGACGAACACCGGCGCGGCCGGGCTCTCGCCCGTGCCCGGCAGTGAAATGCCGATGTCGGCGTGCTTCGACTCGCCCGGTCCGTTCACCACGCAGCCCATGACCGCCACATTCAGCGTTTCCACGCCCGGATAGGTCTTGCGCCACTCGGCCATGTTCTCGATCAGATGCTTCTGGATGTTCTGGCCGAGTTCCTGGAACAGCGTCGAGGTGGTGCGACCGCAGCCGGGGCACGCCGCCACGATCGGCACGAAGGTGCGGAAGCCCATCGTCTGCAGAATCTGCTGCGCAACCTCGACTTCCTTCGTGCGCGCGCCGCCCGGCTCCGGCGTCAGCGAAACGCGGATCGTATCGCCGATGCCCTTCTGAAGCAGGATGCCGAGCGCCGCCGCCGACGCGACGATGCCCTTCGACCCCATGCCCGCTTCCGTCAGCCCGAGATGCAGCGCGTTGTCGCAGCGCGAGGCGAGCAGCGTATAGACGCTGATGAGATCCTGAATCGAGCTGGTTTTCGCCGAGAGGATGATCTTGTCCTTGCCCATGCCGAGGCTCTCGGCCAGCGCCGCGCTTTTCAGCGCCGAGGTGACGATGGCTTCGTGCATGACCACGCGCGCGTCCTTCGGCTTCGCGGCGCGGGAGTTCTCGTCCATCATCGCGGTGAGTAGATCCTGGTCGAGGCTGCCCCAGTTCACGCCGATGCGCACGGGCTTGTCGTATTTGAGCGCGATTTCGATGATCTTGGCAAAGCGGTCGTCGCGGCTGTCGCGGAAGCCCACATTGCCGGGGTTGATGCGGTATTTCGAAAGCGCCTCGGCGCAGGCGGGATGATCGGCGAGGAGCCGGTGGCCGATATAGTGGAAGTCGCCCACGAGCGGCACGTCGATGCCCTGGGCGAGGAGGCGTTCGCGGATATGCGGCACGGCGGCGGCGGCTTCGTCGCGGTCCACGGTGACGCGTACGAGTTCGGACCCCGCCCGGACGAGGGCTGCGACCTGCGCGACGGTGCCGTCGACATCCGACGTGGCGGTGTTGGTCATGGATTGCACGACAACCGGCGCGCCTCCGCCCACGGTCACGCCCCCAACCTTGACTGCGGTTGTCATGTGCCTCGGTTCACGCGTGTCGCTCATGGGTCCTTCTCCGGATCGCCGGTTCTCTTTTAGACGTTCTAATAGGAGAAAACCCGCGCGAATGCCAGCGTTCGAATTGGCGCGGGGGTGTGGTGAGGTTTTGATACCGCGCCAGGGGTTAAGGATCGTCTCGACGGTCTTTTCGAGAAAAGGCGTTATTATGAAACTAGAAGTCAAGCTGAAGTGCCACGCTTTCTAATTGAGGGAGGCGGGCTAATCCGCTGACCAGCGGTACTCGAAATCAGCGGGGTTGAGCATTGTCGCCTCATTTAAGCGCTTTTTGATATCGGGACCACCGGGCATCATTGGCAGCATGCTGAGATAATTTCTGATGGCCCCGTTGATTCCAGCTAGGCAAGCCTTGGTCTTGATCCAGTTCTGCGGGCTAAAGACCCGGCGGGCGGGCTGCAGCTCATTCGCTGCCGCTTCGAGGGCCATATTGAGACTGATCCCCGCCACTTTTACAATCTCATCAACCATCGCGGTCCTGCTAGCCGCCGCGTAAGCTTTACTTGGACTAGCCACCTTTTCCGACAGACTATTTGAGATAGAAAAGCACATTTCGACTGCATAAAGGTGATGAAAAGGCGCATATGCCTTCATGGCAAGCAATGTTTCGTTAAAATTAAGCGGATTTGACTCAACCCAGGTTTTTTGCACCTCTGCCATCCACGCGTTGAGAGCGTACACATTTTCAGGTGAATAGTCCTTATTCTTGAATAGCGTATCGAAATGTTTATCGAATATTTTGGTCTCACCATAGGACAGGTTAGGGCGCTGCGAATGCCAAGCGATGAGATTCTTGGCAAAGCCGGAAAGATCAACGACCTCGCTTTTGTTCTTATCGGAGGGCGCACTTTGACCGCGTTTTGTTATAAAAAATCCTGACGGATACCGCAGCTCATAGGCTTTCTTCAGGGCCAACACACGTTTGTCGTTGCTACGAAGGTCTCTTGCCTTAACCGCGCTTTGAGAATTGGTGTAGATTGAAATTTTGTCGGCGCGGTCTCTTTGCGGTATCTCGTAAAAACGAAAAAGTATGCAAGCGTCATCAAGTTTCTTGACCGTTTCACTGCAGGATAAAATCGTATTGAGGGACTGGCATCCATTGACGACGCTCAGCCCCCTCAGCTTGAGCGTATCACCCTCAAGCTGCATCTGATTGCAGAGGGCCGTTATACCATTGTGGAAAAAGAAGAAATCAGAGCGTTTGTCACCAATGATGGTTGATCGAATGCCCTTGTTCACAGCGTTGCTGGTGCCGAGACTTTGGCGGACATTCTTTTGAAAAAGCGTACCATCCTTAATGCCTGGAAATTTAATACACTCTCTAAGAGGTAAAATCGCGATGAAGACTGGCGTTCCGGCGATTTCATGAAACATGTAACGGCTTTCCGACAATTTTAAATCGAAATTGATGCTGGGATTATCAGTCTCGATCGCATAATCGTAACGCCGTCGCAGCTCCTCCGCATCAATTACATGGATTGTCGCATCGAACTGTTCGTTCTCGCTAAGCTTCGCTAGTTCTTGCTGAAACGCTTCTAGGTCTTGCAGCGCGGCTTCCGTGAACGTGCCGGTCGTGATCAACTCAAAGGAGATCTCATACTCATCATCCAGAGCTGTTGCGACTTCGGAGAGCTTTCGCTGCAGCTTTGCATTACCATCATTCTGAAGGCGCGCTAGGTCTTTAATTCGCAGCCATGCCGATAGAACCTCTCGCAGCGGTTCAGCGTCAATAGACCCGCCTTGAATGAACTTGCCCTGGATTATGCGAACCAGCGAACGGTCGTCGTCGATAACGATGGCGTCGATCTGCTTATCCTTACCGCCATCCGTTATGTCATCCCGCGTTTCATTCATGTCGCGGAATAGGATATTGCGGAGGTACCAGGCCACAAACCGTTGCCCATCATTGGAAAATCTCTGTTGGAAAAAATTCGAGGAGATTTGGCTTTTGATGAAAGAATACATGCCCCGTTCCGACTTTGCGAATCAAAAAATAGCTTATTATACCCGAATGAAAATGGGTTGGCACCCTAATCTAATCATCCACAGCGTATCGGCGCGGTCACAGAATCATCCGCGGCATCCATCTGGCGGCTAATCCAAATTGCTCCTGAAGTCGCTGCTCGGGGCGAGCAGCTGCGCACCTCAATCGAGCAAATTTAAGAAACAGATCACCGCCCCCGCAGCGCCAGCGCGGGCGCGGCTGCGACGAAGAACAGCGCGGCCAGCGCGAGCACGATGGACGGCCCCCCCGCCGTGTCGAGCTTCAGCCGCGCGGCGCCGCATAGATCGAGACCCGTAAAGGCGGGAGCTTCGCCATCACCAACGCGCTGCGGCACGCTCCCATTCGGACGCCCGGACGTCCCAGCTCCTCTCTCTGGACACATGAATGCCGGCCCTGTGCAGCCTCGCCCATTCCGCGTCATCCGACAGAATCTTGAGCGCGCGGTCGCCCATGTCCTCGACCGAGTTGGCAACGAACCCGTCCACGCCGTCGCGTACCCGCTCCGGCAAGGCGCCGATGTCCATCGTCACCACGGGAAGGCCCGTCGCGATGGCTTCCGCGGCGGCGTTGCAGAACGTTTCTTCCTTATGTCCGGGGTAAATCATCACCCGCGCGGCACGGAAATTCTCCGCAAGCTCACTTTTGCTCACGCTGCCCTTGATCTCGATGCCGATGTTAGCCCAGTCATTGCCGGTTCCGGGGAGTTGATCGCGTGTGGGCATGTAAACGTGCAGCCGCGCCGACGGCAGACGCGGGTGAACGCGGCGGCGCCACGCTTCGATAACGAAGTTCAGATTGCGTTTCGGCTGAGACGCGAAGATCGCGATAGGAGCGGGCGGCTCCGCAAGCGGCTCGAATTTCAGGAACGCCTCCTCCACGCCGTGCTCGATCACCGTGCGGGAGCGGAAAGGGATGATGGCGTGCGTTCTCCGCGCGGAATAACGGCTCGGCACGACAAGGTGCGGGCGCACGCGCAGAACGGTCAGCAACTCGCGTCGCTTGCGAAGGCGCGCGAGGCGGAGATCGAGGTGGCCCCAGATGACGCGGCGTCTGGCGGACAGGCCGTCAAGCGCGGTGATGCTGTTGTTGCTGATGGCAATGGTGGCGGGACCGATGGCGGCGGTTTCTTCCAGCGGGAGATACGTCACTCCGTTGATTTCGTCGCAGGTGCATCGGTTGTTGTAGATCGAAGCCCGGTGACCGCGCTGTACGAGGACTTCGGCAAGCCGCATGGTAACGGCTTCGGTGCCACTCACGGCACCCCTTTCGAAGTCTCTTCCATCGTAAGGAGCCAGTTGCGCGCTGCGGATATGGATGAAAGCAAATTCAAACATCAAACGCTCCTTCCCGCTAGCGTGGGCAGCGTAAACATCGATCAGGCTGCGGGTGGCTTTTCACGGCCATGTGGCCTTGTCAAGCCGACGCTTGGACGGGGATCAACGCCCCCGCAAAGCTAACGCTGGCACGGCTGCGACGAAGAACAGCGCGGCGAGCGCGAGCACGATGGACGGTCCTGCCGCCGTGTCGAGCCTCAACGAAAGAAGCAGCCCACCTGCCACCGATGCCGCCGCCGCCAGCGCCGCCAGCGCCGCCATCTGTTCGGGCGTCTTCGCGAAGGGCCGTGCCACCGCCGCCGGGAAGATCATCAGTGAGGTGATGAGCAGGATGCCGATCACCTTCATGGCGAGCGCCACCGTCACAGCGATAAGCAGGATGAACGCGGTTTCGGTGCGCCGCACGCGCACCCCCTCGGCGGCGGCGAGTTCCTCATGCACGGTCAGCGCGAGCAACGGCCGCCATAGCAGCGTCAGCGCCGCGAGCACCGCCGCCGCGCCGCCCCAGATCCAGAAGACGTCTTCCTTCGACACGGCGAGGATGTCGCCGAACAGGTAGCCCATCAGGTCGAGCCGCGCGCCGCTCACGAAGTTTGCCGCGATCAGGCCGGAGGCCAGCGCGACATGCGCGAGGATGCCGAGCAGCGTGTCGTAAGGAATTGCGCGTTGCGTTTGCAGGCCGGACAAAAGCAGCGCCATGGCGATGGCGGTCACGATCACGCCGAGCGTCAGGTCCACGCCGAGAAGGAAGCCCAGCGCCACGCCGAGCAGGCCCGAATAGGCAACCGTCTCGCCGAAATAGGCCATGCGCCGCCATACGACGAAGCAGCCGAGCGGTGCGGCCAACACAGCCGCGCCGAGACCGGCGAGCACGGCACGCGCCACGAAATCATCGAGCATGGGTCTCGTTCCGAAAGAGGGTTACGCTGGGGGAGGAGCGGCTTCTGGCGGTGCGTTGTGGTTCCCGCCGCAGACGTCGCCGGAAAGCGAATGCGAGTGATCATGCCGGTGCCCGTAGATGCCGAGGCTGGCGGCGGCTTCCGGGCCGAACAGACGCATATATTCAGGATGCGCGGCCACATGCTGCGGCACGCCCTCGCAGCAGATATGACGGTTGAGGCACACGACGCGGTCGCTGGCGCCGAGCACGACATGCAGATCGTGCGAAATGAGAAGCACGCCGCAGCGACGACGGGCGCGGATCGCGGCGATGAGGTCGTAGAGTTGCGCAGCGCCTGCGAAATCGACCGCGCGCGCCGGTTCGTCCAGTACGAGCAAATCGGGCGCGCGGGCCAGGGCGCGGGCCAGAAGCACGCGCTGGAATTCGCCGCCCGAAAGGTCGGTCATCTGCGCGTCGGTTAGCGAGGCCGCGCCCGTCTCGGCCAGACATTCCAGCGCGCGTTCCTTCGAGACGCCGGTGTTCAAATGCATGAAGCGCCGCACGGACAGCGGCATGATCCGCTCGACGGGGAAGCGCTGGGGCACGTAGCCCACGGTGAGCCCGGTGCGGCGAAGTACGTGGCCGGAAGTCGGCGCGGCCAGACCCAGCAACACGCGCGCGAGCGTGGTCTTGCCCGCACCGTTCGGACCGATGAGCGTGACGATTTCGCCTTCATGCAAGGCGATGCTGACGTTCTCAAGCACCGGCTTTCCGTGGAAGGAGATCGAGACATCATCCGCCTGAAGCAGCGCCGAGCTGGAGGTGGGGAGCGCGTGATCCCGCGCAACATCGGTGGCGCGCGTCAGCACGTGGACGCTCCCTTTTTCGCGCAGTCGGAGCAGAGGCCGCTCGCTTCCACAACGGTCTGCCGTATCAGGAAGCCGGTCGCTTCGGCTGCCGTGCCGATGGCGTGAAAGGCATCCGGTGCGGCTGTCTCGATGACGCGGTTGCACGCTTCGCAGACAAGCGTGATCGTGTGGGCCGCGCATTCGTGATCCGCCATGCAGGCAAAAAAGGCATTGCGGCTTTCGAGGCGATGCACGAGGCCCGCAGACTGAAGCACCTCCAGAATTCGATAAATCGAAACAGGGGCGACACGCTTGCCGTTTTTCGCCAGAACATCGATGAGGTCGTAGGCGCTCACCGGCTTGTGGCTCGTTGCCACCTCGACGAAAACCTGCTCGCGCAACGCCGTCCACTTGATGCCTTGCTCCTGACAACGCGCCCTGGCGCGGCTGAGCGCCGTGTGCAGGCAGACGCCATGGTCGTGATCGTGCGGCGGAAAGGCGGGAAAAGGCGTGCTCATGTGAAACATGTAACGTTATAACGTTAAAGACGCAATGTCATGCGAGCCCTCTGCGGCGTTCCGCGACGTCGGCTGTCTGCGTCGGTGAAGCAATTGCCTGTTTTTGCGCCATTTCGGCGGATTGACACTTTTGTGTGCGCCAGCACAAACGCAGCTGGACCCATTTCCCAGGCCGCGTGTTGCCAATGTTAAAGCGCGAAATCACGAATTCAGGAAAGTCTTACGTAATGAAAATCGCACAAATTGCGCCTCTCGCCGAAAGCTGCCCGCCGAAGCTTTACGGCGGGACTGAACGAATTGTGTCTTATATGACAGAAGAACTTGTCCGGCAGGGTCACGATGTAACGCTTTTCGCCAGCGGCGATTCCAAGACATCAGCAGAACTCGTGGCATGCTCTGAGATGGGGCTTCGTCTCAACCCAAATGTGCAAGATCCCCTGCCGCATCAAATGGCGATGCTCGAACATGTAAGGCAACGTGCGGACGAGTTCGATATTCTTCACTTTCATATCGATCTTCTGCAATTTCCGATGATTTCTTCCTTCGCCGACAAGACAGTGACTACCCTTCATGGCCGTCTAGACCTTCCCGATCTGCGGCCGTTCTATTCAGCTTTTCGAAATGTGCCGCTTTCTTCGATTTCCTATGACCAACGGACTCCGGTGCCGTCCTGCGTGCGCTGGGCAGGCAACGTCTATCATGGGCTGCCGCGCGATCTGCTTGCTTTTTCACCCGAGCCGAAGGGCGGTTATCTCGCGTTTCTCGGCCGCATATCGCCGGAGAAGCGACCCGACCGCGCAATCGAAATCGCCGCGCGTTCCGGCATGCCGCTGAAGATCGCGGCGAAGGTCGACAAGCATGACTATGAGTACTGGAAACAGAAGATCGAGCCGATGGTGAAGGCGACACCGCATGTCGAGTATATCGGCGAGATCAACGAGGAGCAGAAGGCTGCGTTTCTCGGAAATGCGACGGCCTTGCTGTTCCCGATCGATTGGCCCGAGCCTTTCGGCCTTGTCATGATCGAGGCGATGGCCTGCGGCACTCCGGTGATCGCATTCCGCTGCGGCTCGGTGCCGGAAGTCGTGGACGATGGCGTAAGCGGTTACGTGGTCGATAGCATCGATGAAGCCCTGAGAGCGATTTCGCGCCTCCCCGGTCTCGACCGCGCGGGCGTTCGCGGTGCGTTCGAGGCGCGTTTCACCGCGGAGCGCATGGCGAAGAATTACATCAGGATGTATCAGTCGCTCATCGGGATCACGCACCACGAGAGCGATCACCCGCGCCGCGTCAACGGGCACAATCTCGGCATGGAATTCCGGATGTAAAACCAGCGCTTGGAGAGAGGCGGCGCGATCCGTGTCGCCTTCCGCTTCTCACGCGCGGTGATAAGGGTGGCCCTGAAGGATCGTCATGGCGCGGTAGAGCTGTTCAGCCAGTACGATACGCACGAGCCCGTGGGGCAGCGTCATCTTGCCGAGCGAAAGCTTGAAATGGGCGGCGTTTTTCAGCGCCTCGCCGTGTCCGTCAGGCCCGCCGATGGCGAAGGCCACATCAAGCGCCTCGTCGCGCAGACGCGACACCATCGCCGTGAATTCATAGGAGGTAAGAGACTGGCCGCCCTCGTCCAGGGCGACGAGGCGTGCCCCACTCACGCGCTTGAGAAGCTCGTGCGCTTCGGCTTCCTTGCGTTCGGCCGCGCTTTCGCTTCGCCCTTCGGACGTTTCGAAAACCGCCATCGGCCCCATGGCGAGGTTGCGCGCCGACGCATTGAACAGATCGAAATAGCGGTTGAACTGCGTTTGCTCAGCACCGCTTTTGAGCCGTCCGACGGCCAGAATGGATATCTTCATCCGGCCGCCCGCCGATGTGAGAGCCCGAAGGCTGTGCTAGTCCGCGTCGCGCTTCGGCCGGTCCGACGTCCACATCTTCTCGATGTTGTAGAATTCGCGCGCTTCCGGACGGAAAACGTGCACGATAACGTCGCCCGCATCGATAAGAACCCAGTCGCAGAGAGGCATCCCTTCGACACGTGTATCGCGGACGCCCGCTTCCTTCAACTTTTCGATGAGTTGATCGGCGATGGCGCCCACGTGACGCTGTGAACGCCCCGATGCCACGATCATGTAATCCGCGATGGAAGTCTTGCCCTCGACATCGATCGTGACGATGTCGACAGCCTTGGCGTCCTCAAGCGCGTCCACGACAAGATGGGCGAGGGATGCGGGAACCGCGACGGCGCTATTGGCGTGGCGCGGGCGGAGTTCTGCGAACTCCTGTTTCTGCGCGTTTGGCGTCAGCTTCAAAACCCTTCTACAAATGCTCCGGTCAGATTGCAGGGCATTCCGAGTCCGTAATGTGCATTAGATTTGTCGAATTTTCAAGACAGTCTCGGGAAATCGCAGCCGCGAGCATGACCTTCACAGTTCGGATCCGTGTCGCAGCGCCCCATCAGGCGGTTTGCACGGGCGCGGCGGGCGGAATGCCGCTCTCTGCCGCCGGTGAAGACTCCGGTTGAGGCTCCGCCTTTCGCTTCCGTCTCACGCCGAAACCCCTCAGCAGACTTTCCGCGCCATCGCGAAAGCGCTCGAAGCCGTGCATGATGGACTCGCCCCGCCGCAAGCGCTTGTCGAGCGCCGCCATGGTCTTGGCGAGACCAAGATCGTCGTCGTCGATCCAGACGCGGAACACGCGCCCGTAAATGCCGAGCAGCCCCTGCACGCGCACCAGCCCCGTGCCGCCCTCGCCGGACAGGCCCGCCGCCGCCAGCATCCAGTATTGGGACTTCAGCGCGGGGCGAAATTGCTGGAGCGCTTCGCCGGGCGTCGCGTCCTCGCTGATGCGCCGGATGGCGAGCTTGTACGGCTGCATCACCTCGAACCGGGTCAGGAGCACGTCGAAAAGCCGGTCGCGCGCGGCGTCCGGGCCGGGGGCGGGAAACTTTTCGAGCACGGCCAGATCGACCGCACGCACGAAGGCGGCGAGGATCTGCGCCTTGCTCTGAAATTCCTTGCGAAATTCGATCAGGGGGATCTGCGCCTCTGCCGCGATCTCGCCAAGGCTCAGATCGCGCCAGCCGCGTGTTTCGGCAAGCTTAAGCGCCGCCTTGATGATGCGGTCGCGATGAGTATATCCGTCAAGCATGGTCGCGCCTCGTGAGCGGTTCATAATAGGCTGATATCGCCTTGCATCCTGCAACCTTCAACGCCGGTCAGTCCTTTTGCCACTCCATGATGTGAAGCCACGGCGCCCTGATATAGCGCTCCATGCGTGCGGGATCGCCAGCGATCGGCGCGGGCTCATCGAAATGGACGAGACGCAGGCCGCTTGCCAAAAGAAGCTGCATGTACCGGCTCATGGGGCGATGCCAGTTTCGCACGGCGATACCGCGCCAGTTCACCCACTCGTCGCGCTCTTCCAAATAGCGGTCCATTGCATAGCGAGACGTTCCGTCGTCAAGCGTGCGCCAGCCTCCAGCCGTGCTGAAGCTGTTGAGATTTGCAATGAGCAATGAGCCGCGCGGTTTCAAAACTCTTGCCATTTCGGCGATGGCCGCCTCGATCCCGTCGATGTCGATCAGCGTCAGATAGGAAACGACGAGATCGAAGCTCCGATCCTCAAACGGTAATTCCTCGGCCCTGGCGTCGAGATAACGTCCACTCGGATCGCGAGACTGCGCCGCCTCCCTCAGAGCGGCACTCGGTTCGATACCTGTTGTTTCGATGCCCTCTGACTTCAGCATCCGGCAAAAACGACCTTCGCCGCCTCCAATGTCGAGCGCATTTTTTAAGCGGCGCCCACGGATGCGAGCCATCATCGGCGCATCGAGGACATGCTCCCGCGAATAGTCCCCTCGCTCGCCCATGTCCGCGATCCACGCAAGCGCCGAGGCATCCCAACCGTTATCTCGTGCGTCCATCGCCGTCCTCTTTTCGTCGATCAGTCGCTAACTTTTTTCAGCGCGACGGACAACGCGAAGTCCGTGACAGGTGCTCGGCGCAGGAATGTGTTGCACGCCCCATCCTTCGTGGGGCTGTGGCCGAGCCTGGCCATCAGCGGTTCGAGCCGCGCATCGTGAACGCCGAGCTGCCGCAGATGCTGCACCGTATTCACGACGTAATCGATGTTCGGCCCGGAACGCCCGACGCTGCGCCGCACGATCGCCGCCTGCCGTTCGAGTGGCAGCAACCCGGTATATTGCCGGTGATGGCGGTCCATGATGAAGCACAGCGCGAGCACCGTGCGGCCGCTTCCGTCGATCAGTCTCACGGGACGTTTCACCGCGGCGTAGACGTTGTTCATGTTCTCGCGGCGCTTCAGATAGTGGCGCGTGTCCAGATCGAGGCGGGGCGGAACCCTGAAGGCCATGCCTTCGCACCGGCCGCCCTTGTCGAGACCGAGCACAAGGCCCGGCGCCGATCTCGTTCCACGGTGAATGAAGGAATAGCAGCAGAGTTCGCGATGGGCGCCTTCGAGCAGCGCGCGCGAGGATTCCTCGTAAACGAAGCCGGGCCGCCACATCAGCGAGCCGTAACCGAAAATCCAGAGGTCCAAAATCTCGATCCGTCGGGCGGGATGCCCGCGCCGCGCCTCTTACACCGCCGTGCCGCGCGACGCAAAGATTTCCGCTCGGGTCGTTCCGCGGCTACCCTTTCTTCGCCGGGGGCGTGCGGCCGAAGTTCGGGGCAGGGCTTTCCTGCCCCGCGTCGATGATGCTGCGGCGGATGGCGCGGGTCCGCGTGAACTTCTCGAACAGTTCGTCGCCCTCGCCCCAGCGGATGTGACGCTGCATGGCCGCAAGATCTTCCGTGAAGCGGCCGAGAATTTCGAGCACGGCTTCCTTGTTGTTCATGAAGATGTCGCGCCACATCGTGGGGTCCGATGCCGCGATGCGGGTAAAGTCGCGGAAGCCGGACGCCGAAAACTTGATGACTTCGCTCTTTTTTTCTTCTTCGAGGTCCGCCACCGTGCCCACGATGTTGTAGGCGATCAGATGCGGAAGGTGCGAGGTGATGGCGAGCACGAGGTCGTGATGCTTCGGCTCCATGAGTTCGACAAGCGCGCCGCACGCTTCCCAGAACGCCTTGAGCTTCGCAATGGCGGTTTCGTCGGCGTCCGGCAGCGGCGTGAGAATGGTCCAGCGCCCGTCGAACAGCTCGGCAAAACCCGATTCCGGGCCGGAAAACTCGGTGCCCGCGATGGGATGGCCGGGGATGAAATGCACATGCGGCGGCAGATGCGGGGCGACCGCGTCGACCACCGCCTGCTTGACGGAACCCGCGTCGGAGAGGATTGCGCCCTGCTTCAGATGGGGGGCGATTTCCTGCGCCAGCGCCTCGAACGTGCCGACCGGCGTGCAGAGGATCACGAGATCCGCGCCCTTCACCGCGTCGGCCGCATGCGCGAAGACGTCGTCCGCGAGGCGCAGGCGCTTCACGGTCTCGCGCGTGGCTTCGGTGCGGGCGGAAGCCGTGATCGTGCGCGCGAGACGGGCGCGGCGCATCGCATGGCTCAGCGATGAGCCGATGAGGCCCACGCCGATCAGCGCGACACGCTCGAACATGGGCGCGTCCGTCATCGTTCGGTGAACTCATGCAGCGCGGCGAGCACCGCGAGGTTCTCTTCCTCCAGCCCGATTGTCATGCGCAAGGCATGCGGAAGCCCGTAAGCGCCGACCTGACGCAGGATGATGCGCCGCTCGTTCAGGAACGCATCGGCGTCCTGCGCGGTGCGCCCCGGCTCGGAGCCGAACGGGATGAGCACGAAATTGCCCGCGCTGGCGCGCACGTCGAAGCCCATCTTGCGAAACTGAAGCGTGACGATATCGCGCCAGGTTTCGTTATGCGCCTTGGCGGCTTCGAGGCGGGCCTTGTCGGCGAGCGCGGCGATGGCCGCTTCCATTGAGGGCTGCGCGAGGTTGAACGGGCTGCGGATGCGGTTCAACGCATCCACGATAGCGGCGGGCGCATAGGCCCAGCCGACGCGAGCGGACGCAAGACCGAATATCTTCGAGAACGTTCGCGTCATGATGGTGTTCGACGTGGTCGCCACCATCTCGATGCCCGCTTCGTAATCGTTGCGGTTCACATATTCGGCATACGCTCCGTCGAGCACGAGCAGCACGCTTTCCGGCAAAGCGGCGCGCAGGCGGCGGATCTCCTGATGCGGCAGATAAGTGCCGGTCGGGTTGTTCGGGTTCGCGATGAAAACGGCTTTCGTGCGGGACGTGACGCGTTCGAGGATCGAATCGACGCTCGCGGTAAGGTTTTCCTCAGGCGCGACGACCGGCTGCGCGCCCGCCGCGAGAATCGCGATTCGGTACACGAGAAAGCCGTGTTCGGTGTAGATCGCTTCGTCGCCGGGGCCGAGATAGGCCTGCGCCAGAATGTGGAACAGCTCGTCCGAGCCGTTGCCGCAGATGATCTGCGCCGGGTTCAGCCCGTAGGAAGCGCCGATGGCCTCGCGAAGCGCCGTGCATGCGCCATCGGGATAGCGGTCGAGATGGCTCGCTGCGGCGCGGTAAGCTTCGACCGCATGCGGCGAAGGGCCGAGCGGCGTTTCATTCGACGACAGCTTGATGACCGGACCTGCGCCCGCGAGCTTCGACCGACCCGGAACATACGGATCGATGGCGAGCACGCCGGACCGGGGGCTTGGAGCCTCTCCGCGAACCACCTGTTTTCTCCTTGGAAGGGGCGTTGTGATGCGCGCTTATAGACCCAACTTGCGGCAGGCGACAATATGTGGTGGCAGGCCCGCTTCAAAACGTTGCGATGGCCGCGGGGGAAACAGGCGCCGCGCCGATCAAAAACGGCGTCGAGATACAAGGTGCAGCCGGGATGAGCTATCATTCAAACGAAACGGCCTCCGCATGGGGAGGCCGTGCTCTCGCAGAGCTTCTAAGTGCCCGAGGCCATTGCCGTTTCGGGCATCCCGCCTGTCTCTGACAGGTGGTTTAATCCGGGTGAACCGGACATTTGTAAGGCTAGCACCGGGACAGGGACGCCCGCAAGCAGGGTGCGGCGAAGAGTGTCGCCGAAGGTAATTTCGAGGTGATCGCATGAGCTATGATGAAAAAACAATCGCGGCGCGGCTTGAGGCGGAGCTGCCGGGCTGGACCTACGCGCATGATTATATCCGGCGTGTGTACGTGACAAAAAAGTGGGGCTCCACCCTGGCACTCGCCAACGCCATCGGCTGGCTCGCCGAGGCCGCGCAGCATCATCCCGACTTGCTGCTGACCTATGGCTCGCTTGAGCTTCGCCTGCAGACGCATGACGCGGGTGGCGTCACGGAAAAGGATTTCGCGCTGGCGAAAAAGATAGAGGAAATCGCCTCGTGGCGTGGCGAGGAGCGATGACGGGGCTGTCGATAAAAAACGCGGCGCCCGAAGGGACGCCGCGCCGCAGGTGACCGTTGAAAAAGCGATGGATCAGGCGAAGTCGCCGCCGTCGTCGCCGAAGCCCCAGCTGTCGTCGCCGCCGCCGCTGTTGTCGGCGTAGTCTGACTGCGGGAAGCTTTCGCCAGCGTCCGCTGCCGCTTCGGGATTAGCCGCCGCCGCCGCCTGCGTGACTGCGCTGTCATGTCCGAACATCGAGCTGATGCCCGAAAAGAGCAGCGCGCCGCCTGCTACGCCGACTGCCGTCGTGGCAGCGTTGCGAAGGAAGCCGCCCTGCTGCTGCGGCTGGACCGCGGGGCCACCTTGATAGCCATAGGGCTGCTGGCCGTACCCCTGCTGCCGGGGAGCGCCCCAGGGGTTGCGCGAGGGTTGCGGTTGTGGCTGCGCGCCACCGCCGAAAAGGCCGCCAAGGAAGCCGCCGGACTGGCGCGGCGCGGACGCCTCGGCCACCTGACGCTGTAAATCCTGCATCTGCGCTTCCGCGTTCTTCAGCGCAAACTCCTGCATGATTACCGTCTGCGCGAGGATATAGACCGTGTCCGGACGCTCCTGAACCAGACGGCGCAGGAACTCGTCCGCCTCATGGTCTTTCTGTTGCGCGGGAACGCTGCGCACGCGCTGGGCAAGTTCGCCAAGAAGACGCTGTTCTTCGGGTGTCATCGAGAGTGCCTCCGGTTTTGGTGCGAAGCGGTCGACGAGAAGGGCTCCCCTTGCGGAACCCCTTTCCGTCGCTTCGCGCCGCCTCCCTGATTTGAGAGGCGATTCAGGTGTCAGATAGGAGTTCAAAGGCGCCTTGAAAGATGGCAAAACCACGAAAAATTGATGAAGAAGTTCGGGCGGATTTCCGGCGCTGGCAGGAACTGGACTTTATCGCCGAAACGATACGTAGGGTGGCAGTTCACGCATGTGCGCAACGCCTCATTTTGAGGCATTCGCATCTTAATGAAGCCTCTTTCGGGCAGAGGCGTCTACCGGAGATCCTAACGCTGGAAAAATTTCGCCAAGGTAATTTTGATGGACTACAACCTGGATTGAGAATTATTACATTTTCGTGACTGTTCTTTTCGTCGTTGTGAAGCGATATTTATCAATGTCAATTGTAATTATTTGAGGACACGCCGGAAAAAGCGCGCGATAGCGGTTGCTTCCGGCCGTGTGTTTTCCTATATTCGCCGTATCGATTTGGCCGGACGATTTGGGCCGTTTCGCCTCGCCTTTCGCGCTAGGCCACGTGTTCCTACCTCTCCATCCATCGACTACCCGTCGCGTGGCTCGGCTGCGTGGCAGATTTCTATCTAGCGAAAGGACATACCCATGAGCAACGTGGGCGTCGTGAAATGGTACAACAGCCAAAAGGGCTATGGTTTCATTCAGCCTGATGACGGCGGCAAGGACGTTTTCGTTCACGTCAGCGCTCTGGAGCGCGCCGGTCTCCGCGGCCTCGTCGAGGGCCAGAAGGTTTCTTTTGAAATCCAGACGGACCGCCGCACCGGCAAGACCTCGGCGGGTAATCTGCAGGTCGCTTAAAGACCAGTATTTTTTGAGGAGCGCGGGAAACCGCGCTCTTTTTTATTCCATTTCTGCTGCGCTTAGGTTTCGCAGCGCCAGCATGCCTTAACCACAGTGTTGGTTTTGACCCGGCGTGCGTGCCTTATTCCATCTCTTCCGAAGGTAGTGCTTTTCAATCGCCCTGCCGATGCTTATTATTTAAGCGTCGGGCGGGGATGCGCGGGTTTCGGCATCCTGTTTGCATAGGGGACATCATCAGTTCCGGATTGGGCAACGGGTTCAGCATTGGATCAATCTCCAAATCAGACGTTTAATTCTTCTCCATGCGGCTGGACCCCCTTCCATTGGCAATCTCACGTCCGACATAAAATCTGGGCACTCTCGACCGAGCTCGTGGCGATGAAGTGTCCGCCGAGCAGCCTTGCCGGGTCCATTTACCCTGGCCCTCTTGGGGCAGAGAGAAGGGGCATGGGGTTCCTCACGCTCACTCCAAGACTTATCTCCAACGAAGATCAGCGGGGTCGCGATGTCGACTGATTTGTTTGACACCTATGCGCGCGGTTTCGAGGCAAGACGCGAAACCGTTATGAGTCTGGCGGAGTATCTTAAGGGGTGCAAGACGGATCCGCTCATGTACGCCTCTCCGCATGAGAGGCTGCTCGCCGCCATCGGCGAGCCGGAGATGGTGGACACTTCGAAGGATTCCCGTCTCGGCCGCATATTCATGAACCGGACCATCCGGGTTTATCCGGCTTTCGCCGAGTTCTACGGCATGGAAGAGACGATCGAGCGGATCGTCGCCTTTTTCCGTCAGGGTGCTCAGGGCCTTGAGGAGCGCAAGCAGATCCTCTATCTGCTCGGGCCGGTCGGCGGCGGCAAGTCTTCGCTCGCCGAGCGCATCAAGGCGCTGATGGAGCAGAAGCCGATCTACGTTCTGAAGGCCGGCGACGAGTTGTCCCCGATCTTCGAAAGCCCGCTCTGCCTGTTCGACCGCGAAGCGATGGGCGACCGAATCGAGGCTGAATACGGCATTCCGAAGCGCCGCCTTACTGGCCTTATGAGCCCATGGTGCCTGAAGCGGCTCGACGAATTCGGCGGCGACATCACCAAGTTCAAGGTCGCGAAGATCACGCCGTCGCGGCTTCGCCAGATCGGTATCGCGAAGACCGAGCCGGGCGACGAGAACAATCAGGACGTTTCCTCTCTCGTGGGCAAGGTGGACATCCGCCGCCTCGAACTGCTCGCCCAGAACGATCCGGATGCCTATTCCTATTCCGGCGGTCTGAACCGCGCGAACCAGGGCGTGCTCGAATTCGTCGAAATGTTCAAGGCGCCGATCAAGATGCTGCATCCGCTCCTGACGGCGACGCAGGACGGCAATTATGTCGGCTCCGAAAACATCGGCTCGATCCCGTTCAACGGCATCATCATGGCGCACTCGAACGAAGCCGAGTGGCGCAGCTTCAAGAACAACAAGACGAACGAAGCCTTTATCGACCGTATCTACGTGATCAAGGTTCCGTACTGCCTGCGTGTCCAAGAAGAAGAAAAGATCTACGACAAGCTCATCCGGTCGTCGGAACTGGCAAATGCGCCATGCGCGCCCGGTACGCTCGGAATGCTGGCGCGCTTCTCGGTGCTGTCGCGTCTCAAGCCGCACGAGAATTCGAGCCTTTACGCGAAGATGCGCGTCTATGACGGTGAAAGCCTGAAAGAGGTCGATCCGAAGGCGCGCACCATGCAGGAATACCGCGATCATGCGGGCGTGGACGAAGGCATGGACGGCATCTCGACGCGCTTCGCGTTCAAGACGCTGTCGGCCACCTACAACCACGATACGCAGGAAGTGGGCGCCGATCCGGTGCATCTCATGTATGTGCTGGAACAGGCCATCCGCCGCGAGCAATACCCCGATGACATCGAAAGCTCGTATATCGAGTTCATAAAGACGGAACTCGGTCCCCGTTATGCTGAGTTCATCGGGAACGAGATCCAGAAAGCCTATCTCGAATCCTATCACGACTACGGCCAGAACCTGTTCGACAGGTATGTTGCCTATGCCGATGCCTGGATCGAGGATCAGGATTTCAAGGACGCCGACACCGGGCAACTCCTGAATCGCGAGCTTCTCAATCAGGAGCTTTCGAAGATCGAGAAGCCGGCCGGCATCGCGAACCCGAAGGACTTCCGCAACGAGGTCGTCAAGTTTACACTGAGGGCGCGAGCGCAGCGCGGTGGCAAGAACCCGAGTTGGACGAGTTACGAGAAGATTCGGGAAGTCATCGAGCGGCGCATGTTCAGCCAGGTGGAAGACCTGCTTCCTGTGATCAGCTTCGGTTCGAAGAAGGACGGCGAAACCGAGAAGAAGCACAGCGAGTTCGTCGAGCGGATGGTGGCGCGAGGCTACACCGAGCGTCAGGTTCGCAGACTGGTGGAATGGTACATGCGCGTTAGACAGGCGGGCTAGGCTACGAAACGTGTACATCATTGATCGGCGTCGCGATGCGAGCGGCAAGAGTATAGGCAACAGGCAGCGGTTCATCCGCCGCGCTCGGGCGCTTGTCCGGCACGCGGTGCGGGAAGCCTCGAAGGACCGCAAGATCACGGACACGGGCAAGGGCGGCGAAATCGTCGTCCCCGTGGACGGTGTGCACGAGCCTTCGCTGCGCCGAAGCAGCAAGGGTGGCAGTCGCGAATATCTTCTGCCGGGTAACAAGTCCTATATCGAGGGCGACAGCATCGAGCGGCCGCCCTCGGGCGGCGGCAAGGGCGGCGCCAGCGCGGACGGAAGCGGCGAGGACGAATTTCGCTTCGCGCTTTCGGATGAGGAGTTCATCGACCTCTTCCTTGAAGACCTGGAACTTCCCGATCTCGCCAAGCGTCAGGTCATGGGCGAAGGCAAGGAGCAACCGCGCCGCGCGGGATACCGGTCATCCGGCCCGCCGGCGTCGCTCTCGATCCAGCAGACGATGCGCAAGAGCCTCGCCCGCCGGATAGCGCTGAGGCGTCCCAAGGTAGAGGAGATCGCCGAACTCGAAGCGCAGCTCAAGCAGCTTGAAACGGAAGGCGGCAACGAGGACAAAATCCTCGAAATCCGCGAAGCGTTGAAAAGGCAGGCGAAGCGGTCCATCGCGATTCCATTCATCGATCCCGTCGATGTGCGCTATCGCCGTTTCGAGATGGAGCCGAAACCCGTCGCCCAGGCGGTCATGTTCTGCCTGATGGATGTGTCCGGCTCCATGGACGAGCATCTGAAGGATCTTGCGAAGCGCTTCTACAGCCTTCTCTACCTGTTCCTCAGCCGTCGTTATCGCTACGTGGAGGTGGTGTTCATCCGCCATACCCACGAGGCGAAAGAGGTTGACGAGGACACGTTCTTCCACGCCCGCGAGACGGGCGGCACCGTTGTGTCGACCGCGCTCGAAGAAATGATCAGGGTGGTGCACGACCGTTTCCCGCCGGGCGTCTGGAACATCTACGCCGCACAGGCTTCGGATGGCGACAATCTGCCGATCGACAACGAAAAGACGGTATCGCTCCTCAAGACGTCGATCCTGCCGCTTTGCCAGTATTACGCTTATATCGAGGTTGGCCGCGAGCCGGAGGAGCGCCGCCGCTCGGTCGAGCCGCCGAGCACGCTCTGGCGGGCCTATGATATGATCCTCTCGCCGAAACTGCCCATGGCGATGCGAAAAGTTCGCGACCGCCGCGACATCTATCCTGTCTTCCGGGAGTTGTTTGAACGGAAGAGCAACGCAGCAACCACGGGGGCCTGATGACGACGGTAACGGCAGGCAGGGACGGTCCGCTTCTGTACAAGGATAGCGACTGGGATTTCGACACTCTGTCGCGCATCTATGACGGGGTGGCGGAGATAGGCGACGAACTCAAGCTCGATATCTATCGGCCGCGGATCGAAGTCATCACGACCGAGCAGATGCTCGACGCCTACGCCTCCACCGGCATGCCGCTTTTCTACAGACACTGGTCCTTCGGCAAGCAGTTCGTGCGCAACGAAACCCTCTACCGCAAGGGCTGGCAGGGCCTCGCCTACGAAATCGTCATCAACTCCAACCCGTGTGTCGTGTATCTCCTCGAAGAGAACACCGCCACCATGCAGACGCTGGTGCTGGCGCACGCGGCATACGGGCACAACCACTTTTTCAAGAACAATTACGTTTTCAAGCAGTGGACCGACGCCGACGGCATCCTCGATTATCTGGCGTTCGCGAAGAATTTCATCGCGGATTGCGAGGACAAATACGGTCAGGCCGAGGTCGAGCGCGTGCTCGACGCTGCGCACGCTCTGCAAAATCAGGGCATTCACCGCTATCCCGGCAAGCGGCAGATGGATCTGCGCTCCGAGCAGAAACGCGAACGCGAGCGGCGCGAGCACGGCGAACGGCTGTTCAACGATCTCTGGAGAACGGTGCCGGAAACGCCCGGCGGCAAGGCGAAGAAACGCGCCACCGAGCGCGACCGTCGCCGCGCGCTTCTCGGTCTGCCCGAGGAGAACGTGCTTTACTTCCTTGAAAAGACGGCGCCCCGCCTGAAGCCGTGGCAGCGTGAAGTGATCCGTATCGTCCGGCTCATCTCCCAATATTTCTATCCGCAGCGCCAGACGAAGATGATGAACGAGGGCTGCGCAACCTACACCCACTACGAGATCATGCAGCGGCTCTATGATCGCGGTCGCATCACGGAGGGGGCCTACCTCGAATTCCTGCACTCGCACACGAACGTCGTTGCGCAGCCGGACTTCGACGACCGCCGCTATTACGGCCTGAATCCGTATGCGCTCGGCTTCACGATGATGAAGGATATCGAGCGCATGTGCGTGGACCCGACCGCGGAAGACCGCGCATGGTTCCCGGACATCGCCGGAAATGGCGATCCGATCGAGACGCTGAAGGACATCTGGGCGAACTATCGCGACGAGAGCTTCGTCTCGCAGTTCCTCAGCCCTGCCGTCATCCGCAAGATGGGCCTCTTCCTTGTGACGGACGACGCCAGCGAAAAGGACCTTTCAGTCGACGCCATCCACGACGAGCGCGGCTATATGCGTGTTCGCCGTGCGCTGGCGCGGCATTACGACGTCTCGCGCCACGATCCCGACATCCAGATCGTGGACGTGGACCTTGAAGGCGACCGACGCCTCGAACTGCGCCATAATGTGGTCGACGGGGTCATGCTGGAGGAGGAGGACGCCGAGCGCGTGCTGCAGCACCTCGCCAATTTGTGGGGCTACGAGGTTCATCTGACGGAAGCAAACGACAAGGGCGACATCTCCACCAGGCACACGGCGGAGCCGGTGCATCCGTTCGTTTAGCGAGTTTTCAGGCAGGGGCGTTAAGGTGCCCGGAAACGCACCCAACCTTGATGCACCTGCCGAAAAATCATGCCTTTCGAAATCGAGCGAAAATTTCTTGTCGTCAACGATGGCTGGCGGGCGGAAGCCGACGGCGGTTCAATGATCCGTCAAGCCTATCTGGCGAACACCGGCAAGCTTTCGCTTCGCATACGCACCCGCGAAAATAAAGCGACCCTCACACTCAAATCCGCTGGCGTGGGCATCCGGCGCCAGGAATTCGAATATGACATCCCCCTCGATCACGCGGCGGCTCTCATGGCGCTTCGCGAAGGCTCGGTCATCGAAAAGCGGCGGCATCTTCTGCCCTGGCACGGCCTGATCCTGGAAATCGACGTGTTTCACGGCGACAACGAAGGTCTCGTGGTTGCCGAAATCGAACTGCCGCACGAAGATCACCGCTTTCCGCTGCCGTCATGGATCGGAGCAGACGTCAGCGGCGACCCTCGCTATTCGAATGCGAGCCTCTGCAAGCGGCCATTTTCGCGGTGGGGAGCGCTTCCGGCGTGGGAAAGCTCCTCAAATCCGGAAATTTGATCGGGCGTCGGACAATCCACGCTGATATCAGTCGAGCGGAGAAAAGTGCGATCCGGCAAAAACTTAAGTGCCGCGATGAGACGGCGCCCATTCCTTCCGTGGCGATGACGGCGCCTTGTCGGATTTTCATCTCCCGGTCATTCTCGATGGACAGCATTCGCGAATACCAAGGGAGGACCAGCATGGACCCGAGAACCACAGCGCTCGTGCTCATCGAATATCAGAACGACTTCGTGAAACCGGGCGGCGCGAATTACGAGGGCGTCAAGGGCGTGATGGAGAGCACGAACATGCTTGCCAATACGCTCGCGACCGTCGAAGAGGCGCGGGCCCGCGGCGCGACCATCATGCATGCCGCGATCAGCTTCGCGGAAGGATATCCGGAAATCCCGTCGAACCCTTACGGCATTCTCGCCGGCATCGTGGCGGGGCAAGCCTTTCGCAAGGGCACCTGGGGCGCGGAAATCATCGAGGAACTGACGCCGCAGCCGGGCGATATCGTCATCGAGGGCAAGCGCGGCCTCGACTGCTTCGCCAGCACCAATCTCGATTTCGTGTTGCGCCAGCGCGGCGTGACGAACGTCGTGCTTGCGGGCTTCCTCACCAATTGCTGCGTGGAAAGCACCATGCGCTCGGCTTATGAGCGCGGGTTCCATGTCGTCACTCTCACCGACTGCACGGCGGCGCTGAGCGAGGAAGAGCAGCGCGTCGCGACGACGAAGGACTTCGCGCTGTTCTCGCGCCCGCTCACGCATGATGCGTTTCTTGCGGAGCTTGGCGCTTAACGCCCGCTCAGGAATTCGGCGATGACGGGGATGAGCCGCGCCGAGAGCGGCCTGTCGGGTTCGGCATATGTTTTGATGTTCGCCGCCCGATCCGGCGGCGAATCTTTCAGAACGTGGTTCATCCCCTCGATAATCGCCATCTTCGCATCCGGCCGGGCCTTCGCAAGGCGCTCGGCGTCGGCGGTCTCGATCTGGACGTCTGTCGTGCCTTGCACGATGAGGACGCGGCATCGCGCCTTGGCGAGTTCGGCCACCGGATCGAGGCGGAGAAGCGAGATGAGGTAGGGTTGCACGCTCGGTCGATAGAGCGCGAAAAGCTCCGGCGGAACGGCTTCAACACCCTCGCCGCGCTGGAGTTTTGCCGAGATCGTCCGCGACGCGGCGCGAAGGGCCTCCGGAGTGCCTGCCTTTGCCAACTGCCGGTCGAGCAGTTCTGCAAACGGGACGCCCGGTCCGGCGATCAGAACGAGCGCCGAAACGTCGGCGCGCTGTGCCGCAAGCGTCGCCACCAGCGCCCCCTCGCTATGGCCGAGCACCGCCACTGACGAAATTCCATCCTGCGAGCGAAGAAGACCGATCCAGCGGACCGCATCTTCGACATATGTATCGAAGCGCAAGTCTTCCTCTCGCGGGGCAGCGGCGCGGCTTTCGGCCACGCCGCGCTTGTCGATGCGCAGCGACGCGATCCCCTGATCCGCCAGACCTGTCGCCACCATTTTGAGGCTGTTGTTCGGCATGCCGGGGATGTTGCCGTTGCGGTCGACCGGGCCGGAACCCGGCAGGATGAGAACGGCGGTTGACGGTTTTCCTTCAGGCAGGATTATCGTGCCATGAAGTTCGCCGAGCGCGACGCCGCGCTCGGACCACGCCGACGCATCTGCCGTCAGAAGCGCCAGCGCCGCTGCCGCGCATAGCGATATCCATTTCATCGAATTGCCCCCGCGTTGGCCGCTCCGATATTACCGGATTGCTGTTCGGCGAGCACGAAGGGAAATCGGTTTCTACAGCGTCGTGCCGCAAAATCGCACGCCGCACGACGCTGTAGATGTGTTTGTCGATCAGCCTGTCGGCGTCAGATCGATGCCGATTCAACGCGCGACGCTAGTGGAGCGAATTTCACATTTGAGTCCCGGTGGCTGCGCGCTCTCGCTCAAATGTCAAAATTCAAAAGCTCCACTAGAATCATCATGTTGCTAGTGGTCCTTTCGATTCCACATTTGCTCGCAAGCGTGCTGCAAGCGGATGCAAATGTCGGAATCGGACCACTAGCGGCGCTCCTCGCGGCGTTCTTCCCTGCGCTCCTCGCGCTGGGCCTTCCGGGCGCCTTCCACTACATCGCCGGTCTTGGCGTCGACCTTCACCTTGGACTTCAACCCCTCGGGATCGATCACTTCGAGTTCGTAGAGCCACTTGCCGCCCTTGCGGTCGATTTCGGCTTCGATCACCTCGCCGACGACCTTGTCTTTCGAGATCACGAGGATGTCGGAGAGCGACTTGATGTCTCCCTGCTTGATGCCCTGATGGATCTCCCGCCGGGAGTCATCGTCCTTTGCGAAGGCGTTGGGCGAAGCAAGCAAGGCTGCTGATGTTGCGACGGAAAAAGCTACGGCAGCAGATCGGAACGGGTTACGCATTCTTCGTTTCCTTTGACCGTTGATATATCGCCGAAATTGGAACAACGAGTTCCGAAATTGAGCGACTGATACTCAAAAAAACACGGCGCGAAGAAAGGCATGCCTGCAAAAATCTGTACTGCCTGGCAAGTCTTCTGGTTCGCGGCCGCGCGGTAAGGCAGAACAGCGCAGGCTTGTGAAAGTTTCCCGTTTTCCCAATTCTCTAGCATTACCTGCTGTCCAAGTTAATAATGGCAAACCCATTTCTGTTGACACAATACAAACGCGCGCTTATGCGTCGTCGCGGGACACTTCCCCCCACCGGGAAGCAACTATCTGAAAGGGTAGACCGCTATGACGGCCACCAAGCCTGCCGCGCGCCCCAATGTCGCGCATTTCTCCTCCGGCCCTTGCGCCAAGCGCCCCGGCTATTCCCTCGAAAACCTCAAGACCGCGGAACTGGGTCGGTCGCACCGCTCGAAGCCCGGCAAGGCCAAGCTGAAGCTCGCGATCGACAAGACGCGCGCAATCCTCGGTGTGCCGCAGGATTATCTCATCGGCATCGTCGCCGCTTCCGATACCGGCGCGTTTGAAATGGCCATGTGGTCGGCTCTCGGCGCCCGTGGCATTGACGTGTTCGCCTGGGAAAGCTTCGGCAAGGACTGGGTCACGGACATCACGAAGCAGCTCAAGCTGAAGGATGTGCGCGTGTTCGACGCGCCCTATGGCGAGCTTCCCGACCTCGGCCAGGCCGATTTCCGCAACGACGTCGTCTTCACCTGGAACGGCACCACATCGGGCGTCCGCGTTCCGAGCGGCGACTTCATTCCCGACAATCGCGAAGGTCTCACATTCTGCGACGCCACTTCGGCGGCATTCGCGCAGGATCTCGACTGGTCGAAGCTCGATGTCGTCACCTTCTCCTGGCAGAAGGTGCTTGGCGGCGAAGGGCAGCACGGCATTCTGATCCTGTCTCCGCGCGCCGTCGAACGCCTCGAAAGCTACACGCCGGTGTGGCCGATGCCGAAGCTATTCCGCATGACGAAGGGCGGCAAGCTCAACCGCGAGATCTTCGAAGGCTCCACCATCAACACGCCGTCCATGCTCTGCGTCGAAGACTATCTCGACGCGCTGAACTGGGCGGAAAGTCTCGGCGGCCTCAAGGCGCTTCAGGCGCGCTCCAACGCGAACTTCAAGGTGCTCGCCGACTGGGTCGAGAAGACGCCGTGGGTCGACTTCCTCGCCACCGTGCCGTCCACGCGCTCCAACACCAGCGTGTGCCTCAAGATCGTCGATCCCGAGATCGCGACCCCGGAGGCTCAGGCCGCCGTCGCCAAGGACATCGCCTCCACGCTCGAAAAGGAAGGCGCTGCGCTCGACATCGGTGCTTATCGCGATGCGCCTGCCGGGCTTCGCATCTGGGCGGGCGCGACCGTCGAGGCGTCGGACCTCGAAGCGCTCCTGCCGTGGCTCGACTGGGCTTTCGCCAACGCGAAGGCCAAGGTCGCCGCTTAAGGTTCATCCTCTGTCATGGCCGGGCTCGACCCGGCCATCCAGCGGCGGAACCTCCAGAGCCCGCGACCTGGATTGACGGGTCAATCCCGCGATGACACACCGTTTCTGTCTCTGGACGTTTTCAGGAGACACACCATGACTGCGCCTCGCGTGCTTGTCGCTGACAAGCTTTCTCCCGCCGCCGCTGAAATCTTCAAGAATCGCGGCATCGAAGTCGATACCAAGATCGGCCTCGACAAGGACCAACTCGCCGAAATCATCGGCAATTACGACGGTCTCGCCATCCGCTCCGCGACGAAGGTCACCGAAAAGGTGCTCGCCGCCGCCGAACGTCTGAAAGTGGTGGGCCGCGCGGGCATCGGCGTCGATAACGTGGACGTGCCCGCCGCCACCGCGCGCGGCGTCATCGTCATGAACACGCCGTTCGGCAACTCCATCACCACCGCAGAGCATGCCATTTCGCTGCTGACGGCGCTCGCCCGCCAGATCCCGGAAGCGGACCGCTCCACGCACGCGGGCAAGTGGGAAAAGTCGAAGTTCATGGGCGTCGAAATCACGTCCAAGACACTCGGCATCATCGGCTGCGGCAATATCGGCTCCATCGTTGCGGATCGCGCGCAGGGCCTTCGCATGAAGGTCATCGCGTTCGACCCCTTCCTGACGGAAGAGCGCGCGCTCGACCTCGGCGTCGAGCGCGTCACGCTTGAGGAACTGTTCCGCCGCGCGGACTTCATCACGCTGCACACGCCGCTGACGGAAAAGACGAAGAACATCATCAACGCCGAGTCCATCGACACGATGAAGAAGGGCGTGCGCATCATCAATTGCGCCCGTGGCGGCCTCATCGTCGAACAGGCGCTGGCGGATGCCATCAAGGCGGGTCATGTGGCCGGTGCGGCGCTCGACGTGTTCGAGGTGGAACCCGCGAAAGAGAACGTGCTGTTCAATCTGCCGAACGTGATCGCCACGCCGCATCTCGGCGCGAGCACGTCGGAAGCGCAGGAGAACGTCGCGCTTCAGGTGGCCGAGCAGATGGCGGATTACCTTCTCACCGGCGCGATTTCTAATGCCGTCAACTTCCCGTCGATCACGGCGGAAGAAGCGCCGAAGCTGAAGCCGTTCGTGAAGCTCGCCGAACTGCTCGGCTCTTTTGCCGGCCAGCTCACCGAAGCCGCGCCGAACTTCATCCGCCTCGAATATGCGGGCGATGTTGCCGACATGAACACGCGCGCGCTGACCTCCGCGGCGATCTCGGGCGTTCTGCGCCACTTCCTGCACGTCAACATGGTGTCGGGTCCGGCGGTCGCGAAGGAACGCGGCATCAAGGTCGAGGAAACGAAGCGCGGTCAGGAAGGCGCCTACGAAACCTATATCCGCGTGACGCTGAAGACCGAGAAGCAGGAAATTTCCATCGCCGGAACGGTGTTCTCCGATGGCAAGCCGCGCGTCATCCAGATCAATCACGTTCCCATGGACGCCGAGTTCGCGCCAAACATGCTGTTCACGGTGAACGCCGACAAGCCGGGCCACATCGGCGCGCTCGGCACGCTGCTCGGCAATGAGGGTGTCAACATTGCGACGTTCAACCTCGGCCGCGAAGCGCAGGGCGGCAAGGCGATGGCGCTCGTCACCGTCGACGAGCCGGTGAGCGATGCGACCATCGAGAAGGCGCTGGCGTTGCCGCACGTCGTGCGCGCCGCGCGCCTCAGCTTCTAGATGATCCGCGTCAGATCGGGCTCGATTTGACGCGGAGAAGCTGATCGACAAGCACGACTTGCAGCGTCCGATTTACCGCACGACGCTGTAAGCCAGCGCTCGTTACTGCGCTCGCATCTTCTTCAGATAGCTGTCCCGCGAACGACGTTCGCGGGATTTTTTTTGCACCCGTTTTTCCCCCCGACCCCAAAAAGGGCAGCCAAACGTTCGGCAAGCGCGGAAGACCTGCGCATCAGGACTGCAACCCCTTTTATTTCGTTTGGTATCCTCAAGGCCGAGCTTGTTCGAGGAACGAGTCCTGGCTTCGACTCGTTTGTGTTTGCGGGGCAAAGACGCGAACTTTTCCCGCTCAGACTCGACTTTTTGCCAATATTGCCCTGCACACAAAAGGATCATGCTGCGCTGCAACCAAGGACAGAAAACCTTCGGGTTGCCGCTGCAAGGAGCAGAATATGAGTGAGGTGATTGCATTCAAGCAATCCGCGTCCTCCACCTCAGGGGAGGGCCTGAAGGACCTGTATGAGGTCGGCGAAATCCCGCCGCTCGGCCATGTCCCCGAAAAGATGTACGCATGGGCGATCCGCCGCGAGCGCCACGGGCCGCCGGAAGATGCCATGCAGATGGAAGTCGTGCCGACCTGGAAGCTCGACAGCCACGACGTGCTCATTCTCGTGATGGCCGCGGGTGTGAACTATAATGGCGTGTGGGCCGCGCTCGGAACCCCGATTTCCACGTTCGACGTCCACAAGGCGCCGTTCCATGTCGCCGGTTCCGATGCGTCGGGCATCGTCTGGGCCGTGGGCTCTAAGGTGAAGCGCTGGAAGGTCGGCGACGAAGTCGTTGTGCACTGCAACCAGGACGACGGCGACGACGAGGAGTGTAACGGCGGAGACCCGATGTTCTCGCCGTCCCAGCGCATCTGGGGCTATGAAACGCCGGACGGCAGCTTCGCGCAGTTCGCGCGCGTTCAGGATCGCCAGCTCATGGCGCGCCCGAAGCACCTCACCTGGGAAGAAAGCGCGTGCTACACCCTGACGCTCGCGACCGCCTACCGCATGCTGTTCGGCCATCGCCCTCACGTGCTGCGCCCCGGTCATAATGTACTCGTCTGGGGCGCTTCGGGCGGCCTCGGCTCGTTCGCGGTGCAGCTCTGCGCGGCGTCCGGCGCGAACGCCATCGGTGTGGTGTCCGAGGACGACAAGCGCGACTTCGTCATGCAACTCGGTGCAAAAGGAACGATCAACCGCAAGGACTTCAAGTGCTGGGGCCAGATGCCCAAGGTGAACACGCCCGAATATGCGGAGTGGTTCAAGGAAGTCAGGAAGTTCGGCGCAGCGATCTGGGAGCATACCGGCAAGGGTAACAACGTCGATTTCGTCTTCGAGCACCCGGGCGAATCCACGATTCCGGTGTCCGTGTTCGTCGTGAAGCGCGGCGGCATGGTGGTGATCTGCGCGGGCACGACGGGCTATAATCTCACGCTCGACGCGCGTTATCTCTGGATGCACCAGAAGCGCTTGCAGGGATCGCACTTCGCCAATCTGTTGCAGGCGAGCCAGGCTAACAAACTCATGATTGAGCGGCGAATTGACCCGTGCATGAGTGAAGTTTTTCCGTGGACCGACATACCGAAAGCGCATATGCGCATGTGGAAGAACGAGCATCGGCCGGGTAATATGGCGGTACTCGTCAGCGCTCCGCATACGGGTTTGCGTACATTCGAGGATGCGATCGAGGCATCCAAAGCGCGGTTCGGTTGACGACCCGGCTTCGTTCTGACTCCGAGTCCACGGAAAAAGAACTGGAGCCAGACATGACGCGAGCATCCGACGACCTACAAAAGGCGTTGAGCAGCCTTAACGCGGCTGCTTACGCCGAGCTTGGAGCGCAGGCCGACGCGGCCGGGCGCGCCATCAACGATCTTGCCGACGCGGTGGGCGCGGATATCGCGAATGCCAGCGAAAGCGCGCCGTCGAGCTTTGCGTCGGCGCTCGAACTCACGCGCGTTGCGATCGAACTCGATCTGCACGGCAACCCCTTTTATCTTGCCTCGAAGAAGCTCGATGCCGTGCGCGCTTTCCTGCCTGCGTCCGGCGACACGCCCGCTGCATCCGCGCCTGTCCTTGAGGCGACTGAGGCTGTGCCCTCCGAGAAGGTCAGAGAAGAAGGCGTCGAAGAAGATGTTTCCGCGTCGGCGGAAAATGACCCGGCGGAAGCCGGTGCCGTCGAGTCCGCACCCGAATCGCAGCCTGAAGCAGCGAGCGACGATGCCGAATCGTCAGCCGCTCCCGTCGCGCGGGTTCCAGCCGATGACGTCGCCGTCGCAAGCTGGCAGCCGCTTCCCGAGGGCCCGAGCTTCGATGCCCTTTCCGCCGCTTCGAAGGCGCGGGTCGAGGACGTGGCGAAAAGCTACGGCATTCAGACTGTCCATCATCACGAGGCGCCCGCGCATCTCCACGAAAACGTGGCGGCTGCGCATTCCGAAAGCGTCATCGACGAAGCCGACGCTCCCTCGATGCCCGACAGCGCTCCCGCGGAGCCGGTGATCGGCGGTCCTGTGGAAGCGACGGAACGGCCTGCCGCTTCCGAATCCGAAGGCTCATCCGACGAGGCTTCCGCACCCGCGCCTGCCCTCGATACGAGCGCCACGGAGCCGCGGGCTGTTTCCTTCGACGATCTCGCGGGAGAGGCGACAGCGCGTGTCGAGGAGGTGGCGAAAAGCTACGGTGTCGAAACCGTCCATCATCATGACGCACCCGCCCATCTTCGCGAAAACGTCGCTGCGGCTGAAGAAGCCAAACCCGTGCTTGACGATTCCGCCACGGAGCCGCGCGGTGTCAGCTTCGACGATCTCGCTGCCGAGGCGAAAGGGCGTGTCGATGATGTTGCGGCGGCTCACGGCATCGAGACTGTCCAAAATCAGGACGCGCCGGCCTACCTTCACGACAACGTCGCGATCACGCAGGACAACGAGCCGCAAGGCGAAGCGCCTGCTCCCGCTGCGGAATCGGACGCGGCTCCGGTTGATGGAACCGCCGCCGATCCGAGCATAGAGGGCGTTCTACAGGGCGGCGGGGGCGACGCGTTGGGCGAGGTTCATGCGCGCGTCGAAGATATCGCCGAGCGCCTTGAAAGCACTTCGTCCGAAGAAGCGACCGAACCCCAGGCGTCGCCGGTCGAGCCTGCGGAGACGACCGCTGCTGCGGTGGCCGAAGAGGCGGAGCCTGCGGCGGTCGAGGTCGCTCCTGAAATCGCGCCTGCGGAGCGGGCGGAAAGCGCTTTGTCGGAGGTCGCCGAGCCCGCGCCTGTAGATGTGATTTCGGCGCGCGACGTGGTCGAGGCAACGCACGATCTCGGCTCGCCCGCTGATGTTACTTCCGGGCCGATACAGGAGTACGGCGCGCACGAAACGCCGGTGGAGGCACAGCCGGTGCCCGTATTCGAAGCCACCCAGCCGTCCGAAGAGGCTGCCCCGGCCCAGCCGCAGGAAGCCGCGCCGTATCAGCCCGAAGCCGTGGCGGAAGCGCAACCCGTTCCCGTTTACGAGGCGGCGCAGCCGCAGGAGCCGGCGCCCGCGCAGCCGGATGAGCCTGCGCCCGCGAAGCCCGCCGAGCGGCAGAAGCCACAAGAGCAGAAGACGTTCTTCAGCCTGTGGCTCGACATGGTCTTCGGCAAAAAGAAATAGGCGCCGCCAGGCACACCCCCGGTGAAGCTCAGCGCTTCACCGGGTTCCGCTTCCGCCGTGCATGCCCCGTTCGGATGCATCGAGCGCGTCCGGGGGCGCGCCTTCGATTCTTTGAAAGGCCGATGCCTCAAGCGGCATGGCACCCGTAAGTCATGTCGATTTGCCGCTCGCCCCACCGCGCTCGTGCGCCGGGCCGATTGCGGCGAACGCCATTTCGTGCCGCCCGCAAAGGCGCCTCGAAAGCCGGGCCTGACGGTTTCCCGCCCCAAATCATCCCAAGCGTCCGCCTGCCCGAAGGCAATTCTCCGCGAACTGGCATCGCGGGTATAAACTTAAGCGCAATTGTGCATCTGCGAAAACGCGCCAATGTGTGGTCTAAATTCCAAGAACCGCATGAAAGGATAAGGCCGATGAGCCAGTCTTCCACTCCCGTTGTGGCTCCGGACTTGCTTCAGCTCTGCGACGAGGCCGCCGCCAACGCCGACCGCTTGCTTGCCCGTGCCACCGACAATATCCGCGCCCGCGTCACGGAGGACGGCAAGCTGTCCAACGCGCTGATCGAGCGCGAGCAGCACGCCGCCCACGGTCTTGCGTGGCTGGCGACCTATGCCCAGGCCCTGCGGCAGATGGCGGCCTACGCCCACCGCCTCACCGACGAAGGCCGTTTCGGCGAGACGGAAGCGCTCCTGACCCAGATCGGCGTCGGCGAATACGCGGCGCAGATCCTCGGCGGCATCCCGATGAGCCAGACCGAAATCATCCGCTTTCACGATCTCGACCTGGAACCGGCGGACCGCGATGCTTTCGCGACGCCCGCCGTTGCGGCGCTTATCAAGGCCAACTCTCGTCAGGCGCGCGCGCGGCTCGTCGAACTCGTGGAGCACGCGCAGGGCACGGGGCACTTCGGCGACGGCGGCCTCGACGAAACACTCGAAGCCATGCGCGAGGAGATGCGCCGCTTCGTGGACGCCGAGGTGAAGCCCTTCGCGCATGAATGGCATCTCAAGAACGAATACATCCCGCTCGAAACCATCGAGAAAATGAACGAGCTTGGCGTGTTCGGCCTCACCATCCCGGAGGAATTCGGCGGCCTCGGTCTCGGCAAGGAGGCGATGTGCGTCGTCTCCGAGGAACTGTCGCGCGGCTATATCGGCGTCGGCTCGCTCGGCACGCGGTCTGAGATCGCGGCGGAACTGATCCTCGGCGGCGGCACGCAGGAACAGAAGGAAGAGTGGCTGCCGAAGCTGGCGAGCGGCGAAGTCCTGCCGACGGCGGTCTTCACCGAACCGAACACCGGTTCGGACCTCGCCTCGCTCAAGACGCGCGCAGTGCGCGATGGCGACGTGTACAAGATCACCGGCCAGAAGACGTGGATCACGCATCCCGTTCGCGCGGACCTCATGACGGTGCTGACGCGTACCAACCCGGCGGAGCCCGGCTACAGGGGCCTTTCGATGTTCCTCGCGGAGAAGCCGCGCGGCACGGACGAAAATCCATTCCCGGCCGTCGGTATGTCGGGCGGCGAAATCGAGGTGCTCGGCTATCGCGGCATGAAGGAATACGAGCTTTCGTTCGACGAATTCGAGGTGCCGGTGTCCGGCCTGCTCGGCGGCGAGGAAGGCCAGGGCTTCAAACAGCTCATGCAGACGTTCGAATCCGCGCGCGTGCAGACGGCGGCCCGTGCGGTCGGCGTGGCGCAATCGGCGATGGACCTCGCGTTGCGCTACGCGACGGAGCGTGTGCAATTCGGCAAGACGCTCATCAACTTCCCGCGCGTCTCCGACAAGATCGCCATGATGGCCGCCGAAACGATGATCGCGCGCCAGCTCACTTATTTCGCCGCGCGCGAGAAGGATGGCGGCCGTCGCTGCGATCTCGAAGCGGGCATGGCTAAGCTGCTCGGCGCGCGCGTGGCGTGGGCGGCGGCGGACAACGCGCTGCAGATCCACGGCGGCAACGGCTTCGCGCTCGAATATCCGGTGAGCCGCGTTCTGTGCGATGCGCGTATTCTCAACATCTTCGAGGGCGCGGCGGAAATTCAGGCGCAGGTGATCGCGCGGCGTCTTCTCGAACAGCGGAACTGACGGCGGGGGCCGCCGAACGGAGCCATAACCTTGCTATCGGAACCCCGGGGCGTCTCGCTACCGGGGTTTTTCAGTTCGCGGCGATGGTCGCAGCGTCACGCGCCCCGGGTTGAGGCGATACCTCGGCTGCGCCGGAAGAGCGCGGTTCCGCTCGCTGTCATGATCCTGTAACGCAGCGAGCGCTTGCTTAACCGCGTGGCCAGCGTCAAGCCATATGACTGTGTTGACAAAACCGCCATACCTTTTTTGCCGCTTCCAGCGTAAGGCTTATGCTAGGCGGCTTCGTCCATCGAGAGTGTGCATGCTCCTTCAAACCGTTCGCGCACCCGTCCTTCACACTGTTTCAATCGCCGGTCTCCGGCCTACGCAAATGACTATCGGGCGACGCGAAGTCGAACGGCGCGCAAACGAGCTTGAGACGATGGCGCGGGACGAGCGCCGTCGATATCTCGCCGATCACGCCGTTCCCGTGGTGAAAGGGCCGAAAGGGCGGCTTTATGCCATCGACCGTCACCATTTGCTCGCGGCGCTTCTGCTGTCCGGCGCAGAGAAGGTGGCGGTGAAGACGGTTCTGGACTTCCGCGACATAGACAGCGGCACCTTCTTCGAGGTGATGGACGATCTTGGCCTTGTGCACCCCTTCGACGATGAAGGGCGCCGTCGCGAGTATGACGACCTCCCGCTCCGGATCGACGACATGGCGGACGATCCTTTCCGCAGCCTCGCGGGCGCGTTGCGGCGCGGGGGCGGCTATTCGAAGGACCGTACGCCGTTCAGCGAGTTTCTATGGGCCGACTTCTTGCGGCGGCGGATCGCGCGCACCAGGGTGGAAACGCAGTTCGAGACGGCGCTTGCCCCCGCTCTGGAACTCGCGAGCCGGGGCGAGGCACGAGAGTTGCCGGGCTGGCACGCGAACGGCGGCGTGTCGATTGCCCGCGTTCCTTCGGCGCCGACGCCTGCCTGAGAGCATTCAGAAGATCTTTAGCGCGGGGCGTGCGGCGGACCCCGCAGTCAAAGTCTCCGGCGCAGACACGTCACCCGGATTCTTCGAACGATGCGCTCTGTAAGGATTCCCGGGCTCGAACGGCCAGCGCCTTGTTTATTGGGCGTGACTTGTTTATTGGGCGTGACTTGGCAGGATATTCCGGGCGGGTTTTCATTGCCTCGGTCACGCGCAGGCGGTATGTCCGCGCATCGATCTCAGGACACTCCCTCCAATGCACATGACGAGCGGCGGAAAAGCTACCGCCATCGGCCTTCTTGCCATTCCGCTCTGGGCGTTGCTCCCGACGCTGACCGTGCTTGCGGGCGCGATCCCGCCGCTTGAACTCGTCGCGCTCACCTTCACCATCGGCTCGCTGGCGGGTTTCGTCTGGCTGGCGGCCAACGCGTCCGCGCGGCGGGGCCTCGGTTCGCTCGGCTGGAAGCCGGTCGCGCTCGGCGTGGCGGCGTTCTTCGTCGATCATTTCGCGTTTTTCCTCGCGATGCAGAACGCGCCCGCCGTGGAAGCAAGCCTCGTCAATTATCTCTGGCCGGTGCTGATCGTGATGTTTTCCACGATGCTGCCCGCGCGCGCTTCGGCGGGAAAGCTCACCGTCTGGCATATCTCCGGCGTGTCGATGGCGTTCGCCGGGGCAGCGCTCGCCATCACCGGCGGCGCGGCGCTGTCGCTTGGCGGCAACGCGTTCGGCTACGCGATGGCCGCGACGGCGGCACTGACATGGTCGAGCTATTCGGTGCTGACACGGCTGTTTCGCGGTGTACCGAGCGCGGCCGTCTCCATCTATTGCCTCGGCACGGCGGTGCTGGCGTGGGGAGCGCACCTCGCGCTCGAAGATTTCGTGATGCCCGCGCCGGGCACGCAGCTTTTCGCCATCCTCGCCCTCGGAGCAGGACCGATCGGTCTCGCCTTCTATGTGTGGGACTACGGCTGCAAGCATGGCGACCTGCGCACGCTCGGCGTTCTCGCCTATTTCTCGCCGCTGTTGTCGACGGCGCTTCTGACCGCAACAGGGCTCGGCCCGTCGAAGCCCGCGCTCTGGGTTGCGGCTCTTCTCATTACCGGAGGCGCGATTCTGGCCAGCCGCGATGCGCTGCGCACGATGCGCGGGATGCGGCGCGCGCCAGCATCGGCCTCTGCGCTGGATTAAATCAAAGCGCCGAGTTCGTGAGGCTTCGTGTTCCAAAGCACGATGCGCCAGCCATCGCCGTCGAACCGAAGCGCGCTGACGTTGCCCGTCGCGACCTTGAGGCTGCCGTCGTTGACGGCGGCCTCGAACGCGCCCGGCACGAGCTTGAGGAAATAGCGCAGGACGCCGTTGCTGGTGACGAACAGCGCTGCGTCGCCCGCCGCCGCATCGCGCGCGGCTTCACTGGCAAGCGCCGATGCCCTCGCGTCGATGGCATAGGTGCAGGGCAACCACCCGGCGGAAATCGGCCAGACGCCGCGCTCGTTCCACGCCGCAAGATCCGCGGCGCCGCCCGAAGCCTCGATTTCTTCGGAGCTTTTGCCTTCCCAGTCGCCGTAGTCGATCTCGCGTAGGCGGTCGTCGATGGTAACGGGCACGGTCAAACCGGCAATCGCTGCGGCGATTTCCGCATGTTCGCGCGTGCGTGCGAGCGGCCCGGTGGCTATGCGGCGAATGCGCGGCACGAACGGTTTCAGCGCCTCACCGAGGGCGGCGGCCTGCTCGCGGCCTCTTGGCGTGAGCGGAAGATCGGTGCGCGCGCCAACCCACACGGGCTTTTCGCCCGCTTCAAAGGTGTTGCCATGCCGAGCGAGAATTAGAAGCATCACGCATGCCCTCTGGATGTCTGCAACGCAAGACCGCCGAAGCGGCGCAGCGGTCCGAAAGTAGCAGGAGCTGCGCTTTTGGGAAAGCCGGGAGCGGTGGAATCGACTGCGGCCCGCCGACCCGGCCTTCCTCTCCGACCTAGCGAAGCGCGGGCAGCAGTTCGCCCTCGCGCGCGATGATCGCTTCGGCGACAGGGACGTCGCCCGGCGCATCGATGGAAGAATGCGTGCGCCCGCGATAGTCCACCACGGCGATGCGCACGGTCATGCCGTTCTCAAGCGCGCGGAGCTGCTCCAGCCCTTCGGTCTGTTCGAGCGGCGTTGGCGCGAGCGAGACATAGCGCGAGAGCGCGGCCTTGCGATAGCCGTACAGACCGATATGCCGGTAGACGAAGGCGTGCCCCTCGTTGCGGATATGCGGGATCACTGTTTTCGAGAAGTAGAGCGCGTTGCGGCGCAGATTGAAGGTAACGGTCGTGCCGCTGGCCGGGCGCTCCTTCTTGTGGGCGAGGAATTCCGCAAGCGTCGGCCCGTAGAGGCGCACGGCGGGCGTCACGATCTCGGGCGCTGGATCGATGATCATCTCGTCGATCATGGCTTCCAGCACCCATGGCGGCGTCAGCGGCGCATCGCCCTGAAGGTTGAGGATGATGTCCTCGCGGATATGGGCGCGTCCCACCGCCTCATGCACGCGCTCCGTGCCGTTCGCGCAGTCGGGCGAGGTAAGCGCAACCTCCGCGCCGAAGGCCAGCGCATGCTCGCGAATGCGTTCATCGTCGGTGGCGATGACCACGCGCGACGCCTGCTTCACGCTCGACGCGATGCGCCAGACGCGTTCAAGCATGGAGGTGCCGGAAAGGAGGCACAGCGGTTTGCCGGGGAAACGCGAGGACGCGTATCGCGCCGGGATGACGATTGCGGCGGTCATGATGGCTCGTTACCTGAAGTGCCCGGTTCCTCCGAGCGGAAGGTCTTCGACTGACGGCCAACCATGCCAAGCGCGACGCTCTCGGGCAAGACTTTCATGAGCGCGGAAATCTGCTTCGCCCGGCGGCCGACGACGACCACGGGCTTTCCCTCCATCACGCCGTCGTACCCGGCGACCGCCACCTCAGCCGCCGTGGACCACCACGCCTTGCCGTATTTCGACACCTTGTCGCGCGTTCCGATCACATCGTGAAGTTCGGTGTAAGTGAAGCCGGGGCACAGCGCGGTCGTGAGTACGTTGGCGCCGCGATTTTCGAGAAGCAGCGATTCCGAGAAGCGAATGAGGAAAGCCTTCGACGCGCCGTAAAGCGTGTGGCCCGCCGCGCCGGGAATCAGCCCCGCCAAGGACGCCACGTTGATGATGCGTCCGAAGCGCCGTTGCACCATGGGCGGAAGCAGAACATGCGCGAGTTCGCACGGCACCGTGACCATCACGCGAAGGAAGCGGTCCTGATCGGCCCAAGCGGTCTTCGCGTAATGGCCCGGAACGCTGTAGCCCGCGTTGTTCACGAGGCCGTCCACCGTCAGCACGCGCCGGTCGCTGATCGCGGCGACGAGCTTTTCCACGCTGTCGGGGGCTGCGAGATCCTGCTCGATGGCGATTGCGCCGACCTTGTATTTCGTCTCGATCTCGGCGGCGAGCGCTTCCAGCCGGTCGAGGCGGCGCGCGGTCAGGATCACGTTCCAGCCCTTGGCCGCGAAGACCTTGGCGAACGCCTTGCCGATGCCCGCCGATGCGCCCGTAACCAGGACCGTGCGGCCCCGCACATTTTCCATGTCGCTCCCCCATTTTGTCCCACCGTCGGGGCCGACAGTGCCGAAAAGCGAAGCAAGCGGCAACCGCCCTGAACGTGGCCAGCGAAGGAAAGGCTCTGCTTTCCTTATTCGATGCTGATGCTGGAAACGCGCACTCATGATATGCGTTGCCGGGAAACAGCCATGAGGCGGCGAGCGATGACGTCTTCCAGCGCGCGTTCCAGACGAAGGGCGCTCCGGCGTGAGGGCGCCCGGACTGGCGCAGAAGAATCGCCCGAAGACGGCGGAAAAAATCCGGCCGAGAAGACGAAGCAGGCGGGAGTCCGCCTTGCCCGTGCTCGCGGGTGGTATCACCCGGTTTCGTTCTGGCACTCGCTTCTGATCAGGCCGAGGTTCTATAGCGCCGTTTTTGTCGGACTCTTGGCCTACGCCCTTCTTCCGGACCGCATCGCGATTGCCGTGCGCGCCGCCATCACATGGGATCTCGGCGGCCTGACCTATCTCCTGCTGGCGTTCTCCCTCGATTTCACGAGCGACGCGACGAAGATTGAAAAGCGCGCTGCACGCCGAGACGACAGCCGTCTGGTCATTCTCATCATCATCCTGCTTGCCATAGCCGCGAGTTTCGCCGCCATCGCGGCGGTCGGTCTCGAAGCCAAGCTTGCCGACAAGAGCGCGAATGAAAAATTCGCGCTTGCAGCGCTTGCGCTGTTCACCATCGTCATATCGTGGAGCGTCACGCAGATCGCGTTCGCGCTGCATTACGCCCATGCCTTCTATCGCCCCGATCCGGGCAGCGATGCAGGGCGAGGCCTCGAATTTCCCGGCTGCGAGAAGCCTGATTACTGGGATTTCCTCTACTTCGCGACGTCCATCGGCGCGGCCTCGCAGACGTCGGACACGCTTGTCAAATCGCATGCGCTGCGGCGCCTCGTGACGCTGCACGCGGTCGTGTCATTTTTCTTCAACACGGCCGTATTAGCGCTGACCGTCAATATAGCGGCGAGTCTGGCGGATAAGGAGTCTGCATGGATGCGGTGACGGTTGAACTTCAGGCAAGGCGACGGGCGTGCCTGATCCGCTTCGTCGCGGGTCTCGGCGCGGTGGCAGCGATTGTCGTCTTCAGTTTTTTCTTTATCGATCGACAAATCGCGGGGTTGCTCCGGCCGCATTTCTACGGCGATCCGATTTTCGTGGCGTTGACCTTCATCGCGAAGCCGCTCGCGCCCGCCGCGGCGCTCATCCTCGCGCTGATCGCAACACGGAATTATTTGCGCGGCGGCTCGCTGACCGCACGAGAGGACGAGATGCTGCGTCTTTCGCTTGCCATCGTGGTCTCGGCGGCGCTGGCCGTGCAACTGAAAATCCTGTTCGGCCGCACCTGGCCCGAGACGTGGGTCAATAACAACCCGTCCTGGTTCGTGAATGGCGTCTACGGCTTCTTCCCGCTGACCGACAGCCGGGGCTTTGCCTCCTTCCCGTCGGGCCACACCACCGTTGTCGCGGCCCTTGCGGGGGCGCTCTGGAGGCTCTGGCCGAAGCTGCGCTTCGTGGGCGTGATCGCAACCGCGCTTGTCGGCATCGGCCTTCTCGGCGCGACCTATCACTGGTTTTCGGACATTGTCGCGGGGGCGGTGCTCGGCTTCGTGACGGGACTTGCCGCGGCCGGCATCGGCAAGTCTCAGCCGAACGCCTTGTAAACATATGGAATCAGGACGAAGCCCAGAAGCGCCGCGAGCGAAAGCGCGGTGCCGATGACGACGAGCGCGTGCGGCCTTCCGAAGCCTCGGCGTTTGCGGAGCGGCGGCTCTTCGCTCTCGAACCGAAGCGAGGCATTTTCCACACCGTGGCGGTGTTTGTGATGGTGGGGATGAGCCTTTGCGGGAGGCACCTCGGTCATGGCGCAATCTCTCCTTTCCGATGCAACCGGAATGCACGGGACCGCCGGCTGTTCCGCCGAGCATGTTTCCGAAGCTTGGCTTTTTAGAAATGGCATTAACGCGGGTGCGAAATCCGCTCTTCGCGGCAACACGAAATGAAAGATGAGCAAACTGCCGAAAATAAACCAAATTTGAGCTTGACGGCCTAAGCCCACGCCCCTATTTTGCGCACACTCTGGTGGCAGGTCGTAAGCAGTTTTCGCGCGCTAAAGCGTGCTTTCGCTTAAACACTGCCGCGAAGACACCGGACAACCTTATTCCCGAGACCAAGAGGCAACGCCTCCGAAGTCTCATTCGTCTTCATCGGACTGGAAGGCGGAAATTTCCGTCCCCGGTCCCTACGCCGTTTGATTTGGAAGCGTTGATGCCAACGATACAGCAATTGATCCGCAAGCCGCGCGTCGCGCCGGTCAAGCGAAACAAAGTGCCGGCGATGACGGAATGCCCGCAGAAGCGTGGCGTCTGCACGCGCGTCTATACGACGACGCCGAAGAAGCCGAACTCCGCTCTGCGTAAAGTGGCGCGTGTCCGTCTGACGAACGGCTTCGAAGTGACGAGCTATATTCCTGGCGAAGGCCATAACCTTCAGGAGCACTCCGTGGTGCTTATCCGCGGTGGCCGCGTGAAGGACTTGCCGGGCGTTCGCTATCACATCATCCGCGGCGTGCTCGACACGCAGGGCGTGGCGAAGCGCAGGCAGCGCCGTTCTAAGTATGGCGCGAAGCGGCCGAAGTAAGACTGAGGATTTGAAGCAATGTCACGTCGGCACAGAGCTGATAAGCGCGAGATCATCCCGGACCCGAAATACGGTGACGTGGTTATCACGAAATTCATGAACAGCCTCATGTTCGAGGGCAAGAAGTCTGCGGCCGAAAGCATTGTCTACGGCGCGCTGGGCCGCATCGAACAGAAGGCGAAGCGCGATGGAATCGAGTTGTTCCATGAGGCGCTGAACAACGTGAAGCCGGCCATCGAGGTTCGCTCCCGCCGTGTCGGCGGCGCGACCTATCAGGTGCCGGTCGAAGTCAGAAACGACCGCCGTCAGGCGCTGGCGATCCGCTGGATCATCAACGCGGCGCGCGGGCGCAACGAGAACACGATGGAAGAGCGGCTCTCCGGCGAGTTGCTGGATGCCGCAAACAACCGCGGCACCGCAGTAAAGAAACGCGAAGACACGCACAAGATGGCGGAAGCCAATCGCGCGTTCTCGCATTACCGTTGGTAAAGAATTAGAGACGGCAAAGGCTTGGTCATGGCGCGTCAAACTCCCATCGAAGACTATCGCAATATCGGCATCATGGCTCACATCGATGCCGGTAAGACGACCACGACTGAGCGCATCCTGTATTACACGGGAAAGAGCCACAAGATCGGCGAGGTGCACGATGGCGCCGCGACGATGGACTGGATGGAGCAGGAGCAGGAGCGCGGCATCACGATCACTTCGGCCGCGACGACCGCTTACTGGAAGGGCAAGCGTATCAATATCATCGATACGCCAGGCCACGTGGACTTCACCATCGAAGTCGAGCGCAGCCTTCGCGTGCTCGACGGCGCCGTCGCGCTTCTCGATGCCAACCAGGGTGTCGAGCCGCAGACGGAGACCGTCTGGCGCCAGGGCGACAAGTACAACGTCCCGCGCATGATCTTCGTCAACAAGATGGACAAGATCGGCGCCGATTTCTACGCCTGCGTGCAGTCTGTGATCGACCGTCTCGGCGCGAAGCCGCTGGTTCTGCAGCTCCCGATCGGTTCGGAAAGCGACTTCAAGGGTATTGTCGACCTCATCCGCCAGAAGGCCGTGATCTGGGACGAAGACGTCCTCGGCGCGAGCTTCCGCGACGCCGATATCCCGGCAGATCTCGTGGAGAAGGCTGCGGATTATCGCCACAAGCTCGTGGAGTTGGCTGTCGAACTCGATGACGAAGCCATGGAAGCTTATCTCGAAGGCAATGAGCCGGACGAGGCGAAGCTGAAGGAATTGATTCGTCGCGGCACCATTTCGAGCGCCTTCTATCCGGTGTTCTGCGGTTCCGCGTTCAAGAACAAGGGTGTGCAGCCCCTTCTGGACGGCGTGCTCGACTACCTCCCGTCGCCGGTGGACATTCCGCCGATCAAGGCGATCGACGTCAAGACGGGCGAGGAAACCGTTCGCAAGTCGTCCGACGAAGAGCCGCTCTCCATGCTCGCGTTCAAGATCATGAACGACCCGTTCGTCGGCTCGCTCACGTTCTGCCGCATCTATTCGGGCCGTGTCGAGACGGGCATGCAGCTCATCAACACGGTCAAGGACAAGAAAGAGCGTATCGGTCGCATGCTTCTCATGCACGCGAACAGCCGCGAAGACATCAAGGAAGCGTATGCGGGTGACATCGTCGCCATCGCGTCGCTGAAGGATGTGATCACGGGCGACACGCTGTGCGATCCGCTGAAGCCGGTGATCCTGGAGCGCATGGAGTTCCCGGAACCTGTGATCGAGGTTGCGGTGGAGCCGAAGACGAAGGCCGATCAGGAAAAGATGGGCATGGCGCTGAACCGCCTCGCTCAGGAAGATCCGTCTTTCCGTGTTTCGAGCGATGTCGAAAGCGGCCAGACGATCATCAAGGGCATGGGCGAGCTTCACCTCGAAATCATCGTCGACCGTATGCGTCGCGAATTCAAGGTGGAGGCGACCGTCGGCGCGCCGCAGGTGGCCTACCGCGAGACGATCACGCGGAAGCAGGAAATCGACTATACCCACAAGAAGCAGACCGGCGGTACTGGCCAGTTCGCTCGCGTCAAGCTCGTGATCGAGCCGCAGGAACAGGGTGCGGGCTTCGCTTTCGAATCGAAGATCGTCGGCGGTTCGGTTCCGAAGGAATACATTCCGGGCGTCGAAAAGGGCGTCAAGAGCGTGCTGGACAACGGCATTCTCGCGGGCTTCCCGATGCTCGACATCAAGGTGTCGCTGATCGACGGCGCGTATCACGAAGTGGACTCGAGCGTTCTCGCGTTCGAAATCGCGTCGCGCGCCGCCTTCCGCGAAGGTGCCCAGAAGGCCGGTCCGAAGCTGCTCGAGCCGATCATGAAGGTCGAGGTCGTTTCGCCGGAAGATTACGTCGGCGGCGTCATCGGCGACCTGACCGGCCGCCGTGGCCAGATCCTCGGCCAGGAAATGCGCGGCAACGCCACGGTGATCAACGCCATGGTTCCGCTCGCGAACATGTTCGGTTATGTGAACACTCTTCGCTCGATGAGCCAGGGGCGTGCGCAGTTTACCATGCAGTTTGACCACTATGCGCAGGTTCCGCAGAACGTGGCAGAAGAGGTTCAGGCGAAATTCGCCTGAGAAGGCAAACAAAGTAGGAGCTTTATACCGGGCTAGTCTCTAGGTCGGGATGAAAGAGGAAGAACGGAGAGCCACATGGCCAAGGCAAAATTCTCGCGCAGCAAGCCGCACCTGAACATCGGCACCATCGGTCACGTGGACCATGGCAAGACGTCGCTGACGGCCGCGATCACGAAGGTGCTGGCTGAGACCGGCGGCGCGACGTTTACGGCTTACGACCAGATCGACAAGGCGCCGGAAGAGAAGGCACGCGGCATCACGATTTCGACGTCCCACGTCGAATATGAGACCGCTAACCGCCATTACGCGCACGTCGACTGCCCCGGCCACGCCGACTACGTCAAGAACATGATCACCGGCGCGGCTCAGATGGACGGCGCTATCCTCGTCGTTTCCGCCGCCGACGGCCCGATGCCGCAGACCCGCGAGCACATCCTGCTCGCCCGTCAGGTCGGCGTCCCGGCGCTCGTCGTGTTCATGAACAAGGTCGACCTGCTGGACGACCCGGAGCTGCTGGAACTCGTTGAACTCGAAATCCGCGAGCTGCTGTCGAAGTACGACTTCCCGGGCGACGACATTCCGATCGTCAAGGGTTCGGCCAAGGCCGCGCTCGATGGCGATGCCGGTGCGCTGGGCCGCGAAGCCATTCTCAAGCTCATGGAAGAAGTTGACGCGTTCATTCCGCTGCCGGAGCGTCCGCGTGACCAGCCCTTCCTGATGCCGATCGAAGACGTGTTCTCGATCTCGGGTCGCGGCACGGTGGTGACGGGCCGTATCGAGCGCGGCGTGATCAAGGTCGGTGAGGAAATCGAGATCGTCGGCATCAAGCCGACCGTCAAGTCGATCGTCACGGGCGTCGAAATGTTCCGCAAGCTGCTCGATCAGGGCGAGGCCGGCGACAACGTGGGCTGTCTGCTCCGTGGCATCGACCGTGAAGCCGTCGAGCGCGGTCAGGTTCTCTGCAAGCCCGGTTCGGTGACGCCGCACACGCAGTTCAAGGCCGAGGCCTACATCCTCACGAAGGAAGAAGGCGGTCGTCATACGCCGTTCTTCACCAACTACCGTCCGCAGTTCTACTTCCGCACGACCGACGTGACGGGCGTGGTGAAGCTGCCGGAAGGTACGGAAATGGTCATGCCGGGCGATAACGTCTCGATGGAAGTCGAGCTGATCGTGCCGATCGCCATGGAAGAAAAGCTTCGCTTTGCTATCCGCGAAGGCGGCCGTACAGTCGGCGCCGGCGTGGTTGCCAGCATCATTAAGTAAATAATACGGGGACGACGGAGCGGGCGCTCCAAAAACGGAGCGCCTCTTCTATTGGGAGTTTGATATGGCAGGCCAAACCATTCGCATCCGGCTGAAGGCGTTCGACCACCGCGTGCTCGACGCCTCCACGAAGGAGATTGTCAATACCGCGAAGCGGACGGGCGCGGATGTGCACGGGCCGATCCCGCTCCCGACACGCATCGAGCGGTACACGGTGAACCGCTCGCCGCACATCGACAAGAAGAGCCGCGAGCAGTTCGAGATGCGCACCCACAAGCGCCTGATCGACATCGTCGATCCGACTCCGCAGACGGTTGATGCGCTCATGAAGCTCGACCTCGCGGCGGGCGTGGATGTTGAGATCAAGCTTTAGCGCGTGTCGCTGAAGGTTTTATGACGCTGCGCCCCGTTTGCGGGGAATTCGGGCCGGGCCCGCGCGGCACGTTGGATGCGCCGGCCGCAGGAGCGGATGGCGGGAGTTGAACAAAGGATTCAGCCGCTTCGATAGCGGCGAAGGAAACTGAGGCAGACCGATGCGATCGGGATTGTTGGCACAGAAGGTTGGCATGACGCGAATCTTCACCGAAGCGGGCGAGCATGTGCCCGTAACGGTGTTGAAGCTCGATCAATGCCAGGTGATCGCGCACCGGACGCAGGAAGCGAACGGTTACACGGCGATTCAGGTCGGCGCGGGGTCGCGGAAGGTCAAGAACGTGACGCGCGCTGAGCGCGGCCATTTCGCAAAGGCTCAGGTTGAGCCGAAGGCGAAGGTGGTCGAGTTCCGCGTGACGCCGGAAAATGTCATCGAGATCGGCGCGGAGCTGACGGCAGATCATTTTCTGGAAGGTCAGTTCGTGGACGTGATCGGCACGAGCATCGGCAAGGGCTTCGCAGGCGCGATGAAGCGCTGGAACTTTGGCGGCTTGCGCGCGACTCACGGTGTTTCGATCTCGCACCGCTCTCATGGTTCGACCGGTAACCGTCAGGATCCGGGCAAGACCTTCGCGGGCAAGAAGATGGCAGGCCACATGGGCGTCGACCGCGTCACCACGCAGAATCTGCAGGTGGTGAAGACGGACGTCGAGCGCGGCCTTCTGCTCATCCGCGGCGCCGTTCCCGGCGCAAAGGGCGGCTGGGTGCTCGTGAAGGACGCCGTGAAGAAGCCTCTTCCGAAGGACGCCCCCAAGCCGGGTGCGTTCCGCAAAGCCAACAACGACACCGCGGCTGCGGGAGCGGGGGCATAAATGAAGGCGGAAGTCATCACCCTTGACGCTTCCAATGCGGGAAGCGTGGAATTGGACGACGCAGTGTTTGCGCTGGAGCCTCGCGCGGACATCCTGCAACGCATGGTCCGTTATCAGCTGTCGAAGCGCCAGGCCGGTACGCACAAGGCCAAGGCGCGCAGCGAAGTGAACGGTCCGAACAAGAAGATCTACAAGCAGAAGGGCACAGGTCAGGCCCGTCACGGCAACGACAAGCCGCCGCAGTTCCGCGGTGGCGGTCGCTCCGCAGGTCCGGTTCCGCGCAGCCACGCGCACGATCTGCCGAAGAAGGTCCGCGCGCTCGCTCTGAAGCACGCGCTTTCGACCAAGGCGAAGGCGGATGCGCTCGTCGTTCTCGACAAGGCGGAAGTCGCCGAGCCGAAGACCGCGCAGCTTCGCGGCAAGTTCGCCGGTCTCGGCCTGTCGAACGCGCTCATCATCGATGGCGCCGCGCTGCAGGACAATTTCGCGCTCGCCGCGCGCAACATCCCGAACGTGGATGTGCTGCCGGTTCAGGGCATCAACGTGTACGACATCTTGCGTCGGGATAAGCTCGTGCTGACCCGCGCGGCGCTCGAAGCGCTGGAGGAGCGGTTCAAATGAGGGAAGAAGAACTCTACGACGTGATCCGCTCGCCGATCATCACCGAGAAGTCCACGCTGGTTTCCGAGAACAATCAGGTGGTGTTCAAGGTGGCGATCGACGCGACGAAGCCGGACATCAAGGAGGCCATCGAGCGCCTCTTCAATGTCAACGTCGTTGCCGTCAACACCCTGATCCGCAAGGGCAAGGTGAAGCGGTTCAAGGGCGTCAAGGGCCAGCAGAGCGATTTCAAGAAAGCGATCGTGACCCTGAAAGAGGGCCAATCGATCGACATTACGACAACGCTGTAAGGCAGACTTCGGTAAGGGCGCATTCGCCATGGCATTAAAGACATTCAACCCCATAACGCCGGGTCTTCGCCAGCTCGTCCTGGTCGACCGTTCCCAGCTGTGGAAGGGCAAGCCGGTGAAGGCGCTGACCGAGGGGCGCGCCGAGAGCGCCGGTCGGAACGTGCACGGTCGCATCACTTCGCGGCGTCGCGGCGGCGGCCACAAGCGTAACTATCGCATCGTGGACTTCAAGCGGCGCAAGTTCGACGTCGTTGCGACGGTCGAGCGGCTCGAATACGATCCGAACCGCACGGCGTTCATCGCGCTGATCAAGTACGAAGACGGCGAGCTGGCCTACATCCTGGCGCCGCAGCGCCTGAATGTCGGCGACAAGGTCGTTTCCGGCAAGAAGGTCGACGTGAAGCCCGGCAACGCGATGCCGCTGGCCAACATGCCGATCGGCACGATCATCCACAATGTCGAGCTGAAGCTCGGCAAGGGTGGCCAGATCGCGCGCTCCGCCGGGTGCTACGCTCAGCTCGTCGGCCGCGACCAGGGCATGGCGATCCTTCGCCTCAACTCCGGCGAGATGCGCATGGTTCAGGCGGATTGCATGGCGACCGTCGGTGCCGTCTCGAATCCCGACAATTCGAACCAGAATTTGGGCAAGGCGGGCCGCAACCGCTGGCTCGGCAAGCGCCCGAGCGTTCGCGGCGTCGCCATGAACCCGATTGACCATCCGCACGGCGGTGGTGAAGGCCGCACCTCCGGTGGCCGTCATCCCGTCACCCCGTGGGGCAAGGGCACCAAGGGCAATCGTACCCGTAAGAACATTCGCACGGATAAGTTTATCGTCCGCGCCCGCCACGTGAAGAAGAAGTAGAGGCCGCGATGACACGCTCAGTCTGGAAAGGGCCGTTTGTCGACGGCTATGTGATCGCCAAGGCGGATGCCGCCCGCGATAAGAAATCCAACGCGCCGATCAAGATCTGGAGCCGGCGTTCGACGATCCTGCCGCAGTTTGTCGGCCTGACCTTCGCCGTTCACAATGGCCAGAAGCATATCCCGGTGCTCGTCTCCGAGGACATGGTCGGCCACAAGTTCGGCGAGTTCGCGCCCACGCGCACCTATTACGGCCACTCCGCCGACAAGAAGGCGAAGAAGAGGTAGCCATGTCGAAACCGAAAACAGAGCGGCGGATCAAGGATAACGAAGCTCAGGCGGTCGCGCGTTCGCTTCGCGTGAGCCCGCAGAAGCTGAACCTCGTCGCCCAACTCATTCGCGGCAAGAAGGTGGACAAGGCTCTCGCAGACCTCACCTTCTCGCGCAAGCGCATCGCGCAGGACGTGAAGAAGACGCTTCAGTCGGCCATCGCGAATGCTGAGAACAACCACAATCTCGACGTCGATCAGCTCATCGTCGCCGAAGCCTATGTGGGCAAGAACCTCGTGCTGAAGCGCTTTCATGCCCGCGCCCGCGGCCGTATGGGGCGCATCGAGAAGCCGTTTTCGCAACTCACCGTGGTTGTGAGAGAAGTTCAGGAGCAGGCCTAATGGGGCAGAAAGTCAACCCGATCGGGCTGCGGCTCGGCATTAACCGCACCTGGGACAGCCGGTGGTATGCGGACAAGGGCGAATACGGCAAGCTTCTGCACGAAGACTTCCGCATCCGCGAGTTCATCATGAAGCAGCGCCGTCAGGCGGGCATTTCGAAGGTCGTCATCGAGCGCCCGCACAAGAAGTGCCGCGTGACGGTGCATACGGCTCGCCCGGGCATCCTGATCGGCAAGAAGGGCGCGGATATCGAGAAGCTTCGCGGCCAGCTTGCGAAGTTCACCACGTCCGAGGTGTATCTGAACATCGTCGAAGTTCGGAAGCCCGAGCTTGACGCGACGCTCGCTGCGGAGGGCATCGCCCAGCAGCTCGAACGCCGCGTTGCGTTCCGCCGCGCCATGAAGCGCGCGACGCAGTCGGCGCTTCGGCTCGGCGCTCAAGGCGTGCGCATCTACGTTTCGGGTCGCCTCGGCGGCGCTGAAATCGCGCGCATGGAATGGTATCTCGACGGCCGCGTTCCGCTGCATACGCTGCGCGCCGACATCGACTACGGTACGGCCGTGGCGGAGACCGCTTATGGCGTGATCGGCGTGAAGGTCTGGATCTTCAAGGGCGAGATCCTTGAACACGATCCGATGGCTCAGGAGCGTCGGTCCATGGAAAGCCAGGAGAGCGGCGGTCCGGGCGGTGGTCGTCCGGAAGGGCGCGGACCGCGTCGTGACCGCGGTGATCGGGAACGCGGCGGACGCGATCGCGACCGCTAAACGGAAAAGACATAAGACCCGCAGCCTTGTTGGCGCGGCTTTGGATCATGGTGTGAGCGATGCTGCAACCGAAGAAAACAAAGTTCAGGAAGGCTTTCAAAGGCCGGATGAATGGCAATGCCAAAGGCGGCACCTCGCTTAACTTTGGCAGCTACGGCCTGAAGGCTCTGGAACCGGAACGCGTGACGGCACGGCAGATCGAGGCGGCTCGCCGCGCGATCACCCGCCAGATGAAGCGCGCGGGGCGTGTCTGGATCCGCGTGTTCCCGGACCTGCCGGTTTCTAAGAAGCCGACCGAAGTTCGTATGGGTAAGGGCAAGGGCTCGCCGGAATTCTGGGCGGCGCGCGTCAAGCCGGGCAAGATCATGTTCGAGATCGATGGTGTCGGCGAGGAAACCGCTCGCGAGGCTCTGCGTCTCGGCGCGGCGAAGCTGCCGATCCGCACCCGCGTGGTTGTGCGTCTCGGCGAAATCGCGGCTGTGAAGGAATAAGGCGGCCATGAAACTCGAAGACATTCGCAAATTCACGCTGGACCAGCTTGAAGACGAACTCATCAAGCTCAAGCGCGAGCAGTTCAACCTTCGCTTTCAGAAGGCGTCGTCGCAGTTGAACAACACGGCGCGCGTCAGAGACGTTCGGCGCACCATTGCGCGAATCAAGACGGTCGAGCGCGAGAAGCGCGTCGCCGAAGCGCAAAGTTAAGGAAGAAGAAAATGCCGAAGCGCGTTTTGCAGGGTGTGGTGGTCTCGGACAAGAACGACAAGACCGTTGTCGTGCAGGTCGAGCGCCGTCTGACGCACCCGGTTCTGAAGAAGACAGTGCGCCTGACGAAGAAGTATCACGCGCATGACGAGAACAACACCTTCCATGAGGGCGACGTGGTTCGCATTCAGGAAAGTGCTCCGATTTCGAAGAACAAGCGGTGGGTCGTCCTCGATCCGGCGACATCCGGGCCATCGTCTGAGTGATTGAACGCGGGGCAGGCCAAGAGCTTCCTCGTCTGAAAGGTGAACTGCAATGATACAGATGCAAACTAATCTGGATGTCGCCGACAACAGCGGCGCGCGCCGGGTCATGTGCATCAAGGTGCTCGGCGGCTCGATGCGTCGGACAGCCACGATCGGCGACGTCATCGTCGTCAGCGTGAAGGAAGCCATCCCGAAGGGCCGCGTGAAAAAGGGCCAGGTGATGAAGGCGGTGATCGTGCGCACGTCGTTTCCGGTGCGCCGTCCCGACGGCAGCGTGATCCGTTTCGACTCGAACGCCGCCGTTCTCATCAACAATCAGCGCGAGCCGATCGGTACGCGCATCTTCGGACCGGTGCCGCGCGAACTCCGCGCCAAGCAGCATATGAAAATCATCTCGCTTGCGCCTGAGGTGCTGTAATGACGCAGCCTAAGCTGAAAATCAAAAAGGGCGACAAGGTCGTCGTTCTGGCCGGGCGCGACAAGGGCAAGCGCGGCGAGGTCGTGAAGGTGTTTCCGACCGAAAATCGCGCCGTCGTCCAGGGCGTGAACGTCGTGCAGCGTCACCAGAAGCAGTCGGCAGCGCAGGAAGGCGGTATCGTCGCCAAGGAAGCGCCGATCCACATCTCGAATATCGCGCTGGAAGATCCGAAGGACGGATCGGCTACGCGCGTCGGTTTCAAAATCCTGGAAGACGGGCGCAAGGTGCGGGTCGCCAAGCGCTCGGGCGAGACGATCGATGACTAAGCAAGCGGAAGCCACGAACGGGTACGTGCCCCGGCTCAAGACACGCTACGTCGAGGTCGCGCGTCCGGCCCTGATGGAACAGTTCAAGTACTCCAACCCGATGCGGGTTCCGGAGATTACCAAGGTCGTGCTCAACATGGGCATCGGCGAGGCGACGGCAGACCGCAAGAAGGTCGAGCAGGCGCTGCGCGACATGACGCTCATCGCGGGCCAGAAGCCGGTGATGACGAAGTCGCGCAAGTCCATTGCGGGCTTCAAGCTGCGCGAAAACATGGCGATCGGCGTCAAGGTCACGCTTCGCAAGGCGCGCATGTACGAGTTCCTCGACAGGCTCGTCACCATCGCGCTGCCCCGCGTCAAGGACTTTCGCGGCCTGAATGCGAAGAGCTTCGACGGGCGCGGCAACTATGCGCTTGGCGTCAAGGAGCACATCATTTTCCCGGAAATCGACTACGACAAGGTCGAGCAGATCTGGGGCATGGACATCATCGTGTGCACCACGGCCGAGACGGACGACGAGGCTCGCGCACTCCTGAAACAATTCAACTTCCCGTTCCGGCAGTAGGGCGAGGGAGGAGCACTATGGCTAAGACAGGCATGATCGAGCGCAACAACAAGCGTCGGCGCATAGCAGCGCGCGATGCGGAGAAGCGCTTGGAGCTGAAGGCGATTGCGAACGACAAGAATCTGCCGATCGAGGAGCGCTTCGCGGCCCGCCTCAAGCTTGCGCAGCTTCCGCGGAACGGTTCGCCGACCCGCATCCGCAATCGCTGCGAGGTGACGGGACGTCCGCGCGGCTTCTACCGCAAGCTGAAGATGTCGCGTATTTCGCTGCGTGAACTGGGCAATCAGGGACTTATCCCCGGTTTGGTGAAGTCGAGCTGGTAGGGATCACAGAGCAATGACGGTTTCCGATCCACTGGGCGATATGCTGACGCGGATTCGCAATGCGCAGATGCGTAGCAGGCCCAAAGTCTCGACCCCTGCGTCGAAGCTGCGCGCGCGCGTCCTCGACGTTCTTCGGGAAGAAGGCTATATCCGCGGCTACGCCGAAATCGAATACGGCGGCGGCAAGACAGAATTCGAGATCGAGCTGAAATATTATGATGGCGCTCCCGTCATTCGTGATATCAAGCGCGTTTCGACCCCTGGCCGCCGCGTCTATTCGAGCGTGCAGGATTTGCCGACCATCGCGAATGGTCTCGGCGTTGCGATCCTCTCCACACCGAAAGGCGTGATGTCGGATACGCGAGCCCGGGCCGAGAATGTCGGCGGCGAAATTTTGTGCAGCGTGTTCTAAGCGAAGGCTGGAGCACGACAGCGAAGTTTTCTGAACGGCCGGCGAGACCCTGATAGGCGGTCTTGGCCGGAGCAGCAGGAAGAAGAAGAAGGTTTTGGACGATGTCCCGAATTGGCAAGAAGCCGGTCCCCGTCCCGAAGAACGTGACGGCGACGGTTGAAGGACAGACAGTGACGGTGAAGGGGCCGAAAGGTCAGCTTTCGCTCACGCTCGTCGATGACGTCGAGGTGAAGCTGGAAGACGGTGCTATTTCCGTCAAGCCCAGAACCGACTCCAAGCGTGCCCGCTCTATGTGGGGCATGTCGCGCTCGCTCGTGGAAAACCTCGTGGTCGGCACGACGAATGGTTTCACCCGTACGCTCGAAATCACGGGCGTCGGTTATCGTGCCGCGCTTGACGGCAAGGCGCTGAAGCTTCAGCTCGGCTACAGCCACGATGTGCTGTATCCCGTGCCGGAGGGCATCAGCATCGCCGTCCCGAAGCCGACCGAGATTACCATCACCGGCATCGAGAAAGACAAGGTCGGCCAGGTAGCGGCTGAAATTCGCGGTTTCCGCGGTCCCGAGCCTTACAAGGGCAAGGGCGTTCGCTATCAGGGCGAGTACATTCAGCGCAAAGAAGGCAAGAAGAAGTAGGGACGAACGATGGCCTCTCCGCTCTCCAGTTACGATCGCCGCAAGGCTCGCGTTCGTCGCAGCCTGCGCCGGGCGCAGGGCGACCGTCCTCGCCTGTCCGTGTTCCGTTCGTCGAAGAATATCTACGCTCAGATCATCGACGACACCAAGGGGCACACACTTGCTTCGGCTTCGAGCCTCGACGCCGAGTTCAAGAGCAGCCTGTCGAAAGGCACCGATGTCGCTGCGGCTGCGGCCGTTGGCAAGCTCGTCGCCGAACGCGCGATCAAGGCCGGCATCAAGGATGTCGTCTTCGATCGTGGCGGCTACATGTATCACGGCCGCGTAAAGGCGCTCGCAGACGCCGCTCGCGAAGCTGGGTTGAACTTCTAATATACGCCTCGGGCCTTCCGGTCTGAGACAAATGAAAGGGTACGCTCGTGGCTCGTGATCCACGTGAAAGAGGCAAGGAACGGGACCGCGATGATCGCGACAGCGAATTCGTGGACAAGCTCGTTCATATCAACCGCGTCGCCAAGGTGGTGAAGGGCGGTCGTCGCTTCGGTTTTGCAGCACTCGTCGTCGTTGGCGACCAGAAGGGCCGGGTCGGCTTCGGGCATGGCAAGGCGCGCGAAGTGCCGGATGCCATCAAGAAGGCGACCGACTCCGCGAAGCGCAACCTCATCCGCGTTCCGCTGCGCGAAGGCCGCACGTTGCATCACGACGTGCACGGTCATCACGGCGCGGGCAAGGTGTTCCTCCGTGCGGCGCCTCCCGGCACCGGCATCATCGCGGGCGGCCCGATGCGCGCCGTCTTCGAGACGCTCGGCGTGCAGGACGTCGTGGCGAAGTCGATCGGCACGTCGAACCCGTACAACATGGTTCGCGCGACGTTCGATGCGCTGAAGCATGAAGACAGCCCGCGCGGTGTCGCGGCGCGTCGCGGCAAGAAGGTGAGCGAGATCGTCACCCGTCGTCGCGACGGCGCGGAAGGCCAGGCCTCCGCTCAGGCTGAGGCGTAAGGGAGGCGATCATGGCGGAAGCGAAGAAGACGCTCACCATCGAGCAGATCGGCAGCCCGATCCGCAGGCCGTTCGACCAGCGCGAGACGCTGGTGGGCCTCGGCCTGAACAAGATGCACCGCCGCAAGGTCGTGGCCGATAATCCGGCCATCCGCGGCATGATCAACAAGGTTTCGCATCTCGTGCGCATCGTTGAAGAAAACGGTGTGCCGGTGGACGCAAAAAAGCGATAAGGGAAGCGCAACGCGCCGACCGGAGACGGAATTATGAAGCTGAACGAGTTGAGAGATAATCCTGGCGCCACGAAGGACCGCATCCGCGTCGGTCGCGGCATCGGCTCCGGCAAGGGCAAGACGGGCGGCCGCGGCGTCAAGGGTCAGAAGGCGCGCTCGGGCGTGGCCATCAAGGGCTTTGAAGGCGGCCAGATGCCCATCCACATGCGTCTGCCGAAGCGGGGCTTCAACAACCCGTTCCGCCTCGAATTCGCGCACATCAACCTCGACCGCGTTCAGGAAGCCATCGACGCCGGGAAGCTCGACGCCTCGAAGGTGATCGACGCCGAGGCACTCGTCCAGAGCGGCGCGCTTCGTCGCGAGCGCGATGGCGTTCGGCTTCTTGCGCGCGGCGAAGTGAAGTCGAAGCTGACCTTCAAGGTCGCCAAGGCTTCCGAAGCGGCGGTGAAGGCGGTCGAAGCTGCGGGCGGATCGGTGGAAATCACCCTGCCGCGCGAAGATCGTCTCGCCGGTGACGGCAAGCGTGCCGTGCGTCGCCGCGAGGCGCTGGCCAAGCGCGAAGCCCGCGCTCCCAAGGCAGACTGATTTGGCCGCGCTACGTTCCACGACACCGGATCGTTCGCACGGCTCTGTGAGCTTAAACAGTGACGAATTAACGAGCTAAACTCGCGCAGACGCTCCGGGCGCCCCCGCGCCCCAAGCGCCGCAACCGGAGTCGCAGTCATGGTTTCCGCAGCGGAACAACTCGCCGCTAACCTCAAATTTTCGACGTTTGCAAAGGCCGGTGAACTCAAGCAGCGGCTTTTGTTCACGCTCGGCGCCCTGCTGATCTATCGGCTCGGCACGTTCATTCCGCTGCCCGGTATCGATACAGCGCTTCTCGCGAAACTGTTCGAAAGCGCCCCGAACACTGTTTTCGGGATGCTGAATGTGTTTTCGGGCGGCGCTCTTTCCCGTTCCGCGATCTTCCTCCTGAACATCATGCCGTACATCACGGCATCGATTATCATTCAGCTGCTGACGTCGGTTATTCCGACGCTTGAAGCGCTGAAGAAGGAAGGCGAGTCCGGCCGCAAGCAGATCAACCAGTATACGCGATACCTTACGGTCGTGATTGCGACGGTACAGGCGACGCTCACCGCGCAGGGGCTCAACAGCTCGGCGCTCGAACCCGGCTGGTTCTTCCAGCTGACGACCGTCGTCTCGCTCGTCGGCGGCACGATGTTCCTCGTGTGGCTCGGCGAACAGATTACGGCGCGTGGCATCGGCAATGGTGCGTCGCTGATCATCTTTGCCGGTATCGTGGCCGAAATGCCCACGGCGCTCTATCGCATCCTCGAACAGGGCCGCAGCGGCGTGCTTTCTCCGGCGGTCATCCTGGGGCTGTTCGTGATGATGGTCGCGGTCATTACGGTGGTCGTCTTCTTCGAACGGGCGCAGCGTCGGCTGACGATCCAGTATCCGAAGCGGCAAGTCGGCAACCGCATGTTCCAGGGCGACAGCTCGCATCTGCCGCTGAAGCTGAATGCCTCCGGCGTGATCCCGCCCATCTTCGCGTCCACGCTGCTTTATCTGCCCGCGACGATCGAGCAGATCGTCGGGAAGTCCTCCGAGACGCTGAACCAGGTGCTTACCTTGTTCGGGCCGGGGCAGCCGTTGCACATCCTGTTCTATGTGGCTTTGATCGTCTTCTTCTGCTTCTTCTACACGCCGATCGTCATCAATCCGAAGGATACGGCCGAGAACCTCAAGAAGTATGGCGGGTTCATCCCCGGCATCCGTCCCGGCCAGCGAACGGCGGAATACATCGACTATGTGATGACTCGCATCACGCTCGTCGGCGCGGCCTATGTCTCGGCGGTGTGCATCCTGCCTGAAATCCTGTCCTATCAGATGCAGGCGCCGTTCTACTTTGGCGGCACTTCGCTTCTCATTGTGGTCAGTGTTACGATGGATACGGTTGCGCAGGTGCAGAGCCATCTGCTGGCACATCAATACGAGGGCCTCATCAAGAAGGCGAAGCTTAGGGGAGCGAAACGTCGATGAACATCATTTTGCTTGGCCCTCCCGGTTCTGGCAAAGGCACGCAGTCGAAGTATCTGGAGGATAATTTCGGCCTCAAGCAGCTGTCGTCGGGAGACATGCTTCGGGCGGCCGTGGCGAACGGCACCGAAGTCGGCAAGCTGGCGAAATCCTATATGGAGAGCGGCCAGCTTGTACCGGACGAGGTCGTGATGGGCGTCGTCTTCGAGACACTTGAGAACTTTCCCGCCGACAAGCCGGGCTTCATTCTCGACGGTTTCCCGCGGACGAATCAGCAGGCCGAGGAACTCGACGCGTTTCTCACGAAGCACGGCAAGACTATCGGCGCCGTGATCCTCGTGGATGTGCCGGACGACCTGCTTGTCAAGCGCATCGCGGGGCGCTTCACCTGCGGGAGCTGCGGCGAGGTCTACAACGACTTCTTTCGTTTGCCGAAAATCGAGAACACCTGCGACCGTTGCGGCGGCACGGCGTTCAAGCGGCGCTCTGACGACAAGCCGGAAACGGTGAAGGAGCGTCTTGAGGTCTACCACACCCAGACGAAGCCGCTGGTCGACTTCTACAAGGCGCAGGGAAAGCTCAAGACGGTGAATGGCGACGCGCCCATCGAAACGGTGACGCGTCAGATGAATGACATCCTGGGGGCGGCGGGCTGATGCCTTCGCGCATCAATTCGGGGCGCAAGATCGTTCGCAGACTTTCTTGCGCATTCGCGTCTGGACTTATTAGCAAAGGGTGACTATATTGGCGCCCTTGGCTCATGATCTGCGGTGGTCTGGAGGTTTTTGCCTCACAGGCGCCGTTGTCTTATTTTCGGTATGAGCGGACACCCGCTCGAACTTAGCAACACGACGAGGACCACGTGGCACGTATCGCGGGTGTGAACATCCCTTCCAATAAGCGCGTTGAAATCGGCCTTCGCTACATTCATGGCATCGGCCCGAAATTCGCGAAGGAAATCTGTGACAAGGTCAGCATCCCGGTGGAACGCCGGGTCAACGAGCTGAGCGACGCGGAGATCCTGCAAATCCGTGAGGTCATCGACCGCGATTACGTCGTCGAGGGCGATCTGCGTCGCGAAGTTGCGATGAACATCAAGCGGCTGATGGATTTGGGCTGCTATCGCGGCCTTCGGCATCGTCGCGGCCTGCCGGTGCGCGGTCAGCGGACGCATACGAACGCGCGCACGCGGAAAGGTCCGGCCAAGCCCATCGCCGGTAAAAAGAAGTAAGGGCTGGCTTTGAAGGTGGCGCGGTCCGCGCTCGGCGTTTCGCCGGATCTGTGGATCGCGCTGTAGCTTCGATTTTTTGGGACTGGGACGATGGCGAAGGAAAAAGCGCGCGTCAAACGCCGCGAGAAGAAAAATATTGCATCGGGCGTTGCGCATGTGAATGCGAGCTTCAACAACACGATGATCACGATCACGGACGCGCAAGGCAATGCGATTTCGTGGTCGTCGTCGGGCGCGATGGGATTCAAGGGTTCGCGCAAGTCGACGCCCTACGCAGCGCAGGTGGCCGCCGAAGACGCGGGCCGCAAGGCTCAGGAACACGGCATGCGTACCATCGAGATCGAGGTCAGCGGCCCCGGTTCGGGACGTGAGTCGGCCCTTCGTGCGCTCCAGGCTTGCGGGTTCCAGGTGACGTCGATCCGCGACGTGACGCCGATCCCGCACAACGGGTGCCGCCCGCGCAAGCGTCGCCGCGTATAAAGATCGCCGTTCCGGTCATCCGGGCAGGGCGACCGTATTTTCGATTTCCGTCGCGCCGCCGCTTTGGCGCGCGCGACGCGAGGCTAGGGCAGGTCTCGCCTGAGTTGAGCGGGCGCGGGGAACCTCGCGCCTGATGCCGCCGTATAAGGAATGAAACGTGCTTAACAAGAATTGGCAGGATCTCATCAAGCCGGGCAAGATCAACGTGATCCCCGGGGCGAATCCGAAATACGTGGCTTCCATCGTCGCGGAGCCGCTTGAGCGCGGTTTCGGCCTGACGCTCGGTAACGCGCTGCGCCGCGTTCTGCTGTCGTCGCTTCAGGGCGGCGCGGTCACGACCATTCACATCGACGGCGTGCTGCACGAATTTTCGTCCATCCCGGGCGTTCGCGAGGATGTCACGGACATCGTGCTGAACGTCAAGGAGATTGCCCTTCGCATCCACTCCGAGGGCGTCAAGCGGATGGTGCTGCGCAAGGAGGGGCCCGGCGTGGCTCGCGCGCGCGACATCGATGCCGGTCCGGACGTTGAAATCCTTAATCCCGATCTCGTTCTCTGCACGCTCGACGAGGGCGCAACGGTCCGGATGGAGCTGACTGCGGCCATCGGCAAGGGCTACGTGCCCGCCGAGCGCAATCGCCCCGACGACGCGCCGATCGGCCTTATCCCGGTCGACAGCCTTTACAGTCCGGTCAAGAAGGTCTCGTACCGCATCGCCAACACGCGCGAAGGCCAGATCCTCGACTATGACAAGCTGACGCTCGACGTCGAAACAAACGGCGCCGTTTCTCCGGAAGACGCGGTGGCGCTAGCGGCACGCATCATCCAGGATCAGCTGTCGATCTTCGTGAATTTCGAAGAGCCGCGCAAGGAAGTCGCCGAGGAGCGTATCCCGCAACTCGAATTCAACGCGGCGTTGCTCAAGAAGGTCGACGAACTCGAGCTTTCGGTGCGTTCGGCGAACTGCCTGAAGAACGACAATATCGTCTACATCGGCGATCTCATCCAGAAGACCGAAGCGGAGATGTTGCGCACGCCGAATTTCGGGCGTAAGTCTCTGAACGAAATCAAAGAGGTGCTTGCCGGCATGGGGCTGCATCTCGGCATGGAAGTCCCGAACTGGCCGCCGGAGAACATCGAAGAACTGGCGAAGCGCTTCGAGGACCATTACTAACAGACCAATCAGACCGCGGGGCGCAGTCCGGCGCGGCGAAGTTTTGAGGACGAGACAATGCGTCACCGTAGATCCGGTCGTAAATTCAATCGTACGGCGAGCCACCGTCAGGCCATGTTCGCCAATATGGCGGCTGCTCTCATCAAGCATGAGCAGATCGTGACTACCCTGCCGAAGGCGAAGGATCTGCGCGGCGTCGTGGAAGCGCTTATCACGCTTGCGAAGCGCGGCGACCTTCATGCCCGCCGCGTGGCTGCCTCGCGGCTTCGCGACGAGACGCAGGTAGCGAAGCTGTTCGCGACGCTCGCTCCGCGCTACGCGGACCGTCCGGGCGGCTATACACGCGTTCTCAAGGCGGGCTTCCGCTATGGCGACAATGCCCCGCTCGCGGTCATTGAGCTTGTGGATCGCGACGTCAACGCCAAGGGACTGGACTCCGGTCCCGTTCAGGACGCCGAGGACGAAGCCGAAGCGGCGTAAGCTTCGCGCGGCTTGTCGCGGAAGCTCGACGCAATCGGGCTGGCGCGAACGCACCTCGATCAAAAGGAATTCCGGGCCGCGCTGTGAAGCGCGGCTTTTTTGTTTCGCGCCTTTACACAGCAGGCAGGCGGGCGCCCGGGAAATGGGTGCAGCCATGGCACGTTCCGAGCGTGCCGGACGCGCGTCCCGACCGAGCGAGGCGGGGGTGCGTAACCGTCGAGGCGCTCCGGCGATCCGTGTGCGGACTTCGTGCCACTTTCGCAAAATCAGATACATTTTGGCGACACAGAGCCCACGATCTTTCATCACGGATCGGTTATCTTCGGCGCGGCCATCGGCGCGGCGAGCGAATTCGCCCGCCAATCATTATCTTGTGAAGAGAAGCTGGGGCAGGAAACAGTCTCGCGCGGGAGGGAGAACTCCGAGTGGAGCACATCGAAGCCGATATACTGATACTGGGCGCGGGGGGAGCCGGCCTGCGTGCGGCAATCGCAGCCGCCGAAGCCGCGCCGGGTTTGTCGATTGCGCTGGTGTCGAAGGTCTATCCGATGCGAAGCCACACCGTCGCCGCGGAAGGCGGCTCGGCTGGCGTGCTGCAGGATACCGACAGTCTTCAGGCTCATTTCGACGACACCGTTTCAGGCGGCGACTGGCTCTGCGAACAGGACGTGGTTGAGTATTTCGTCGAGCACTGCACGCCGGAGATGATCCAGCTCGAACATTGGGGCTGCCCCTGGAGCCGCAAGCCGGATGGCGATATCGCGGTGCGGCGGTTCGGCGGGATGAAGATCGCGCGCACCTGGTTCGCCGCCGATCGCACCGGCTTCCACATCCTTCATACGCTGTATCAGACATCCATGAAGTACCCGTCCATCAAACGGCTGGACGAGTTTTTCTGTACGGACCTTCTGGTGGACGATGGCCGCGCACAGGGCGCGGTGCTGCTCAACCTCTCCACCGGCGAATTCACCGCCGTCACCGCGCGCGCCGTCATCATCGCGACGGGAGGCGCGGGCCGCGTCTACCCGCAGAACACCAATGGCGGCATCGTCACCGGCGACGGCATGGCGCTGGCATTCCGGCACGGCGTGCCCCTGCGCGACATGGAGTTCATGCAGTACCACCCGACCTGTATGCCGGGTAGCGGCGTGCTCTTCACGGAGGGGGCGCGCGGCGAAGGGGGCTTCCTGCGCAACAAGGACGGCTATCGCTACTTGCAGGATTACGGCCTCGGCCCGGCTTTGCCCGAGCCGCGCAACAAGTTCATGGAGCTTGGCCCGCGCGACCGTGTCAGCCAGGCGTTCTGGCATGAGGAGCGCAAGGGGCGCACCATCGAGACGCCGCATGGCGACGCCGTGCTGCTCGACCTGACGCATCTCGGCCGCGACAAGATCCTCGAACGACTGCCGCAAATCTACGACCTTGCGAAGGATTACATGGGCGTCGACGCGGCGGAGCAGCCGATCCCGGTTCGACCCGCCATACATTACACGATGGGCGGCATTCTCGTGGATGGCCGAACCGCTGCGCCGCTCCCCGGCCTTTACGCGGCCGGAGAGTGCTCCAGCGTCGGTATTCACGGCGCGAACCGGCTCGGCTCCAACTCGCTCGCGGAACTTTCGGTGTTCGGACGACTCGCGGGCGAGCAGGCGGCGACGTTTGCGCAAGGCTCATCGAACGGCGACCGTGGCCGTCTTCTCGATCAGGCGCGCGCGGCGGAAGACCGGGCGCTCGCGCTTCTGAACCGGAAGGGCAAAGGTGAGCGACACGCCGCGCTGCGCGACGAGATGGCGTCCGCGATGGAGCGAGGCTGCGGCATCTATCGGCTCGGCGACGAGACGCGCCAAACCTGCGATACGCTCGCCGACCTGAAAAAGCGCTATGCGGATGTCGTGCTCGACGACCACACGCGCGTCTGGAACACCGACTGGACCACCGCCATCGAACTCGGCTTTCAGCTCGACGTGGCGGAGGCCATCGCGTACTCGGCGCTGGAGCGCAAGGAGTCGCGCGGCGCGCATCAGCGGCTCGACGGCTACGAAAACCGCGACGACGAGCATTACCTCGCGCACAGCCTCGCGCATTATCGCGATGGTGCCGCGCCGGAAACCACCTATGCGCCAGTGACCATCACCAAGTCGCCGCCGGGCCAGCGCGCTTACGGCGAAGCGGGCGTCAAACTCGAAGAAGCGAAGGCGCACAAGCATGACTGAGCGCGCGGATAAAACCATCGAGCTGAGCGTGCTGCGCTACAATCCGGAGACGGACGAGAAGCCTCATCATCAGAGCTTCACCGTGCCGTACACGCGCGACATGTCGGTGTTGCAGGGGCTTCAGTGGATCAAGGACACCGTCGACGGCAGCCTGACATTCCGCTGGTCATGCCGCATGGCGATCTGCGGAAGCTGCGGCATGATGATAAACGGCGAGCCGAAACTGGCCTGTCATACGCTGCTGCGCGACCTCGCGCCGGGGCCTGTCACGGTCGAGCCGCTTGCTCATTTCCCCATCGAACGCGACCTCGTTGTGACGGTCGACGACTTCGTGAAGAAGATCGAGAGCGTCACGCCCTGGCTCATTCCCAAGCACCCGAAGCCGGTTTCGGAGGGGCCCTATAATCAGACGCCCGCTCAGCTTGAAGCGTATGAAAACTTCAGCGCCTGCATCAACTGCATGCTCTGCTACGCGGCTTGCCCGCAATATGGCGAGAACCCGAAATTCGTCGGTCCGGCCGCGATGGCGATCCTCCAGCGCTACAACGGCGATTCGCGCGACGACGGGAGCGCGCTGCGCATCGATGCGGTGCACGGGGAAGACGGCGTCTGGGGTTGCACGGCGGTCGGCGCATGCAGCGATGTCTGCCCGAAGGCCGTGGACCCGATGCACGCCGTCAACCAGAACAAGATGAACACGGCGCTCGATTACTTCCTGCGCTTCTTGAAGAAAAGGGACGCGAAATGAGCGACCGCCGCCCTTATGTGCGCCCCATGCCTCGCGACTGGTGGGCGCGCCGGCCATTCCGGCATTACACCATCCGCGAGCTTTCGGGCGTGACCATCGCGATCTATGCCGCCGTGCTGCTCTCCGGTCTCGTCGCGCTGTTGCAGGGCCCCGCGGCCTGGGAGATCTGGCGCGGCTGGCTCGCTTCGCCCGCATCGCTCGTGCTGCATGCCGTGTTGCTCGTTGCCATGATCTGGCACTTGCGAACGTGGTTCCAGATTCTGCCGAAGACGATGCCGAAGCTTGTCGTCGGAGGCTCGCCCGTGCCGCAAAGGCTCATCACGCTGATCGGGACATCCGTCGCCATCGTCTGCTCGACGGCGCTCGTCGCATTCGTTCTGTGGAGGCCGTTCTGATGCCGCACGCCCCCGAAAAGCGCAGCAACGCGCCGATCTTCTGGCTTCTGTTCGGCGCAGGCGGCACGCTGTCGGCGCTGTTTGGCGTCGGCCTGATCCTCGTGACAGGCTTCCTCGCGCCGCAAGGCATCGGCGTTGCGCCCGAGGCGCTGAGTTACGAAAACGCGCTTGCGTTCACGCAAAACTGGCTCGGCAAGGCCGTGATCTGGGCGGTGATCTCGCTGTTCTTCTGGCACGCGGCCGAGCGGCTTTACCTCACGCTGAAGGATATGCATGTGTTCAGCGACACGGGGCGGCGGCTTCTGACCTACGGCGTTGCAGCTTTGGTAACGGCCGTGACGGCGGGGCTTCTCCTCGCCATCGGGTTTTAGAGCGGGGATTTGCAATCGGCCTCACTGTTGTGGTGAGCGCGTTGCCGATTTCATAGTCATGAGCCGCTCTTGAACGCGTTCCGATCTGATTGATCGCAATCAGATCGGCAGAACGGTCCTTTATTGAAGGTCGGCGGCGGATGTGATCCGCAGGCGATCCGCGTGCGTCGCATGCCGGTCCCGTCGCTTGCGTTTGCATGCGGCGACTGGTCCGCTGGCCAATTGCCTAAAATTCGATCAGAGCTGCGTTGCGCCCGATCGCACCCAAACGGGCGCATCGCGCTCCGCCGCTACTCGACTCGCGAACGATCGGGGAGACGGCGGGGCGGCTCCACATCGCTGCCGGGAAGGGCGGCGGGTTCGTTCGTCTCGGGAAGCGCCTTCTGCTCGGCGCCGGATGCGGCATCGGCGGGCAGCCGCCTGAGCGAAAGCGGAAGACCGCCTTGCGCCGCTCCTCGCCCCGAGATGCTGCCAACCGCCTGGATCAGCAGTTCCGCCCATTTGCCGGGGCGGAAGCGGTAGATTCGGAAGGCGTCGGCCTGTGCATACATGCTGCCCTGCCGGTCGAGCTTCCGGCGCACCGCCTCCTCATCGAGACCGTCCACCTCATCGCGGCGAAAACGGCTGCGCCGCTCGACGCCCAGCAGGCGCACCAGCTTTTCGCCTTCGAGGATCGCGAAGACGGCCGCGAGATAGCGAGAGCGCTCCAGCGCGCGCGATGATTCGAAGCTTGGAGCGTTGACACGCGCGCGCGCCCACAGGTCGTAGTTTTCCTCGCGGAAATCGAGGGGCACCGCCGCGTAATATTGTCCGCCATGATCGAAGACGACGTCCTGAAGCGGTGCGACAAGCTCGGCGGGCGTCGGCGGCGTCTGCGCCTCGAACTGATCCTGGAACACGCGATAGAACGTGTTGAGGACGCCGCGCATCGGCCCGCGCGCCTGCGCCCGCGCCAGATCCTGACCGAGATTGAAAAACGGGCCGAACGGACGGTTGATCGAAACGAGCAGAATGCAGACGTCCACGAAGATCGCGATCAGAAGCGGGATGTAGTCGCGGTCGCTGAGCCCCGCCTCGTCCTGACTGACGGTAGCCGTCGGGTTCGCGGCCTGCTCGGTACGGATGCGCTCCGGCGACGGTGGGGCCTTGCCATGCAGGACGAGCCCCGTCGCTGTGTTCGACAGCCGGCGGAACGCTTCGGTCACGGCCTCGGAGCCCTCCACCGAGCGAAGCTCCGGCTTTTGCAACTGCGGAAGCTCGTCGATAGAACGCACGACACCGTTCAGCGCTGTCTGGAGCTGGCCGTCCGGACAAGAAAAAGCCAAGCCGCGCTCGTCCGTAAACGATGTCTGCCTGCCGCGAGCTTGCAGCTCATCGCGGAGCTGACGAAGCTGCGGATCGGTTCTGAGAGCGTTGAAGCGCTCCGTCACGAGGCCAAGCTTGCGGTCGAGACCCTCGATGAAAGCGGTGCGCGTGCCGGTTTGCGGATCGATGGTCGCCGGATCTTTCTTCAGAATGCGCTGAAGGTCCGTGTTGAGATCCGCGATGTCGGACTTTACGGCGCTGGTTCGCGACGCGATCAGATCATTGGCAAATTGGAAGCGCTGCGCGTCGCTTTCGCGCAAGCGGCGGCGCGGTCCGTCGCCCGCGCGGCTCGCGGGGCATGTCCCGCCCGCCGTCCGCTCGATCTGCGCCTTCTGGGAAGAAACGGTGGCGAGCGTCGACAGCGCCGTCTGCAACAGTTCGAGGCGGCTCTGGCCGTTCTGAAGCGACCGCTGCACCTGATAGACCGACGCGCCGGCTGCCTGCGACGTCTGCGCACCCGCTTCGAGAAAACGCCAGTAAAAGCCGAAGGCGAAGGCCACCGATATCAGGAACAGGACGACATAGCCGAGGATGTAGAGCGGGTAGAGGGAAAGGCGAAGCTGGCCTGAGAAAAGTGCGTCGAGGATATAGATAATCATGCCCTGAAGCATGAGGACGGCGAAGGCGATGGCGACCTTCGCCCCGAGCCCGATCTCGCCGGAACCCGCTTCGATCAGGTAGAGCATGCCTGAATAGGTCGAAATCCAGGCAAGGATGGAAAGCCCCGCGAGGAGCAGGATCATCAGGGGTGAATAGGAGCTGTCACGCTGAGCCGGAAGCGCCATGATTTCCCCGCCAGAACTCGACACGATGCGCCCATCTTATATGAGGAGTACGTCAAACAATTTAAGTCGAACGCCGACTTTGTGTGAGTGAACGTTTGGTGAAGGCCGCGCTTTTCGCGCCGCGAACAAACTCGGCGGAGCTGCCTCGTGCTCTTCTGCCGGGAGTTTTGAGTAAAGGCGCTTTCCCGTCGACCCTGCGCATCCTAGATTAAGACAAAATCCATTCTCACACCTAAGCCCTACGGTTCCTCCCGATGCCCGATATCCCGACAAAAGAAAATATCCTCTCTGCCCTCAGGAGCGTGCGAACGCCAGGGGGCGTGGATCTCGTCTCGGCAGGCATCCTCTCCGAGATCGCCATCGTGAAGGGGAAGGTGTATTTTGCGCTGAGCGTGCCGCCGAGAGACGCGCGCGCCTACGAAACCGTGCGGCGCGAGGCGGAAGACACGGTCCGCGGATTGCCGGGCGTGGCGGGCGCGACGGTGGTTCTCACGGCCGATGCGAAAGAAGGCGAGGCCGCGAAGCAGGCCGACGCGGCCATCGGGCGCGGGATCGGCGGCGTCCGTCACATCATCGCGGTGGCTTCGGGCAAGGGTGGGGTCGGCAAATCGACGACGGCGGTCAACATCGCGCTCGGCTTTGTCGCGAACGGCCTGAAGGTTGGGCTTCTGGACGCGGATGTTTACGGTCCGTCGGTGCCGAGGCTTCTCGCGATTCGGGAAAAGCCGGATCTGATCGGCGACAATATCCTCGCTCCGATCGAGAAATACGGTCTTGAAACGATGTCGATCGGCTTCCTCGTCGAGGAAGAAACGCCGATGATCTGGCGCGGCCCGATGGTGATTTCGGCGCTGACGCAGATGCTGAACGATGTTGCATGGGGCGAACTCGACGTGCTCGTGGTCGACATGCCGCCGGGCACCGGCGACGCGCAACTCACCATGGCGCAGAAGGCTTCGCTCTCGGGCGCGGTCGTCGTTTCGACGCCGCAGGATCTGGCGCTGATCGATGCGCGCAAGGGCCTTGAGATGTTCAAGCGCGTGAACGTGCCCGTGCTCGGCATCGTCGAGAACATGAGCTATTTCGTTTGCCCGAAATGCGGGGAGCGGTCGGACATTTTCGGCCATGGCGGCGCTAAAGACGAGGCACTGAGGCTGGGCGTGCCCTTCCTGGGCGGGGTTCCGCTCCATATGGCCGTGCGCGAGACATCCGACTCGGGCCAGCCCATCGTCGTTTCGGACCCCGCGTCGCTGCATGCGAAGCTCTACCGCGAGATCGCCTCTTCGGTCTGGAGCGCCCTTTCCGGCGCCGCCACGGTTCAGGGCCCGAAAATCGTGATCGAGTAGACGGCCATCGGGCGGCAATCTGCGGCGCCGGCGTGACATACATGCTGCGCATGGAGACATTCTCGCACCGCCGTCTTTCCAACGGGCTGGAGACTCTCTATATTACCTTTTGCTGGTTCGCCAGCTATGGCGATAAACGGATATCGTAATAAGCCTATCGGACCCGGGGGCGGTACCCGGCGCCTCCACCAAAAGCCGTCGAAAGGCGAAGCCCAAGCTGTAAGGGCGACGGTTTTTGATGGGGGCGAAATAGGATCGACGAGGGTGTAAAAGGTAGTCTTTCGCTCGGCATGGTACCGCCGTATTGGGCCAAAATGATAGTTGCGAATGACAACTATGCTGGTGCTCGTCCCGTCGCGATTGCGGCGTAACTGCACCGACCTAAAGTCCTGACGGCGTAGCTGCTGTCAGGCGCGGCTGGCGGCGCCGGGCAACAGAAGCCCGCCACTTCCTTCATGGCCGTTGGCCCATCGTGTAGAAGCAGAACATGCCCGAAGATACCATTCCGTACGACGATCTCGTGCTAGAAGCCCTGCGCGGGGTCGTCCGGTCCGTTCTTCTGCGTGTTCTGAAGCGCGGCATTCCCGGCGATCACCACTTCTACATCACGTTCGACACGCGCTCTCCCGGCGTCGGTCTTTCCAAGCGTCTCAAGGATCAGTATCCGAGCGAGATGACGATCGTCCTCCAGCACCAGTTCTGGGATCTCGCTGTGACCGAGGATCGCTTCGAGGTGCGTCTTTCCTTCAACAATATCCCCGAGCGGCTGGTTATTCCGTTCAGTGCGGTGAGGATCTTCCAGGACCCGAGCGTTCATTTCGCGCTCGGTCTGCGTGCGTCCGAGGGTGAGCTGGCCAAGGCTGAGGAAGGTCTTTCCCTGGTTCCTGCGCCGCTCGGAGAACCGGAGGTTCAGGCCGTCCCGCATCACGACAATTCGCAACCGGAGATAGTCCGAGAGGCGAATGAGGGTGACGACGACACCGCAGAAACCCACCGGAAGACGGCGGAAGTTGTAAGTCTGGACAAGTTCCGCAAAAAGTGATCGGCTACAGTTGAAACATCCGATTGACTGTCCGCTCACATTAATTTGCCAGTCATCGATACGTGTCATCTTCGCAACATCGATCGCGCAAAGCGGCAAGAAGGCGGCGGTTTAGGGGCTGACGCAAAGTCCCGCGTTGAGTATGTTCTCACAAACGAAAGTTGTGGCCTTCGAAAAGCCGTTAGCGATGGGGAACCCGCGGCTCTGCTTCTCCGTTCAGAGAGCAAGCTGAGGCTTCTTCGTTGAACTTGAGATTGGTGAGACGCCGGAGGGATTTGAATGTCACGCCTCATGAAGCAATTTGCGATTGCCAGCCTTGCACTGACAGTCGCCACGTCGAACGTTAACGCAGCCGGGTTTCTCGACAGCTTTTTCAGTGATCTTTTCGGTCCGATGAGCCCGCAGGGCCGTCAGGTCGTCAGGGTTCAGGGCAACTACAATGTTGGCGATATCATCGTCAGCTTTGGCGATCGCCGCCTCTACTACATCGAGTCGAAGACTGTCGCTTACAGCTATCCGATTGCGATTCCGAAGGCCGAAGCCAAATGGTCTGGCGTGAGCTATGTCAGCCAGAAGCGCGAAAACCCGACTTGGACGCCTACCGCCGACATGCGCAAGGAGAATCCCAAGCTTCCGGCTTACGTCCCCGGTGGCGATCCGCGCAATCCGCTCGGCACCCGCGCGCTCTATCTCGGCGACTCCCTGTACCGTATCCACGGCACGGACGCACCTTGGCTGATCGGTCAGCAGGTGTCTCATGGCTGCATCCGCATGTATAATGAGGACGCCGCCGATCTCTACCGTCGCGCGAAAGTTGGCGCTAAGGTGGTTGTGACCTGGGATCGCATGCGGACGATGTAGTTCAAGCGAGACACGATGCTGGTATGAAAGGCCGGTTTGCCCCGGCCTTTTTTATTTCGCGGGCTCTGCGAAGACCGCATGCCCCGTATTCGCCTTGTTGGCCGGGCAAATTTTCGCCGTTGTTCAGTGAGTGAACATCACGCTGGGGCTTCGTCTGACATGGGCAGGGGGTTTAGACTTTCATCAGGGCAGCTCGGGCATAATCAAAGCTCGCACCCATCATCGGTGTGTCATTCAGGCAACATCTCTTGGCCCGGCAAGTGCTAGCCAAGAGACGGCGTGTCACTGGGGAAACACAGTTTCGAGATGCGTCCCGAGAAAAGAGGCGTTTGATCTTGATAGCTGGACAGGCACTGTCAAAAAGTGTCAATCGAACTGCCGTTTATTGGGCCGGCTTCGGAACGATGAGTGCAAGCGGCTTGTTTGGCGAGAGGCAATTATAGTGGTTTGCGTGGAAAATGGGCCACGTCATCGATACGGGGTGACCGGGATGCAGAAACTCGCTCGCGACGCTGGCAGCATACAAGTCGTTCTGGTTCAACCGCGGGGGTTTTGTGCCGGCGTCGTCCGGGCGATATCGATCGTCGAACGTGCTCTTGAGAAATACGATGCCCCGGTATTCGTCCGGCATGAGATCGTTCATAACAAGCACGTGGTCGACGACCTGAAGGCCAAAGGCGCCCGTTTCGTGGATGAGATCGACGAGATCCCGGAAGGTGCGGTGACCATTTTCAGTGCGCACGGCGTCGCCAAGGACGTCGAAATCTCCGCCGAGGAACGCGGCCTTCCCGTTATCGACGCAACTTGCCCGCTTGTTACCAAGGTTCACCTGCAAGGAAAACGATATCTCGGGCAGGGGCGCACTCTCATTCTCGTCGGCCACGCCGGACATCCGGAGGTCGAGGGTACAATGGGCCAGATTCCCGGCCCAGTCCATCTTGTGCAGACGGAAGACGATGTCGCAGCATTGCCCATCTCGCCCGATACTCCGGTTGCCTACATCACCCAGACGACGCTGAGCATCGACGACACGCGGGGCATCATAAACGCCATCAAGCGGCGTTTCGCGGATGTCGTCGGCCCGGGAACGAACGACATCTGCTATGCCACTCAAAATCGCCAGACGGCGGTGCGGGAGTTGTCGAAGATCGCGGATGTCATCCTCGTTGTCGGCGCGAAGAACAGTTCGAATTCTAATCGTCTGCGCGAGATCGGCGAGGAAGCTGGTGTGCCGAGCTATCTTCTCGCGGATGGCAGCGAGCTGAAGCCCGATTGGGTGCGCGGTGCACAAATCGTCGGCCTCACTGCGGGAGCCTCTGCACCCGAAGCGATGGTGCAGGATGTGATCGAAGCCCTGCGCAAGCTTGGCCCGGTCGACGTGACAAATTTACCAGGCGTTGAAGAAAACGTGGAGTTCCGCCTCCCCGTTCAGTTACACGCCGTTTGAGATTCCAGGTGATCGAGGCTAAGCCGGTCTCTCGATCAATAACAATATGCCAAACGCGCGGTCGCGCGACGATGAGTGGGAGCAGCGTACGATGGTATTGCCGTTTTTCAAGGAAAGACGGATTGGGGCTTATCTTCTCAAGCAGACACTCAAGGGCCGGAAACATTACCCGCTCGTGCTGATGCTGGAGCCCCTTTTTCGCTGCAACCTTGCCTGCGCGGGCTGCGGAAAGATAGACTATCCCGATCAGATCCTGAACCGTCGGCTGTCGGTGCAGGAATGTCTCGACGCCGCCGAAGAATGCGGCGCCCCCATGGTGGCGATCCCGGGCGGCGAACCGCTGATCCACCGCGAGATCGATCAGATCGTGAAAGGGCTCATCGCGCAGAAGCGCTTCGTCTCGCTCTGCACGAACGCGATGCTGCTTGAGAAGAAGCTGCACCTGTTCGAGCCGTCGCCCTATTTCTTCTTCTCGGTCCACCTCGATGGCCTGCGCGAGCATCACGACGCGTCCGTTTGCCAGAAGGGCGTGTTCGATCGCGCGTTCAATGCAATCCGCCTGGCGAAGGCGAAGGGCTTCGAGGTCAACATCAATTCCACGGTGTTCGACGGCTACGACCCGAAGGAACTCGCGCGCTTCCTCGACTTCTGCAAGGATCTCGGCGTCGGCGTCTCGATCTCGCCCGGCTATGCCTACGAACGCGCGCCCGATCAGGAGCACTTCCTGAACCGTCGCAAGACCAAGGAATTGTTCCGCAAGGTCTTCGCGCTCGGGAAGGGCAAGCGCTGGACGTTCACGCATTCGCCGCTGTTCCTCGACTTCCTCGCGGGCAATCAGGAATTTCATTGCTCGCCGTGGGGCATGCCGACGCGCAACATCTTCGGCTGGCAGAAGCCGTGCTATCTCATCGGCGAGGGTTACGCCCGGACCTACACCGAGTTGATGGAGACCACGAACTGGGACTCCTACGGCACGGGCCGCTACGAGAAGTGCGCGAACTGCATGGCGCATTGCGGATACGAGCCGACGGCGGCGCATGCCAGCATCGCGAACCCGTTACGCATGCTGAAGCTCATGTGGACGGGCATCCGCACGGAAGGGCCGTTCGCGCCGGAAATCTCGCTGGCAGACCAGCGCCCCGCTGCCTACGTGCACTCACTCCACGTGGAGCAGGAACTGAAGCGCATCGCGGATGAAGACGAGAAGCCGCAGCGTCTTTCGGCGGCCGAATAACGTCGATTGCCTCGCGGCCATGCCGCGGGGCGAAGACAGCTTGCGCGAAGGCCAGTGTCACTTTCCGACCTACCCGAGCCCACAGGCGAGGTGCGATGACCGGATGACCGCTCTCCGGCGGTCGCGCGTCGGCTCCCCGCATGATGCGCGCGGTCGCCCTTCTCACATGCGGCAGTCGGCTGCCTGCGGAGCGACGGCGAAGCGCGCCGGATAGCGCAGGGCAGTCGCAATGGCGACGGCTTACTCGATGGGTTGCGGCACTTCCACCGGGTCGAGCAGGCCAAACAGCGGGCCCAGCGTCTTCCGGCAGTCGGCCAGCGCTTGCCTGGCCTTCTGGCTGTCGCCCGCGAGGCGAATGATGCCGGGAATGTCGCCCGGATGACGCAGAAGCGAGCGCAGAACCGCGCCGACATCCGTCGTTCCGTCTTCCCGGACGCCCGCGATCGCGCTCACCGGAACCGCGCGCTCGGCGGGATCGATCACCACCCGAAGAACGGCGAAAGGCAGAGCGTGATCCGCGGCGACCGCGGCGGCTACCTGCGATTCCATGTCCACGGCTGCCGCGCCCGTGCTCGATGCGAGCGTCTCCTTTTCGAGCGCCGACACGACAGGGGCTTCCGATCCGTAAACCGGCATGGCGTAGGCATGCGGGAGCGCTCTCAGGAGCGACTGCGTCCAGCGTGCGTCCGTGTCGAAAACGCCTTCCGCCGTCAGCACGGTCGTCGCGACGACGATGTCGCCCGGTTTCAGAGCAGGCAGAAGCCCGCCAGCCGTGCCGAAGCTCAGAATGCCACGCGCTCCGGCCCGAGCATGCGTGTGCAATTCGCGGAAAAGTCTGGGGCGGTTCTGTCCGTAAACGGCGCGCGCGCCGCCGTGTTTTTCGGCGAGGCGCGCTTCGAAGTCCATTCCGGTCGCCACAATGACGGGCCTGTCGGCCAGCATTTTCATGGAGTGTTCCCAAGAAGGGCGCAGTTGCCGCGCCGGATCATTCTTGCATTGCGAACTGCGGCAACCTTCTCATCGAAGCGTTGCGCCACCGCGCGAGCTTCGCAGGATGGGCGCCGTTAACGCCTACCACGCGGCGGCAAGCCGATCGTCCCACCGCGACAAACGTCGATTGGGCAAAGTTAGCCGAGCGGGCGCGCGAGGGCAAGAAACCTTGAAGACGAGGTTAAGGCTCGCGGGAAATTTTTGCGCTTGCGTTTATCGATTGGCGGCGATTGCGGCGGCTCGAACGCACGCCCCGGCAAGTCGCGCCGACCTTTCCCGCTCTTTTGACACGCGCTCTTGCGCTCACGCCAAAGGATGCACAACGCGGCGCGCCCCAGCACGCGCCCCAGCCGCGCGGCTGGGCAGCGCCGCCGTTCTCTACATCCCGTGCATCACGGGCGCGCGGTTGCCGCTCGTGAGGTTGCGATAGCGCGCCAGCGCCCATAGCGGGAAGTATTTCGAGTAGCCGTGGTAGATCAGATAGAACACGCGCGGGAAGCCGGGTGCATTGTGCCGATCTTCCTTCCAGGTGCCCGCCTCGTCCTGGTTCGCGACGAGCCACGCAATGCCGCGCTTCACAGCCGGATTGTCGACCTCGCCCGCCGCCATCAGACCGAGGAGCGCCCACGACGTTTGCGACGGCGTGCTGGGAGACTTCTCATAGCCCTTGTAGTCGAGCTTGTAGCTGGAGCCGTCCTCGCCCCAGCCGCCATCCTCGTTCTGGATCGACACGAGCCAGGCCACCGCCCGGCGCATCGCAGCGGAATCGTGCGCAACGCCTGACGCGTTCAACGCGCACAGCGCCGACCACGTGCCGTAGATATAGTTGCTGCCCCAGCGGCCGAACCACGAGCCGTCCTTCTCCTGCTCGGAAATGATGTAATCGATGCCGCGCTTCATGACCGGATTGGTTTCGGGCTTCTCGCCGAGCTGCGCCAGCATCGAAACGCAGCGCGCGCTGACATCCACCGTCGGCGGGTCGAGCAATGCGCCGTGATCCGAAAACGGGATATTGTTCAGGTAGTAATACGTGTTGTCCGCGTCGAACGCACCCCAGCCGCCGTTTCTGCTCTGAAGGCCGGAAACCCACTCCTTGGCGCGCGCGATGGATTCACCGTTATCGTTGCGGCTGTCGGGCAGGTTCGCCGCGCGGTCGAGCGCCATCGCCACCACCGCCGTGTCGTCGACATCGGGATAATGCGGATTGGCGTACTGAAAGGCCCAGCCACCGGGCCGCACGTCCGGCTTCTGGTCGGCCCAGTCGCCTTTCACGTCGAGCACCTGAAGCGGCTTCAGCCACGCAAGTCCACGTTCAGCGGCCTCGCGCTCTGCCTCGCCGCCCGTCTCCAACAGGGCATGCGAGGCAAGCCCGGTGTCCCAGACCGGCGAGACGCAGGGCTGGCAATAGATTTCGTTCTCCGTCTCGAAGAGCAACTTCTCGATGGAATAGCGGGCGATGGCGCGGTCCGGGTCGCTTTCCGGCACGCCAAGCGCCTCGTACATCATCACGCTGTTCGCCATGGCCGGGAAGATCGCGCCGAGCCCGTCCTCGCCGTTGAGCCGCTCCTTCACGAAGGCGACGGCCTTGTCGATGGCGCTCTTGCGCGAGCGCTTCGGCAGCATCGGATCGACCACGCGCAGGCAGGCGTCAACAGCCGCGAAGAACGTGTACCACGAGCGGCTCTGGCCTTCGGCGCGCGGGCGGGGCCCGACCTTCTTCGGGTTTGCATGAAAAAGCTCGTCTACCGAAATGCCGCGCGGATTCTTTGCGACCGGCTTCTTCGCGCCGAGCACGAACAGCGGCACCATCACCGTGCGCGCCCAATAGGACACCTTCGACATGTGGAAGGGGAACCAGCGCGGCAGATGCATGATCTCGACGGGCATCACCGGCACCGCGCGCCACGTGACGACGCCGAACAACGCGAGCAGGATGCGCGTGAACACGTTCGCCATTTCGGCGCCGCCGCGCGACAGGATCGCCTCGCGGGCGCGCACCATGTGCGGCGCGTTGATATCGTCGCCGATCATCTTCAGCGCGAAGTAGGCCTTCACGCTGGCGCTCATGTCGAACGCGCCCTTGTGGAAGAGCGGCCAGCCGCCGTGCTCGCCCTGGATGCGGCGAAGGTAGTTGGCGATCTTCGCTTCGCGCTCAAGGTTCGGCTCTTCGCCGAGATAATGCACCAGCAGCACATATTCAGCCGGGATCGTGGCGTCCGCCTCGAACTCGAAGCACCAGTGGCCATCTTCGCGCTGATAGGACAGGAGCGCCGTCGACGCGGCATTGATGCGTTCTTCGAGGAAGGCGCGGTCGGCAATGCTGGCGTGGGTACGATCGAAGCGGGTGCGGTCGAAGTCGAAGCGCTCGGCGCTGCCTTCGGCGAAATCGAGGCCGTTGCGGCCGGTCATATCCATCATACTCTAAACCCTCATCGTCAGCAGGGCGGCGCGCTCGCCGGAGCGGATCGCCCCCTCAATGGTCGCGGGAAGGCCGGTCTGCGTCCAATCGCCCGCGAGGAAAAGATTGCGCCACTGCGTTGTCGCATCCGGTCGCATGGCATCCTGGGCGGGAGTGGCGGCGAACGTAGCACGCTTTTCCTTGACGATCTGCCACGGGGGCAGTTCAGCCGGAAGCCCCGTAATTGTAACGACCTCCCGCCACAGATCGGCGGCGAGGTCTTCGCGCGGGCGGTCAACGAGCCGATCCGCGCCACTGATGGTAATAGAGACTCTGTTCTCGAATGCAAAGATCCATTCGATCGTGCCCCGCACCACGCCCAGCAGCGGCGGGAAGCCGGGCGGCGGCGCGACGCGAAAATGCGCATTCAGAATTGAGCGAACCTCGGTCGGCGCTTTGAGGCCGGGGACGAGCGTCGGCGCGATCCACTGCGGCACGGCGAGGATGACCGTTTCGCCGTCCGCCACCGGAATTTCGCCGTCTCCGAAGTCGAGAGAGGTCGCGCGGCCCTCCGCGAAGGCGAGGCGTTTCAGCCGCCGACCGAATGTCACGTTGTGACCGCGCGCGCGCAGATAGTCGAGCGCCGGATCGATGAACGCCGCGGACAACCCCTCCGCCACCATCGGACGGCAGGCTTCGCCGCCCTTCGCCAGCGTCTCGCGCATGATCGTGCCCGCGAGCCTTGCCGACGCCTCGGCCGGATCGGTGTTCAGCGCGGCGATCATCAGCGGCAGCCAGAGCCGCTCATAAAGCGTGCCTTTGGGCGCGATGACATCAGTTACAGTTTTGTCTGCTCCGGCCCACATCAGCCGCGCCGCGCCGAGATAGTCGAGCGGGCTGGTGCCCGGCACGCGCCGCGCCCTGTCGAACAGCCAGAGCGGCAGCCGGCCGTCATTGATGCTGAGCGTCCAGCGTTCGCCCGTGACGAGATCGGCAAACGGAAATTCCGCCTTCGCCGGAGCGTGCATCTTGTCCGCGCCGCCGATCAGCGAGAGATAGCGGAAGGCGGAGTCGTTGCCGGACAGCAGCAGGTGGTTGCCGTTGTCGATCACCTGATCGAGCGTCGCATCGTAATAGGAGCGGCAGCGGCCGCCAGCGTGAATGCCCGCTTCATAAACCGCCACGGGATGACCCCGCTCCGCGAGGCGAACGGCTGCGGACAGGCCCGCCAGCCCCGCGCCGACGACATGCGTCAGCGGCGCGCCGCTGCTTCTGGCGGCTGGCGCTTCGGGCAAACCTTGCGCGGCCCCGCTTTCAGGGCGGGTCTGTGTCGAGTCGGCCTGATCCATCGCTCGTGGTCCGATTCCGACATTTGCAGCCGATTGAGGCGTCCTCGCGAGCAAATGTCGGAATCGCAAGGACGCACCTGATGCCAATTCTTCCAGTGGGGCTGACATTGGGGCGGGAGCTGGGTGCAAACGGCCCTAAAATGTCAAAATCGCTCCATCAGACGACGCAGTGGCGCAGGACGATGTACACTATGCGCGGCTTGGAAAGCTTGACGCGCGTGCGGGGCGGCTTGAAGCCGCGCTTGACGAGGCCGGAGAGGATGGCCTTGTAGGCCTCCGACATCACGCGCGGCGTGCGCACCATGCGGCGCGGGTGCGCCTTCATGATGCGGTCGGCTTCCGCGAAGTGCCAGCGCGCGAGCTTCACGATGCGGTTGCAGACATGCTCCAGAGCCGGATGCGCGAGCACCGTGTCGGGGTCGATGCTTTCGATGCCTTCGTCGACGAGAAACTCGTGCGGCAGATAGAGCCGGTTGATGGCGGCGTCGTCGTCGAGGTCGCGCAGGATGTTGGTCAGCTGGAGCGCGCGGCCGAGATGTTCGGAAAGCTCCCGGCCTTCGTGATCCGGCATGCGGAATACCTTTACCGACAGACGGCCCACGGCGCTCGCCACGCGGTCGCAGTACAGGTCGAGTTCGTCGAAACTCGGTGCCCGCACCGGCCCGCGCACGTCGGTTTCCATGCCGTCGATCACGGCGCGGAAGTCCTCTCGCTCAAGCCCGAAATCGCGCACGGCGACGGCGAGGCCGGAAAGCCCGCGCACGCGCTCGCCCCGGTATACGGCATCGATGTCGCGCCGCCAGAGATCGAGCTTGCGCAGGCGGGCTTCGGCATCTCCCTCGATGTCGTCGGCGATGTCGTCCACCGCGCGGCAGAAGGAGTAGATTTCAAACATCGCCTCGCGCTGGCCGGGCGGCATGATGCGCATCGCGGCGTAGAACGAGCTGCCGAGCGCGCGCTTCGACGCTTCGTCCTCGGGGTGCTGGAGGTCGTCAAGAACTTCGGCGGTCATTTGCCACCTCGCAACGCAGGCTGAGCCGCGCCGGGTGTGAAAAGCCGCCGCGCAAGCTCAAGGCCCGCCGCCGCAATCAGATTCGACGCAGATGCGGCCTTCGACAGATGGACGCGCTCGCTCAACGGGTCGCGTTCCTTGAGGAGATGCACGATCTTCCGAGCGAGCCGCTCGATACCGGCGACTTCGAGGCTGAGCCGCGTATCGCGGATGCCGCGCGAAAGCTGCGACGAGCCGAGAAGCGCTTCCGTTTTCGCTGCCAGGTCATGAATGACGTCGAGCAGCGCGGGCGAGGCTTTGGGCGCGGCGAGGGCCTCTACGGGGATGCCGCGCGCTTCGAGCAGGTCGAGCGGGATGTAAACGCGGTCGAGGCGCCGGTAGTCCGCGCCGCAATCCTGAAGGTGGTTGTTGATCTGAAGCGCGGCGCACAGTGCGTCGTTCGCGGGCCAGGTGTCGCGGCTTTCGCCGTGGACGTCGAGCACGAAGCGCCCGACCGGCATGGCGGAATAGCGGCAATAGTCGATGAGGTCGTTCCAGTCGGTGTAGCGGGTCTTGCGCGCGTCCCGGCGGAACGCGATCAGGAGATCCTGGGCATGCTGCGGCGACAGCCCACGCTCGGCGAGTGCGGCCCGCAGGGGCAAGGCGTGCGCGATGGCGTCGGTCTGTCCGAGCAGCGTCGCCTCGAACGCGTCGAGCGTGAACACTTTCTCGTCTTCGGAAAGGTTCGGATCGTCGGCGACGTCGTCGGCGGCGCGCGCGAAACGGTAGAACGCCATGATCGGCGCGCGATGCCGCTTCGACACGAGATGCGACGCGACCGGGAAGTTTTCGTCCCGATGCGTCTTCTCGCCTGCTTCCCAGACCGGACCCGCCGTCATGATGCCTCCGCGCGCTGCGCTTGAACGCGCCCCTTCCAAAGGCCGCCCTTGCCGCGCCACTGCTGGAGCGCGGAGTCGACCGTGAACGTAATGTAGAGAACCGCGATGGCAGGCAGCGCAGCCGACCACAACGGCGAAAGCCTGTAGAAGCGGACAATCGGCCAGAAAGCCGCCGTCATCAAGACAAAGCTTATCGCGCCAGCTGCTTGCGCTAAACCTGTGCCGAAAACAGCGAGCCAGAGCGGAATAAGATAGGTCAGCATCATTCCGATGACGGTGCCGGCGAGCAACAGGGGCGAATAATTGAGCTGATCGTAGGCAGAGCGCGCCACCATCTTGCGGATATCCTCGAAATGAGGGTAGGGGCGCAGGCTGTGGACACTGTCGGTGAGGCCGAGCCAGACCGGTCCCTTGCGTTTCATGGCGCGGCCCAGCGCGCAATCGTCGATCAGCGAGGAGCGGATGGCCCGGATGCCGCCCGCCGCTTCAAGCGCGTCGCGGCGAGCGAGCATGCAGCCCCCCGCCGCCGCCGCCATCGGATGGTCGCGGCGATTCACCCACGAGAATGGGTAGAGCATCTGGAAGAAGAAGACGAAGGCGGGGATCAGCATCCGCTCGGCGAAGCTCTCGCAACGGAGTTTGACCATCAGCGAGTTGAGCACGAGGCCGCGCCCCTCCGACCGGGCCACAAGGCGGCGCACCACGCCCTGATCGTAGGCGATGTCGGCGTCGGTGAGGAGCAGGTAGCGCGAGGGAACCGGACGCGACGAGGCTTCGGCGATGCCCTGGTTGACGGCCCAGAGCTTGCCTGTCCAGCCGCGCGGCAAGGGTTGGCCTGAGATGATCGTGAGGCGGTCGCTGGCGCCGAGCGCTTCGGCGGCCTTGCGCGCGACTTTGGACGTGCCGTCATCGCTCTGATCGTCCACGAGAACCACGTCGAGCCGCGCGGGGTAATCCTGCGCCAGGAGCGACGAGATGCACCGGTCGATGACGTCGGCCTCGTTCCGTGCCGGGATGACTGCCGTCACCGAGGGCCATGTCGCCGGCGCGATTGCGCGCTCGCTTTCTTCCCGAACGTTGGCTCGCCAGAACCCCCCGCGAGCAGCCAACAGAAACACCCACGCCGCAAGCGCGACGCCGCCCAAAGTCAACTCGACCGTCATGCCCAGACTCTTGCTTTATCGATGCCGGCCGCGGTGCCCCACTGCAACCAGCATCCGCCCTAAGTACCCTGTCGCTTCGAATAGAAGAGAAAGGACCTTGGAGTCTATTGTTTTTGTTCGTCTTCTCGGCAGGACAAGTCCCCGGTCCCCCGGATGGGTTTCAGGCCCACCTTCCATTCTGCGCGCGGGAGATGCCGTAATTCTTTATTTGAGCACGGAAATTATACGAATACCCCTTGCTTGTGCACGCAACAGGGCTAGTTCGCGTCCATCTTCAGCGCGGCGATGAAGGCCTCTTGGGGGATCTCGACGCGGCCGAATTGCCGCATCTTCTTCTTGCCCTCTTTCTGCTTGTCGAGCAGCTTGCGCTTGCGGCTGACGTCGCCGCCATAGCACTTCGCGGTCACGTCCTTGCGGAGTGCCGAGAGCGTTTCGCGCGCGATGATCTTCGCGCCGATGGCAGCCTGGATCGGGATCTGGAACAGATGGCGGGGGATCAGCTCTTTCAGCTTCTCGCACATCATGCGCCCGCGCATCTCCGCGCGACCGCGATGCACGATGATCGAAAGCGCGTCCACCGGTTCGGCGTTGACGAGGATCGACATCTTCACGAGGTCGCCCTCGCGGTATTCGATGAGCTGATAATCGAAGCTCGCATAGCCGCGCGATACGGATTTCAACCGGTCGTAGAAGTCGAAAACTACCTCGTTGAGCGGCAGTTCGTAGACCACCATGGCGCGGTTGCCGGCATAGGACAGGTCGATCTGGCGCCCGCGCCGATCCTCGCACAGCTTGAGCACCGCGCCGAGATAATCGTCCGGCACCAGGATCGTGGCCTTGATCCAGGGCTCTTCCATGTGATCGATCTTCACGATGTCCGGCATGTCGGCCGGATTGTGCATCTCCTCCATCTGCCCGTCGGTCATATAGAGGTGATAGATCACCGAAGGGGCGGTGGTGATGAGATCGATATTGAACTCGCGTTCGAGACGCTCGCGGATGATTTCGAGATGAAGGAGGCCGAGGAAGCCGCAGCGGAAGCCGAAGCCGAGCGCAGCGCTCGTCTCCATCTCATACTGGAAGCTCGCGTCATTGAGGCGCAGCTTTCCCATTGCGTCGCGCAGATCCTCGAATTGCGACGCGTCGACCGGGAAAAGGCCGCAGAAGACCACGGGCTGCACCGGCTTGAAACCCGGCAGCGCCTTGGGAGTGGGCCGCTTTTCTTCCGTAACCGTGTCGCCGACGCGCGTGTCGGCCACTTCCTTGATCGCGGCGGTGAAAAAGCCGACTTCGCCGGGGCGCAGCGCATCGACCATTTCCTGCTTCGGGCGGAAGATGCCGACGCGGTCCACGGGGTAGACGCCGTCGGTGGCCATCAGCTTGATGCGCATGCCCTTCTTGAGCACGCCGTCCACCATGCGCACGAGCACCACAACACCGAGATAGGGATCGTACCAGCTGTCGATGAGCATCGCCTTCAGCGGCGCCTTCACGTCGCCCTCTCTGGGAGGCGGCAGGCGGTGCACGATGGCTTCAAGCACGGCGTCGATGTTGAGGCCCGTCTTCGCCGAAATCTCCACCGCGTTGGAGGCGTCGAGACCGATCACGTCCTCGATCTGCTGCTTCACGCGGTCCGGTTCGGCGGCGGGAAGGTCGATCTTGTTCAGAACGGGGACGATTTCATGGTTGTTGTCGAGCGCCTGATAGACGTTTGCGAGCGTCTGCGCTTCCACGCCCTGGCTCGCGTCGACGACAAGCAGCGAGCCTTCGCAAGCGGCGAGGCTGCGGCTGACTTCGTAAGCGAAGTCGACATGCCCCGGCGTGTCCATCAGGTTGAGCTGATAAAGCTCGCCGTCCTTTGCCTTGTAGTCGAGGCGCACGGTCTGCGCCTTGATGGTGATGCCGCGCTCCTTCTCGATGTCCATGTTGTCGAGAACTTGGGCCTGCCCCGCCATTTCGCGGTCGCTCATACCTCCGCAATATTGGATCAGGCGGTCGGCGAGCGTCGATTTGCCGTGATCGATATGCGCGACGATCGAAAAATTGCGGATGCGCGATAGCGGCGTCACGGGTTTGGGCGCTCCCTTGGCGACCTCCGCTATTGGCGCGGCTGTGGCGGCAACGGCGTTTGCAGGCACGGTGTTCATTGGCTCGGGCGATTTCGGCTCGGTCATGGCGCCTTACATAATGGAAAAGTCAAAAGGCTGAAAGGGTGGCGGCGAACGTTCGAGGCTTCGCCTGAGGTTTCGAGGCTTCGCCCCAGGTGTCGTATGGTCGCAGGTGTCTAATGGTTGCGGGGTGCGGCTTCAGTCTTTGCCCTGCCTGCGGCGCATGGGCGGGGAAATCTGCCAAATCGCGCGTTCCTCCGTTGCATCCGCCGTGCTTACCGCGCCACCAAAGGCTGCGCGGCTCACGTGTCATATTCGCTTGCGGTGGACTGCTCCGCGCGATAGCCGCATCGACGCAAGCGAGTGGACAACCCGGGTTGCCAAACCGCAACTTGAGCTGAAGGCAACGAACCGCCTCCACCGACTACGCCGCGCCACGCCTGACCCCGCCTGCCGCCCGCAAGACGCTTATGCTGCGGCAGCCGCGCCTGCGAGACGTTCCGCGATGGCGTTCAGCGCAGCCTCGGCGTTCGCTCCGTTCGGACCGCCGGCCTGCGCCAGATCCGGCCTGCCGCCCCCGCCTTGTCCTCCGACCGCAGCCGCTCCGGCCTTTACGAGATCGACCGCGCTGTAATGCTTGGTGAGATCGTCCGTCACGCCGACAACGATTCCCGCCTTGCCATCGTCCGTGACGCCTACGATGGCCACGATCCCGGAGCCGATCTGCCGTTTGCCGTCATCCACGAGGCTGCGAAGATCCTTGGGCTGAATGCCCTGGACGGTGCGCGCGAACATCGTCACGTCGCCGACCCGGCGAACCGGATTTTCAGCGCCGTCCTGTCCCCCGCCCGTGCCGAGCGCAATCTTCTTCTTCGCCTCGGCCAGTTCGCGTTCAAGCTTCTTGCGCTCTTCTATCAGGCTTTGCAGGCGCGTCGGGACTTCCGATGGCGCCACGCGGAGAAGCTCGGCGGCCTGCCGAAGGGCCGCCTCCTGATGTGCGAGATGCTGGCGGGCCGCATTGGCCGTCAGGGCTTCGATGCGTCTGACACCGGCGGCGACGGCGCTCTCCTGCACGACCTTGACGAGGCCGATTTCGCCCGTCGCCCGCACGTGCGTGCCACCGCACAGTTCCACCGAGAAAGCGCGGCTTCCGCGGTCGTCGTGGCTGGCCTCGCCCATCGAAACGACGCGGACCTCCTCGCCGTATTTTTCGCCGAAAAGCGCCATGGCGCCGGCAGCAATGGCGTCGTCCACCGCCATCAGACGGGTTACCACGGGGCTGTCGCGCAACACGACTGCATTGGCCAGATCCTCGACGGCTGCGAGTTCCTCCCTGGAAAGCGGCTTCGGATGGGAGAAATCGAAACGCAACTTGTCCGGATCGACGAGCGAGCCCTTTTGCGTGACATGCGTGCCGAGCGTCTCGCGCAGCGCCTCGTGCAGCAGATGGGTCGCCGAATGGTTCGCGCGAATCGCGGTGCGGCGCGCGTGATCGACCTGCATTTCGACGGCGTCGCCAACCTTGAGCGGGCCCTCTTTCGCTACGCCGACATGCGCGAACAGTTTGCCGAGCTTCTTCTGCGTCTCGGTCACGTCGAAGTGGGCATTTTTCGGCCCGATGATGACACCTCGGTCACCGACCTGGCCGCCCGATTCGCCATAAAACGGCGTCTGGTTGAGAATAAGGACGCCCTCTTCGCCGGTCTTCAATTGCTTGACCGGCTTGCCATCCTTCAGGATCGCGACAATCTGGCCTTCGGCTACCTCAGTTTCATAGCCGAGAAATTCCGTCGCGCCCGCCTGATCCAGCACGTCGAACCAGACCTTGTCCGTCGCAGCCTCGCCGGAGCCAGCCCACGCCTTGCGCGCTTCGGCCTTTTGCTGCGCCATGGCGGCGTTGAATTGTTCGACATCGACGCGAATGCTGCGGGCCTTCAGCGCATCCTGCGTCAGGTCGAGCGGGAAGCCGTAGGTGTCATACAGCCTGAAGGCCACGTCGCCGGAAAACGTGTCGCCCGCGCCGAGCGAACCGGACGCCTCGTCGAGAAGGCTCAGGCCGCGGGCGAGCGTCCTGCGGAAGCGCACCTCCTCGATCTTGAGCGTTTCGCCGATGAGCGCCTGACCGCGCACGAGTTCCGGATAAGCCTGGCCCATCTCCCGCACCAGAACGGGAAGGAGGCGGTACAGCAGCGGTTCTTCGGCGCCCAGCAGATGCGAATGGCGCATCGCGCGTCGCATGATGCGGCGAAGAACATAGCCACGCCCTTCGTTCGAGGGCAGCACGCCGTCCGCGATAAGGAAGGCAGAGGCGCGAAGATGGTCGGCGATGACGCGATGGCTCGGAAGCGCTGCGCCCTCGGCCGGCACGCCGGTCGCATCGACCGAAGCGCGGATCAGAGCCTGAAAGAGGTCGGTGTCGTAATTATTGTGAACGCCTTGCAGCACTGCGGCGACGCGTTCCAGGCCCATGCCCGTGTCGATCGAAGGCCTCGGCAGATCGAGCCGCTCCGTTTTCGAAACCTGCTCGTATTGCATGAAAACGAGGTTCCAGATCTCGATGAAGCGGTCCCCGTCGGCGTCCTCGCTGCCGGGAGGGCCGCCGGGGACTTTCGGACCGTGGTCGAAAAAGATTTCGGAGCAGGGCCCGCACGGACCCGTTTCCCCCATCGACCAGAAATTATCCGATGTGGGAATGCGGATGATGCGGTCGTCGGACAGACCTGCGATCTTCTTCCAGAGGGCATGCGCGTCGTCGTCTTCGGAGAAGACGGTGACGAGAAGCCGCTTCTTGTCGAGCCCGAATTCCTTGGTGACGAGCGTCCAGGCCAACTCTATGGCGCGCTCCTTGAAGTAGTCGCCAAAGGAGAAATTGCCGAGCATCTCGAAGAAGGTGTGATGTCGCGCGGTGTAGCCGACATTGTCGAGGTCGTTGTGCTTGCCGCCCGCGCGCACGCACTTCTGGGAGGTGACGGCGCGCTTGAATGGAAGCGTCTCCATGCCGGTGAAGACGTTCTTGAACTGCACCATGCCCGCGTTCGTGAACATCAGCGTCGGATCGTTCCGAGGCACGAGCGGGCTCGATGGCACGTGCTCGTGACCGTTCTTGCGGAAGAAATCGATGAAGGTTCCGCGGATCTCGTTAAGGGTGCTCATAACCAAATTCGTTTCCAGTGGACAAGCGCGGCTTTACCGGCGGCCAAACCGGCCCAAGAGATAAAGCATATCGGCACTCGACAGCGATACCGCAATTTCCCGTTATCGAGCAAGACGCCCACAGCAATCCTGCCACATGCGGTCCGATTTGACACATCGACGTCGGCCTAGCGGCTGGCGCCCTTCCGGCCCGGGCTTGGCGCCTCAACCTCGCCCGGCAGCTCTCCGTCGCCGTTGTCATCGTCGCTATCCGCACCGTCGAGGATTTTTGTCGCGATCAGTCCGGCATTGGCGCGGATGTCTCGTTCAATCGCTTCGGCCACCGCCGGATTGCCGCGCAAGAAGGCCTTTGCGTTTTCCCGCCCCTGTCCAATCCGCTGGCTGTCGTGCGAATACCAGGAACCGGATTTTTCGACGATGTTGGCCTTCACCCCCAGGTCGACGAGTTCTCCGGTCTTCGAGATACCTTCGCCGTACATGATGTCGAATTCGACCTGTTTGAATGGCGGGGCCACCTTGTTCTTGACGACCTTCACCCGGGTCTGGTTGCCGACGACCTCGTCGCGTTCCTTGATCTGTCCGATGCGACGGATGTCGAGGCGCACCGAGGAGTAAAATTTCAAGGCGTTGCCGCCCGTGGTGGTTTCGGGATTGCCGAACATCACGCCGATCTTCATGCGAATCTGGTTGATGAAGATGACAAGGCAATTCGATTTCGAGATCGATCCCGTGAGTTTGCGGAGCGCCTGACTCATGAGGCGGGCCTGCATACCCGGCAGCACATCGCCCATCTCCCCCTCGATCTCGGCCTTCGGGGTCAAGGCTGCGACCGAATCCACCACGATGACGTCGATTGCGCCGGAGCGCACCAGCGTATCGGTGATTTCGAGAGCCTGTTCGCCCGTGTCGGGCTGCGAGATGATCAGGTCTTCCAGGTTGACGCCCAGCTTTCTCGCATAGACGGGATCGAGCGCGTGCTCGGCGTCCACGAACCCGCAGGAGCCGCCCTTCTTCTGCGCCTCTGCGATAACGTGAAGCGCGAGCGTCGTCTTGCCGGACGATTCCGGCCCGAAAATTTCGATGATGCGGCCACGCGGTAATCCGCCTATTCCGAGCGCGATGTCGAGGCCCAGGGAGCCGGTGGAAATCGCTTCCACCTCGACGGGCTTGTCGTTCTTGCCCAGCCGCATGACGGATCCCTTGCCGAAATTCCGCTCGATCTGACTCAGGGCGGCTTCGAGGGCTTTCTGTTTGTCCATGCTGTCCCAATTCCCTTCGATCACGCGGAACGGCGTTTCGCTCATGAATCGTTATCCTTCGTTTATTCCATAGCGGTCATGGACTTGCAAACGACACTGAATGTACCCCGTTTGTTCTTGTGCGCAAGTGGTTTTGCTCAACCTTGGATCATTCGTTCTGATTGTTGCAATTGGGGCACTCCCGCTGCAAAACGAGATCGATTGCCCCGCATGCGTCGAATTCCGGCGCCCGATCCGGGCGCGCACGCCACCGGGTCGACCCGATCGGTGAATCTGTCTCTGAACCCAAGAAGAACATTTTACCGATCGCACGCTGCGATCTGATCGTAATTCCGCTCTACGCGGCCGCCGCCTTCACGGTTTCGGCCAGTTTCTTGAGCGTGAAGGGCTTCGGCAGAAAGATGAAGTTTTCGTCCGCCGCGAGGTTCTTGCGGAAAGCTTCCTCCGCATAGCCCGACATGAATACGATGCGAATGTCGGGATTTCGCTGACGCAAATGGCGCAAAAGGGTTGGGCCATCCATCTCGGGCATCACGACGTCGCTCACCACGAGGTCGACCTGACCTTCGTGACGATCCATGATTTCGAGCGCCTCGACGCCGCTCGCCGCTTCGAGAACGGTGTAGCCGCGGGTAGCGAGTGCGCGAGACGCGAAGGAACGCACGGCGTCTTCGTCTTCAACCAGCAGGACGGTCGCCTTGCCGGTGAGATCGACGGTCTGCTCGGGCGCTTCGCTGCGGGTTTCGAGGGCTTTCAGGTCGAGTTCGGTTTCGACATAGCGCGGCAGGAAGATGCGGAACGACGATCCTTTTCCGATCTCGCTGTCGACGAGAATCGTGCCGCCTGTCTGCTTCACGATGCCGTAAACGGTGGAGAGCCCGAGGCCCGTCCCCTTGCCGACCTCTTTCGTCGAGAAAAACGGATCGAAGATCTTTTCCAGAATCTCGGGCTTGATGCCGGTGCCGGTGTCCCGCACTTCGACTGTGACATACTCGCCTCGCTCGACGCCGCGATCCTTGAGGAGAAGGGACTCGCGCTCGCTAACATTGGCGGTGGAGATGATGATTTCGCCGCCGTCGGGCATCGCATCCCGCGCGTTCACCGCGAGGTTCATGATGACCTGGAAAAGCTGACCCTCGTCGGCCTTCACGAACCAGAGATCGCGGCCGTGCTGCACCCTGGCCTTGACCTTTTCGCCGAGCGTTCGGCCCATCGTCGCCTGGAATTCCTCGATGACGTCCGTCAGCCTGAGAATGGCGGGGCGCAAGGTCTGGCGACGCGAATAGGCCAGGATCTGCTTGACGAGTTCCGCCGCGCGGGTCGCGTTGTTCTTGATGTTCATCAAGTCCTTGAACGCGGGATCGGACGCGCGGAAGCGGCGCAGGAGCAAGTCTGAAAAGCCGATGATGGCTGTAAGCAGGTTGTTGAAGTCGTGCGCGATGCCGCCGGCGAGTTCGCCCACGGCCTGAAGTTTCTGTCCTTGCGCCGCCTTCTCGTCGGTGAGCGCGCTTGCCACGGGTTCAGCCGCCGTTATCACGAGATGGTTCCCGTCGGCCGCCGGAAAGATCACAAGGCGAACGCGGCGGTTGATCGCGTCCTTAGGAGCGGCGTGAAGCTCGACCGGGGCGGGATTCGCATCCGGCGCGGAGAGTAAAGCCGCAATCTTTTCCTTCACCGTCTGGGCGGAGGCTTCGGCAAGAAGCGAGGCCAACGCCTTTCCATGAATGTCGGGCGCCTGCGAACCGTCTGTGCCTTCGGTGTCGAAGATCCGGCGGAAAACATCGTTGGCGCCGAGGATGACGCCTTTCGTGTTCAGAATGGCCATCGCTTCGGGTGCGCAGGCGACGATCGTCTCGAATGCCTCGTCCAGTCGCCCGGTTGCGGCATCCGCGGGCGTGACAAGCCACACTCCGCCGCCGTTGAGGGTGTCCGCCAGATGCAACCCGGCCTGCCGGGTAAAGCCGGTGGCGCTCACCACCTGAACCTGAATGTTGCCCCCCGCCTTGGCGATGACATCGCGAAGTCTCGCGCGCGTGAGCGGATTGCCGCGCCGCGTTCTGAAGAGCGACCAAGCCTCCCTGCCGACCGGGGAACCTCCGGCTAGCTTCTCGAAGGCCTTGTTCGCGCTCTGAACGCTGAGATCCTTGTTGACCGTCAGGGCCGCCACGGGGAGCATTTCGAGCAGATCGGGGGTGCGGCGCTCGCCCGATGCATCCTTCCTGAATTGCTCGACATGCCATAAGAAAAACTGTGCCCGGTTCCCCTGATCGCCGATGGGGGTTATCCCGAGAACCGCCGTTTCGCCTCCCGCCAAATTCGGGAGAACGATGGTTTCCGTGTGCTTCCTGCCTTCGCGTCCGGCGGAAAGAAGGCGGAAAACGGCAGCCGCCGTTTCGCGGTCGCGATCGCCGAGCCGCGAGAGGCTCTGATCGACGCCGAGGCCGCCCACGATTGTCATGAAGCTATCGCTGCAACCCTGAATGATCCCTTTCCTGTTGGTCACGGCGATTGCGCCGGGATGCGCCCGGACGATGTCGTGGGCGGTGTCGCCGGTCGTTGCCTCGGAGGGCTTGAACTGGATCTGGCCGGTCGCGAAAAGCACGCCGCCTGCGGCGCCTGCGAACGCGAAAAGCGCGAGCGCCGCCTCACCCTGGCCGACGAGAGACAACGTCACCGCGGCAGCGGCGCCCGCACCGACAGCTATGCTGCCCCAATGGGGCGTTTTCTGCGCCAACGCCATCGACCGAGTTCCCATTCGTCACCTCATCAACGGCCCCACCATGGAGTGATTCGGCTTGCCTCAAGGCTCACACATGGAACGTCACCGTCGCGCGCGATGCGTTAAGAAAAGCTTACCATGGTCTGCGCACGGCGCATCGCAGCGGCTTCAATCGCGCTTGATGACGCCAGAGAGGATCGCGCCGAGCATGATCACGCCCATCACGCCGAGGATATTCTCCGCCCAAGAGACAGCGCGCAGCGTCGCAGGTGGAAGCGTCGCCTTGCCGACGATTGGAAAATCCACCTCGATCTTGCGCATCATCGGCGTCCAAGCCGAGCGCTGGCCGAGGTCTATGGCGGGCAGCAGCACGTCGGCGGAGTAGGTCAGGGCGTTGAACGCTAGGATCTGGGTCACCTTGCCTGGCGCGTCGCCGCTCATTTTGCAGTTGGTCCAGTTCGTCGCGCAATCCTTGTAGTCGTTGCTGGTCCAGACCTGCGCATCCTTGGGCGCAAAGCCGCCGCCTGCCGCGCCGCGTTCATAAAGCGCGGCGCACGCCAACCACAGCGCGACAAGCGCGACCACGAGCCGGTGTGGGCGATAGCCGTAACCGCAGGACCAGCCAAACGCGACACTGAGCAGCCACGGGAAGGGGTTTTTAATCGGCCATTGGCGAAACGGATCCTTGAGCCATGTGTGGAAGGGCATCGTCCACGGCCGCTTGCGCTTTTGCAGATAATGCTGCTTCAAAAGTCCGATGCGGCGCGCGCTCGCGTCATGTCCCATGTCGCGCAGCACCTTGATAAGTTGTTCGAAGGGCTGTGGACGAAAATCCTCACCAAGGTCAGAAGGGTGCTGCCGAGCCAGCCAAGCGGCACGTGTCTTCCAGTCTGTTTTTGCGAGGCTACCAAAGCGATTATACGTGAAACCGTCGAGATAGATCGAATCAAGAGTGCTATTTTGCGCGTCCCAGAGCGAGGGGTCGTCTTGAACTTGGTGAGCATGGGCCCCTTGGAGGACGAGAGCCCCTTCTATGACACAAAGATGATTTACGGGTTGCGCTGCTGGCCCAAGCCAAAGGGTACCGCGGATGCGTGCCGACTCGAGACTGAGTGCAACTGCTCCGCCAGCTGTGAAAGTACCTCCATTGCACGCAAAATCGCCGTCGATAGAAGCGCCCGTGAAGCGCACTATTCCCCGACCCGCGAAACGTCGCACGCCGTCACGCCTGAAAAAGACGCTGCCGCTAACCTTCGCGCCGTCTGCAGCAAGCGCGGGGCCGCGCAGATTGGTGAGTATGGCCCCGGTGCAGTCCAGATTGCCTCCTATCTCTACGCCCGGGAGGCGCACCTCTCCCTGCGCCTCGAAACGCCGATCACCGTCGCAGCTCAAAATGACGTCGCCTGCGACCTTCGCGCCGTCGCCAGAAAGAGCCTTGTCGCCCGGATTTGAGAACGTCGCACCGCTGCAGACCAAAACGCCGCCAATCTCCGCGCCCAAGAAGCGCACTTCTCCTTGCGCTTCGAAACGCCGATCACCGTCGCAGTTCAAAAAGACGCTGCCTGCAACTCTTGCGCGGTCGCAAGAAAGCGCCTTGTCGCCGGGATTGGCGAATGTCGCGCCGCTACAGTTCAGATCGCCACCAATTTCCGCACCCACCAAGCGAACGTCTCCTTGCGCCTCGAAACGCCGCTCGCCAAACCAATTCAGAAAGACGGTGCCGGTCACCTTCGCGCTATCGCAATTAAGCGCGCAGCCACCCACATGGGCGAGCGTCGCGCCGCTGAAGTCTAGATTGCCGCCGATCACTGCTCCAGACAAACTCACCTCGCCGGAAACCCGAGTGTCTCTCAAAAATGCATTGCCGGCGATCGAAGCTGTCTGAAGATTGACACCACCAGTCATGGAGCCGCGGAGAATGATTTCATCGAGAGATGAACTGCGACCGTTAATGCCGGCGGCAATATTGCAATTCGCGAGATAAAGAGAGCGGACATCGTGCGCACTTTCTAGGTCGAGTTGTCCGTCGACGTACGCGCCCACGATTCTGACGCCCTTCTCGTGCACCGGCGCTTCGTCATCGCCGCCGAGCAGCAGAAATCGAAGGAAGCCCGTGCGGATCCGCTTATCATCCGTGGCTTCGTCAGGAAGATCGGCGCCAATTACGCAAATCTCGCCACGCGCAGCGCAATCGAGAAGTTGCTCTTCAGCCGGGTACAAGCCGCGTGGCGTCGTCGCGCCATTGATGCGGAAATCGGCAAGCGCGCGACCGAAAGCCCGCCGCGCCTGCTGCGGGGCGCGCACTTCTCGTACGAATCCATCCTGCATGCCCCGTCCCCGACTAGCCCGAGCTATGCAAGTGATAACCGGAAGCGCCGCTTCGGTCGAGATGGGTAATCAGATATAAACCGCGGCTCGCGCGTCAGCTCGCGTCCCGGAACCGCTCCGCCGCCTGCAGATCCACGCTGACGAGCTGGCTCACGCCCTTCTCCTGCATGGTGACGCCGAACAGCCGGTTCATGCGCGCCATGGTCATCGGGTGATGGGTAATGACGAGGAAGCGCGTCTCGGTGGAGCGCGACATCTCTTCCATCATGGTGCAGAAGCGGTCCACGTTGGCGTCGTCGAGCGGCGCGTCCACCTCGTCGAGCACGCAGATCGGCGACGGGTTCGTGAGGAACACCGCGAAGATGAGTGCGAGCGCGGTCAGCGCCTTTTCACCGCCCGAAAGCAGCGTGAGCGTCTGCGGCTTCTTGCCGGGCGGGCGGCAGAAGATTTCGAGGCCGCTTTCCAGCGGGTCGTCGCTTTCGATGAGTTGCAGTTCGGCCTCGCCACCGCCGAACAGGATCTGGAAGAGTCGCACGAAATGGGCTTGCACCGTGTCGAACGCTTCTAGCAGGCGCTTGCGGCCTTCCTTGTTGAGGCTCGCAATGCCGGTGCGCAGCTTGCCGATGGCCTCCTGAAGGTCGGCGCGCTCCTTCTCCATGCCGTCGAACTCGCCGCCGAGCGCCGCCGCTTCTTCCTCGGCGCGCAGATTGACGCCGCCGAGACGCTCGCGCTCCGCCTTGAGCTTTACGATCTGCTGTTCGATCTCCTGCGGCGGGGGAAGCGCCGCGTCTTCCTCCAGGCCGACCGCTTTCAGGATCTCCGGCGGCTGACACTCGAAGGTGTCGCGGATCGCGTTCGCGTATTCCGCGCGGCGCTCGCGCGCGGCTTCGAGCCGCGCTTCAATGCGGGCCCGGGTTTCGCGCGCGGTTGAAAGCCCGGACTGCGCATCGCGGAGCGCGCGGTCTGCATCGCGCAGGCTGTTCGTGGCGGCGGCAAGTTGGTCGGCGGCGGCCTTGCGTGCGGTTTCGGCCTGCCCGATCTCGGTTAGGATCTTGTTCCGCCGGTCCGCGATCTTCGCCGGAAGCTCCTCCGCCTCGGCCAGTTCCGCCCGGATGCCGTCGAGCCGCTCGGCGAGGCTGTTGATCTGCGCATTCGCGCTCTTGGTGCGCTGGAGCCAGCGAAGCCGCTCCTCGCCGATCTGCTTCAGTCGAAAGGCGCGGGCGCGGATGTCGCGGTCGATGCCGTCGAGCGCGGCCTTGGCCTGCGTGTAGACGTCGCGCGCGGCGGCGGCGCGCTCCTTGAGCCGCGCCAGCTCCGCTTCGGCCTGATCGACCGGGCGAGCCTCTTCGAGCGCGGCCTGCGCATCTTCGCGGGCGGCTTCGGCCTCCTCGCGCGCATAGGCGGCGCGTTCGCGCGCTTCCTCGATATTGCGAAGCTTGTTCGCCTCCTCCATCGCGGCGCGCTCGGCCTGCGAGAAGGTTGCGCGCTTTTGCGCCAGTTGAGCCTGCGCCGCGCGAACGGCTTCGCGAAGCCGCTTCTCGGACGCCTGCGCCTCGGTCGCGGCATTCTGCGCCGCAAGGCGCTCGGCTTCGGCGCGGTCTGCGGCTTCGCGCACCTCGTCGAGCTGCTCCTCCAGCCCGGCGAGGCGGTTGCGCTCTGCGAGGCGGCGCGCGGCGGCGGACGGTGCGTTTGCGGCGGACACGAACCCGTCCCAGCGCCAGAGGTCGCCCTCGCGCGTCACGAGCCGCTGGCCGACGGCCAAACTCGCCTTCAGCCGCTCGCCTTCGTCGCGGCTCGCCACGACGCCGATCTGCGCGAGACGGCGCGAAAGCTCAAGCGGACCGCGCACGAAATTCGACAGCCGTTCAGCGCCATAAGGCAGCGCGGGATCGCCGCCCGCATCGCTGACGAGCGTCCAGCGTGTCGGGGCGTTCTGATCGGCCGTTACGTCGAGATCGTCGCCGAGCGCTGCGCCGAGTGCGGCCTCATAGCCGGGCGAAACGGAGATCTGGTCGACGATGGGCTTGAACCGGCCCGCGTCGGACGGCTTCAGCAGCTTGATGAGCGTGGCCACCTCGGTTTCGAGGCTCTTCGCGCGGAGCCGCGCGGCCCCGGCTGCATCGCGCGTGTCCTTTTCGCGCTGGCGAGCCGCCGCGACGGCTTCCTCCGCCGCGATGATGTCGCCTTCGATGGTCTCGATCTGCGCTTCGAGCATGGCGACGTCTTCGCGCAAATCGTCCACGGGCGAAGCGGCCTCGGCCCGGGCGCGAAGGTCTGCCAATTGCCGCGAAAGCTCGGCTTCCTGCTGCGCGAAGCGGCCCGCGCGGCTGCCGTGTTCGCCGATCTGCGCCTCAAGCTGGCGGCGCTCGGCGCGAAGCTCGGCCACCTTCGCCGTGAGCGCGTTGAGCATTTCCTCCGCCTCGCCAAGTCCCTCCATCGCGTTTTCGGCGCGCGCCTCGGCTTCCGCCCGCGCCTCGGTGCCATCGCCAAGCGCGCGCAGGGCTTCTTCGTCGCGGTCGAACTTTTCGAGCAGCTCCCGCGCCTCCGCGATGGCTGCGTCCTCGCGCTCGGCGTCCGCCTGCACCTGAACGAGGCGCGCGCGAAGCTCGGCCTCGCGCTCCTTCGCGCGGGCTTCCTCACGGTCGAGCGTGTTGCGCTCAACCTCGATGCGATGGAGCACGGCGGCGCGCGTCGCTTCCTCGTCGCGCAACGGCTGGAGCGCGTCCGCCGCCTCGGCCTGAAGCCGCAGGGCAGCCGCTTCGGCCTGGGTGAACTGCCCGACAGCGCGCAAGGCTTCGAGAAGCTGCGCTTCCTCGCTCTGCACGGCTGCGTTCGCCGCCGAATAATGCAAATGCTGCTGCATTGCTTCGAGCTTGCGAAGCTCGGTCGTCAATTCGCGATATTTCTGCGCTTGCCGGGCCTGCCGCCTGAGGCTTGCAAGCTGGTTGCCGAGCTGGCCGAGCACATCCTTCAGGCGTTCGAGGTTTGCCTCGGCGGCCTTCAGCCGAAGTTCGGCTTCATGGCGGCGCGTATAGAGGCCCGCGATGCCCGCCGCGTCTTCGAGGATGCGGCGGCGATCCTGCGGCTTCGCGTTGATGAGCTGGCCGATGGTGCCCTGCTGGACCATCGCCTGGCTGCGCGCGCCGGTCGCCGCGTCGGCAAACAGGATCTGCACGTCCTTCGCGCGGACCTCCTTGCCGTTGACCTTGTAAACGGACCCGGCCTCGCGCTGGATGCGGCGCGAGATTTCGAGCACATCGGCATCGTTGAAGGCGGCGGGCGCGGTGCGCTTCGTGTTGTCGATGGCAACCATCACCTCGGCCATGTTTCGGGCCGGGCGCTTGTCGGTGCCGGAGAAGATGACGTCGTCCATCGCGGACGCGCGCATGGTCTTGTAGGACGTTTCGCCCATCACCCAGCGCAGCGCTTCGAGCAGGTTCGACTTGCCGCAACCGTTCGGCCCGACGACGCCCGTCAGGCCGAGACCGATCAGAAGCTCGGTCGGCTCCACGAAGGATTTAAAGCCAAGAAGCCTAAGCCGTGTGATCTGCACAAGTCTTGCCCTTCCGTTTCACCGCCCGGTCACGCCCGCCAAGCCGTGGACGCGAGCGGATCGCGTCAGGCCGGATTGCCGGAACCGTGCTGCTGGGGCTGCGGCTGCTGCGCCGTTGGCGCGGCGGGATTCGCCAGCGCAGCCTCGATAACCGGCTGCAACTCTTCGAACGACACGGCACCGGCCATTTTCTTGCCGTTCACGAAGAATGTCGGCGTGCCCGAAACGCCGAAGCCCCGGCCTCGCTGCTTCACCAGGACCAACGCATCATTAATGCTTTGATTCGTGAGGCACTCGTCAAACTTGTCCCGCTTTATTCCTGTGAACTTCACAGCATTGTAAATGTCATCGGGCTTAACCTCCTGCGCAACCCACGTCTGTTGCGTCGACAGAAGCTTCTCCACGACCTTGGAATAGTCCTTCTGCGGGAGGCAGCGGCTCAGAACGGCGGTGGCGGCGGCGGCCTTGCCGATCGGATAGTCGCGCAGGACGAGCTTCACCTTGCCCTTGTCGATATAGGCCTTTTTCAGCTTCGGCAGCGTCTCGGCGTGAAACTTCGCGCTGTTCGCGCAGGTGAAAGACAGATATTCGACGATGGTCACCGGGGCGGTCGCCTTGCCGATGACCTGATCGCCGAGCGGGCCCGGCTCCGCGAGATCCGCCGCCGAGATCAGCTTCTCGGACTTCGGCTTGTCCGCGTCAGCCTGGGCACTTTCGTCCGAACCAAGCGACAGCGACGGAAGCGAGGGCATGGATGGCATGGCGGGCAATGAAACGCCACCGGTGCAGCCGGCCAGAAGTGCCGCGAAAGACGCCGCGCCGACAAGACGCGCTACGTTTGAAAAGGTCATCGGTCCCACCCGTTCCTTGCCCGTCGAAGTCGAGATGACGCCTCCCTCAGGCTCGCCTCGACCTTCACATACTGGGCACTATGAATGAAAAACGCCGCTTTCGCGGCGCCTCATGTTGCCTATTGCGTGCCGAGATACGGCTTCACCGCTTCAGCGAAAGCCTCGATCGTGGGTGCGCCGTCGAACTTCTTGCCATTGATGAAGAAAGTCGGCGTTCCGCGCACGCCCTGCTTCTCCCCGAGTTCGCGGACTGCCAGCACCTTCTTCTGAAGGTCTTCGTTCGCGAGGCACTTGTTGAACTCGGCATCGTTCAGCCCCGCCTGCTTCGCATAGAGCTTCAGCGGCGTGAGCGCATCCTGCTTGAAGGCCCAGTCTTCCTGCTTCTGGAAGAGGAGATCGTTGAATGCGAAGAAGCGGCTCGAATCGAGGCAGCGCGCCAGCACGGAGCCCGCGAAGGCCGCGTCATTCAGCGGAAACTCGCGCTGCACATAACGAACCTTGCCGGTTTCGATGAACTGCTTCTTGAGTTCAGGCAGAACGGTACGATGGAAGGTCGCGCAATGCGGACATGAAAGCGAGGAATACTCGATGATCGTCACGGGCGCATCGGCCTTTCCAAGCGCCTGATCGGGTAGGGCGGGTTGTGCCGCTTCCTGCGCCGCGGCCGGGGAAACGAAGTGACCGTCGGCTATTGTGGACAAGCCCAGAGCAAGAGCCATGGCCGCCACCGGGGCGTAGACTGCAAACTTCAGTTTCGAGGACACGAGCGCTCTCCCAGAATTAAATCCGCGTTTGCGATGTTTTGGAGCGCGCGACAACAAAATTCAAGCATGACCGTGCAAGAGACTGGGGAGACGCGGTCAGAGGCCGCGCGCCTTTCGACCTTCGGCCATCCGGGCAAGCGCGGCGGCGAGGCGATCTTGCGGCTGCGGAATTGCGGCTTGCGGCTCTGGCGTCGCGGATGGGGTGCCGCCTGTCGAGGCGGTGGCGCCTGGCGATGCGGTTTCTCCCTGCAAGGACGAAGCGGGCCGGATCGGTGCGCGGCGAGCCGGTCTTGCGGGCTTCGCCGCGATTGGCCCCTGCACGATCCGGAGCGCACTCACCGCGCGGAAGCCGAGCGTGCGATTGATCCGTTCCACAAGCTGCGGCGCGATATATTGCACGTCGAGCGCCTTCGCCGGGTCCACCTTGAGGAGCAGCACCGATGGCGGTGTGCGCCCTTCGAAGCCGGGTTCCGGCGCGCCTTTCGTCAGGCGCTCGGGCTTCGTATGCGCCGCAAGGCTTTCGCCCGCGATCGCCGGCCACTCGGCCAGAAGCTCCGCCATGACCGTGCCGCCCCGCGCGAGCGTCTTGCCCGCGACCGGCGCAATGAATCGCCCGACGGAAACCGGACCTTTGTAAGGAACCGCCGGCGCGCTCGCGCCGCTGCTCTTGCCGTGTTCGTTGAAGACCGCCATAGCTTGGGCGATGGCTGATTCGAGGCATGACATGAAGGCGCGAAACGCCGGGTGCCCCCGTTTGGTGTGCACATGATGCAGAAGAAGCACAGCGCGCGGCCCCCATTCGCCGCCGGGAGCTTCCAGCACGCACTGCTTCGCTGGTATGACGCCGCGCGGCGTGATCTCCCGTGGCGGGCGAAGCCCGGCGAGCGTGTCGACCCTTACCGCGTGTGGCTGTCGGAGATCATGCTTCAGCAGACGACCGTGAAGGCGGTCATTCCCTATTTCGAGGCGTTCACGCGGCGTTGGCCGACCGTCGAAGCGCTGGCCGCCGCCTCGCGCGACGACGTGCTCGCCGCGTGGGCGGGGCTCGGCTACTACTCGCGGGCGCGGAACCTGCACGCGTGCGCGCAAGCGCTCGCCGAGCGCGGCTTCCCTGCCGACGAGGAGGGTCTGCGGGCGCTGCCGGGCGTCGGCGCGTACACCTCGGCGGCCATTGCGGCCATCGCCTTCGATCTGCCCGCCGCCGTTGTCGACGGGAACGTGGAGCGTGTGCTCGCGCGCGTATTCGCGGTCGAGACGCCGCTTCCCGCCGCCAAGGCGGAGCTGCGAAAGCGGGCAGCCGAGTTGACGCCCGAAGCGCGCCCCGGCGATTACGCGCAAGCGATGATGGACCTCGGCGCGGGCCTTTGCAGTCCGCGCACCCCTTCATGTCTCATGTGTCCGGTTCGCGCGTTCTGCGCCGCCGCCGGGACGGGGGATGCGGAGCGTTTTCCATTGCGGGCGGCCAAGGCAGCGAGACCGACCCGACGAGGCGAAGCCTTCGTCATCGTTCGCGGCGGCTGCATCCTGCTTCGTCGGCGCGCGGACAAGGGCCTGCTCGGCGGCATGATGGAAGTGCCGATGTCGGAATGGGTGGTCGATGAGACGGCGGCGGTCGAAGTGGCGGCGCGCCCGAAGCGCGGACGAACGAAGGGCGATGCAGCAGCCAGGTCCGTCTCGCCGTTACCCGATTCAGCCGTTGCGGATAGCGCTCACGCTGGCTCGGTGGCGTGGCGGCAGGCGCGCACCGTTCAGCACACCTTCACGCATTTTCATCTCGAACTTCGCGTTTTCGCGGCAGACGCGAACGCAGACCCTTCGGCTGCGGCGGTGTTTTCCGGCGAATGGGCCGCGCTCGATGATCTCGCCGCCTTCGCCCTTCCCTCCGTCATGAAGAAGGCCGTCGCGTCCGGTCTCGAAGCGCTGGGCCTCCCCATGCAGCCGACGCGCTAAAACAACCGAGCGTCGGCGGCTGGCAGCGCGTCCAGCAGGGCGTCGAGCGTTTTCAACGTCGACAGATCCGCGCGCCCGTCCACCAGCGCGGGCCGGAAATGGCGCTGGAAGGCCCTTACCACAATCCTCGTGGCGTCATCGTATTCGCCGGTGACGTCGATGCCGTAGCCGTAGGCCGCCAGCTTCTTTTGCACCTCGCGCACGGCGCCGCCGCACGATCCCGTGTCGAGCGCGTCTCCTTCCACGATCGGCGCGGGTTCGACCCAATGGCCGATGCCGCCGAGCGCCAGCCATGCCCAGTTGAATTTCTCGCCGGGGTCTTCCTTGCGGGCGGGCGCGATGTCCGAATGGGCGAGAACATGGCGCGGCGCGATGCGGTTGCGCGCAACGATGTCGTGGCAGAGCTTTTCGACGGCGAACATCTGCGCGAGCGGAAAGTCGGGATAGCCGAGGCCGTGGCCGGGATTGTGAATCTCGATGCCGATGGAGCGGGAATTCACATCGTCGCGGCCTTCCCACATCGAAAGCCCCGCATGCCAGGCGCGCAAGCTTTCGGGCACGAGTTGCGTGATCGCGCCCGCCTCGTCCACGACATAATGGCAGGAAACCCCCGACTCCCGAAGCGCGAGCCAGCGGATGGCCGCTTCGGCGCTTTCCATGCCCGTGTAGTGCAGGATGAGGATGTTCGGGCTCGTGCACCCGCGCCTTTCCTCGCGGTTTTCGGCGGCGACGATGCGCGAAACAAGCCCGGAGTCGGGCTCAAATGGGGTCGCAATTTCGGATGTCATGCTGGCTGTACGCTACGCTTTCTGAGGCTGAGCCGCTCGCCTGTCCGGCTTCCGTTGCTAAACGGCGAGACGGGATTGCCGGATCTCGTCATAGGCCGCGTTGATGGCGGCGAGTTTCTTCGTGGCGATCTCGACGAACTCGGCGGGCACGCCGCGCGCGATGAGCTTGTCCGGATGGTTTTCCGCGACGAGCTTGCGATACTTCGCCTTGAGGTCCGCGTCCGAAACGTTCGGCGAAACGGAAAGCACGGTGTAGGGGTCGTACAACTCGCAGCGATAGTGCCGCCCGCGAATGCCCATATAGTCCATGTGGGTAAAGCCGAATTCCTTCGCCACATCGGCAAGGAACTGATCCTCGGCCGGAAGAAGCTGGCCATCGGAAATGGCGATATGGAACAGGCCGTCAAGCACGTCTTCAAGCAGTTGGCGGTCGTTGCGCAGAAGGCGGCCAAGCTGTCGCGCATACATCTCGAAGCCAGCGACGTCCTGCTTCGCGAGATTGAAGACGCGCGCGACGTTGTGCTCCTCCCCCGGCGGGATCTTGAACACTTCCTTGAACGCCTTGATCTCGCTTATCGTGACGACGCCATCGGCCTTTGCCATCTTCGCCCCGAGCGCGATCACACCCATGGTGAAGGCGACCTGCTTGTCGTGGGCCGAATCCGACAGGGTGCGATCCACCGCGTGGCCCGCCACGCCGCCGAAAAGCGCCCCGAGTGGCCCGCCGAAAGCGAGGCCCGCCGCCGCTCCGGCAAGTTTTCCCCAAATTGACATCGTTTCGGATCCAGCCGCCAAAGCGAAGTTGCAGCAGGTATCCTAGCCGAAAGCCGGTTGAAAAAGAAAGGGGATAGCGCCGCAGGAGCCTTTACAGTTTATCGGCCTTCCGGGGGAGACCAAATCTTCGGTCTCTTTTTGTCCGCATGCCGGTCTGGATGCGCCTGACGAATTTACATTGCGCGGGCTATGCCATGTGCCGCAAATTTCATCATCAAAAACGGCCGCCGCAAAGTGCCACGGTTACGTCCCTCAAAGCTGGTGTATGGTTGCCTAAAAATGCAGCAGTGGAAGGTCGCATGAGCAACCAACTCAAATACGTTCTCGACGAAACGCAAATCCCGAAATTCTGGTACAATCTCACGGCGGATCTGCCGGTGCCGCTGCCAACGGTGCTGCACCCGGGCACGCAACAGCCCGCCGGTCCCGCCGATCTTGAACCGCTGTTCCCGATGGCGCTCATCGAGCAGGAAGTGACGAGCGAGCGCGAGATCGAAATCCCCGAGCCGATCCGCGACGTTTATCGCATGTGGCGGCCGTCGCCGCTCTACCGCGCGCGCCGCCTCGAACAGGCGCTCGGCACTCCCGCCAGGATCTACTACAAGAACGAAGGCGTCTCGCCCGCCGGATCGCACAAGCCGAATACCGCCGTGCCTCAGGCCTGGTACAACAAGGAGGCGGGAATTCGGCGCCTGTCCACCGAAACGGGCGCCGGACAATGGGGCGCATCGCTCGCTTTCGCGGGCGCGCTGTTCGGCATCGACGTGACCGTGTTCCAGGTCCGCGTGTCCTACGATCAGAAGCCCTATCGCCGCGCGCTGATGGAAACCTATGGTGCGCGCTGCATCGCCTCGCCGTCGGATCAGACGGAGTCCGGTCGCGCCATCCTTGCGCAAAACCCGAACAGCCCGGGCTCGCTCGGCATGGCCATTTCCGAAGCGGTGGAGATCGCCGTCAAAGACCCTGCGGTGAAATATGCGCTCGGTTCGGTGCTGAACCACGTGATGCTCCACCAGACCGTCATCGGCCTGGAGGCCATCCAGCAATTCGAGCTGGCGGGGGACGATCCGGATATCGTCATCGGCTGCACGGGAGGCGGCTCGAACTTTGCCGGCGTTGCGTTCCCGTTCATCGGGTTGCACCTGCGCGGCGGCCGGAAGCGTCGCATCATCGCCGTGGAGCCCGCCTCCTGTCCGACCCTGACGCGCGGCAAGTACGCTTACGACTTCGGCGACACCGCGCACCTGACTCCGCTCGTCAAGATGCACACGCTCGGCTCGACGTTCATGCCGCCCGCGACGCATTCCGGCGGCCTTCGCTACCACGGCATGGCGCCGATGGTTTCGCATGTCCATGAACTGGGCCTGATCGAGGCGCGCGCCTATCACCAGAGGGCGTGTTTCGATGCGGGCGTTCAGTTCGCGCGGGCCGAAGGCATCGTGCCGGCGCCCGAGTCGACCCACGCGGTGCGGTGCGCGATCGACGAAGCGCTGCGCTGCAAGGCGGAAGGCAAGGCCGAAACCATCCTGTTCAACCTCTCGGGCCATGGCCATTTCGATATGGGCGCGTACATCAGCTATTTCGAAGGCCGGATGATCGATCAGGACTACGATGAAGGCGCGCTTGCGACAGCCCTTTCCGAGCTGCCCGCCGTGGCCGCTTAACCGGAGGCAGCCCTGCGGCATCAATCGATGACGCGGGGCGAAACCACGCTAATCGCTGGCGGCGGGTGCTTGCCGCTGGCGCTTGACTTCGCTCCGCTTCGACTTTCCGGCGAGCCGCCGCTGTTTCGAGCCAAGCGTCGGACGCGTGGGCCTGCGGACAGGCCGCTCGATGGCGGCCTGCCGGATCATGCGAACGAGCCTGTCGATGACGTCCTTTCGATTGGCCTCCTGAGTGCGGTAACTGCCGCCCGTGAGCACGATCTCGCCCTCCTTCGTCAACCGCGAACCGGCGATGCGCTCAAGTCGCCATCGCACCGCATCAGGCAGGCTTGGCGAGCGGCGTGCGTCGAAGCGCAGTTGCGCTGCGGTCGAAACCTTGTTGACGTTCTGACCGCCGGGGCCGCTCGCGCGGATGAACGTGACGGCGATCTCGCCCTCGTCGAGGTCGATCCTGTCCGTAACCGCAATCATCCCGATCCTGCCCGCCTGGTTGTGTTGCTTTGTCGCCCAAAAAGGCACCCTCGCTTGTAGCTTATCGCCGACGTCTTCGATACGGATTAAGGAACGCGGGTTAGCACGCGGTTCGATGGCGGGATTTGCTGGCCGCCATTGAGAGAGCGTGCGCAAACGGAAGTGACATGGCCGACATGACAGAGGAAAAGACGTATCGTGGGCCTTGCCCCTGCGGCAGCCACCTTACCTATGAGCGGTGCTGCCAAAGATTGCATGATGGCGAGCCTGCGGCGGACGCCGAGGCGCTGATGAGATCCCGCTATACGGGGTTCGGGCTGAAGCTTCAGGACTATCTGCTCGCAACCTGGCACGAGAGCACGCGTCCGACCGATCTCGATGTCGAGAAATCGGCACGCCGTTGGCTGGGACTGAAAGTTCTGCGTCATGATGTCACCGGACCCGACACCGCCGATGTCGAATTCGTCGCGCGTTACAAGGCGAATGGCCGCGTGTGGGAAATCCGCGAAACGAGCCACTTCGTCCGCGAAGATGGCCGCTGGTACTATGTCGATGGCGACTTCGAAAAGCAGCCGTGATCGTTCCATAGCAGGGCTGGCTTCGCAATCAGATCGGCAACGGGCTCTTCCGGAAATGAAGGCGGATTCACCGATCGGGTTGGATCATGGATCGGACCCGGCTCTGGCCTTCTCTGGCAGCCGCTCGGGACCCCGCCTTACGCCGCGAGCTTCGACTGGACAGCGGCGACCAGTGCGCGCGGGTTGAACGGCTTTGCCAGCACCACTTCGCTTGCCGCGCCAAGCTGCTCGGTGACAGCTTCCGGATGCGCGGTGAGGTAAATGACGTCCGCGTGGATCTGTTCGCGGATCGCATTCACCACATCGATACCGGTTTCGTCCCTGAGCCGATAATCGGCGACAATCAGCTTCGGTCGAGACTGGCCCGCTATGCGCAAGGCTTCGGCTCGATTTTTTGCGATGCCGGCGACGGAAAGGCCGAGCGTCTTGATAATTTTCTGGAGATCGAGCGCGATCATCGCTTCGTCTTCGATTATCAGCACTGCGGGTTTGGCGCGCAATTCCCGGATCGATGAAATATATGCCCGTCGAACCGCGGGCTCGGTCATCCCCATCACTTCCGCCACGTCGACAAACGGCAGGCCCATGACAGCGCGCAGGGCCACGATCTGGCGGTGCTCGCCGGAAAGCCGCAGAAGTTCAGCGGCGATACCGCGCCCTCCGCTGAAGCGAACGTCGGCAAGAGGCGCATTCGACGCGGAATACTCGTTCACGAGGCGGTAAAGCTCAAGTCTCGACGATCCGCCCTTCAGGGCCCGCGCCTTAAAAGCCTCGATAATGGCAATACGGCTCAATTGCCGGTTTCCGAGAATGCACGAAGCATATCGAAATATATTCTTTATAAGTTCGCTGGAGGCAGCATCGCTCATTATCGAACGGAACCCTCAGTAAAAAGCCCGAAGCATTGGCTCGGCAAGGATATCCGACCATACTGGAGATGAAAGTGCGGGAAAAGCTGAAAGTTAGTCTGAGGTTGGTGCTGCGCCCTGTTCTTCCAAAAAAAGCGCCGGTTATCGGGGGCAAGGGAGTACCCCGAACAACCGGCGACTGAGTTTCCCGTTCCAACTGGGTCACGTCACGCCAATCCGACCATCACGGCTTGCGCAGCGCAAGCAGATTTAAAGCAATTGCCGTGCCAAGAGTTCTGGTGTGCAATATTATGACGGCCTGTATCTGCGACAGAAGCGCGCGTTCTGGCGAAACCGGCTGACGGTAGCCCGGAATTTGTCAAATTGGCCGTCGCCTGCTTGAGGATCGGTTATCGAAGCGCTCCGAGGCTGCGCGTCGGGCGATTACGATGCGGGTGGAAGTGCGCAAAAAGCGCGCAGGGCGCTGAACAACGGGGCAATTATACGCTCAAGGCGCCGCGTAGCGCCGTCGCGCAGCAGATTAACGCCGATCATTAAGCCCGGCGGCTGACAACTGTCCAAGTTGCTCGCAGATCGCTCTCGACATCAGGGCGCTTTAACTCGGCGTGAGGTCTTGTCGGCGATGCGGTCTTGCGCAGAGGGATATGTTTTTTCGATTTGTTTTCAAAGCCTTGCGCGGCTCTCCGTCGGGTTTCGCTTGTCTGCGATGGCGTATTAATTTCTACAGTATTCGGAAGAAAAATCAGGTCTGAAAGGTTATCGAATTATCTTCGCGAACATATTGCCTTGCAAATTCAATGTTATGAAGTTAGGCTTCCTGAAATTAACGCAGATAAAATCTTTAAATAAAATTGTACTAAAACGCTGTATCAATCTGTATTAGCGTGGTCATACTTAGATCACATTCCGATTCTGGAAATGAAGCTTGAGCCTGTTCTTCCCATGACTTGGGACAGCTTCAAACCGCCATTCAGCGCGAGCGCTGGTCTGGCGTAGTTTACAAGGAGTGAAGATGCAGTATCGATTAGCCTGCGTGCTGGTAAGCGCGTTCGTCCTGTGCCTGGCATCCTTTCAGGGAGCCTCCGCCACAAGCCGCGATGCGCGCGGCGCGGTTGAGAAGGAAAATGCGCTCGCTGCAGAGTTCGAAGGCAAAGGCATGAAGCTCGGTTCTCCCGTCTTCATCCGGATCTACAAGCAAACCTCGACACTGGAACTCTGGGTCGAAAAAGGTCCGCGTTTCGAACTCTTCAAGACCTACGGCATCTGCAAGTTTGCGGGCGGCCTCGGCCCGAAGATGTACGAGGGGGATCGCCAGTCCCCGGAAGGCCTGTATCGCGTGGAATGGGATGACCTCATCGGCCCCAACCCCCGCTGGCATCGCGCCATGAACATCAACTATCCGAATGCGTTCGACAAAATGAACGGCCGCAGCGGATCGAGCATCCTCATTCACGGCAAATGCTCCTCGATCGGCTGCTTCGCCATTCAGGATGCGAATGTGGAGGAAGTCTACGACGCGGTTCGCGCGGCTCTGCGCGGCGGCCAGTCGCATGTGCCGGTGCTCGCGCTGCCCTTCCGCTTTGCCAAGTATGCCCCTGAGCTGGAAGATACACGCAAGCTGAACGAATTCTGGTCCGATTTGCGCCGCGCAGATCTTCTGTTCGACCGCGACCGCCTGCCGCCCATGGCCTATATCTGCGACAACCGCTATTATTTCGCCGACCGCCGCGGCGACAAGGCTCGCCACGCTGTCCAGCTTCCGGGCTGCAAGCCGCTCGAAAAGCAGCGTCAGGCTCCGCGTCAGGACGAGGCCAGCAACGCCTCCGACAACATCAAGCCTGTTGCAATCGATCAGAAGCCTCAGCCGCAACCCGAAGCTCCGGCGACCATGCCGACGCTTCACAAGGTCTTCAATGAAGGCGGCTCGCGGAGCGGGCATGACCTGAAGGCGGCGATCAGCAGCAAGATTTGCCCGCTGAAGTTCCCGCATTGCAGGCAGCGCGCCAGCGCGCACGTCAGGTACGCCAAGCTGACGATCAAGGCCAGCGCCGCGGAAAAGATGGAACGTTGATCGCGGCGTTTCTTGCCCGATGTCAGAAGAAAAAAAGCGCCCGCGGTCCAGCCGTGGGCGCTTTTTCTTTCGCGGGTGCGGTGTCCGCTTCGTGACCCGGACTTCCACAGCGCGTGGCGCGTCGCACAGCCCCGCCGCCAGGAACCTGCGTGAGATAAGATTATTGTCGAACAGAAGCGAGTTGACGGCCTGGGCACGCATGGCGTCGAGCCGTAAACCGGAAGTAGCTCACGCTCCTGATGGCAGAGAGGATCAGGCTTGTTCGCGTCGCATCGACGCCGCTTTGGCGCAGGGTGATCTGGTGGTCCGATTTCGACATTCGCATCCGTGTGCAGCAAGCTTGCGAGCAAATGTCTGGATCAAAAGGAGCACCGGCAGGCTGCAGAAAAGGTCACAGCTCGCCAATGTGAACCGGCGTAACGAGGTTCGTGGTCAAGCTGAACTTGGCGAATATGCTGAGCCGATTTCATCGCTCCCGGACTGTGCCCGGCAGAACCCGAAAACCAGCCCGCTAGATCCGCTTTTGGACAACGGGAGCGTCGGGCTCCATGCCTTTGTCCTCGATTGCGACGCGATAGATCCAGCGGCCCCACGCGAAGCTCACGACATTGCCGGTTCCGGCCTCTGTTATGGACATGAGCCTGGCGTTATCCGGTATGACCTGATCCGTGATTGGCTCACGGCTGACGATCACCAGCGCCAGACGGCGATGATCGTTCGTCACGAATTCGGTGTAAAGTCCCGGGCGCAGGTGAGCGGACGGCGCATCGGCGAACGCCTTCCTGGCGTCACTTGACGACAGCACCGGGGTGACCGGCATCTCGTCGGACTTCCTTTCAGCGCTGACCCCCTTGAAACGGGTCACTGCCGGCTGTGAGCGCCGCCAAGACTGTGCGCCAGCCTGCGCGGGCACCGTCGTCTGGCCTTCCGCCATCTGGGTGGCGTAAAACCCGGCGCCGGACATCTGCGCCGGGCGCGTCATCTCGAAGAACGTGACGAGGCCGCAAAGCGGCAGCGCCATCAGCGTTCCGTACACGGAAGCGCGACCCACCACTTTCAGAGCCGAGAAGCTTGTTTTCGAGATGCTGTGCGCGTTGCTCATGGCCTTCACAATAATAGAGAGCACTTGTCCCGTCTACACCCGGCAGGGTCGTTTGGGATCAAGGCAAATTGATGATACCGTTCGCTGCAAGGGCGGCCGAACCAACAAATTTATGTGACAGGGAGCTTTACAAAAGAGTAACAGAAGCGCCTGACGTACGCACAACTTTAATCGTCAGGCGTTCTGTTCCAACCAGCGTGGCATTTGAAACCACGTGGTGGAACCCGTGCAGCATACTCGCTGCTTGTCTTTATAAGAGGTCATTCCCGCCGCCTTGTCATTATAAAAGCGGGACGGTTACGAAATCCCCTGTGTGAAACCTGTGGGAGAAATTTGACAAGCGCAAAAGGCGCGATTCGAGGGGCGACTCAGCCTTCGCGCGAGCCCTCGAACAGAGGCAATTGCTGGTCGCGGATGGCTTGAGGCGCGGCGATGCCGAGATGACGGAATGCCTTCAATGTCAAAACGCGCCCGCGAGGTGTGCGCCCGATAAAGCCTTGCTGCAGGAGGTAGGGCTCGATCACTTCCTCGATGGCGTCCTTCCCCTCGGAGAGAGCTGCGGCGATCGTCTCGATGCCGACCGGACCGCCGCTGTAATTCACGCCGATGCATCTGAGGTAGCGGTGATCCATGGCGTCGAGGCCGAGGCTGTCCACTTCCAGCTTGCCAAGCGCGGCATCGGCAACGGCTCGATCCACCTCTGTCACTCCGCCGACTGCGGCAAAGTCGCGGACCCGGCGCAGCAGGCGGCCAGCGACGCGCGGTGTGCCCCGGCTGCGTCGAGCCACCTCGCGCGCGCCGTCCGCCGTCATCGTCATGTCCAGCACGCGCGCGCCGCGCCGCACGATCTCTTCAAGCTCGTCGTCAGTGTAGAAGTTGAGCCGGATCGGGATGCCGAAGCGATCGCGCAGCGGCGTGGTGAGAAGGCCCGTGCGCGTTGTCGCGCCGACAAGCGTGAACTTCGCAAGGTCGATGCGCACGGAGCGCGCCGCCGGCCCTTCGCCGATGATGAGGTCGAGCTGGAAATCCTCCATGGCGGGATAAAGGATTTCTTCCACCGCCGGGTTCAGCCGGTGGATCTCGTCGATGAACAGCACGTCGCGTTCTTCGAGGTTCGTCAGCAGCGCCGCGAGGTCGCCCGCCTTCGCGATAACGGGGCCGGACGTCATCTTGAAATTCACGCCGAGTTCGCGCGCCACGATCTGGGCGAGCGTCGTCTTTCCGAGGCCGGGCGGCCCGGCGAAAAGCACATGGTCCAGCGCTTCCCCGCGCGCACGCGCGGCGTCGATGAAGACCTTCATGTTCGCGCGCGCCTGCGCCTGCCCGATGAACTCGGCCAGACGTTGCGGGCGGAGCGAAAGCTCACCCGCGTCTTCGTCCTGTCTTTCGCGGTCGAGAAGCCGTGCGGTCATGGCCAGACGCTAGCGGATTCTGGCAGGCTCGCGCAAAACAAAACCGTGGCGTTCATTCCGCCTCCTCGTCTTCGTAACCAAGCAGCGACAGAGCGCGCGCCCGAAGTCCGAGCTTGCGGCAGTAATGGACGAGGGCTTCCTCGCGGCCATGCGTCACCCAGATTTCCTCCGCGCCGGTCTCCTGAATGGTGTCGATCAGTTCGGGCCAGTCGCAATGGTCGGAGATGACGAGCGGCAGTTCCACGCGCTGCTGTTTGGCGCGGGCACGGATCTGCATCCAGCCCGAGGCTGCGGCGGGGATGACATCGGGAAGCGAACGCGACCAGCGGTCAGCGAGCGCGGACGGGGGGCAGAGCACGATCTCGCCCGCGAGGCTCTTGCGGTTGGCGGGTGTCACGGGTTGATAAGGGCCGAGCGCAACGCCGCGCGCCTCGTAAAGTTCGGTCAGCTTCATCAGCGCGCCGTGGAGATAGATCGCGCGGTCGTAGCCCGCGCGGCGCAGCTCCGCGATGAGCCGCTGCGTCTTGCCGAGCGCGTAGCACCCGACGGCGTGGCAGCTTTGCGGGAAAATGGCGAGCGAATTGAGCAGCTTTTCGACCTCGTGCTGCGGGTCCGGGTGGCAGAAGACGGGCAGGCCGAATGTTGCCTCCGTGACGAACACGTCGCACGGCACCACCTCGAAAGGCCGTGCGGTCGGATCGGCCGTGCGCTTGTAGTCGCCGGAAACGACGAGCCGCGCGCCGCCGTGTTCGATCAGCACCTGCGCCGCGCCGAGGATATGCCCCGCCGGGTAGAGCGTAACGCTGGCCTCACCCCACTGCATCGGCTGGCCATAGGGGAGATCGATGCGTCGGCAGGCGAAGCCTTCGCCATAGCGGCACGCCATGATGGCAAGCGTGTCGGGCGTCGCGGCCACCTCCGCATGACCGCTGCGCGCGTGATCCGAATGTCCATGCGTGACAATGGCGGTGCCGACCGGCCGGACAGGATCGATGAAGAAGCCGCCGGGCTTGCAATAAAGCCCCTCGGGCCGCACCTCCATCCACTCGCGCGGGTGGGTCATCGCCGTGAAAAACCCATGCTCCGGCAAAGCACCCGCGAAACTTTTGGGCAGTCAATTTTCAAAGCCGTCATGCCCCTACTTTCCAAACGTCACTCCTGTTTCTGACCGATGCCATGGTCGGCGAGGATCGAGAGCGCTTCCGCCACCGACAATTCGCGCCAGTCATCAGCCGCGGGCGCCCCTTCGCGGCGGATCAGTGACGCCGCTTGGCGAAGGCCCGCGCGCATCTGGTCTTCGCCCACGCCGGCCGCTGCGGCCGCGCCTTGCAAGCTTTCGGCGGCGGCAAGCTTTTCCAGAAGATCGAGAATGCGTACCGTTCCTTCGTAACCTTTGTCATTCTCTCCGAACAGGTCGGGAACGGGTTTGGCCGAGTCTGTCATCACCCTCACTCACGCAGCGATTGCAGGCTGCTTGATCTTATCGCGGAATATGGTACAAAACAAGAACGATGTGCGGCGAGCGGCCATGGACAACCCGGATCGGTAGAGCTTTCCCTTGGCGAAACGGCGAACATCGGAGCTTTTGCAGGAGGCTAACCCGCGAGAAGGCGCTTCGGGCGATAGCAATGCGCATCGGCTGCCGCCTTATGTCGAGGTGTGGTTCGCGTCGCGCGGCTGGGCAGCGCGGCCATGGCAGCGCGCGATGGTCGAGGCGTTCCGCGCGCGCCGGTCCACGCTTCTCATCGCGCCCACCGGCGGCGGCAAGACGTTGTCCGGCTTCCTGCCGAGCCTGATCGATATCCACGAGACGCGCGCCGAGGGCATTCACACGCTTTATGTCTCGCCGCTGAAGGCGCTGACAAACGACATCGAGCGCAATCTCACGCGGCCCATCGCCGAGATGGGGCTTGCCGTGAGCGTCGAAAGCCGCACGGGCGACACGCCGCAATCGAAACGCGCGCGGCAGCGCCGCTCGCCGCCGAACCTGTTCCTCACCACGCCCGAAAGCCTGATGCTGATGCTGTCCTCCCCGGACGCGGCGCGCCTGTTCGCAGGGCTTCGCGCGGTGATCGTGGACGAGGTGCACAGTTTCGCGGCAACGAAGCGGGGCGATTTCACGGCGCTCGCCCTGTCGCGCCTTTCAGCGCTCGCGCCCCAGGCGGTCCGCTTCGGGCTCTCCGCCACGGTGGCCGACCCTGCCGCGCTCTCGTCCTGGCTCGGTCCGGTCGGCGCGCCCGCCGCGCTTCTGCAATCCGGCCTGCCGATGCAGCCGGATATCCGCATGCTGGTGCCGGACGGGACGCGCATGCCATACGGCGGCTTCATGGCGCGCTATGCCGTGCCGGAAATCTACGACGCGATCCGCCGCGCGGGCACGTCCATCGTGTTCGTGAACACGCGCGCTCAGGCGGAACTCATGCTGCAGATGCTGTGGGACGCGAACGAGGAGAATCTGCCGATCGCTGTCTATCACGGCTCGCTCAGCCGCGAGCAGCGCCGCAAGGCGGAAGCGATGATGGCGGCGGGCAAGATCCGCAGCGTCGTGGCGACGGCGGCGCTGGAGCTTGGCATAGACTGGGGTGACGTCGATCTCGTGATCCAGGTGGCGGCGCCCAAAGGCGTCAGCCGCCTGCTTCAGCGCGTTGGGCGCTCGAACCACCGGCTCGACGAGCCGAGCCGCGCGTTTCTCGTGCCCGCCAATCGCTTCGAGGCGCTGGAGTGCCGCGCCGCTCTCGCCGCCATCGAGAGGGGCCAGCTCGATGGTGAAGCGCCCGGCCCCGGCTCGCTCGACGTGGTGGCGCAGCATATCCTGAGTTGCGCGTGCAGCGGCCCCGTCTTGCCGGATACGCTTTTCGACGAGATCCGCACCGCGCTTCCCTACGCCGATCTTTCGCGGGAGACGTTCGACAGGCTGTTCCAGTTTGCCATCGACGGCGGCTATGTGCTGCGCGCTTACGACCGTTACAAGCGCCTCACCGTCTTGCCGGACGGGCGCTTTCGCATCGCGAACCAGCATGTCGCGCGGCGGCACCGGCAGAATATCGGCGTGATCGTCGAAGCGGCGCGGCTGAAGGTGGTCCGGCTGTCAGGCAACGGCCAACGCGGTTTGGGACGCGGCGGGCGCGTGCTCGGCGAAGTGGAGGAGTATTTCGCGCAAGGACTGACGCCGGGCGACACCTTCTTTTTCGCGGGCGAACTGCTGGCCTTTGTCGGCGTGCGCGACATGATGATCGAAGCCCGGCCGGCTGCGGGCGGCGAGCCGAAGGTGCCTGCCTATTCGGGCGGCCAGATGCCGCTGTCGACCTTCCTCGCGGACGGCGTGCGCGATCTGCTGGCCGACCCGGACGAGTGGCGGACGCTTCCGGCCGACGTGCGCGAATGGCTCGACCTTCAGGCGCGTTTTTCGGTCATCCCGCCCGCCGACCGGCTTCTCGTGGAGCAGTTCCTCGAAGGCCGCTTCCATCGAACGGTGTTCTACACATTCGCGGGGCGCCGCGCGAACCAGACGCTCGGCATGCTCGTCACGCGGCGGATGGAGCATCTCGGGCAGAAGCCGATCAGCTTCCAGATCACCGATTACGGCCTCGTGGTTTCGCACATCGTCCCCGCGACCCGCGATCACATCGCCCGGTTTCTCGCGCCCGACATCCTCGGCGACGAACTGGAGGAATGGATCCTCGAAAGTCCGATGCTGAAGCGCTCCTTCCGGCATGTGGCGACGGTGACCGGCCTCGTCGAGCAACAGAACAACGCGGCCCGCAAGTCCATGCGGCAAATGACGATCTCGACCGATCTTATCTATGACGTCTTGCGACGACACGAGCCGGACCACATCCTTCTCAAGGTCACGCGGCGCGATGCCGAGCGCGAATTGCTCGACCTGAAGCGCCTGTCCGAACTTTTGACGCGCTATCGCGACCGTTTCCTTTTCATCGAGCTTTCGCGCGCCTCGCCCTTTTCGATCCCGGTGCTGACGGATGTGCGGACCGAGCAGGTGCGCGGCTCCGGCATGGAGCATCTGCTGGCGCAGGCCGCGATCGTGCACGACGCGGAAGACATGATGGACGAGATCCGGGAGGAGGTCGCCGGACGCTCGATCAGGAGAAGCTGACCACAAAAACGGCAAAGCCGTTTCGTGATGCATTCGCGCAACTATGAAGTGCATCACAAAATCAACTCTCGCTTTCGGGTTGTTGAGAAAGCACGACTCTTCCTATGGTTGGCATAGTTTGCGTTCGATCATCCTGCCGCGCCCGGCGGCCAATAGCGAGACCGACATGAGCAAACCCCTTTTGCTTGCCGCCCTTTCTCTGTTTCTCGCCGGAAACGTGATGGCGGCGGAAGACGATTCAGCCAACACCGAGAAGCAAAGCTCCGCCAAGCCCGCGAAAAAGGCCAAAAAGGAAGACAAGGCCGAGGACAAGAAGGACGAGACGACTTACCCGGATTGGGATATTGCCATCGGCGCGGGCGCCGCAACGGACTACATCTTCCGCGGCATCAGTCAATCGAACCGCAATCCCTCGTGGAATTCCTACGTCGAATATCGCTACACGCCTCAGAAGGACGTGCAATTCTACGCTGGCACGAGCATCTACACGCTTGATTTTCCGAACGACGCCTTCGCAGAGGTCGACTTCTACGGCGGCGTGCGTCCGACCTTCGACAAGGTCGCGTTCGACTTCGGTTTCTGGTACTACTGGTATCCCGGCGGCCGTACCTACAACGGTCTTGAGCCTGCCTTCCTGAACTGCACCAACGGCTTCTATACGCCAACCGGCGGGTGCAACACGCTCGAAGCACGGCTCGACTTCTACGAAGTCTACGGCAAGGCAACCTACACGCCGAACGACAAGCTGACGCTTGGCGTCGCGGCCTATTATTCGCCCTCGTGGCTGAATACGGGGGCACCGGGCACCTACGCCTCATGGACCGGAAAATACGTGCTCCCCGACAAGAACCTGCTGCCCGACGGTCTCGGCTGGTACATCTCGGGCGAGTGGGGCAACTACTTTTTCGGCGATACAAAAGACTTCTACGGCAATGTTCCGCTGCCGGACTACGCCACGTGGAACGTAGGCCTCGCCTTCACATACGAGGTGCTGACGCTCGACCTTCGCTACTACGACACCGATCTTTCGGTGGCGCAATGCAATGTGCTGACAGGCGACGACACCGCAACCTATGCCGCGAAAAACGTCACGGACATCAATCCGAGCGGGCTTGGCTCCAGATGGTGTGGCGCGGCCTTTGTCGGCAAGCTGTCGTTCGATCTCACCGTGAAGACCAACATTCTCAAGTGATGTCCTCCTTCGGGCGCGTTTCCGGCATCAGCGTCAGCGTTATGACGAAGCCGAGCGCGCCCGTGGCGGCAAGGCACCAGAACGCGGAAGGACGGCCGAAGGTGTCGGCGATGTAGCCTGCGGCGGGAAGGCTCATCGCGGCGGCAAGACCGATGGACATGCCGACGACGCCCTGCGCCAGATTAAAATGGCCGGTGCCGAACGAGATGTCGGCGACCACGAGCGGGATCAGCACGGCCAGCACAGCAGCCGAAACGCCATCAAGCATCTGGATCGCCACCAGCGGCACCGCGCCATCCAGTAAGGCGAAGAGCGCCGCGCGCAGCGGCAACACGCCGAGCGCCGCGAGCAGCAACGGGCGGCGTCCGATCCGCTTCGCCAGCCGCCCCACCATCGGAGAAAACAACGCGACGATGATTTGCGGCAGCACGATCGCGGCGGCGATCAGTGCGACGGCCCAGTTACTCGCGCGCGTCGTCAGTTCGGAGCCGACGAGCGGCAGAAGCGGCGCGTTCGTCATCTGAAACAGTGCGATGATCGCAATGAAAACAAGAAACGCGCGCTTGCGAAGAAGGATCGCCAAGCCGGCGGGCACGCTGGAGGCCTTCACTTCGCCAGTCTCGCCATGCGCCGTTGCGACATCCACTTCAGCCTCGCGGATGTACAAGAGCGCTGTGATCGCCGGGAGGGCGAAGAGCGCCGTCAGGAAAAACACAGCCTGCGCCGACCAGAAATAGCCGCAGGCACCGAGAAGGAGGGCAGCGGTTCCGTTGCCCGCGGCGGCGTAGCGCGCATTGCGTCCAAGTCGCGGAGAAAGCGCCTCGCGCCCCACAAGCCCCAGGCTGATCGCCGCGACCGCCGGAGCGACGACCGCCGTTCCCGCCGCGTGGAGCACCCGCGCGAACGCCACCGCCGCGAATACCGGCCACACCGCGATGATGAAGGCGCTCGCACCGATTGCCGCCACGGCTCCGCCCGCAGCGCGGGACTCCGACCGAACCCTGTCGATCAGCGCTCCGCCCGGCACCTGGAACACAAGCGCGGCGATGGAGCCGACCGACAGCACGAGGCCGATATCCGTCTGCGTCCACTTTTCGGACGTGAGGTAGACGGCGAGGAATGGCCCAAAGCCGGTCTGAATGTCGCCGAGAAAAAAAGCGAACCAGTCGAGACCGCGCAGGCTTTCCCACGAGGGCACCTTGCGGCGGTCTGCGGCGAGCGGTGGGTCTTGGTGCTCCGGCGCGCTCGTTGATTCCCTCAGCGCTCCGGCCCTTCCGCTGTCGTCGCGCCGATGGCAACCACCGGCTCCCCGGTCTTGACTTCCGGCGCTTCGGCGAGGCGTTCGCGAGGGAGTTCCACCACGAGCGCATCGTGCCTGTCCGAAGCAAAGCGCAACCGAGCCCACGAGATGGCGATGCGCCGACTGCCGACGCCGAGAAAACCGCCGACCTCGATCACCGCCGCCTGTACGGCGCCGGTGCCATCGGCAAGGACGTCGACAACGCGCCCGGCGCGTTCACCCGAAACTGTCATGACGTTTTTGCCCAGCACGCTTTCCGCCCGCCAGAGCACGGTCCGCTCAGAAGGGAAGACAGGCGCGCCCGCTTGCTCCTGTGTCGGTTCGTCGGAAGGCACTTCGCGGCCAAACGGTTTTGCCGAGTATGGCGTCGCACTTGTGGTGACAAGACCGACAAGAAGGAAAAGGCGGAATTTTCGCATGACGCATTCCCTTGCCGTTTCGTCTGGGTAACAGCGATGAGTGATCACCGTTCCCCGAACAAGTGAGCGAAGGTAGCCACCTGCCTGAGATCCGGCCTCTCCATCGCCGGCGTCTGATTGCGGCACGACCCGACCCTCACAAAAAAAGCCCCGGCCTTGCGGTCGGGGCTCCATTTCACGTGCGGTCCAAGACGACCTTACCAGCCGCCACCCCAGCCGACGCCGATGCCGAGGCCGGGACCGCCCCAGCCGCCGCCCCAGCCGCCCCAGCCGCTGCCCCAACCGGAGCGAAAGCCGACGCCGATGCCGGGACCGCCCCAGCCGCCGCCCCAGCCGCCCCAGCCGCTGCTGTAGACGACAGGACGATTGCAGCCGCCCCAGCCGGCTCCGTAGACCACCGGACGACGCCAGCCGCCACCGTACCAGCCGGAGCTGTAAACGACCGGGCGATAGATCACCGGCGCGCGATAACCCCAGGTGCCGGTATATACGACGGGCCTGCGCCAGCCCCAGCCACCGCCATAGACGATCGGGCGACGCCAGCCGTAATAGGCCACCGGCCTACGCCAGCCCCCATACCATCCCGTGCGCCAAACCACGGGTCTGCGCCAGCCGCCATAGCCGCCGCGCCACGCGACCGGACGGCGCCAACCGCCGTAATAGCCGCCCCGGAACGCCACCGGCCTGCGCCAGCCGCCACCGTAGTAGCCGCCCCGGAACCCGATGGGGCGGGCGTAACCACGGTTGAAACCGGGGCCAAAGCTGGCGCGCTGAAACCCGCCGCCGCCACGATAGCTGAACCGGGAACCGATAGGAGAGGCGCCTCTAAAGCCGCCGCCTCTGAAGCCTGCACCACCGAAGCCGCCGCGTCCGCCATCGCGGACGAGCGTCACAGAACTCTGCGCGCCGCTCGCGGTCAGATTATCGCTGCTCGCTCCCAGCGGAGACGGCGCAGCAGCCGCCGCAGTCGCGAGGCCGAATGCCGATAATCCCAGCGCTGCCACCGCCGGGACTAGAAGTCGTTTCGTTCGCATGTGAGACCCACTTCCTCTGTATTGGGGTTGTGTTTGCCGCTGCCGCGTCGTCGCTCACGACCCCGCTGCAACTGCGCACGCACCCGGTCACACGCCACTGACCGCGCTCGAACGCAGGTGTGATTGGATCACCCCGCGAGTTAATGAAAGGTAGAAAGATACTTGAGCTTTGGCGCTGCAAAGTAGGAAAGAAGAATTGAAGGTCAACTCTTGTCTAATCGGTCGCGGCCAATTTACGCAAAAGCTCAATATCGATAAAAGTACAACTATTAGCGTTGCCTGACAAAATCTTGGCTGGAGAATCAGGCTCCCCGAGATTATCGACCAGAAGCGTCGCGCCAGCGAAGTCGTTCGATGCGGTATAGTCGTTCAGTGCCACGATAACTTTCAGCCCGGCACCCAGCGCCGCACGCACTCCGGGTGCGGAATCTTCCACGGCGAGGCAGTCACCGGGAGACAACTGAAGCGCGCCGAGCACATGGAGGTAAATGTCGGGCGCCGGCTTCTTGCGCTGAACGGCATCGCCCGCGCCGATCACCTCAAACCAGCCGAGCGCTTCAGGCATCGTCGCGTCGAAGAGCGCCGTCACGTTCTCCGGCGAGGTCGTCGTCGCGATGGCGAGCCGCACGCCCGCTTTTTTCGCGTCGCGCAAAAGGCGCGCTACGCCCGGCCGAAGCGGAATGCCTCCGCCCGCGAGAAGCGTGGCGTAGTGCCTGGTCTTCGCTCCATGCAGCGCGGCGATGAAATCGGCAAGCGGCTGCCCGGTCGGCGGCGTAAAGGATGGCCGGTATCGCTCGATATAGTGCGCGAGGCGTTCCTTGCCGCCGGTCACAGCAAGAAGATCTGTGTAGAGTGCCCGCGTCCAGTCCCAGTCGAGATGCGCATCAGCGAACGCTCGGTTGAAGGCAAGGCGATGCCCCTCTTCCGTCTCGGCCAGCGTTCCGTCGACATCGAAAATCAGCGCCCTGAGTTCGGCCATGCGCGTCAGCCCCTTGCTTCCTGGATCAGCTTGACATCCAAAGACGGGATGAGGGGCGAACGGCGATAAACACCGTTCGAGGGCTCCTCTCATCCCGCCTCCCTCCCATCAGGAGAGACTCTTTGGCGGTTATGCGGAGGAGATCAACTCCAGCCACTCGTCCTCGGTCATCACTTTCAGACCGAGGTCTTCCGCCTTTTTCAGCTTCGAGCCCGCGCCCGGACCCGCAACAAGATAGGTTGTGGCTTTCGATACCGAGCCCGCAACCTTCGCGCCGAGCCGCTCGGCCTGAGCCTTGGCCTCGTCGCGCGTGAATCGTTCCAGCTTGCCGGTGAAAACCACCGTTGCGCCCGCGAGCAGTGAAGAAACCTGATCGGGCTTGTAATCCTCGATGGTCAGCTCGTGCTGAAGCGCATCCACCACCTCGCGGTTATGCGGCTCGTCGAAGAAATCCACGATGGATTGCGCGACGACGTCGCCAATCCCGTCGATCTCATTCAGTTTGGCCAGAATGATGGCCTTATGCAGCGACCTCTTGTCATCGGCCGAGGCGCGTTCGAGCAAAAGTTCGTCGCCCGCCCGAAGGTCGCTGGCGTCCGGCTCGGCCATGGCGGCGCGCAGCGCGTCCAGCGAGCCGAACGTCTTCGCCAGAAGCTTCGCCGTCGTCTCGCCCACATGACGGATGCCGAGTGCGAAGATGAAGCGCTCAAGCGAGATCGTGCGCCGCGCCTCGATGGCCGCGAAGAGGTTCGCCGCCGACTGCGGTCCCCAGCCCTCCTTCTCGGCGAGCTTCGGCAGGGTCACGCCGTCACGCGCGGCCATCGTGAAGATGTCGGCGGGCGCCTTGATGCGGCCCTCGTCGAAGAACGCCTGGATGTGCTTCTCGCCCAGTCCCTCTATGTCGAAGGCGTGGCGCGACACGAAATGCCGGAGCCGCTCCACGGCCTGCGCCGCGCAGATGAGGCCGCCCGTGCAGCGGCGCACCGCGTCGAGCTTGCCGGTCTTCGGGTGGACCTCCCGCACGGCATGGCTGCCGCAGACGGGGCAGAGCGTGGGAAACGCGAACGGCTCCGCGTCGGCGGGGCGCTGGTCCAGCACCGGGCCGAGGATTTGCGGGATCACATCGCCCGCGCGCTGCACGATCACCGTATCGCCGACGCGCACATCCTTGCGGCGGATTTCGTCTTCGTTGTGAAGCGTCGCGTTCTGCACGACGACACCGCCGACGGTGACGGGCGCGAGCTTCGCCACGGGTGTCAATGCGCCCGTCCGGCCCACCTGAACGTCGATGCCGTTCAGCACCGTGGTCGCCTTCTCGGCGGAGAATTTATGCGCGGTCGCCCAGCGCGGCGTGCGGCTGACGAAGCCGAGCCGCTCTTGAAGGTCGAGCCGGTTCACCTTGTAGACGACGCCGTCTATGTCGTAGCCGAGCGAGGCGCGCTTCATCTCGATGGCGCGATAGACCGCGAGCATCTCCTCGACCGAGCGGCAAAGCTCCACCGGCGGCAGTGGAAAGCCCCACCCATGAATCGCCTGAAGCACGCCGAAATTCGTGTCCGCGGGGAGCGCGCTTGCCTCACCCCAGCCCCAGGTGAAGAAGCGCAGCGGCCTGGCAGAAGTGATCGCCGGGTCGAGCTGGCGCAGCGAGCCAGCCGCCGCGTTCCTCGGGTTCGCGAACATGCGGCCACCCTTGCCGATCTGCCGCTCGTTCAGCGCCTGAAAGTCGGCGTGGCTCATATAGACCTCGCCGCGCACCTCGAACACGGCGGGCACATCGTTCGCGCGGATCGTCTGCGGAATGTCGGCGATGGTGCGGACGTTCGCTGTCACGTCCTCGCCCTCCGAGCCGTCGCCGCGCGTGGCCGCCACAGCCAGCCGTCCATTCTCATAGCGAAGCGACACGGAAAGGCCGTCGATCTTCATTTCGGCGGTGACGTCGAGCGCCTCGCCGGGCTCGAATTTCAGGAAGCGTCGCACGCGGCCCGCGAAATCGGCGACATCCTCATCCGAGAACACGTTGCCAAGCGAGAGCATGCGGACCGTATGGCGCACCTTCGCGAACTTGTCGGACGGCGTTGCGCCGACTGTCTGCGACGGGCTTTCCGGTGTGATGAGCGAAGGGAACGCCGCTTCCAGCGCATTGAGGCGCAGGCGCAGGCGGTCGTATTCGGCGTCGGAAATTTCCGGCGCGGTCTTTTCATAATAAAGCCGGTCATGACGCGCGATCTCGGCGGCGAGCGCGTCATGCTCGTCCTTCGCGTCTTCGGCGGAAAGATGCTCGGCGTGCTTCAGCGCCTCGTCGCGGAATGCTGCCTCGCTCTGCGCGGGCGGCGGCGCAATCTCCGTTTCAAGCGAGCGTACGAGCGCTTGCTGCGCGGCGTCCTCCGTCCCCGCCTTGCGGGACCGGCGCGGTGTCTTCGAGGGCTTGGCGCCCCCCGTGTCAGGCGACATGATGCGCTCCGACATGGCGCGCCCCGATCAGGCTTTCGGCGGCGGCGCGGGCTTCGGCCGTGACCTCCTTGCCTGCAAGCATGCGCGCGATTTCCTCGCGCCGGCCTTCCATGCTCAGCGTTTCGGCGCTGGTGGTGACGACGATGGCGTCGCCTTCGCCGCGCGCGGCCTTGTGAAGCCGGATGTGCTGGTTCGCGTTCGCAGCAACCTGCGGCGAATGCGTCACGGCCAGCACCTGCGCGCGGGTGCCGAGCCGCGCCTGCCGTTCGCCGATGGCCGCCGCCGTAGCGCCGCCAACGCCCGTGTCGATTTCGTCGAACACCAGAACCGGCGCGGTCGCCTTTTCGGCGAGAACCACCTTCAATGCAAGCAGGAACCGGGCAAGCTCGCCGCCCGACGCCACCTTCATCAGCGGTCCCGGCTTTGCGCCCGGATTGGTTTGCACATGGAACATCGCCTGCTCGCGCCCGAAGGGACCGCCGCGAAGGCCGCTGCGGTCTTCCGGCATGGGCTCGATTTCGGTGATGAAGCGCGCCTTGTCGAGCTTGAGCGGCGCAAGCTCCGCCTGCACGGCAGCGTCGAGCTGGGCGGCGGTCGCGCGGCGTTTTTCGGTCAGCGCGTCGGCGGCTCGGGCATAGATCGCGGCGGCTTCAGCCGCGACCTTTCGCGCGGCGATCAGATCTTCCTCGCCGGTTTCGATGCGCGCGAGGTCGGCGCGGAATCGGGCGTGGAGCGCGGGCAGCTCGTTCACCGTCACGCGATACTTGCGGGCGACCGCGCGCAGCCGGAACAGCCGCTCCTCGATGGCTTCGACATTGCCGCCGCTCTCACCGCGAAGCTGCGCTTCAACGAGTTCACGCGCTTCCTCCGCCTCGATCAGCACACGTTCCAGCGCCGCCTGTATGGGCTTCAGCGCGTCGGGGATATTCGGCGTGCGCTCCAGACGGCGAAGCGCGGCGCTGAGCTTTGTGGCGGGGAATTGCGGTGCGTTCAGCGCGTCTGCGATGTCTTCGAGGTCGGCGCGGGCCTTTTGCGCGGCAACGATGGCGGTGCGACGGGTCGCGAGGTCGTCTTCCTCGCCCGGCTGCGGCGCGAGCTGGTTCAGCTCCTCGCAGGCCGCCGTGAGATAGTCCTTCTCGCGCTCGGCCACGGCCAGAGCCTTCTCAAGCTCGTCCACGGACTTGTTCTTTTCGCGCCACGTTTCCCATAGCCGCGACACCTCCTGAACCTCGCCGATGAGGCCGCCGAACTGGTCGAGCAAATGGCGGTGGGTGGCGGGATCGAGCAGGGCGCGGTCGTCATGCTGGCCGTGAATTTCGACGAGCATCTTTCCGAGCTGCTTCAGGAGGCCGGTCGACACCGGACGGTCATTGATGAAGGCCTTCGTGCGGCCATCCTCGCCCTGCACGCGGCGAAGAATGAGCGCGTCCTCACGGTCGAACCCCTGCTCGGCAAGCAGCGCCATCGCGGGGTGCGCGTCGTGGAGGTCGAAAGAGGCTGTGACGCTTGCGCTCGTCGCGCCGCGCCTCACGAGGCCGCCGTCGCCGCGCGCGCCGAGCGCAAGGCTCAGGCTGTCGAGGATGATGGATTTGCCCGCGCCGGTCTCGCCCGTGAAAACGGTGAAGCCCTTCTCGAAACCGAGATCGAGCTTATCGATAAGAACGATGTCGCGGATTGACAGGGCCACAAGCATGCCGATTCCTTACGCGATTCTCGGCGCGCCGGCACCCGTCACCTGCTCCGCGCGCGTCAGCCGATATGCTCCACGAGGATCGTAACGCCGATGATGCAGAGCGCAAGCCCCGCTGCCACTTCGGTCATGCGCCCGAATCGTTCGCCGATCAGCCGCCCCAGCATCATGCCCGCCGACGACATGAGGAAGGTCGCCAGGCCGATAGCGATGGCAATCGTGGTGATGTCCACGTCGAGGATCGCAAGCGACACGCCGACGGCCATGGCGTCGATACTGGTTCCGATTGCGGTTGCGACGAGCAGCAGGAAGGACTGTGCGACGGCGGGCCGCTCTTCTTCCTGCGCGAACAAGGCGAGCCAGAGCATGCGAAGCCCGACGCCGCCGAGCAGCGCGAACGCGATCCAGTGGTCCCACGCCTGCACGTACTTGCTGGCCGCCATGCCCGCCGCCCAGCCGATGACCGGCGTCAGCGCCTCCACCGTGCCGAAGATGAAGCCCGTGCGCAGCGCCTCGCGCAAACGCGGCTTCTTGCACGCGGCGCCCCGCGCAAGCGACACGGCAAAGGCGTCGACGGACATTGTGAAGGCGAGCACGGCGATTGCGGTCGGGGTCACGATGGCTTCCAAAAAAAGAAAGGCGCCGCAGAGCGCTGAGGCGCAGACGGCGCGAATAGGGTTTGTACGTTTCCGCTGAGTGGCGCGGTCGCTGGCTTTCTTCGGCCAGGCGCCACAAAAAGCATCAGGCCACGAAGACGGCCTATCCTTAAGCCGCCCCGATGGCCGATGTCAAAACTTAGGCAGTGCTATGAAAATGAGCCTAGCCTGCAACGCTGCCGACAGTCCGCTTCCAGGCGTGGCTGATCCACGAGCCGGTGTCTTCGCGCGGCGCGGTGCCGCCAGACTGAAGCAGGGCGTAGGCGTCCTTGTACCAAGGGCTGTCGGGGAAGTTATGTCCGAGAACGGCCGCCGCGGTCTGCGCCTCGTTCACGATGCCGAGCGCCATGTAGCATTCGGTCAGGCGCATCAGCGCCTCTTCCACATGTGTCGTCTGCTGGTAGTCGGTGACCACCGTCTTGAAGCGGTTCACCGCTCCGAGATAGTTGCCCTTCTTCTGCCAGTAACGGCCGACTTCCATTTCCGACGCGGCGAGGGTGTCGCGCGCGAGCTTGATGCGCCGCTTCGCGTCTTCCACATAGCGGCTGTCGGGGTAACGGCGAATCAGCGTTTCGAGTTCTGCGACGGCTTTCTTCGTTTCGCCCTGATCACGCGTCGGCCCGGAAATGCGCTCGAAATAAGAACTGGCGATGATTTCCTGCGCCAGAGCGGCTTCCTTGCTACCGGGATGCAGCGCGAGGTAACGGCGCGCGGCGGCGACGGCTTCAGGGCCCTTGCCGGCTTTCTGATAGGCGTAAGCAGCCATCAGTGTGGCCTTCTTGGCTTCTTCCGAATAGGGGTAAAGCTGGTCGATCCGTTCGAAGATCTCGGCGGCCTTGTTGTTCTTGCCCTGGCCGAGGAGGTCGTCAGCTTCCTTATAGATCTGGTCCGGCGGGCGCTGGTCGAGCGGCGTCGATTCGGAACTTGAAAACAATGAACCCATCGATCCGCAGCCGCCAAGTGAACTGGTCAGCGTCGTCGCGAGAATGACTACTGCGAGAGTTTGCCCGATCGATCGCAATCCCATCGTCCTTGCTCCAGGCCCCGTATTTCGAGTTCGAGCGATACTGCGCGACTCGGGTTCCGCTATTGTTACGTTCTTGTACGGCGAAAAGCCGCAAAATGATGGTGAAATGCGGAGTTTTTCAGTCAAAGCGTTTGCGGGGGAAAACTTGTCGGCGCGCGTGAGCAATTTGCCACCGGCAAACCGGCGATTGGCCTGGCGCCGTAACGCAAAATGACCGGGACAAGCCCGGCCATTTGCAGATGGGATTCATCAATCGTTTTCAGGTGCGAAATTCGGTGTTGCGAAGGCGATACCGAAATCGGCGCGCGGCGAAACGTAATGGCGGCGCGTCTTGTCGGCGGCTTCGACGATGGTCCACGCGTCGCGGTTTTCGTAAAGCGCGTGCAGCATCATCGAATTGAGCTTGTGACTTGGGCGCTTCGAGCGATAGAGGCCGAGGATCGCCGCGCCCGCGAGAGCGAAGTCGCCGACGGCGTCGAGCGTCTTGTGGCGAACGAATTCGTCCGGATAGCGCAGGCCCTCCGGGTTCAGGATGCGATCCTCGCCGATGGCGACAGTGTTTTCCAGCGACGATCCCAGCGCGCGACCGGCAGCCCAGAGCTGCTTCACATCCTTCATGAAACCGAAGGTGCGGGCGCGGCTGAGGTGCTTCTTGAAAGAAGCCGGGGTTACTTCGAGGTCGATGCGCTGACGGCCGATCAACGGCGTGGGGAAATCGATTTCGATGTCGAGGCGGAAACCGTCATAGGGGAAGATTTCACCGATGGAGCCGCCGTCCCTGACTGTGACGGGACGGAGAATCTTGATGTAGCGGCGCGCTTCGTCGAGTTCGCGAACGCCCGCCTCTTCGATGGCTCTCACGAACGGTTCCGCGCTGCCGTCGAGGATCGGCAGTTCGTTGCCGTCAACCTCGATATCCGCGTTATCGATGCCCATGCCGCGCAGGGCAGAAAGCAGATGCTCCACGGTGGCGACGGAGGCGCCGCCGGCGCCGCTGATCACGGTGCAGAGGGTCAGATTGGTCACGGAGCGGAAATCGCCGGGGATATGGCCCGCATTCTTACCGCCGGAGACGTAGAAATTATAGCCGGTGTTGGCCTCGGCCGGGTGGAGGATCAGCGATACTTCCGCGCCACTATGCACGCCCGCCCCTTTCAGGACGATTTCGCGCTCAAGAGTGGTTTGCCTGTTCGAATAGCTTCGAAAGCTCATAAGAGTGCGCCGTTTTTTTTGTGCCACGGTGCCTTCCTTTGCCGAAGGAATGCACCCCCCATCGTGTGCCGGACGATGCCCAATGGCTTCTATGCGAGCATCGGTAGCTACACGCTACTCTTGGGCCGGCGATCTGCCGGTACGCGCGCGGAAGCTCAATACATCCGACCTGCGGCAAAGTTAGCCGGGCAACTTGGCGTGCTTCAAATCACGCTTTTTAACAGTCTGTTACGGGGAGGGCTGACAGTTCGACACAACCGAAAACGGCGCCCGGGAGAGGCCCGAAGCGCCGTACACAGAGGTTGAGAAAGAAAACCTGCGATCAGGATGCAGGTTTTCTAAAAAATTTAGGAATATCAATCGCTTCGTCGCCATTTTGGCGCGTGGCTGCAGGGTCGCCGTCCATGTCTTCGCCGGTGTCGTCATGGCTTGCGCCATTCCGACGCCCTTGTTCTGCCACAGTTTTTTCATGATTGGTGCGTGGCTGAAGAGCAACAGATTTGGTCTGCGGCGAGGCGTTTGATTTCGTCGTGCTGCGATCCCGGCCCGCCATCCAGTCGAAGAAACCGCGCGGCTTGCCGGAACTTCGATTCGAGGCGCCATTGTTGCTGCCACCGTCGGATTGTCCGAGTTCGGGAAAATCCGAGAATGTGAGCGGTCGCCGCGGGGCGCGAGCGGTCTTCGCGGGGGGCACGGGCTCGAAACGCTGGCCGTTGTCCGCCGGAACGGGCGGCGCGACGTCATCGCCGCCGCGTCTTCCCTTCGGTTCGAGAACGACGCGCCGATCCTGCGGCTGACGCGCCGGTTGCTCGCGCAATCCGCCGAACGGCGCGCGGCGCTGCGGAGGCTCTTGCTGAACCGACTGCATCCGCTCGGCGAGGCCCGCGTCTTTCTCCACGGGCGGCGGCGGTGCAACGTGCTGGGAGGCAACGCCGGAGTGAATGCCGGTCGCGACCACGGACACCCGTAGCCTGTTTTGAAGCGACTGATCGAACGTCGCCCCGACGATGATGTTCACGTCCGGATTTTCTTCCGGGTCGACCTCGCGGCGGATTCGGGACGCGGCCTCCTCCACCTCGTACAGCGTCATGTCGAAACTGCCGGTGATGCTGACGAGCAGCCCCTTCGCGCCGCGCATCGACACTTCACCGAGCAGCGGATTGGAAATCGCGGCTTCCGCCGCCTGCAGTGCGCGCTTTTCGCCTTCGGCTTCGCCGGTGCCCATGAGCGCGGTGCCCATGTTCTGCATCACGGTGCGAACGTCGGCGAAGTCGAGGTTGATCAACCCTTCCTTAACCATAAGATCGGTGATGCAGGAAACCCCCGAACGCAGCACATCGTCGGCGCGCGAGAAGGCATCCGCGAAGGTGGTGCGCTCGCTCGCGACGAGGAAAAGGTTCTGGTTAGGGATGACGATCAGCGTATCGACATGTTGCGCGAGCGCGGCGATGCCGGCATCCGCGGTGCGCATGCGGCGCTGGCCTTCGAATTCGAATGGTTTCGTTACCACCGCGACCGTGAGCACGCCGAGTTCCTTGGCCGTGCGCGCAATGATCGGTGCCGCGCCGGTGCCGGTTCCGCCGCCCATACCCGCCGTGATGAACAGAAGATGCACGCCGTCGAGATGGGAGCGGATTTCCTCGATCGCTTCCTCGGCGGCAGCCGCGCCGATCTCCGGGCGCGAGCCGGCGCCAAGACCTTCGGTGATGCCAATGCCCATCTGAATGGTGGTGTAGGCCCCGGACGACGCGAGCGCCTGCGCGTCCGTGTTCGCGGCGATGAATTCCACGCCTTCGAGCCCAGCTTCGACCATGTTGTTCACGGCGTTGCCGCCAGCGCCACCCACGCCAATAACCGTGATGCGCGGCCGCAACTCCGTCAGACCAGGAAGTTGCAGGTTAATTCCCATGGCAGCCTCGTCAGCTTCCCCTTCGGACGTCGCGAAATGCCCGCCCGCTCATATGCGACGACCGAATGTGCGGACAACCTTCACAAAAAGCTTGTACGCAGCCATTGGCCGATTCGAGACGCGTAGCTACTGTCTTGAGACGGCAACTCAGGCGCATAGGGCATTTCGCCCGCGGACTGGTGCCGGCTTGCATAAAGACACCCCCCCACTAGCGCACTCAACACGTTTCCCGCGTTGAGACCGTTCAAGCTCAAGGGCTTCGCGATTCTCACCTCCGCCGCAAACAGATGCGAAGCAAGCTCGCGGATTCCCGGTAGCAGGCTGCCGCCGCCTGTCAGCACCGCGCCCCCATTCGGAACAGAGTATCCTGCACCTTTTAACCGTTCATTAACGGCCCTGAGGTGGTCCGATGCCCTCGATCGAATGATATGATTGAGGGAAAATTTGGACACCGGCTCGCCGGTCTCGCCATTCTGGACGGGGAGGTCGATGTCGGCCTGCAAATTGTCGTAGACGCTTCCGTAGCGGACCTTCAGCCGTTCGGCCTCGAACTTCCGCAGCGAAAAGGCGCGCGCGATTTCCTCGGAAACGGACTGACCGCCAAAATCAAGGCATTCCAGAAACATCGGTACGCCGTGCCGGAACAGCACGATCCCGGTGGTCTGCGCGCCCATGTCGATCACGAGCACGCCTGACATGCGTTCGAGCGCATTCGTCACGCTCAGCGCCGAAGCGATCGGCCCCGCCAGGACGGTGCGCACGTTAAGCAGACTTTTGCCAAAGCATGTTCCGAGTTGATGCTGGCCGCGGATCGGCATCGAAATCGCGATCACATCCGTTTCGGCGCTTGGCGGGTGGTTCGCAAAGGCCGACTCGGCTCCCGCTTCGCCGGACGATGTGAAGAGATGCAGGAGCTTTCGCTGCGTTCGCGCGCAGTGCTCTTCGGCTGCCACCGAGATGGCTTCGATGTCCTCTCTGGCAAGCCCCGCATGGCCGAGCCTTGCCTCGAATACCTCCGCTATAAGCCCGGAGAACTGGCCAGTAACGAGCACGTCTTCCACGGTCACGCCGGCCTGCGTTTCCGCTTGGCCGACTGCGCGGCGAATGCTTGTCTCTATAGCCGCGAGGTTCGCGATCCGGCCGCCGGAAATCCCCGATGAACGCACCAGCGCGCTGCCGATCACGCGGAGATTGCGCGCGCCGACGTCGAAACCGAAACGCGGTGACGAGAGCAGAACGACCGCGCACGCCACCTTTTGCGCGCCAAGGTCAACAACGGTAATGATGTCGTCTCGTCCCTTGAACGGCCATAACCGCGACGGACCGCGCGAGGCCTGCCGCCGTTCGTCCGTCATAATGCCTTGCCCCTTCTCGGCGGCAATGCCGTTTGCGGGGCAGGGGAGGAGGTCAAAAGCGCGATCGCTTTGTCGCGATTGGCCGTGGTCGGCTCACGCAATTGCAGGATCGTGCGATGCGTCAGTCGCAGATCGATGGTGTCGAGAGCCATTTCCGCAATCTTCGAGTTGGCGAGAACAGAGTCAAGTCTTGAAAGAGTTAACTCACCCACCTTGCGCGGAAGTTTCAGGATGACGCCGCTGTCAAGCTTCACCTGCCAAAATCGCTCGGCGACGAAGCTCGCCTCGGCCACGCGGGAGCGGATCGTCTCCCGGTCGGCAAGCGACTCGATGAATGCCGCCGCTTCCGCTGGCGCGCCCTCGCCCGAGAACAGGAGCAGCGTTTCAAATTGCCCCTCGGACGGGCCGAGCACGCGCCCTTCGCGATCGACCACCTGAACGACGCCCGCCGCGTCCTTCCAGCGCGCGTAGGGCTCCCGCTCGGTCAGCACCACTTCGAGGCGAGAGGGGAGCACGCGACGCACCTCGGCGGACTTGATCCAGCCGAGCGCGAGCAGGCGATCGTGCGCCGCCGCCGCGTCGTAAGACAGCGAGGATTGCTCGAAGGGAAGTTGCAGCGCCTTCAGCAGCGTTTCCTTCGGCGTGTTGTCGGACCCGGATACGGCGAGATCTTCGAGCCGGAAACCGGCATCGTATGCTGCCTTGTCGGCAAAGTTTGCCGCCTCGTCGAACAGCGATTTCGTCACTCCCGACAGATAGAGGCCATAGATCGCTGTCGCGACCAGAAACGCCATGCTGACGACGAAGCCCGCGCGCGCGGCGCGGTCCGCATCCACCAACCCGAACTGAAACAGGGATGGCGCCGCAGCGGCATCCTTATCCGGTTGCGCTGCCCTCGGTTCCGGGCCTTTCGCGCCGACCGTACACGAAACTAACGATTGCAAGAGGCATCCTCCACAATCCACCGCACAAGTTCACCAAACGACAATCCAGCATGGGCGGCGAGTTCCGGAACGAGCGATGTCGCGGTCATCCCCGGCTGGGTGTTGACCTCAAGACAGACAAGTTCGCCCGTGCCTTCCGGCCGATCGTCCAGACGGAAATCGGCACGGCTTACGCCCCGGCAGCCCAACGCGTGGTGCGCGTCGACCGCCATCTTCTGAATATTTTCGTAAATTTCCGGTGAAAGTTGTGCCGGCAGAATGTGGTATGAGCCTCCTTTGGCGTATTTTGCCTCGTAATCGTAGAAGACGAGCCCCTCGGCGGGCTTGATTTCGATAATGCCGAGCGCGCGATCCCCAAGGACGGCGCAAGTCAGTTCACGGCCGGCGACGTAACGCTCGACGAGAACGTCGCCATGCGTCCAGTCGGAGCGCGTCAGTTCCTGCGGGGGATACTCGAAGTCGTTGCGGACGATGAATACGCCGACGCTTGACCCCTCGCACACAGGCTTGACCACATAGGGCGGCGGCAGCAGATGGCGCTGCGCGGCTCTGGCCGGACTTGCCACGACGCCGGCTGCCACGGGCACGCCCGCCGCCTTCATCGCAACCTTGGCGCGCGCCTTGTCCATCGCCAGCGCCGATGCCAGCACACCTGAGTGCGTATACGGAATTTCGAGCGTCTCAAGAATGCCCTGAACGCAGCCGTCCTCGCCCCATTTGCCGTGCAGGGCGTTGAAGCAGGCGTCGGGCTTCAGTGCGGCGAGCCGGTCGGCGATGTCGCGGCCGACGTCGATGCGCGTGACGCGGTAGCCTTGCGCTTCGAGCGCGCCCGCGCAGGCCCCGCCCGAATTCAGCGAAACCTCGCGCTCCGAAGACCAGCCGCCCATCAGCACGGCGATATGGTGAAAGGTCTTCGTCATTCGGCGGCCGCCAGCGCTGCGCTCGTCGGCGCGTGCACGCCGATGCGCTTGATTTCCCAGTCGAGCATGATGCCTGTCTTCTCGAATACGCGCTTTCGCACGGTCTCGCCCAGCGTCTCGATATCGGCGGCTGTGGCGTTCTGGTCGTTGATGAGAAAGTTGCAGTGCATCTCCGACATATGCGCGCCGCCGACGCGGAAGCCCCGACACCCCGCCTCGTCGATAAGCCGCCACGCGCTTTTGCCAGGAGGGTTCTTGAACGTCGAACCGCCCGTGCGGCTCTTGATGGGCTGGTTCGCCTCGCGGTATTCGGCGACGCCCTGCATCTCGCGCTCGATCTCGGCCGTGTCGCCGGGGACGCCCTCGAAGACGGCGTGAGTGAAGATCTGGTCGTCAGGCACGCCGCAATGGCGGTAGGTGAAGCCCATGCCCGCGTTGTCGTAGACATGCACCGCGCCACCGCGGTCGACCGCGCGCGCTTCAACGACCACGTCCTTCGTTTCGCCGCCATGCGCGCCCGCGTTCATGCGCAGCGCGCCGCCGACGGTGCCCGGGATGCCGCGATAGAAGGCGAGCTTGGCGATGCCCGCCTGCGCCGCCGCCTGCGCGAGCCGCACGTCCGGCACCGCCGCCCCGACGCGAATGCGCGCGCCGTCAAGCGGCTCGATGGCGTTGAAGCCGCGCCCGAGCCGGATAACCACGCCCGGCACGCCTCCATCGCGTACGAGAAGGTTCGAGCCGACGCCTACCGCCATCACCGGAATGTCAGCCGGGCAGCGCGAAAGGAAATAGGCGAGATCCTCCTCGTCTGCGGGCTTTAACAGCACCTGCGCGGGGCCGCCGACGCGAAGCCACGTCAATTCGCTCATGGACGCGTTCGGCAGGAGCTTGCCGCGAAGCTTCGGCGCGTCGGCCAGAAGCGCTGGTGCGATGTCGGGGAACACGGCCTTACTCCGCCGCGCCAGCGAAGGCCGGATAATGGCTCAGCTTCTCGGGAAGTGCGCGCGCCCATTCCGAGATCGTGCCGGCGCCGAGCGTCAGCACGAGGTCGCCGGGCTGGGCGACCGTCGCCAGCGTCGACACGAGCGTATCTTCGCCATCGACCGGGTAGACGCGGGCGTGACCCTGCTGGCGCAAACCGTCGACGAGCGTATCGCGGTCGATGCCGTTGGGCTGTTCGCCCGCAGAATAGACAGGCGTTACGACGACCGTATCCGCATCCGCGAAGCAGGAGCAGAACTCGCCGAAAAGCGATTGCAGCCGTGAATAACGATGCGGCTGCACCACCGCGATGACGCGGCCTCCGGCAGCCCCGCGCGCGGCGCTGAGCACGGCGGCGATTTCGGCGGGATGGTGCGCGTAGTCGTCATAGATCGCGACGCCGTTCCACTCGCCGCGCGGCGAGAAGCGGCGATCCACGCCCTCGAACGACGCGAGGCCATCGAAAATCTGGTCGGCGGTAAGGCCTGCATGAAGGCATGCGGCGATCGCGGCCGCAGCGTTCAGCGCGTTGTGTGCGCCCGGCACCTGAAGCTTCACGCCCGCGTGCCGAAGAGGCGGCTCGCCGGGTTCGCCCGCGATAGCCACGTCGAACACGACCGAAGCGCCCTGGCTCACCACATTGTCGATCTTCACACGCGCATCGAGCGCACGGCCGAAGGATGCCAGCGGCGGCAGTTCGCCCGCCGCCGCGAGGTCCTGGGTCAGCTCGCGCACCACGGGATGGTCGATGCCGGCAACTGCCACGCCGCTTTGCGGGATTTGCCGGAGGAAGGTGCGGAATGCCTCATGCAGCGCTTCCACGGACCCATAATAGTCGAGATGCTCCGGGTCGATGTTGGTCGCGACGCCGATTTCGGTGGGCAGCCTGATGAAGGTTGCGTCGGATTCGTCCGCTTCGACCACCATCCAGCGGCTCGCGCCGATGCGCGCATTCGTGCCCCAGGAGCGCAGAACGCCGCCGACGAGCACGGTCGGGTCGAGGCCGGCCTTCTCCATGATCCAGCCGATCATGGACGTGGTCGTGGTCTTGCCGTGGGAGCCCGTCACGCAGATCGTGCGATAGTCTTTCATCAGCGCGGCGAGCGTCTCGGCGCGGCTGAACACGGGAAGCCCGCGTTCGCGCGCGACCCGAAGCTCGGGATTGCCTTCCTTGACGGCGGACGAAATGCAGACGACGGACGCACCTTCGAGATTGGCCGCATCCTGCCCGATGAAAACCTTGATTCCCTGCGCAGCAATCCGCCGCGTGTTGGCGCCCTCTTTCTGATCGCTGCCCTGGACGGGGATGCCGCGCTCTTGCATGATCTCGGCGATGGCGCTCATGCCGATGCCGCCGATGCCGATGATATGAATCCGGCCGCCGGAAAGCGGATCGATCATCTTATGTCCTTTCTTCCCTCGGGCCGGAGCGCGTCGCGTCGCAATGCTCCGGATCTTATTGGATAGACTGCTCCACCCCAAGTGGACTTGCCGAAAAGCCAGTCGATCCCGATCCCCGATATGTTCAGCCCCACGATGATACGGTGCGGATATTAAGCGGTCGCTGCCGCGCCGGCAGTAAATTCTTGCTTTTCCGCCAGTTCTTCGAGCAGATCCGCGAGATTCTCCACAGCTCTGTAATTCGCCAGCGAATGCGCGCTGGTTGCAGCCCGCACGAGCGCAGTCGGATCTTCGAAAAGACGACGGACAGTGCTCGCGAGAATTTCCGGCGTAAGCGTCGCCTGCGGGAAACACCAGCCTGCCCCAGCCGCTTCCATGCGGGTGGCGTTTTCGAGCTGGTCGTTATCCTTCGCGTGAGGCAACGGCACCATGATCGCGGGCCGCCCAAGTGCGCACAGCTCGGCCACGGTCGTCGCGCCGCTGCGCGCCACGATGAGGTGCGAGTTTGACATCTTGCTAGGGAGATCCTCAAAGAATGTCGCAAGTTCGGCGGCGATGCCGCATCCCTCATATGTATCGAACACGCGATCGATGTCTTCCTGGCGGCATTGCTGCATTACGAATAGGCGGTCGCGCATCTGATCGGGCACAAGCTGCAACGCCTGCGGCAAAATGTCTGAGAAATGACGCGCGCCCTGGCTGCCGCCGACGATCAGGAGATTGAGCTGCGCCTGGCTCGACGGCGGACGGTAGGGAATGGCCTTCAGCGCGAGCACGGACTGGCGCAGCGGCGAGCCGGTGACGCGCGCCTTTTGCAGCAGGCGCCCTTCGAGGTATTTCGTATTCTCGAACGAACAGGCGATGGCCTTCACCATCGGCGCCAGAAAGCGGTTCGCTTGCCCCATCACGGAATTCTGTTCGTGGATCGCCGAGGGAATGCCGCGGCCCATGGCCGCGAGCAAGGGCGCGAGCGTGGGATAGCCGCCGAAGCCGATGATCGCGCGCGGCTGCGCTTCGCCCATGATGCGATACGATGCCTGGAAGCCGTGGCCGAGCACGCCGAGAGTCTTCGTTGCCTCAATGGGCGAATGGCCTTTGAAAGTGGCGGCAGCGACCTTGTAAACCTTGCGGGCCGGGAATTCTGCGCCGAAGACGGTTCCGCGCGTATCGGTGATGAGGTCCACCTCGTAGCCCCGGCGTGCGAGTTCCTCGCCGAGCGCCTGCGCAGGAAAGAGGTGGCCGCCGGTTCCACCGGCCGCCAGCATGATCGAACCGCGGCTCATGAACGCGTCTCCCTTCCGGATGTCACCGTGACGCCCAAGGGGGGCAGCACTTGGGCAGAGTATTTGAACACCGATCTTCTCGTCAGGGCAACGATCATGCCCAATGTCACGGCCGTCGCAAGGAGCGATGAGCGGCCATAGGAAACAAACGGTAGCGTGACGCCCTTCGCAGGGATCAGGTTGAGGTTAACAGCCATGTTCACCAGCGCCTGAAATCCGAAAAGCATCACGAGACCTGCCGCAGCGAGCCGGATGAAGACATCGCTTTCGCGAAATGCGGCCGTTAAGGCTTTCCAGACGATGAAGGCATAAATCGCGACCAGAAAAAGGCAGGCCGCGATGCCCATCTCCTCGGCGATGGCAGCGAAGACGAAATCGTTGTGTGCATCGGGCAGCCTGCCCTTTGCGAAGCCCTCGCCGAACCCGTGGCCGAGCCAGCCCGCGTCGCGGAAGGCGTTCATCGCCAGCACCGTTTGCAGCGACTCGGTCCCGCCGCCCGCGAAGCGGTTGATGCGCGACATGAAGTGCGGCATCGTGAAATAGGCGGCGATGAGGCCGACGGCGGCGAGCCCGAGGAAGATTGGGGCGAACCGGAGCGAATAGCCGGACAGGAAGAACAGCGCACACCACACCGCCGCGACGATGATCGTCTGCCCCATGTCGGGCTGAAGCACGAGCAGCGCGACGAATGCCACGAGTGTCAGTCCGGCCAGTTCGAGCGCTGGCATGTCCTGCCGTTTTACGCTTTCAGAAAAAAGCCAGGCTGAGAGCACCACGAAACCCGGCTTCGCGAACTCGGACGGCTGAAGCAGCACGCCGCCGAGGTTCAACCAGCGCACGGCGCCGTTGCGCTCCATGCCTTGCAGCAGTGCAAGCGCCATCAGCAAGAGCCCGACCCCGAACATGATCAGCGCGAGGCGTTTGACCTGCTGTGGATTGGCCAGCGAGACGATGAACACGGTCGCGAGCGCGGCTATCATGCCGAGCGTATGCCGTTTCACGAAATAGAACGGTTCGAGCTTGAGTTTCTGCGCGATGTATGGGCTCGCCGCGAAGGAGGCCGCAAGACCCGCTACGGCGAGGATCAAAATCAGCGCAAGGAGCGTGCGATCGACCGTGATCCACCAGTCGGTGACGACGGCGCGCTCCGCGCGGCTGAAGCTCATGCCGCCTTTTCCTTCGCGGGCGCGGACAGGGCTTCGACGGCCACGCGGAAGGCATCGCCGCGAATTTCAAAGTTGGGATACTGGTCGTAGGAGGCGCAGGCGGGAGACAGCAGCACGACCGCATCCTCGCCGCCGTCTTGCGCTGCGGCGTCGGCTGCGGCTTCCGCCACCGCGCGGTCGAGCGTGCCCGCCATCGACACCGGCACGCGCCCGCCTATGGTCCGCGCGAACTCCTCCGCCGCGACGCCGATGAGATATGCCTTTTTGATGCGCGGGAAGAACGGCGTCAGCGGTTCGATGCCGCCCGCCTTCGGCTTGCCGCCCGCGATCCAGTAGATGTTGGTGAAGGAGAGCAGCGCGCGCTCGGCGGCATCCGCGTTGGTGGCCTTCGAGTCGTTGACGAACAGCACATGGCCGATGCGGCGAATTTCCTGCATGCGGTGGGCGAGACCGGGAAAGCTCTTCAGCCCCTCGACGAGCGTGGCCCACGGCAGGCCGAGGCTGCGCGTCGCGGCGAGGGCGGCCGCGGCGTTCTGCGCGTTGTGCGCGCCCCGCAGCGAACCGATGCCGGACAGCGAAGCGCGGTTCTGAAGCGCCCCGTCCGTGACCTCGAACAGGCCGGAGCCTTCGCCGTAAATGCCGGTCGCGACGGGCTTCGTCGACGAGATGCGAAGCGTCCGCACGCCGCGCGCCGTCGCGCGCTCCGCGATGGCGTCGCACAGCGCGTCGTCCGCGCCGATCACCGCAGTCCCTCCGCCCGTCATATTGGCGAACAGCGTCTCCTTCACGGCGGCGTAGCCTTCGAGGCTGCCGTGGCGGTCGATATGGTCCGGCGTGATGTTGAGAAGAATGCCCGCGTCCGGATCGAGGCTCGGCGTCAGGTCGAGCTGGAAGCTCGACAGTTCGAGCACGTAATGCTGGCCGTCGACGAACGGCGGGAGGTCGAGCACCGCCTTGCCGATGTTGCCGCCGCAAACTGACGTGCGGCCCGCCGCATTGAGCAGGTGGTTCGAAAGCGCCGTGGTGGTGGATTTCCCGTTCGTGCCGGTGATGGCGATGACCGGGCAGTGCGCACCAGCGCGCCTGCGCTCGCGGAAAAAGATCTCCGTGTCGCCGATGATCTCGATGCCGTTCGCTTGAGCGAGCTTCACCGTCCAGTGCGGCTCGGGATGCGTGAGCGGCACGCCCGGCGCAAGCACGAGGCTGTCGAAAGCGCGCCAGTCGATCTCGCGCAGGTCTTGCACCGGCAGCCCGGCCGCCTTCGCCGCATCGCGCCCCTTCTCGCCGTCGTCCCAGACAATGGTCTCAGCGCCGCCCGCAATCAGCGAACGCGCCGCCGCAAGCCCCGACATCCCCATGCCGAAGACGGCGACCTTCCGGCCCTTGAACGAGTGCGCTTCGATCATGTGCGTTACCTCAGCTTCAGCGTGGCCAGCCCGACAAGGGCGAGGATCACGGCGATGATCCAGAAACGCACGACGACGGTCGGTTCGGCCCAGCCCTTCTGCTCGAAATGGTGATGCAGCGGCGCCATTCGGAAGACGCGTTTGCCCGTCAGCTTGTAGGAGAGCACCTGCACGATCACGGACGCCGTTTCGAGCACGAACAATCCGCCGACGATGGCGAGCACGATCTCATGCTTCACGGCCACCGCGATGGAGCCGAGGAGGCCGCCGAGCGCCAGCGATCCGGTGTCGCCCATGAAGATCATGGCCGGCGGCGCGTTGAACCACAGGAAGCCGAGCCCCGCGCCGAGCAGCGCGCCGCACACGACCGCGAGTTCGCCCGCGCCCGGCACGAAATGGATCTGCAGATATTCAGAAAAGATGCGGTTGCCGACGAGATACGCGATAAGCCCGAAGGTGGCCGCCGCGATCATCACCGGCACGATGGCGAGGCCATCGAGGCCATCGGTCAGGTTCACCGCGTTGCCCGCGCCCGTGATCACGAAGACGCCGAGGACCACGAACAGCACCGGGCCAAGCTGGATGACGACGTCCTTGAAGAACGGCACGGTGAGGCTCGTCGAGATCGATGGAGCGGTGGCAACCATGATCGCGTAAGTTGCGACAGCTGCGATCAAGAGTTCGAGCGACAGTCGAAATCGCCCGGAAAACCCGGACGTATTGCGCTTCGTCACCTTCAGATAGTCGTCGTAGAAGCCGATCAGGCCGTAGGACAGGGTGACGGCAAGCACGATCCACACATAAGGATTATATGGATTTGCCCACAAAAGCGTTGCTACGCACAGCCCCAGCAGGATCATGAGCCCGCCCATGGTCGGCGTGCCCTTCTTCGAGAAATGCGACTTGGGACCGTCCTCGCGGATCGGCTGGCCCTTGCCCTGCCTGACGCGCAGCGAGTTGATGAGCGACGGCCCGAGGAGAAACACGATGAGCATCGCCGTCACGACAGCGCCGGCCGTCCGGAAGGTGATGTACCGGAACAGATTGAAGACAGGCGCCTGGTTGCTCAGTTCGGCCAGCAGATAAAGCATGCAAATGTCCAACCTGGGAATGTGCCCGCCAGCGCGGCGAGTCGTCCCGCTTCAAGTTTTGCGCTCGGCTCTTGCCGCTCCGGTCCATCCGGGTCGGGGCCGATCCGTGGCGCCGCGCGATCATGCGATCAGGCGCCGTGTTTCGTGTCCATTCGGCGGGCTCCGCATCCGATGTCGCCGCCGAAGTGTGAACCTCCGCCCGGCTAGCCGCTCAAGGATGCGAAACGCGTCCTGAGCGCTTCCGCGATCGGTCCCATGCGGCTGCCAAGCGATCCCTTGATCATCACGGCATCGCCTCCGCGCACGGCATCGAGAACCGCCTCGCGAAGATCCTCCGACACGCTGGCCCATCCGCCGCGCTTTCCCGCGGGCAGATTTTCATGCAGGTTTGCCATCAAAGGACCGGCGCAGAAAACGAGATCGATGCCATTCGAGTCAACGGCGCTTGCAAGAGAGGCGTGAAATTGTGGCGCGTCGTGGCCCAGCTCCAACATATCTCCGAGCACGGCGATGCGCCGCCCGTAGCGCGTGGACGAAACCTGACCCAGCACGTCGAGGGCGGCCCGCATCGAAGCCGGATTGGCGTTGTAGCTTTCATCGATGACGAGCAGCGCGCCCTGTGGCGTCTCGAAACTGGCGCTTCTGCCACGCCCTTCGGGAACTTCAAAGCGGGCAAGCGAGGCTGACGCGGCTTCGACATCTCCACCCAGAAGCGACACGCCCGCGAGCGCCGCGACGGCGTTCTGCGCGAGGTGTCGTCCGGGTGCGGCGAGCGCGAACGTGACGGGCTGATCGAAAATGTCGGCCGTGACCACGGACCCTTCCTCCGTGCGCTCGAAGCTCACGAGGCGCGCTTCCGCTTTCGGGCTCTGCCCGAACGGCACGATGCGCATACTCTTTTCGCGGGCGAACGCCGCCAAGCTTTCAAAATGCGGATTGTCGGCAGGCAGGATAGCCGCCCCGCCTTGCTCCAAGCCTTCGAAGATTTCGGCCTTCGCGCGCGCGATCTCGGCTTCGGATGCGAAAAACTCGATGTGGACCGGCGCAACCCAGGTGACGATGGCCACGTTCGGTCGCACGAGCTTCGTAAGCGGCACGATCTCGCCCGCGTGGTTCATGCCGATCTCGAACACGCCGAAGCGCGAGGATGCGGGCATGCGTGCGAGCGACAGCGGCACCCCCATGAAATTGTTGTAGGATTTTACCGACGCATGCGTGGGGCCGCTCTCGGCCAGCATCGCGCGCAGCATCTCCTTCGTGGTCGTCTTGCCGACGCTGCCGGTCACGGCTGCGATGCGCGCATCGGTGCGTGCGCGCGCGACGCGGCCCAGTTCTTCGAGTGCCGTGAACGGGTCGTTCACGCGGAAAAGCGGCTCGTCGGGGGCCAAGGGCACCTGCGGCGCGTAGTCGCGAGAGACGAGCGCCCCCGCCGCGCCGTTATCGAAGGCCGCAGTGATGAAGCGATGCCCGTCGGAGCGTTCGCCCTTGATCGCGACGAACAGGTCGCCGCGTTCGACGGTGCGGCTGTCGATGCTGATGCCCGAGACGGCGACGTCGACGGCGGGCGGCGTTATGTCGAGCGCGCGCGCGATCTCCGCGCCCGTCCAAAGCGGTTCGGTGGCTGTCTGCTCAGCCATGGCTTGCTCTCCGTTCGCCGATATGCGCGAGCGCGGCGGCGACCGCCTCGTGATCGGAATAGGGAATGACCTTTGCGCCGACGATCTGCCCCGTTTCGTGGCCCTTGCCCGCGACGAGCAGCACGTCGCCCCGTTCAAGATTGCCGATGGCCGTGGCGATGGCGTCCGCGCGTCCGTCGATCTCGGTCGCGCCCGGTGCGGCGGCCATGATCGCAGCGCGGATCTCGGCAGGTTCTTCGCTGCGCGGGTTATCGTCGGTGACATAAACCACATCGGCGTTGGCGGTCGCCGCGCGGCCCATCTCGGGGCGCTTGCCCCGGTCGCGGTCGCCGCCGCAGCCGAACACCACGTGCAGCCGCCCCGTCACGTAAGGGCGGAGCGCTTCCAGGGCCTTCACCAGCGCGTCGGGCGTATGGGCATAGTCCACGAATATCGGCGCGCCTTCGGCCGTCTCGCCGACATAGTCGAGCCGCCCCTTGGCGCCGCGCAGCGTTTCCAGCGCCTCGAAGACGCCGCCCGGCGAACTGCCGAGCCCGAGCGCGAGCCCCGCCGACACCAGCGCGTTCGACACCTGAAACGCGCCTGCCAGCGGCAGCAGCACGGTGAAGAGGCGCCCGCGATAGATGATCGAAAGCCGCTGGCGGAAACCGTCGCGCTCGACGCCCTTCAGGCAAAGCGCCGCGCCGTGTTCGCCCACGGTCATCACGTCGAGCTTCCTCGCCCGTGCCGCGCCCACGACGTCGTCCGCGTGATCGCCGTCCGCGTCGATGACTGCGGGCGCGCCGGGGGGCAGGAGGTTGCGGAAGAGGCGCATCTTCGCGTTGAAATAGTCTTCGAAGGATGGGTGATAATCGAGGTGATCGCGGGTGATATTCGTGAATGCGCCAGCCGAGAAGCGCACGCCGTCCAGCCGGTGCTGGTCGAGGCCGTGGCTCGATGCTTCGAGCGCGAGATGCGTCACGCCCTCGTTCGCGAGATCCGCCAGCGTCTTGTGCAGGACGACAGGATCGGGCGTCGTATGCGACAGGGGCCGCTCGCCCGCATTGGTGATGATGCCGATGGTGCCGAGGCTGGCTGCATCGTGGCCCGCCGTCGCCCATATCTGCCGAAGGAACGCCGCGACCGATGTCTTGCCGTTCGTGCCGGTGACGGCGGCTATCGTGTCGGGCTGGAAGCGGTAGAAGCGCGCGGCGAAAAGCGCGAGCGCCTGTCTCGGCTCGGCGGCGCGAAGGACCGGCACGGACAGCCCTTCGGCATTCGCCGTCTCGCCCGCAAGCACGGCCACGGCGCCGGCTGCTTCCGCCGCCTTCGCGTAAGCCATGCCGTCCGCCTTCGTCCCCGCAAGCGCCGCGAACAGCGTGCCCGGCCTGACCTGGCGGCTATCGGCGGTAAGACCAGAAATCTCGAGGGTCGCCGCTGTACTGGTATCCGCCGTCAGACCGCGGGCCGCCACGCTCGTCACGGTATCCGTATGCGGGAGGCTGCCGCGGCTGGGAGTAAGCGGAATATCCTTGATCAGATCCGCCAGTTTCATAACGATTCTTCCGGTATGGCGCGCGGCGCGCGTCGTAGGGCGCCGGCTGTTCATAGGAGGTCGCGGCCGCTTCGTCAAACCGGGGAGTGGGCAGAATGTCGAGCATGGGAGCGATGCGCTTTATGATGGCTCCGGCTGTGGGAGCGGCATTTTGCGACGACTCGTTGCTCCTGCTTCCCGCTTCCGCGTGAGGCTCGTCGATCGTGATCATGACGAGATATCGAGGCTGGTCGATCGGAACCGCCGCCACGAAGCTGTTGATAACGTCCGAGGAATAGCGCCCCTCTTTCACCTTGAGCGCCGTTCCCGTCTTCCCTCCCACACCCAGACCCTGAACGGCAGCCTTGCGCCCCGTGCCCCGTTCCACGACGGCGCGCATGAGATCGCGCATCGTGGCGCTCGTCTCCGGCGATATCACGCGCTGCGGCTCGTCATTCGCGTTCTTTTCCGAAATCAGGAACGTCGGCTTCACCCGTTCGCCGCCGTTCACGAGAGAAGCCATCGCGGACGCAAACAGGAGCGGCGGCACAGCGATGCCATGGCCGTACGCCACCGTTGCCACGTTCACGGGCCGCCACATCTTCGGGAAAACCGGCGTCGGCGACGATCCCGCCTCCGTATCCAGCTTGTCGAACAGGCCGAGCGACTTCAGGAACGCCTGCTGCTTCTCTCCGCCGACCGCCAGCGCGATGCGTGCCGAGCCCGTGTTGGACGAGTGGATGAAAATGTCCTCCACCGAGTAGGTGCGGCGGCTTGCATGCGGGTCGCGCATGGTGAAGCGGCCGAGCTTGAACGGCGTCGCGTCGAAAATCTCGTAGCGGGTCGCGACGCCCTGATCGAGCGCCATCGCGATGGTCAGGGACTTGAACACCGAGCCGAGTTCGTAAACATCGGTCACGACGCGGTTTTGCCGGTTCTGTCCGGCAGCCTGCTCGCGGCGGTTCGGGTCGAAGTCGGGCAGCGACGCCGACGCAACCACCTCGCCATTTCGTACGTCGAGCACGATGCCCATGGCCGCCTGGGCATTGTAACGCTCCATGGCTTTTGATAGCTCGTCGGTCAGAGCATGTTGCACGCCAAGATCGAGCGAGAGCTTCACAATGGGACGTTCGGCGAGCGAGGTCGGGGTCAGCTGCGTGCCCAGCTTCTGGTCGATGTACCACTCAACGCCGCTCCGCCCCTCGTTATCGACATTCGTGATACCGAGAATGTGAGCGGCGACGTTTCCGGCGGGATAGACGCGCTGCACGGTCGGCATGAGTGAAAGCGCAGGGATGCCGAGCGCGTGCGCGGCTTCTGCCTGCTTGGGCGTCAGCCCGCGCTTGACGTATTCGAAGCGGCTGTTCTTGTCGCGGAACTTGCGAGCGAGCGCGCCCTGGTCGAGATCCGGGAACAGTGCGACGATCTTTTCGGCGGCATCGTCCGGGTTCACGATCTGGCTCGGGTTCGCCACCAGCCAGTAAACGCGGATGTCGGTCGCGAGCAGCCTGCCATTACGGTCGACGATATCCGGGCGACCTTTCGCGAGCGCGACGGGCGCCGATTGCGAGGACAGCGAAGGCATCTCGCTGGGCATCATGCCGTAGCGCGTTATCTGCACGGAGAGCGCCAGAAAACCAGCCGCGAAGCACGCGGCCAGCAGCCGTTGCGCCTGCCGCGCGTTCTGCGCGGCACGCTCCGCGCTTTCAGCGCCGCCAATCCTGCGGCACAGCGAGGCCAGCGTCACCATGGGCTTAACGCTCTCCCGAGACCGCCGCCTGAAGCGAGGTTTTTTCGATAAGCGCCGCGATACCATCCTTGCGAACCGGCGTGGCGAAGGAGGAGGACGGCTGCACGCTTACACCGGTAACTGTGCCGGTGACAGCGCTCCATGCCACGAGCTGCTGCGAGGAGATCGGTTCGAGCTTGAGCGTCTTCTTCGCCATCTCCTCGATGCGTTCCGGGCGCGAAAGATAGCTCACCTCCGCGCGCATGAGCGCGAGAAAATCGCTTTCGTCCTGAAGGGCGGTAATAAGTTCGCGCGCATCGGTTTCGAGCGCGCGCGTCTTGATCTTCAGGTCGTATGTGTAGGCGAACAATCCTACGAGGCAGCCGAAGGCGAGAAGACAAAGTGAACGCATAACGGTGATCCCTGCGCGAGCGTAGCCTGATAGTGCACGGGGGCCGTAAATTTTTCGTACAAGGAAGGTTAACAAGCTGCTTCGTGGACGGGAGACGGGCCAGCCTGGGACGGGCGCGATGCAGGTCAGGCGACCGAGTAGGCCCGGCGCGTCAGCGACTGGTCCAGCAGCTTCTGCGCGAGAAGCACCGCCGTTGCCGCGCTGTCAGCCGCGCCGTCCGCGCCCACGGTCTTTGCGTGATGCGGCGCGTCCTTGAACGCGGCACCGCCGACCATGATGGTGATCGAGGGGTTGCAGGAGTGCTGGCGGATCGCCTTGATGGTGTCTTCGATGACGTCCAGACGCGAGTCGCAACTGAGAGAAATGCCCGCGACGGCGAACCATTCCGCGTGAACGGCCTTGATGACGGTTTCGAGCGACGCGCCCGCCTCGGAGCGGACATGCCATCCCGCCGCGCGCATGAACTTCTCGACAACCGCGAGGCCGAAGCGATGCTGCTCGCCGGGCGCCGTAAGCGTGACGACGCGGCGCATGTCGCCCATGGCCGGGATGCTGTGCGTGTCGTTGAACACCGCGAGCAGTTCCTGAAGACGCGCGACGCCGAGCGTCACATCGAGGAAGTCGCAGCGGTCTTCGTCCCACATGCGGCCGAGATGGCGCGCGGCAGGTTCGAGAAGTTCCGTGAAGAGCACATGGAGAGAGAGGCCACGCCGCTTCACGCGCTGCATGTAGGTGTGCGCGGCCTGCATGTCCGGTCCGAGCACGAGAAGCGCAAGTTCCTCGATTTCCGCATGCGTCGGCGCGAAGGGCTCGCAGGCACAGGGCTTGAGCACTTCATGATGGATCTGAATGAGCCGGGGAATGATTTCCTGGGCAATTACGGACGCCAGGCGCTTCTGGCGTTCCTGTGCATCGGAAATGGAAGCTGAGGGGGGTGTGGAACGTGAGGCACCAGAGAGATTACCAGACGGAAAAAAAGCAGAACCAGAAATTCGCTCTACGTTCCTCATGAACCGTTCCCCTCCACCCGACAGTTTTTGGTGACGGTGAAATCACATTTTAGTGATTACACGATCGTGAAAGCTTTTCGAGACAGAAACGTCATTTGCGACAATAAGTCTAGCCATCAATTTTACAGATCGCCAGTCCCATGTCGTCTCGACGAGACTCTCTCGCTCAAGCTTGGAGTAAGTCCGTAACGCTCGACGAGCGTCCAGACATGCCCGGGCACCATGTTGTGAATGCGTTTCGGCAGTTTTGCGCGAAGATGAAGCACAGTCTCGACCGCTTTCATCTCGACGCGTGCGCGGGCGAATTCGAGTCCGCGCGGGCCGACCTTCGGCATCAGCCAGCCGGCTATCGGGCGTGCCCAGTTCGGCATGCTGCGCATCGGCAGCCCGCCCGCCGCAAGTTCCGTGTTCTTGAGAAAGCCTTTCACCGGGCCTTCGCGCTTGCCGGCCGTGCCCGGCTCCGAAAGCGAAACCTCGTCGCCGAGAAGCCTCAGCAATTCTTCGCCCGTCTCGTTGCGCACGATCAGCCATTGCTGGCCTTGCCCGGCCATGTATCCGACCGTGATGTCGGCGAGCGAATTCGTGTAATCGACGCACGTCCGGCAGGTCAGCGGGAAGAAATCGGCGGGAAGCTTCGAGATCGGCAGCATGAGGAACGGAATTTCCTTCACCTTGCCGTTTTGGAAGCGCAGTTCGACATGGTAATCAGCCCGAAATTCCAGATAGGTAATTGTTTCCGGTTTATCGGACAGCAGGTTTAAGAATTTGTGAAAATTCTCGGTCGTCGTGTTGTCCGAACACGGCGTGCCGATGGCATAGACGCGCTCGAAGCCGAGGTCGCGCTCGATCCCGCGCAGCGCGTAGATCTGGCATGGCACGCCGATGACCGCGATGCGTTTGTGGCCCGCTTCTCGCGCCGGTTCGAGCAGCGCGAGCAGCGGCGCGTATCCCATGCGCATGCCGCGCGCCCTCGCCATGTCGGCGGCGCGGGTGATGAGCGCGGGCTTCGGACGCCAGCGGTCGGCGTCGTCCGCGACCATGGTCAGCACCGCATCGACCGCGCCGCTTTCGAGCAGGCGCTCGCCGATGCGGGTGGTGATGCCGGTCCATTGCGCCCCCTCGCGCGGGCGCTTCATCGCGGCGCGGGCCATGCGCTTGTAGGGGCCGAAAAACCGCTCGTCCTCGCGAAGCGGATTGCGCGCGCGGCCATGAACATGCGCTTCCATCTTTGGATAGTCGGGCTTGATGAACTGGCAGGCGCGCCCGCAGCGGCGGGGATCGGAAGAGCGCGAGACGCCGCAATCGGTGCAGAGATCGCGCGGCAACGCTTCGGCCACTTCGGGCGACCAGACGCTTGGCGTTTTGGCCTCTATCATCGATCAAGCCTGCTTATGCTGGTGAGGGCGTCACGAATAATCGCCCTGCCTTGAGATGTCGAGGGAAATTGCGCCGCATGGCGTTTAGGCGCGCGGCACTGCGAGCTTGCACCGCAGACGTGGCGCATATTTGCTATGGAGCCTTTGCCCGCCGAATTACCGGTCCCCGCCTGAGGTCGGCCGACAACATTTGCATTCGTTAGCGGCACGCTTGCGAGCAAATGCCCGGATCGAAAGATCCCCGCCGCGAGAACGCCAGCGCAGCGCAACGAGAAGATCGCACCGACATGTCCCGAAACGTATCGATGAAATCGAGGAATAGAGCGAAACCGGCGTCAGAATCGCAGCCCATTGCAGGGCCTCGGCAACCGATTTCGCGCCGTCGAGAAAAAATGCCAGTCGGCCTGTAAGCCGGGTTCTGTGCCGGCGGATTGTTCCGCCGCGATGGCCATTCATCTGGGACGCGCGTTGCCGCGCGCCTCAAGCAACCAACCCGGACGGCGATGCGGAAACGCATTCCGCCGCGAGCCGAAGCCCGCGAGCCGTGCCGTCCCTATTCGGTTTTGCTCCCGGCGGGGTTTACCTTGCCGCGCCTGTTGCCAGCCGCGCGGTGCGCTCTTACCGCACCCTTTCACCCTTGCTGCATCGGAAGCCCAATCCTGAAGCCGAACGGCCTCAAGCTGCGCAGAAGCGCGATGGGCACAGGATGCAGCGGTTTGCTTTCTGTGGCACTGTCCCTGGGGTTGCCCCCGCCGGACGTTATCCGGCGCCGTGTTTCCGTGGAGCCCGGACTTTCCTCCATTCACGCACTCACGACCTCTCGGCCCATAAGGAGCGCGCGAACAGCGGCCATCCGGCCAACTGGCCCTTTACCTATTGGGGTGAATGGCTGCGGCGTCAAGAGCGATGATGGCAATCACCTGCGCATGACAACCGCGAGGCATTGCAATTCTCAAGGCTGCTGCGTCAGGTTGTGTAAAATACTGTTAACAAGCCATAAGTGCACCTTGTATGCCAGGTGTCATGTCTCTAGAAGGGCAGAATATCCGAATTCCTCTTTTATGAGCGTAGGACGGGCATGGACGGAACTTCTGGCGAAATCTTTCACCTGATCCTGATCAAGCCCACGCATTACGACGATGACGGCTACCCGATCCAGTGGCTGCGCTCCGCCATCCCGTCGAATACGCTAGCCTGCCTCAACGGCATCGCGGAAGACTGCAAGGCACGCGCGGTGCTCGGAGACGATGTCGAGCTTTCCATCGCGACTTACGACGAGACCAACCGGCGCGTGCGGCCGGACGCCATCATCAGCTCGATAAAGCCCGGCGAGAAGGCTCTTGTCGCCATCGTCGGCGTGCAGACGAACCAGTTTCCCCGCGCGGTCGATCTCGCGATGATATTCCGCAAGGCGGGCCTGCCGGTCGCCATCGGCGGCTTCCATGTCTCGGGATGTGTTGCGATGCTGCCGGAGCTGCCGGCCGACATCCGCGCGGCGCAACAGCACGGCATCAGCCTTTTCGCGGGCGAGGCGGAGGACGGGCGCTTCGACATCGTGCTGCGCGACGCTTACGAAGGCGCGCTGCAACCGCTTTACAATTTCATGTCCGACCTGCCGGACATGACGCATCAGCCCCATCCCATGCTGCCGCGCGAGCATGTGCGGCGGACTCTCGGCGTCACGTCCAGCTTCGACCTCGGCCGCGGCTGCCCGTATCAGTGCTCCTTCTGCACGATCATCAACGTGCAGGGCCGCAAGAGCCGCTTCCGTTCGCCGGACGACCTCGAAGCCATCATCCGCGAGAACCACGCCCAGGGCATCCATCGCTTTTTCATCACCGACGACAATTTTGCGCGCAATCGCAACTGGGAAGCCCTGTTCGACCGCGTCATCGCGCTTCGGGAGCGCGAGCGCATCAAGGTGAAGTTCACGATTCAGGTCGACACGCTCTGCCACCAGATCCCGGGATTCGTGGAAAAGGCCAGCAAGGCGGGCGTGTCCCGCGTCTTCATCGGCCTCGAAAACATCAACCCGGACAGTCTGCTCGGCGCGAAAAAGCGACAGAACAAGATCACCGATTACCGCGCGATGCTTCAGGCGTGGAAGAAGCGCGGCGTCGTCACCTATGCGGGCTATATCATCGGTTTCCCGAACGACACGCCCGATACGGTCGCGCGCGATATCGAGATCATCAAGCGTGAATTGCCCGTCGATGTGCTCGAATTCTTCATGCTGACGCCGCTTCCCGGCTCTGAGGACCATCAGACGCTCTATCGCAACGGCGTCTGGATGGACCCGGACATGAACAAGTACGACATCAATCACGCCGTCACCCATCACCCGCGCATGACACAGGCGGAGTGGGAAGAGACCTACCGGGCCGCGTGGCGCTCGTTCTACGCGCCGGAGCACATGAAAACCGTGATGCGCCGGGCCGTCGCCTGCGGCATGAAGCCGGGCAAGGTCATGGTCATGATGTACTGGTTCTTCTTCTCGATCCGGTACGAGGGCGTGCATCCGCTGGAAAGCGGTTATCTCCGCCTTAAATACCGCCGCGACCGGCGCCCCTCACTGCCGCGTGAAAGCTGGCTGACATTCTACCCGCGCTACCTCTATGAAACCGTTCGCAAGCATCTGCTGATGGGCTACTGGATCGCGCGCATGGACTCCTGGCGGCGGCAGATCCTGCGCGATGCGAACCGGAATGCCTATTTCGACCTTGCCCTGCAGACCGATGTTCCGGACGAACTCGCCAGCCTCGAAATGTTCCAGACGACACGCGGGGGCGCAGAGGCCGTCACCAAGCGACGCGGCGAGGACGCGGCGCGGGAGGCGATCAAGGCGCGCGCCGCCGCCGAGTAATGTCCGCCGCCACGACATTGCGACGCGGTGCTAAATCGGACGCGGCATGCCTTTGCAGGCTCTTATTGTCGATCAGCGTCCCGGCATCGGACTCGGTTCGACGCAAGTGCACCCCGTTCTTAGCGGGGTGGCCCTCGTTACGCCTTTAGTGGAGCGAATTTGACATTTGAGTTCCGGTTGCTGCGAACTCTCGCTCAAATCTCAAATTCAAAAGCTCCACTAGAATCATGATGTTGCTCGTGGTCCTTTCGATTCCGACATTTGCTCGCAAGCGTGCTGCAAACGGATGCAAATGTCGGAATCGGATCATTAGCGACCCCAGCCATTCGAATAGCCGGAACGTTGGCCGTTGGACGAGCCCGAACCGTAGAGATTACGGTTCGGGTCGATCCAACCTTCGCGCCCGGTGTACGGGTTCACATTCCCTTTGGTGCTGAAATTGTCGTTGAGATTATTGTTCGGCCTCGTCTGGTAATGCGGCTCGACGTAGGTGCCGTCATTGCGAGTGTAACCTCGCACGTACGTATCTGCGGCGAAGGCTGCGGATGAGACCGAAAGGGCAATAAGGCTTGTGAGTAAATGGCGCATATCTGAAAAACCTAGGCAATAAAAACCAGACAAGTTTCTTTACCCTTTTTTGCGGCTAAACGCAAGCCTTGCCTTTTCACGGCGCCCTCGTTCACGCCGATCTGAGCGGACAACGCCGCTGCTCCACCCATCCGGGCGCGCCGAATCAGTTAATCTTCTGCAAACGGAGGGCACAAATGGCGAACTTCAATACGCATCTCGCCGTGGCGGCGGTCGGCAGCGGGCTTTGCGCAACGGTCGCGCTGGCGGGAAACGCAGCGCCGAACAACTACCTCCTGACGCTGACCCTCGCGGGCACCATCGGCGGCATCCTCCCCGACATCGACCTCGAAAAGGCGATCCCTTCGCGCATCCTGTTCTCGGCGCTGGGCGTGATCGCTGCTTTCATCGCGCTGTTCTCGCTCGAAAAGCACTATTCCATCGCGGAACTCTGGATCGTCTGGCTCGGCGTGTACGGCGTTGTGCGGTACGGCGTTTACTGGATTTTCCACGCCCGCACGCGCCACCGCGGCATTTTCCATTCGCTGCTCGCGGGCGGCTTCTTCATGGTGCTGACGGCGGTGATCTTCGCCCGCATTTTCGGCGAACCGGCCGCGCTCGCGTGGCTCACCGGCCTATTCGTGCTGCTCGGCTTCCTTATCCATCTCGTGCTCGACGAGCTTTATTCCGTCGATATCGAGGGTGCGCAGATCAAGAAGTCCTTCGGCACCGCGCTGAAGGTCGTGGATCGCAAATCGTGGCGCGCATCGGCGATGATGGGTGTCGCTTTCGGCGCAGTGGTGGCGGGCGCCCCGCCCTCGCGGGAATTCGAGGACATCATGGCGCCGCCGACGGTGCTCACGTTCCTCAAGGAGCGGATGCTGCCGAAGGGGAACTGGTTCGGCATCGAACTGCCGAAGTCGGTAGGAGCAGAGCCCGTCAAGACGGCGGCAGACCTGAAGACGTCCGTGGCCCCTTGAAGCTCAGCGAAAGCCCTGTTCCTTCGCCTTGAGCGCGTCGGCGAGGCGCGCCGTGGCGGAGCCGGGCTTTGCGGGTTGCTGCTGGCTTTCGTGAGGCGACCAGCCGCACAGATAGATGATCTCGAAGGTGGCGCGGACGCGGCCATCGACGCCCGCGAAACGCTCGGCGTAAATCGCGGCGGCGCGAAACAGCGTGTCGCGTCGCATGAAACGCCGGGAGCGGGCCGCGAGAGGGTTCGCCGCGCCCATCGCCTTCAGGTCGCGCATGAGCGCAAGCGCATCGGCATAGGTCACCGTCAGTTGCTCGGAATCGGCAACCGGCAGCGCGAAGCCCGCGCGCTGGAGAAGTCCGCCCATGTCGCGCAAGTCGGCGGTTGGGAAGACGCGGGGCGACACGCCCCCCGCCGTTTCGGTTTCCGCCTGCATGAATGCCTGGCGCAATTCGATCAGCGTGTCGCCGCCAAGCAGCGCGGCGAGGAACAGGCCGTCCGGGCGGAGTGCGCGGCGGATCTGGATCAGCGCTCCGGGTAGATCGTTCGCGAAATGCAACGACAGCGCCGAGGTGACGAGGTCGAACGCGCCTTGCTTCAGCGGCAGCGCCTCCGCATCCGCGACCGCCGCGGGCTTCGGGCAGGCTTCAGCGAGCGACAGCGTCGGCGCAAGAGAAAGGGGCGCTGGGCCGGGGAAGCGCGCGGCAAGCGTGCGGGCCACGACGCCGTGATGAGCGCCGACATCCGCCACGCGCGCGAATTCCCGCCTTATCCCGCCGAGCCGATCCGCAAGCTCCTCCGCCGCGTGCCGGATGAGGAAATCCGACGCGGGAAGCGTGCCGCTTGCGCGGGCCAGCGCGCGGCGAATCTGGTTCCGGTCGAAAATTCCGGGACTGGTCAATGCGTTCGTCCGGGATTACTGTCGATTTCAGACAAATTCATTCTTCCCTGCATTCGATGTTTAAGCCCGTTGCCCGTTTCGCCGCCGAAAGCCTGCGCTATTCGGCGGAACTCATTCTGCCTCCGGTCTGCGTATCATGCGCCGCACCGGTCACGCGGCACAACCTTCTTTGCGCGAAATGCTGGGGCGGCCTCGTTCCAATCACGGCGCCCTATTGCGGCAGGCTCGGCATCCCTCTTCCCGGCTATGATGGCAGCGGGCCGCATCTCTCGGTTCAGGGTTTCGCCGATCCACCGATTTTCGACCGTGCACGAGCGGCCTGCGTTTACGGCGGCGTGATTCGAAAACTCGTCGTGCGGTTCAAGTTCGAGGATCGGCACGAGCCGCTGCCCCTGTTTCTCCGCTTGATGCGCGATGCGGGGCGCGACCTGCTGGCCGACGCGGACATCATCGTGCCCGTGCCGCTGCACCGGTTCCGGCTCCTGCAACGCCGCTTCAATCAGTCGGCGCTGCTCGCGCAGGGACTGTCGCGCGCGTCCGGCGTTCCGGCTTCGGTCATGGCGCTTAAGCGGACGAAGCGGACGAAAGCGCAGGTCGGCCTTCAGCATGACGCGCGCCGCGCGAACGTCGCGGAAGCGTTCGCCATCAGTGCGGACCGGCGGCGCGCCGTAGCGGGAAAGCGCGTGCTGCTCGTGGACGATGTCATTACGACCGGAGCGACCGCAAATGCTTGCGCGGCGGCGCTTCTCGCGGCGGGGGCGCGGGCAGTCGACGTTCTCGCCGTGGCACTCGTCTGGCGAGGTGCTCCCGCTTTCCTTGACGAAGGCGAAGATGTGCTTTAGCTCACGCTCCCGGCTCTGGACCAGCGGCGCTTTGCACACCATCTGCTTGCGGGTCTGAACGCCAGGAAACACATCATGCAGCCAGTGACCATCTACACCACGCCGTCCTGTCCCTATTGTCGTCGCGCCAAGGCCCTTCTCGCTCGCAAGGGCGTAACCTTCGAAGAAATCGACGTGTCGGATCGGGCGAAGCGCGCCGAAATGTCGGACCTCGTCGGCGGCCGCACCTCGGTTCCCCAGATCTTCATCGGATCGCGACATATTGGCGGATGTGACGACCTTCATGCCTTGGATGCGAAAGGCGAACTTGATCCTCTGCTGCAAAGCTGAGCAAAATAGACTGACATTTTAAGGAGCAGGCAAGAGCATGGCCGAAAGAGATCCGTTTCGAGTGGGCCTCGTCCAGATGCGGACGGGGAAAGACGTTCGAGATAATCTTCTGGAGGCGGAAGCGCTGATACGCGATGCGGCACGCAAGGGCGCGCATTATATCCAGACGCCGGAAAATACGCTTTTGATGGAGGTGGACGCGCCCCACCTCCTCGCAAAGATCGCTCCCGAGGCCGAAACGGAAGGCGTGGCACACTTCGCCCACCTGGCGAAAACGTTGCGTGTGTGGCTTCACATCGGTTCCATCGCGGTGAAGATCGGCGACGACAAGGCGGCGAATCGCGCGTTTCTGTTCACGCCGAACGGCGATATCGTGCTTCGCTACGACAAGATCCACATGTTCGACGTGGATCTGCCGAGCGGCGAGACATACCGCGAGTCCGCCACCTTCATCCCCGGCGCCCGCGCTTATGTTGCGCAGCTTCCGTGGGGCGCGCTCGGCGTCGCCACCTGCTACGACATCCGTTTCCCAGAGCAGTTCAAGGCGCTGGCCCAGGCGGGCGCGAAATTTCTCACCGCGCCGTCGGCCTTTACGAAAGTCACGGGCGAGAAGCACTGGCATACGCTTCTTCGCGCTCGGGCCATCGAAAACGGCTGCTTCGTTTTCGCCGCCGCGCAGGCTGGCCGTCACGCAAATGGACGCACGACCTTCGGGCATAGCCTGATCATCTCGCCCTGGGGGGAAATCATCGCCGAGGGCGACACCGATCCGGGCGTGATCGTCGCGGACATCGATCCGGCGGAAGTGGACAGCGTGCGTGCCCGCATTCCGGCGCTTGATCACGCGCGCGACTTCGAGGTCAGCGTGGTGCAGATGCCGAAGGGCGCCACACTTCAGGCGATCGGCTGACGCGCGTCTTCATGAATGACTGGCGCGCCTTCTTCGGTCTTCTCGCGTCGCTCGGCATTGCGTCCGACACAGTGGAGCACGAGGAAGTGCACACGGCGCAGGGGCTCGCGGACCGTGACGTGTCGCGCTGGGAGTTTCCGGTCAAGAATATCGTGGTCGAGGACAAGGCAAAGCAGCTTTACCTCGTCACCATGCATCTGCTTACGCCGCCGCTCGATCTGAAGGCGCTTGCGAAACAGCTCGGCGCAAACGGGCGCTTCTCCTTTGCCTCGCCGGAAACGATGGGGGCGGCTTTGAAAGTGCTGCCGGGAAGCGTCACACCGTTCGCGCTGGTGAACGATACGGAGCGGCGCGTCCTGCCGATTTTCGACGAACGCATGCGCGTGGCGAGAACGGTCAGCGCTCATCCGCTCGTCAATACCATGACGACGACGATCGCGATGGACGGCCTGATGCGGCTCCTTCGCGTAAACGGGCACGAGCCGCGTTGGTGCGAACTTCCTCTGAAGGCTCCGCCGGAGGAACCCTGAGTTCGCGCCAGTCCACCTCGGAGACGCTTTTCGTGACGGTTAACGCGGGTTCGGCGACGGGCGCTTCGGGCGCCGCAGCGTCGCCCTTGATGAAGTCATACCCGCAATTCACGCAAACGCGGTTCGGCACGGGCAACGCAGCCCGGACGCCATGCTCGGCGTGCATCGCATAGGCCGAGACATCGCAGCGCGGGCAGCGGAAGGCGAAAAGGAAGACGACGTGAATGATTGCCGCGATCCAGAGCAGGAAGAAAAGCGTCAGAACGTCGATCACCGACGCATATGACATCAGAAGGGCGCCGAGAAAAAGCACCGCCGGAAGCGCCAGTACCACCCTGAAGAACCGGACCCGGACCAAGCTCGTCTCCATCGGTCAATTCGGATACAGCTTTAGCAGAAACCGGTTTCTCTTTTGGTCCTGGACACGGAAGGCTTTGCGCGCGCTTGTTTATGCTGCGTTCACCTCCGCTACCGCAGCTTCACCTTGTAACGAATGAACGGGTCGCGGGGCACGATCTTGTCGTAAAGCGCGCGGGCGGCTTCGTTCGCCTCATGCGTGTGCCAGGTGACGCGCGGCCAGCCCTCCACCCGCCCCTTGTGGATCAGCGCTTCGATGAGCGCGCGGCCGACGCCCTGCCCGCGTGCGTCGGCCGCCACGAACAGGTCTTCCATATAGCAAACGGGTTGCGGTCCGAGCGTGTGCGCGTGCAGCACGTAATTCGCGAAGCCGACAAGTTGACCCGCGCTGAAAAAGCCGAGGCGCGTTTCCGCGACGAGCGCATGCACCGGCTCGCGCGGCTCCAGGATGCGCCGCCAGAGCGCGTCGGTCACATCGGGCGGAACCGCAACGCCATAGAACGCGAGATAGTCCTGCCACAGCCTGCGCCATCCGGCCTCGTCGCCGGGGACGGGTGCGCGGATGCGGCAGGGAAGCGTCAAACGGCCTCGCCGGACATGAGGTAGTTCATCGACAGGTCCGTGTCGGAGAGCGTCCAGGAACCCGACAGCGGCTTGTAAATCATGCCCGCGCGCCGAGCGGCCGCGAAGCCCGCGTCCCACAGCGCGCCCGCGAGTTCGTCCGGCTTGATGAACTTTTTCCAGTCGTGCGTGCCGGGCGGAACGAGGCCGAGGATGCGTTCGGCGGCGAACACGGCAAGGCCGTATGATTTCGACGTGCGGTTCAGCGTGGACAGCACGATCAGCCCGCCGGGCTTCGCGAGGCTGCGGCAGGTCTTCAGGAAGGACTGCGGGTCGGCGACATGTTCAATCACCTCCGAGGCGACGACGACATCGAATGTGAGCCCTTCGCGCGCCAGATCCTCGGCGGTAGCGTTGCGGTACGTCACCGGAACGCCCAGCTTGGCCGCGTGCGCTCGGGCGACGCCGACGGACTCCTCTACCGGGTCGATTCCTGTTACAGTGCCGCCCAGCCTGGCCAGCGGCTCCGACAGGATGCCGCCGCCGCAGCCGATATCGACAACGTCAAGCCCCTGAAGCGGGCGGAATTCATTAGGCTGGCTCTTTCGCCAGCGCTTGACTTCCGCCACGATAAATGCGAGCCGCGCAGGATTGAAAGCATGCAAACCGCTGAATTTGCCGCGTTCGTCCCACCACTCCTTCGCGAGACTCTCGAAATGCCGCAACTCTGTCTCGTCCAGAGACGGACTCTGCCGTGTTTCTGCCTCAATCCCCATCAATGGCGTTCCTGATCTCCTGCGGCGCGAAATCTGCATACGGTCGCACCGTTATCTTCACTCTCGCACCATATAGCCAGTCCCATGCTGCTCGTCATGAAATTTGGCGGAACTTCCGTCGCAGACATCGCCCGCATCAGAAATTCGGCGCTCCACGTCAAGCGTGAGGTCGAAGCGGGAAATCGCGTCGCTGTCGTGGTTTCCGCCATGGCGGGCCACACGAACCGTCTCGTCGGATGGTGCAAGGAGGCTCACGAGCTGTACGACCTGCGCGAGTATGACGCCGTCGTGTCGTCGGGCGAGCAGATCACGGCGGGGTTGATGGCGATCATTCTCCAGTCCATCGGGGTCAGGGCGCGATCCTGGCAGGGCTGGCAGATCCCGCTTGTCACGGACGATTCGCACAGCGTCGCGCGCATTGATCGCGTCGAAACGTCTGACCTGCTCGCGAGCGTCGAAGGCGGAGAAGTTGCCATCGTGGCAGGCTTCCAGGGCATTGCCCCTTCAGGACGTATAACCACCCTCGGGCGCGGCGGTTCCGACACGAGCGCGGTTGCGCTGGCGGCCGCTCTCAAGGCGGAGCGCTGCGATATCTACACGGACGTCGATGGGGTGTATACAACAGACCCGCGCATTGTGCCCGCCGCCCGCAGGCTCCCCCGCATTTCGTATGAGGAGATGCTGGAAATGGCGTCTCTGGGCGCGAAAGTGCTCCAGACGCGCTCTGTCGAGCTTGCAATGGCTCAAGGCGTGCGTGTACAAGTTCGTTCTAGCTTCGATAACCCTGAATCATGCGAACCCGCTCGCTCCGGAGTATCCGAAAAGTGCGGGACGCTCGTTTGCGACGAAACGGAAATGCTGGAACATCACGTTGTCAGTGGCATTGCTTACGCGAAAGACGAGGCAAAGGTCACGGTCCTGAGCATCGAGGACAAGCCGGGCGTTGCCGCGAGCATTTTCGTGCCGTTGTCGGAAGCGAACATCAACGTCGACATGATCGTGCAGAACATTTCCGAGGATGGCCGGAAAACCGACCTCACCTTCACCGTGGCGGCATCGGAATTGCCGCGCGCTCTACAGGTGCTACGCGATAATCAGGATACGATCCGCTATCGCGACCTTCGCGGCGACACGGATATGGTGAAGGTGTCGGTCATCGGCGTCGGCATGCGCAGCCACGCAGGCGTGGCCGCAGAGATGTTTCAGGCTCTCGCCAAGAAGGGCATCAACATCCAGGCGATCTCGACGTCCGAAATCAAGATCAGCGTGCTCATCGGCGCGGCGCATACCGAGGAGGCGGTCAACACACTGCATAGCTTGTTCGGTCTGGACCGAACCTGAAACGACACGAACCGGAAATTCGGGCGCTCGCGTGGCAGGGGCGCCTTACCCTCGCAACCTAACAGGTTATTGGAACCAGGCAGATGCCCTGGACACAACGTCCACCATGGGTGCTGATCCGAAGCTTGCGGGCAATCATGGCGAGTGCGTCAGAGCCGCAAGCCAAGCTGGATAGCATCGTCAAAGTCATCGCCTCGAACATGATCGCCGAGGTGAGTTCGATCTATGTCCGCCTGCCGGACGAGTCGCTCGAGCTTTTCGCTACCGAGGGCTTGAAGAAAGAGGCTGTTCACGCGCTCCGCATGAACAAGGGCGAGGGTCTCGTCGGTCTGATCGCCGACTGGGGACAGCCCATCAATTTGCCCGACGCTCAGAAACACCCCTCGTTCTCCTACAAGCCTGAGACAGGCGAAGAGAACTACCACTCCTTCCTCGGCGTGCCGATCGTGCGCGAGCGGCGCACCATCGGCGTTCTCACGGTGCAGAACAAGATCGAGCGCCGCTATACGACGGAAGAGGTGGAGGCGCTCGAAACGACGGCCATGGTGCTAGCGGAACTCATCGGATCGGGCGCTTTCGCGGGCGCGGTATCCCACGCGCCGGGGCGGCGCGAAACGTCGGTCACGCTCAAGGGCACGCCGCTTGCGGATGGACTCGCGCTCGGCCACATCGCGCTGCACGAGCCGCGCCCCGTGGTGCTGAAGTTTTTCGCGGACAACATCCCTGCGGAACTGAAGCGCCTCGAAGACGCGCTCGAACGCCTCAAGGACGATATCAGGCGCCATCTCGAACACGAAGATTCGCCCCAGGACAGCGAGCACAAGGCCGTTCTCGAAGCCGTGCAGATGCTGGCGAACGACAAGGGCTGGGCGCGGCGCATGCGCGATGCCGTCATGGCCGGGCTCACCGCCGAGGCGGCTGTGGAACGCGTTCAGCAGAACATGCGCACGCAACTCATGAAGGTTGGGGACGACTTCTGGCGCGAGCGCAGCCACGACATCGACGACCTGTCGACAAGGCTTCTGCGGACGCTTCAGGGGCAGGAGACGCATGTCGAGCGCCTGCCGAACGACGCAATCCTCGTCGCCCGCAATATGGGCGCGGCCGAACTTCTGAGCTACGATCCACGCAAGCTGCGCGGCCTCGTCATCGAGGAAGGCGGCGCGACCTCGCACGTGTCCATCGTGGCGCGCTCGTTCAATCTCGCGGTGCTCGTGCAGGTGCCGGACGTGCTGTCGATCGCCGATCACGGCGACCCGGCGATTCTGGATGCCGCGACCGGGCAGTTCCACGTTCGCCCGTCGCTCGAACTCATCCGCGCCTACGCCGACAAGGCGCGTTTTCGCGCGCGGCGGCAGGCCCGCTTCTCCAAGCTTCGCCATGTGCAGGCGATCACCAAGGACGGCGAGCGCGTTCTGCTCAACATGAACGCCGGGCTCACGGTGGATCTGCCGCATCTCTATCAAAGCGGCGCCGATGGCATCGGCCTGTACCGAACCGAACTTCAGTTCATGGTCGCGTCGCGCTTTCCGAAAATGGAGGAGCAGCGCAAGACTTATAACCGCATCCTCGACATGGCCGCCAGCCGCCGTGTCGTGTTCCGCTCGCTCGACGTGGGCGGCGACAAGGTGCTGCCGTACCTTCGGCGCGTGAAGGAAGAAAACCCGGCGCTGGGCTGGCGCGCGATCCGCATGTCCCTCGACAGGCCCGCGCTGTTCCGGACGCAGGCCCGCGCCCTGATGCGCGCGGCGGCGGGACGCGAGCTTTCGCTGATGCTGCCTTTCATCGCCGACGTTTCCGAGCTTCTCGGCGCAAAGGCACTCATCGACAAGGAAGTCGAGCACGCGAAGCGGCACGGTCACGAATTGCCGTCGGAGATGCGCATCGGTGTGATGGTCGAAATCCCGGCCATTCTCTACCAGCTCGATCAGATCCTTCCGCTGGTGGACTTCATTTCGGTCGGCAGCAACGACCTTCTGCAATTCCTCTTTGCTGCGGATCGCGAAAACGAGCGCGTGGCCAGGCGATTCGATCCGCTGCACCCGTCAGCGCTCAAGGTGCTGCGCGAGATCGCGACGAAGGCCATAGCGCACAAGACCGACTTCGCACTGTGCGGCGAGATGGCGGGGCGGCCTGTCGATGCGATGGCGTTGATCGGGCTCGGCTTCCGCTCCATCTCCATGGCGCCCGCATCGGTGGGGCCCATCAAGGCCATGGTCCTTTCCCTCGACACGCAGAAGCTCGCAGAGACCCTGAACGGTCTCGTCGACGGAAACTGCCCGACCATCCGGCGCGAACTGACCGAGTTTGCGCGGAAGGAAAACATTGATATCTAGAGAACGGATATGGGCTGCTGCGCACGCCCGGTGCAGTGAACTTGACATTTGATCGCGACAGGCTGCGGCACTCCCATCAAATGTGAAATTCACTCCGCTTATTCAATTAGTTGCTTGTGCCCTTTGGGCGTGTACGCTTGATCGCGAGCTTGAGGCGACGGTAATCAAACGTATGCGCCCTGGCGCCAGCCGATCAGGCAAATAACAAGTTTTCGTCGCGCCGGCCGTGGGGTTTGGTCGTGATGAACAGGGATCGACTCATGGCATCCATACCGAAAGAAAAACTGAAGCGGCTCGTCGGGCGCTGGGAAACCATCCAGGCACAGCTTTCGGAAGGCTGCGATCAGGAGACGTTCAAGAAGCTCTCAAAGGAATTTTCGGACCTCGATCCGCTCGTCGCGGCCATCAAGACGCTCGAAGCCGCTGAAGACGAGCGCGACAGCCTGCGCCAGATGATCGAAGATCCGGCCTCCGAGCCGGACATGGTGGAGCTTGCGCGCGAGGAACTGGAGGCGGCCGAGCCGCGCGTCGAGAAGCTGGAGCACGAGCTTCAGATCATGCTTCTGCCGAAGGACGCGGCGGACGAGAAAAGCGCCATCCTCGAAGTGCGCGCGGGCACCGGCGGCGAGGAAGCCGCGCTGTTCGCGGCGGACCTGTTCCGCATGTACCAGCGCTATGCGGACCTCAAGGGCTGGAAAGTGAACGTGCTTTCGGTCAGCGATGCGGACGCCGGAGGCTACAAGGAAATCGTGGCGGCCATCAGCGGCAAGGGCGTGTTCGCGCGGATGAAGTTCGAGTCGGGCGTGCATCGCGTGCAGCGCGTGCCCGAAACGGAGAACCAGGGCCGCATCCACACTTCGGCGGCGACGGTGGCCGTGTTGCCGGAGGCGGAGGATATCGACATCGAAATCCGCGAGCAGGACATCCGCATCGACACGATGCGGGCGAGCGGCGCTGGCGGCCAGCATGTGAACACCACCGATTCGGCGGTTCGGATCACCCACCTTCCCACCGGCATCATCGTGACGTCGAGCGAGAAATCGCAGCATCAGAACCGCGCGCGCGCCATGCAGGTGCTTCGCGCGCGCCTTTACGACATGGAGCGCACGAAGGCCGACGAAGCCCGCGCAGCGGAACGCAAGGACCAGATCGGCTCCGGCGACCGCTCGCAGCGTATCCGCACGTACAATTTTCCGCAGGGCCGCGTGACCGATCATCGCGTCAATGTGACGCTCTATAATCTGCCGCAGATCATGGAGGGCGACGGGCTCGACACGATCATCGATGCGCTGATCACGGAGCATCAGGCTGGCCAGCTTGCCGCGGAAACCGCGGCCCATGCCTGAGGCAACGGGCGCAGCGGAGCGCGGATGACGACGTTCGGGGAATTGGTGCGCTATCTCACCGAAAGGTTCAGGCAGGCCGGTATCGAGTCGGCGGCTCTCGATGCGCGTCTTCTCTCGGCGCATGCCGCCGGCTTCTCGCCGGAAGAGGCAGTCACCCGGCGCGACGAAGCGCTTCCGCACGCAGTGCTGGATCGGGCTATCGATGTCGCTCAGCGGCGTTTCGCGGGCGAGCCGGTTTCACGCATCCTGGGCGTGCGCGAGTTCTGGGGCATGCCGTTCGAGCTGTCGCCGCATACACTCGATCCACGTCCGGACACGGAAGTTCTCGTCGAGACCGCGTTGGTATGGGCGCGCGACCGGCATTGCGCGAACGCGCCGCTTCGCATCCTCGACCTTGGGACCGGCACGGGCTGCATCCTCGCCGCCCTTCTGTCGGAGTTGCCGAACGCGACGGGAATCGGCATCGACCGCAGCGAAGGGGCGTTGCGAACGGCACGGAGGAACTTCGCGCGGCTCGGCTTCGCGTCCCGTTCCATTTTCCTGTGCGGAGATTGGGGCAGTGCCCTTGCCGATGCAACTTTTGACATCATTACGTGTAACCCTCCTTATATTGAAACAGCCGACATCGCGGGATTGAGCGCCGAGGTGCGGGATTTCGATCCCCCGCTTGCGCTGGACGGGGGGAAAGACGGGCTTAAGGCGTACCGGGATATTGTGCCGCAAGTTTCGCGCATTTTGCGCATGTCAGGAATCGTGGTTTTCGAGACGGGGCATCGTCAGGCACGGTCGGTTAGAGACATGCTGACGGAACTCGACGTCGGATTCCAAACGGAAATTTTTGCGGATCTGGCGGGGATCGAGCGAGCCGTTGCAGGAGTGAGACAGCCGTCTGACGACGCGATGCGCGGCAAAAAAAAGGTTGGAAATCCGATTGGATCGGGATAGGGTCAATGCAGAGGCGGCCTCGTCAACCCGCAGCGGTTGAGACACGACGAGGCGTAGGAACGTAGGCTACCAAAAAACTGATGCTATGACCGGGTGCTGATTTCAGGCATCGGCGGTATCCGTGGTTCACGTTTCTTACTGCGCGGAGCCTAGAAACATCTGCTTCTCAAGTTAGCGTTGCTTCGAACTGACAGGCAGGCTGGACTGAGATTTTATACTGTTGCAGGCATTTACCGGCACCAACACGCCATGTCTGCATGAGGTGAGCTTTTGTGACCTTCGACAAGACAGGACCCATGAGGCAAGGACAGCAAAGCCGCAGAGGCCGCAATCGTGGCGGCCGCAAGCCACAGAATTCCATGAGCCGGAACTACGAATCGAGTGGTCCCGACGTCAAGATCCGTGGCACAGCGATGCATATCGCGGAGAAATACACGTCTCTTGCTCGCGACGCGATGTCTTCCGGCGATTCCGTGGCCGCCGAAAACTATCTTCAGCATGCCGAGCATTACAACCGCATCATCCTTGCCGCGCAGGCTCAGAATACCGGCGGCGAGCAGCCGCTCAACGGCGGGCGGTTCGGCGGACAGGATGCCTATTCGCGCGATTTCGACTCCGATGACGATGATGGCGACGGGGACGATTTTGCTCCCCAGCAACGCTTTCAGCCCGAGCGGAACGAGCGCGCCGACCGCGGGGAGCGCCCAGAACGCGCCGAGCGGCCCGAGCGCGGCGAACGCCCGGATCGCGGCGAGCGCCCCGAGCGCGTCCCATCCTACAATCAACATCAGCAGCCGCAGCCCTATATCCCGCAGAACGCTTTCCCGCAGTTCCTGCAACAGCCGGTGGTGCTTCCTCCGCAGCCCAGCAGCGCGGTTGACGGCGCACCGCAGCCGGTCAACGGCGTTTCAAACGGCGAGGCTTATAACGGCGCGCCGGACGGCGACCGCCTGCCGCGCCGCCGCCGCCGCCGCCCGATCGGTGAAGCCGCTCCGGTGAAGACTTACACGGGCCGCAGCGGAACCGCCGCGCTGTCCAATGCCGCGCCTGCCGTGGCGGCGGTCATCGACCCCAAAACCGACGACTCCACGTCCTGACACGCCGGGAGCGGTCGCGCACGCCCTCGATAGCGTTCTGGCGGCTCGCGAGAGTGCAAAATTGGAAAAGCCCCGACGCTGACGCTCGGGGCTTTTTTCGCGCCTGTCGCTGTTCTTGCAGCGGTCATGCCGCAATCGAACGCGGCACGACGCAGTGATATTGGCGCAGCCGAATCGGCTTTTGCGTCGAATCGATGCCGATCGTAGGCGGGCTTATCTATTGCACCCGATGCCCGTCGCGGAACAACGCCAGCGGCGAGCCTTTCAGACGGGAGCGCTGCTCGTTCAGCCCTTGCGCTCGACTTGCGAAACGTCCCGAACCGCGCCGCGCGCCGCGCTCGTTGTCAGCGCCGCATAGGCCCGCAGCGCCTGGCTCACATGGCGAACGCGGCTGACAGGCTTCCATGCAGCCCCGCCCTTTGCTTCCATCGCCGCGCGGCGTTTCGCCAGCACTTCGTCGGGCAGGTCGACGCGGATCAGGCGGTTCGGAATGTCGATGACGACGATGTCGCCCTGCTCGACGAGGCCGATCGCGCCGCCTTCTGCCGCTTCGGGCGAGGCGTGGCCGATGGACAGGCCCGAGGTACCGCCGGAAAAGCGCCCGTCGGTGATCAGCGCGCATTTCTTGCCGAGGCCCATGCTTTTCAGATAGCTCGTCGGGTAGAGCATTTCCTGCATGCCGGGGCCACCCTTCGGCCCCTCATAGCGGATGAGCACCACGTCGCCTTCCTTGACCGCGCCGCCGAGGATCTTCTCCACCGCCTCTTCCTGGCTCTCGCAGATCACGGCGGGACCGGTAAAGGTGAGGTTCGAGGCGTCGACACCCGCCGTCTTCACGATGCAGCCATCGAGCGCGATGTTGCCGAACAGCACGGCGAGGCCGCCATCCTTCGAGAACGCGTTCTCCACGGAGCGGACGACGCCTTTGGCGCGGTCGGCGTCGAGTTCGTCCCAGCGCGCGGCCTGACTGAAGGCCTCGACCGTGCGGACACCGCCGGGCGCGGCCTTGTAGAAGGTCTGCACCTCCGGCGAATTGGTGCGCGCGATGTCCCACTTGTCGAGCGCATCCGCGATGGTCGGCGCATGAACGGTGCCGCAGCCCCGATTGATCAGCCCGCCGCGGTCGAGCTCGCCGAGGATTCCCATGATGCCGCCCGCACGATGCACGTCCTCGACATGGACATTGGCGATGTTCGGCGCGACCTTCGAGAGGCACGGCACGCGGCGCGACAGCCGGTCGATGTCGGTCATGGTGAAGGGCACGCCCGCTTCCTGCGCGGCGGCGAGCAAGTGTAACACCGTGTTGGTCGAGCCGCCCATCGCGATGTCGAGCGTCATCGCGTTCTCGAAGGCCTCGAAATTGGCGATGGAGCGGGGGAGCACGCTGGCGTCGTTGCCTTCATAATAGCGCTTCGTGATTTCGACGATGCGCCGCCCCGCTTCGAGGAACAGGTCCTTGCGGTCGGTGTGGGTGGCCAGCATCGTACCGTTGCCGGGCAGCGAAAGACCGAGCGCCTCGGTAAGGCAGTTCATGGAATTGGCCGTGAACATACCCGAACACGAGCCGCAGGTCGGGCACGAGTCGCGCTCATAGGCTTCGGCCACCTCGTCAGACACGGTTGGGTCCGCGCCCTTGATCATCGCGTCGATGAGATCCACCGCGTGCGTCTTGCCGCCAACTGTGACCTTCCCCGCTTCCATCGGGCCGCCGGAAACGAAGATCGTCGGAATGTTGAGGCGCAGGCTCGCCATCAGCATGCCGGGCGTGATCTTGTCGCAATTCGAGATGCACACGAGCGCGTCGGCGGTATGCGCGTTGACCATATATTCCACCGCGTCGGCGATGATTTCGCGCGACGGCAGAGAATAAAGCATGCCGCTATGGCCCATCGCGATGCCGTCGTCGATGGCAATGGTGTTGAATTCCTTGGCGACGCCGCCCGCCTTCTCGATCTCGCGTGCGACGAGCTGGCCGAGATCCTTCAGATGCACGTGGCCGGGGACGAACTGCGTGAACGAGTTGGCGATGGCGATGATCGGCTTGCCGAAATCGCCGTCCTTCATGCCGGTCGCACGCCAGAGACCGCGAGCGCCCGCCATGTTGCGGCCATGGGTCGAGGTACGGGAGCGATAGTCCGGCATTGTCGTGCGCCTTCTTGTTTTAGAATAACTACGGCGAGTTCATAGACCCGCGAGCGCTGTCTTATCTAGCGAAAAACGTATGTCGCGCTTTCTTTGCCCGGCGGCAAGGATGCGCGCGCTCATGAAGTGGCGTATCTCAAGCAACCGTGAGCACATCGCCGACGCCGACCGCGCCGCCGCGCGTAACCTTCGCGTAAAGCCCCAGGTTTTTGTGACCCCATGTGCCTTGCAGCGCCGCCGGAATGGAAATCCCGCGCTGCGCTGTCGCCGGGTCGACGCTCGTGGCCTCGCAACGCGCCGTTTCCGCGAACACCTCAAGCTGCGCGCCGCCGCAGGTCAACGTCTTGCCGACCCAGTGCCGCTCTTCCCACGCGGGCAAGCCCTCGAAATAGAGGTTCGCGCGAAAGCGCGCGGGGGCGAGGTCTACGCCTGTTACGCGGGAAACGTCGCGCACCGTCTCCAGATTGACGACATGCAGAGCCTTCGCGGCGATGTCGGTAAACTGATCGCCGTCGGCATGCACGATGCGCGGTGGTCCCTTCAGGTCATCCTTCATGTAGGCCGCGAGAAACTGCTCGATCATCTGACGGCCGAGCCTGGTTTTCAGCGCGCCTCGCGCAACCTGCCGGCCGTCGCGGAACAGCGTGAGCGTGTGGCTGTCCTCGTCGAAGGCAAGGTGCAGGCTGGCTAGCCGCTCGTTTCGCATCAATTGCAGGAAATGCACCTTCGGGAACCATTTCGGGCTCAGCGTGTCGAAAGCGTGACCGCCATTTTCGATGGCGTAGATCCGGTCGAAAGGCATGCCTTCACCGGGTGTTAAGTCTGCTTTCGGCGCGTCGATCCCGTTCATCCCTTTCATGGGATAATGGACCAGTGAAACTATCTTGGGCGTAGCCGACATGCGAGCGCCTGAAGCCTTTTTTTGACGAATGATGCTGCCATATATGACGGCATCAACCTGCTTCCTGTCCAGATACGCGGCTGCGTCTAGCAGCCACCGAGGCAACCATGAATTTCGAGAAACTGACCGACCGTTCGAAAGGTTTCTTCCAGTCCGCGCAGTCGCTCGCCCTGCGCGAAGGACATCAAAGACTTACACCTGAACACCTTCTGAAAGTCTTGCTCGACGACAGCGAGGGACTTGCCGCCGGACTGATCGCCAAGTCGGGCGGCCGACCCGAGGATGCGCTTGCGCGCGTCGAGCAGGCGCTCGCCAAGATACCGAAGGTGACGGGGCAAGGCGCGGGCCAGATCTACATCGCGCCCGAACTCGCGCGCGTCCTCGATCAGGCGGAGAAGATCGCCGACAAGGCGGGCGACAGCTTCATCACCGTCGAGCGGCTTCTGCTTGCTCTTGCGATGGAGAAGGACGCGCAGACCTCGAAGATCCTCGCGGATGCGGGCGTCACGCCGACCGGGCTCAACGCCGCGATCAACGATCTGCGCAAGGGCCGCACCGCCGACAGCGCATCCGCCGAACAAGCTTACGACGCGCTGAAGCGCTACGCCCGCGACCTCACGGACGCGGCGGCGAAGGGCCAGCTCGACCCCGTGATCGGCCGCGACGAGGAGATCCGCCGCACGATCCAGGTGCTTTCGCGGCGCACGAAGAACAACCCCGTGCTGATCGGCGAGCCGGGCGTCGGCAAGACCGCCATCGCCGAAGGGCTTGCGCTGCGCATCGTCAATGGCGACGTGCCGGAATCCTTACGCGACAAGAAGCTTCTCGCGCTCGACATGGGCGCGCTCATCGCGGGAGCGAAATATCGCGGCGAGTTCGAGGAACGCCTGAAGGCCGTGCTCTCGGAGATCACGGCAGCGGCGGGCGGCATCATCCTGTTCATCGACGAACTGCATACGCTCGTCGGCGCGGGCAAGGCCGAGGGCGCGATGGACGCATCGAACCTCCTGAAACCGGCACTCGCACGCGGAGAACTGCATTGCGTCGGCGCCACCACGCTCGACGAATACCGCAAATATATCGAGAAGGACGCGGCGCTTGCCCGCCGCTTCCAGCCCGTGTTCGTGAGCGAGCCGACGGTGGAGGACACCATCTCCATCCTGCGCGGCCTCAAGGAAAAGTACGAGCTTCACCACGGTGTGCGTATCACCGACTCGGCGCTCGTCGCGGCGGCGACGCTGTCGAACCGCTACATCACGGACCGCTTCCTGCCCGACAAGGCCATCGACCTGATGGACGAGGCAGCGAGCCGTCTTCGCATGCAGGTCGACTCGAAGCCCGAGGAACTCGACGAACTCGACCGGCGCATCATCCAGCTCAAGATCGAGCGCGAAGCGCTGAAGAAGGAAAGCGACGTCGCGTCGAAGGATCGTCTCGCACGCCTTCAGAAGGATCTCGCGGATCTGGAGGAGAAATCCGACGCCCTCACGCGCCGCTGGAAGGAGGAGAAGGACAAGCTCGCTTCCTCGCAGAAGGTCAAGGAAGAACTCGACGCCGCTCGCAACGAACTTGAGCAGGCGCAGCGCAAGGGCAACCTCGCGCGCGCGGGCGAACTGTCATACGGCGTGATTCCCGAGCTTGAGAAGAAGCTCAAGGCGATGGAAACCGCGGGAGAAGGCAAAACCGGCATGGTCGAAGAGGCGGTAACGCCGGACCACATCGCGGGCGTTGTGTCGCGCTGGACGGGTATCCCCGTCGAAAAGATGCTCGAAGGCGAGAAGGACAAGCTGCTTCGTATGGAGGACGAGCTTGGCAAGCGCGTCATCGGCCAGGAGGAGGCGGTGCGCTCCGTGGCGACCGCCGTGCGGCGCGCGCGGGCGGGCTTGCAAGACCCGAACCGGCCCATCGGCTCGTTCATGTTCCTCGGTCCGACCGGCGTCGGCAAGACCGAGCTTTCACGCGCGCTCGCGGCGTTCCTGTTCGACGACGAAAGCGCCATGGTGCGCATCGACATGTCGGAGTTCATGGAGAAGCACTCCGTCGCCCGGCTTATCGGCGCACCTCCCGGCTATGTCGGCTACGAGGAAGGCGGCGCGCTGACCGAAGCCGTGCGCCGCAGGCCGTATCAGGTCGTGCTGTTCGACGAGATCGAGAAGGCGCACCCGGACGTGTTCAACGTCCTGCTTCAGGTGCTCGACGATGGCCGCCTGACGGACGGTCAGGGCCGCACGGTCGATTTCCGCAACACGATCATCATCATGACATCGAACCTCGGCTCGGAATATCTCGTCAACCAGCCGGAGGGCGAGAGCGAAGCTGAGGTGCGCGCGCAGGTGATGGCGGTGGTGCGGGCGCATTTCCGGCCTGAGTTCCTGAACCGCATCGACGACATTCTCCTGTTCCACAGGCTGCGCCGCGATGAGATGGGTGCGATTGTCGACATCCAGCTCAAGCGCCTGCAGAAGCTGCTCGACGAGCGCAAGATCGTGCTCGATGTCGATGAGAAGGCCCGGAACTGGCTTGCGGATCGCGGCTACGAGCCGGCCTATGGCGCGCGGCCCTTGAAGCGCGTCATCCAGCGCGCGGTGCAGGATCCGCTGTCGGAGTTGATCCTTGCGGGCGCCGTGAAGGATGGCGACACGGTGCGCATCACGGCGGGTTCGGACGGGCTCATCATCAACGACCGCCCGTTCAGCCTCGCGGCCTGACGCGCGGCGCAATCACTTAAGCTGTTTTGAGAAGACAGAAGGCCGGGCGAGCGCCCGGCCTTCTTGCCCGAAACGTTTACGAGCGAAGAGGCGTCACACGGAAACAGGCCGCGACTACGGGGCAATGCCCATACGTGCAAGGATCACGGTTATCAGCATATAGAGCGCGGCGGTGAGCAGAAGCCCCGCTCCAAGCGTGATCCAGAAGCCATAACCCGCACGCAGCATCGCGGGGATCAGAAAAAACATCGGCAAGCTTGGCAGAATGAACCACGGCGTGGCTTCGGAAAGGGCCGCTATTTTCGCGCGATCGCCCGTTTCAGCCCAGAGCCAGATCATACTCAGCACCGACACCAGCGGCAGAGCAACAATGAGCGCGCCTGTGGTGGAGCTTCGTTTCGCTACTTCTGAAACGGCGACGATTATTGCAGCGGAAACCAAGGCTTTGATGAAGAGAAAGGTCATTTGCCCGACTGCCCGTCCTGGTCTCTTGCTTCGTCGCTACCGCTTCCGCCAGGTGAAGATCGATGTCGTCGCGTAATTCAGCACGGCGCTGACCGCCGCGCCCGCGATCCCGGCGAGCCACCATAGCGCGGTCATCTCAAAGACCGTTTCAGCAAACGCCACGTTCACGACCGCGCCGACGCTGCATGCGAGCAGGAAGGTGATCAGCCCCGGTATGATCTGCCAGCCGGTCAGGCGCTTGTCGCGATAGGTCAGCCAGTTGTTCAGGAAGAAGTTCGAGATCGCGGCGACGAGAGTTGCGAGGGCCTGCGAGGTCGCGAACGAAAGCGGCGTTGCGACAAGGGCTGCGCGCAGCACGCCGAGATGCACGAGCACGCCCGTAAAGCCGACGAGGCTGAACAACAGGAAGCGCACAGGCACGATGCGCCCGAGGCTCTTGTCGGCAAGCAGGACGAGATATTCCCAGACGGTCAACGTATCGAGCTTGCTTTCGCCGTGGAGGCGCGCCTTGAACTGGTAGGCCAGTTCCTTGAACTTCAGGGGGCGCGGCGACGACGCGAACACATCCACGAGGATCTTGTTGCCGATGCCCGAGAGGTTGCGGATCGAGCCCTCGAAGACTTCGCGCTTCGCCATGAAGAAGCCGGATACGGGATCGGAAAGCTTCGCCCGCAGGATGGTCTGCGCGAGGCGCGTGGCGATGAAGCTCATGGCCTGCCGCGCGCGCGTGAAGCCTTCCGACAGGCTCTTTTCCGTGTAGCGGCTGCCGATCACGACATCCGTTTCCGGCTCCCTTTGCAGGAGTTCGAGCATGCGCGGCAGAAGCGTCTCGTCGTGCTGCAAGTCGGCGTCGATGATCGCCACATAGGGGGCGGAGGAGGCGAGGACGGCTTCCGCACAGGCCGACGTCAGCCCGCGCCGTCCAAGACGCTGAACGCAGCGCACGCGGGAATCGCGGCGGGCCACTTCGCGCACATGGGCGGCGGTCCCGTCGGGCGAGTCGTCGTCGACGAAGATGACTTCCCAATGGACGCCGGAAAGCGCGGCGGCGAGCTTTTCGATCAGCGGCTCGACGTTGTCGCGCTCGTTGAACGTGGGCGCGATAACGGTGAGATCCGGCCCCTTGGCAATCGCGGGTACGGCCTCGATGCGCCGCGCTTCAGTCACATCTGGCTGCATGTCTTGCCCTGTCTGGTCGCCGGATCGCAGGCGAAGAGGCCGCCGCGATATCCACTGAGGAGGAATACAGCATAAGCGTCGCGGGGCTGCAATCCGCCCGGTCGCGTGACGGTGGCGATTTGAACGGCGCTGTCGAAGGCGGGGAACGCCTTCTGCTGCGATCCCGCCTTGAGCACCAGCAGCGCGGGCGCGTCCTTCAGCCGGGATTCATCCGGCGATGGAAAATTGGAATAGCGGATCCGGTCGTTGATCTGCACGACGCCATCCGCGCCCATGCCGTGGAAGGCCAGTTCGCCCGTGATGGCATAACGATCCGTCAGCACGAGGCCCGCGCCATGCTCGCGCCGAAGACGGTCGATGTCCGCGCCGAGCGCCGACCAGCCCTTCATGCGCGTCGTCGGGTCTTTTTTCGCCTCGATGGGAATCGCGCCCGTGCCAAGTTGAAGCAGCGCGACAAGGGTGAAAGCCGCGCCGATGAAAGGGGCGGCAACGAAGGCGGTGCGGAGCGTGAGCGCGCGGCGATGCCCCAGCACCGCAAGGCCGCCGTGCACGGCTGCGAGGATCGCGAAGGGGTACACGAGCCCCGGCCAGTTCGGCTGGATCTTCTGGCTCGCCGCGTGGACGATGAAGAATGCCCACATCGGGGCGGCGATCCCGCCCAGCAGAAGCCACCGCGCATCGCCGCGCCGCAATCCGCGTGCGAGCGCGTAAAAGCTGCCCCACAGGCAGAAAAGGAATATGAGGGGCGTCGCCAATCCCGCCTGTCCGCCGAGCAGTTCGCCGACGCTCGCGAAGGCGTTTGCAGGCTTGTCCTTGACGCCGTGCGCCGCCTGCTTCGCGAAAGACGCCCAGTCGTGGGCGTAGTTCCACCAGACGACGGGGGCGATTGCCGCGATGGCGACGAGAGCGCCGAGATACGGCTCAGGTCGCAGGAACCAGCGGCGGCCTTCGCGCGTGCCGGCCATCCACAGAAAAAGGCCCGGCAGCATGAGCGCGGCGGTGTATTTGCTCATGAAGGCGAGGCCGAGAGCCCCGCCGACACCGAGCCACCATGCGCCTCGCTCCGTTTCGATAAGCTTCGCGAGCGCGAACAGCACGCATGTCGCGAAAAAGGCGAGCGGCGTGTCGGGCGTCGAGACGATACCGGCGGCGGCGGAAAGGATAGTCCCGTTCATCCACACGACGGCAAGAAGCGCCGCCGCGCGGTCGGCGAACAGCGCAAGGCTCGCGCGCCAAAGGAGATATGATCCCGCGACGGTGCTCAGGAGGCCGACGAATCGCACGCCGAAAGCCGTGTCGCCGAAAATCTCGGTGCCCGCGCGGATCCACCAGGCGATCATGGCGGGGTGGTCGTAATATCCGGCTGCCAGATGCTTCGACCACATCCAGTAATAGGCTTCGTCTTCGGCAAGGTCGGTCGTCGCGGCAAGCACGAAGCGTGCGACGATGAGGCATGAAACCGCGAAGAGCCCGAGCGTCAGCCCCAGGGTCCCGACAGGGGCCCGCGACGAAGGATCTGCCTTCCCGCGCAACGCCGCTTCCGCGACCGAAACCATCGGCACAACTCCAACCTTGTTCCCGGGCTCGATAGCCGAGACGACGCGGTGCATCAACTCCAATTGCGCAGCTCGCGCCTTCCGGTGGCATCTGCAATCGTCAGATGGCGCTTTTATAAGGCCGACCTTGTGCCGGGTCGTACGCTTGCGATTGGCTGCCCGTTTACGCCATGGAAGGTGCGTGCTAGAGCGTCGCGCGGACCCATCCGGCGCCGGGGCTCTGCGTTCGGCTGTCAAGTGGCGCGGAAGCCAACCGGCGCGAAGGGCGAGAGAAGCGAGCAAACGCCATGAATGAGACCGTTGCCGAAGCCGCCGGAGACCGCTTGTCGCCGCATCCGCTCCCGAGTTGCTGGGTTATCGGCGACGGGCGTCCCGGCCTCGAAAATCAGTCGCTCGGTCTTGCGGAAGCGATGGGCCTCGAACCGGTGCTGAAACGCGTCGTGCTGCGCAAGCCGTGGCGCATTGCCAGCCCGTACGTCACCGCATTCAAGCGCTTCGCCTTTAGCGGCAGCGGCGCATCGCTCGAAGCGCCGTGGCCCGATATCGCCATCGCGACCGGGCGGCCCGGCGCGCTGCCTCTTATATATCTGCGCGAGGCGAGCGAGGGACGCACCTTCACGGTGCAGATACAGGATCCCGTCGTGCGGCGTGGCTCGTTCGACCGCATCGTGGTGCCGTGGCATGACGGCGTGACGGGTGACAATATCGTCACGATGGACGGCTCGTTACACATCATAACCCCGGCGAGGCTCGCGGCCGAGGCGCCTCGCTGGGCGGACGCATTCGCCGCCATCCCCCGCCCCCGTGTTGCGGTGGCGATCGGCGGCGTCAATTCGCGCTACGACCTTCGCCCTGAGGATATGACGGTGCTGGGCGCGCAGCTTGCCGCGCTTGCGGCGCAAGGGTTCGGTCTTCTCGTCAGCGGGTCGCGGCGCACGGGCGAGGCCAATATGGCCGCGCTCACCGAGGCGCTGGCAGGCTCCGGCGCGTACATCTATGACGGTCAGAACGGCGCGAACCCCTATCTCGGCATGCTTGCGCACGCGGACGCCTTCGTGGTGACGTGCGATTCCATCAACATGATCACCGAGGCGGCAAGCACGGGAAGGCCCGTCCATATCGCCCGTTTGCCGTTCAGGCGCGGACGAGAAGGCGGCCGTAACAAGTTCGGGGAGTTCGTCCGGCGTCTCGAAGGGAGCGGACGCGTTCGCATGTTCGACGGCCGAATAGAAAGCTGGACTTACGAGCCTCTCCGCGAGATGGAACGGGTGGCGCACATTCTGCGGGAGGCACTCACGGTGCATTTGCGCAACCTCTACTCAAGATAGTATAATAAAAGCAAATCAACCGGAAATATTTTGACACAACTTTATTGTGGACGAGGCTGCTGCGACTCAAATAGCAGCATTCAAATCGTGCCTGTCTTTGAGTCCGATTCGTCCCCGCCATCGCTGTGCCGGAACTTTGCCGCATAGCTGGAGTTTGAAGGTGGGGAACCGAATATGGAGGGAGAACACTATGAATAAACTTGTTGCTTTCTTTTCGGGCGCCGCAATCGCGCTCGGAATGACCACGACCGCCGACGCCGGCGTGCGCGCGGGCGTGTTGCGCTGCTTCACGGCGCCTTCGCAGGGCGTGTTCGTCGGCTCCACGCAGGAAGCCCGCTGCGTTTTTACGAGCGCTTACGGCCATCGTGAAAACTACGTCGCGAAGATCGAACGCCTTGGCCCCGATGTCGGCATCCGCGACAAGGCCGTCCTCGTCTGGGCCGTCTACGCTCCGACGAGCCTGCGCCGCCACGCGCTGCGCGGCGATTATGTCGGCGCATCGGCTGACGTCTCGTTCGGCGTCGGCGCGGGCGCGAATGTCCTCGTCGGCGGCAGCGGTCGCACCGTTTCGCTTCAGCCCGTCAGCGTGAAGGCTCAGACCGGTCTCGCGGTCGGCGCCGGCGCGGCTCGGCTGCAGCTGCGCTAAAGCCTCGGCGGAAGCCTCGAAGGCATCCTCAGCGAGAGCGTCACTTTGAAAAGCCCCGCCCTGCGGGGCTTTTCGCGTTCTTGAGCTATCAATAAATCTTATCTAAAAGTGAATGCCAGCCATCCACGGAACCACCTTGCATCTGCCGCATTCTCTGATTAGTGATAAAAAACGAAATTCGTCACAAGTCAGCCGCAGGTGAAAATAGCCTATGACGCAAACGTCGACCGCTGAGATCACGCGCGATCGCATCCTCGGGGAGGCCGAGCGTCTGTTTCGCCATTTCGGCTACTCCAAGACCACAGTCGCGGACATCGCCCATGCATGCGGCATGTCACCCGCCAACGTGTACCGTTTCTTCGGGTCCAAGGCCGAGATCAACGAGGCGATCTGCGCCCGCATCATCGCGACGCTGCATACCAGTCTGCGGACGATTGCAAGCGCAAGCGGCGCGGCGAGCGACCGCCTGACACGGTTCATCGAACATCTGTCGGACCATACTCGCAACACACTCATCAATGACAGGAAGGTCCACGACATGGTTGTGGTTGCCATGGACGAGCAGTGGGATGTAATCGAGCCACATCTTCGTTTCATTGACGAAATGGTTGCCGAAATCATCGCAAGCGGCATTGCGTCCGGCGAGTTTCGCGCTCAAGACCCTGAGCAGGCCGCGAGGCGCACCGTTGGCGCAATCATGGTCTGCTCCCATCCGGTCGTCGTCGCGCAATTCGGTTCAAACCCAAGGACGCCTTCGGCCTCGGATATGGCCGCGTTCGTTCTTTCAGCCCTGAGGGCTTAAGGCAAAAGCAGAAGAGGCTGAATCCATGCTGTCCTTTGATGACGATTATGAGAATTCATCATTTCACACCCGGTGGCAGGTTCGGGGTGCTGTGACCCTTCTTCTCCTCCCGCTCGCTCTCGCGGCATGCGGCGACAAACAGGAGGCGTCGCAACCCGCTCGCCCGGTCAAGACTTTCGTCGTCCAGCCGCCATCGGCTGAACGCACGCTCACCTACTCAGGCGTGATTGCGCCTCGCATTGAAAGCCAGCTCGGCTTTCGAGTTGCGGGCAAGATCGTCGAGCGCTTCGTGAATGTCGGCGAACAGGTGAAGGCGGGCCAGAAGATCGCGCGCCTTGACGAAGTGGACCTGAAGCTCGCGGAAAACAGCGCTCGCGCCAGTGTTCAGAGCGCGAAGGCGCGCGTCGACGTTGCGAAAGATGCCTTCGACCGCGCGGCCTATCTGCTTCCGAAGGGCTTCATCGCCAAGGCCGTCTATGACCAGCGGAAGCTGGACTACGACGCCGCAACGGCAGCGTACACCTCGGCGAAAGATCAGCTCGATCAGGCTGCGAACGCAACAAGCTATGCGCTTCTTGTCGCCGACAAGGACGGTATCGTAACGGCTGTCCGCGCCGAGCCGGGGCAGGTGGTGAGCGCGGGCCAGGCGGTGATTTCTCTCGCCCTCACGGAATCCGTAGAGGTCGCGGCCGCAGTGCCGGAGAATGAAATCGCGCGGCTCAGCGTCGGCGAACCTGCCCGCATCGCGCTTTGGTCGGCGCCCGAAGTAAGCAGCGACGGCAAGATCCGCGAGATCGCCAGCGCCGCAGATACGGCCTCGCGCACCTATGCCGTTCGCGTGGCGATCGCGCATCCGAAGCCGGAAATGCGCCTTGGCATGACGACGTCCGTTACATTTCGCGTCAAGGAGGCGACGCCGCCTGTCGTCGTGCCTCTGACCGCGCTTACCGAAGACGGGGGAAAGCCCGTTGTCTATGTCGCTGACAAGGCGCGCGAGACGGTCGCACGCCGCGAAGTGACGCTCGGGGGAGTGGCGGAGGATGGCGTGCGCATAACGTCCGGCCTCATTCCGGGCGAGATCGTTGTCAGCGGCGGCATTCAGTTTCTGAGAGACGGCATGGAAGTGCGTCTCTCGCAGGATTTCTCCCCGACGGTAGCCGCCCACGGCTCGCGGACCTACTGAACAGAACTCGATCGGGACGCGACACAATGGAACCCTCCAACGAGCGTGCTTCCGCAAGGCACGAAGACAACGGCGGCTTCAATCTCTCCGCATGGGCCATTCGCCATGGAAGCCTGACGCGGTTCTTGCTGGTTCTTATCCTCGCGATGGGCATCTATGCGCTGAAGAACCTCGGCCAGAAGGAAGACCCGGACTTCCAGTTCCGAATGATGGTTGTTCAGGTCGAGTGGCCCGGAGCCTCCGTACGCGAGATGCAGGAGCAGGTTGTCGACAAGATCGAGACCAAGCTTCAGGAGACGCCCCATCTCGATTATGTGCAGTCCTACACTCATCCGGGCAGTGCGGTGGTGTTCGTGGAATTGCGCGGCGATGCAAGGGGGCGCGACGTGCCCGATGCATTCTACCAGGTTCGCAAGAAGATCGGCGACATCAAGCAGAACCTGCCCGCGGGCGTCGTCGGGCCCTTCTTCAACGACGAGTTCGGCGACACCTACCTCGCGCTCTACGCCATCGAGGGTAAGGGCTTCAGCTATCCGGAATTGCGCGACTTCGCGAAAAGCGCACGCGATGTCCTGCTCCGCGTTGAGGGCGTCGGCAAGGTGGACCTGCTCGGCGTGCAACCGGAAAAGGTCTACATCGAGATTCCGTCGCGAGTGCTGGCCGAACGCAATATAGCCGTAGCGGACATCAAGGCGGCGCTGGACGGGCAGAACAGTCAGGCGCCGGCCGGTTCGGTGCAGACAAGCGAGCGAGCGGTCCGGCTCGACGTTCAGGGCTCGATCATGACCGTCGATGAAATCCGCGAGCTTCGCCTTCGCGCGGGCGCGCAGACCGTCCGCCTCGGCGATATCGCGGAGGTAAAGCGGGGCCTCGAAGATCCGCCGGTCGCCCGCATCCGCCACGACGGCAACGAGGCCGTGCTGCTCGGCGTCGTCATGTCGAACGGCTATAATGTGGTGGAAGTCGGCAAGACGCTCGAAACCGGTCTCGCGCAGATTCATAACGAACTGCCGGTGGGCGTGACTTTCACGAAGATTTCCGATCAGCCCGCCGTGGTGACGAAGGCCATCGGCGAGTTTCTGAAGGCGCTCGGCGAGGCGCTGCTGATTGTGCTCGCGGTGTCGCTGCTGGCGCTCGGCTGGCGAGCGGGCGTGGTCGTCGCGCTGACGATCCCGCTCGTTCTCGCCGCGACGTTCCTCGCCATGTTCATCATCGGAATCGATCTCCAGCGCATCTCGCTCGGCGCGCTGATCATCGCACTCGGCCTTCTCGTCGACGATGCCATGATTGCCGTCGAAATGATGGAGCGGAAGCTCGACGAAGGCTTCGACAAGGTCCGGGCCGCCTCGTTTGCCTACACATCGACGGCCTTTCCGATGCTGACGGGCACGCTGATAACGACAGCGGGCTTCATCCCGGTGGGTTTCGCAGCGAGCACATCGGGGGAATATGTGAATTCCCTGTTCTGGGTGGTGGGCCTTTCGCTCGTCATCTCGTGGTTCGCCGCCGTTTATTTCACGCCCTATATCGGGCACACGATGCTGCGTCACCGTCCGGTGGAAAACCCGGAGCACCATGACGTCTACGATACGCCCATCTATCGGCGGCTCCGCGCGGCAATCGCGTTTTGCATCCTGCATCGCAGGAAGGTCGTTTCGATCACCGCCGCAACCTTCATCCTGGCGCTCATCGGGTTCGCGTTCGTGCCGAAGTCGTTCTTCCCCGGCTCGGATCGCCCCGAAATTCTCGTCGACCTCTGGCTTCCGGAGGGCTCGTCATACGCCGAAACGGATGCCGCGGCGAAGAAGCTCGAACAGAAGCTGCTCGCCGATCCCGACGTGGCGACCTTCACCGCCTTCGTAGGCGAGGGCGCGCCGCGCTTTTTCCTCCCACTCGATCAGCAGCTTCAAACCAAGAATTTCTCGCAATTTCTCGTTTTGCCGAAGAACACCGAAGGCACGGCAATGCGCGATGCGGTGGTCCACAGGATCCGCGCGTTGCTGTCGGCGGAATTCCCCAATGTGCGCTTCAAGGTAGAGCCGCTGACGCTGGGGCCGCCGGTGGGCTGGGCGATCCAGCTCCGCGTGCAGGGGCCCGACCGTGCGGAGGTACGCCGTATCGCGAACGAGGTGACGAAGGCCGCCGCCGCGAACCCGCTCGTCTTCAATTTGCACGACAACTGGCTTGAGCCTGCGCCGACGCTGCAACTCGATATCGATCAGGACCGCGCGCGCGCTATCGGCGTCACCTCGAATGCGGTGCGCCAGACGCTGCAAACGGTGCTGTCCGGCAACACGCTCGCGGAGTTCCGGGAGAAGGACCAGACCATAGGCGTGGTTCTTCGCGAGCCCGATCGCACGCGCGGCCTGCTTACAGCGGTGGAAAACGCCTACGTCAAGACCTCGTCGGGCGGGGCCGTACCCGTGTCTCAGGTCGCGAAGGCGCGGCTCGTGTTTGAACCGGGTGTCGAATGGCGGCGCGACCGCCTGCCGACGATCACCGTTCGCGGACAAATCCCGGATGGCGTTCAGTCGGTCGACGTCGTCACCGCCATCTACAAGGAACTCGCGCCGCTCCGCGCTGGTCTGCCGCTCGGCTATCGCATCGAAATGCAGGGCGGCGTCGAGGAATCGGCCAAGGGGCAGACGTCGATTGCCGCGAAGGTGCCGATCCTCGTCATCGTCGTCCTCCTTCTGCTGATGGTGCAATTGCAGAGTTTCTCGCACACGCTGCTGGTGCTCGTGACGGCGCCGCTCGGGATCATCGGCGCTTCGTTCGCTCTGCTCGTGACGCAGATGCCTTTCGGCTTCGTGGCGATTCTGGGCGTGATCGCACTCGCGGGCATCATCATGCGCAACACGGTGATTCTCGTGGACCAGATCCAGCAGGATCTCGCTGCGGGAATCGACACCTATAATGCCATCGTCGGCTCGGCGGTCAGACGCTTTCGCCCGATCATGCTGACGGCGACGGCGGCCGTGCTGGCGCTCGTTCCGCTCGCGGGGTCTTCGTTCTGGGGGCCGATGGCGGTGGCGATGATGGGCGGAATCCTCGCCGCAACGGTGCTCACGATGACATTTCTGCCGGCGCTTTACGCGCTTGTGTTCCGGGTTGCTGTGCCGGGCGTCGAGAGACGAACCCAACGGCCCGGGCAAGAAAACGCCACGGTACAGCCAGAGCTTGTAAAGGCCGGTCAATAGGAGATGCAACGGCGCGGGGAGTTTTCAGTCCTCTCCGCTCCGCACCATGTGGATAAGCTCCGCGCGCGGAGGTTGGGCTTGCACGGGGGAGCCGTTTAACATTTAATGCCTTAGCTTCTCGGAGTGGCGCGAGCGACAGCGGGATTTCGGGCCTCGAATGCGGACGAGGCTCGATCTGGGGCAAGGAGCCCGCTTTGCAATTCGCTTCACGTTTCCGAAATGAGAGTGGCCGGAGTTGGAGCGGGCTGAGCAGGAGCCTTGCTAAATGGCCATAAATTTAAATAAACTATCGTGTGCCGGTTTGAGGGGTCATGTTGGCAGACGATGGTCCGAGCGGGGTATAGAGCTATGATTCCGGGGTCCGCGGAGGTCTGCCTTTCCGCGTTGTTCGTCGATTTCGACAACGTGTATCTATCCTTGCGCCGCCAGAGCGAGGAAGCCGCCGGGCGATTCGCCCGCAATCCGGCTGAATGGATGGCTCGAATCGCGACGGGCGGGCTTGTCCGCTTCAAGTCGCATTCCGATTATGTGCGGCGGCGATTCGCCGTGGCGCGCTGCTATGGCAATCCGGGCCGGAAGCTCGTCAGCCGTGGCGGCCCGCACGATCCGCACAACTTCGCCGACGTCCGCGTGAATTTCATGATGGCGGGGCTCGAAGTTGTGGATTGCCAGCCGCTTTCCAACCAGTTCAAGAACGGCACCGACATCAAGATCGCGTGCGACATCCGCGATTTTCTGGAGCATCCGACGCGCTTCGGCGAATTCATCGTCCTTTCGGGCGACGCCGATTTCACGCCCGTTCTGCATCATCTTCGTTCGCACGACCGCCGCACCGTGGTCTATGCGAATGAAAGCACAGCGGATATCTACAAGGCGTTCAGCGACGGCTGGATCGAAGAACGCGACATGATCTCCTTCCTTCTCGGCGAGACGGCGGGCGATGCGCCGATGATCGGTCAGGACCGTGCGCCGCGCCTCGGCTATGACGGCGCAAGACAGCCGGGCTACGAGCAGAGCCGCTCGCACACGCCTCCCGCCACTCTTCCGGCGGCGCATGCGCCAGCGTCATCGCTTCCGGCAGTGCCGCAAGCCGGCTTCAACGGTCATCCCTCGTTTCAGGGCTACGGCGCGCCCGCACAGGCGATACCCGCGCCGACGCCTGCTTACGGCGCACCGGCCCAGGCCATTCCGGCGCCTCCCGCTTATGGAGCACCTTCGCAGGCGATCCCCGCCGCGCCAAATTACAGCGGCTATAACCTTCCGCAGGAACCGGCAAAGCGCAGGCTGCCTTCGGGGCATGCGAATTCGGCGGTGCAATCCCTGATCGAGGACTTCCAGTCGATCGGGGCGGAGATCCTGAATCTCGTCCTCGATGTGGTGCAATCCTCCGAGAAGCCCGTTCCGATCGCCTATCTGGCAGACCGCGCGCAAAAAATCCTCGGTCACGCGAAGACGCTGGGCACGAACTGGGCAGGCTCCGGCGGATTCCTGAACTTCCTCAACGCCACGCTGCCCGACAACTTCCGTCTCACGGACAAGCCGCCGCATTTCGTCTACGATCCCACGCGGCACAGGATCGAGGAGCGCGTCGATCTGGCGTCGCCGCAGCCTGCTCCGCAGAAGCTTGTGGACAGGCAGCCTGTTCCGCAACCTCAGCCGCAGGAAACGGGCTCGTCCAAGCTCGCAGAACTGCAAACCTCGATCACCCGCATCTACGACGCCTGCAAGGCGCCGCCGCTTCCTCCAAGCGAATATCAGCTGCTGTTCACGCTCATCGCGACCGAGGTTCACGAGCGCGGATTCGCTCCCGTGAAGACAGCGCAGGCGGTCGTCGAGCGGGCCACGCGCGAGGGGCTTCGCGTCGCGATGAAGGACGTGTCTTTCGTGCTCGACGCGGTGGACGAGATCGACCCATGGCTTGAACATACCCGCTCCCCGGCGGCCGTGGCGCGCGCCTATCGCGATTTCGTGCTGGCGAAGTGCCACCATGCGGGAGTGAAGCTCACCGAAGACGAGCATCAACTCGTTCAGGTCTGGTTCGGCGCCAGCCAGTGGTCGGCCGTCGGCCAGACGACGATCAATTCCAGCGCTGGTCAACAGGCAACGCCCTTGACGCCGGTCGGTGTGCAAAGGCCGGCACCCAATCCACGCAGCTACATGGCGGATTCCGCCTTGCCGCCGCCGGATCCCCGCAGTGATATTCCGCTCCCGCCGGATTTCGGGTTCGATCGCGAGCTGGAGCCGGAGCAGGCGCCGAAACAGCGGTTCAGCTTCAAGCATTGACGGGCGCGCATCCGCGCCGCGTGAACTCGCAACCATCGAAAAAAGCGGCCCCGTGGCCGCCTTCACACTGCTGACAAAGCTCCCGCCTCGGCGGGAGCTTTTTGATTCAGCGGGGCATCGTGAAAAGCCGGTTCCCCAACAGACCGTGCTCGACATGGCGTGCATCGGGAGGCCTTGCAGACAGAGGGCTTTTAGAGAACACCAGTGGTCATTGTAATCTTGCAAATCAAAGCCGTCACGTCTAAGCTTAAGCGATCGGCAGGTTTATCAATCAATGTTACGAGACTTTGCTTCCTTTTTGCGATAGCGACCAAGTTCTCAATCCGGCAGATGTCGCAACATTCGTCTTGAATGCCAAACGGGGGATGCCGCTTTCCCTCGCCGGTTTAGAGCCAGGCGACCTGCGGACACTCATTGATCAAGCCGAACTGCCTCGAAACTTCATTCGGGTGCTGTTTCGGACCACCCAGCCGTGGAGATCTTCGCAAGACGTAGTCCAGCAGATTGCCTCCTTCATGGCATCTTCCGCGTTGCGGCTGTGGCCCCGTTGGTACGCGGGGGCGGGTGTCGACTTCGGCATTTGCACCAACGATTCACTCGGGCGGCATGCCGTTCGCGTTCTGGCGAACGAAGCGGCCAAAAACGTCGCGGGCGTGCAGCCTCGTTGGGCGGAACTGGCTGCGCTTTCGGCACTTCACGCCAGGCTCCCGCTTGTCGATGGCTTTTCCCTCGCCGCCAGCATCGAGCAGTTAACGAAGGCGATAGCGCCAGACGGACTTGTGATGGCGGTGACGTTCCCAGATGGCGAAAGCAACGCGCCGTCTGACGCTTTCGTGCGCGCGCTTGAATGGATCGCGCAGTTTTGCGGCGTCGTCGTCCTGTTCGACAGTCTTCCGCCGAACGAACCACCTTTCGACCGCATTCTTCATGGCGCGCGCATCGTGGGAGAAAGGGCACCTGCGACCGTGCCACGAAGCGAAGCCCTTGCCCCTTGGATCGCGCCTTGGCGCGGCTCGCCCCATCCTTTGAGCGACATCGAGAAGAAGGTGGCAACGATGCTTGCGGCCGACGCTGAACTTGGCGCGCTCTTCGCCTTCAACCAAACGGTCACGACCGAACGCGGTACGCAGCCCCGGGTGGATCTTCTGTGGGCCGAGGGCCGTCTGGTTGTGGAACTTGATGGATATGAGAGCCACGGAAGCCGGTCAGCCTTTGCGCGCGACCGCCATCGCGATTATGAGCTAATGCTGAGCGGCTATGTCGTGCTTCGCCTTGCCAATGATGAGATCGCGCAGGACTGCGAAAAAGCCCTCGAAAAGATCCGCGATCTGGTGCGCCTGCGCCGCCAGACGATGACAATGGAGGTTTGAGGTGGCAGCCAAGACCAAGACCGAAGCTGGCAAGAAGACTGGCGGAAAGAAGACGTCGCCCGAAAAGCAGGCGCTCATAATGTGGGCGCTACTGGCCAAGGAAAACGCTGGTGCATTTCGTGGTGATCTGAAACCGACGCCGGAAAAGGCGGATCGTGAAGCGCTGGAAGACGCGGGGCTCATCAAATGGTGGAAGGTCGGCCAGAAGATTTGGATCGAGGTTTCGGACAAGGGTTGGGCGTGGGCCAACGAAAACCTGGGCCATGCGCTGCCCGCGCAATCGAACGCCGGCGCAGAAATCCTGCGCGGCTGGCTCGTAAAGCTCGATGCCTTCCTCAACGCGCGTGGACTGGCATTGGCAGACGTGCTCGGCGCGCAGACTCTACCTCCGGTGAATGGCGCGAACGGCCATGACAAGACGCCGCCGAAGGTGCCCGCAGGCTCGCTTCGCGACCGCATCCGCACCGCGTATCTCGACGCTACCGGCGGCCGCTTCAACACGCGTGCCCTTCTGAAGGACATCCGCACGCGGCTCGCGGATGTGGAGCGCGCTACGCTGGATGAAGCGCTTACCCTCATGCAGCGAGAGGATGCTGCCGTGCTCTATCCTCTCGACAATCGCGCGGAGATCACTGATGCCGACCGCGCGGCTTCCATTTCCTTTGCCGGTGAACCTCGTCATATTCTTTGGATTGAAAGATAATGCCTGTTTCCGAAGCTCCGCTTGAAGCCTTTCGTTCGGTGAATTTCGACTGGACAAGACAGTTGAAAAGCGTCTGGACAGACCCGCACTATCACGTGTCGAACATCAACCAGTCGGCGACCGACGACATCATGGATTATTTCCTGTCGCGGACGCAGGTTGAAAGCGACAATGAACCGCTCGGCAAGGTTCTTGTCGGGCCGGCGGGCTTCGGAAAAACCCACCTAATCGGCGAATTGCGTCGGCGTGTCTGGAGGGCAAACGGATGGTTCGTCCTTCTCGACTTCGTCGGCGTGAAAGATTTCTGGTCGTCCGTTGCGCTCGGTTTTCTGAGTTCGCTGCAGGTACGGACACCTGGCCGGCAAACCCAATACGATCTGCTCATAAGCCGTCTCGCCGATTACCTCGGTATCAAGAGCGATCTCGCGGCGGCAACGAAATGGTATCAGAAGGATGCCCGCGAGCTCGTCACCGAAATTGTGAAACTCTTCCTTTCGGCGCTGTCGAGGGTGGATCGTTCCGCCACCCTTAAGCATCGCGACGTGGTGACCGCACTCGTCCTGATGATTTCGGAGGATCTCGACTACCATAGCGTTGCGCATGCCTGGCTGCAGGGGATGGACGTCGATCAGGAAGAAGCGCGGCCGCTCGGTTTGAGGGAAGAGAACTCACCGATCAAGGTCGTCGAGGGGCTTTCATGGCTGATGAGTCTTGTCGGCCCCACTCTCATCGCGGTCGATCAGATTGATGCGATCGTCAGCGCCAGCAACGCGCAGGCACGCGCTCGGGCGGTACAGCAAACGAATGAAGAAGAACTTGAGGCGAAGGCTATCGTGGAGCTTCTCGCTGAAGGCTTGATGGAAATCCATGAGAAGAAGCGGCGAGCAGTCACGGTTGTTTCATGCCTCGAAGCGACCTGGAAAATTATCGAGGGCGGCGCAACGGCTTCGATCCGCGATCGCTACCTGAGCGGGCTGCCTTTAAAAACGCTGCAAACGCGCGAGACGGCGGAAGCGCTCATCGCAGCGCGTCTGGCTCCAGCCTATGAGCAGTACGGCTTTACGCCGCCCTATCCTACATGGCCGTTTACAGGCGAGTCGTTGGACGCCGCTGTCGACTACACGCCGCGCCAGCTTCTGAAGCGCTGCGAAGACTTTCGCCGGAAATGCGTCGCCGAAGGCCGCGTTACAGAATGCCTGTCGCTGGAAGACAAGGCAGCTTCCGCTGAGACAGCGCCGCCACGGGCCGACATCGAAGCAGCGTTCGAGCGCGAGGTGGCGGCGGCCAATGTCGCGCCGCTGTTCACGCCCGCGGGCGAGGACGACCTTCGCGCGCTGCTCGATTCCACGCTTCAGTTCCTCGTCAAGCATTATGACTTGCCCGATGCAATCGATGCCGAGGCGCAGCGCGACCCCGACCAGAAGCGGCCTTCGCTGCATGGGCGCGTGTCCTTCACGTTCCATGACGAGGGCGACCGCGAACAGCATTACTGCTTCCGCATCATCGAGCACGTAAACGCAATCGCATTCCAGTCGCGCCTCAAGGCGGCGATGACGGCATCCGGCATCGATACGGCGCTGAAATTCCGCCATCTCTATGTGCTGCGCACTTCTCCGCTCCCGACGGGCAAGAAAACCGAAACGCTGCTGGATCAGTTCAGGAAGGCGGGCGGCAAGATCATCGTGCCCGCTGAAAAGGATCTCCGTATTTTTGCCGCGCTTCGTTCGCTCGCGAAGCAGGACAATATCGAATTCGAGGCTTGGCTGCGCAGCAAGAAGCCGTTGTTCGAGACGGATTTCTTCAGGAGCGTGGAGCTTGCGCCGCCGCCGTTCCTGTCGGACGATGGCAACCCATCGGGTGACGACAGGCCGAGTGGTGGCCCGGCAGGTGGCCCCGGAAGCGGAGGGGTGGGGCCCGCCGGCAACGGAGCGGACAACGGGTCTTCCCCCGGCAATTCCGCGGCGCGCGACAGCACGCGTGCAGGCTCCCCTAAAAGCGGCGATCACGCGAGAAGCGATGCCAGCCAGCATGAGCGAAAGAACGCGCCGCGTCTGATCCCGCTCGGGCGGAGGTTCGAGCGCGGCCAGCTCGGCGACCCCGTATCTCTCGACGCAGCCCTCCTGCCGCGCCACGTCGCCATCATCGCCGGATCGGGCTCCGGCAAGACCGTGCTGCTGCGGCGAATCGTCGAGGAGGCCGCCCTTCTTGGCATTCCCGCCATCGTTCTCGATATCAACAACGACCTTTCGCGTCTCGGCGACCGCTGGCCGGAAACGCCCGCCGATATGTCTGCCGAGGACGCCGGCAGGGCTGAGAGGTATCACGAGAACACGGATGTCGTGATCTGGACGCCGGGCGCGAGCAGCGGCCGCCCGATGTCGCTGCCGCTGTTGCCTGACTTCTCGCGCATCGGAGAGGGCCGCGAGGCTCAGGACGAACGCGAGCAGGCCATCGCCATGGCGCTCGCGACGCTGACGCCTTATCTCGGCGGCAGCGGCCAAAGGGCAACGCTAAGACAAGGCGTGCTTGCCGCTGCGCTTCGTTTCTTCGCGAAGGACGGCACAGACTCGCTCGAAGACTTCATCCGGCTTCTGTCCGAGCTTCCCGACGGAGTGAGCCAGATCAAGGACTCCTACAAACTCGCAAGCGACATGGCCGACCAGCTTCGCGCCGCTGTCGACACGAATCCGCTGCTGCGCTCAGCCGGTGTGAAGCTCGATCCCGCCCAGCTTTTCTTTGGCGCGAAGGGCAGGACGCGCATTTCGGTCATCAACTTCTCGGGGCTTGCAAGCGAGGCCGCCAAGCAGGCCTTCGTGAACCAGCTGCAGATGGCGCTTTTCACCTGGATCAAGGCCAATCCGAGCGAGACCGGTTTGCTCTACGTGATGGACGAAGCTCAGAATTTCGTGCCGTCGCAAGTTGGCACGCCGTGCAAGGAAAGTGCGAAGTCGCTCGCGGCTCAGGCGCGCAAATACGGCCTCGGAATGATCCTCGCGACGCAGCTGCCGAAAGGCATCGACAACGGCATCGTGTCCAATTGCACGACGCACGTCTACGGGAGGATGAGTTCACCGACTGCCATCGAGGCGATCAAGGATCTGGTTCGAGCAAAGGGCGGCGAAGCCGATGATGTGGGTCGCCTCAAGCTCGGTGAGTTTTATTTTTCGACCGAAGGATCCGCCCGCCCGTTCAAGATCCAGACGCCGCTTTGTCTGAGCTGGCACGCCAAGAACCCGCCGACGGCTGGGGAGGTAATGGAGAAGGCTCGCGCAGTGTCGATTAACCCCTACCCTGGGTCGCTGACGTAGCCGCAATCTTTCGGTTTGAATACGCGCTGCGATATCAGCGCATTGTTAGACCACGCGCGCACGCGGAAAAATGGGGGCGCAGACTTGAGCGACGAAGACGTTCGTTTGAAGTTCTGATCTTCAATGTCTATGGTGCGTCAACACCTTTCAAGTTATTGATTTCGCTGTCCATTATAATTGGTGGGATAGCGTATCTTTTTCGGCCGGGTGTGCCAGCCTGCCGAATAGCTTCCGATCCCGCTGGGAACCCTTCGCGGAAAGCAAAAATGTGAGGGCGGATTCGCACCCGCCGCTCTTTAAAGAGTTGCAAACGCGCAGAGGCGTGCCACCTCAAGGTGCCTTAATTTCAGCGCGGCCGAAGAGCGCCAGCAGCCCATCCGACAGCGCTCCGCGCCATACGAGATAGTCGTGGCCGCCCGCATATTCGCGCGCGATCACTGCATAGCCTTTCGCTTCGAGCACGTCGCGCAGATGACGGTTTGTCTCAAGAATGCTCGGGCGTCCGCCGCCTCCAGCCTCGAAAAGCCCCGCGCTCAGGAAGAAGCGGACGTCTCGGCGAGGCGTCTTTGCGACGAGCGCGGCGACATGATTCGCTCGCGCGGGTTCGGCGTCGTCGGGGTGCCACCAATAGGAGCCCGACAGGCTGATGGCATTCCCGAACGCTTCCGGGTGACGAAGGGCGATGGTCGATGAGGCCAGCCCGCCAAAGCTCGATCCCGCGAGAGCGGTGCGCGCGGGGCTATGCCGGAGCGAGGTCGCTGCAAGCACCTCGGGAAGCAGCTCCCCTGCCAGAGCATCGGCGAAGGTTTCGTTGCCGGGAAGCTCGGTAGCCCTTGTATCGCCGTCGATGTTGGGAATGAAGACGGCAACCGTTGGGGGGATCACGCGCGCCGCGATCATATTGTCGAGAATAAGCGGGGTTGGAACCTTGCCCTGATACTCGCGACCGTCGAACACGAAGAGCAGCACGGTTCCGGGATCGGCCGGGTTGAAGTGCGGAGGGGTGTAAATCGTCACGTCGCGCGCATTGCCGAGCTTCGCGCTTGCGAAGGCGAGGGTCGAAAGTTGGCCCGAAGGCGCGCCGACGGGGGCGATCCAGGGCTGCGCGGGCGCGTCCGGCAATGAGAAGGTTGAGCTTTGATTGTAGGCGTCGCCGGCTTCTGCCGGCCACGGCGCGCGATTGAGCGGGTCCGCCTTTGCGGTCGCGAGGATCGCGACGCGCCGCTCACGCTCGGTGCCCGCGAGGTCGGGCACGTCTGGCGCAATTTTATAGGAAAGCCGCGTCGAGGAGGGGAGCACATATGTCTTGAACCAGACGTCGCTGTCGCCGAGCCGCTCCATCGGATCGTGATCGGTGCTCGGGGCGCCGAGAATGCGAACGCCGCGTCTGGCTCCGCGCATCAGGAAGGTGACGATCGCCTTGCCCTCCGGGCCCGGCTCGACGAGGGGCGTCCCCCTCTCGGCAGCAATCCGCCAGAAGGCATCCGTGCTCTCGCCCGCCGCCACTTTCGCGGCGAGGTCCGCCATCATCGGGCTGACCGGCTTTTTCGGTGGCGCGACCTGTTCGGCCACGCCGATGCGCTTGTCGAGCCTGACAAGCACGCGCCCCGCCCCCCTCGCGCTGAGGCGCAGCACGTCACCCTCATCGGCGACATAGCGAAAATCGCTTCTCCCTGCCGCGTTGAGGAAAAACTGTCGCACGAGCTTGCCGTCCGCCAAGAGTTCGAGCGTGACTGCGGAGCCTCCGGCGTCGACCACGCCCGCCACGTAATCGCCGGGGCGCGTTCCGGCATCGATGACGACCGGAGCCGTCGCCGCGACATTCACTTCTATCGAAGCGCCGGGATCGAGGCGAAGCGGAAGGCCCTCGGCCGCCATGGATGCATGCGGAAAAGCTGTTGTCATCATCACCGCGAAAAGGCCCGCCCGGGCAAGAGACCGGGCAGGGAATGGGGTTCGCTCTTTTACCATGAATATTTGACCTGCCCCGTCACAGCACGGCCGGAACCGTAGAAACACGCCCCGGCGCTGGCGCAGGATGCCACATACTGCTCGTCGGAAATGTTCGTGGCGTTGACCTGAAGCTTCGTACCCTTGAGGTTCGGGAAGGAAGCGCTGAGGTCGTAGCTGACGGAAGCATCGAAAAGCGTGACCGCCGGCACCTTGAAGGTGTTCGTATCGTTGCCCCAGCTCTCGCCGATGAAGCGCACGCCCGCGCCGAGGCCGAGGCCGTTGAACGCACCGTCCTTGAAATCGTACTTGCCCCAGAGCGACACCTGATCGATCGGCACGCGCGCCGGCATCTTGCCTAGAATCGTGCTGTCGAGGTTATCCGTCACCTCCATGTCGATATGGCTATAGCTCGCCACCGCAGAAATATTCTCGGTCAGTTCCGCATGGGCTTCGAGTTCGAGGCCACGGCTGCGGATTTCGCCGATCTGCGTATAGGGATCGGACGATTTCTGGCGCGTCAGCACGTTCTGTTTCGTCAGGTCGAAAACGGCCGCCGTGAACAGCATGCGCGTGCCGGGAGGGGCATATTTGATGCCGGCTTCATACTGCTCGCCGGTCGTCGGCTTGAAGGGAGCCTGTCCCGTGGCGGGTGCCTGCGTTACCGGCTCGAAGGACTGGCTGAAGCTCACATAGGGCGAGATGCCGTTTTCGAAATTGTAGATCGCACCTGCCCGCCAGGTGGTAGCGGTGTCGTCCTGTGAGGTCTTCGCGCCGCTCTTGAGGTAGTCCGTAACCTCGTTCGAGGCCCAATCGTGGCGCACGCCCGCAAGCAGGTTCAGGCGGCCGATCTCGATCTGATCCTGAAGGTAGAGGCCGACCTGATCGGTGATCGTCTTGTTGTCGGTGTTGTTGACGATGTTTGTATCGACAGGCTGGCCGTAAACGGGATTGTTCCAGTCGATATAGCTGAGAGTCGCCGCATAGCCCCACTGGTAGTCGCGCCGCGACCAGCGGTAATCCACACCGCCCAGCACCTTGTGCTTCACGAAGGCGGTCTTGAGGTCGGCCTGCACCTGATTGTCGACCGTGAACTGCGTCAATTCCTCAGGGCCGGCCCCAGCCTTTCTTGAAAAGGTGTTGTCGTCGACCACGCCCCATTCGACCATTGTGTTGAACATGGTCTCGATCCGCGAGATGCGCGCGCTCTGGCGCACCGTGAACGTCGGGTCGAAGCGGTGCTCGAATAGATAGCCGATGTAGTATTGCGTGCGTTCGTATTTGTCGTAGCCGGGCTCGCCCATGTAGAAGTCATGCGGCACGTAGCCATACGACGTCGGGTACATCGTGCCTTTCGCTTCGAGGAAGTTCCGAAAGCCCGCGTTTGGCTCGTAGGTGTACATGCCATCCACGACGAGCTTTGTGTTTTCGGTGGGTGTCCACATCACGGAAGGCATGATGCCGACACGCTTCTTCTCGGTGTAGTTCACCTCCCCATCGCTATCGAGGCCCACGCCGACGACGCGATAGGAAATTTCCGGGCTGACCACACCGCCGACATCGAAGCCGGTCGCGAAGCGGTTTTCGCTGCCGAATTCGACGAAGACTTCGCGGTGCGTCTCGCCAGTCGGAAGCTTGCTGACGAGGTTCACGATGCCGCCGGGGTTCGCCTGCCCGTAAAGCACCGAGGCGGGCCCTTTGATCACCTCCACCCTTTCAAGGAAATACGGGTCCATCTGGCCGAAAGAGCCGGAGCCGTAGAGAAGGCCGTTGAGGTAGCGCGGCACGTAGCTGAAGCCGCGTACGAACATTTCGTCGTGAAGGTTCGAACTGCCGCGATATTCCGTAAATACGCCCGCAGTGTAGCGGAGCGCCTCAGCCACGGTTTTCGCGGCCTGGTCCTCGATTTGCTGGCGCGGCACGACGGAGATGGACTGCGGGGTCTTGATGAGCGGGGTGTTGGTTTTGGTGCCGGTTAGACTTTTCTGCGCGACATAGCCCTGAACCGGGCCGTTGCCGCTCTCCTCCTGCGCCTGCGGCTCCTGCCGGGGCAACTCGACGGGCTGCGCGGCCTGCTGCCTCGGCGCGGGCTTTTTCACCTTCTTTTTGCCTTCGACGACGATCTCGCCGATCTGGCCCGTTCCTTGCGCCTGAACCGGAACCGTGACTGCGTCCAGGGTAAAAAGGCTCGCGCTTGTGACAAGGCTCCAGCCCAGCAGAGCTAGGACACGGTCGCGCTTTACTGAAATTCTGGAACTAGAATAACTCGCAGTAATCGTCGCCGATCTACAGTTATAATAATTCTTCTGATAGTCTGAAGTTGTAGTGCCCATTTTTTGCCGCCCCTTTTACGCAACCTAAGGTTTAAATACTCAGAAAACCTTAGCTTGCACCCAGATGTTTCTCTGGATATCTTATGGGGCTGACGTTGGAAATTTGGGAGAATGTCAAAAGGATATGCAAAACGACCATCGCGACGTCTTCGGTTCAGACTGTCGCTATTCTGCAATCGAAGCGTTCGATGACGGCGCCAGCGCCGTCGAAAAGCGACAGCGGCTGCTGCCGAAGGTGGGCATTCTGGAAAAGCCTCTCGTTCCGGTCGCTCCCGCGCCACGAACGGCTCCGACCCTCTCCGAGATCCCGCCAAAATTGATGCTGATGGCGATCTTCCAGGGCAGCCAGCGCTTCCGTATCGACCACCAGGACTTCGTTTTTCAAAGTGGCGCCGGCGCTGAACCGGTACGTGCGATGATGATAAACCTGACGCGGCCGAGTGTTCTCGGCCACTTCGGCAGTTCTCCGGGAATGAGGAAAATTCAGATCTCATGCCCGCCGGACTGGCTGGACGGTCTCTATCTCGAAGAGACGGAAGGTTCGCCGCCGTTGCATGACTTCCTTTCGAGGCATTTGTCGCATTTTGCCTGGACGCCGAGCCGCCAATTCGTCTGGGCGGCGCGCGAGCTTCTGGAACCGGCAGTTTCGCGTCCCGAGCTTTGCCGCCTCAACAGGCACGCGCGCGCGCTCGACATGCTGCGCTTCGCGTTCGATGCGCTGCTCGCGGAGCGGGGAGCGGATGATCCTCTGCCTTCGCTGAGCGCCGCGAGACAGGGCCGCCGCGTGCGCGACTTCATCATCGCCAACCTCTCGGAAAATCTCACGATCGAACAGATCGCCCGTGAAACAGGGGCAAGCGCCAGCACCGTGCAGCGTGCCTTCAAGGCTCATTTCGGTATCACGGTGCAGGCCTTCATCCGCCAGAGGAAACTCGAACTCGCGAAGACGGCGCTCTGCCGCGAAGGCATCACCATCGCGGAGGCGGCTTACATCGCGGGCTATTCCAACGCGTCGAACTTCACCTGCGCCTTCAAGCGAACCTACGGCTTCCCGCCCGGGCGCACCGCGCGCATGAATTCCTGAAGGCTTATTCGTAATAGAGGGCGATCCGCCGTCCTGCCACCGCATGGACCTGGATTTCCATCCCGTAGATACCGCGGAGCATATCTTCGCGGATCACTTCGTCCACCGAGCCGGCGACGGCAAGCTTGCCATCCTTCAGCGCGACGATGAAATCCGAGTACCACGACGCGAAATTGATGTCGTGAAGCACGAGGACGACGGTCTTGCCGAGATCGCGCGTCGCTTGACGCAGCGTTTTCATCATCGACTGCGCATGCTTCATGTCAAGGTTGTTGAGCGGCTCGTCCAGAAGCACATAATCCGTGTCCTGACACAATACCATGGCGACGAACGCGCGCTGCCTCTGGCCACCCGAAAGCTCGTCGAGATAGCGGTCGGCCAGCGCGCCGAGATCGAGATAGGAAAGCGCGCGCTCGACGTGGCGCTTGTCGTCCAGCGTCGGGCGCCCTTTCGAATAGGGAAAGCGGCCGAAGGTGACGAGGTCGCGGACGCTGAGCCGCGCTGACAGGTGGTTGTCCTGCCGGAGGATGGCCAGTCGCCGCGCGATCACATCCGACGCCGTGGTGGTGACGTCGAGGCCGCCGACGGTGACGCTGCCGCCGTCCATTCTGAGGAGGCGGGCCAGCATCGAAAGCAAGGTGGATTTTCCCGCTCCGTTCGGACCGATGATCGATGTGATGCCACCCTTCGGGATCGTCACGCTCAGGCCATCGACCACCACCGCGTCGCCGTAGCGCTTCGTGACTTCGTTCGCGAGGATCATCTGATGGCCTTTCTCACGATGAGAATGATGAACGCTATGCCTCCGACGAACTCGATGATGACCGAAAGCGCCGTGTCGAAACCGAAGACGCGTTCTAGAATCGTCTGCCCGCCGACGAGGAAAATTATGCTGAGAAGAACAGCGGCCGGAATGAGCATCGCGTGGCGAGCGTTTCCGATCAGCGCATGCGCGAGGCTCGCGACGAGCAGCCCGAAGAAGGTGACGGGACCGACAAGCGCCGTGGACGCCGATACGAGAAGAGCCACCGCGATGAGAACGAGCGAAACCTCGCGCCGATAGTTGACACCGAGGCTTATCGCCATCGGTCGGCCGAGCGCGAGCACATCGAGACGCGGCAGCATCGGGATCACTACGGCAGAGACGACAGCGACGATCGCCGCCGAAACGCCGAGCAGCGTGGCATCGATGCGGTTGAAACTCGCAAAGAAGCTGTCTTGCAGGACCATGAACTCGTTCGGGTCGAGCAGCCGCTGCATGAGCGACGCGAGGCTCTTGAAGAAGACGCCGAAGATGATCCCCGCGAGCACCAGAAGGTGGAGGCTGCGTTCCTCGCCCGCGAACAGCCAGCGGAACAGCAGCCCGGAAAAGAGCGCCATGGCGACGGCGTTGAGTGCGAACACGGAATTATGGTCGAGCATGGCGACGGCCGCCGTCCCGAGCAGCGCGACAAGCATCGTCTGAATCAGGATGTAGAGCGCGTCGAAGCCCATGAGGGCAGGCGTGAGGATGCGGTTGTTGGTGACGGTCTGAAACAGCACCGTCGACAGTGCAATCGCCCATGCGACAAGCACCAGCCCCGCGAGCTTCAGGCCGCGAAACTTCAGCACGAAGTCCCAGTTGCCTTTCGCGCCAACGGTCATGAAGGCAACGATGGCCGCGACCGCCAGCGCGGCGAGCAGCAAAAGGACGGTGCGCGGCCGTGCGTTCCGGTCAGGCAGCATGCGAACGCTTCCGCAAAACGAGCCAAAGGAACATTGCACTGCCGACGACGCCGACGACGGTTCCAAGCGGAATTTCATAGGGCTCGCGGATGATGCGCCCGAGGATGTCGCACGAGAGGACGAAGATCGCGCCCAGCACGGCCACCCACGGCACCGCACGGCGCATGTTGTCGCCGACGGTGAGGCTTACGACGTTCGGGACGATGAGACCGAGGAACGGGATCATGCCAACCGTCACGACGACCGCCGATGTCACCATTGAGACGATCACAAGGCCGAGCGCCAGAACGCGCTTGTAATTGAGGCCGAGATTGGTGGTGAAGTCGCGCCCGAGCCCCGCCACGGTGAACCGGTCGGCGGCGATCCAGGCGACGGCGGCAAGCAGCCCGCCGACCCAGAGCAGTTCATATCGCCCGCGCAGAACGCCAGAGAAATCGCCCATGGTCCAGGCCAGCAGCGACTGCAGGAGATCGAAGCGGTAGGCGATGAAGGTAGCGACTGCGTGGATCACCCCGCCCAGCATGATGCCGAGAAGCGGCACCATCAGCGGATCGCGGAGGGGCACAAGCCGCAGGAGGCGCACAAACAGCAGCGTTCCCGCGAGCGCGAAAGCGGCCGCTACCAGCATTTTTCCCATCACGGGCAGGTCGGGCGCCATGATCGTGACGGTCAGCAAGCCGAGACTTGCGGCTTCCACCGTGCCGGATGTTGTCGGCTCGGCGAAGCGGTTGCGGATCATCATCTGCATGATGAGGCCGGCGATGGCCATGGACGCGCCCGCCAGTATGAGCGCCATTGTACGCGGAATGCGGCTGATCGCGAGAATGCGCGCCGCATGTCCGTCATCATGCCCCGAAAGTAGGGCCCATATGGGCATATGCGTCACCCCGACGAGGAGGCTCACACAGGCGAGCGCCAGCATCGCGACGATGGCTAAGAGGAGGGTGCGCATGCCGCGTTATTTCCGGTCGAGCGCGGCCTGAATCTGCGCGATCAGAATTGTCAGCGCCGTATAACCTCCCGGCGCGATATAGGCTGCCGACGGGTCGAGATAAACGATCTTGCCCAGCTTTGCCGCGCTCGTCTGCCGGACGAGTTCGTTGTCGAGCACGGCTGCCGCCGAACCGCCCCTGCTGGCGGTCCCGACAGCCGCGTCGCGGTCGATGACGAAGATCCAGTCCGGGTTTTTCTCAAGGATGTACTCGAACGACACCACGTCGCCGCCATGGAAGCGGTCGTCGATCTTGCTTTCTACCGTCTTGAAGCCGAGTTCGCGATGCAGCCAGCCTATGCGCGACGTCGGGCCGTATGCGCCCACCTTGCCGCCATTTGTGACGAGGATCAGAGCAGTTCCCGCACCTGTTGCACGCGCGCGTAACGCCGTCACCCGGGAATCGAGGTCGGCCACGAGGCGCGCGGCTTCGGCCTCCTTGCCGAAAATCGCGCCCACCTTTGCGATGTTGGCCTTCACGCTTTCCACGATCCTGTCCTGATCGAATGAGAGATCGACGGCGGGCACGAGCGCGGCCACGTCTTTCAGCTTGCCGCGCGAGCGCACGCCGACGATTGCGAGATCGGCACCGGCCGCGTTGATGGCTTCGAGATCCGGTTCGAACAAAGTTCCCATCCGGGCATATCGCGGATCGGCATACTTCCTGAGCCATGGCGGAAGGTTCGACCCCAGCACACCGGCGGGCTGCGCCCCGAGAGCATCCGCAATGTCGAGCGTGTTGATGTCGAGAACGAGCACCTTCTCGGGTCTTTTCGTCAGCACGGTTCGCCCTTGCGCGTGCTCGATAACGAATTCCGCCCGCGCGCCCGTTGAAGGGACCGAAACCGTCAATGCGACGGTCAGCATCAGGGCGACGTTAAGTATAATTTTTGCCAACACGGCGCGCGTCCTTTTCATCCCACCTTGCAAAGGGCGCATCGCTTTAACATGCGCAAAATCAAAGCGCCAGACGTGCCAAAGTAAAAAATACGAGACTTAGAATAATTATAACAAGCGGCGTAATTAGAATAATTATAAATCTCGTGCAATTGCGCCACGAATATTGTGCTTCCGTACCAAATTCTGATGAGAACCATTCATTGAGGCCCGGCTGGCTTGCCCGCCATCATGGTAATGCTGTATTCGTTCGGGGCATTGCCATTGCTGCGTTTCCGTCCGGAGGAGAGTCCGCTGCCTTGTCCCTTGCCAAATGGCGAACATCGGTGGCGTCGGGATCATTGAACCAAGGTTCGGGGGGCAGAGGTGGCGAAGCGCATCCATTGTCACCATCGAAAGACCGGCAATTCACATGACTGATTGCGTTCGGCTCGCGAAATCCATCCGGCTTTCCGCTGTCCTGCTGTTTGCGGCGCTCGCTCTCGATCCCGGCGCGAGGGTGCTGGCGCAGAACGCGCCTCCATCGCCCGCAGCACCGCCCTCGCATGCATCCGCTCATCCGGGCGACGAGCGCGGCTCGGCGCCTCTTTTGTCGGCCCAGGCCGCCGCGCAGCCGGAAGCCGCGCCGGCGCCCGGCACGCAAGCCGCACCGGTGGTGCAACGCTCCGATCTCCCGCGCGACCTGTCCCCCTGGGGCATGTTCATGGCAGCGGACAGCCTCGTTAAGGCGGTCATGATCGGCCTCGCGTTGGCTTCGCTGGCGACGTGGACAATCCTTCTCGCAAAGACGATCGAGCTTGCCGGGGCCCGGCGGAGCGCGCGACACACGCTCGACGCCGTTCGCGAGGCCCGGACGATGGCCGAAGCGCTTTCGGCCACGGAAAGGAACGGCGGTCCCGCAAGAGAAATGGTCTCCGCGGCAGCGCGCGAGGTGGCCCTGTCAGATGGTGCCATCGATCACGCGGGCGGCGAGGGACTGAAGCAGCGCGTGCAACTCATGCTTTCACGCATCGAGGCGTCGGCCGGGCGGCGCATCTCGCAAGGCACGGGCGTGCTCGCAACAATCGGCTCCATCGCGCCCTTCGTCGGCCTGTTCGGCACCGTATGGGGCATCATGAACAGCTTCGTCGGCATCTCGAAGGCTCAGACGACAAACCTCGCCGTCGTCGCGCCGGGTATCGCCGAAGCGCTCCTGGCTACAGCCATCGGGCTCGTTGCGGCGATCCCCGCCGTCATCGTCTACAACGGCTTCGTTCGGCGGATACAGGCCTACCGCGCGCTGCTCGGCGACGTGGCTGCTGGCTTATTGTGCCTCATCAGCCGCGATCTCGACTATCGCAAGGTGCCGTCGAGCCGCGTCGTGCGCTTCGGGCAGGCTGCGGAATAAGACCATGGCCGGAGGATTTCTGGATAATCATGGTAACGGCGACGAGTTGCCGGAGGCGAGCGAAATCAACGTCACGCCGATGATCGACGTGATGCTCGTGCTGCTCATCATCTTCATGGTGGCGGCGCCGCTCGCGACCGTCGATGTGAACGTGGACTTGCCTGCCTCCACGGCGAAGCCCGCGCAAAAACCTGAGAAGCCGCTGTATCTTACGCTCAAGGGCGATTTTACGCTCGCGCTCGGCAATGAGGCGATTTCTCGCGATGCGCTGGCCGGAGCGATCGACACCGCTGCGTCGGGCAACCGCGAGACGCGCATCTATCTCCGCGCGGACAAGGGCGTGCCCTATGGCGAGTTCATGGCCGTAATGAACGTGCTGCGCGATGCGGGCTACCTGAAGGTTGCGCTCGTCGGGCTCGAAACCGTAGGTGTGCCGCCGCCGTCCGCCCCGAGCGCCCCATGACGGCGTCTCGCTTTCGCGGCATCGACGACGCGTTGATGCGGCTTTCCGACAGATTGCTGGAGCGGAACGGCAACGGCGCCGCAGAGGTTGCACTTTGGGGATCCGCCTGCGCAACAGTTGCGGGGATTGCCGCGCTCGTCGGCCTCGGTCTTGCTCTACAGCCTGAGATTCAGGCGAACGCCGGACCGCCCCCCGCGCTCATGATCGATCTCTCCATCGATGCGGATGAAGCCGCCCGTACCGACATGACCGAAATCGGCAATGCGATGTTCGCCGCGCAGGAGGTTCAGAGCAACGCAATCGAGCCGGTGGAGAAGCCATCGGAAACGCCCGATTCCCTGCCGGACGAACCTGAAAAACCCGTCGAGAAAAAGCCCGACGAGCCGCCGGAGGAAATCAAGACGCCTCTGCCGCAGACGGAGAACGTCGAGGTTCCGCTTCCAACTGAAACGCCCAGGCCCGAACCGGTGAAAAAGTCGAATAAGCCCGCCCCTGCGTCGGTCGCCGCAATCGAGGCAGCGGCGGAGGTACAGAAGTCCGACCGGAGCGTTGCACGACAGTCCGGTGCGGGCTCATCCTCGGCCGTTGCCATCGCGACATGGGAAAGCCGGTTGATGACGCATCTCGGGCGAAACAAGCGCTACCCGGCCGATGCGCGCGCCAGAGGCGAAACGGGCACAGTCACGGTGACCTTCAGTCTCGATCCTTTCGGCAAGGTGCTTTCGGCTTCGCTGCAAAAACCCTCCGGACATCCAGACCTCGATGCGGAAGTGCTCGACCTCGTGCGGCGCGCTTCTCCGCTGCCCGTCCCTCCACCCGGCGCGCCGCTGACCATCACCGCGCCCGTGCGCTTCTCGATCAAATAGGATGGCCCGCTCCGTGGGGCTCCTGCGGGAGCGTCTCTCGCGCCTCCTCGTGGACATCGCTCCCCTGCGGGAGAGCCAGCCGTTCCGTATGCTGTTCTTTGCGCGGACCGCGTCGCTGCTCGTTTATGGCGTGCTCGGCGTTGCCGTCAGCCTGCAGGTTTTCGCGCTCACGCAATCGTCGTTTCATGTCGGAGCGGTCGGATTCGCGGCCGCAGGCGGAACCGCGCTCGGACTTCTTTTCGGCTCGCCGATGGCTGACCGCTACGACCGCAAGCCGCAGATGGTCTGGAGCAGGCTCGCGTTCCTCTGCACTGTACTTGCGCTGCTTGCGAACGCCTTGCTCGCCGAACCGCGCCTCTGGCTCATCTATCTGGCCGCGGGTCTGGGCGGGCTCGCAGGCGGCTTCAGCGCTCCCGCCCTGATGGCGGCGGCTCCGACGCTCATCGCGCGCGAGCACCTGGCTGCCGCAGGCGCGCTTACCGCCATTGGGATCGAAACCGGGGCGATTATCGGGCCGCCCGTCGCAGGTCTTCTCATCGCCGGGCCCGGATTCGCGTTCTGTTACGCCTTCGTCGCAATCGGCGCTTCGATTACGCCGGTCTTGCTGGCTCGCCTGCCGCCGCTGCCTCCGAAATCCGCGGACGATGGCGACCTTTACGGCCCTCGCATGCTCGATGCGCTCGTCTTCTTCAGAACGCACCCTGTTGTTGCGGGCTTGCTGGCGACGGATTTCCTGACATGTCTTTTTGTCGTCCCGCACGTTCTCATTCCACAACTCGCCCTCGATATTTTCGCAGGTGGAACGGCTTACGCGAGCCTCCTTTATACGGCGCCCGCCGTAGGCGGTCTGCTCGCAGCGCTGACGTCGGGATGGGCGCGCCATCTCCGGCAGCCTGGGCGGGTGCTGTTGATGCTGACGGCGTGCTGGGGACTTTGCGTTGCGGTTGCCGCGACGGCGCCAGACATCGGGTCCGCTTCGGCGCTTTTCGGCCTGATGGGCTTTTTTGGGGCGGCTGGCGAAATCCTGAGGGGTGCGCTGTTGCAGTGTCACGTGCCGGATCGGCTGAGAGGGCGCGTCTTCGGCCTCTGGCTCCTGCAATCCTCGGCGGCTCCGGCCATCGGCGGCTTCCAGACGGGGGCGGCCTCCCAGGCATTTTCTGTTTCGACCGTTCTGGCGGCCGGCGGCGCCGCTTCCATGGTTGCGACGATGGCTGTGCGCGCCGCTTTCCCCTCTCTGCTGAGCGCGAAGATTGGAAAAAACGCTCAGTTGCCGTCGCTTGCCGAAAGCGCGGCGCACCAACCCTGAGCAAATGCGAGCTTATGCACCGGTGCGCTTCCGGCGAGGCGTCCGATGCGAGCGCTGATCGCTCGGCTCGCGGTTCCCGGCGCTCGCCCGAACGGTCGCTTCGAACGACGCGCTCGCTTCGACGGCAGACGCTCGCACCTGATTGCCTCCCGTTTCATCGTGTCCGCGAGGCCACTTCGTCGAGATGGCGGCGGAGATCGGCAGGGTCTTCGTAGACTCGGAGCGCACCGGCGTTCTCAAGCTCGGCTTGCCCGTAGCCGCCGGAGAGAAGCCCCACGCCGAGCGCCCGGCATCGCGCGGCCGCGAGCATGTCCCAAATGCTGTCTCCCACAACGATTGCGCTCTCGATCGGCACTTCGAGCCGCCGCGCCGCTTCGATGAAGAGGTCCGGATCGGGCTTCGCAAATCGCACCTGATCGCGCGTCACCACGACGGCCTTCGCTGGATCGACGCCCAGTGCCGCGAGGTTCGGCGCGGCTGTCTCCATGCGCCCGCTGGTGGCGATGGCCCACGGAATGTCTGCATCTGTCAGACCGGCGAGAAGCTCGCGCGCGCCCGGCAGAGGAACGACGGACTTCGCCAGGCGCAGATATTCACGCGCGTGCCGCTCCCTGAGCCGCTGGACCTGATCGGGCGTCACCTCGCGGTCGATCTCGCGAAGAAGCTGGTTCGTGAAAAGGCCGCCGCTCATGCCGATCTTGCGATGGATGCGCCATACTGAAAGGCCGATGTTTTCCGCGCGCAGCGCCTCGTTCCAGGCGAGCACGTGCTGATACACGCTATCGACGAGCGTGCCGTCGAGATCGAACAGAAATGCGCTGCCGGTCATGGCTTCATCCTCCTGCGGCGGTCGGGGTCGTCGGCGCGAAGACGGAGGCGCCCGCGATCTTTCGGAGGCGGCGCGCCGCAAAGGCCGTTTGCCTGCGATCACCAGGCCAGCCAATTGGTTCCATCGCCCGGGTTGTCCTGACGAAAACGGGCGCTTCGCGAGGGGAGGCGGCGCGGCTGAGCGCGTTCGCCAGAAGCAAAAAAAAAGGAGCGCCGCGGCGGCGCTCCGGTCTGAGCGAACCTGCTGAGGCTTGATCAGCCCTTGCGGGCATATTCCTCGCGGGCGATCCACTTCTCAAGCTCCGCAACGTGCTCGGCTTCCTCTTTCACGAATTGCTTCGCTTCGGCGACGATGGCCGGGTCTTTCGACACATGGGCCACGGCGTAATAGAACTCGTAGCCACGCTTCTCGCCCTGAAGGGCGGCCTTCAGCGCATCGAGGCGCGACAGCGTCGGATCGCCAGCCCAAAGCGCTGTACGCTCCGGCGTCACATGGTCGGGCCAGACGTAGTCGGCGGGGATATGCAGGCTGGGGTCGATGGTGCCGGCGCGCTTCTGCGCTTCCGCCAGATGCAGGCGGGAGAACTCGGCAAGCTTGGCAAAAAGTTCGGCGACCTCTGTGTTGCCGACATCCGCCATGGACTTCGACAGCTGGTCGTAGTGGATCGCGGCGTCTTCCTCGACCTTCACCGCATATCCGAAAAACTCCTCAAGGCTGCGGATCTCGGTGCCGCCCTTGTAGACGCGCGCCGCTTTCGTGACGGCCGGACCCTTGGCGGGAACGGTCTCGTCGCCCACGAACGAAACGATGATGTCTTCGTCGCGCACGATATACTGGCATGCGAGGCGGAAGCGCGGTGCCACGTCGCTGGTTTCAGCGTTCTTGATTTCCTCGGCCGTGATCTTGCCGAGCTGGCGGAGCTGCTCCTTTTCCTTCTCAGTGAGCGAGATGGCGTGAGCGCGTTGCGAATCGAGCTGCTTCACCTCGATGAGACAGGAACCGCATTCGCCATCCTGGCAGTCAAACGGGATCGGGATCTTGTGCTCCTTGGCAACGGCGAGAATGGTCCCCCTATCGCCCGCTACAGCGTAAACCGTGACATCCTTTGCCAGGCTCGGGGAAGAAAATGTAATGTTCGCCATGGTATCTCCTTTTTTCGCGCCGGAGCACGAGACTGCAGTTCGTTGCCGGATTGCCCGACCTTGCGAGGCTTGAAATTACACTAAGTGTAAATTTACCGAAACCGTGGCTTTTGTCGCGCGAACATTTTTTTCAGGTCACGAACATTCTGCATAACTTCTGCTCAACTTGCCGAAAAAGAGTGCAGCTTTGAAAGCGGCGAGAAGAAAGGCGGCGTGCAAAAACTCTTTTCACGAAGGCAAAGCGCGCATACATTCCGCCGACCTCTAAAAAGGATGAAACCATGAGCTATAACGTCGCTGTCGTCGGCGCCACGGGCAATGTGGGCCGCGAAATGCTGAACATCCTCGACGAGCGCGAATTCCCGGTGAAAGAGGTTTTCGCGATTGCGTCGCGCCGCTCCGTCGGCGTGGAAGTTTCGTTCGGCGACAAAACGCTCAAATGCCACGATCTCGCGACGTTCGATTTCTCGCGCTGCGATTTCGCGCTGTTGTCCGCGGGCGGCGATGTCTCGAAGGAATGGGCGCCGAAGATCGCGAAGACCGGCTGCGTCGTCATCGATAATTCGAGCGCTTGGCGCTACGACATCGACGTGCCGCTGATCGTGCCGGAAGTGAACGCCGACGCGGTCGCCGGCTTCCGCAAGAAGAACATCATCGCGAACCCGAATTGCTCGACCGCTCAGCTCGTCGTGGCGCTGAAGCCGCTGCACGACGCCGCCACCATCAAGCGCGTCGTCGTCGACACCTATCAGTCCGTGTCCGGCGCGGGCAAGGAGGCGATGGACGAGCTGTGGAACCAGACGAAGGGCATCTTCGTCACCGACGCGCCCACGCCCGAGGTGTTTACGAAGCAGATCGCTTTCAACGTGATCCCGCACATCGACGTGTTCCTCGATGACGGCTTCACGAAGGAAGAGTGGAAGATGGTCGCGGAGACGAAAAAGATCCTCGATCCGAAGATCAAGCTCGTCGCCACCGCCGTGCGGGTGCCCGTGTTCGTCGGCCATTCAGAGGCGGTGCATATCGAGTTCGAGAACCCGATCTCCGCAAAGGAGGCGCGCGACATCCTGCGGGAAGCCCCGGGCTTGCTCGTTGTCGACAAGCGCGAGGACGGCGGCTACATCACGCCCGTCGAATGCGTCGGCGAGTTCGCGACCTATGTCAGCCGCATCCGCGAGGATCCGACGGTCGAGAACGGGCTGTCGCTCTGGGTGGTGTCCGACAACCTCCGCAAGGGGGCGGCGCTCAACACCGTGCAGATCGCGGAACTCATCATCAATCGCGGGCTCATCGAGAAGCGGGCGTAAGCACAGCCTTCAAGACACAGATCGCGGCCGGGTCTTTCGCCCGGCCGTTTTCATTCCGCCGATTTCAGCGGGCAAGCGCTTAACGCTTTATTAAAATCGGCGAAGCTTTGCCTTGCAAATGTCCAGAATGACCGGCTAGAGAGGCAGGACGGCCGCGAAAGCGCAGCCGGCATCCGCTTTGGATCAACGCCACTCGTCACGCTTGAAGGTCACCCATGGCGACACCGTTTGCCCTCAACCAGCCGAATTATTCCCCCGTCACGCCGAGCCGCAGCGTCCACTCCACCGGCGATTCCAATATTTCAAACGATCTAACGATCATCGGCGATGTGACCTCCACGGGCAGCGTGACGCTCGATGGCGTCATCGAGGGCAACATCTATTGCACCTCGCTCATCGTGACGGCGAACGGCCGCGTGAACGGCGGCATTATCGCCAATCAGGAAGTCACCGTCCAAGGCAAGGTGAACGGCACCATTCGCGGCCGCCGCGTCATGCTGCAATCATCCGCGAAGGTCGAAGGTGACATCTTCCATCAAGGCATCGGCATCGAAATGGGCACGCGTTACGACGGCACGCTGCGCTGGACCGAAGACGAGCGCTCATTCGACGAGCCCATCGCTCCGGCAAAGACGGGCGAGGCCGTGCTCGATCTCACGCCCTCGAACAGCGATGCCTTCACGCCCAACGACGGCGGCTATTGATCGGCTTACGTGCCGGGCACGAGCCACGCCGTGTGCGTTTCGTGCAGGCGCATCGCGTCCGCGAGCGTCGGGAGTGCCGTCTCGACGGCCTCCGGCACGGTAAAGGGCGCATTGAACAGGATCAATCCGCAGCCATTCAGGCTTAGCGCGCGGCCGCGCGGATAGATCAGCGTTTCCACACACCATGTGCGAGGCAGGCCGAGCGCGGCCGCCTCAGCCTTCAAGGCATCGGTCGGCGAAACCGCCTTGATCGGATACCACAGCAGGAAAACGCCGGTCGCCCAGCGCTTCTTCCATTCGCGCATCTGCCTGATGAGAGTTTCGAACTCGTTCTTTTCCTCGAACGGCGGGTCGATCAGCACGAGACCGCGCCGCTCCTTCGGCGGGATCGTCGCGCGAATGCACTCATAGGCATCCATGCCGGTCACGCGCGCGGCCGGAAATTCCGCCAGCGTGCCATGAAGCGCGTCGCGGGTGGAGGCGTGCAGTTCGTTCGCGATCAGCCTGTCCTGTCGCCGCAGCCGCCGCGCAAGCAGAAGCGGTGAACCGGGATAGAAGCCGTCCCCGACATCCTCGCGCACGAGCCGGAGATAGGGCTCCAGCGCCGCCACACGCTCGGCCATCCCGGCACCGGTCGCCGCGTTCATGAGGGCACCGATGCCTTTGGCCCACTCGCCCGTTTTCTCCGCATCGTCCGAACGCAGATCGTAAAGACCCGCGCCGCCATGCGCATCGACAAGGCAGAGCGGGTTTTCCTTCCGCAGCAGATAATCGATGCAGAAGGCCAGAACCGCGTGCTTGATGACGTCCGCAAAGTTTCCGGCATGAAAGACGTGGCGATAATTCATGACTGTCGGGCTGTCGTTGTTGCCGCTTCTTGCGTCGTCGGTTCGACGCGTCGAAAGCCGATGGGATTGGTCGATTTGTTCGGTTTCACGCAAGCCTGCCGAAACGGCGCGCGGTCTACAACGGAATGGTGCCTGCCAATGCGTCAGGCGTCTAGTGCATTGAATTTTGCATCTGGTTCACCCCTGCCGCTGGCTCGATCATCAAATGCAAGCTTCTGAACCGCACTAGGATCGGTGAGTTGAGCAAACCTGTGCGCCAGAGCACCTGAAGGGGAGCATCGCCCCCCGTATCCGAGGAACGCACCTCCCGACTTTGGTTCGCGAACACCGATCAAGCAAGCGCGCATCCGCCCCGACACCATAGGAGTTGCCCATGACTTCCCCCAGCATTCCGGAACGTCCCTTCCCTGATCGCTCGCAGGATTTTGATCCAAAGAGATTCGAGGCCGCAGAAAAAGAGCTGGAGGCTGCCGTGCAAAAGGGCCTTCGTGAACATTGGAAGTGGTTCACGGCCGAAGGCGTGCTGCTCGTGCTGCTCGGAGCGGCGGCTATTGCCGTGCCGGTGCTCGCTTCCATCGCGGTGGCGGCCTTCGTCGGCTGGCTCCTTTTCTTTGCGGGGGTCTTCTCCGCCATCTCTACCATCCGTTCGCCGCGCGCGCCTGGCTATATCTGGCACATCCTGCTGTCCGCGCTGATGGCGATCCTCGGCCTCGTGCTCGCGCTGTTTCCCGTTCAGGGGTCGCTGTCGCTCACGCTGGTCCTGACCGCCTATTTCATCGCGCACGGCATCGCGACCATCGCGTTCGCCTTCTCGATCAAACCCGACACGGGCCGGTGGGTTCTTCTGTTGTTCGTCGCGCTGGTCGATTTCGTGATCGCGGCGTTCGTGATCGCGGGCTGGCCGTCGACCGGCCTTTGGGTCCTCGGCCTGTTTGTCGGCATCGAATTGCTGTTGACCGGCTTGAGCCTGATCTTCGCGGCGCTCGGCGCGCGCGAAAGCGGGGCAGACGGGTCGCTCCCCGAAGCAGGCGCGCATCACCCGGCTTGAACGCAACGATTGCAGCCGCCCCGGGGCAGGCTCAGGCGAACCTGTCCCGGGCGAAATTCAAGATTGCATCGCGCTTCTTGCGGCGCTTGCCGAATGGAAGCAGGATGTAACGGACCACACTTGCGCTGCCACGAACGATATCCTTGCGGTGAAGCTGACGGCCGCGGTGCATGTTTTCTATGAGTTCATCATAAAAAGGCGTCTTCAACGCGTAGCGCCAGTAGTGTTGCGCCATGTTGAGATCGGCATTGTGCCAGGGCTTCACCGGTCCCGTGAAGTGAACGATATAAGGATCGCGTTTCGCTTCGACGATCTTGGCGTGAAATTCCCGGGGCATGCGATGATCCCCTTCCAAAAACAGGAGCGAATTCCACTTCCAGTCTATGAACTTGGTGGCGCCGGCCAACGCTATGTTGAGAATATCCTGATCCATCAGGCGATATTCATGCTCTTGCATGACGCGGATAATACCGGCGCTTGCGTTTGTCGCCTTCATTTCATGGACATTGAACAAGATAACGCCGGAGTTGAAATAGGTTCCGTTCCGTCTGATCTCCTGTATAGGCCCTTTCTTATTGCGGTCGGCTCCGATTTGGCCAAGCAGCGTATAAAACATATCCGGAGCTGCCGCTATGCAGTGCCCATCCATCGGAGTATCGAACAATTCGGCCAGATCGCGGTTGGTGACAGTGTCTGCGTCGATATACAAGACTTTATCGCAGGATAGCATTATTTCTGGAATACGAATCCTATAGAAAGCTTCTTTCGTAAAGTAGCCCGATCCTTTGATGGCGAAATCGGAATAATACGCAGTGACATCAAAGAAGCGGAGGGATATATTTGGCTTTTCAAGGAGACAGAGCCTGAGTTTCTGGCGGTCGTTACTCGCCAGATCGTCGGTGAACACCACCAGATCGTAGAGACGCTCGGGCGATGCGTGCTCGGCTATGGACGCAAACAGCGCGGCGGCGCCCGGCATGTATTTGCGGTTGAAGCATGTGACTATCGGTATCGCGGATCGGTCTGCATAGGCTGGTGATATGCCGGGGGCGCGCGTTCCGTCCTCCGCGATCACGTAGGGCTCTCTCGTCGTTTCGTTCGAAGAATCGGCCGTGCGCATGATTTCACCGCATCGTTGGCTGCTGCTTGTATCCCGGAGGCGACGACCATACAGCTCGGCCCGTGTTCGATCCACAAGGGTCTGTCATTCGTCTTTGGGCTCAATGGTTTTCCGCTGCTTGACCCGCTGGGTCCACAAAGGCAAATAGAGGGAGCATTCGGCGGAGGCTTCCATGGCAGCGACAAAGACCCCATCCAAATTCTTCAAGCCCCTCGCAGCGGGTGCTCCCGCTCCGTTCGTGGAAAAGCCCGTGCGCCTCGAACGGATGATCCACTTCGTCGCCCCGCATGTAGAGAAGATCCGCGCGAAGGTGCCGGACCTCATCAAGCAGGTCGACGTGGTGCTCGGCAATCTCGAAGACGCGATCCCCGCGACCGAGAAGGAGGCCGCGCGCAAGGGCTTCATCAAGCTCGCTCAGGAAAACGAGTTCGGCAGCACGGGGCTCTGGACGCGCATCAACGCGCTGAACAGCCCGTGGGTGCTCGACGACATCGTCGAGATCATGGGTGCGGTGGGCAACAAGCTCGACGTCATCATGCTGCCGAAGGTGGAAGGCCCGTGGGACATTCACTATCTCGACCAGCTGCTCGCCCAGCTTGAGGCGAAGCACAATATCAAGAAGCCCGTCATGATCCACGCCCTGCTCGAAACGGCGGAAGGCGTGGCGAATGTCGATCACATCGCGGGCGCGAGCCCTCGCATGCACGGCATGAGCCTCGGGCCGGCCGACCTCGCCGCGAGCCGCGCCATGAAGACGACCCGCGTCGGCGGCGGCCATCCGTCCTACGGCGTGCTTGCGGACGCGGCGGGCGATGCGCCGCGTGCCTTCTACCAGCAGGATCTGTGGCATTACACCGTGGGCCGCATGGTGGACGCCTGTGCCACCTATGACCTCAAGCCCTTTTACGGTCCGTTCGGCGATTTCTCCGACGCGGCGGCGTGCGAAGCGCAATTCCGCAACGCCTTCCTTCAGGGCTGCGCGGGGGCATGGACGTTGCATCCCTCGCAGATCGAGATCGCGCGCCGTGTTTTCACGCCGGATCCGGGGGAGGCGGCTTTTGCCCGGCGCATCCTCGAAGCCATGCCGGATGGCACGGGCGCGGTAATGGTCGACGGCAAGATGCAGGACGACGCGACCTGGAAACAGGCCAAGGTCATCGTAGACCTCGCGAACCTCGTCGAAGCCAAAGACGGCGCGCCCCAGTGACCGTGTGACATCTTGTAGCCCAGCAGCATTAGTGCAAAGTTTTTAAAGGATGCGGGAAGAATTCAATAACGCCATGGTGAAAGAACGGCGCGCGCGGTTTGCCATCGGGGAAGTCGTGAAGCATCGTCTTTTCCCGTTTCGGGGAATTATCTTCGACGTCGACCCCGAGTTCGCCAACACGGATGAATGGTGGCTTGCCATCCCGGAGGATATTCGCCCGGAGAAGGATCAGCCGTACTATCACCTGCTTGCCGAGAACGAGGAAACCGAATACGTCGCCTATGTCTCCGAGCAGAACCTGCTGCCGGACGACAGCGGCGAGCCGTTGCGCCATCCGCAGCTCGGCGAGTTGTTCGATGAGCTGGAGGACGGCGGCTACCGCTTCCGGGGGCCTGGCGCGAACTGAGACGGAAAGAGCCGGGGCAAGCCGCCCTGGCTTCGGAACGGGCGCGTGACGATGGGCGTCACGCCGCCAGCGCAGCGTCATCCGAGGAAGACGCTATCGCTCCCGACAGGATCATATCCGCCGCTTTTTCAGCGATCATGATCGTCGGCGCGTTGGTGTTGCCGCTGATGAGGCGCGGCATGATCGATGCGTCCACCACGCGCAGTCCCTCCAGCCCGCGCACGCGAAGCGTCTCGTCCACCACCGCCATGGCGTCCTGCCCCATCTTGCAGGTGCCGATCGGATGATAGATCGTCTCTGCCGTGCGACGGTTGTAATCGTCGATTTCGGCGTCGGTGCGCACCTTCGCGCCCGGCTGCCATTCCTCGCCGCGATACGGATCGAACGCGGGTTGCGCGAAGACATCGCGCAGCATCTTGAAACCGTCTCGCAACGTGCGCAGGTCGGCCTCGTTTTGAAGATAGTTCGGCTGGATCGCCGGATGCGCCAGCGGGTCCGCCGATTTCAGCGCGATCTCGCCACGCGCCTCGGGCCGCTGCACGTTGTAATAGCCCATATATCCATGGCGCTGGATCATCTTGCGCCCGTGATCGGCGTAAAGGATCGCCGCGAAGTGATACTGCACATCCGGCGCAACAATCTCGGGCCGCGTCTTGAGAAAGGCGAGCGATTCCAGCCCCACGATCGACGCGGGCCCTTTGTGCGTCATCAGATAGTAAGCGACGTGCCGCAGGAGCGCACTCGGCTTGACGATGTTATAGTAGGAGACGGGCTTCGGGCAGTAGTGCTTGATCGCGCCGTGGATGTGATCCTGAAGGTTTTTGCCGACGCCGGGAAGGTGATGCACCGGCCTGATGCCGTGCGGTGCGATCTCGTCCGCCGGGCCGATGCCCGAGAGCAGCAGCAATTGCGGCGAGTTGATCGCGCCGCCCGAGACGATCACCTCGCGTGCGGCGCGAATGGTGCGCTTCTCGCGGCCGTGCGCATATTCCACGCCGACCGCGCGTCCGCTTTCCACGATGATGCGCGTTGCTTGCGCCCGCGTGATCACGGTGAGGTTCGGCCGGTCCATCACCGGCTTCAGATAGCACACCGCGGCGCTCGCGCGGCGGCCGTTCGACACCGTGCAGTCGATGGGGCCGAAGCCTTCCTGCGACGCGCCGTTGAAATCGTCCGTGTAGGGGTGGCCCGCCTGCTGGCCCGCCTCGATCCATGCCACGTTCAGCGGATTGACGACGCCCGGCCGCGACACCTTCAGCGGGCCGTCGCCGCCGTGATACTCGTCCGCGCCGCCTGAATAGTTTTCCGCCTTTTTGAAATAGGGCAGCACATCGTCCCACGCCCAGCCGCGATTGCCGAGCTGCGCCCACGTGTCGTAATCGCTCGGCACGCCGCGAATGTAGATCATCGCGTTGACGGAGCTTGAGCCGCCGAGGACCTTGCCGCGTGGCCAATAAAGCCGACGCCCGTACAGGCCCGCCTGCGGCTCGGTGTGATAGCCCCAGTCGACCCAGCCCGTTCGCATCAGGCCCGCATAACCGGACGGCATATGAATGAGAAAATTCCAGTCGCGGCCTCCCGCTTCGAGAAGCGCGACCTTGATCGACGGATCGGCGGAGAGCCGGTTCGCGAGCACGCAACCCGCCGAACCGCCCCCGGCGATGACATAATCGTAGCCCATGTTTCCTCCGAGCTTATGTATCTTTTTCGCTCAGAGTGCTCCCGGCGCGTGTCGCGCGCAAGCCCTGCCCGGTCAAGCCGCGTCTTCGTCTTTCGCCGGGGGTGGGCGTTTCAGTCCGGCCGCCACTTCGCCGATACCCCAGGGGCCGATCATAAAACGTGATTTGCAGCGGCCGGTCGGGTTGGTAGGCTCCGGCCAGCACTCCGAAGCCTCAGGATCGTCCGCTGTACGCCCGCGCCTTAATCGATTTTCCGAAGGACGATGCGCCGCCGCTTAGCCTTGGCTTCGCCGGGCCGCGCGAACTGCTCGTCGCCGAGCGCGCCGCCGATGTCGTGCCGGTTCTTCGCGCGGCGGAAAACCACGCGCAACAGGGGCGTTGGGCCGTCGGCTTCGTGGCCTATGAAGCAGCAGCGGCGTTCGACATGGCGCTAACGACACTTGCACCCGACCCGCGCTTTCCGCTCGCGGCCTTCGCCGTGTTCGATGCTCCGAAGCCGTGGCAAGAAGCGCCCGCCGCCTTCGCTTGCTCGGGCTGGGGGGCAGACATGACGCGCGCCGACTACAGCGAAAAAATCGCGGCCATTCACGACGGCATCGCCGACGGTGCGCATTATCAGGTGAATCTGACCATGCGCCTCGCCTCGCGCTTCGATGGCGACCCGCGCGGCCTGTTCGACGCCTTGCGCCGCGCCCAGCCGCACGCCTACGCGCTTTATCTCGATTTCGGCGATTGTTCCGCGCTTCCATGGCAGATCGCGTCCGTCTCGCCGGAATTGTTCTTCGCGTGGGAACCGCGAACCCGCGCGATCCTCACCCGGCCCATGAAGGGCACCGCGCACGCCGACGCGCCCCCGGATGCGCTGCTGGCCTCGCCGAAGGAGCGCGCCGAAAACCTGATGATCGTGGACCTTCTGCGCAACGACATCGCGCGCGTCGCCGTGGACGGCACCGTAAGTGTGCCGAAGCTGTTCTCCATCGAGAAGCTCTCCACCGTGCAGCAGATGACGTCGACCGTCACCGGCACCGCGCGCCCGAGGACCGCACTCGCCGACATCTTCGCCGCCCTGTTCCCCTGCGGCTCCGTCACCGGCGCGCCGAAGATCGCGGCGATGAAATCCATCGCGGCGCTCGAAACCGGCCCGCGCGGCCCCTATTGCGGGGCGCTCGGCGTTATCGAACCCGGCGGTGCGGCGACTTTCAGCGTCGGCATCCGAACGGTCGCGATCGCGAACGGCACCGCCACCTGCGGGGTCGGCAGCGGCGTGACATGGGATTCGAACGCGGCCGACGAATATGAGGAGTGCATCATGAAGCGCCGTTTCCTTCTTCGCGCGAGCGCCCCTTTTGAACTGCTGGAAACGATGAAGATCGATGACGGCGCGATTGTTCTTCTGCATCGTCACATGGCGAGGCTCGCCCGCGCGGCTGAGCATTTCGGCTTTCCCTTCGACGAAGACGAGGTGCGCCGCGCTGTGGCCGACATTTGCGCAGACCACGCGACGGGCGCGCATCGCCTGCGACTTCTCCTCTCGCGGGAGGGTGCCTTGACGCTTGAAACCGGGCCGCTTCCCGCCACGCCCGCCGATCCCTTCGTGGTGTTCGCGCAATCGCCCGTCTCAAGCGATGACGAATTCCTGCGGCACAAGACGACGAACCGCGCCGTTTACGAAGCGCATGCCCCGAAGGATGGCGCCGTCTTCGACACGCTCCTCTTCAACGAGCGAGGCGAGATCACGGAGTTTACTAGGGGCAATGTCGCCATCATGCGCAACGGCAAGCTCGTTACACCGGCTGAAACCTGCGGCCTCTTGCCGGGAACGCTCCGCGCGGAGCTTCTCGCCCGTGGTGATGTCAGCGAAGACGTGTTAACGAGAAAGGATATTATCGAAGCAAGCAACGTTATGTTTCTTAACACTCTTCGAGGATTGATTTCCGTTCGCCTGCGATTTCAGTAATCTTCCTTTTTCGACAGGACAACAGCGGCGCTGCCGCTGGTGCCAGTCCCGGCATTAAGCCGCGCGGCGTGCGTTGAACGCAGGTTCAAATTCCTTACATAGGCGGTTCCTTTCCTGTTGAAGCTTGGGGTAGCTTGATCATTGATATTTCGACAGCGTCTCTCGACGCGCGAGCCTGAAAAAGAGGGCAGGCTCATCAAGTGAAATGAACGGAATGAGCGACAAAAGAACAGGCCTCTCTGCGCTGGAAGGTGCCCTTCATTGCTTTGAGCTCGCCAGCGAAGCGGCCGGATTCGGCATTTACGAATACGACATCGACAACGAAAAGGTGCGTTGGTCCGGCTATATGCGGCGCCTCCTCGGCATTCCCGAGGATAGCAAGGCGTGCATGGACAGCGTGCTCCCCTGCATCCACCCGGAAGACCGCGAGCGCATTCATCGGGCGGCGAAGGCCATTGTGCGAACGGTGGGACGGTATCACAACGAATTCCGCATCGTGCGTCCGGGTGGGGAGGTGCGCTGGCTTCTGGACAGGGGGCAATCGCTCGGTCCCGTCAATCCGGCGACGGGCAAGGTGGCGCTCTCCATCGGCACGCTGATCGACGTGACGGAGCAGAGACGGGCCGAAATGGACCGCGCCCTCTGGGAAAGCCGGTTCCGCAGCATCTACAAATATTCGCTCGCCGGAATCGCCATCACCGGACCCGATGGCCGTTTTCTCGAATGCAATCCCGCTTACAGCAAGCTGGTCGGATATTCGGAGAGCGAGCTTCGCGCGAAGCATTTTTCCGAGCTGTTCCATCCCGACGATTTCGCGGAGCAGTTCGAACTCGCTCGGGCACTTCAGGCGGGCGAAATCTCGTTCATCGACGTTGAAGGCCGCTATGTGCACAAAAGCGGCCAGTCGGTCTGGACCCACAAGATCGTTTCCCTGCTGCCCGATGAGAGCGGAGGCGGAGCGCGCTTCGCAATAGTCCTCGCGACGGACATAACGAAACGCAAGCAAGCCGAGGAGGCGCTGCGCGAGAGCGAGCGTCGGGAGCGGCTCAGGCGGCACGATCTCGAAGCCGTGCTTGAAGCGGTCCCGGCTGGCGTGATTTTCGGAGAAGACCGCGCCTGCTCGCGCCTCAGCCTCAATCGCATGGCGCAGGACATTCTTGGGATGCCCGCGAAAGTTACGGTTGAAGGAATGCCACGCCTCGTCAGGGCACTGAAGGACGGACGCCTCATCGAGAGGGGCGATTTTCCGCTTCATTGGGCGGCGAAGACCGGGCGCTCTTTTTTTGGCGAGGATGTAGAACTTCACTATGCCGATGGCAGCACGCGTTTCATTTATGGCAACGCCTTGCCACTCTTCGACGAGCACGGAGAGATTCGGGGCGCTGTGGGAGCGTTTTTCGACTGCACGCAATGGAAGCTTGCGGAAAAAGCCCTGCGCGACAGCGAAGCGACGCTGGCGCGCGACGCGGAGGCGCTTCGCCGCCTCAATGACGCGAGTTCGAGGCTCTGGCGCGCGCGCGATCTGGCAAGCGGGCTCGATGAAGTGCTCGGCGCGGCCATCGAGCTTCTGGGAGCGGATCGCGGAGGGATTCATGTTTACGACGCCGAGCGCGGCATCATCCGCCTTGCAGCCGTCCGAGGCTATGACGAGGCAATCGTCAGTGCCTTCGATGAGACCAGGATCGACGACTATCCCGTTCTCGCCGACGCTATACGAAGCGGCGAAACGCTCACCATCAGGGATATCGAAACCGATCCCCGGCTCCAGCCCCCACAGTACCAGGAGGTAGCCAAGATCCTGGGATTCCGGGCGGCCCAGTTTTGTCCTCTCGTTGTGCGGGACGGTACAGTTCTGGGATTGCTGACCACTCAGTTTTCGCAGCCGCACGATCTTTCGGAACAGGATTTTCAGCGGCTCGCTCTCTTCGTTCGCCAGGCCACGGACTTTCTGGAACGCTGTCGTGCTGACGATGCACGAAAGGAGAGCGAAGAACGTCTGCGCGCGATCGTGGACACCGCCGTCGATGCAATCATCGTCATTGACGATGCAGGGCTGATCCAGTCGATCAATCCGTCCGGAGAACGCATCTTCGGCTACAGCGAAGAAGAACTCGCCGGCCAGAATATCGGAATTCTGATGCCCGAGCAGAACCTCGCACTCCACAATTCCTACATCGCCAACTATCTGAAAACCGGCAAAGCGATGCTAATGGGTACCGGCCGCGAACTCATGCACAGGCGGAAGGATGGCACCGTCTTCACGGCCGATACGGCCATCGCGGAATGGCATTTTGCCGGCAAGCGCTTTTTTACCGGCACAATTCGCGACATCACCGAGCGGAAGCGGCATGAGGAAGAAGTGCAGCTTCTGCTGAGGGAGGTGAACCATCGATCCAAGAATATGCTCGCCCTCGTTCAGGCTATCGCGCGGCAAACCGTATCCACCAACGCCGAAGACTTTCTTGAGCGCTTCGAGGAGCGCGTGCGCGCCCTTGCGGCCGCGCAGGATCTGCTTGTCAAATCGGAGTGGAAAGGCGTCGTTCTCGCGGAACTGATCCGTTCTCAGCTTGCGCATTTTCTCGACGCCATTGGACAGAGGATCTCGCTCGACGGTCCGCCGCTGTTCATTTCGGCTTCGGCGGCTCAGACGCTCGGAATGGCTTTGCATGAACTCGCGACGAACGCGGGAAAATATGGCGCGCTCTCTTCAGGCGAGGGCACGATCCACGTCAGCTGGTCCGCACGGCACGACGCGTGTGACGATTCCGACAGCTTCGAACTGGAATGGCGCGAGGCGCATGGACCGCGCGTTAACAGTCGAGCCAAGGAAGGTTTCGGCTCCACCGTTCTCGGGCCGATGACCGAAATGAGCCTCGATGCGCAGGTTCAGTTTGACTTCGAGCCGACCGGTGTGATCTGGCGCCTGCAATGCCCGCTGAAGAACGTGGTCGAGGGACGATCAGCAGCTTCCGTTCCAGCCAAGCCTCTGCCGATGGGGCCGCAGTCGGGGCGCGGATACGTTCTTGTCGTGGAGGACGAAGCGCTCGTCGCCCTCGAAATCGTGCAGACGCTGAGGGAAGCGCAGTTCGACGTTCTGGGGCCGGCGCGCAGTGTGGCGCAAGCCCTGGAAATTCTGAAGGAATTCCGTTTCAGCGCTGCTGTGCTCGATATCAATCTCGGAGCGGAAACATCGGAAGCCGTCGCGCTCGAACTCAATCGGCGCGGTATTCCGTTCGTGATCGTATCGGGGTACTCGCTCGACCAGCTTCCGCTGGCGTTTCATGGCGTGCCCGCGCTTGCGAAGCCGCTGCGACCGGACATTCTCAAGACCGAGTTGCTCCGCCTCATGCGTGAAGATAGCCCGTGGCCGGTGATCTGATTGACGTCAGAAAGATGGACGCTGGCTTTCAAGCAGAGACCTCTGGCTCTTGTCTCCGATCAAGATCGATAACTCCCTGATCACATTCCGTTGCTTGGAACGGGTCCGCTTCATCATGGGCAAATTCCGACCATTATGATGTAAGCGTTTCACTTTCTTTGATCCCGAAACAAACTGTCTCGTCAGATCGCCAGACCGGTGGTCCGATTCCGACATGTGCATCCGTTTGCAGCACGCTGCAAACGCCGGGATCAAAAGAACCGCCAGCAACCCCCTGGCCAGTGAAGGCTACACGAACAGATTTGAAACCAATTTCGGGTTAGTGTGCGTGCGATTTCAGAAATGTATACGGGAATGCTCAAGCGGCATCGCCCCTTCTTGGCACTATCGGCAATGGTAGTGGAGAGGGCAAGTAGACGGGCAAATGAGGAAAGTCATGGCAATTGGTGGTACGTTCAAGACGGTCGCATTCGACGACGGCAGCTATGCAGTGGTGGCGGTCGAAGCTGGCGATCAGAGAAAGCTGGAAGTCGTAGCGACCTTCTTTGACGAAGAGCGCGCGCGAGACTATGCCGCGAAAGAAAGCAGCAAGACTTCGGCCGAATCCCCGGTGCGCGCCGAAGCAAAAGCGGAGCCGAGGCGTTCGTCCGCCAGTCACGTGGAAGCGGGCACCAGCGATGTGGTCTCGGAATTGAGCGAGCGTCAGGCCGCGGTTTTGAAAACGCTCCGTAGCCGCAAGAATGAAAACAACGAAGTCGAAATGCGCGCCGCTTCCCTTGCCAGCGCAGCCAAGATTCCTCTCGGATCGCTTCATTCCGTTCTTCAGTCTCTCGAAAAGAAGAACTTCATCCGCACGACCCGAACGGGATCCGCCAAGGCGCCCGCCGTCTATGAGGTTCTGGAAGGCTGAACATTCTGGAAAAAGAAGGCGATCCGGTCAAAGCATGAGAGATGTTCTCTTGCTATCGGATTGCTTCTTTGTGACTTCGTTGAACCGTTCCCTTTCCCATTTGAGCATGGACTCGCGCGCAATTACATCCAGCATGATATTGTCGATGCGCTTCTGACGCATGCGTTCAGCTTCGTCGTGATCCTCGGCCACTACGTATTTCTTCCAAAAACGGGATAAGTATTGCTTCGCCTTCAGAAAAGACATTATCGACTCCTCAAAATGCGCTTTCGGTTCACAAACCAAAGCGACGGTGCCTGACTAAAAGTCTCTAACTAATATGCGCCAAAGGATTGCATCGGAAAATCGTATACAACGTATCGTTTTGCATATCCACCCTTACCAACCCTTACCACGCGTTTTTGAGGGCGATTCAAGTATCTTTTTTGCTGCCGCGCGGTAGTTCTGGCGCGCCTTTCAACTGCGGCAACAGCTCCGCGATCGACTTTCTTCACGGGTGCTGGTGCTTCTTTCGCAACGAGTTCCTTTGGAGGAAGATAGCTGTCACGTTCTTCCTCGGCATTGGCAGGACAGCCAGCAGAAAAACTCAGCGCGGCCGACAGCATGGCAACCTTCAGACAAACGGAACGCATGACACCTCGCACCTGCTTTCCAGAAGCCCGATCCGACCGGCTTGGGCTCCTTAAGATAACTGCCCCACGCGGCGACAACACCATGAGTTTATTGGAGATTTTGAATTCGACATTTGAGCGAGAACTCGCAGCAACCGGAACTCAAATGTCAAATTCGCTCCGCTGGGGTGCGGATAATTTGAAGGCTTCCCGGCGCTTCGGCACGTTCAATCCGAGACCGCGGTTAGTTTTGAATCAAGAGCTGTGAAGCAATTCGCCGCATGCTTGGGCGGCACGGCTGATCGCCGCATCGAGGGCGCCCAACAAGGGCGGCCTCCGCGCCTCCTACCCCGAGCGTGCCGTTACCCCCAGAGAGCGGAAGGCAGTGCGCCGATGACGCTGCCTTCAAAGGCAAGGCCGGGGTCGCGATCCCGCGCCAGCAGCAGCGGGCCATCGAGGTCCACATAGTCGGCCCCGTTGGCGAGCAACAGCGCGGGCGCCATCGCAAGCGACGTGCCGACCATGCAGCCGACCATGATCGACAGTCCGCGGCCGAGCGCCTCACGCTTGAGTTCCAGCGCAGCGGTGAGCCCGCCCGTCTTGTCCAGCTTGATGTTGATCGCCTGATATCGCGCCGCGATCTGGCCGAGGTCCGCAGCTGTGTGGATACTTTCGTCGGCACAGAAACGGATGGAGCCCCGATCTTCGTCCGCGACATCGGCGAGGCGGGCGTCCGCTCCGGCCGGAAGCGGCTGCTCCACGAGCGAGACTGCGGCGGCGCGGCAGGCCGCCAGATTTTCCGCGAACACCGCGTCGTTCCATGCCTCGTTGGCATCCGCGATAAGCGCGGCATTCGGCGCGCCTCTGCGAACGGCGGCGATGCGCTCCGCGTCGCCCGCTCCACCGAGCTTGACCTTGAGGAGCGGGCGGTGTCTGGCCGCGCGCGCAGCCTCCTCCATTGAGGCAGGATCGCCGAGGCTCAGCGTATAGGCGGTGGTGGCGGGTTGAGGCGCGGCAATGCCCGCAAGATCCCAGACACGCTTGCCCGCAAGCTTCGCTTCCAGATCCCACAGCGCACAGTCGAGCGCGTTTCGCGCCGCACCGCCCGGGAGCAGGGTCAGAAGCTCCGCTCGTGTCACCCCGCCCGCGATCGCTTCGCCGAAGCTTTCGATTTTCGCGGCGACGCCCTCGACGGTTTCGCCGTAGCGCGGATAAGGCACGCATTCGCCCCGCCCATGCACGCCGCCGTCCTCGACGGTGGCGACCACGACGCGCGCTTCCGTGCGACTGCCGCGTGAGATCGTGAACGCCCCCGCGATGGGCCAGCTTTCGATGGCGACGGAGAGCCTGCGCATCGCTCAGCCGACCTTGACCGCGCCGCGCGTCAACGGAAAGTCCGCAGCGATACGATCAACGATCGGACCGACGCCGAAGCGGATCGGGTCGGTAGCGGGAAGGAAATGCTCGTCCTGCAACCGTTTGAGGGTTTCGGTCGCGGTTTTCTCGTCAAGCGCCTGCGTGTTGACGGAAATGCCAATGGGCCGGATTCCGGGATTGGTGAGCGCCCCGAGCCGAACCGTCATGTCGATCACCTCGCGGATCGTCGGCAGCGGATGAGCGACGCCGCGCATGGTTCTCCGCGTCGGCTCATGACAGACGACGAACGCATCGGCCTGCGCTCCGTGCAGGAGGCCGAGCGACACGCCCGCAAAGGACGGATGGAACAGCGAACCCTGCCCTTCGATCAAGTCCCAATGGCTGATATCGGCGGCGGGCGAAATCCATTCCACGGCGCCCGAAATGAAATCGGCGACCACCGCGTCGATGGCGACACCGCGCCCCGAGATGAAGACGCCCGTCTGCCCCGTCGCCTTGAAGTCGGCGTCGAAGCCCCGCGCGCGCATTTCCTTTTCGAGCGCCAGCGCGGCGTATTTCTTGCCGACCGAGCAATCGGTTCCGACAGTGAGAAGCCGCATGCCCGAGCGCTTGGTGCCCTTGCCGACGGCGAAACGCTGATCCGAATGACGCACATCGAACAGCTCGCGGTCGCATTCGCGCGCGGTATCCGCAATCGCCGGGATGGACGACAGCCGCACATGCAGCCCGCTCGCCACATCGAGCCCTGCCGCAAGCGCCTCTTGAATGACGCCGATCCAGTGATCCGGCAGAATGCCGCCCGCGTTGACAACGCCGACGATCAGCGTCCTGGCGCCCTCATCGGCCGCCTGCTGAATGGTCTTGTCCGGAAGGCCGGTGTCGGCCTTGCAGCCCGGAAGACGGAGCTGGCCGAGGCACCAGTCGCGTCGCCAGTCCACGATGCCTTGCGCGGTCTTGGCAGAAAGCTGATCGGGAACGTCACTCAGAAAAAGCAGATAGGGATGGCGAATGAGCATGGAGCCCCCTGAGAAAATTCGATGCGGGATCATAGTCCTTTTGCACGATGAGTGCCAAGCGGCACGATGGGCGCCAAGCGGCACGATGGGCGCCGGGTGCGCCGGGCTTGGCCGGTCGCCATCGCACAGGGCGCAGGTGGTGCGCGCGCACGGGCGTTCAAGGCGCGGAGAATGCAGGGCCGCCATTCGACATGCCCGTCAAAAAGAACCGGAGCACCGAACGGTGCCCCGGCTTGTCGAGCGTTCTTTACAATTTTCGCGACGGCGCGTTTCTTAGAACTTCACCGTGACGGATGCATTGAACGAGCGGCCCACGCCCGCCACCGCGCCGCCGTCCACGAGGTCCACCCCGCCGAGTGGCTGGTAATAGAGCTTGTCGAACACGTTCTCGGCGGCGAGGTCGAAGCGCACATTGCCCCAGAGATAGCTCGTGCGCAGGTTCAGGAGCGCATAGCCGGGCGTCTCAAGCTCGTTGCGGAGGGACTGCACCTTGTCCTTCGCCGCGACGAGTTGCAGTTCCGCCGTGTTCGACCAGTTGCCGAGGCTGTGCGTGAGGGCGCCCTTCGCGTTGAGCGGCTGAATGCGATAGAGGTTCACGCCATCGGTGCGCTCGCCTTCCACCCAGCCGATGAGTCCGTTCACGCCGAAGCGGCCATAGCTTTCGCTCGACCACAGCGGAGCCTTGCCGGAGACGTTCACGCCGTAGAGTTCCGCATCGTGGTTGGCGAATTTAAGCTGCGTGAACATCATGTTGCCGGTGTCGTCCACATCGATGAAGTTCTCGACGTAGGAGTAATAAGGCGTGACCTTGACTTCGTACTCCCCGGCCGAACCCGCGCGCCAGGCTGCCGTAGCGCTGATCGTGTGGGCGACCTCGGGCTTGAGATCGAGATTGCCGACATAGCCGTTGCCGTCGCCGAACCAGTTGACCATCATGCTCGACATCATGCCCGTGCCCCACGCGTAGCGCTCGTAGAGATTAGGCGAGCGGGTCTTCCGCGCGTAGCCGAATTCGTAGGTGCTCGACGTGTTCGGCTCGTAGCGGGCAAGCGCCGTCAGGTCGAAGTTGACATCGGTGCGGGCGTGGTCGCGCGCATTGAAAGCCTTAGCCGCGGCGATGTCGGAACTCTGCATCATCGACGTCCAGCTATAGGGCTGCACGTTGCCGGTATCCATCCAGACGATGTCGTTGCGAGCGCCGAAGAGAGTGCTCCACGATGGCGTCCATTTGCGCTCCCATTCCGCGAAGGTACCGACGCGGTTTCGTTCACCGCCGTTGATGTTCCAGTAGGTGTCTGGGCCCATCATCATGCTGCCCGCAACCGGCGGCCACCAGTCGTCGAGCGTCTGGCCGTGGAACTCGTTGCCGACGCGTACCTTGTCGCGCGGGGAGGTCAGGATTTCGGCCTTCACCGAATAGCCGAAGTCTTCGCCGCGCGTGTACATGGGCATGCCCTCGTTGGGGCCGGCGTCCTTGCCGCCGTTCTTGTCGGCAAGGAAATTCATGTAATGGTCGGTGTGCTGGTAATAGGCGCGCGCATCGAGAGTGCCCCAGCCGTAATGCTGCAAGACGCTCGCTTTCAAGGACCAGCCCTCGTTGTCCAGCATGTCCATCCACTGGTTCACGAAGCCCTGCTCCGGGATCTTCTGGTAGGTGCCTTCGAGCACGTAGAGGTCGCGGCCGTCTCGCGCGGTGAGCGTGAGCGCGTGGTTCCCAGCCTCATATTCGGTGGAGCGAACTTCCTCGCCGCCGCCCCGCTCGTAGTTGCTCGACTTGCTCCACGCACCGTTATACGTGGCGTTCAGGTTCTGGGTCGCCGCCTCGATGCGGGCCGAGCCGCCGAAGCCGTCGCCATTGCTGCGGTAGAATGTCGAAAGTGTCGCCGCAGTCAGCACCTCGCCCGGAACGGTTGCGAAGTTTGCGGGCGCGCGCTCGACCGAGATCGTGCCACCGATCGAGTCGCCGCCTTTGCTCACCGGCGCAAGCGCCGTGTAGACCTCCACCTTGCCGATGCTCGATGGATCGATATAGGACAGCGTCGGGTTCATGCGGTTCGCGCAGGCCGACGTGATGAGCATGCCGTTGAGTTCGGTGCGGATGCGCTCGTCGCCGAGGCCGTTGATGGCGGGAAGGCTGGAGACGCCGCCGCCGGTTGCGACGGCCACGCCGGGCGCGGCTGTCAGAAGCGCGGCCGCGTCGCGTTCGCCGGGGCGGGCTTCCGTGAGGGTAGCGCCCGAAATCACCGCCGCAGACAGCGGCTTCGCGAGAGTTTGCGGCTCCGGCCCGGCGAGGTCTTGCGGCGCGGGCTCAGCCGCACGGTTAGCCTCGGTCGAAGACGTCGCTTTCTTCTTTACGGGCTTCTTTGCCTTTTCAGTGCTCACCGTGACGGGCGGCAGCGTGGACGGGCGGTCGCTCGATTGTGCAAGGGCGTGCTCTGCGCACAGCCCCGCGGCAGCGGTGCCAAGCACCGCGATGATGACTTTCGACATGGATATTCCCTCAAGTGCAAGAATTCGCACGCGCGGCGGCCCCCACGGCCGGAATGCGCGTCAGAAACAATCAGACTTGCAGAGAGGGAGGAGCGCGACTTTGCGGCAGCCGGACGTTCGCCGTCGCGTGGGAACCATGAAGGGGAATGGCCGGAAGAACAGCGCCGTAGGCAGGCGGCGGGGGGAAGGGAGGCGCTTCCGCAGGGGGCAGCGCGTGCGCGAACGCGAGGCCAAGACAGACGAGGCAAGACTTCGGCGCGCCGGGCACTTTGTTTCCTTGCCGCTCGCCTGCGCTATCGTCTTCAGCGCCGGAGCGACACACCGCATGTTCGTCGAAGGCCTCGGCAGCCGCCAGCCTTTCCGCCGCCGCAACCGTCTCGCCGAAGACGACGAGATGGTGGCGCGCAAGCGTACCGGCATGCAGCAGCACGCCGATAATGGCTAACGAGCAAATCCAATGCCTTGAGCGCATGTCCCCACCGTGCCCAATTCGCTGGGGAAACGTTATCGATTTCGGAAGTTACAGTGCAAAGGAATAAGGCGATGCTCAACGTGCGACCGAATATCGCACATTGAGCATCATTTAGAATAAGAATAGATTTATTTTACGTGATGCTGCCAAGTCTTCAAAACTTCGTCAACGGCGGGCGATGAAAGATCCAGTGTTACGGCAAAAACACGGGCGTCATCCGGGTCTCTTGCGATATGAAAACCTAATTCCTGGCACATCTGGAGCATTCCCGTATTTTCTTCCAGCACGCTTCCATAAAGCTGCTTCAGCCCTTCCTCGCGCGCATAACCGATGAGTTGGCGCATCAGCACCCAGCCGAGCCCGCGCCCCTTGAGATCGGATCGGATCAGCACGGCGTATTCGCCTTTCTCGTAATCCGGGTCGGCAAAGAAGCGCGCCACACCCAGCATTTCGGACGGCCCGCCGTTTTCTGCCGGACGCACCGCGATGAAAGCCATCTCGCGCGCGTAGTCGATCTGCGTGAGGCGGGCCAGAAAATGGTGCGAGAACTGCCGCACCGGACTGAACAGGCGCAGGCGCAAATCCTCGGGCGTCACGTGACTCATGAACGAGGGGTAGAAATGTTCGTCGTCCGGGCGTATCGGGCGGACCGTGACCGGCGAGCCGTCAAGCAGCGTTTCGTGCGCTTCCCATCGCACGGGGTAGGGCCGGATGGCGCACGGCACCGGCTTGTGCTCAGCCGGGTCGACCACCTTGATACGGGCGTCGAGCGCAATCATGCCCTTGGCGTCGATCAGGAGCGGGTTGATGTCGAGTTCGCGGATGGCGCGATGCTGCACCGCAAGCGACGAAAGCTTCACGAGACACAGCGCCAGCCCGTCGAGATCGACCGGAGGACGATCGCGGAAGCCCTTCAGAAGCTTGTAAATGCGGGTCGATGCGATGAGGTCGCGCGCAAGCTTTAGGTCGAGCGGCGTCAGCGACATGGCCGTGTCGCCGATGGCTTCGACGCCCGTTCCACCGGCGCCGAATAGGATCACCGGGCCGAAGGTCGGGTCGGTCGTTATGCCGAGGATGAGTTCATAGGCGTTCGGGCGGCGCACCATCGGCTGCACGGTCACGCCTTCGAGGATCGCGTCGGGCCTTGCCTCTCCGATGGCCGTCAGCATCTGATGCGTGGCGGTTTCGACCGCTTCGGCGGACATGAGATCGAGACGAACTCCGCCGATGTCGGACTTGTGAGAGAGGTTGCGCGACAAAATCTTTACCACGACCGAAGGCGAACGGCGCAGAAGCTCGGCCGCCGCCTCGCCCGCTTCTTCAGGAGTCCGCGCGACGCGCGTCGGCACGGTCGGAATACCGTAGGCGGCGAGCACGGCCTTCGCCTCCGGCTCGGTCATGAGATCGCGCTTTTCCGCGAGCACCTGCGCGATTTCGGCGCTGACGGCGCCCGCGTCGAAAACGAGGTTTTCAGGCAGGGCGGGCGGCGTCTGCATCAGCTCGGTTTGTGCCCGGCGGTAATGGACGAGGTGCATCATGCCGCGAACGGCAGCGACGGGCGTCTCATAAGACGGGATTTTCGCCGCCGCGAACGCGTCGCGGATGCCGGTTTCGTCTTGGCGCGCCAGCCAATTGGCGATAACGGGCTTGTTCCTCCCCTTCGCGCGCATGTCCTGCACCGCCGCGACGACCGCCTTGGCGCCGTCGAGCGACGAGGCGAGAGCCGTCGGGCAGTTGATGACGAGCACGGCATCCGCGGTCGGGTCGGCGAGCACGGCATCGAGGGTCGCGCGGTAGCGTTCAGGCCCGGCATCGCCGATGATGTCGACGGGGTTGCCGTGTGACCAGGTTGGCGGCAGCACCGCGTCCAGCGCGTCGATTGTCTCGGGAGCCAGCGTCGCCAGCGCGCCACGGAAATCGGTCAGGCTGTCCACGGCGAGGACGCCCGCGCCGCCGCCATTGGTGACGACGGCCACGCGGTCGCCCGGCATCGACGGCACATAGGCGAGCATCTCGGCGGCGTCGAACATCGCGTCGAGGTCGGTCACGCGCAGCACACCCGCACGCCGGAGCGCCGCGCCATAGACGTTGTCGGACCCTGCGAGCGCGCCGGTATGCGATGCGGCGGCCTTCGCGCCTTCCGGATGGCGTCCCGCCTTGATGGCGATCACGGGTTTGACACGCGCGCATCGCCGGGCCGCCGACATGAACTTCCGCGCGTCGCCAACGGATTCGATATAAAGGAAGACGGCGCGGCTCGTCGTTTCGCCCGCGAGATAATCGAGCATGTCGCCCAGATCCACGTCCGCCGCGTCGCCGATCGAAACCACATGGCTGAAGCCGACGCCTTCGACGGCAGCCCAGTCGAGCATCGCGGTCGTGATCGCGCCCGACTGCGAAACGAGCGCCACGCTGCCCGGCTTGCCGAGCACCTGAGCGAAGCTTGCGTCGAGTCCGAGGCGCGGCACCTGCATTCCGAGGCAATTCGGCCCGATGATGCGCAAGAGATGCGGCCGCGCCGCCTCAAGCATGCGCTTGCGCAGGTCGCCCGAGACGCCCGCCGTGATAACCACCGCCGCGCGGCATCCCTTGCGGCCAAGTTCGTCCACGACGCCCGGCACAGTCTCGGGCGGTGTCGCGATGACGGCAAGGCCCGGATTAAAAGGAAGCCTGTCGACCGATTTGAAGCACGGCTTTCCGAGGATCTCGTCGCGTTTCGGATTGATGAAGGCGATTTCGCCCTTGAAGCCGCCCTTGAGCAGGTTTTCGGCCACATGCTTCCCTATGGACCCGTGGCGTTCGCTGGCCCCGATGAGGACGACATTGGTGGGATTGAAGAGAAGATCGAGGTTGCGGATAGTCATAAGCGGCACTCCGTCGAGGCTCGGTCAAAAATATACGGCATGACCGAGCAACCGCGAGCATTCATCGAAGGAACCCGCTACAACCCAGCCATCGATCAGGCCCGCCCGCCAGCGCATGCTCGCGAACAGAGCAGGGGCCCGTTCGCTTGCGCAGGCCGTGACGGTAAAGGACACGTTGCGCGGCGCCAGAGTTGCCCACGCGATTTATCTCATACTTTGGTAAGCGGCGCATATGCTGAACTCGTAACAAACCGTGGAGAGACGACATGAAACTCGGAGAGCCGGGCCATGCGCGAGGATCAACAGAATTCGCGCGGGCTTCATTGGGAATGGATCGCGATCGGCCGGCCCGGATCACCTGAGGCGGCGGGACTTTTGATGCGACCGGATCAGCGGCTTCAGTCGCATTCCGAGTCCGTAAGGCTTTCTGCAGCGACGCACACGCCATAAAAACGAGGCCGATTTCAAGTCCGCCGCTCTTGTCTTGGGATAGGCGCGAAGCAGGCTGGACGCTCAGAAATGGACGTTATTGACCACCCACGAACCGGCGGCGGCGGTGGCGCCCGCGATGAGGATCGGCGGCAGGGCGCGCACGAAAACCTGAAACAGCGTCATGATCGCCGCGAACGCCTTTTCACCGGCGGCCAGAAGCTCCCGAGCCGCTTTCGAGATGAAATAGAACACGATGGCGGAGCTTCCGAGCAGGATGATTACCTTCGATCCGGGCATGTCACCGAGCCGGTCCCACGGCACGGCCATGATTTGCGTCAGGCACCACTGCCAGGCCGAGCCGGCGACGCGCGCAACCGCATAAACGCTATCCTGGATCAGTTGCAAAATCTGGACGATGACGTGCATAGCTCAAGCTCGGTGTTTCGGCGCTCCGGAAACGATCTCGATCATGCGCCAACAAGCATGTGGCGAACTTGCCGCGCTCGCCCTCGCCAAGGCCCGAGACCATCCCGCTACGCTTGCGCGCAATTTACGCAGCCGGAAACCCGCTCCCCGATTTGCGGTTTATCCCGTTATCGAAGCAGGAACGCTGACATCACAAAGAGTTGGCGCGCGCAGGATTTCTTCGAGTCCCGTCTTCACAACCAGCGGGCGGAGGCGCTACCATAGGGACATGGCAATACGACACGGTCACATGGGCTGCTTCAAAAGCCACGGCTACCTCGACGGGCAGCTTCTCGTTGCGATGCCCTCGACGACGGACCCGCGCTTTCATCGATCCGTGATCTACGTCTGCGCTCATTCCGAAGAAGGTGCGATGGGGTTGATCGTCAATCAGCGCGCCTCGCACATCACGATGACGAAGCTGCTCGAACAGCTCGACATCCCCATGAGCTGGTCTCGGCCGACGTCCATTCGCATGGACGCGATGGCCGTGCATCTCGGTGGCCCCATCGACATAAGTCGTGGGTTCGTGCTGCACAGCTCGGACTATTTCGTGGCCGATGCAACGCTTCCGATCAACGACGGCGTTTGCCTGACGGCGACGGTGGACATCCTGCGCGCCATCGCCCGAGGGCGCGGGCCGAACAATGCCATCCTTGCGCTCGGTTATGCAGGCTGGGAGCCCGGCCAGCTTGAGCGCGAGATTCAGGAAAACGATTGGCTGAATTGTCCGGCCGACCCGGATATCGTTTTCGCCACCGATCTCGACACGAAATATCATCGTGCGATGGAGAGCATCGGTATCGATCCTTCCCATCTTGTCTGCGCCGCCGGCCGTGCGTAGGGCCGGTTTCGCATTTCGGCCGTTATTCGCGAAAAGCCGCAGCCCCTAAACTTTTTAACCGGTGTGCGCACCGCTTGAAAACGCTCTCGCGGCGAGTTCCCGCACGATAGCAGCGGCGCACGCACCCGTTTCACCGCTCGCGTCGACATGAAGCCAGTCGGCAGGCGCCTCGATCGTTCGCAACTGATGTTCGACCACTGCAATGTCCGCGTCGGAAGCATCGCCCTCGCGTGCGACGACGCGCTCGCGGAGAATCTCCGGGCCTGCGTCGAGCCAGACGCCGACGAACCCGGCCCCCGCCCGCTGTGCAACTTCAAGAAGCCGAATGCGCTGGATCGCTTCGGGAAACACCGCGTCCAGGATGACAGAATGCCCGCTGTCGAGCGCAACTTCGGCTTTCTTGATAACGCGGCGATAGACTTCGTCGCGGCTTTCCGGGGTGTATGTCTCGCGCGGCAGGCGATGCGTGAGCTGAACGCCATGCATGCTCTTGCGTTCGACGTCCGTGCGGATGTGGAGCGCTCCGGGCGCCGCCCCAATGAACGGGGCTGCTTCACGCGCTACCGTCGTCTTCCCCGTGCCGGAGAGGCCGCCGATAGCCACGAGCGACGGCTGGCTCGGCGTGATGACGCCGGCGGCAAAGGCCGAATAATCGCGAACCTCGCGCAAAAGGCGGTCGTGGTCGCGGGGCGCGCAAACCGTCAGCGCGTGAATGCCCGTCATCGCGCGGATCGCCGAGCGGAACGAAAGGAACAGCGGCAGCAGCGCCAACCCCTTCACTTCGCTGATCGCCGCCATTTCGAGGTAGTGGTTGAGAATGATGTTCGCCTGGAGCTTAAGCCCCCGCTGCCACAGGTCCATCAGCAGGAACGCCAGATCGTAAAGCACGTCGATCGTGGAAAGCCTGTCGTCGAATTCGAGCGCGTCGAACAGCGTCGGCTTTCCGTCCCACAGCACGATGTTCTTGAGATGCAGGTCGCCGTGGCAGCGTCGCACGAAGCCCTCGCGCTGCCGCGCCTCGATAAAAGCGAAATTATCGTCGAGTTCGCGTCTCAGCTTCGCGATATAGGGGCAGACATTCACGCCGTGGGATTGCGCCACCGGACCGCAAAGCGCCGCCTCCAGCGTATCGGCAACGCCGAGCAGTGATCGCGCGAAGCCCGAGTTCGTCACAACGGAAGCGTGGCGGTGGAAATGCTCGACTGTGTTGGCGAGATCCACCGAGATCGTGCGGTCGAAACGGCCATCGCGGGCGAGCGCGTCGAGCAGGAGCGTCTGATCGAAGCGGCGCATGACGAGCACCCAGTCGACCGTTTCGCCGGGGGCGCCAAGCGCCAGCGCGCCGTTCTCGCGCCGTGTCACGGGCTGGATCGACAGATAAAGCTCGGGCGACGCATGGGAGTTGATGCCGAATTCGCGAGAGATGATGGCATGACGCTTTTCGAGCGTCGAAAAGTCGAGATAGGGAAGCTTGACGGCGCGTTTGAGCTTGTAAGCACGATCCCCCGCCAGAAAGACAATGGCGCCGTGGGTCTCGATACGCTCAACCTCGGAAACGCCGTAGGTTTCAGGCTCGGAGAGAAAGGCTATCACGGCTGCCTGTCCGGCGCTTCCCGCGTTGCCGTTGTGCGTGGAGTTCGACAAGGAAGAACGGCTCCCTTTCATTCACTCCGGCCATCATCTTCGCGTTCACGCTGGCGCGCAACGGGAATTGCGCGGCGGATGCGCGGCGTTTTGCGTTCGGTCGCCGGGCTCCGGCTCGCCATTGGCAAAAGAGAAAGGCCCCCGCCGAAGGGGGCCTTCAGTTTGACGGTACCGCCCCAGCCTACTTGAGCGGCGTGTACACAGGAGCGCTGCCGAACTTGTAGTTGACGCCGAGCTTGACGGTGTCAATTGTCAGGTCGTTGTTGAACAGCTTCCACGAGTTGGCTGCCCAATCTGTATCGCCCCAGTTCCAGCGGTTGTTGTCGAGTTCGAAGTTGTAGTGAAGGTATTCCACCTTGACCGACCAGTTCGGGTTCAGGAGGAACTCGAGACCGCCACCGACCGTCCAACCGGTGAGGGTGTCGTCAAAGGTCCGGCTGATTCCGTAAGTATCGCCCGTGGAGCTGTCGTAAGCTGCCACACTGACCTTCAGCTCAGGCTGGATCCACGCAAAACCGCCCTTCGCATAGAGGAGGGTGTTGCCCCAGGCGTAGCCGAGACGGCCCGTGACGTCGCCGTAGAAGCCGCCTTCGGACTTCACCCGAACGGCGAACCCGTCCTGAAGGTCGCCGGAGAAATAATCAGACGTGTGACCGAAGAACGTCTTCTCGTTTTCGCCGCCGAGACCGCCGATGTCGACTTCGATACCGAAGACGAAGTTGCCGCCCGTCTGCCAGTTATAGCCGAACTGGCCGCCGCCGAAGGCGTTCTGGTCATTCAGGTTATTGCCGCCGAAAGGCGCGTATCCGACGCCCACGAGGTTATGATGGTCGTAATACTCGTAACCGTCATAGTAGGTGTTCTTGTTCGTGTCGATCTGCGACCAGGCAGCGCCGAGATGACCACCGAAGTAGAAGCCGGTCCATGTCGGAGGAACGACCACGATCGGAGCGTCCTTGGTGCTCGGAGTATAGATATCGGCAGCATTGGCTTGGGCAGCGATTGAAAGCGTGCCGAGGGCCACAGTGCTGACCAGTGCGAATTTCGTGAGAGTCATGTCTCTCCTCATTTCCCCGCGAGTTGTGACGATGTGTGTACTCAACTGACAATTGTGATCGCATGGCGTTTTTCTAAACTCAAGATTGTCAGATTAGGCAAGTACACTTTTTCACGACAATGGAGGCGCACGCGGAAAGAAAAATGAACTATTTCAATGAGTTGACGTTTGGTGTGGCAAAAATCTGTTGAAAAACGGCAACAGTATTACCTGCAACCAGTATAGTATATAGGTTGTAATACTGCTGAAATTCGGGCGCAGCGACAGATTTCGTAACGAATCGCTCCTGATATTCGAGTCGTTCGGCGCCAGGTTTCCGAGAGAAGAGATTCGTTTTTTCAGCCGGGGTTTCCGGTAAAGCACGGGCGCACATCGCCCCCTCATTCAGGCGATAACGCCGGAGACGGACGTCAGCCTGCCGTAAGATCGCTTTCAGGAATGATCCCATGCTCGCAAGCGCGAGAGGTATCCGCTTTCGATCAAATCAAAAGCGCGCTCTATCTTGTTGTTTGTCGTGTCGGGAAGCGGCTTCACGCCTTTCGCCAGCGCGGCGCGCGCTATGGCCCGCCCCGGCAATTCTCACCGTGGCTCTGGCGAGATCGCGCACCAGTGCGGCCGCGAAAAGTCGCTGCTCTCAGGTTTTCGAGATGGAATTTCGTTTTCAGTAAGCGTTTTCGGTAAAGACCGGGCGCACGTCGCCGCCCCATTCGAGGTGATAGCGCCGGAGCAGAACGTCAGCCTGCGTAAGGCCGCTTTCCAGAATGTCGTGCAGCGGCTTCAGGAAGGAACTTTCGTCCTTGAAACCATGCTCGCGGGCGCGCGAGGCAAGGCCCGCTTCGGCGATCCTCACCGTTGCGCTGGCCAGATCGCGCACCGTACCGCCGCGGAACGGCGTGGCGAGGCCGAGGCGCGGGACATCGTTGCGGAGCTGCTGACGCTCTTCGGCCGTCCAGTCCTTCACGAGATCCCATGCCGCATCGAGCGCCGCCTGATCGTAGAGGAGGCCAACCCAAAGCGCCGGGAGCACGCAGAGCGTCGCATGCCAAGGGCCGCTGTCGGCGCCGCGCATTTCGAGGAAACGCTTGAGGCGGACCTCGGGAAAGATCGTGGTGAGGTGGTCGGCCCAGTCTTCGATGGTGGGTTTTTCGCCCGGCAATTGCGGCAGCTTCCCTTCAAGGAAGGCGCGGAACGACTGGCCTGTCGCGTCGATATATTTGTGATCGCGCCGCACGAAGTACATCGGCACATCGAGCGCGTAATCGACATAGCGCTCGTAGCCCATGCCGTCCTCGAACGCGAAGGGCAGCATTCCCGCGCGCGCATTGTCCGTGTCGAGCCAGACCGCGCTGCGGAAGCTCAGATAGCCGTTGGGCTTGCCTTCGGTGAACGGTGAATTGGCGAAGAGCGCCGTCGCGATGGGTTGAAGCGCGAGCGAGACGCGCATCTTCTTGACCATGTCCGCCTCGCTCGCAAAGTCGAGATTCACCTGGACGGTGGCGGTGCGATACATCATGTCGAGGCCGTAAGCGCCGACCTTCGGCATGTATTCGGTCATGATCTTGTAACGGCTCTTCGGCATGCGTGGCGTTTCGGCGATGGTCCACACGGGCGAAAATCCGAGCGCAAGGAAGGAAATGCCGAGCGGATCGGCGATCTGCTGAACCTGATCGAGATGACGGCCGACTTCCTCGCAGGTTTCGAACAGCGTCTTGAGCGGCGCGCCGGAAAGCTCGAACTGTCCGCCCGGTTCGAGCGTGATGGAGCCGCCGGAACTGTCGGCTGGCGCTTCGAGGGCGATCACCTTGTCGAGATCGTGGACCGGCTTCCAACCGAAACGCTCCGCAAGGCCGTGAAGCAACGCCGAAATTCCCGCGTCGCCTTCGTAGGGCACGGGCCGCAGCGTATCGCGATAGAAGGGAATCTTCTCGTGCTCCGAGCCGATGCGCCAGTGCGACTTCGGCTTTTCGCCCTTGGAAATCTCCGCCACCAGATCGTCGCGGCTTTCGATCAAAGGCGCTTTATCGCTGTTCGCTAACATGAGAGGCCTGCCTGTCGCCGCCTGAGTGCGGGGGTTCGGCGACACTATAGTGAAATGTAAGACGGTTTTTCAACGCCGCCAGTCTCCCACGGTCGCGTTAAGCAATGCGAGCACGGCGACGGCAGCCGTGTCCGCACGCATGATGCGCGGTCCGAGCGAAATCGGGCAAACAAAACTCCGGGAAAGGAGATCGGTGCGCTCATTTTCCGAAAAGCCGCCTTCCGGCCCGATGAGAGCCGTGACTTGCCCTCCTGAAAGCCCCGCCAGCGCTTCGAGCGGCGAGGCGACCGTCGCGCGCTCGTCGCAAAAGACCAGCACGCGGGTCTTGTCGAACGTCTGAAGGAAGGCCGCGAGCTTCACTGGCGGCCGGATCTCAGGCAGGGTGAGCACGCCGCATTGTTCCGCCGCCTCGATGGCATTCGCCTTCATGCGGTCGGCGCCGATGCGAGGCACCGCGGTGTGCTGGGTTACGACCGGCTGCAGCAGCGACGCGCCCATCTCCACGGCCTTTTGCACCATGTAATCGAGTCGCGCCTGTTTCAGCGGCGCAAACGCATAATGGATGCCGGTTGGCGCGGTTTGTTCGCGCACCTTCTCCGTGAGGCGAATCGAGCAGGCGCTTTTCCTTGCCTTGACGATCCTGGCAAGCCATTCTCCGGTCGTGCCGTCGAACGCCAGAAGCTCCGCTCCTTCCGACAGTCGCAAGACATGCAACAGGTAGTGAGCCTGCGCGGGATCGAGCGCGATCTCTCCGTCGGGATCGAGTTTATTTGCGACAAAAATCCGTTGCATGGCCATGGCGTCAAAACGTGCTGGGTGGGTATTGTGCAGGACAATGGCTGAAACTTAGCATAGGATTTGCCACGATATCGCGCGACGGAGAAAAATCGGCTGGGAACGAGGATTCGATGCCAACGACATGGCCTGAAACGGGAAACAAGGCGAGCGCGCAGGGCGCAGCACCCGCCGAGATAATCCCTGACGCGCCGCACCGCAATATCGTGGACCGTCTGGCGCCCGAAAGCCTGAAGCCTTGGCTACGGCTCATGCGGGCAGACCGGCCTGTCGGCGCGTGGCTTTTGATGTGGCCATGCTGGTGGTCGGTGGCTCTGGCGGCCCGTTATCTCAACGACTTCAAGGACGTTGCGTCGACGCTTCCTTATGTGTGGCTCCTTGCACTTTTCGCCATCGGTTCGTTCGCCATGCGAAGCGCCGGCTGCGTCTATAATGACATCCTCGACCGCGATATCGACGCGAGGGTAGCGCGCACGCAAAGCAGGCCCCTTGCGAGCGGACGCATCTCCGTCAAGGCCGCGTTCGCGCTGATCGTGGCGCTCTGCCTTATCGGGCTCGCAGTGCTCATCCAGTTCAACGCCTTCGCCATCGCACTCGGTTTCGCGTCGGTCGGCATCGTTCTCGTCTATCCGCTGATGAAGCGCGTTACCTTCTGGCCGCAGGCGGTGCTGGGCCTAGCTTTCTCCTGGGGCGCGCTCATGGGCTGGGCGGCCATCTTCGGCTCGCTCGGTGTAGCCCCGATCCTGCTCTATGTCGCGGCTGTGGCGTGGACCATCGGTTACGACACCATCTACGCGCATCAGGACAAGGAAGATGACGCCGTCATCGGATTGAAATCCACGGCGCTGCGCTTCGGGAAGAATACGCCCGCGTGGCTCTCGCTCTTCTATGGCATCACCATCGTCGGCATCACGCTCGCGGGCGCCATCATCGGCGCGGGCTATGTCTTCTATGCCGGCATGGCTCTCGCGGCCGGCCATCTCGTCTGGCAGATCGCAACGCTCGACATGGACAACGGGCAGAATTGCCTCGACCGTTTCCGGAGCAACCATCTGTTTGGCGCGATCGTCTTTCTCGCCCTGATCCTCGACATGATCCCGATCCCGGTTTGACGCACATGACGGATGACCTCGCACGGGATTTCGAGCTGGTCCGGGAGACCGCGCGCGAAGCTGGCGAGCTTGCGCTGTCCTATTGGGGACGGGGCATTCACCAGGAAACGAAAGCGGACGGCACTGCGGTCACGGAAGCCGACCGCGCGGTCGACGCTCTTTTCGCCGCAAGGCTTCGCGAGGCCCGTCCCGATTACGGCTGGCTGTCCGAGGAAAGCGCCGAGCATGAATCGCGACTTTCGGCGCGGCGCGTGTTCGTTCTCGATCCCATCGACGGCACGCAATCCTTCATACAAGCAAAGGACGACTGGACTGTCGCGTTATCGCTCGTCGAGGACGGCGAAGTGGTTCTCTCGGCGGTCGTCAATCCCGTGCGCGGCGAATTCTATGAGGCATGCCGCGGCGGCGGCGCTTTCCTCAACGGTCGCCGCATCGCCGTCAGCGGGCGTGACACGCTTTCCGGCGCGACGTTCATCGTCTCGCCCTCGCATCTCAAAAGCAGCCGGTGGACGCGCCCGTGGCCCGCTTTGAAATCGGTCCGCATCTGTTCGATGACCTATCGTCTCTGCCTCGTCGCGAGCGGCGTCGGGGATGCATCCTTCGCGCTGCCGCCCAAATGGGAATGGGACGTGGCGCCCGGTTCTCTGCTTGTCGCCGAGGCTGGCGGCCTCGCCACCGATGCCAGCGGCAGCGCATTCCGCTTCAACAACAGAAGCGCGAAAGTTCCGGGCTATCTTGCGGCCGGGCCATCGCTTTACCCTCTCCTCGCGGAACGCATGGGCGACGCGCTTTAAGCGATCTGCTCAATGGATAAGCAGGGTGAGCCGACGCTTAGGACTTTCACGCCGCGATCCTTTGGGCTAACACCGTCAATGCCTCAGGACACATGTGCAGCGATTGAATGACGTCAGCTTCCCCAAAGCCAGAGAAATTCCTCCGACGGGTGCAGCAATCGGGTCTGTTCATGGACACGATCAGCGGGCTGGCGGCAAGGCACGTCCGCATGGTGCTTTCCACCTCCAGGATCGTTCGCGATCCCGCTGATACGGACGAGCGCCTTCTGGCCCACCATCCGTCCATCGTCGCCATGTGGCATGGTCAATTCCTCTGCATGCCGTTGATCAAGCCGAAAACGATGCCGGTCAGCAACATGGTCGCGAAGCATGCGGACGGCGAAATGATCGGCCGCACGCTTCTGCATTTCGACATGGGGCTGATCCGGGGCGCGGGCGCGGGCGATTCCGGCAAGGATCGCGGCGGCGCGGGCGCGCTTCGTGCCGCGCTGAAAGCGCTGAAAGGCGGCACAACCGTCGCCATGACGACGGACATTCCGCCGGGGCCAGCGCGCGTGGCCGGGCTCGGCATCGTCACCATCGCGCGGATGTCGGGGCGGCCTATTCTGCCCGCCGCTGTTGCAACGGGACGCTTTTTCACGCTGCCGACGTGGAGCCGCATGACGATCAATCTGCCGTTCACGCGGCTTGCGTTGGTCGTAGGCGATCCGATCCATGTGCCGCGCGATGCGGACGACGCCGAGCTGGAACGCTACCGTCAGCTCGTGGAAGACGCCATGAACGCGACCACCGTGCGAGCCTATGAACTCGCGGGCGGTGACATAACCCGCACGCTGCCGCAGGAAAAACTGCCGCCGCGCAAATCTGGCTTCCTGCTTTCGGCCTATCGCGGCGCGACATGGGCGGCCCGGCCCGCGGCGATGACAATCCTAAAGCGGCGCGCCGCGCGCGGCAAGGAAGTGCCGGAGCGGCTTGGCGAGCGCCTCGGCATCGCGTCGGAGCCGCGCCCCGTGGGGCCGCTCGCGTGGTTCCATGCGGCAAGCGTGGGCGAAACCAATTCCGTGCTCGCGCTCATGGATGAGCTGAAGCGCCGTCACCCCACATTGAACCTGCTCCTGACCACCGTCACCACGACCTCGGCGAAAATCGCGAAGGAGCGCCTTCCCGCTGGGGCTATTCATCAGTTCGTACCGCTCGACAATCCCGCTTTCTGCAAGCGCTTTGTCGAGCACTGGCGACCGGACCTCGGCCTTTTCGTCGAATCCGAAATCTGGCCGAACCTGATCGTGGAAGCGAACGGCGCGGGCGTGCCGCTCGCGCTCGTCAACGGGCGCATGTCGCAGCGCTCGACGCAGCGATGGCGGCGGCTGTCGAGCCTGAGCCAGCCGGTCTTCTCGCGCTTCGACCTCGTGCTGACGCAAAACCGCAGGATCGCAAAGCGCCTCAAGAGTCTCGGCGCGCGCAAGATCGTCGTGACCGGTAATCTGAAATACGATGCGCCGCCTCCGCCTGTCGACGCCGTGGCGCTGGACGCGCTTCGCCACGCCATAGGCGAGCGCCCCGTCTTCCTCGCCGCGAGCACGCATCCGGGCGAGGATGAAATCGTGCTGCGCGCCGCCGAAACGCTGCGCGCGGCCATCCCGTCCCTTCTGACGGTGATCGCGCCGCGCCACCCCGAACGCGGCGCAGACGTCGCGGCCCTCGCTGGCGCGCGGGGCGACGCGGTCGCGCGAAGGTCCGCCGGTGATGCGATCGACGCGGCCACGCGCATCTATGTGGCGGACACGATCGGCGAGCTTGGCCTTTTCTATACGCTCGCGGGGGCCGCTTTCATCGGGGGCTCGCTTGTCGAGCATGGCGGACAAAACCCCATCGAGGCGATCAAGCTCGACGCCGCCATCCTGTCCGGGCCGCATACCTTCAACTTCACCGAAACCTACGAGACGCTCGCCCGCTTCGATGGCGTCCGCCTTGTGCGCGACACAGCCGAACTCGCCGCCGCCGCGCAAGAGGTTTTCGAGGATCGCGAAAAGGCCGCGAAGTTGAAAAGCCACGCTTCCGCCGCCATCGCCACTCTCGGCGGAGCGCTGGAAAAGACGCTCGAAGCGCTTGCACCGTGGCTTCCGCAGGGAGCGCCCGGCGAAGCTGCGCCGCAACCCGAACTCCTTCCGCACGATGCACCTTGAGCCACCCCGCTGGTGGCATGGCGTCAAGACGCCGTTCGCAGCCTGGGCCCTCTGGCCTGCGGCTGCCGCTTATGGTGGCATCGCCGAGCGCAGGTTTCGCAAGGCGACCCCTTATCAAAGCGCTCTCCCCGTTATCTGCGTCGGCAATTTCACGATGGGCGGCGCGGGCAAGACACCCGTCTCGCTGAAACTCGCCGCCCTGCTTCGGGGGATCGGTCGGCAGCCTGCCTTTCTCACGCGCGGCTACGGAGGCAGCGAGCGCGGGCCTTATCTTGTCGATGGTGAGGAAGACAACGCGGAGCGGGTTGGGGACGAGCCGCTCCTGCTGGCCCGCAACGCGCCGACAGTCGTGAGCCGGGACCGGCAAGCGGGCGCCCGGTTCATCGAGGCGATGGGCGGCGGCCGGAGCGAGCCCTTGCCGGCGGCTTCCGACGGATCGACCGCACACGGTTTCAACGATAGGGACTCCCTGACTGCGGTGGCAAGCACGACGCCACGATGCGAGCCACCCGGCAAAACCGCGCCTGACCTCATCATCATGGATGACGGGTTTCAGAACCCGTCCCTCGCTAAGGATTTCTGCCTCGTGGTGGTGGATGGCGGCGCGGGCATCGGTAACGCGCGCGTGTTTCCGATGGGGCCGCTCCGCGCGCCGCTCGATGCCCAACTCGCTCGCGCCGATGCCATCGTCGTTCTCGGCGCAGGCGCGGCCGCTGCTCCTTTTCCGGGCGACGAGAGGCTTATGCGCGCGGACAAGCCGCTCTTTCGCGCGGAAATCGTGCCGGTGGTCGACGACGCGCTTCTTTCGCAGCCGGTGCTCGCCTTTTGCGGCATCGGGAGACCCGGCAAATTCTTCACCACGCTGAAAGATGCGGGCATTGCGGTGGCGGAGGCGCGGGCGTTCCCGGATCATCATCCTTTCACGGAAGGCGATGCGCGGGCGCTGCTTCTTCGATCGCGCGAGTTGGGCGCGCGGCTTCTCACGACCGAGAAGGACAGGGCGCGGCTGAAAGGCGGTTCCGGCGCGGTGGCAGAACTTCGTGACGCCGCGGCGGCCCTTCCCATCGACGTGCGGTTTCGTGCGGAAGACCAGGCCGCGTTGATGACTGCCGTCGCTGCACGCTTGCGGTAGACTGCTCAAGCGGGTCCGGAAAAGTGCGAAGCGGATCGGCCTGTCCGGGTTCAATCGAGCCCGATTTAACGCAGGCCGAATCTAAAGGCCCGCGTCGCGCCGCTTCAGCATCGCCTCGACCGACGGCGGCAAGGGCACATCCGGTGGGCATGTTTCGTCGGTCGCTGCCGTGGCGCGCGTGTCGAGCGAAACGACGCCTGCCCAGATGGGCAACGCCATGTCTGCCTCGTCATCTTTCGGCGGCGCGTTGCGGTGCTTGAGCGAGGCGGCCTCCACGGTCACGCGCAGAACGGCTGTAGCGCGCAATTCCTTTTCAAGCATCGGGCGGACTTCGGCCCAGCGCCCGGGAAAGGCGTGGTCGGTGATGGCGGCGAGCGCGCGCGAAGCTTCCGAGGCGTCGGTCACGAGGTCGGCGCGGCCATGCAGAACCACGGAGCGGAAATTCGCCGACATGTGAAACGCGGAGCGCGCCACGACGAGCCCGTCGAGAAGCGTCACCGTGAGGCAAACGGGCGCGCCCTTGCCGAGCTTCCTCGCGATCCGCGTGCCGTTCGAGCCGTGCAGATAAAGGGTATCGTGAATGCGACCGTAAAACATCGGCACGACGACCGGGCGGTCACCGTCGACGAAGCCGACATGGGCCGTCAACCCTTCATCGAGCACAGCGTTTACGGCGTCGCGGTCATAATCCGCGCGATCGCCCCGCCGGATTCTGTTCAGCGGTCCTACAGGCCATGTTTCCGATGCCTCGTCGCTCACCGCATCACCCGGATGATAAGTTATTCAAGCGGACGCCGTCGCACGCGTCTCAGCGGCTGCGCGCACGTTCCAGATGACGACGCAGCGAGGCCGCCGCGTTGATATACGGCTCCTGATACGCCACGCTCCAGTATTTCAGGTCTTCGATGCGGATCGGCTCGCCCGTTACCGCGCACTTCACATAGGCGCCGTGCTTCAGCACCTGGAACTCGCCGTCGAGGTAGCGGATTTTTGCCTCCTGCCCGAAGGCGAAAGGGCGCTCCATGCGATTCATCTCTGTCGTCCCTAGAGCAGCGTACCCTGCCCGTCCTTGTCTCTGGAAGTCGCGCGCCGCGATGGTTGCGGTTGCGTGGCCGGGCGTCGGCGCGTTGGCGCAGGCTCGGCTCGCGCATCGGCTGCGGCCCCATGAGCCCGAACGTGACCATCCGCGAATTCGATGTCAAGGGCGGCGGCACCGGGCACCGATGCGGCGCGGCGTATCACCCGACCGTCCGCTCCCCGCACGAGCGCGAAGCCGCGTTCCAGCACGCTCTTGTGGCCGAGGCTTTGAAGAAGCTGTCCGAGCGCGGCAACACGCTGCCGGTGGCGCTGGGCGAGGTTTGTCACGGCCTGATCGGCGCGGGCGGCAAGCCCAAGCAGCCGCTCGATCCCGCGTTGCGTCGGCGTGGCGAGGAGGCCCGCATTGAGCCGTTCGGCGCGAACGGTCCAGCGCTCGCGTTTGCGGACGATCACATCGCGGAAGGCCCGCGCGTTGAAGGTGGCGGCGCGGCCCAGACGCTCGCGCGCCTCGACGACAGGCCGCGCGACGAGGCGCGGTGAAAGCCGCACGGCGGAGCGTTCGAAACGTCCGCGCGAGCGCTCCGTGAAATAGATGAGCGCCTGCCCGAGCCGCGCGCCCGCCGTGTCGAGACGTTGGCGCGGCACCTGAAGAAGCGTATGCGGACGCGGGAGGCCGCGTTCCGCGCCGCGAAACTCCGCTCGCAGCTGTTCGAGGTTGCGGCGGACGCAGCGCCGCGCGCGTTCGATGCACTCCGCGAGGCGGAGGATGAGATCGGCGTGCTTCGGCACGGCCCACTCGGCGGCCTTCGTGGGCGTCGGCGCCCGGGCGTCGGCGACGAGGTCGATCAGCGTCCAGTCCGTCTCGTGACCGACGGCGGAAATCAGCGGGATCGCGCTTTCGGCGGCGGCGCGCACCACGGCTTCCTCGTTGAAGCCCCATAGGTCTTCGAGGCTGCCGCCACCGCGCGCGACGATAAGCAGATCGGGCCTCGGCAGCGGGCCGAAGCCGTCGAGCGCGTTGAAGCCCCGGATCGCCGCCGAAACCTCCGCGCCACAGGTGTCGCCCTGAACGCGCACGGGCCAGACGATGACGCGCGTCGGGCAGCGCTCGGTGAAGCCGTGCAGCATGTCGCGGATGACCGCGCCCGTCGGCGACGTCACGATGCCGACCACCTGCGGCCAGAACGGCAGCGGGCGCTTGCGGTCCTCATCGAACAGCCCTTCAGCGGCGAGCTTCTTCTTGCGCTCTTCGAGCAGCGCCATGAGCGCACCCGCGCCCGCCGGTTCCAGCTGTTCGATGACGATCTGGTAGCTCGACTTGCCGGGAAAGGTGGTGACACGCCCGGTTACGATGACCTCAAGCCCTTCCTCGGGCTTGAACTTGAGGTGATTGAATGTGCCGCGCCAGATCACCGCGTCGATGCGCGCCTTGTCGTCCTTGAGGCAGAGATAGGCGTGGCCGGAGCTGTGCTGGCCGCGATAGCCTGAAATTTCGCCGCGCAGGCGCACGAGACCATATGCATCCTCCACCGTGCGCTTGATGGCGAAGGAAAGCTCCGAGACTGTGAATTCCGCGATGTTCGAGAGAAGCTCCGCCTGCATGGGCGATAACATGGACGCCCAGCCACGCGATGTCCAGAGAGGTGGTGGCGGGAGCTGTGGGCGGCGGCGTGGTTGTGCGGCGCGGCGTTCGGTGGGACGGCGGTCCCTTCGCCGAAACGGGCCGCCGGTGGCGACGCGGGCGTGTGCCCGCATCGTGCCGTCGTAGCCTCACACGGAAACAAAAGGCGGCGCCGCGAGGCGCCGCTTCCGAAGTCCGGATGGGGTCGCGGACTATTTCAAGGGCTCGTAAACGCTGCCGCCGAAGACCTTGTAGTCGACGGACACCTTCACAGTGTCAGTCTCGGTTTCAATCTTGCCTTTGGACGGTCCCCATTTCGCGTAAGCGTTGTATGAGAAGGTTTCGTCAGCAGGATCGAACCGAAGGTATTCGGCTCCGACCGAAAACTTTTCGTTGATAGCGTATTTCAAGCCGCCACCATAAACTAGTCCACCGATTGACTGTTCATCGCTGGACGAACGGGCTGCGTAAGTGGTTTTAGCGCAGCCGCTGTACGGGTTTACATTGGGATCAGCGGGGCAATCATGGCGATAAGAGACGTTCGCCCAACCATAGCCGACCGTACCGTAAGGAAGCCACTTGCCGAACGAGTAACCAATTATTGCGCGGACGGTATTAAATCTGTCGATTTTGGCGGTTTCACTGAGTGTGCCGCCGTCATCGACGGTCTTTTCGAGGTTCGCGGCAGAAATGTCGGCAACAACGCCCACGACGATCTTGTCGTACTGATAATTGTAGCCAATCTGGCCGCCAACGAAGCCGCCTTCAAGATCGGGGCGCGGCGCACCGCCTTTTGCGTGAGATGGCGTCCCGGGAAAATCGATCGAGTTCCAGGCATAGCCGCCATGCGCGCCAACGTAGAAGCCGGTCCAGGTCGCGGGCGCTTCGTAAACCGGCGCATCCTTCAGGCTGCCGCCCTTGTAAAGATCGGCCGCGAAAGCCGACGACGAGAACGCAACGACACTCGCCGCACCCAACAAAATCTTTTTCATAAAATTCCCCCAAAGCCGATATTGGCACGCACGCCATGCGCAAATCCAATGTTTAGCTTCGGGAAAATCGGGTGATTACTAACCCGCGATTGCAGAGCAGGGTGATATAATTCAACTAAAACTTGCGTCAAAAATACCAACAAGAATCAGAATGACTTACGCCGCCACGTAGGCGGCGCCTATGATGCATTGCGGACACACCTTTGATCGATTGTTGAAGGTCTTTTGTATACCAGCAACCTGAGTATTTCAGTGAGTCCATCCTGTTGATTTCAATCAAAAACGTCGCCCCCTGATTTCGGGGCAAGGACTCAACCTGGCGACACGTCAGAATCGTCTTCCCATTCGCGCCGACATGGGGTTTTGTATCGGCATGTTTTCCCCTCGTCCGCGAGCCGTTCGCCGGACGAAGCAAGCGTGCGCGCAAGCGCCCCACATCCGCGAAGAGCCCGAAATGTCCGACAAGAAAAGCATCAAGAAAGTCGTCCTCGCCTATTCCGGCGGCTTGGACACGTCGATCATCCTGAAATGGCTGCAAGTCACCTATGGCTGCGAGGTCGTGACCTTCACCGCCGATCTCGGACAGGGCGAAGAATTGGAACCGGCGCGCCGCAAGGCAGAATTGCTGGGCATCAAGCAGATCTACATCGAGGATCTGCGCGAAGAGTTCGTGCGCGACTATGTGTTCCCGATGTTCCGCGCGAACGCGGTCTATGAGGGGATTTACCTGCTCGGCACCTCGATCGCGCGGCCGCTCATCGCCAAGCGCCAGATCGAGATCGCGCATGAGACGGGCGCGGACGCTGTCTGCCACGGCGCAACCGGCAAGGGCAACGACCAGGTGCGCTTCGAACTGTCCTATTATTCGCTCGATCCCAATATCTCGGTGGTGGCACCGTGGCGCGAGTGGGATTTCAAGTCCCGCACGGCGCTGATCGACTTCGCCGAAAAGAACCAGATCCTCGTGACGAAGGACAAGCGCGGCGACGCCCCCTTCTCGGTGGACGCGAACCTGCTGCACACCTCGTCCGAGGGCAAGCTCCTCGAAGACCCGGCCATCGAGGCGCCCGATTACGTCTATCAGCGGACCGTTTCGCCCGAGGACGCGCCGAATACGCCCGAAATCATCGAAGTCGGCTTCGAGAAGGGCGACGCCGTCTCCATCAACGGCGAGAAGCTTTCGCCCGCAACGCTGCTCACGAAACTCAATGAGCTGGGCCGCAAGCACGGCATCGGCCGCCTCGACCTCGTCGAGAACCGCTTTGTCGGCATGAAATCGCGCGGCATCTACGAGACGCCCGGCGGCACGATTCTGCTTCAGGCGCATCGCGGCATCGAGAGCATCACGCTCGACCGTGGCGCGGCTCATCTGAAGGACGAGATGATGCCGAAATACGCCGAGCTGATCTATAACGGCTTCTGGTTCTCGCCCGAACGCGAGATGTTGCAGGCCGCCATCGACAAGAGCCAGGAGTTCGTAACCGGCACGGTGCGGCTTAAGCTCTACAAGGGCGCGGCGCACGTCATCGGGCGCGAAAGCCCGTTCTCGCTCTATAATCAGGAACTCGTGACGTTCGAGGAAGGCGCGGTGGCGTACGATCAGCGCGACGCGGCGGGCTTCATCAAGCTGAACGCGCTGCGGCTCAGGCTCACCGGGGCGCGGAAAAACAAGAGCGCGCTCTAACTTTCAAGATGGCGGTGGCCTTCGTGGCCGCCGTCGTGCGACGGAAGAAGCAAAGCGGTGCGTCAGATGACCCGCGCCGCGCCAAGCATTTCAAACGGCAGATGCTTCAGCGCACTGATTTTCGCAACGGTGACGAAATCGGCGTCGTTATGCAGAAGCGTCATGCCGTTTTCGATGGCGATCGCCGCGATGCAGCAGGTTGGCGCGCCCGGAACGGGTAGTCCTTCGCGCCGGAGGTCGAAAGCAAGTCGCGCGGCCAAGGCCCACGTATCCATGCCGGCCTCGACATAATCCTGATCGGCAAGATAATCGGCCAGCTTGAGCCACTCCACCTCATCGCGCGCACCGGCGAGAAGCTCCGTCTGCGTGAAGCGCGTCAGGTAGTAGTCGCGCCCTTCGAGCACGGCCTGGAGCGCGCGCGATACCGTGCCCGTGCGATCACGGAAAAGAGCGACGAGCGTGCTGGTGTCAATCAGCATCGTAGCGCGTGTGCCGGAAGCCGGTGTGATCGAAATGGGCGTCGAAATCGATCTTTCCGGCCAACTCGAAAAGATTTTTCTTCTTCTTCGCCTTCAGGAACTCCCGCATGGCGAGATGCACGGCTTCCTTTTTCGTTTTAACGTTCGCGACGCGCATGACTTCGTCGATAAGCGTGTCGTCGAGATCGATATTTGTCCGCATGAGCCCCCACCGCGCGAATCACTTTGCCCTTGTGTAATGTACACCCGTGCATACACAAAAGAAGTGGTTTGCTAATTCCTGAGGCGAATCAAGCCGCGCCGAAGATCTCTATCAGGCGCCCGCACAACCAGAATTCTCCCTCGACGATCATGCCGGGTTCGAGAGGCTGCTGGAGGATGGCGTCGTCGGCGACGAGGTCGAAGGTGCCGCCCGCCGTTCCTATCACGGCCCAGGTGAATTCCTGGCCGGTAACGGGGTTCTGGCGGCGTTCCGTCTTCTGCACCTCGCCCGTCAGGAAGGCGCGAGCAGGGGCGCGGAAGTCTTCCGCCTCCGGATCAAGGAACACGATCTCGCTATCGCCGCCGCCGGTGAAAAGGCCGCTTGCGAGGAACGAGCGCGGCGTGAATTTCACGTCCTTGTCGGCCTGCGTGGCTTCGAAGGCGGCTTCGTTTTCGTAAACGGCCAGTTCGTGAGGGAAGGCAACGATCTGCGCTATGGCCATGAACGGCACGCGCTTCCCGGCAAAGCGAGCGAAATCGACCACGTCGATCAGCGCGATGGTCGGCCCGAGTTCCACATAGAACGCCCCCTCGAACAGATTGTCGTCCGGGCGCTGCCGCAAAGCGCGAACGCGAATGGGCGTGCGCCCCTCGCCCTCGAAAAACGGCGTGATGCCAACGGCGATATAAGGATCGGGATCGTTCTCGGCCGCCTTCTGCATGTGAACCCAGAGTTCGGGTCCAACGGGCAGTCTCAGCCTGTGATAATAGCCGACGGGGCAAGGCTCCTTGTCGCCGCCTTGTTCAAGGAGGCTGCTGACAAGCGCCGACAGATCTTCGGCCGAAGCCGCCTTGAAACCGATAAGACTGAAGTGATCCGCCATCACCTCATCTCCTTCCCGCTGCCCATGGAAGCGGTCCGCGCCGAAAGGCGCGAACCTCCGCAGTGTAAGACGGTTCCGCCCGTCGAGACGGATGCGCGCCGATCGGCGCTACGCCGCAAGCCGCTTCAGTTCGCCGACGATGGCCTCGCCCATTTCCGCCGTTCCGATCTTCGTCTTGCCGTCCTGCATGATGTCCGGGGTGCGAAGCCCCTTCGCGAGCACGCCAGCGATGGCCGCGTCGAGGAAGTCCGCCTCCTTGCCGAGGTCGAAGGAATAGCGCAACGCCATGCCAAGGCTTCCGATCGTGGCGATGGGGTTGGCGATGCCCTTGCCCGCGATGTCAGGCGCGGAGCCATGCACCGGCTCGTAAAGCGCCGGACGCCTGCCGTTCGCGTCCTTCGCGCCGAGCGAGGCGGAAGGAAGCATGCCGAGCGAACCGGTCGACATCGCCGCGAGGTCGGACAGAACGTCGCCGAAGAGGTTATCGGTCACGATCGTGTCGAACTGCTTCGGCCACTTCACTAGCTGCATCGCGCAATTGTCCGCGAGAACGTGCGTCAGCTCGATATCCTTGTAGTCTTCGTGAACGCGGGTCACGACGGACTTCCAGAGCACGCCCGTGCGCATCACGTTGTGCTTCTCGACCGAAGCGAGCCGCTTGCCGCGCGCCCGCGCCAGATCGAAGGCGACGCGCGCGATACGCTCGATCTCGTGCTCGTAATAGAGCTGCGAGTCCACTGCGCGACGCTCGCCGTTTTCCAGGGTGACGATTTCCTTCGGCTCGCCGAAATAGACGCCGCCCGTCAGCTCGCGCACGATCATGAGGTCGAGCCCCTCGACCACCTCGCGCTTCAGGCTCGACGCCTCGGTCAGCGCGGGATAGCAGATCGCGGGACGGAGATTGGCGAACAGCTTCATGTCCTTGCGGAGGCGGAGAAGCCCGGCCTCCGGCCGCTGGGCGTAGGGTACGTTCGCCCATTTCGGGCCGCCGACCGCGCCGAGGATCACGGCATCCGCCGCATGCGCCTTGTCCATCGCGGCATCGGAAATGGCCTCGCCATGCGCGTCATACGCGCAGCCGCCGACCAGATCCGTCTCATATTCGAATTGTGCGCGCCCGCTCTCGTTGAGCCACGCGAGAACCCGTTCGACTTCGGCCATCACTTCGGGGCCGATCCCGTCGCCGGGCAGAAGAAGCAGTTTTTTCTTTGTCATGTACCAAACACGCTATGTCATACCGCCAGCCGGGGCTGACCAGTCTCATGGTGGTTAAATCACACACTGTGGCGCGAATCACGCTTTCCGTCTCCGCTCTGCACAATTTTGTGGTGACGGGATGCGGCGACTTCGCGTTCGATCCCCCGTTTGAAGCCTGACTTGCGTGAGCCTTGCAATCAACAGATGTTTACACCCAAAAACTGCTGCTTTTAATTGCATTCACCGCTTTTAGAGCAGATTTTACCCGACGCGCACCCTAAGGCGCATGCGGGGAACGATGCAGTTCTGGCAACGCAGCAAAATGGAGCCCCTCCGGCTCGTGCAGGCTATCGGCAGCCGCCACAAGGGAGGCGCCCAGCGCTTCACGATGCGCCTTGTCGAAGCCATGGAGGCGGAAGGCGTGCAGTATGGCGTGCTCGTCAAGCGCGGCGGCTGGACCGAAGCTGAACTCGGCAAGACGAACGTGAAGATACACAGCCTGCCTTTCGGCGGGGCGCTCGATCTCGTCACCCCGATCAGATATCCGCGCATCCTGAAGGAAGCCCGCGCAAACCTCGTGCTGACGCATCTCGAACGCGCGACCAAGCGCACGCCACGCGGGCCGTGGGTGCATGTTGCCCGCCTCGGCGGCTATTATGCGTTGGAGGACTACGCGCGCTGCGACTACCTCATCGGCAACACACCGGGGTGCCTCGATTATTTCCGCAGCGGCGGCTGGAGCGACGACCGCATCTTTTACATCCCGAATTTCGTGCCTGAACTGGAACTCGGCGTGAACAAGGCGCGCCGCCCCGACTACGATACGCCGGACGACGCCCCGCTGATCGTATGGACCGGCCGCATGGAGCACGAAAAGGGGCCTGATCTCGTCGTCCGGGCGTTGGCGGAGGTGCCGGGCGCGTATCTCTGGATGGCGGGCGCGGGCCGCTTCGAGGCGGAGCTTCGCGCGCTTGCGGCCGAGCTTCACTTGAATGACCGCATCCGCTTCCTTGGCTGGCAGGACAATGTGCATCCGTTCCTTGCGGCGGCGGACATCTTCGTGTGCGCCTCGCGTTTCGAGGTGTTCGGTAATGTCGTGCTGGAAGGCTGGTCGCACCGGCTGCCGGTGGTGGCGGTGCGTTCGCCTGGGCCGGAACATCTCATCCGCCACGGCGAGACGGGCCTGCTGGTGCCGAACGAAAACCCGGCCGCGATGGCCGCTGCGTTCCGCGAGGTGCTCGGAGACCGCGATTTCGCGGCTCGGCTGGCTGCGGCGGGCAAGGAAGAGGCCATGACGACCTATTCCGAAGCCACCATCATGGCGCAGTATCGCGCGCTGTTCGACGAGCTCCTGGCGAGGGGCGTTGTCGGAAAACGCGTGGCTGCTTGACCGCGTCCGGGTGCTCGATCAACTGGCCTGCCGGCTCCGGGCGGACGCTCTTCGAGCGAGACGATATCCGTTTCGCTCCAAATGCTCAGGGAAGCCGCGCCGGGGAAAGAGGATGTTCGCCGCCCTCGAACGTATCGAGCCCCGCGTCGCCGAGCAGGTGTCCGGCCTTGTCGCGCTTCGCCGCGAGATACTTCACATTGTGCGCCGTCGGCCGTGTCAGGACGCGGTGCGTGGACAACACATCGAGCCCGCCATCGCGCAGCGCCTTGATCTTGAGCGGGTTGTTCGTCATCAGCCGCACGGACGTGAAGCCCAGCAGCCTCAGCATGTCCGCAGCGAAATCGAAGCGGCGCTGATCCTGCCCGAAGCCCAGAAGCTCGTCGGCATCGTAGGTGTCGAACCCCTGATCCTGTAGCCGGTAGGCGCGGATCTTGTTCGCGATGCCGTTGCCGCGCCCTTCCTGATCGAGGTATAGCACCGCGCCCCCGCCCTGTTCGGCCATCGCGCGCACCGTGCCGCGCAACTGCTCGCCGCAGTCGCATTTGAGACTGCCGAACAGATCGCCCGTGAGGCAGGCGGAATGAATGCGCACCGACACGGGCTTGCCCGGCGTGGGATTGCCGACGAGGATGGCGATCTGATCGCGGAACCCGTCGCCCCCGCGAAACACGACGAACTCGCAGCTTCCGGCCCCTTCAAGCGGCACAAACGCACGCGAAACGATCTTGAGCGCCTTCGCCTCGCGGTCGCGGAAACCAAAGATATCTTCAGCGTCGACAGCCAGGAGCGAAAACGCGTCCCGCGCATTCGCGCTCGCGTCAGCAACGAGCACAGCGGGCAGGAGAAGCGCGAGGTTCGCCAGCGCGAGCGCGGCTACCTCGGCACGGTCGGCGGCGCGAAAACTCTCGTTCGCCGCAGCCGTCACGCGCTCATCGTGGCCGAAATACGCATCAAGCGCCTCCATAGTGAAAGGCTCGAGCCTGAGCGCCGCAACGGGCCTGATCCACTTGCCCGCCGACAGGATCTTTTCGCCGGGCACGATGACACGCGGCTTGCCGTCGCCTCGCTGCAGGAACGCCAGCGCGGCTTCGGTTGCGCCATCCACGGGAAACGCAACGATAGCGGCGCTTCCCGACCGGACCACCACGGGGCGCGCCGCGCGAAACTCCGCTATCGCGCGTTCCACGGCAATCTGCCGGGCGTCGCCAAAAGGAGAAGGGGGATTAGCGCTTTCCATGGCCTATCCTGTCCAAGCCGTCGAATCCGCGGACGCAATACCGCACATCCCGAACGGAAGCAAACCAAGCCGCACGCGCAAGTGCGGAGGCGTATGATGGTGAATGGGAACCCTGCGCCGAATGCCGCGCGCAAGATCCGACGCACGATTTCGATCGGCGTGCCCTTCGGTAAAGGTCGCCCTTCCGACCGAAAAGCGCAAGCGTCCCGAAGCGAACGCCTGTATCGCTGCCGAAAGCGGCACATCGGCTGTACGAAAGAGCGCAAGCGCGGGCTGGTCTGTTTTGTCTCATGCAACAGTATTACATAAGCGGCATTGCCTCGCTTTGGAAGCTTTGCCGTGCCCCGTCACGCATTTTTTATGAGCGAGGTTTACGCAACCTTTACGCTGTGCCGGCGGCGGGCCACGCGTTGAACACGTAGATAACCGCGAGAATGAAGGTGCCGAACGCGATGCGGTAATACGCGAACGGCGCGAAGCCGATCCGCGTTACGATGGCAAGGAACGGCTTGACCACCAGTATGGCCGCGATAAAGGCCGCGATGAAGCCCACGGCGATCACCCCGGCATCGCCGGTTGAAAGCTCGTGCCGGTTCTTGAAAGCGTCGTAGACGAAGGCGCCCGCCATGGTCGGGATCGACAGGAAGAACGAAAATTCCGCCGCTGCGCGCCGCTCAAGGCCGAGCAGCAGACCCGCGATAATGGTCGCGCCTGAGCGTGACACGCCTGGAACGAGCGCAAGCGCCTGACCGCAGCCGACAAGGAAACTCGTCTTGAGCGGGATATTGTCGGCCTCCTTGTAGAGCACGCGCTTTTGCGTTTCCTCGGCGATTAGGATGACAATTCCGCCGACGATGAGCGCGACCGCCACGACGACCGGCGAGAAGAGCACGGATTTGATGAAGCCGTGAAGAGTTGCCCCGAGCACCAGCGCGGGCAAGAAAGCGACGAGGATCGAAAGCGCAAATCGTCGCGCGGCCGGGTCAGTCGGGAGGCCGAACAAGGTGCTGAAAAGCTTCCGGAAGTAGAGGATGATCAGCGCGAGTATGGCGCCAAGCTGTATCATCACCTCGAAGGTTTTGCCGGGAGGCCCCTTGAAGCCGAGAAGATCGCCGAAGACGATCAGATGGCCTGTTGAGGAGACGGGCAGAAACTCGGTCAGCCCCTCTATGACACCTAGCACTGCCGCTTGAATATAAGTATCCACCTTGTGGCCCCGCTTGTCCCACCGCGAAGCGGTTTAGGCGCGCGGCGTCGGTGGCGCAACCCCGATGTACAGGAGAACACGCATGTTCGCAAGGAATATCACCCGGCGGGGCACCATGGCCGCACTCGCGGGCGGTGCGGCGGCATTCGCCACGCAAGGCCGGAGCGCCGTTGCAGCGCCCGCCGCGCCCGCAGGGCTCGTGGTCCTCACGGTCGGCGGCCTCGTCGGCGCGCCGAACCGCCCGCCTTTGGAGCAGAAGCGCGACCGCCTGTTTTACAGCAACAACATCGACTTCAAGGAGGCGCGCGCCTTTTCCTACGGCGATCTCCTCCAGTTTTCGCAAGTCATCGTGACGAGCCTCGACGAAGCCGGCATTGCCCATGTCTACAAGGGCCCGCTGCTCCACGATGTTCTGGCGACCGCCTTGCCTCCCGTCGAAGCGAAGACGGCGCGCTTCTCCGCGCTCGACGGTTTCGCGGCCGAACTCTCTCTCGACACGGTCTATTCCGAGCGCTGGGTTCTTGCGCTCGAAGCGGACGGCAACGCCTTCGACCTCGGCGGTTTCGGTCCGATCTATCTCGTGCGGGAACTTCCGGCAGGCACCAGGAGGACGGAGGAAGAGGAAGCGCGCTGGGTTTTCGCCCTTTATTATATCGAGCTATTGGCTTGACAACCCGGCTTCAGCTTTGAAGATGCGCCAACTTGAATTTTGGCGCGGCTGGAGCGGGACATGACGAAGTCGTTTCTTGGCATCATAGGCGGATCTGGGCTTTACGATCTGCCGGGACTGGAAAACAAGCGCAAGGTGAAGGTGCCGTCGCCGTGGGGCGATCCGTCCTCCGACGTGCATCTCGGCGAGATCGGCGGCCTTTCGGTCGCATTTCTGCCGCGCCATGGCGCCGGTCATGTTCAGTCGCCCTCGTCCATAAACTACCGCGCCAACATCGACGTGCTGAAACGCATCGGCGTGACCGATCTCATTTCGGTTTCGGCCTGCGGGTCTTTCAAGGAGGAACTGCCGCCCGGACATTTCGTGCTGGTGGACCAGTTCATCGACCGCACCTTCGCCCGTGAGAAGTCGTTCTTCGGCGAGGGCTGCGTGGCGCATGTGCCGATGGCCGATCCCGTGAGCCCGCGCCTTGCGGATCATATCGAAGCGGCGGCCAAGGCCGAAGGCATAGCCCACACACGCGGCGGCACCTATCTCGTGATGGAAGGCCCGCAATTCTCGACGCGCGCCGAGTCCTACATGTACAAGGCGTGGGGATGCAGCGTCATCGGCATGACGAACATGCCCGAGGCAAAGCTCGCCCGCGAGGCCGAGCTTTGCTATGCCACCATCGCCATGGTGACCGACTTCGACTGCTGGCACGAAGAGCACGAAGACGTCGACATGACGGCGATCATCCGCATCATGAAGGACAATTCCGAGAAGGCGAGCCGTCTCGTTGCGCGTCTCGCCGCCGACTTCCCGCGCGAGCACGAACCTTGCCCCATCGGCTCCGACCGCGCGCTCGAACATGCCATCGTCACGTCGCGAGATGCGCGCGATCCGGCACTGCTTGCGAAGCTCGACGCTGTCGCCGGGCGCGTGCTCAACCGGTAGCACGTCGCCTTGGACCCAGTCTGCGCGCCGGGCCGCTTGCGGCTTGGCGCGCATGCAGGATCGGCAAACGCGAACGCCGGTTCGACCGGATCGTTGCTTAAGCGTATCTGCTTTTGATCGTATCGGAAGAGCGCTCTATCCTGTCTTCACCCTTGCCGGACGCGCTCCGGGCAGGAACCTGAAGCGCCGATCATGTGGCGCCCCAGCGAAAGCCGCATTTATCGCACCCGGGCCAGATGCTCCGCGACGACGGCGAGAAACGCGTCGCCATACTGATCGAGCTTGGCGGCGCCCACGCCATGGACCATCGCCATCTGATCGCGCGTCTGAGGCTTCAGGTGCACCATGTCGAGCAGGGTTTTATCGGGGAATATCACATAAGCGGGCACCTGCTTGTCTGTCGCAAGCGTACGTCGTATCGCTTTCAAAGCTTCGAGCAAGCTTGTGTCGGAGCCCGACAAGGCCACGGCGTTTCCGCCCGCCGCCGAACCAGAGCGGGAAGGCGATTTCTGCCCCCGCTCCACGAGCGCTTCTTTCCTGAGTTCGACCGCGGCCTTCCCGCGCAAGACATCCCGCCCATGCGCGGTGATGGTCCAGGAGCCATATCCGGCAACATCGAGATTGATGACGCCGCCTGCGTAAAGCTGGCGAAAAATCGCCCGCCATGCCGATGCACCGATATCGCTGCCGACCCCGAATGTCGGCAAATCATGATGGCTGAGTTGTGTGATGCGATCCGTCTGCTGGCCGCGCAGCAGAGCGATCAGATGCTCGGTTCCGAACCGTTCGCCCGTGCGCGCAATCGCGGAAAGCGCCTTCTGCGCGAGAATCGTGCCGTCCACGAGTTCGACACCCTCGATGCACAGATCGCAATTGCCGCAAGGTTCGGCGCTCTCGCCGAAATAGGCGAGGAGCGTCTGCCGTCGGCAACGCGGGGCCTCGCATAGCGCGACAAGTGCATCGAGCCTCCGGCGTTCGACGCGCTTCTGCTCGTCCGGCGCCTCGCTATCCTCGATCTGCTGGCGGCGGAGGCGCATGTCGTCGAGGCCGTAGAGCGTCAGCGTGGAGGCGGCCAGGCCGTCGCGTCCCGCGCGCCCGATCTCCTGATAATAAGCCTCTATCGATTTGGGCAGATTGGCATGGGCGACGAAGCGGACATCCGGCTTGTCTATGCCCATCCCGAAGGCAACAGTCGCCACCATGACAAGGCCATCTTCCTGCAGGAACCGGTCCTGAGTCTGCGATCGTGCCGCGCTATCCATGCCGGCATGGTAGGCGAGCGCCGGGATGCCTTTCCCGCTCAGGAACGCCGCCAGATCCTCGGTTTGCCTTCTTGCGCTGCAATAGACGATGCCGCTTTCGCCTGTGTGGTCGGCAATGAACTCCGTCAACTGACGGCGAGCGTCGCTCTTCGCGCGCATGGCAAGGCGCAGGTTCGGCCTGTCGAAGCCGTGGACGAAGACCGCGGGCTCACGCACGAAAAGACGGCTCAGGATGTCCGCGCGCGTGGCGGTGTCGGCCGTCGCTGTAAGCGCAAGAATTTGAACGCCGGTCAGCGCTGCCGCCACTTCTCCCAGATTGAGATAATCGGGCCGGAAGTCATGGCCCCACTGGGAAACGCAATGAGCCTCGTCGATGGCAAGGAGGCTAACCCCCGCTCGCTGGAGCATCGCTTTCGTATCGCCGAGCGCCAATCTTTCGGGAGAGACGTAAAGCAGGCGCAAGCGGCGATTTGCGATGGCATCGATGAGAGAGGCGGTTTCTTCGCGGCTGTTTGAAGAATTGAGAGCGCCCGCCGCTATCCCGTAAGCCTGCAATTGCGCAACCTGATTGCGCATCAGCGCAATGAGCGGCGAGACGACGACGGTCAGTCCTTCTCTCATCAAGGCGGGCAACTGATAGCACAGCGACTTGCCGCCGCCTGTCGGCATCACGGCAAGGACATCGCTACCCTTCAGGACGGCGCTGATGACATCATCCTGGCCAGCCCGGAAATCCGCGAACCCGAAGGTCTTGCGCAGGCAGTCCCGCGCTCTGTTCAAATCACCCATGTCCGCGATTTACACGGTCTTGGCGCGGGTTGGAAAGGATTGGTTGGCAAGGGCCTTACGCTCCCCCGGCTGTTCGCCTTCGGGCGCAAAGACTTCAGCGACTTCCAGGAACGTTCGCACGTCGTTCGCGCAGACGGTCTCATCTGGGCATCTATTTGCGGCGAGGCGTCGGGGAGAAGCCTCATATTTTGCGATCACAGCTTGTTTGCGTTCCGTACCGCCCTTCCTGCGGAATGCAAGCGCTGCGAAACCGGTGCTTAAGGTATTGTATTCAATGGCGATCCCGGGAGGGCTCGAACCTCCAACCCCCTGCTTAGAAGGACGATGACGGGTATTTCTGGCGAGGAAATACTCTGTTTTTTCAGGGTGTTAATTGCTCTTCCTTTGCGCGGGTGTGCCTTTTCCGCCCACGTTTTGTGGGCGTTTCTTGGGCGCCTCGGCACGGGCGGCACCGCTCTGGAAATCGGGGTGATGATGCCCATAGTGCCGCTCCAGCGTGTCGACACTCATGCCGAGATATCCGGCCGCTTCCCATCGATCCGTGCCCGCCTGCATCTGCCATGTCGCGGCGGTGTGGCGCAGGCTGTGCGGCACGATCTCGCGCGCGATCGCGGCGACCTCGCGAGCGCGCCGCCAGGCCGTCTTGAGTTTTTCAATCGGTGCCCCCTTGTAGTGGATGACATGCACGATACCGGCGGCGAGGTCGCGAGCTTGCCATCGGCGCAAATGCGGGATCAATCGTGCGTGGATCGGCGCGGGCGGCTGCCGCTTGTTCGTCACGCTCTGCGCGCCGCCCTTGCGATAGATGAGACCGCGCTCGACATCGATCCACCCCGCGTCGGGCGACGGCAGCCAACGCAGCCGCAACAGCGCACCGGAGCGCGTGCCGCTATAGAGGCCGATCAGGATCACGCGGGCGAGGTGTTTTGATGCGTCGGCGTCGGCGGCAAATTTGCTGGATGACCCGCGCCACGCAGCCCAGAGAAGCCGCGCGGCTTCGCTGCGCGTGAGCCAGTCCTCGCGGCGACGCCCTCGGCCCGGCATCGAGACGACAGGCAGGGCAGTCAGCGTATATTCGGCGTGATAGAAATTGAGCGCGGCTCGCAGCGTTTCGAGGTCTTTGCGAGCGGTGCTCTCGGCGACGGTGCCGCCGCGCGGGCCAACCAGAGAACAGCGCCACTTCACATAGTCGCGGCACGCCTTTGGCTTGATTTCAATGGCCTTTTTTGTAGCCCACCATCGCAACAGGTGCGCGCTACGATATGTGATAACGTCGGGGCGGGCCACAGAGCCCGCCATCTCTTGCATGTAGAAATTCAGGATATCCGCGATCCCGACCTCAGCGGGATCGCTTGTGCCGGACGGCCTGTATTTTTGGGAGAGGTATTTCTGCAGCGCTGCTTCAGCCCCCGCAGTGTCTCCCACGCCGCATCCAGTGCCAATCTCTCGCCCGCGATCGAGGATGACCCAGACGGGCTCACGCCCGCCGCGCTGGCGGAGATAGAGACGCGCCGATTTTTGCTTTCTGGGCATGCATAGCTCGACTTCGCCAACATCGCTTCGACATCGGCTTCGCACACTAAAAGCATTTTGCCGGGTTTGATAGCGGCAAGGCGACCTTCTCGGATCGCCCTCCGCAACGTCCACACCGTGATGCGCGATTCCGGCGGGAAAAACCGCCTGACGGCTTCGGTGAGCGAGTAATACTGCGTCGCCATCACGCTGCCCCTTCTATTGGTGCAGCAGGAAGATCCAGCCATAAAGTAGGCTGGTTTGCGCGCACGTCGGTAACGCGAAACCAGCCTTCCCACGCCCAATATGGACGCGGCTTTTTAGAGTATCTATCATCGTTATATTGCGCGATATACCACTGGTTACGAGACCGCCCTGGCACCCACACCAGAATGCGCCGGTCTTTTGGGGCCGTGTCTATCGGTTGTGGTTCGTAAGTCATCACGCGGCCCTCTGCCCGGCGATCGATTGGCGGCACTGCTCGCGGAGCTGCACGATCTGCAGCGCTTCCTGCACACGGTCGACGAAATCGGGCAGATCCATCGTGTGCTGCAGGATGAGCCACGCGCCCTCGATGCGGCGCTCGATGAGCGAGCCGACCGCAGCGCTGTCAGCGAAAGCGCGAGCCTGCGCTGTTTCGAGGAGGATGCGGCGGAAGGCGTCGGGCGTGATGCCGGCGGCCTGCGCGGCGCGCCACGCATCGGCGAGGTTTTGTTTCAGCCCCTCGGCGGCCTGTGTTGCGTTCGTGTGCATCACGCGGCCTCCTCGTCGATCATCAGGTTGATAGTGTCTTCCGGGATATCGCCTTGACGGGGCATGATAAGCCCCTCCCCACCGTCAAAAATGAAGTGAGACGGTGAGCTGCGAGATTCGTCTGCGGGGGCGACCGAAAACCGCAATCCGGGCAACTTGCTGATTTTAAGCAGATACAGAGTTCCAAACGTCCGCCCTTGACCGAGACATACGGCGGCTTTTGTTGGGCGCTGCCCCCCATAGCATGTGCACGCTTGCGATTCCTCGTCCGGATGTTCGGAGGCAGGAACGACGCCCCGACCGTCACAATTTTTGCAATTACTCTCTGCGCCGCAATGAGGGCACTCCACCGTGCCGTCGTCACAGTCGGGGCAATCGACTACGCGCCCTTCGCCCGCGCAGATGTCGCAATCGTAAAAAATACTCTCTGGCAGGGTCGGAAGGGGCCGGTAATCTCGGCCTATCCATGGATGGGGCAGCCGATCAATTGCGGGAGTGCCGTCGCGCTCTGGCACATCCGCGCGACGGGGCACCCTGATAACCAGGTGCCCGTTGGTGGCATAGGTGTAGGCACCGATCGAAAACGGTTTGTCGAGTGAATAAATAGACGCCTCGGAGCAAAAAACGCTCAAGTCGATCATGACCGCCTCCCGACGCCGAGTCCGGCTTGAACGCTGAGATCGGCGAACGCCTGCAGGAATTTTTCCTCGGCGCGCGGCCAGGGCAGCGGGATGATCGGGCGAGATAGCGGCGCTTCGGTCAGTCCCCATTCGCGTTCGGGATCGGCCATCACGTCGCGCTGCTCTGTCGCCAGCGCCTGATTGTCGGCGCGGTGCACGAGCTGGCGCACCGCCTCGGACGGCTCAGGCAGACGGAACGCCGCGTAGATTGTGCGCTGCACCGCGTCGCCCAGGGCGCTGAACGGATCGTAGGGCAGCACGCTCGCGACGAGTTCCTTCACCGGGCGGATCACGTCGCCGATATAGGCCTCGTGCGCATCATGCAGCAGTCCGTAGAGCTGCACGATCGGCGTGTGCTTTTTCAGCGCGTCGGCAACGATCACCGAGTGCTGCGCGACCGAATAGAACTGCGTGCAGGCTCCGGCGAATCGGCACTGCTTCGCCAGCGCGGCGGCGATGTCGTGGATATTCACCTGATGCGGCAGTTGTGCGGTGAGGTCGAACGCGAGCCCGGAGTGGGTTTGCGTCCAGTGTGGCGTGCGGAGTGGGATAACCTGCCCGGGCATAACCGGCCCGGTCTGCTCTGCTACTTGCGGTTTCATCGAATTGCCTCGCGGAAGACTTAATGGCGGGTTAAAAGTGGCATGATATTCCACTACCGTCAAGCGACGGTGTGGAACCTCGCGCGACACACCTCATTCCTAATGCCGCGTGCAACCGCCCGCTTGCCTTCCACTTCTTTTTATGTTCAGGCTTAAGCTGTTTGTTGGTTATGCGTGGGTTTACAATGACAAATGCATTGAAAGTGCTGGGAATTATTGCGCTGGCGTGGGTCGGGTTCCGAGCGATCTCCGGTCCGTCCGACGCCTATCTGGAAGAGGTGGTCGCGATAGCCACAGTTCAGCAGGCATTTAAGCCTGCAACTGTGACATTTTTGCCATTAGTGAAAAAGACCGCACCCGATGGTGCGACAATCATCGGCGGCACAGCGACTGCGCGCAGGCAAGATTTCGTATATCAGATACGCGTCGAGAAAGTATGTGGCGCACACGAAACGCTATGTTTCAAACCAAAACTAATATTCCTGAAGAATTCTAACGCGCCCTAGCGGGCCGACGTCGCGGATATACCACTTTCCCGAGAATAGAAACATTGTCGGACTCGGTATTTAGCGAAGGAAGATTTTTACGCCCGTTCGTAATGAGTAGAGAAGGCGGTATGAATTGACGCACTATAGTTTCAGCGCCGTTTTTGCGTGGGTAGTAATTCGCTATCACGACGTCGCCGATCTGAAGATCGGTGAGCGCCTCTCGCGATATATCGATCACAACGAGATCGCCGTCGAGATAGCCGATTTGATCCAGATAGCTCGTCTCAATCTTATACCAGGATTGGTGTTCTTCGAGCGGAATGCGCGACTCAAGCGTATCGGTTTCGGGTGTAAATGGCGCAGCCTCTTCAGCAAAGCCGCCGCGCGCAGGCGACACGACACCGCCGTCTTCGTAAAGATCGTTCATGGAGACGCCGAGCGCGTCCGAAATCGCAAGCGCTTGATGCCCCAGCATTCGTTGGCCGCCTGTCTCGATTTTGGAGATCGTGGATTTCGAGAGCCCCACCTTCGCCGCGAGCATTGGCTGAGACAGCCCGCGCTCCTTTCGCAGTTTTGCGATCCTGTTCTTTTTTCGCATCTCGATCTTGACCATTCCTCATATGTTGCGCAGCCGACTGTGCCGCGAAATCGCTTTTTATTCCACTGTTTCGCAGAGGTCGCTTGACAGTGTGGAATGATATGCCACTATCCATTCCATGGATGTGGAATCGTACCGTCACGAATTAGGCCTCACCTATGAGCAGCTCGCGGATAAGTTGCGGCTGCCCATTGATGTGGGCCACATGCGCCGAATCGCGCGCGGGCTCATATGGCCCCGCGCTTCCCTGATCGATTCTATCGTCGAGCACTCAGGCGGTGCCGTGACCGTAGACGATATGCACCGGCGCTATTCGGCGCAACGGGCGCGTATCGACACTGACCCCACAACCGAAAACGTATTCCAGCGTCGGCAAACGGCGTGAACAGAGTTTTTCGATGTCATGCGTACACCCACCGCGCTCGCGCGGCGGGTCGGCGAAGCTACGCCCGGAAAGGAGCGACCATGGACGATGAGGAAATGACTTCGAGACGGGTACTCGACCTGATCGCGATGGGCCTTCTGACGGCGTTCGCGCTCTACGCGACGGCGATTGTCGGAATTTTCGTCATCGCGGCCCTGCGCCATTAACCACGAGGGACTCATGAAACGCATTGTAATTTCTGCTATCGCCCTGCTCGCCGGGATCGGCGCGGCCACCGCGGCGGACCTCTATTCGAGCCCGGCCCGCGCCGTGCTCGCCGTGGCCGAGGCAAGCCCCGCGTGGGGCGGTCTCTATGCGGGCGCAAACGCGGGCTGGGCGGGCTCGCCGAGCGATCACGTGACGCCGGAGGGAGCGTTCGGCGGCGGTCTCGTCGGCTATAATCTCGTGCTCGGGCGCTCCGTTCTCGGCGTCGAGGCCGATTTTCAGGGCGCGGACATCTCCGACACCAGCCGCAAGACGGCGGGCGACACCGTCGTCACGCGCAGCGCCGCGCATATCGACTGGTTCGGCACCGTGCGCGGCCGCGTCGGCGCGCCGCTCGGCAACGCGCTGATCTACGCGACGGGCGGTCTCGCCTACGCCGATCTCAAATTCGGCAACGGCTACACGTTCGCCGATCCCGACGTGACGGTGTCCACCAGCAAAAGCGAGTGGCAGACCAAGGTCGGCTGGACGGCGGGCGCGGGCGTCGAATGGGCGCTCGCCGACCGTCTGCGCCTGCGCGGCGAGTATCTCTACGTCGACCTCGGCGACGTGTCCGTGACCGCGCCCGCGAGCGGCGAGGCAGCCGCGCAGACGGCGACCTGGCACCCCGAGCTGCATGTCGTGCGCGTGGGCCTGTCCTACGCGATCCCGACCGAGCTACCGGCGCTCAAGTAAGTCGAGCGCCGCGCCGGGAACGCGCCCCGGTGATCCACACGCGTGACTTAGCCGGGGGGAAAGAACCCGGCACCCAGTTTCCGCCGATGGGCGGTTCGAAATGCGCACCCCGGGAAGGTAACGCTGGCCGTAGGCGAGGCGTGATCCGGGCAAGCATCGGCAGTAAAGGCAAGCCGCTGGCCCACGCCACCTGAGAGGGTGGCACCGAATTTCAACCGAGGCGGCGATGCGGCAGGGAATCGACATCGAGAGCGTGAAGGCGGCGCACCGCATCGAGGACGTGGTGCGCAACCGCTATCACGTCGCGCTGAAGCGCGACGGCCGCGAGTTCGTCGGACTGTCGCCGTTCAAGCGCGAGCGCACGGCGTCGTTCTACGTCCATCCCGGCAAGCAGGTGTTCAAATGTTTTGCGAGCGACGAGGGCGGCGATGTGATCCGCTTCGTGCAGCTCATGGACGGCTGCGATTTCCGCGAGGCACTCCAGACGCTGGCCGGATGGGCCGGGCTGCTGCCGCGCGAGGATGACGACGCCGAGGCGCGCGAGCGGCGCGAGAAGGCGGCGCAGGCGCAGGCCGAGAAGCGGCGCGTGCAGGAAGCCGCGACCGAGGAAGAAGAGCGGCGCGAGAAAGCCGCGAAGCTCCGCCGCGCCCGCGCAATCTGGGACGAATGCGTGCCCGCGCGCGGCACGCTGGTCGAGGTCTACCTCCGCTGGCGTTGCATCAATCTCGACGCGATGGAGGCCGTTTACGGGTTCCTCATTCCCGCGAGCCTCCGGTTTCACCCGGCGCTCGAATATCACCGGCAGGATGTGCATCACGTCGGCCCCGCGATGGTGGGCGCAATTCTCACGCGCGACCGCGATTTCGCGGGCGTGCATCGCACCTGGCTGGCGCCGGACGGGCGCGGCAAGGCGCGGCTGCCGAAGGCGAAACTGGCGCTCGGCAATGTGTGGGGTTCGCTCGGATTTCTGACCCCATTCGCGGCTGACGCGATCATGGGCGAGGGCTACGAGACGACGCTTTCGGTGATGAGCGATCTGGCCGAAGTCGGGCGGCGCGCGTGCTTTTTCAGCGGGTTGTCGCTCGGCAACATGACAGGCGGCGGGCTCAATGCCGTGCCGACGCTCGACAAGATCGGCGCGCTGATGCCGCGCGGTGTCGAGCGGCTCACGCTCCTCGGCGACGCCGACGGCAAAGACCCGGCGCGCACGCGGCTCATGCTGGATCGCGGCGCGCTCAAATTTCGCCAGGTGCAGGGAATCGACACGCGCATTGCGATGGCTGCGCCCGGCAAGGATTTTAACGACATGCTGATGGAGCGGCGCTGTGCAAATCGTGGCTAGGGCGGCGCGCGGCCAGCGCCTGAGGACCGAATATGACGAGATCGTCGCCGTGCGGCTGCGCCAGATCCGCGAGGAGCGCGGGCTGACGCAGGGCATGCTCGGCGCGGCCATCGGCGTCAGCATGCAGCAGATCCAGAAATACGAGACGGGCACGAACCGCATCAGCGCCGGCCGGCTCTATGCCGCGTCGCGCGTGCTGGGCGCACCGCTCGTCGAGTTTTACCGCGACCGTGGAGGCGCCGCACATGCTCGATAGCACTGACCGCCAGACATTCGGCTCCGAGGCCCTCGCGCGGCGCATCTATGCGCGCGTGATCGCGGCACAGACGTTTTTTCCGTGGGCGCAGTTGCGCGGCCCCCGCGACACGTGGACCGGTCAGCACCTCTCCGTGTGGCTGATGCGGCAGGCGGGTGTGCCGGTGGGCGCGATCGGCGCGCTGCTGCGCATCGATGAGCGCGAGATCCGCCACGCCGAACACCTGATGCGCCAGGCGCGGCTCGAATCCGAACCGCTGCGCGACTGGCTCGACGCCGAGGCGCGGCGTCTCCCGAAGTTCAAGATTTTGAGGGCTGCGTGATGAAGGCGAACTGGTACTACTCGCACAACCAAGAATATTATTTCGGCCCCTATGAAATTCGCGAAGAGGCGTTGCGCGAAGGGATCGCCGATAATCCGGATGTCGCCACCTATACGGCGCTCTGCACGCCGGGCAAGTTCTACGCCAAGGTGTTTGATCAAGGGCTGCTAGCTGAAGCCTTTGACGAGATAAACTCGGAAAACAGTGACCCTGACGACGATGAGTGTGCCACTGATCAGGTGACGGAAGATCAATGGTCCGATCTGGCGCGCGTGCTGAATGCTGCAGCGCAGGATTGGGCGGCGCGGCACAAGCTGGGCGTCTGGAAGTTCGAGGACGTTTCGGAAGAACAGAGGCACGAGCCTATCCCGGCAGAGGTGGCGTGATGGGGGGCGGGAACAAGCGCGCGGCGCTATCCGAGCGCGGCAACGATCTCTACGAGACGCCGCCGGAGGCCGTCTGGGCGCTGCTGGAGCATGAGAGGCTGCCCTTCGAGATCTGGGAGCCAGCCTGCGGGCCGGGGTCCATCGTGCGTGTTTTGCGTGCCGCCGAGCATAGCGTGTTCTCCAGCGACTTGGTGGATTACGGCTGGTTTCAGCAGGATCTGTCGGGCGCGGATTTCCTGATGGAGCGCGAAGCTCCGCGTTCGCGGGTCGGCGCCGGACGAATCGAATGCATCGTCACGAACCCGCCCTACAAACTCGCCTCGCAATTCGCGCAGCACGCGCTCGATCTCTGCCCGCGCGTCTGCATGCTGTTGCGGCTGGCGTTCATCACGGCGGGCAACAAGAACGATGCCGAAGGTCGCGCCCGGCGCGCGGTGCTCGACGGCGGGCATCTGGCTCGTGTGCTCGTGTTCCGGCGTCGTCTGCCGATGATGCACCGCGACGGCTGGACCGGGCCGCGCGTCAGCTCGCAGATGGATTACGCGTGGTTCGTGTGGGACCGCGAGCACCGAGGCGACACCACAATCAAGCGAATTTCGTGGGAGCCGCTCCGCGCGGCCAAGGAGGCGGCGTAATGGCATCGCTCAGCTCAATCTGGCAATTCATGCGCGAGCGGCCCGGCGACACGGTCGGCGCCATCGTTGCGGGGTTTTTCGTGGCGGCGTCAACCACGGTTGGCCTTGTGTTCGCGTGGGACGAATCGCAAACGATGCCGCTCGCGCTCACCGGCGCGCTGCTTGCCGTGATCCTCGCGGGCGAGCTGTACAAATCGTTTTACATCATGGTGACGTGGCGGCGCGGGCGCTGGGCTGCGGGGCTGATCGGCCTGCCGATCCTGGCTGTGTGCGTCGGCTACAGCCTCACCGCGAACAACCGCACGATGGAGAAATATTTCGGCCGTCACGAGTGGGCGACGGTGGCGGAAAGCCCCGCCTATCTCGCCGCGAAGGGCGACGCGGACGCCGCATTGCGCGCGATCAAGGCGATGGGCACGGTGCGGCCCACAGGCACGGTCCTCGCAGAACTTGACGGGAAACTCGCACTCTATGGACTCGGTGACTGCAAGATCATCGAAAACTACGTGCAGCGTAACAACTGCCCCACTGTAACGTCGCTGCGCGCTGAACTCGCAACCGCGCAGGAGCGCGACAAGCTGGCGACGGCCCTCGAAAAGGCCAAGGCGCGGATGGAGCGGCTCGCGCCCGCCGGCGGCAACGCCGACGCGCTCGGCCCGGTCGGCCAGGCGCTGGCGGCCGTGGGGCTTCCGGTCGGCTCCACGCAGGAGCTGCTCGCGCTCGTCGTCGTGTTCCTGATCGAGGCAGGCAGCCTCATTTCGCCGGCGGTTCTGATCGGCTCGAAGCCGCGCCCGAAAGCGCCGTCGTCGTCGTCAATCGTGGCGGCGAGCGCGGTGTCAGAGCGTCGTCAGGTCGAATTGGCGCGGATTGACGACGACGACGTGACCGGTTTTCCCGATCCACGCGTGGCCGATCTCGCGGCGTTTCTCGATGCCAATGTCGAGCGGCGCGAAGGGGCGCGGCTCGCCGCTGCGGACGCGCTGGCGGCCTATGAGCGGTGGAGCCGGGAGCGCGGGCGCGCCACGCCGCTCCTCTCCGAGACGGCGTTCTACCGCCATGTGAAGCGCACCTTCGGCCTCACCGGGAAGCGTGGGAGCCACGCGGGCGGGTTCGGGACCTGCTACCTCGGCGTGCAACTCAAACCGCGCAGGCATCCTGCAACGATCCTGCAATGGCCGCGCAACCGTGCAATCGAGAGTGCGAAACCCGCGCGCGATGATGCATCAACCGCGACGCAGGGCGCGTGACACCGTTCAACAGCAAGGAGAGAGTGATGACACAGGCAGCAACACCGGCGACGCAGGCGAAGCCGGAGTATGACGAGTTCAAAATCGCGGTCGGGTACGATCTGGAGGGGTGTCAGCAGGCGGACATCCTCGACGGCGACGGCGGCACGCAGTTCGACATAAAATGGGATCTGACCAGAGTCACGCTGCTGACGGTGCGCGTGCCGATCCGGCCGGAAATCCCCACGGTGACGGTGCCGTCGGACGAGGCATCTCTCCCGATCCTCGTCGAAGAAGCGGCATGAAGGAGAGATGACGATGGCTGAAGTTCAGACACAAATACCGCCGCTAGAGTCGCTGCCGCGAACGAAGGAAGGGTGGATTCCGATTGAGTATTTCAGCGAGGAGTTGTTCGCGTCGGGCGATCCCTTCCTCGTGCAACTCCATCCAGATAAAGGCGACGACTCGCCCATGGTCGACAAGGCGATCTGGATTCGCGATCCTCTTGGAGATGAATCCGTCTATTTCGCAGGAGAATGGCGGTGCATGCCCGGTTTTCTCATCCACAAGATGGAACCGAAGGCGTTCCGGCCCATGCCGCCGACAGCGAACCTCGACGAACTGCGCGCGCTGACGCTGCCTGCGGCGGCATAAAACAAGGAAGCCGCAGAGGAGGTTGCGTCTCCCTGCGGCTCAGCTTCCGTGCGAAGCTCCCGCGCGTGCTGGTAACACTCGCGGGCGGCGGACGGGTGCGACGTTTGTGGATCTCAACCTAGCGTCCGTTGCGTGGACGAAACTAGCACACCGTATGTAGTGGTGCAACTTATACAGTTTTGTCCACATCTAGCGGGCGCGCCATCGGCGCGGCCATGACAGACGATCTATTTCCGAAAGAAAATCAGGTGCTTGCCGCGCTCGATGCGGCTGAGGCACCCGGCGCGGTCGACGACGCCGAGCTTGCCAAGCTGGAGCTGAACGACCTCGGCAATGCGCGGCGCATGCTGGCGCGATTCGGTAGCGACATCGCTTATACCGACGAGCGCGGCTGGCTCGCCTGGGACGGCACACGCTGGTCGGATCGCGACGGCGCGGCCGTGGCGCGGCGCTACGCACACAAGACGAGCGATGCGCTGTGGGACGAGGTGCAGCACGTCGTCGGCGACCGCAAGAAATCGTTCCGCAAGCACGCCGTGCGCAGCGGCAACAGCGGCGGAATCGCCTCGATGTTGACCGAGGCGGCGGCCTACAGCCGCAAAGTCAGCGACGATTTCGACGCACATCCCTATCTGCTGAACGTCCAGAACGGCACGCTGTTTTTGCGCGCGGAGGGCGAAGACGATGTCGTGCAGCTCCGCAAGCACAACCGCTTTGACCTGATCACACGGTGCTGCACCGTCCGCTATAACCCCGACGCACCCACGCCGAAGCGCTGGCTGAAATTCCTCGAAGAGTGTCAGCCCGAGGAGGATATGCGCCGCTTCATTCAGCAGTGGCTCGGCTACTGCCTCTCGGGCTCGATCCTCGAACAATGCGTGGCGATTTTCGAGGGTCAGGGATCGAACGGCAAATCGACCATCATCGACGTGGTTTCCACGATCCTCGGCGACTACGCGGCGACGACGCCAATCGAGACGTGGCTCTACACGGATCGTAAATCAGGCTCCGGACCGTCACCCGACCTGGCCGAATTGCCCGGCGTGCGTCTCGTGCGCACGAGCGAGCCGGAGGCCGGCGTTCGTCTCTCGGAAAGCGTCATCAAGCAGTGGACCGGCGGCGAACGCATGAAGGCGCGCCACCTCAACAAGCCGTTCTTCGAGTTCAAGCCGGTCGGCAAGCTCACGATGTCGCTGAACGTCAAGCCCTCGATCGTCGGCAAGGATTTCGGCATCCGGCGGCGAATCCATGTCGTTCCGTTCCGCCGCACCTTCACACGCACGCCGGGGCGCGATTTCACCGCCGAGCTGCTTGAGGAACGCGAGGGGATACTCAACTGGTTGCTCGATGGATGGCGCGATTATCACGTCGAGGGGCTGCGCGTTCCTGCGGCTGTGTTGGCGGCGACAGATGCGTATTTTGCCGAGAATGACCCTATCGGCCAGTTCGTGCTCACCGCCTGCGAAACGCGCCCCGCTGCCGCCGCCACAGATGAATTCAAATCCTCTGCCTCCGAGCTTTATGCGGGATACCGCAAATGGTGCGAAATGAACAACGAAGAGCCGAAAAAGCAGACGCCGTTCGGGCGCAGGCTCAACGATTTAGGGTATCCCAAAGTAATGGGAACGGGTGGCTATGTAAAACGGATCGGGATCAAGTTGAAAATCGAGTATTGGCCGAGCGGCGCAGATGCGTGACGCGTGAGTTGATAGTGGGTGCGTTGTCTGTCAACTGACCGTCAATTTTTGAGTTGATAGAGGTTGAGTGTTGTTGAGTGATGATCGCGTCTCTGTCAATTCCTCAAATCGTTGATTATGAACGATTTTAGCATCGAGAGTTGATAGAGTTGATAGTTTGAGCATGTGTTAATATACGCAAAAAGGAACGCCATGCAAAACGCCTATAAAATCGCTCCTTTGCCCCGTGAATCTATAGGCGCAAGCCGTAAACTCCCTCGAACTGTCAATCCGTCAACTGTCGCCGACACGCGCACACCAGCGACGATGCGCGAGCTGCTCGAATGGACCTATGCTCGCCAGATCGTGCAGCGCGACGAGGGCGGCTTCGGGCCCGGCGAGGCGTCGATTTCGGCGACGGGGCGCGTGTGCGGCGACCTCGCCACGGGCGCGGTGATCCGCGCGCAGGGCATGAAGCTCGGCATCAAGGCACACGCCGACGCCTACACGGTCCACGACTTCGTGCGCCGCCTGCAGGCGGGCGAGCGGCAGCTCGTGATGCGCTGCGCCGAGGATGAGCGCACGCCCGACTGGTGCCCGCGCTGCCCGCCGCTGCGCGTCGTCGCCGAGCTGAAGGCGGGGCTGCCGCGCACGCTGAAGGACAGGCGCGGCAAGCCGGTGGCCTGCGTGATCGACTATGAGGGATGGCCGCCCGCGCGCGCCGAGGCCGCGCTCTGGCACGCCCGCGCCACCTATGAGACGTGGCACTGCGCGCTGCGCATCCTGCGCGATGCGATGATGGCGGCGGATGCGCTCACCCGCTGGCGGCTGACGGGCATCGGCGCGGAGCGCGAGCCGTGGGGCGTGAGATGAGTGGGAACGGGCTTGATCCCGTGTCCGGCTACGTGGTTGACGTGTCGCCAGCGGCAAATGATTTGCGCGCTTATGACCGGCTGCCGCCGCGCGTGCGTGAGGTATTGCGAAACGCCTCACTTGATTTGTCGGCTCAGGACGCGGAGCGGCAGTGGAGACTATACGGCGAGCTATCCGCTATCGCAGCGGCTCACCGCGCGACTGAGTCCATGTCGATTATACTCAGGAAAAAGGGAGAATGGGCATGACCAAGAAAGCGGCTTATGCAGAGAAGACGAGCGTGAGCGTGGCGTCGAGCCGCGCGGAGCTTGAGACGATCCTCGAACGCTATGGCGCCACGCACACGGCGTTTTTCAACGAGCCGGGGCGTGCGATGGTGGCGTTTCGCATCGGCGAGCGCAATGTGCGCATGACGCTGATCGTGCCGGACAAGTCCGCGCCGCAGTTCCAGCAGGAAACGGTGCGAAACAACCAATATCGATCTCATACGCGGCAGGCGACCCCGGAGCGGGCGCACGCGCTGTGGGAACAGGCGTGCCGCACGAAGTGGCGCGCGCTCGTGCTGGCCGTGAAGGCAAAGCTCGTGTCGGTCGAAGAGGGGATCGAAACGCTCGAACAGGCGTTCATGGCGCATGTGGTGATGCCGGACGGGCGCACAGTCGAGGAGCATGTGTCGCGCAATATCGCCCTTGCATATCAAGGCGATAGCAGCGTGAGGTTGCTGCCGTCGCCAGATGGTGCGCGGTAGTTATCCACAACCCAAGCGAGAAGGGCTTGCGCGCGCCTAGAATCCTTGACATCGTGAGGTCAAATGGCGCGTAGAGTACACGGTAGGCACAATGCCCACGGCGCCCGGAACATTCCGCCCAGACAATCAGACACGAGACGAGCGCGAGCGCGAACGCAAGCGCGAGTTTGATCGCTATCGCGAGCCGAGCCACGTGCGCGGCTACAATCACCGATGGCGGAAGGCCCGCGCGACGTATCTGCGGTCGCACCCGCTGTGTGCGATGTGCTGGGCTGACGGCGTGGCAACGCCCGCAACTGTGGTGGATCACATCACACCGCACAAGGGCGACAGCACTCTGTTCTGGGACACGAACAACTGGCAGGCGCTGTGCAAGCGCCACCACGACGAGAAGACGGCGCGCGAGGATAGCAACTTCGGCACGCCGGATGGTCGGAAGGGCTGACCCCTCCCCCCATCTCGAAATCTCTACACCCTTTCGCGCCTCAACCGCGCGCCTAATCGAAAACTCCGCCGGAGCGGGTTTTCTGAAACTTTTTTCGGCACTTACGGAGAAACCCATGCGCCCCATCGCTGCGCTGCTGATCGCGCTTGCCCTCACCACGCCCGCCGCCGCGCACCCGCATCATCGCCGCCCGGCTCCTCCGCCGCCTGGCCCCGAGTGCCGCGAACCGATCCGCGCCGCTGGCGACGCCTATCACCTCATCCGCTCGGCGCAGCGCTCGGCCGTGAAGCGCTGGCAGGAGCAAGTCATCAACGCGCACGGCGAGCGCTTCATGACGTGGGAACTCGCCCGCGTCGTGGATGTGCATTGCGACCCCGCGCGCGTTGGCGGCAGCAACACGCTGCTCGACCTCAAGCGCTGCGTCGTCGTCGCGCGCCCCTGCAAGAACGATTAACCGAATCCCTTCCGCGAGGGTGGCCGGTCTTGGCGGGGCGGACCTTAAACGCCCCGCACCAATTCCAATTCCCCCACGGGATCACCAATTCGGGGGCGCCGGACGGTGCACACCATAACTCGGCAATGACACGGCTTGCGACCAAAGCGACCGGCGTTCGCGCCGGAGTCACTGGGCAACGGAAACGAACAAGGGCGGCTACCTCTCCTGGCCGTAGGTAAGATTCAAGGCCGCCCGCTCCCGAACCTGAATACCCCCCGGCGGCGGGGCGGCAATCCGGCCGCCCCGCACCATTTTCCCGGCCTCAGCAAAATGGTCCGATGACCGATACAGTCGAAATCGCCGACGCGCCGGAGTGGCTCGACGCCGCCGGGCGCGAAATCTGGCAGCTCACCGCGCCGGAACTGCGCCGCGCGGGGCTGCTGCTGCCGTCCGAGGAACCCGCGCTCGCGCGCTACTGCGATCACGTCGCCCGCTGGCTGAAGCTCCGCGCGAAGGTGAACGCGATCGGCGAGACCTACGAGACCGAAAGCAAACACTGCAAGCTCCAGCGCATCAACCCGGACCTGAAGGCGATGCTCGACATCGAGGGCAAGATCGAGGGGCTCGAAGACCGCTTCGCGCTCACGCCGCTGATGCGGTTCAAGCTCAAGGAAATCCGCGCCCGCAGCGAAGGCGACGGGCCGCGCCCGGTGCTGTCGCTGCCGTTCGAGGATGACGAGGCGCCCGAAAATCGCGCCGAAGCTGCCGCCGCCACAGCCGCCCCCGCTACGCCCTTTGGGATTTTGAACTAGGAGCTTGTCATGCCGCCTTTCCGTCGCCCGCGCGCAGAGGATACCAGCGATCTCGAAGATGAGCTGAATGCACTCGCCCGTGAACAGCGGGAAATCGCTGATTACGCCATCACCTATGCGCAAAACGCGCTGTCTCGGGCCTACGCGCCGGATGTGGTGCGCAGTGTCGGTGATTATTTCCATGAGACCGCCGACAAAAGCGATGAGCTGCAGGAGCGCAAGAAAGAGATCGTAGCGCGGATGCAGGAGATTGATCCCGACCGAGTGAGCAGCCTCGGCTGGGACGCGATTTTAGACTGACGACATCGTGGGCGCGACTTTGGGATTTTGAACTGATGCTCTCCGACGAAGAATTCGCCGTGGTCGTTGCTGAACTTGGCGTTCTGCGCGACGCTTATATGCCGATCAGCAACAAATGGCTGTCCCTCGAAGAGCAGATGATGAAAGTTGGCGAGGAGCAAACCGCCGTCGAGCGCGAGCGCAATCGGCATCCTGACGACAGTCAGGAATACAAAGAACTTGACGATCAGTATTGGGCACTTGACGGCAAGATTCAGGACCTAGGTGAGGAAATGGAGAGGATTCAAGAGGAATCTGACCCGTATATAGATAAAGCACAAAATATTATCGATGCGTTGTCTGACGAAGATTTTGAACGCCTGCCGGAACATCTTAACGCTCAAAATTGGTAGATGACAGCCCTCGCCCGCATCCCCGACACGTCGCCGGACCTCGCACGCATGCCGGAGCACGTGCTGCGCACGGTCGCGCTCACGCCCGGCGCGCAGTACGACCAGCGCACCGCCGACGCGGCCGCCGCGTTCTTCCCGCGCTATCTGCGGGGCGTCGAGGGCAGCTATTACGGCCGTCCGTTCCGTCTCTCGCCGTGGCAGGAGTTCGACATCATTCGCCCCCTGTTCGGCTGGAAACGGCCGGACGGCTCGCGCCTCTTCCGCAAGGCCCGGCTATGGGTGCCACGTAAAAATGGCAAAACCACGCTGGCCGCAGGCGTCGGGCTGCTCGTGCTCGCGGGCGATCGGGAGTATGGCGCGCAGATCTACTCGACCGCCACCAACGAGGAGCAGGCGAAGTTGGTGTTCGACATCGGCGGCGCGATGCTCGGGCAGTCGCCGGAGCTGTCGCAGCGCCTCGAAAAATTCGCGAAGAAGATCGTTTTCGCGGAGATGAACTCGAAGTGGGAGCCGCTCACCGCCAAGCCGAAGGGCAAGCACGGGCTCAACACCCACCTCAAGATCGGCGACGAGCTGCACGAGTGGTCAGACGACAAATTAGATCAGTTCATTCGCCAGAGCATGGCTGCGCGCCGCCAGCCGCTGGAATTCGACACCTCGACGGCGGGCGAACGGCGCGGATTCGGCTGGGAGGCGTATCAGCAGGATCAGAAATACCTCGAAGGCGCCCTCGAAGATCCGGAACGGCTGATCGCGCATTACGCCGCCGGGCCCGATGACGACTGGCAGCAGGAGGAAACGTGGCGCAAGGCGAACCCGAACTGGGGCATCAGCGTGCGCCCCGACTTCATTCGAAGCGAATTTCGCAAGGCGATGGACAACCCGCGCCTCGAAAACGATTTCCGGCGCTATCACCTCAATCAGTGGACCGAGCAGGCGGTGCGCTGGCTGCAAATTCACCGCTGGGTGAAGTGCTGCGACGAAACGCGGCCCGACGCCTGGCGCACGATCCTCGACGAATGCCGGGGGCGGCCCTGCTACATCGGCATCGACGTATCGAGCGTGCAGGATCTGACCGCCGTGATCTACGTGTTTCCGCCCGCCGGCGGCGACATGCGCACGCGCGTTGCCTGCCGCCTGTACGTGCCCGCCGACAACATCGAGCTGCGCGTCAAGCGCGACGGCGTGCCCTACGACAAGTGGGCGGCGCAGGGCTCGCTGATAGCGACCGAGGGAAACACCATCGATCAGGAGACGATCTTCGCCGACATTCAGCGCGATGCGGCAAAGCTCAGCGTGATGCGCGTCGGGATCGACAAGTGGAACACGGGCTGGCTCGGCCCGAAATTGGTCGAGCATTTCGGCATGGCGCGCAATCCGCGCACCGGTAAGCAGGAACCGCGCGTGATGATGGTGCAGCAGGGCTACGGCTCTATGTCGCCGGGCGCGAAAGAGCTGGAGCGTCTCGTCGTGGCGGGGAGCCTCGATCACGGCGGCCACCCGGTGCTGAAGTGGATGGCGAGCAACGTGGCGGTGAGCGTCGGCAAGCAGGGCGACATCGTGCCGATCAAGGATAAGTCGACTGACCGCATTGACGGCATTGTCGCGACCATCATCGCGCTGACCCTCGCCATGGCGGAAGCCGTGCCCGCAGCAGCTCACGACGGCGAGCTGCGCGCCATGTCGATCGATGTTGCGACCGGGCACGACACGTTTAACGACCCACAGCCGGTCGAAACCAATGCGCCGCCAACCGGCGCCGAGCCAAAGCTTTGGGTGCTTTGATGGCAAAATCAAATCCCGCCGCGTCGCTCTGGCATCGCGTGCAGGGCGCAACGCGCGTCCTGATGGGGCAGGCGAAGCCTATGACGACGGCTGATCTCGTGAAGGAAATCGCGGAATCGCGGCGCACGGCGAGCGGAGTCTACGTCGGCGAAGCGAACGCCCTGTGCATCCCTGCCGTTTACGGGTGCGTGCGCATCATCAGTCAGGCGCTCGCGAAGTGCCCGTTCATGGTCTACCGCCTTGAAGAGCGGAAGGGACACCTCGCGCGCATTCCGGTGCGCGATCATCCGGCGTCGCTGCTGCTGAACGTCGAGCCAAACCGCTATCGCATGGCGCCGTTCACGCTCAAGCAGATGATGGTTGCTCATATCTTGCTGCGCGGCAACTCCTACACCTTCGTTCGCCGATCCGGCAACAAGCTCGTCGAACTCATCCCGCTGCACCCGGATCGCATGGCTCTTGATGACGTGTTCGAGCCAGGGCCATCGGGTGAACTCGGCGTGATCTACCACTATTCTTGGGCGCGGGGCGGCTCACAATACTTCCGCAACGAGGAAATTCTGCACCTGCGGGGCGTTTGTCTCGACGGCGTGATGGGTGTTTCCCTTCTCGACTCCGCCCGCGAGGCGATGGGGCTTGCGATTCAGCAAGAACGGTTCGCCGCCAAGCTGTTTGCGAACGGAGCGTCACCGTCCGGTGTCGTGAAATATCAGGGCCACTTCGACGATGAAGCGTTCGAGCGCTTTCGCAAGCGCTGGCGCGATCTCTATTCCGGCGCCGACAACGCTCACAAGGTGGTCATCCTCGAAGATGGTATGGACTGGACGCCGATGGCGTGGAACGCGGAGGAAACGCAGTTCTACGACGGGCGGAAATTCCAGCGCTCTGAAATCGCGATGTATTTCGGGGTGCCGCCGCACATGCTCGGCGACGTGGACAAGGCAACGTCGTGGGGCTCGGGCATCGAACAGCAGGCCATCGGCTTCGTGCAGCACACAATCGATCCATGGGGAGAGGTTGTCGGCCAGCAGATGACCGTCTCGTTGCTCACGGAAGCCGAACGTTCCAATCACATGATCGCATGCGACCTGCGCGGCCTCATCCGCGGCGACCTGCAGAGCCGCGCCACCGCCTACAAGATATTGCGCGAGATCGAAGCGATGAACCCGAACGAGATCCGCGCCGAGCTGGGCATGAACCCGCGCGAGGACGAGGGCGGCGACGACTACGGCGTGCCCGTGAAGCGCGTGGATCAGAAACCGCAAACTCAAGGCGAGGCAAAAAATGCCCCAACTGCCCTCATTTCCCGCCGTCCCGAAGCGCTTCCTCGCCCGTAAACGCGCTGAAGCGGCTCCAGAGGCCAAAATCGCCGTGCGCGCCTTCGTTGGCGGCAACGAGATCGACATTTACGGCGATATCGGCCCGAACGGCATCTCGGCAGCCGCTTTTCGTCAGTCTCTGGCGCAGGCGGACGCCGGGGACATCGTTCTGCGCATCAATTCGACCGGCGGGGACATCTTCGACGGGCTCGCGATCTACAATGACCTCGTCGCCAGCGGTCGAAACGTCATCGTGCGCATCACTGGCGTAGCGGGTTCCGCCGCATCGGTGATCGCGATGGCCGGAACGCGCATCGAGATCGCCCCGAACGCGCATTTCATGATCCACAACGCGTGGTGCATGGACTGCGGCAACGCGAAGGAGCTGCGCGAGACGGCGGTGCTGCTCGAACAGATCGATGCAGGCATGGCTGAAACCTACGCCGCCCGCACCGGCCTCGGCGTGGATGAGATCCGCGCCATGATGGACCGGGAAACATGGTTGTCGGCCTCCGACGCCGTTCAGAAGAAGTTCTGTGACGCGCTGATGCCGGGCGTTTCGCCCCGTGCCTCCGCGCCGCAAGCGCCATCGCCGCGTCAGTCGCGGCGGTCGAGTGATGAAGACGCCTCGGCGGTCGCGGAGTTCGCGAGGCAGATCAGAAGTAATGCGGCGAGGCTCCGGGGAATGACAAGAGGAGGGGCGAATGCCCGAAGCAACTGAGACACAGGATGTCATCGCGCGTTCGCGCGAAACCCGCGAGCGTATCAGCGCGGAAATGGCAGCTCGTAACGGCGAGCGGCGCGCGCCCCGCGCCGAGCGTCCGCACCATCGCGACATGCGCGCTGCGATCGACGAGATGAACCGTTCGCTCGCCGCGCTGCGCGACGATGTGGGTACGCGCCTGACCGCGCTGGAAAAGCGTAACGGTCGCGATCCCCTCGCGCAGCTCCGCGAAGATCGTCTCGCCGATGAAGCGGCGCGCACCGAGGACGCCGTGCGTCAGCTCACGAAGCCGTCCGCAGCGGCGCGGCCGGGCACGAGTAAGCAGGAAACCGAGTACAAGGGCGAGTTTTTCGCCTTCATGCGCAAGGGCGCGACCGGCAAGCTCGAAAGCATTACTCCGCAAGCCCGCGCAGCTTCCACGTTTGACGTGGATCGCGGCGGCTTTCTCGTGCCCGAGGAATGGGAGACCGGTATTGAGCGCGTGCTCGAAACGGACACGGTAATGCGCTCACTCGCCTCTGTGCGCAGCGTAACGACCCAAAAACTTGCCAAGATGGCAAGCATCGGGGGCACGAACGTCTCCAACGTCGGTGAGCTTGATGATCGCGGCGAAACCGATATGTCGCGCCTGCGCAAGTTGGAGTTTCAAGTACACGAGCGCTATGCGCAGCCGATCATTACGGAAATTCTCCTCGAAGATGCAAATTTTGACATCGAAGGGTGGATACGCAGCGAATTGGAAATCGCATATAGGGACGATGAGGCGCGAACGTTCCTCTTGGGAAATGGAACAAGTGAGCCGCAAGGTCTGCTCACCGTGCCGGTCAAGGCGCAGGCGGGCTACGGCGATTACGACGCATCGGCTGATTACGGCAAGGTCGGCTATGTCAAAACCGGCGGTGCCACGGGATTCGCGGCGTCGAGCCCCTCGGACGTGTTCCTTGACGTGCTCTATTGCCTCAAATCCGCGTCGCTCAAAAGTTCTCGCTGGCTGATGCACCGCACCACGGCAGCGCAGGTCCGTAAGTTCAAGCTGACGACGGGCGAATATCTCTGGGAACAGAGCTTCCAAGGCGGGGTGTTGCAGCCGACTTTGCTCGGTTATCCGATTGATTTCGACGATTTCATGCCGACCCTCGGTGCGAATAAATTCCCCATTGCGTTCGGCGATTTCGCGCGGACCTATCTGATCCTCGACCGTAAGGGCGTGACGATGACGCGCGATAACCTCACGCGGAAGGGCTTCGTCAAGTTCTACACGACGAAGCGCTACGGCGGCGGCGTGCAGAGCTTCGAGCACATGAAGTTCCTGAAGTGCGAGGCGTAAGGCTGCGCTGAACAGGCGCAGCCATCGCGCGCGCCAAAGCCGGGCGGCGGCTCATAACCCAACCGCCCGGCTTCCATCCCGAAAAAACAAGGATCTCCCATGGGCTCTGCATCCCGAAATCGCGTCGCCGAGTCGAAATATATCGCCGTGTTCAACGGCGTAGCACCGGCCGATCAAACCGCCGTCGAGGTGGACCGCATCCAGAACGGCGTGATCTATCGCGCGATGGACATCGTTTTCGCGGTCAACGCCGAAAATGCGTCAGATACGCTTTCCAACGCGCTCAAGCTCGAACTCATCCTCCAGCACAGCGACGCGTCCGGCTCCGGCCAAGCGGCTGTGACAGCGGACGATCTCGTCGGCGACATCGAGGCGACTGTGTCGAGCGGCATCGTAAAGGCCATCGACTCCCCGGCCGAGGCCGCAGGCATCTACAAAATCGGTTACGTCGGCAACAAGCGTTACGTGACAATCGATCTCGAAGCGACCGGCACCTTTACCGGCGGCGTCCCGCTGTCGTCGGTTTTCGTGCGTCTCTCCGATCCGAGCCTTTCGCCGGTCAGCTAACCCGTTCCTCCGTCCCCCAGTTGTCATGCGTCCGCGCGGCCGGTGCTCTCTCCCGGCCGCGCTCATCTCCCGGAGCCTCGCCCATGTACCTTGTTCGCACTCAGGCCCCGACCGGGCAAATTCTCACCGTCGCCGATGCAAAAGCGCAGTTGCGCATCACGATCGATGACGAAGACGCGCTCCTTGCCGACTATGTGCAGCTCGCGACCGAATACCTCGAAGGATTCAACGGGCGCGGCGGCTATCTCGGGCGCGCGCTCCTCACGCAGAGTTTCGAGTATCGCGTCCATGCTTTTCCGGAGTGTGGCGCCGCGCTGTGCCTGCCCATGCCGCCCCTGCAATCGGTCACGAGCGTCAAATATCTCGACGCTGCGGGCACGCTTCAGACGCTCGACCCTGAGGCGTACGCGGTCGAAACCGCGTGCCTTCAGGGGCATATTTTGCCCGTCACCCGTTGGCCCGGCACAGCCGCGCACCCGCACGCGGTGCGCGTCGCGTTTGTGGCGGGCTACGGCGACACGCCGGCGCAGATCCCGCTCGGCATCCGGCAGGCCGCGAAACTGATCGTCGGCATGCACTACGTCAACCGCGAGGCGGGCAACGATCTCAAGGGCGGCTTCGGCTTCGCCTGCGACGCGCTCCTCTCGCAGCACCGCATTTCCGGTTTCTGACAACCTCCAACGCCGAGAAAAATCGATGAAGTGTTTGCGCTTCAGCCCGCTCGGGCTCGCGATGGATATCGTATTGATCACCGTCCTGATGGCTGTCGGCTGGTATCTCTTCGCCGCATTCTGGGCTGGAGGCACTGTCGAGAGTATCCTTTTGCGGCTGATCGCTCACCGCGAAATCGGTGGGAGCCGTCAATGGGTGGCTTGAGCGGCGATTTCAGCGAGCGGCTCACCTTCGAGACGCCCGTCGCGACGGCGGACGGCTACGGCGGCGAAACCGTCGAATGGCGCGCCGTGCAGCCGCGCGCCTTCGCCAAGGTCGAGGCCGTGCGCGGCAGCGAAAGCGACCACCAGGGCGCCGTGCGCGCCACGCGCACATACCTGTTCACGCTGCATCGGCGCGGCGACATCACCGAGTCCATGCGCATCCGCTGGGGCGATGAAATCCTCAACATCCGCGAGCTGCGGCGCGGCCCGGCGCGCGCCCTCACGATGATCATCGTCGCCGAAGCGGGGGTTACGCAATGAGCCGTGAGTACGACCGGATGATTTCGGAGCTGACCTCGCTGCGCGACGAGGCCCGAAAAAATCGAGAGGAATTCTGGCGCATCTCCGAGCAAATCGACGAGATCGACGAGGAGGCGCAGCAGTTGCGGGACACCGGCTGGCGCGTCGTGAACGACATCCTCGGCAAAATCGAAGACGAGCCATACGAGGACAGGCCATCTCCCCGTGAATTGATGGACGGTCTCACTCCACCGGAGTGGTCCGATAGCGACGAGGATGACGATTGATGCCGGCTGCAGCCCTGAAGCAGCGCCCTCAAGCGCTCGACGTGAATTCAGAACTCGATCAGCTCGCAGACTTGCGCGACCGCTATCTCGATCTGCAGCGCAAAAAGGATCAACTGGCCGAGCAAGGCGCGGACCTCGAAGAGGACTATTCCAAATTGACCAGTCGTGGCTGGGAGGTCGTTGATCGGTCCGGAGTCACGGACGAGGAGCTCGATCAGATGCCGAGCGAGCTGAACCCGGATGACTGGGAATAACCGTGTCCCACATCAAGCGCGGCCCGGACCGCTTCGGGGCGGCCAAACAGCGCGTCGCGGCGGCGATGGCGGCGTCGACGGAAGAGGCCGCAAAAATCCTGCAGGCCGAGATCGTGGCCCGCGCGCCCGTCAAGACAGGCAAGTTGCGCGACGCATTCGCAAGCCCGGCTGCTCTGGCGCGCCTCCGCGCCGCGTCCGTCTGGAAGGTCGGGCTCATCACCAAAGACCTGCGCGAGCTGGCGCACTACGCGGCGTGGGTGGAATACGGCACCAAGGGCTACAAAAAGGGTGACAAACGCGTCACGAAAATAGGCAAGGGCGGAAAGGTGAGCACGCGCCGCATGAAGCGCATGGTGCCGCCCCGCCCCGCGCATCCTTTTTTCCGGCCCGCCGTTGAGGCGGCGAGGCCCCGCGTCAAAGCACTCATCGCAGCGGCTGTGCGGGCCGCCCTACAGGAGACATGATCATGGCGGCGCTTGAAACCGTGCAGGCAATCCAGTCTGAAATGGACGCAAATCAGGCGGCGCAGAGCGCCCTCGACGAGCGCCGGAACGCCGAATGGCGCGCCATGGAGGCGGAAATCGACGCGATCCGCGAGCGCTATCGCCCCACGTTCGACGACATCAATCAGCAGGGCAACGCGCTCTATGACGCCTGGCGCGCGCTGAGCGCCGCGCTCGACGCGGCCCTCGCCGAGTGCACCACGGACGAGCTGCAGCAGCTCGCGACCGAAATCAACGCCGAAGCGCTGGCCGCCTGATGCCGGCGCGCGAGCTGGAGGTTCACAAAGCGCTGTTCGACGCGCTGACGACGGCGCTCGCACCGGTCGCGGTTTACGACGACGCGCCGCAGGATGTGCCGTTCCCGTTCGTCGAGTTTCAGGCGCATCAGACGCTGCCGCACGCGCCGGGTGCGCCGCTTTCGGGCGACTTCGCGCAGCACACCGTCTGGCTCGGCGTCTGGAGCAGCTATCGCGGCAAGAAAGAGGTGCTCGGCATCATCGCCTCGATCCGCGAGGCGCTCCACGACAAGCCGCTCACGCTGGCGGCGGGCGCCGCGGTGCTCTGCCAGATCACGGCGGAGGAAACGCGCCGCGACGCCGATGGCGTGACGCAAATGGGGGCGGTGACGGTGCGCGTGCTCGTACAGGATTAGCGGGCAACTCTTCGGAATTTTCGAACAGTTCGTGCGGCAGTTATTTTCACAACAGGAGGCGACCATGCCGGGAACGGCAGTAAAAAACGCGGGGCTCAAGCTCCTGATTTCGGCTGCGCCGGGCGGCGCGGCAACGGTGCTGGTTGACGGTGTCAACGATTTGTCCGGTTTCGGGCTGCCGACGCGGAAGGAAATCGATGTCACGGCGCTGTCCGACACCTGGCGGCGGCGCATCAAGGGGCTGAAAGACGGCGGTCAGATCACGATTTCAGGCCAGTTTCGCCCGAGCGATCCGGGCCAACGCCTGTTGGCTGGAGCCGTCAACAGCGATTCCGCGTTCGGGTTTCGCGTCGAGCTGGCGGACTCGAAGGGCACGAACAACTCGTCGTTCTCGTTCTTCGCGCAGGTGCTGTCTTACGCCCCCGCGAGCAGCAAGGTCGATGACGTGATCCCGTTCAAGGCCACGATCTCTGTCGACGGCCCGACGCAATTCACGGCGGCTGCCTGATGAGCGGTGAGCAGCACGGCGCGCACGCCGAAATCTTCGAGGTAGCGGGTATTACGTACCACGTTCGCCGCACCTTCGATCTCGCCCGTCGCATTGAGGAGCGATGCGGCCCGATGGGCGATGTTCTCCGCGCCATCGTGGCAGACGGCGTCACGGTCGCACGCCTGCCCGTCACCCAGATTGCCGCCGTCTACGAGGAGGCACTTTGGGGAATGTGCCGTCGTGACGTGATCGAGGCGCACATTCTCGCGGTCGGCCCAATGCGCGCCATGCAGGATGTGGCACGTCTCATCTCGAACTTCTTCGTTGGCGAGGAGCGCCTCGCCGAACGGCTTGCCGTGGCGGAAGACGGGCCGTCCGCGCCGGACCCTCGTCCGGCCGCTTCATCGATTGGGGCGACCTGATCGGTGCGGCGGCGCGCCTGGGCTGGCCGCCTGACACGTTCTGGCAGTCAACATTTTACGAGCTGACCGCCTCTATCGCGGGCCGCTTTCCGCAGGCAGTCGAACACCCTGAGACGCAAGACGAGAAAGTGGCGCGCATCGAAATGATGTTCGCGACGATGCCAGGCGTGTGCCGTAACGAACAACCGATGTTATAGTTTTCCTCGCCTACGCGGGGATGAACCGGACATCGGCGACGCTGCCGACAAGGCAAGCGTGTGTTCCTCGCCCACGCGGGGATGAACCGACACGGTGGCGGCATGAGTGCGGATCGGCACGGTGTTCCCCGCCTACGCGGGGATGAACCGATCAGGAAAGGGCGATGTTCATATAGTAGACGCCCGTCCGCTTCCGCTTCTCGAAATCGAAGGTTTGGAGGCGGCGCCCGAGTGCGGTCATCGTGAGTGGCTCGATACCGTTCTCGCGGCACCAGAGGCGGTAGCGGGCATAGAGAGCGTCGGCCTTCACCCTGTTTCCGGGGGCGGAGCGAATGACTTCCCGCACGAAGCGGGATACATCGTCCTTCGAGATGGCGTCGATAGGAGGCAAGGGCGGAGACAGTCTCCGCCAGAGTTCCACGGCGGCCTTCTTGCCGTGGTTGTAGCGAGCCTCGCGTAGCAGGGCGACGCAGATCTTGAGATCCTCGGTGTTGGCGTCCTGATAGCGCCAATCGTCGGGCATCACGATGTCAGAGCCCGTGGCCGGCACGCGATATTCGCCGGTGCGGCGGATGGCCGGAAGCACTTCGGAAGTGACCCACTTCTTGAAGCGCTTCGCGTTCTCCTTCCGCGAGGTCAGGATCAGGCTGTAGAGGCCACTTTCGTTGATGGTTATCTGTGACTGTTTCCCTCCAAGGGTGTCGGTAGTACCGACACCCTTTTCATCTTCATCGAGCCGCGATGCGGCATCTCTTGAGTTGGCGATGTCGAGAACCCGGCACACATCGGCGAGAATGAACCAGGGTTGCCCGTCGCGCAGGATGACGCGCACGGGCAGTTCTTCGAAATCGAAGGCGGTGACGGCGCTCATTGAGCGCCGCCTTCGGCCGCACTGGCCTTCAAGGCCCGAAGCAACTGGGACCACTTGTCGGTCTGGAACTTGGGGAGAAGGCCTTCAAGGATGGTTTCGATCTCGGCATAGAGATCGTTGAAGCCAACCATGATCGCGTCGGTGTCAGGTTCCTCCAGACCGCAATTATAGTTCACCCACGCGTCGAGAATGCGAAGTTTCCAGATCGCATTTTCGAGCCCGGTGGCGATGAGGGCAACGTCGGATTTGGTGAGAGATACGTCTTGATGCGCGGCAGCCGCCGCGGCTAGTGTGTTCGAAGCCATGGTTTGCATCCGTAGTGCAGGTTGTGGTCAGAGGCGGGCCGGTGCGCTAACACCGGTTCGCCTCGCTCGTTACGCTGGGTCAAAACTGTTTCGCTGTCAATCGTGTTGTGCGTTGGGGGACGCCATGAATATATATGTCAGTATATTTTTGAAGCTAATAGCAATTGTTATGGCTGTAATAACGATAATATTTTTTGCTGTTGGTGGAACGCTTACAACTGCGGAAGAAATGATTCATGCATATCGCCAAAAACGGCTAGCGAAATCTATTCTTGTTGAAAGCATAGAAGGATTATCGATGGAAAGAGCATCCCATATTGATGCGGATGTTTTTCGTTTGGGTTCGAATTATTCGGCAATCGGAACGCTGTCGCTAAATGGCCGCCCATACAAATTGTATGGAAGCGTCGATATATTGTGCGATGAAATAGAGGCAAGGTGCATGAACGCGACGTTCTTCACGGACAAGATCGAGAAAAAAGCACCGTGACAAAATGATCGCGGCACAAGCGACACACTAAAAAGCCCGGCTTCGCGCCGGGTTTTTTTGTGGGCCGAACCCACTTTGACAGGAGATCACAGATGACCGCTTACACTCCGCAGAAGGTGACGCCCGCCGGCGTTACCGCAACCTATAACTCGGCCTCCACCACGGGCGACAAGGTGCCCGCGAGCGGCAACGAGCGCGACATCTTGCACGTGAAAAACGGTGCTGCCTCGGCGGTCACGCTGACGATCGCGGCGCAGACGACGAACACCTATCAAGAGGGCGTCGGCACGCAACCTGTGCCTGACCTCGTGATTACCGTGCCCGCGAGCGGAGACAAATTCGTCGGCCCGATCCCGCAGGCCTATGTCGGCGTCGACGGCACGTACAATCTGTCGTGGTCTTCGAGCGCCAGCGTCACTTTCGCGCCGCTCCAGCTTCCGCCCGTCAGCCGCTCCTTCCTCTAATCGCGAGCAGCGCCCGTGCCCAACGCCTCCGACATGACCGCCGTCATCGACGGCGACTCGAAAGAGTTGCTCGCCGCGCTCGATCGCGCGTCGACGGAAATGCGCAATTTCGAGACCAGCACGGGCGCAACCCTCAAGCGAATCGATGATTTGTTTCAGGGAACATTCAAGAACGTCGGCAAGGCGGTCGACGAGGCGAAAGACGCGCTCGCGGCCGCCGCGCCGGTGATGCTGTTCAATTTCCTGCATAGCGAAGTTCAGAAGGGCATCGACGAGTTCAAGGCCATCGGCGACGCGGCCGACGCGGCGACGGTTTCGACGACGTTTTTCCAGGTGATGGGCTACCGCGCGAACGAGGCCAACGTTGCGTTCTCGAAGGTGAAGGACGGGCTGAAAGAATTTGCGCAGGAACTCGGCAAGTTCAAGGCCGACGAAGGAGATCTGAAAGAGCATCTCGAAGGCTCGAACGCTGAATTGCTCAAGCAGCTCAGCAGCGCGACATCCGCCGAGCAGGGCCTGCGCATGGTCGCAAACGCGATCGCCGCGCTGAAATCGCCGTACGATCAGGCGAAGCTCGCGGCGGAGGTGTTCGGCAAATCGAACGCCGACCTCGCGAAGATCCTCAATGACGGGTCGGACGGTCTCACGCGCGCGGCAGAAGCGGCTCGTCACTATGGCATCATCGTTGATGAATCGGTTATCCGAAACAGCCAGGATATGCGCGGCGGGTTCGAGGCTGTCTCGAAGGTGCTCGACACGCAATTCAAGCAGGCGCTGCTCAACATTGCGCCGCTGTTGAAAGAGGTTGGCGATGGGACAGTTGTGCTGAGCAACGCTGTCCGCCGCATGTATGACAGCTTTCAGGATATCGGCACCGTTACCGACACAGGGCTTGAAGAGCGCATCCAGATACAAGTCAAAGTTCTAGAGGGCGCGCGCGATGCGCTAAAAAAGGCGGAATCGAGCCAAAAGGGTACGTTCGACAACAACGTGATTTCAGATTGGCTGTTCGGAACTGATACCGAGGCGAATGTCCAACGTCTCAGCCAGAATGTGACCGAGGCGATTGCGCTGATGGACAAGCTGCTCGACGAACGCGCCCGCCGTAAGGCGACCTCGCGCACCGCGCCGCTGGACATCCCGAAGGCCGACGACGACAGCGACGACGAGGCCGACGCCCGCAAGCGCGAGGCGGGCCTGCGCCAGATCGCGGCCCTCAACAAGATGTATTACACGGAGACCAAGCAGACGCTCGCGTTGATCTTCGCCGAAGAGCAGGAAGAACTGCGACGGTTTCAGAAACTGCTCGATGAAAAGGCGATCTCGAACGAACAATTCGAGACGGCCCGCCAGCGCATGGCCGACGTCACCGCCGCGAAGGTGAAAAAGCTCTACGAGGAAGAATATCAGGGCCTCAAGCGCATCAGCGAAACGATCTCGAAAGACCTCGAAAGTGCGTTCTCATCGTGGGTGAACGGCTCGAAGTTTTCGGCTGAAGAGCTATTTAAGCAAATCTTGCAGGATCTCATCAAGCTTGAGTTTCAGCTCGCGGTGATGCAGCCCCTGTTCGGGACGAAGACGAGCGGCATCACGGGGCAGCAGGGCGTTGTCCCGTCGCTCTTGGCGAGCGTGTTTCACGATGGCGGCACCGCTGGCGAGGGCGGCGCGTCGCGCATGGTCTCGGCGTCGGTCTTTCAGGGCGCTGTACGCTATCACGAGGGCGGCGTTGCGGGGTTGCTGCCCCGCGAGGTGCCCACGATCCTCGAAGAGGGCGAGACGATCCTGAAGAAGGGTCAGAGCGCCGGAACGACGCACGTCTCGATGCCGATCACTATCGATGCGCGCGGCGCCTATCCCGAGAGCGTCGAGCAGATCAAGGCGGCGATTGCAAGCCTTCATGCTGAGCTGCCTGCGCGCGCCGTGGCAGCCGTGCAGGATGCGACACAGCGAGGATTTATCCGGTGACGATTACCTACCCGCGCGCGCTCCTCGATGTGGCGCAAATCGCGCAATGCACCGTCACGCTGCAGCGGATGGACACGCGCGCGACGACGCGCGGCGGCCTCGTGCAGGTGGCCAATCTCGGCCCGGCGACGTGGAAATTCGCCTATCAGACGGTGCCGCTCCTCGCGCCGGATGCCAACGCGTGGGAAGCGTGGCTCGCCTCCCTGCGCGGCGGCCTGCGCTATTTCCAGGGGACCGACGCGCGATTTCAGAACCCTGTCGCCTATCCTGACGGTGTGGCGACTCTCACGCGCCCGGGCGGCGGATCGTTCGACGGCACGGCCAATCTCACGGCTGCCGACGCGACGGCGTCGACCGTGACGCTCGGCGCTCTCCCCGTGGGCTACGTCGCCTCACCGGGAGACTGGATATCGTTCCCGACCGCCGCGAGCGTCGCGCTGCATCGCGTCATCGAGGGTGGCGTCGCGAGCGGCACGGGCGCGCTGACCGTCACCGTCGAACCGGCGCTGCGGCCCGGTTTCGTGACCGGAGCGGGCAACGCGCGCCTCGTCGGCGCGTGGTGCAACGCCGTCATCGACCCGGCGACGATCAACGCCGTGACCACGCTCGACGGCGTGACCTCGATCCAGTGGACCGGATATCAGGCGCTCAAATGAGATCGATCGACACGGCCGCGCTGGCGGCTCTGCAGGCTGGCCGCTTCGCGCGGCGCAACCTCGTCTATTTCGAGCTGGGCGGCGGCAATTACGGATTCTGGGATGACGTTTATGACGTGAACGTCGACGGGCGCACCTATATCGGCGGCGCGGGCCGGTTCAGCATCAGCGCGTTTTCGAGCGTGGCCGACATGAGCGTGCGCGGCGTCGATGTCGTTTTCTCGGGCGTCGACACGCAGGCGCTCATCATGACCGAGACCGAGCACTATCACCAGCGGCCCGTCACGGTCAGCGTGGCGTTTCTCGACATCGAGACGATGGCGTTTCTGGCGGTGCGTCGCTGGTTCACGGGGGTTGTCGACCAGATCGTGCGCCGCGAGCAGGCGGACGGCACCGCAACGCTCACCGTCAAAGCCGAGCCGGTCAGCCGCGAGCTGACGCGCACCGGCGCGCGCGTGCGCTCCGACGCCGATCAGCGGCTCATCAATGCGAATGACGGGTTTTACAAACAGGTGAGCGCGGCAGTGTCGCAGACGATCGTGTGGGGCAAGCCAAAATCATGATGCAGGCCATCGTCCGCGCGCAGCTCGAAATGCCGTTCCGATGGGGCGTTTTCGACTGCGCGACCCTTTTTGCCGATCCACTGCTCGCCGCCACGGGCCGCGATCCGCTCAAGGGCCTGCGCGGCTACCCGGCTGCGGCGTCCGCGCTTCTGGCGCTGCGCAACCACGGTTACCGCAGCGTGCGGGATCTGGTGATCGACAGGTTCGATGCGGTCGATCCGTCCGACGCGCGCGACGGCGATGTGGGCTATCCGAGGCCAGATTATATCGAGGACAGGTTGGTTTCGCCCTTAATTCTTCTTGGTCCACACGGCTTCACGAGATCGGAATCCGGACCGGTAGCCCGCTGCCGCAGCGTTCTCTTCGAGGTTTACCGATGGCGTTCATAGGGGTTGCAATCGCGGGTGCAATCGGCCTGACCGGCGTCGCGGCAACCGTCGGCGCGGCGCTCGTCAACGGCGCGGTCGCGGTCGGCCTCGGCATGGTGGCGCGAATTCTGTTCCCGACGGCGTCAGCGTCGCGCGGGCGCAACCTGTCTCTGTCGCTCGAAACCGACGAGCCGCGCATCGTTATTTTCGGCACCGCCGCGACGGCGGGCAGCCTCGTCTATTTCAACACCTGGGGCAGCAACAGCAAATACCGGCTGAAAAACCTCGATCTCGTGTTCGCGCTGGCCGATCACCCCTGCGATGGGCTGGAGGCGATCATCATCAACGGGGAATACGTCACGTGGGACCCGGCTGCGACATCGGGCACGATCAGCGAGTGGGGCAACCGCATCAGCGTGTGGTTTTACGACGGCACGCAAACGGCGGCGGACGCGGGGCTCGTGTCGCAGGCGGCGGACGGCGCGTGGGACGCTCAGTGCATCGGCACCGGCATCTGCTATGTGCGCCTGCAGCTCTCCTACGACGAGAACACGTTCCAGAGCGGAATCCCGAAATTCAGGTTCGTGGTACGCGGCGCGGCGCTCTACGACTGGCGCGACGCGGAGCAATCGGCGTCGGACCCGTCGACGTGGAAATTCACACAGAATCCCGTGCTCGCCTGGTACGCCTATCGCACGGGCGTTTATGTTCACGGCCAGCGCATCGGCGGCATGTCGACGCCCGCGAGCGCGATTGCGCTGGACGCCGCGACCGAGGCCGCGAACGCCTGCGATGAACCGGTGGCGCTGCGCGCGGGCGGCACAGAGCCGCGTTACCGCATCGGCGCCGTGATCGCTACCAAGGGGAGCAATCACACAAGCGTGCTCCGCGATATCGCGGCGACGTGGGGCGGCAAGGAAATCGACAGCGGGGGCGAGGTGCGCCCGTGCGTCGGCGCGGCACGCTCGCCCGTGTTGACGATCACGGATGACGATCTGATCGCGTCGGCGCCGCTCGAATTCGCGGGCAAACAGCCGCGCACGAGCCTCACAAACGCGGTGTTCGGCTCGTTCACGAGCCCCGCCGACTACTATGAGAGCAAAGCTCTGCCGCCGCGCATCTCGACCGAGGACGAGACGCTCGACGGCGGCGTGCGGTTCGAGTCGAGCTACGACCTCGTTTACGTCACTTCGGCCACGCAGGGGCAGCGCATCCTCGAAATCTACCGCCAGCTCGCCCGCAATCAGGCGACGGTGAAATTCACGGGCCGCGCGCACATGATGCTCCTCGAAGCGGGGGACTGGATCGTGTGGAATTCGACCCGCTACGGCTGGACGAACAAAATCTGGGAGGTGCAGTCGATCTCGGTGCAGCCGGACGCGACCGTGGCTGTGGCACTCGTAGAGACGCAGGCGGCGGCCTATGCGTGGGAGCCGTCGTCGCAGGAGCTGTCAATCACCGCGCCCGTGCCGCTTCCGTCTGGCGGCGTGACGGCCTATCCGGTCGAAAATCTCACCGTGCAGGCGGTGACAATCACGGTAGAGGGCAGCAGCGTCTCATGCCCGGCTCTCGCCGTCACGTGGACGCCGCCCGAGGACGATCAGGTGGATTCGATCCTCCTGCAATATCGTCTCGTCGGCGGCACGGAAGTGCTCGAATATACCTGCCTCGCGCCCGAAAGCGGCGCGGTGACGTGGGTTTCCGGCGTGCAATCTGGCGGCACGTACGAGGTGCGGGCGACGCTCCACGCGGTCCCGGATCGCGGCACGTCGTGGACGCCGTGGGTAGCCGCGACCTCGGCCGCGTCGTCGCAGGTTGTCGCGGCGGCGGTCACGTCCGAAGCGACGACGGTCGCGCCGGGGGCGGTGTCCGAGGCGTCGCTCGATGCGCAGACGCGGTTCCGCCTGTCGCTCACCACGGCGGCCAACACGGTCGAAGGGTCCGTCGCAGCGGTGTCGGCGGATATCACCGCGCAGGCACAGCGCAACGCCGAGGCGGCGATATCCGCAATGCTCACCTCGCAGGAGCAAGTCCGCTCGCTGCGCGCGGAGCGCGGCGCGCTCAGCGCAGAGGTGACAGAGGTCATGCAGGCGGTCGCGGGGCAATCCGCGATGTGGGGCATTGCCGTCGACGTGAACGGCCACGTGCTCGGCGCGGTGCAACTTTCCGGCGAAAACGCGTCGAGTGAGTTTGTTGTGGTTGCGGATCGGTTTCAGGTTGCGCTGCCCGCAGCCGATGGCGGTGACGCGGTGCCGGTGTTCACCATCGCCGATGTTGACGGCACGCCGAAGCTCGTGCTGCGCGGGGACATGCTCGCGGACGGCACGATCACGGCGCGGGCGCTCAACGTCGCCACTCTCAGCGCGATCGTAGCGAATCTCGGCGTTGTCACGGCGGGGCGGCTGCAATCGCCGGACGGGCTGATGTACATGGACCTAAGCACAAAAGAATTTGTGATCTCGACCAACGCCTCATGACCATGACCCTCAAGGCGAGCGCGGCGGGAGGCGGCAAGGTTGCCATCTTCTCCGGCACGGATCTCGCGCCTTTCAACGATCCGCAAGCCCATCTCGACCGGCTGTATTTTCACAGCGACCTCGCCTACCCGACGGTGATCCAGACTGTGACGGGGAGTTTCACGCTGCCCGCGCTGGCCGCGAGCGCTGGGCCTGCCTACACGAACCCCGCTATCGTGCTGTTCGCGCACGGGCGGTCCGGCATCCCTGCCGTGCTCGGCAGGCTGACGAGCCCGGCTGTCGGTTGGTGCGGCTCGGTGCCGGTGCAGATGGACCAATATGGCGCGGGGCGCTTCGTGACGCTCGGCGCCGACGCGACGCATGTGGTGGCGCATGCGGTGTGGTGGTGCCACCGCACGGGCGGGTTCCCGGCGATCACGCTCACCTATGAAATCGATATTCTGGACCTGATCCTCCAATGACCGACCTGATCCGCATCGAGCCGCACCGATTCATCGCGGGCGGCGGCAAATTCGACAGCACGCGCCGCTACCTGCGGCGCGCGCCCGCAGGCGTCGGCACGCCGATCGCGCAGGGGCGCACCTTCACGTTCTACACGTCGGCTGTCTCGGGGCAGTCATTTACGCAATCGGTGTTCCGCTGGGCGCTCAACGGCGTCGTGAAGCAGCAGACGAGCTATGACGGCGGCGCCGCCGGCGCTTATGCGCTCACCACTGCGAGCACGTGGACGGCCGACTGTGAAATCGTGAAAAAAATCACATGAGCTTTCACGCGCAGGCCGGCCGGATCTGGATCGCCGACACCAACGGCGACGTGGTGTTCGACACCAACGAAAAAGGGTTTAACGGCACAGACTATCTCACCGGCAGCATCACGCTGCCGGAGCGCGAGGCGTGGCTCACCAAAAATGACGGCGCTTCTGTTGACGTGGATCAGGACTGGCTGCTCGCGAACGTCAACACGGCGGCAAACACGGTCATCGGCGCATTCCGCGCGGATGCCTCTGTCGCGCAGGGCGTGGTCAATCTGGGCTGGTTCGTCGCCAACGGCACCTATCTGCATTATTTCGACGGTTTCGCGCCGTCCATCACGCAACCGACCCTGCACGGGCAGCCGGGGCTGTACGCGCTCTACACCTTCATGGCGCGAGGCGGGCAGGCGGTGCTCAACGAGCGCGTGCGGCTCTACTGCCCCAATGTTTCGCTGAGCGGATCGCAGCGCTACTCGATCACGATCAAGCCGCTGACGCTCACCTATAAATTGTACGTCGGCACGTTTACCTGAGGATCTCGAAATGGCGGGTTGGTATCGGCAGGGAACCGCTTCGGTTTCCAGCGGCGGCACAGCTGTGACCGGCAGCGCGACCGCGTGGCTTGCGCAGGTCAAGCCGGGCGACGCGATCACGTTCGACGGCGGTGCGAGCTGGCACGAGGTGGCGACCGTCGCCGACGACACGCACCTCACTCTGGCGTCCTCGTATGCGGGAACGACGGTGACGAGCGGCGCCTACGCGATCATGCGCACCGGACCGGGCTGGACGCTGGCAACCGATCTCGCGCTGCGCCTCGCGGATTTTATAGACGCGCTCGCGGCGCTGCCGGAGCCTGCGGGGACCGGCGACGCGGGCAAAATCCTCCGCGCGAATGCGGGTGGAACCGCGCTTGAGCTTGCCGCCGTGCTGCCCACGCCTGCGGGAACCGGCGACGCGGGCAAAATCCTCCGCGCGAATGCGGGTGGAACCGCGCTTGAGCTGGCGGCCCTCGGGACCGCGGCGACACACGACGTGCCGTCGAGCGGAAACGCGACGCCGGAACAGGCGGTGCTCGGCTCCGACACGCGGCTGCGCAACGCGCTCAACAAATTCCGCAACGGCTCATTCGCCATCGCCCAACGCGGCACGTCAGGTTCGGTCGCCGCCGGCGCGACAGCCTATACGCTCGACGGCTGGCAGATCGCGGCGACGGGCGCTGCGGCCGCCTGGTCGCAGGTCTGGAATACCGGTCTCGCCGGATCGTCCCTCCAGATCAATTGCGCATCCGGCCTTACCGCCTGCACGCTGCAACAGCGCATCGAGAGCTACCTGTCGGCCGCGTTGCTGACCTATGCGCTGGCGGCGCAGCCCGTCACGGTGCAGTTTGCGGTGTATAACGGCACGTCGGCGGCGATCACGCCAAAAATCGCCACGGGCTACGCCTCGACTCGCGACAATTTCGGGACGGTGACGGCGGATCTCGCCGCGACCAATCTGCAGCCAATCGCGGCGGGCGCGACGGGTGTTGTCTCCTATACTTTTGTTCCAAACGGCAACATCGCCAACGGCCTGCAAATCCAGTTGCAATTCGGCGCCGCGCTCAATGCCGCCAGCGGTTACGTCCGCGTCGGGCGCGCGGACGTACGCGCCACGCCGGGAATCGCGGCGGGGCTGAATGGCGCTCCGCCGCTTCCAGAAATTTTGGACCCCTCAACCGAGGTGCAGCTCGCCAGGAGATATTACCAATTAGTTGGTTTGACGTTCATGTCGGCCGGAATCGCAACTTACGGTGGATGTGTAATAGCTGCCCAGATTCAAATGAGAGCATCTCCGACCGTGCTGAGCACAGTCTCAGCGTATAACGGAGGCCCTTGGACAAATCCAACGACGTTCGCGACAGAAATCACTCCAAATTATTTCAAAGCGTGGCCACCAAGCACACAGTCTTCCGGCGCGTATAATAGCGTTGTTTTTGAACTATCGGCGGAGCTGTAAATGTATATTTGCACACAGAATGGTTCGGTGATCCGCGACGACGGGGCGGTCATCCCATCAGACCCGGCGAATTCGGATTGGCAGCGCTATCAGGAGTGGCTGGCGGCTGGAAACACGCCCGCACCGGCGCCCGAAATCCCGGAGCCGGTGCCGTCGAGCGTCTCGCCGCTGCAACTCGTTCGCGCGCTGCGACAGGCAGGGACCGAAGATGCGTTCTGGGCAGCGCTCGACGCAAACCCGATAGCCAAGCGCGATTTCGGCCTCGCCCGGGAAATCCATCGTGACGATCCACTCGTTGCCGCGATGGGCGTCGCGCTCGGCAAATCCGGCGGCGCGGTCGACGACATCTTTCGACTCGCCGCCACGCTCTAATTCACGAAACAACAAGGGGGATTCCAATGGCGGTGACGCTCACCGAGCCGATACTGCGCGCCCTGTTCCCACGGGCGCGAGGCGATTATGTGCAGGCGCTCGCACAAGGCGGGCGGCTGTTCGAGCAGTACGGCGTCACGACGCCTCTGCGCATGGCGCATTTCCTCGCGCAGCTCGCGGCGGAAACGGGCGATCTGGAAATCACGGAGGAGAGCGGCAATTTCAGCGCCGCGCGCCTCCTCGAAATTTTCCCGACGCATTTCACGCCCGCGCAGGCTCGCGCTTATGCGAACAAACCGCAGCAGGTGCTGAGCCGCGCCTATGCGAACCGCCTCGGCAATCGGGGCGAGCTGTCGCGCGACGGCTGGCGCTATCGCGGGCGCGGGCTAATCCAGCTCACCGGCCGCGAGAATTACGCAAACCGCTCGGCAATCGCGGGCGTCGACCTCGTGAAAGACCCGGACAAGGCGGCGGTCGCGTCGATCTCGCTCAAAATCGCGCTGCAGGAGTGGATCGACCTCGGCCTCAACGACTGGGCCGACCGTGGGCCGACCCGCGACGCGGTGCTCGCCTGCGCGCGCGGCATCAACTGCGGCTCGCCGACGAGCACCCTCTCGCCGAATGGTCTCGACGCGCGCCGCGACGCGTTCGCGCGGATCTGGGCGGTGATCGGCGACGGGCGGCCGGCGGCGGTCGATCCGGCCTTTGACGGCGTACTCGAGGACGGCGAGCGCGGCGAGGCTGTGCGGCGCGTGCAGCGCGCGCTGTCGGATCTCGGCTATGCGGTCGGGATCGTGGACGGCACATTCGGCGAGCGCACGAAGGCGGCGGTGCTGGTGTTCCAGCAGCGCGAGGGCCTGCCGGACACGGACGGACGCTGGCGCGTCGGGGCCTATGACGACGTGCTGCGCCGCGCGGCGCCATTCGACCGTTCAGCGCGCGCCGAACTTACAGCCGACACGCTCAAGATGCGCGGCGACACGCAGGCGCGGACTCTCTCGTTCGGCAAGCGCGCGGCGGCATGGGCGGCGACGCTCCTCGGCGGTTCGGAAGCGCTGAGCCAGGCGGACGTGTCGAGCGTGCCGCATCTCCTCGGTGACGCGCGCGGCCTCGTCGAGCCGGTGGCCGACACCGTGCGATGGGCCTCGCAAAGCCTCTGGATCGCGGGCGCGGTCGGTCTCGCCGCGCTCTATTTCGTGTTCCACCGCGCCCAGCAACAACGCCTCTCCGAGGTGCAGGAAGGAAGGGCAACGCCGTGATTCTACTCTCCGCCATCTCCTACGCGTGGACGCAAACCGTGGCCACCGCATTCGCGGCGTGGGCGGATCGCCTCGCCCGCGCCGTCATCATTGGCGTGCTTATCCTCGCCGCGCTCCTCGGCATCCGCGCTTGGGCGCAATACCACTACATCAGCCGCGCCGCGATCGAGCAGGTGACGCAGGCAGCCGAAGACGCGGCCGTGCTGGAGCGGACGCGCATCGAAGCCGAGCGTAATGCGTCCGAACAAGCCGACGCGGCTGCGCTCGAACAGCGGGCGGCCGAACTGGAGAAAGCCCGCCATGAAAGCACCCCCCAAACTCAGGGTTTTGACACTGTCGTGCTGCCTGCTGACGATAGCTGGCTGCGCGGAAAAACCGGCGACGCCCGTCGCCGTTGACCTCGCTCCGACGCGCTGCCCGGAGCTACGCCCTCAGGATACCGCGCCGTTTCGCCGGAATCCCGTGCCCGCCCCGCCGGGCGATCTGACGGCCCCACGACTGAAACAGTGGATCGACGGGCGCGAGTTGCAGCTCGTCGAAACGCAGCGCGCGGGCCTGCGCCTCGCATCGACCTATGACGCCTGCGCAAAACACTCGCCCGCGCCGGCGGACGGGAGCGGACAATGAGCGTGAGCTATGAAACCGAACGGCGCGGACCATTCTTCGCACGACCCTTGGCTGATGGCGGCGCTGGAGCGTTTGCTGAGGACAGAGCGTCGCCTCACCACGGTGGAGATCGCGAGCGACAGCCACGAGAAACGGCTGGCGTCTCTGGAGGCGACGGAATCGCAGATGCGGGACGCGGCGTGGCGTCTCCTGCGCGGGGCGGCGGCCCTGTCGGGGACGTTTGCGCTGGACCACGTGCTCAACGCGGGCGCCCTGTCGCGGGCGCTCGCGGCGCTGCTCGCGCATTAGCGCTGGTGGGCGACGGGATGCTGATCGCGAGCGCGGCGGGTGTGGCGTTCGCCGTGGCGTGGCGGGTGCTGTGAAAACGGAAGTCCCGCTCGATGGCGGGGCTCACGGGCGGGCCGCGGGGGAGAAAGATAGCAGGGCAGATGCGGCGGGTCTGATACACCCGTTCCCCGCATCAATATAGGGCATAATGCCCTATGTGTCAATCATCCTTTTTAAGGAGCACGCCGTTTATTTCGCGAGCTTCACGGCTGCGCAGGAGTGTCTCTAGCAGCGCGATGGCCGGTCCCGGCACATCCTGACTGCCGTCTTCCCATCGGCGGATTGTCCGCCCGGCCGACGCGCCTTTCAGCCGCATCAGCGCGGCCATCTCGGCGCAGCTCATCCAGGCATTCCGGCTGCCGACCATCGCGAGTGAGCGTCGGGCGGCCTTTAGTTCTTCGGGCGTCATGTTGTCCTTCTCACAGCGGGGTTTCGATGATCGTCCACGCCAGCGAGCGCGTCAGATCGCCCAGCGCCGCCATCTCTTCGCGGGGCATAATCTCTGTCTGCGCGGAAAGAGCTGTCGCCAGCCATGGCACGGTTGACGGCCGGCGGCTCAAAGGATGGGCGGCATCGCCGGACGCTCGCTGCGCGACACAAGCCAAATCCCATGCGTCACGCGATGTAGCCTCAAGCCAGCACACCATACACCGCGCGACCTGTGTTTCATGGGCGCGTCGCTCCCAGAACAAGATAAATCCGGCACTCCCGTTGATAGGGCGAGAGGTGCGGGAATCTATGGGCCGCAAAATGTCGACCAGTAGTCTGGTCGCAGGAACTGCACCCTGCCCAAGATCGACGAGCGGCTGCAACTGCATGAGCACGTCGTCGCGTACAGTGCCACGATCAAAGGTGGCAGCGTGCCCGGTCAGCAGAGTGATGTGGGTAAGGGTGCACAAGGCCGCCTCCATTAATAGCGTCGTTGACCTGCCATCCGCTTGCCGGGGTTGAGCGCGTCCCAGATCAGATCTCCCCACCCTCCAACGAGCCCGTGAATACCGTAGGAAGGATGCCATCCGACCTCATACCAATCGTCGGTACGCCAAAGGACGGCCCACTCGAACTCGATAACGCGCGGCACGCCGTAGGCGATAGATGGATCACAGCTAATCCAGAGTGGCGCGCGGCGCGAATAGTAGGCGGCACCATGGGACGAGGTGTCATGCACAGGCCAATCGTAGTAGGTCGCTGAGACGAGTGACGGACCGAGAAAGCCGAACAGTTTGCGCGCCTGCATGCGCTCATTAAGCGCCTCAATGGCGGCGATGGCGGTATCGCCCGCGCCGTCTGGTTCTTGTGCGCTTTCGTAAGGGCAGCCTCCCGGCTGCCCCGCGATTGAAATGCTGCCACTCACTTGAGCGTTTCCTTGTAAGCCGCCTCAGTTAGTGTGCGGCCATTCGCGTCCTTGTTATCGATCCAATACGACGCTGACGTTTTGGCGAAGAACGCTTGGAGTGCGCGGGCGCGTTGCTCAGCGTAAGCTTCAAGCTTGGCTTCCGGAACCTTGGCGGCGACGGCATCCATCCATTTGACGGCCTCGCCCACCTTCTCGGCGCGGATTTTGCGCGCCCATGCAACCTGTTTGTCGGAGCCCGCGAGCGCGGGCAGGGCGTACTCACTCTCAACGGCCTCGGCGGCGCGTTGCGCGTTCGCGGCCGCGCAAGCGGGGCAGATACCTGATTTGCCCGCCCATGCGATATAGGATTGGCGCTCGTCGTGCTTGCCGTAAAGCTGCTTGTCGGCGGTGTGACCACAAGAATATGCGATTGAGTAGTTAGCCATTGTCTTGATCCCTTTCTGGGCGGGCACTATTGCCCTGCTGACAAAACCAACATAGGGCATATTGCCCTATGTGTCAACAACAAATAGCAGCGTAAAACAAAAAAAGCGGGGCAACGCGCCCCGCCCGAATTGTGTTTTTCAAACACAATTAAATCGCCGCGCGGGCCTCGATCGGCGCGGACGCTGTGCGCAGGCTCAGACCGCGCACCACGAAGCCCGAGTTGCGGCGCTCGACCGCGCCCGTCAGCTCCGCGAGGATCGAGCGAATCTGCGCCGCGTCCACGCTGTCGGCCATCCGGCCCGCCCAGCGCTTGTAGGCCTTCAGCGCCTCGCCGCCCCGCATCTCCCCGCCGGCAACCGTCGCCTCACCGAGCCACGCTTTGACAGAGTGGCGATGCGCGTCGAGCGTGACGACGTTCGCGGGCAGCGGCTCTTTCGTGCCGCCGGTGGGAGCGGGCGCGCCGCGCTCGCGCCTGGCCTTGGGCGCAGCCGCCTTGCGCATCGCGAGCGCTCCACCGATGAGGCTCGCCGCATAGCCCGCCATCAGCGCCAGAGCCTGCGTGACGGTGATCGACAGCCCGGCGAGGATGACGGAAATCCACCGCGCCACGGACGACGCGTCCGCGCCGACGTGGGCCGCGATCACGGTCGCGAGCATCGACGCCTCGGCCGGGCCCGCTTCCGCTTTTCCCTCCGCCAGCGCGAGCGTGGCTTCCGCCTTGTCGCGGGCTTTCGCGTCGGACAGGCGCTGCGTGAGCGTGCGCTCGGATGCCTGCGCGGTGTCGCAGGCCGTGCCGGAGTAGCGGCACGCCGCCTTGCGCACCTTCGCGGCGTCGGCGAGGAGGCGCGTCAGCTCCTCGGCCTGGCCGCGTTCGGCGATCGCGGCCAGCGTTTCGCGCGCGCGCTTGGCGTCGGCCTGGGCGGCGGCATAGCGGGCCTGCGCGCCCTCGGCGGTGAGGATCGCCGCGCCCTGTTTAGCGGTGTAGGCATTCGCGGCGGCCCACACGGTGAGCACGACGCAGAGCGCGGTTGCGAGTTTCAGGTGGCGTGACCATCCGAGCGCGCTCGCGGCGGTCGGGATCGCGACGAGGCCGACGGCCGCGAGGCCCATGATCGCAGCGAGTTCGGTGGAGTAGGTTGCGCCATATTCGATGTTGTTTGCGAGATCGATGGCCGTGGCGGCGCCCGCCATCGCGAACAGGACGGCTCCGGTGCCCAGTTGCACGCGCCATCCGGGTGTTGTAGTGTGCATTGCTCTCTCCTTACCAGAGGGTTCCGCCGCGCCGGGGTGCCAGCCCCGAGCGCGGCTTTTGTTTGCGCCCTGTAAAATAACGAAAAAACAGTATTCGTAAAGTGAAAAACTTAATTATCGATGTAAAAACAAAAAAAGCGCAGTTTTGACCGCGCTTTTGCTTCGCAATAATGCAGGTATATTCAAGATACTAAAAAACATCCGTGGCCGCTCCCGCGAGCGGGGCAGACTTCGTGATAGCCGCGGTGGATGTTTTCGGTGCCGTATTCGCCGCCATAATACACCTGATGGTGCACATACGTTGTCGAGCACGACAGGATGTCGTGTCCGTAATGTGAGACGCGCCCCTCGCCATCGTAATATTCCTCGCGGCGTTTGGTGACGAACTGCCCCAAAAAGCAGCGAGCCTGCGCGGTCGGATAGTTCCCCCCGCTAGATCCCCCGCCGTACCCACCGCCGTCATAATGGCTGGGCGGAGCGGGCGGGGATGGAGGCGCAGGCGGCTGTTGGCGGAAGAGAGTCAACGAGCGACGCTGACCGTCCGGCACGCGCTCAGCGCGCGCTACCTGCTCGGGGGCAGCCGGCTGAACCGCCGGTAACTGCACCGGAAACTGGGAGGCGATAGCGCCGTCTGTGGAAATATGGGTCGGAGCCGGCATGCTCCATCCGCCTGACGGGACAAGGTCCCGGCCTGTAGTTTGCGGGGACGGCAACGCTGCCTTTTTTGATTTTTTCCAGAACATGGCTTTGCTCTCTAAATGATTTTCCAGTTTTTCCGCCCGTATTTCAGGAAGCACCGTCCAGGCGCCTCCTCGCGCAGCGCTGGACAGATTTCCTCGTACGGCCTGTGCTCGGCGATCTCGAAACTGTAGGGATCGTAGATCACCTCTCCGCGCGCATTGCGCGTCGGGGCTCCAAAAGTCTGGCGACACGTCAGCCGCTCCACGCCGTCCGTATCCGTCTGGGCGACGACTCGCCAGCCGAGACAACATTTCTCGCCAAGCCCGACGACATGGCCGCCGTATCCGTGCGGCGCGCGAGGCGGCGCGGGCGGAGGAGGGTATATTGGCGGGGTGGCCGGGTGCGGTTGGGGCAGGTGAGTGCCCCGTCCAGCCACGGCTGGCAACGATGCGCCGACGCGCTCGACGCGCACCGGCTGCGGTTCGGGCGTGGGTACCGTGGCGGGCGGTTTGCCGCTGTACGGCACGAGCGCGCCGGTGGCGGATGATGGCGGCGCGCTCGTGCCGCGCCGCTTGGTTTTGCTGAACCAGCTCATTTCTCACCCCACCACCCAGCTCGTGTGTCGATGCGGCCATATAGGTCGCGCGACGCGGGATCGACGGTCCACGCGACCGTGATCGCAACGAGGATCGCGGCGACGACGCCGATCTCGGCGATGATGCCGCGCATCTGGTGTGGCGCGTGACGGGCTACGGTCGCCAACAACAGCGGGGCGCAGCCGACCATGAATCCCATGGCTCCGCCGATGGCGGCGCCGAGGTCGCCGCGCCGATCGGGCGCGAGATACGCTCCGAGCGCGGTCGACGCGGCGATGATTGCGTAATGAATCATCGCGCCACCCTCACGACCTGCGCGACCGAGTGGCCCGTTTCCGGGTCCGCAATATTCAGCGCCTGCTGAGCGGGGATGACGCCGTTGTGTTCGGTGTAGGCCGCGAACTCGCGCAGCAGCCGCGCGAGTTCTGCCCGCTGGTCTCGCCGCCAGTGCCTGTTCTGATCCGTGATGGTGAGTTCGAGTTTGAGCGCGGGCGCTCGGCTCCCAAAAAAACCCATGGCTCTCTCCGTTGCAAGCGCGCAACTTTTGCGCGGCGCACGACATTTTGCCTTGCGCTTGTATTGCAATTGTATATACAAACGTTATACAAACGTCAACGACGGGATTGCAGGGAGCGCGCGGATCTGAAAAAACGACCGCATGGCAAAAGAAGTGTCGATACTCATTCGCTGCAGCGCCGAAGACAAAGAGACCCTGAAAGCCGTCGCCGCGCGGAAAGGGCTCACGCTGTCGGCCTATATGCTGTCGCTCGCTATCGAGAACGCAGAGTCCTACCTGCGCGAGCGTGGCATCCCGCGTGTCTCCTCCGTTGACGTGACCGTCGACGAGGGGACACCGCCTGATGGCGACAAGAAATAACACTCGATTAAAGGCAGTCGCGGCCGGGGTGAGCGCGCTCGCGCTTGCCGCCGGTGCTGTGTGGGCTGTTGATCTCACGCCGCTCGCCGACCTCGAAACGCGCCACGCGTCGCTGCTCGCGCAGCTCGGCGGCGGGGTTTCGCTGCCGCGCGAGATCGAGGCGGCTATCGCTCGCGCGCAGCGGGCCTGCTCGGCGGGGATCGATGCGGCCTGCGCCGAGCGCGAGCGGTTATCCGACGAGCTGGCCGCGACGCGGGAGGCGTTGCGGCTGGAATATCGCATTGAAAAACAGAAGAGATTCAAGCGTTCACAATCTGCAGACGATGGCGCAGGCCTTCTTTTGCTCGCGCTTATCGCGGGCACGGGAGCTGCCGTGTTCTGCGGTGGACTAGTTTGGCGGCGTGCGGTTCGGCCTAGTCCACATGCTGCGCCAATCCAGCCGCCCCCGCGCGGGCATTATCAGCTTGCGCCATCGGTGCCCCCGATGGCGCCGCCCGTATCGCCGTTCGTCGCGGCAGCATCGGTGCGAGCCGAGGCGCGCGAATGGGTGTGGCCCGGCATCGTCGCACGCGGGGACGTGACCCTGCTCGGCGGCGCGCCGAAAATGGGCAAATCGCAAATCGCATTGTTCGCCGCGGCCACGCTATCGCGCGGCGACGCATGGCCGGGCGGCGAGCGGGCGCGGCGCGGATCGGCGCTCATCTGTGAACTGGAGGACGATGTTGCGCAGGATGTGCAGCCTCGCCTGGAGGCGCTGGGCGCGGACATGAGCCGCATCGCCTTCGGCGGTCCGCTCGACCTGTCGCGCGAGATCGGCAAGCTCGAAGCGCATGCGCGCGCGGTCGGCGATCTCCGCCTTGTGGTGCTGTCGCCCTTCATTTCGTTTTTCGGGCCGTCGAGCACGGATGAGGTGACGGTGCGCGCGCGCCTGGCGCCGCTCCTCGAATGGGGCCGCGAGCGGCGTGTGGCCGTGGTAGGCGTCACACACGTGACCGGCAAGAGCGGCGCGGGCGATGCGTTCTCGGGCTCCGAAGCCTATCGCCGGGCGGCGAGGGCGGCGTGGAAAGTTGTGCTCGACCCGGCCGACCCGGAACCAAACCCGAAGCGCAAGCGGCGGCTCCTGATCGCGGTCGGCGTCAACAATGCGGCTGACGACGCGCAGCTCGCCTACCGCATCGAGGGCGTGACGCTGCCGAGCGGCATCGAGACGAGCCGTGTGCGGTTCGAGCCTGTCGACGCTGGCGAACCGGTTGCCGATTATTTCCCGCGCGGGATGTACGAGGGGCAACCGCCCACGCCGCGCCCCGTTCGCCGCGCGGCCTCGGAAACGCTCACGAGCGCGGCGGATTGGCTGCGAGGTATGCTCGCCGAGGGGCCGAAGCTCGCCACCGATCTCAAAGTCGCGGCGGCCGCGGCGGGCATAAGCGTCGGCACGCTCTACACCGCCGCGCGACAGCTCGGTGTACAAATGGATAGCGACGGCGACGTGACCGCGCCGAAAACATGGCGCCTGCCAGCGTCAGCGTGAGCACCAATCCGGTTTGGTTCGGCCATCATAGGGCAGCGCGAGGCCCTCGGCTGCCAGCGTCGCGCCAACGTCAACACCGCGCACACGCAGCCGCGCGAGCGTCCGCCCGTATTTTTCGCGGCGTTTGTGCGTCTCGATCGTGGCCGAAGGGTCGGCTACGAGTTGCGCGAGCCGCGCCTTTGCCAGCATTGCCAGCGTCCGCTCCGCATCGCACCTCGCACGCCGGATCTCTGGAGCATCGATACCGATGAGCCGATAGGTCACGCCATCGTAGCGCAGCGTGTCGCCGTCGATGACAGTGATGCGGGCGGGCAGGTCGGAGCCCACCAGAAGCCCCACCAAGCAGAGAGCGATTCCGCCTTTCACCGCCATTTCATGGGCATTTCATGGGCGAAGCGATCATTTGTGTGCGAGCATCTGCGGTAATGCCTTGAAAAAATTGGCGATCCCGGGAGGGCTCGAACCTCCAACCCCCTGCTTAGAAGGCAGGTGCTCTATCCTGTTGAGCTACGGGACCGGCGCCGCAACACTACCTTTGCTCGCGTTTCCTGTAAATCGCCGGATTGGGGCGGCTTTGCAAAAGATACCGGGCCGGTAAGCCGGCCTGCACGGCAAACGGCGAGCGGACGTCGAGGCGGCGCGCCTTCAGTCGAGCGGCCTGAAGCCGCGTGCCATTTTTCTGAATTCCGGCAAGTATTCTCCGCGCGCATCCTCAGGCGCGAGACCGAGCAGCCGGAAATATCCGCCCTTCTTGGCCGCGACGATGACCTGAAACAGGAGCGTGGGCCGCCCCGTGCCGCCATCCGTCCCTCGCCCGATTGCTTCGACCGCATCGAGCCCGTCGATCTTTGCTCGGCTCGTCTCAAGGAGTTGCTTGTCGCGAAACTGTTCGATGCCGTCGAAGGCGCGCCGCGCGAACTCGCCGAGGTCTGTAACAGGGACACCCGCCAAAGACGGCGCCACGAGGAAAAGCGGCTGCGGCTCGCGACCTTTGCCACCGTTCGCCATCGCCGCCGCGCTGAGACGGTATCCTTTGGTGGTCCCGAGCAGCGAGAGGTCTTCCACGAACGGTCCGCTATATGACATCGAGAAGAGCGGCTTCGCTTCCGCAGTCGCGGGACGGATCGTCGCCGACGCGAGAATCGTCTCGATCCGGGCCTCTGTGACAGCGCCCGAGGAGAGCACCGCGACCGGAATGTTTGCCGTCACCATGCCCGTCGCGCCGGCTTCGCGAAAAATGAGAATATACTTCGCATAATCGCGGACCGGCGTCGTTTGCTCGCCGCGAAAATAGATGTAGTCGCCGCCCCGCGAAGGCAGCAGATGCCGTGATATGGCGCCGACGCCCTCTGCCTTGAGGCGTTCGGCTGCATTGCCGAGTTTGCCGAACTGCTCAAACGCCACGAGCGGCAAATCGATGAGAACGAATGAAGCGCCGCTCGCTTCATGGACGAACCCCGCAAAGCGGTCGGACGGCACGAACGTCTCATCCACCGCCAGCGCGATCCGGCTGCCGGGTGCCTGACGCAGAATGCTCCGGCCGTAGCTTCGCGAACGGAAGCTGCAAACCGCGATCGAAAGCGCGACGGCGGCGCAAATCCAAAAGATCCAGTAATGCCGAGGGAGGCTTTCGGCCAGTTCCTGCCAAACTCCTGTCATCTCTTAAACCGCGCGAGGGCCAAAGGGACGTTTGCTGCTTTCGACAAAGGTAGCTTCCCGTCAAAAGGTTCGGCTGCGCAACATTTTTCACGGATCGGGCTTACGCTTCGGATGCCACCCGACCGAGAAGGCGCTCCACGAGATCCGGAAGCTCCGAAAAGCTCTCAAGCACCGCGTCGGCGCCAAGTTCTTCCGCCGGCAACGCCGCATAGCCGAAACGGACGGCAATCGCGGCAATGCCCGCGCCGCGCGCGGCGGCCACATCGGCTTCGCTGTCCCCGATCATCGCCGCGAATGGCAGCCGCCCTCCGACCGCCGCGACAAGGTGGGTGACATGGCGGGGGTCCGGCTTGTGAAAATCGAAGGTATCGCGCCCCGCCAATGCGTCGAAAAGCGAGGCTATGCCGAGTTCTGAAAGAAGCCGCCTCATGAGCCTCTCGGTCTTGTTCGTACAGAGCGCGAGCTTCGCGCCACGGTGACGAAGCGTCCGTGCGGCGTCGAGGAAGCCGGGGAAGAGCGTCGTCTGAACCGCAATGCGTTGCTCGTAAAACTCGACGAGTTGGTGCGTCAGATCCGACAATGCAGCTTCACTGGCTGTTTCGCCCGTTTCGGCGAGAGCCGCCTGCAGCATGGCTTTCGCGCCGTATCCGACGCCTTTCCGGATGGAAGCCGCGGACGCTCGGGAAAAGCCTTGCGCCGCAAGGGCGGCATTGGCGGCCTCGATCAGATCGCCCGCCGTGTCGGCGATCGTTCCATCCAGATCGAAAACGAGTGTCGCGTTGCGAATGAGGCCCTCCGTTGCGAAACGGCAGCGTACTGCTGCGCGACGGTAACGCCACGATGAGGGCAAATCCACGCCGCAACCCGCATTTTGCATCGAGCTGAAGGCTATAGTGGCCGAAGCGCCACTCTGTTTTGCGGAAAAAATGTTTTAACGAAGCGGCGCGAAAGGCCGCTCTTGCTAACCCCATCTTTCGCAACCTATAGTTGACTAACGGTAAAATTGTCCAGCCATTCTTGAGTAGCAGTTCCCTATCTGGCGAGGTTTGAGTGAAATGAATGCGCGCCGAAAACAACTTTATCTCGCACACGTCATGGCCGAAGACAGCATCGGGGAAACCGATGCTGTGTATGATGACGATGTGATCGAGATGACGCCTGCCGAAGCGGCGGAATATATCGCCTCTCTCCTGTCGTCCCTGCGCGTTGTCGCAGCGAAGTCGCAGTTCCGGCTGCTGGCGGACCTTATCTCCGTCGCGGAAGAAGAGGCGCGCTTTCATTGTCAGGTCTGAGTGTCCGTTCGACCGACGGAACCGTTTGAACGCCGTCGAGAGCGAAAACAAAAATGCGCGTCGCGGTATTTCAAGCCCGCAGAACGATGTGGCTTGAGCCGCGTCGTTCAAGGCGCCCTGCCAGGTCGAGGGAAACGATTGCGGCGTGAACTTCGCGGGTTTGCTTTCCCGTCATGCGGCAGAGATCGTCTATGGCGATGGGGGAGAGACTGAGCAACTGAAGAACGCTTGCGATGGTCTCGTCCAGAGACGTAAGCCCGTCGCCCACCCTGTTCGAGTCGGCGGGAGGGCTGTGGATCGCCGCAATTTCCGGGTCGATCCCGGGGGTGGATGCGCCGATATGGAAGCGGGCCCAGTCGCCAAGCCGGTCCTTCAGCGCCGCGACGATGTCTTCGGCGGAGGTGGTCAGCACCGCTCCTTCCTTGATGAGCCGGTTCGTTCCGGCCGCGCGCGTATCGAGCGGGTGACCGGGCACTGCGAACACCTCGCGGCCCTGCTCCCCCGCGAGACGCGCCGTGATCAGCGAACCTGAGCGCTCGGCGGCCTCGACGACCAGCACGCCGAGGCTGGCGCCAGAGATGATGCGGTTGCGTCTCGGGAAATCCTGCGCGCGGGCGACGAAACCCGGAGGACATTCCCCCACAAGCAGACCGTTCCTCGCGATGTCGGCGGCAAGTCCCGCATGCCCTGGAGGGTAGATGCGATCGAGGCCTCCCGGCAGGACCGCGCAAGTGCCGAAAGGCAACGCGCCGCGATGCGCCGCCCCGTCGATGCCGCGCGCCAGTCCAGACACCACGAGCACACCGAGGCGGGAAAGCTCGGCGCTGATTTCGGCTGTGAATTTCAGTCCCGCGCCGGACGCGTTGCGCGAGCCGACGATGCCGAAGGCTGGCCTTTGCCAGATGCGCGGGTCGCCCCTGACATAAAGGAGAGGCGGCGGCGCTTCGATTTCCGCGAGCAGCGGAGGATAGCCCGCTTCGCCGACCGCGATGAGCGTCAATCCCGCAGCTTGCGCGCTCTCCAGCTCGGCCTCGGCTGCCGCGATCGAGGGCACGCTTTTCGGCGAGACGCGACTCCCATGCCTTGCGAATTCCGGCAGCGCGTCGATGGCCGAGGTCGCCGATCCGAAATGCGCGATGAGCTGCCAGAAGGTGACCGTGCCGATATGTGGCGTGCGAATGAGGCGGAGGCGATCGCGTTTTTCGCGGTGCGTCGGCGCGCGGTGCGAGTTGCCTGCATGGGACGGCTCCGGCGAACGGTCGAAGTCGGCCTCGGGTTCTCGCAGACCCGTCGGGGCGGCAATTGGCACTTCGGGAAAGCCGGTGTCCCCGTCCTGAAGCGTTGGCGCAGCTTCCATGACGCGGCGCTTCCGGCGAGACCCGGGTGGCGGTTCGCTGTCGGCCGCCGCGCCGTAAGATCCGGAAGCCGAAGTTCCGGCGGCACTCACATCTGCGGCGGCATCGTCGGATTGTCCCGCCGCTCCCGATGTCGAAGGCGCGGGCCTTTCGATGGGCTGGTCTTCAGGCGCCTTTCGCTGGCGCGGCTTTCTGGCCGATTTTTGATTCATGGCCGTCAATCAGTTTACGGATATTCTGATGATGGCGTTGAATGAGAACCGCTGAAAGTGCAAGCAGAAAGATAAAAAGCGGCACCGATGTCATCGCCAGCACGAAAAACGGCGTCGCAGCCGCTGCGACAAGGGCGGAAAGCGAAGAGTAGCGTGTCACAAGCGCGATGACGAGCCACAGCCCGCAGAAGAACGCGCCCGCCGGCCAATATAGCGCGGTGATCGCACCGATATAGGTTGCGACGCCCTTGCCCCCCTTGAAGCCGAGCCACACGGGGAACAGATGGCCGAGGAATGCGCCGAGCGCGACGGCCATCGCCGCCTCCATGCCGAGATACTGGCGCGCGATAAGAACCGGCACGAAGCCTTTCGCCGCATCGAAAAACAGCGTCGCCGCCGCGAGGCTCTTCTTGCCCGTGCGCAGCACGTTGGTCGCGCCGATGTTGCCGGAGCCTATCTTGCGGATATCGCCCAGCCCCGCCATGCGGCTGAACAAATAGCCGAACGGGATCGAGCCGCACAGATAGCCGGCGAGGAGCGCCGCGCCCCAGACAATCCAGATGTTCGCGCCGAGAAATACGGCAAACCACAGATCTTTTTCGTTCAGAGCCATCGCTCTTTCCGGTCCTTTCGTTCCGCGTCCGCGGGAATGGTCGATTTACGGTGCGTTCTGCGCGAGCCAGATGAATAAGGGAAGCGTCGCTATCGACGCAATGCTCTGCACGGTCACGATCTGCGCCATCAGCGGCGCGTCGCCGCCCATGATGCGCGCGGTCGTGTAGGCGGAAGCGGCTGTTGGCACCGCTGCGCCGATCACGGCGGCAGTGCGCGCGATGCCCGAAAGCCCCGCGATCCAGGACAGCCCGAACACGAGCAGCGGCATGACGACCAATCGAAGCACCGCGCTCGCCGCTACGAGGTTCATCGCCGCCCGCGCCGCGCCCATGTTGAAGCCCGCGCCGACCGAAAGCAGCGTCAAGCCGATGGATGCGGAGCCGAGAAGCGACAGCGTCTGAAACGCGAAGTCAGGCGCGCCTGTCACATTAAGGATCAGACCGGCGACGCAGGCCAGAAACAGCGGGTTCAGCGCCACGCGACGCACGGCTTGCCCTACGCTCATTTCAGCCGCGCCTTCGCCGAACACCGACAGAGCGAGCACCGAATATAGCTGCACCGTCGGAATGACGGATGCCACGGTGAGCGCTGCGAAGGTTAGCCCGCGTTCGCCGAACAGTGCCGACGCAACGGCGACCGAAACAATGCTCTGGAAGCGGATCGTGCCTTGCATGAAGCTTGTGAAGGCTGGGCCGGAGATCGGCCGGCCGAAGGAGAGCCAACCCGCGAGCAAGGCCCCCGCCATGATCGTCACCGACGCGATCGACACGAAAACGTAGTCGGCGGCGGGCACGTTGTGCAGGTCGGCGCGCATCAGCGTTTTCACGAGGAGCGCGGGAAAAAGCACATAAAACACAAGGGTGTCGAGCGCGCGCCACAAGGCTTCGCCGCCAAAGCGCGTCTGCGCGAGGCCGTAACCCAGCGCCGTGATGAGAAACAGCGGCGCGAGCGCTTCGAGGATCGCGGTCATGCGTAGTTCACGCGGTCGAGAGCGCCTTGCAGGATGTAGGCGGCGGCCATCTTGTCGATGACCTCGGCGCGGCGCTTGCGGCTCGCGTCCGCTTCGAAGAGCGCGCGCTCGGCGGCGGCGGTGGACAAACGCTCGTCCCAGAACGCCATCGGCATATCCGTGAGCGCGCCGAGGCTTCGCACGAAAGCGCGGGTGGACTGTGCGCGCGGGCCTTCCGTGCCGTCGAGGTTCACCGGCAGGCCCACGACGAGGCCACCCACGCCTTGCGCCTTGCAGTGTTCCAGCAGTTTCACCGCGTCGGCCGTGAATTTCGTGCGGCGGATGGTGTCGAACGGCGACGCGATCTGGCGCATCACGTCCGAAAGCGCAAGCCCCACGGTCTTGGTGCCGACATCGAGGCCCATCAGCCGCTCGTCGCGTTTGAGCCTCAAGACAAGGTCGGAAAGCGGCACGAGTTCGGAGGGCACGAAAGTCACCTGCGGGAGTTTTTTACAAATTGCGGGCGCGCCGCATTTTCATATAGTGCGGGCACCGCTTTTACTCGTCGCTCATCTTCGGGAGATTTGCAATGAAGCTGACATGGTTCGGGCACTCCGCCGTTCGCGCGGAAAACGGCAGTCACGTCATCCTGATCGACCCGTTCCTGACGGGTAATCCGAAATTCACGGGCTCCGTGGACGAGGCGGGGGCGGGCGCGACGCATGTGGTGCTGACGCACGGCCATGACGACCACGTGGGCGACGCGGTGGCGATCTGCAAGAAGACCGGCGCGACGCTCGTCGCCGTGTACGAGCTGGCGATGCATCTCGCGGCGCAGGGCGTGGAGAAGGTGGAAGTCGGCAATCCCGGCGGCGCCATCGATCTCGGGGGCGGCGTGTCGGTGAGCTTCGTGAACGCGTTTCATTCGTCGTCGACCAGCGTGAACGGCCAGGCCGTCTATCTCGGCAATCCCACGGGCGTTGTGATCGAGGGCCTCGGCAAGACGATCTACCATGCGGGCGACACCGGCATTTTCGGCGACATGGCGCTGATCGACGCGCTTTACTCCCCGAAGGTTGGTTTCCTGCCCATCGGCGACCGCTTCACCATGGGCGCGAAGCAGGCGGCGTTCGCGGCGCGCAAGTTCTTCCACTTCGACGTGGTGGTGCCGATCCACTACGGCACGTTCCCGATCATCGATCAGACGCCGGACGAGTTCATCGCGCTGGCGACGGGGCAGAATGTGGTGGTGCCGGAAGTTGGCGTGGCGTTTGAGGTTTAGGGGGGACGCTTGCGGCTTTATTTATCCTCTTGCAACCTGCCGCCTCCGCGCTTTGGGGCAGCCTTATAAACGGCGTCGCGATTCCGCTTTCCGACCGCGACGACGACAACCAGAACCTGCTCGTCGCGAACCTCATAAACGAGGCGATAGCCTGCGCTGCGAAGCTTGATCTTGTAGCGATCCGGCGAACCGGAGAGCTTGACCGATGGCACGCGCGAGCTTTCCAGCCGTTCTTTCAGCTTGGCCTTGAAATGCTCCCGCGTCTGCGCGTCGAGTTTCTTCCATTCCTTGAGAGCGCTTTCAAGGAAGGCCAGCCTATAGGTCATCGAGCGTGACCGGAATGGCCCTTTCGCCCTTCCTTGCGGCCGCGATGGCGTTCAATTCCAGATCTTCGAGGCGCTCCATAAGGCGCTCGAACGTCTTCGCCGGAACGCAGTAAAAGGCCGGTTCGTTTCGGTTCAGGATCGCCACGGGCTCGCCACCACGTCGCCGGGTGCGAGTGTCGGCACGAGGAACTGGGTGACGTAGGCGGTGAAGCTCTCGCCGTTGATCGGTCCGTCGAGCACCGAGGGCGCATCGATCCGGTTGCGGCGGCGTGCGGCGAGGAAGGTGAGCGTGCGCCATTTGCCGAACGGGGTATAGGCGATCAGCGGCTTGCCGCGCGGTGCCCAGCCCCGGATCGGCGTCATGTTGGTCTTCGCCCAGGTTTCGTCGATGAAGACGAGCCGTCTTGGATCAAGCCGTCCCTGATACTTCTTCCACTGCGCGCGCCGTCTTGCGATGGCCGGTCGCGCTTGCTCCTCGGCGAACAGGCTTTTGTTTGAAGCTCATGCCTTCCGAGCGCACCAGTCGCCACACCGACACCGGGCAGGTCGCAATGCCATGCTCGGCCAGCTCGGCGACCAGCGCTTTCAGCGTCAGGTCAGGCACTGCCCTCAGCCGCTCGATCACCAGCGCCCGATGCGGCTCAAGCAACCACTTCCGGTGCCCGCCCATCGGTCGCGCCGCCGCACTCCCCGTTGCCCGCTGACGCTGCGACCACTTCACTACACTTGCCACGCTCACGTCGAAAAGCGCCGCCACCTCCCGGCAACTCCGCCCCGACGCCACTACCCGCTCACGCAAATCGTTCGAATACGGTCTCGCCATCCATGCCGACCTCCAAACCAGCCAGCTGGTTGAATCAGATAATGACCAGCGCGTGAATCCCCAATCGATTCAATCAATCAGAAATCGACTCTAAAGCCGCCGTCGAGACCGGCCGAGCTACCTTTGCGGCTGTCCGCGCGGGCACGGGGGCGTCGGATGCTGCTGTCCAAAGGGCGTCGACTAAGAACCCGCGTTTCGTCCGGCATGACGCTCCGCCATGTATCTGCCCGGAGACGTGCCGAGCGTCTTGCGGAACATGGTGACGAAACTCGGCACGCTTTCATAACCCAGATCGGCGGCAACCTGCTGGATCGAGGCGCCATCGGCCAGCCACTGCACCGCGAGCATGACGCCGAGCTGCTGGCGCCAGCGCCCGAAGCTCATCCCCGTCTCGCGGCTGATCAGCCGCCCAAGCGTCCGCTCGCTCAGGCCGGCGCGCTCTGCCCACTCCTCCAGCGAACAACGTTCGGAGGGCGCTGCCATCATGAGGTCCGCCAAAGCGCGCAGCCGCGGATCGACCGGCATCGGCAAATGCAGATCCTCGATTTCGGCGGCTGCGATCTCGTCGAGCAACACCGCGATCAGACGCGAATTCGCTCCGTCCTGGTCGTACAGCAACGGCAGGCGGGCGGCGCGAAACAGCAATTCGCGCAGCAGAGGCGTCACCGAGACGGTGCAGCAGCGTTGCGGCAGGCCGGCGTCGAAGCCGGCCGCGACGAACGCACTATAACCTTCGAGCGTGCCCGTCGCCTTGATGGCGTGCAGCGCGCCGCCCGGTATCCAGACGGCGCTGCGCGGCGGGACGATCCACAGTCCGCCCTCGACCCGGCAGCTGAGCGCGCCGCGCTGCACCAGCATGATCTGCCCCTTGGCATGACGGTGCAGGTCGAGCTCGATGGTACCGATCTTGTTCGACGCCATGCCATAGGTGACGACCGGGCGCGCGACCTCGTCGGGCTCGATCCAGTCGGACGCAACGGAGCTGTCTGTGAGAATGGGCATCGTTCGAGCTACCATACCGTTTGGCGTAAATGGATAATAATTTGTCTGAGCTTCGTAATGACGTCAATGCGACCTCCCTTTACTCTCACGGAAAGTCGAGGCCGAAACGGTCTCGGCATCACCGAAAGGGAGTTTCATGACATTGCTGAGCAGCAAGCGCGTCGCGGAGACGCTCGACAAACTCCACGCAGAAGCCGACGCGGCGGATCGTGACATGATGACCAAGCTGATGGCGCAGCTCGAGGCGTCCGGTGAAACGCTGCAGGATGCGGCCGCCAGGTTTGTCGACGAGGAACGGTTGAACTATCGAACGACATATCGCGGTCACGCCGATCATTTCCTGGCGATTTCTCCGGCCTATGGCCGCTTTCTTTACGCGATCGTGCGCGCCCGCAGGGCGACCCGGATCGTCGAGTTCGGTACGTCGATGGGAGTCTCGACCATCTACCTTGCGGCTGCGCTTCGCGACAATGGCGGCGGAAAGCTGATCGGCACCGAGCTTGAACCCACGAAAGTAACGCGGGCGCGGGCTCACCTCGAAGCGGCCGGGCTGGCCGACCTGGTGGAGATCCGCGAGGGCGATGCGCTCGACACGCTGAAGGACGTCGGCGGCGAGGTTGATGTTCTATCGATCGACGGCGCGTTTTCGCTGTACCTGCCGGTGCTCAAACTGATCGAGCCACGGTTGACGCCCGGCGCTGTGATCCTCGGGGAAAACGCCTTTGCGCAGGACTATCTCGATTACGTCCGCACTCCCGCCAATGGTTATTTCTCCCGCTCGCTCGATATCGACGAAGGCCGCGGCAATGAGTTCACCGTGCGGGTTGGGTGACGCCGGCCAGCAGAGCAACTGGCCGTCTCAGCGGACGTCTTCAGGAGGGGCCGACATGATCAATCGTTTCAAGGCATGGCTTTATCGCACACGTCCGGACCGTTCGCTTGGTCCGGCCCTGTTCATCGGTTTTCTGACGCTTCTCGCCGTTCTGATGTGGCTTGAGACGCTGAGGATCAGCACCCTTTTCTGCGAAACCGATCTTTGCTGCGCATTCTGGATCGCCGCCTCCGACGTGCGGGAGGCCGCTCATGGCTAATCCGACGCGCCGCCCCTTTTTCGCGACATCCGTTTCAGTCCACATTCTCGCTCTTTTGATACTCACAACCGCTCATGGAACCTGAATCACTGTTCGCGCAGGATGGGAATCCCTGGCCGTTCGATTAAAGTCAGAAAGACTCTAATTACCGGCCGCGTATAGGGAGCGGATTGCGCCGAGATAACGCGACGCTTTCTTGAATCTCAGAGTAACAAGCGATCTAAAGAACCTGATTATAGCGCGCCTTTTTTCTTTCCGCACATCAAATATCAAATTATACTTTTGCGATAGTATTTTTTTTGACCTTGTCTCATGTAGCGCTCTAAAATAATGCAAATTGAAGTCATTCCCAGATGACGCCTTTTTGCGATGCAGAACGATAGAGGCCGGAACATAAATGAGGCGCTTTCCATGCTTTCTCAGGCGATAGCAGAGATCGTCATCTTCGTAGTAGAGGAAAATCGCTTCATCAAAGCCGCCGATATCATTAAATATTTTTCTATTGCAAACCAATGCTGCACCATCGATGAAATCAACTTCCGTGTCGACCTTTGGCACGCACTCATCATCGATGTATTTTCTGTTTTGATCCAAAATATAGGATTTGTTTCGGAACGACTTGCTTAGGCCGCGAGTTCGGACTGCGGGACCAAAGGCAGCCGCGTCGGGATGTGCCATGATCGCCTTTTCGATCTCGAGCATGGAATTTTTCGTAATAGCCGCATCCGGATTCAGAAAATATATATACGATGTTCCCAGTATTTTTGCCGCCTGATTGCAAGCGGTGCCGAACCCCAAATTTTCGGCATTAGCAATAACCTGGTGGCCGAAATTTCTGGCTATTTCTACGGAACGATCGCGACTTGCGTTGTCGACAATCACAACCGGATACTCGGACGGTATGCTTGCCAGGCACTCACGCAAGACGCCCTCACTATTGTATGTCACTATTGCGAAGCCGATGGATATCGAATGGTCACTGACCTGCGGCTTTTCCATATGATGTATCCAGAACGTGGTTCAGAGCCTGTTCCCAAGGCTCGGGATGGTAATTGAAGACCTGTTTCAGTCGCTCGGCTGACAAACGTGAGTATTTCGGTCGAGGGGCCGGGGTCGGATACTCGACGCTCGGAATTGCACGGATCTTCGAAGCCTTCAGGGGAACGCTGCGGCGCTTCAGTCCGTCAACGATTGCAGAAGCAAACCCGTGCCAGGATGTCCATCCGGACGCGGTAAAATGAACAAGTCGCGATGCTCTCGCGAAAAGCTCAGGCAGAGCGGGCTGACCCTGCCTCACAATATGCCCGACGAAGTTCGAGATCTGCACCGATGAGGTAGGCGTGCCGAGTTGATCGCTTACCACGGCCAGTTCGGTTCTCTCGGTAGCGAGCCGAGCCATTGTCTTCAGGAAGTTCTTTCCATGGTCCGAGTACACCCACGCTGTTCTTATGATCAAACAAGGCGCTTCGGAGGAAAGAAGGAGCCTTTCGCCCTCCGCCTTCGACTTTCCATAGACAGAAAGCGGACAGACCGGGTCGGTTTCGGAATAAGGCTCTGATGCGTCGCCGTCGAAGACATAGTCCGTCGAAAAGTGAATGAGAGGCACGTTCTGTTCGGCGGCCCAGCGCCCCATCGCACCGACAGCAGTCGCGTTGACGGTCCAAGCTTGGTCCTGCTCCGTCTCCGCCCGGTCAACGGCAGTATAAGCCGCTGCGTTGATTATAAGGTCGGGCTTCGCGCTCCTGAGAAAAGCACCGATTCCTTGCGGATAGGAGAGATCGAGATCGCTTCTGGTGGCGAGGACCAGATCCGCAAAGCCCGCGAGTTCCCGAGCAAGCGCAACTCCGACCTGACCGCCAGCGCCCGTGATGAGGATGCGCATCAGTATCAGCCCTCAAATCGCGGAAGCTTCTCGATCAGGTCTCGAAGCAGTGGCGCCGCTGCGTCCTTCTCCGAAACGATCGGCTCGACGACTCCCCAATCGATGTTTATCTCGGGGTCATTCCAGCGAATGCCGACTTCGCTCGCTCGATCATAAGGCGCGTCGCACTTATAGAGAACGATGGTTTCGTCCGTTAGCGCCACAAAGCCATGGGCAAAGCCACGCGGAATCCACAGCTGCCTGTGATTGCGATCATCGAGACGCACCGACACATGGCGCCCGAATGATGGACTGCCGACGCGCACGTCGACCGCGACGTCATTTATGGCACCGCGCAGAACCGTCACAAGTTTTCCCTGCTGCACGGGATTCTGCAAATGGAGCCCCCGGATTACATCCTTGCGGGATACAGACACGTTGTCCTGCACGAAGCTTCGGGTGATCCCGGCGTCTCGATATCTGTCGGCATTGAAACTCTCAAAAAAATAGCCGCGCGGGTCCGGGAACACGGCGGGTTCGACGACCTTGACTTCCGGCAGATTTTCCTCCCAAACGCGCACGCGTTCCTCCCCCAAAGCCGCAAAAATCTATCAACAGATTTTATGAAATAACTCCAGCCCCCAGGCGTTGCAACACCAGATCGACTGGGATATGGGTTATTATGTAGTTTTTTGGGATTTGGATAAGGTTATGAAGGGTATCATTTTAGCTGGTGGGTCTGGCACGAGGCTATTTCCGAGCACGATATCGGTGTCGAAGCAACTTCTGCCAGTCTATGATAAGCCTATGATCTATTACCCGCTCAGCACGCTCATGCTGGCGGGTATCAGGGACATTCTGCTTATTTCCACGCCGAGGGATCTGCCGTCCTTCCGAAACCTGCTGGAAGACGGTTCGCAATTGGGTCTCAACATCTCATACGCGGAGCAGCCGCACCCTGAAGGCCTTGCCCAAGCCTTCTTGATCGGCGAGCGCTTTATTGGCGATGATGCGGTCTGCCTTGTCCTAGGAGACAATATCTTTCACGGGCATGGGCTGCCGGAGCTGCTGTCAAAAGCCGCTTCGCGCGAGAAAGGCGCGACGGTTTTCGGCTACCGGGTCAAGGATCCGGAACGCTACGGCGTCATAGAGATTGACGGGGGAGGGCGAGCCGTATCAATCGAAGAGAAGCCCAAGCGTCCGAAATCAAGCCTCGCGGTTACAGGTCTGTATTTCTATGACGGCCGCGTTGTCGAGATCGCCAAATCCTTGCGCCCATCTCCTCGCGGCGAACTGGAAATCACCGATGTCAATGCCGCCTATATGCGCGATGGCGAGCTGCGCGTCGAGATCATGGGACGCGGATTCGCCTGGCTCGACACAGGCACGCACGGATCTCTCCTTGAAGCGAGCCAGTTCGTGCAGGTGATCGAAAACCGGCAGGGTCTGAAGATCAGCTGTCCGGAGGAGATCGCGCTGCGCATGGGCTTCATCTCGCCGGAGACGTTTTTTGCGGCGGTGCGACGGTGTGAAAAAAGCAGCTACGGCCAATACCTGCTCTCGCTGCCGCAAATGGCCCCGGAGCTCTTTCCTGAGAACCCCGCATTACTGACACAGGTGGCGTGACATGGCAGCGAAACGCATTGTTGTTACTGGGGGGTATGGCTTCATCGGATCGGCCCTGATCCGGCTGCTCCTGTCGGAGACAGATCACGAAGTCCTCAACGTCGACAAACTGACCTATGCGGCCAACCTTTCTTCAATCCCTCAGGCCGACGGCAACCCCAGGTATCGATTCGTCAGGGCGGATATCGCCGATGCGTCGACGATCCGAAATGTCTTCGAGGAGTTCCGGCCCGACTCGGTGATGCATCTTGCAGCGGAAAGCCACGTGGATCGCTCGATCGACGCTCCACAGGAATTCATTAAAACAAACGTGGTCGGAACCTTCACACTGCTTCAGGAAGCGCTTCGCTATTGGCGGACGCTCCCTGTTGAACAGAGCGCTCAATTCCGCTTCCTGCATGTTTCGACCGACGAAGTGTTCGGCTCGCTCGGCCCGGCGGGTGCGTTCATCGAAGAGAGTCCATATCAGCCCAACTCGCCCTATTCAGCCAGCAAAGCGGCCTCGGATCATCTCGTGCGCGCCTGGCATCACACTTTCGGTTTGCCGACGCTTGTCACAAACTGCTCCAATAATTACGGACCCTATCAGTTTCCCGAAAAACTCATCCCCCATATGATCATCAAGGCCCTAAGTGCGGAGCAGTTGCCAGTTTATGGCGACGGGCAGAATATCCGAGATTGGCTATACGTCGAAGATCACGCAAGAGCGCTCCTTCTCGTATTGGAAAAAGGCGAGATCGGGGAAACTTATAATATCGGCGGGAAGAACGAACGCACAAACCTCCAGGTGGTTGAAGCGATCTGCGGCCAGTTGGACGGCATCTTGCCCCTTGAACGAGGTGCCCGCAGGGATCTCATAAGCTTTGTCACCGATCGGCCCGGTCACGACCGCCGCTATGCCATCGACGCTTCGAAGATCGAACGCGACCTCGGCTGGCGCGCGCAAAAGACACTCGATACCGGGCTTGAAGAGACCGTCCGCTGGTATATCGACAATCGCGTCTGGTGGCAGGCCGTTCTCGATGGCGGCTACAAGGCGGATCGGATTGGAACGAGCTGACATTGTAGGCCACAGCTGGCCGGTGCGATCATCGTCGCGACCGCGTTTCCTACCAGTCCCGACCTAGACCTGCGAACGCCGAACAAATCGCGGCACTTTCCCCACGCGCCGCCTGAAGAGGTCGCCATCGAAGCCCGCATCGGAATTTGCGGCCCCGTCGCGGGGTCGCGATTTTCTGCGATCAGCCCCGAAAGGCCGATCGCAGGAACCTGTCACGCATAAGTTTAGAGATAGGGGCACGGCCGTTCGTAGCCGTTCAGATCGATATAGGTGCCGGTGTTCGGGTTGAAGGACCGGAACGTGGCTGCACAACGACCGTAGCCGTCATCATAGGCGCCGGGCGGTGGAGCGGCATAAGCGCGGTTGGCCTCGTTGGCGATGATGGCACCGCCGATGATCGCGCCAGCAATGCCAAGTCCGACGGCTGCACCGCTGGGACCGCGATGACGGTTCCCCCAGTGACGACCGCGTGGGCCGGGACCGTATCCGGGGCCGGGCTTCGGGCCTGGTTTGAAACCGGGTTTGTGGTGTTTCGGACCGCCGGGATATTGTACGGTCATCGCGCCCGAAGACATTGCGCTCTCCAGACCGGACACAAGCGGAGCCGAACTAGCAGAATACGACGCCAAGGTCATAGCAGCACCAAGCGCCGCCGCTGCGCAGGATACTTTAATAATTTGGGACATGTTAACCCTCTCTGAATACTAAACTGCCCAACACATCGCAAGATATGATGGTTCCGCAGCTCGGCCAAGGGTTGAGCATATTACCGTTTATTTACCATGAAAAAGCGGCCACGCCGAGCGACAGCGTTGCGATGGTGGTGAGCACGCCCCGCACCCGCCCATACCAGGCAGGCAGCGGCAACGCGGGTGGGGCGGCCCTTTCGACGAAAAACCAGACCGTGAGCGCCAGCGCGAGAATGCCGAGACCGTCGGGGCCGCCGCTTACCGCGCCAATCCACGCCATCAGGGACGGAATGGCTGCCAGCCCGTAGGCGCTCCAGCTCGCCTGGCTTTCGTCGACCACAGCGAACCCCCAACGGACACCGCCGAGAAACGACAGCACGATGGCGCCGTAAACGATCAGCGCGGAAGCGGCTTCAGCCCTGATTTCGGGCGCCAGACACACGGCGAGGGCGCCCATGGTGAAAGGAAGAAGGCAGGCAAGCCCGATAGCGCGCGCCGGAAAAGGCATGGCTTGAGAGGCTTTCACGTTCGACGGCACCGGCATTGCGATTTCCTCCGCGCGGGGAAATTATTATACGCGCCATTAATTTACCGCAGACGCCATGCTTGAAACTTGCGCCGCTGCAGAGCTTCGCAAAAGCGGCGCGTAAGCATCGGATTTTGAAGTGGACCTTTTCGCTTTTCTCGTTGCCCTGCTGGTCGGGGCCGTCTTCCTCACCCGTGTCGCCGCCAAGTTGTCGATGCCCTATCCGGCGCTGCTCGCGCTCGGCGGGGCGGCGGTCGGGCTGCTTCCGAACATACCCCGCTTCGAACTGGATTCGCAGTTCGCGCTTCTCGTGTTTGTCGCCCCCGCTCTTTTCATCGCCGCCTGCGAGGTTTCGCCCCGCGATCTCAAGGATAACCGTCTTCCGATCGTGACGCTGGTGGTCGCCGCCGTGGCGGTCACGACCGCCGCCGTAGCGATGGTCTTTCACTCCCTCGAACCTCAGGTGCCCTGGGCGGCGGCAATCGCACTCGGAGCGATCGTTTCGCCGCCGGATGCCGTGGCGGCGACCGCCGTGCTGCGGCAGGTGAGAATTCCGCACCGCATCCTGCAAATCCTCGAAGGAGAGAGCCTTTTCAACGATGCCAGCGCTCTGTTGATTTTTTCGATTGCCGTGAGGGTCGCGACCCAGGGGAGCGACGACATCGCCCCCGTCGCCTTCGCTTACGTGCTCAGCATCTTCGCCAGCGTTGTTGCCGGGCTTGCCTGCGTGTGGCTTTGTGTGCGGCTTGTGGCCTTCGTCCGCGATCCAGCGTCCAGCATCGTGCTTCAGTTCTGCGCGGTGCTTGGCGTTTGGATGCTGGCGGAGAAACTGGATTTGTCGCCGGTCTTGACCATCGTCGCCTTTGGGATCGGACTGATGCGTTTTGCTGTGCCTGGCACGGATACGGTCATTCGCGTCCAATCGCGGTGGGTCTGGCGTACCGCGATCTTCTTCACGAACGTTCTTGGGTTCACGCTTCTCGGCTTTCAACTCGGACCGCTTCTTTCGCCGCTCACGCCGGCAGAACGGTCGCATTACCTCGTGGTCGCGCTCATCGTCCTCGCGACGGTGATCCTTGTCCGCCTCGCCTGGGTGCTGACTTTCAACACGGCACTGCGTTCGACCTATCGCGCGTTTCCCAGCAGGGCGAACCGGATGTTCCTGAGGCCATCTCTGCGCGGCAGCCTGGTTGTCGGATGGAGCGGCATGCGCGGCGTGCTGACGCTCGCGGCGGCCCTTGCCTTGCCAGCGGGGTTCCCGGAGCGCGAACTCATACAATTCGTGGCTTTCGTCGTTGTGCTTGGAACGCTGCTCGCTCAGGGGCTGACCCTTGCGCCGCTTGTCCGCATCCTGAGGCTGCCGAACGACAATCAGGTCGATGCGGAAACTGCATTTGCGAGACGGAAGGCGCTGGAAGCGGGGCTTCAGGCGCTTGAGGGAGAGACGTCCGCCTACGCCGATGCGCTGCGGATCGAGTATAACGCAGCCTTGGCCCGGTGGAACGACACAGGCGCGCTTCTCGCATCCGGATTGCCGACGATGGAGGCCAGCGAACACGATCTTCTGCACCAGCGGACGGTCACCGCCTCGCGGCAGGCGCTGGCGAAACTGCTGACGAACGGTCAGATCGGCACCGAGGCGTATTTCCGGGTCGAGGAGGTGCTGGACCGAACCGAGCTTTACACCTCGCGCTCGGTCTTCAGGAGTTGATCCCTTTTCAGACGACGGCGTTTTCGCCCCAGGCTCGGGCCACCGCGTTCACGAGGCGACGAGGGGGTGCCGGCTTTGTCAGTACCTCGGCCCGGGGCCACTCTCGCCTGAGCTTGTCCACCTCGGCGTAACCGGTATAGAAAACCACGCCAACGCCACGCTCCGTGAGAACACGCGCCGCCGGGAAGACCTCCTCGCCGCGCAGGCTTACGTCGAGCAGCGCTGCGGACATCGGCGTATCGGAGGCAATGGTCATCGTGTGCTTCAGCGTGACGGCCGGCCCCAGGATCACCGCCCCCGCCTTCTGAAGCATGATGCTGATATCGAATGCGAGGATCGCGTCGTCCTCGGCCACGAGTATTTTTGCTCCCTGCAAGGGCATTTCAGAATCGGAACTCATTCTGTCCGCATATCCAAAGCGAGAAATATCCAACCAATTTGGGGTCACTTGCAAAAATTCCAAATGAGACCTGCGAGTAGGTTTCCCGATGTGCCGACTTTTTCCGCGGTCCTTTCGGAGAATTGTTGGATTCAGCAAGCGAAATGGAGTTGGGGTTGTACCATGGTATGCCACCACTCGCAGTGAAACCGTATGTTGTGATGAACCGTTTCCTAGTGCGGCGCCTTCAGTCCCGCTCTTTTGAACGCATGCTCTCAAACAATCGTATACGTCCGCAATCGCGTTGCGGACGGACAGTGCAAAGGCCCCCCGATCCCCTTGAGGCCGAAGCGGTTCGAAGCGTGGTCTTGGCGAGCCCGCAAGCGGTCGTCTGCTGTGAGATTCGAGCCGCATTTTGCGGGGTCCACGGCGAGGGCGGCCTCCCGCAACGCATCGTGTCGCCCGCATGAATGCCTCTGATTATTAACGACTTTTTCCAATGCTCCGCGTTCGGAACACATCACGCCGTCGGTTTTTTCTCCCCTTGCGAAAAAAGGGCTTGACCTCGGGGCCGTTATAGCCACTTAAAGCAGCTCGATTGCGAAACGATTGCGCCATATCAGGGCGCCGGGGAGGTGACTTCTGCTCATAAAGGCTGCGACTTGGGTCGGGACTTGTTCCGTCTCCCGTATGCTGAACGTGCAGAAATAGCCTGTCTGGCAAACTCCGCATCGCGCGGTGAAGCGTTCGTCAGCAGCATCGGATTAACTCTTAAATGGGAGGTCCCATGCGATGGACATTTACCCGACGCCGGCGGAGGTTCTCCGCAAGCTTCAAGTAGATCGCCCCGTACTCGGATTCCGTCCGCATGCGGCAGCTCGTGCTGCGCGCTGGTTTCTGGACAATTTTCCGGGAGAGACGCTTTATGCGGTCAAGGCGAACGATTCGCCAAAGGCCCTTAATTCGCTCTTCGGCGCGGGGATCCGGCATTTCGATGTCGCTTCCGCAACGGAGCTTCGCACCATTGCGAATCTACCGGGCGCGAAGATGCACATCATGCATCCGATCAAATCGCGAAAGTTCATCTCCGAAGCGTATTTCGACTTCGGCGTGAGAACCTTCTCGCTCGATTCCGAAGCCGAACTCGAAAAGATCCTTGCCGTCACCGGCAACGCGAAGGATCTGACGCTCGTCGTGCGTGTAGCCTGTCCTTCGACCTACAGCGAGATTTCGCTTGAGGGCAAGTTCGGCGCGCAGTGGAGCGATGCACCGGATCTCATCCGGCGCACCCGCCAGAATGCGGAAGCGCTCGGCGTATCGTTCCACGCCGGGTCGCAGATGATGTGCCCCGAAGGCTACGGCCAGGTGCTTCGCACCGTGTCGAAGCAGATCGCGCGCGCGGCGACGCTCGTCGACATCGTGGATGTCGGCGGCGGCTTTCCCTCGGTCTATCCGGGTCGCGAGCCGCCCGCGCTCGATGCCTATATGGACGAGATCCGCGACGCGTTCGACCAGATGCTCGTCACATATAACTGCGAACTCTGGTGCGAACCGGGCCGCGCCCTTGTCGCCGAGTCCGAATCCGTGATCGTGCGGGTGGACAGCCGTCGGGGCAATACGCTCTTCATCAATGACGGCGCGTTCGGCACCCTTTACGACGCGGCGCATTGCAAGTGGGTATTTCCGACCCGTGCCTTCGACGCAAACGGCCACGAGATGAGCGGTCGCAAGCGGGAGTTCGACCTTTACGGCCCGACCTGCGATAGCGCCGACTATCTTGAGGGGCCGTTCCTGCTGCCCGAAAACATCGATGAGGGCGACTTCATCGAAATCGGCAATATCGGTGCGTATGGTCGCGTGATGGCGAGCCACTTCAACGGCTGCGGCTATTATGACGAGGTGGTTCTTGCCGATGAGCCGATGTTGTCGATGTATGGCGAAGATGTGGAAGCAACTTCGATATCGGCAGCGCTTTAGCTTTTTGCCTGCAACCTGACTTCCAAGTAAAGCGAGAGCTTGACCCTCCAGGCCGCCGGACTTTTTCCCGTCCGGCGGCCTTTCGCGTTCTGCGACCTGAAGCTTGTCTTGACAAAAACGTGAAGAAAATCTGTCGCGCTGGCGCAAATTCTTCGCGGGATCAGCGGAACCATGGCGGAAGCGGGCTGTTAGCAGCGTAAAGTCTCAGTCTGAGACTATGCAAACGGTATGATAGGAGCTTGAATGGCCTCCCAAACTCCCAAGAAAGGTTCGACCTCGAACAGAGGTTTCGCCTCCATGGACGCCGAAAAGCAACGCGCCATCGCTTCGAAGGGCGGGCAAAGCGTCCCGAACGAAAAGAGAAGCTTCAGCCAGAACCGCTCGCTTGCCGCCGAAGCCGGTCGCAAGGGCGGTCAGAACGTGTCGGACGAAAACCGCAGTTTCTCGCGAAACCGCGATCTCGCCGCGCAGGCAGGCCGTAAGGGCGGACAGGCGAGCCACGGGGGGAAGTCCCGTGAAAGCCGCTCGCAAGTCTGACGCTTACGCACCAAGACGATCCGTCTCATAAGAAACCCCGTCAGTTGGCGGGGTTTTCTTTCAGTTCGGCACGGTGCTGCAGGCCCGCCTGAAGGGCGCGCTCGCTTCGGTCAAAGCCAGACCTTCATCGATGAGCCTCGTCAGGATCGATTGATCGCTTCGTCATCGAAGGCCATGAGCCAGCGCGCTTTCGACAAAAGAAGATGCGGAAGGCGCCCCGCGGCTACAGCAAACTCCCATCGAAAGGCTTCAGCAGAGAATCCGGGTTCCGCTGTCACCGCTTTTTCAGCAGCCTGCCAGGGCGGAGTTCGGCCATCATGAATCGGCTTGGGGAATTTCCACTCGGCGCGAATTCTTGACCGGTTCGTGCTGGTCGAAGAGGCAGGGCGTAGCGCCTTCGACGGCGCCCCGCGAAGCCCAATTTGGATCTTTCCTGAAAACAATGAGGGTGGCTCGGCGAACGAAAGGGGCGATGAAACCTCACTGCCCCAATCGATCAGGACAGCAGCTGCAAGCCAGCGGCGCGCTGATAATATTCGCTGCCGCGCATCAGATCCTGATGGCTGCCGAACGCCTTTACCATCCCGCCTTCGACCAGCGCGATCTTGTCGGCCTGCCGCACCGTGGAAATTCTATGCGCAATCACAAGGATGGTTTTCTTCCCCGCTTGTGAATGCATGTATCCGCGAACGAGTTCTTCATTGTCGGCGTCCAGCGCAGACGTCACTTCATCGAACAGAAGTATGGGGGCGTCCTTGATAATGGCGCGCGCGATGTTGAGACGTTGCGCCTGCCCGCCTGATATAAGGGAGCCGAGTTCACCCACGAATGTCTCGTACCCATTCGGCAGACCTGCGATGAAATCGCTTAGCCCCACCGTCTTGCAGGCTTCATCGATTTTTTCCTGGGAAACGCCAGCTCGTCTCAGTGTCAAGTTCTCTCGAATCGTCCCGCTGAAGATGAAGTTCGATTGCCCGACATACGCGATAAGGTCTCGAAGCTCTGGGACTGGAATTGTTTCTATCGGGCTGCCGCCGATGCGGATTTCGCCCGATTGATGAGGGTGGAAGCGCAAGAGTAGTGAAAACACCGTGGATTTTCCTGCGCCCGAAGGGCCCACGAGGGCGATCATTTCACCGGGCTTCACATCAAGCGACAGGTTCCGAAGGACGTCACCACCCGAATTGTAAGCGAACCGAACATCTTTCATCTCGATCGACATCCCCACCTCGGATTTCGTAGGCGGTGCCTTTTGGATGCCGGCGACATCTGTCTGGTCCGGCTCGTTGTCGGCCAGCAGGTCATGCACCATCCCGACGCCAACAAGCGACGTCTTCAGAGAAACCCGAAGTTGGCTGAGCCGTCGTGCCGGATCGAGCGCGAGAAGGAGCGCCGTTACGAACGAGAGAAACGTCCCCGGATCGTAGACGCCATAAACGGAGCGATACCCCGCGTAAAGAATTGTGAGGCCGATGCCGACGCCGCCGATTGTATCGATGATGGGCACGGGGGCAGTCTGAAGCGCGGATACCTTATTCGATCTGTCCTTGATACTCTCAATAACCGTGCCGACCTCGGACTTGATGATCGGCTCCAGATTGTATGACTTTATGACCTTCACCCCTTGCACGACTTCCCGCACGTGCTTGTTCAGCTCGGCGACCGAGAGCATCTCCTGCTGCATCAGTGCCTTGATACGCTTCAGCAAACGTGTGATCGCAAAAAAAACGGCCGGCACGGCGAGCAGGCAGATCAAGGTCAGCGTAAGATCTTGAGCAACCATGACAACAAGGAGTGCCAGAACGGTTGCTCCATCGCGCGCGCCGTTCAAAACAACCTGGTTGAGGATGGTGCCAAATGACGATGCGCCCATATTGGTTCGCATCGTGAGGTCGTCCGACGAATAGCGCTCGAAGAAGCGCACACGCTGAGCCATGATATGAGACAATATTCGCTCTTGCGTGCGTGCGACCATATCATTCGCGATGCGCGCTGAAAGCACGGCTTGCCAGTATGACGAAGCCCCTTTCGCAATGAAGAGCGCGACGATCGCGAGAAAGAGGGGAACCAGATACTGGCCCTGTTTATTTACAAAAAAATCGTTAACGACATCGCGCACAAGCCACGCGGCCATGGCAGTGGCATAGGAAGAAATTCCTATCAAGACAAAGATGATGGCATATTTATATTTATATAAGGGGAAGTATGATTTAAAAATAGAAACGAACACCCGGAAATCGTCATCTCCGAATACCTTGAATAGAGAAATAAACTTCGAACGAAAAGTGGTCATAATTTTAGCTCTGCCCTTGCCCTTCCAGGTCGAAATTCGGCATTTAGGCCAATAAAATCTAATGATGGCCCCGTCAAGGTATTCGACTATTTTTTCGCTCGTCGCCCGCACGCTCAACACCCAAATGCCATGCGCGTACCGGTCCCCGGTGCCGCCGCCTGGGCCAGGGGTCTCTCACCGTCCAGTACTATCGATGGTTTAAATTGCCGGTGCGGGTTGTTTCATTCGGCCATATATGCCGATGGAATCCTGCGAGTCGGGTCGAGATCGAGGTCGGCGCGCAATCGTGCACGCTTCCAGCGATCGGCCTCTTTTTCAAGGGGAATGTTGGTAGCGGAGGAGGGACTCGAACCCCCGACACGCGGATTATGATTCCGCTGCTCTAACCAGCTGAGCTACTCCGCCAAACGACAATGCCAACGCATCGCTGCGCTGCATCAGCCCTGTATAAGGAGGCACGCCCCCGCCGTCAATATTCCGAACGGCCTTATCCGACTTTCTTCAGCCTGAGCAGCGTGAAGATCCCGAGCGGGGCGGCATCGGTGGCGTCGATGAGCTCGAAACCCGGCGCATCGGTCACGTTCTGCATCGGGAATATGGGGTGCCAGCCGAGACTGCGCGAATATTTCGCGAGCCACTTCTCCACTCCGGCACGCGCACCTTTCTCGCGGCTGAAATGGTTGACGACGATCGCGGTTCCGCCCGGCTTCAGCACGCGCCGCAGTTCAGCCATCACGGCGGCGGGTTCCGGCACCACGGTCATCACATACATCACGGCGGCGGCGTCGAAACTCTCGTCGGCGAAGGACAAGCGGCTCGCATCCATCACGAGAAGCGTCTTGCGGCGAAGGCCGAGCCGGTTCACGCGCTGTGCGGCCTTCGACAGCATTTCCGGCGACAGGTCGATGCCTGTCACGTCGAGGTCGGCGCGGTAGCGTGGCAGCGAAAGCCCCGTTCCAACGCCAACTTCGAGGATCCGGCCGTTTTCCTCGTTCAGCTTGTCCACCGCGAGCCTGCGCCCCGGACCCGCGATCACGCCGAAACTGTAATCGTAGATCGGCGCCCACCAGCGATAGGCTTCCCGCACCGCATTATCGTCAAGCGACGGCTGATTGACCGTCTTCGTTTCCGTGCTCACGCCGCAACCCTTTCGATAAATCCGCCGCCCAGCACGCGGGCCGCGCCGCCCGCGCGGTCATAAAAGACACAAGCCTGACCGGCCGCGACGCCAAATTCGCCCCCCGGCAGCTCAACCCAAACGTCGCCACTATCCGCGAAAAGGCGGGCCTCGCGCGGCGGCTGCGTGGATCGAACCTTCACGAACAGCGAGCGCCCGCCGGCCACGGCCTCATCGAACGAACCGCCCCCGATCCAGTTTACGTCGCGCAAGGAAAGACGCGCGGTCCGCAGCATCTCGCGCGGCCCCACGATCACACGTCTTGCCGATGGCTCAATCCGAATCACGAACAGCGGTTCTCCCGTTGCGATGCCGAGGCCCTTGCGTTGGCCCACAGTGAAATTGATGATGCCAGGGTGCTGGCCCAGCACACGTCCGTCCGCATGGACGATGTCGCCCGGCTCGCCGCTTTCCGGCCTGAGCTTCCGAATGATCGACGCGTAGTCGCCGGAGGGCACGAAGCAGATATCCTGACTATCGGGCTTCGATGCAACAGGCAAATGAAGGGCTGCGGCCATCTCTCGCGTCTCGGTCTTCGTCATTCCACCGAGCGGGAATCGAAGGAAGTCGAGCTGCGCCTGGGTTGTGGCGAAGAGAAAGTAGCTCTGGTCGCGGTCCGGGTCCACCGCCTGATGCATCTCGATGCCGCACGCTCCGGGGACGCTCCGCACATAATGTCCGGTGACGAGCGCCGAGGCGCCAAGCTCGCGCGCCGTTGCCAGAAGATCGCGAAACTTGACCGTCTGGTTGCAGCGCACGCATGGAACGGGGGTTTCTCCCGCCAGATAACTGTCGGCGAACTCGTCGATCACGGACTGGCGGAAACGGTCCTCGTAGTCGAGCACGTAATGGGGGATGCCGAGCCGGTCCGCCACGCCTCGCGCGTCCATGATATCCTGGCCCGCGCAACACGCGCCCTTCCGCGCTGTCGCCTCGCCGTGGTCGTAAAGCTGCAGCGTCACGCCGACCGTATCGTAGCCCGCGCGCTTGACGAGCGCGGCCGTCAGGGACGAGTCGACGCCGCCCGACATGGCCACGACAATGCGATGGCTCGACGGTGATCCCGTGAACCCGAGCGCGGCGGGAGAAAGGTCCGGGCCGCGTCCCGCGAGCGGTGCGGGAGCGTCGGCGATGGATGTCGGCATGTCGGAGGCTTTTCGGTTTCGTTACATCGAGACATATAAGGTAGAGGCGACGCACAGCCAAATGCCGCGACGGAGACACGTCGCGAGAGATTGGCGCGACATTTTGGCGGGCATTGCCGGAATGCGCATGCGAAAGCGCTGTCTTCGGGGGCGTTGGCGCAATATATGCTCAGCGGAAGCCGGGCGAGACGCAGCGCTGTTGCTTAACGTCGATGCGGGTTCTACATTGACATTCCAGGTCCGCATGGCTGACCCGCATCAGCTTTCATCCAGCTTGAACATGAGAGAACAATGATCGACGGCTGGGTCATTATCGGGTGTTCCTTCTTTTATATCGGAGCGCTTTTCGCCATTGCCTGGTACGGCGACCGCGCCGGCAAGAAGAATCGCACCCTGTTCGGGCGTCCTTACGTTTACGCGCTGGCACTGGCCGTCTACTGCACGTCGTGGACGTTCTTCGGCAGCATCGGCTCCGCCGCCGAGAAGGGGTTCGACTTCATCGCGGTCTATCTCGGGCCGATCATCGCCTTCACGGCGGCCATGCCGCTGCTGCGCAGGCTCATCGTTCTTTCGAAATCGCAGAACATAACCTCGATCGCCGATTTCATCGCCGCGCGATACGGCAAGAATCCGGCTGTGGCCGCTGTCGTCACCATTGTCGCGGTGGTGGGAATGCTTCCCTACATCGCGCTGCAACTGAAGGCGATCTCGCAAGCCATCGCGGTGCTTCTCGCGAACTCTTCGACGACAGGGGCCGGGCTGCCATCCGCCCCCTCGCCGAATACGGATTTCGTGATCGCGCTCGTACTCGCCGCTTTCACGATCCTGTTCGGCGCACGAGACAGCGATGCAACCGAACATCAGCGCGGCCTGATGCTGGCCGTGGCGGTGGAATCGGTCGTCAAGCTCGCGGCATTCCTCGCCGTCGGCCTGTTCATCGTCTACGGCATGTTTGGCGGTATCGGTCCGCTCATCACCAGGGCGATGGACGATCCCCATATCGCGCAGATCTTCAGCACGGGCCTTCACGGCGGAACGCTGCTCACCGTGACATGGCTGAGCTTCGTCTGCATCTTCCTCCTGCCGCGCCAATTTCATGTGACGGTGGTGGAGAATGTTTCCGAGGAGGAGTTGAAGCGCGCGTCCTGGTTGTTCCCTCTCTATCTCGTGGCGATCAACCTGTTTGTCGTGCCGGTGGCGATGGCGGGTACGCTCATCTTTCAGGGACAAAACGTTCCGCACGACATGTACCTGCTTGCGTTGCCCCTGAACGCCGGCAGCGAGTTCTTCACGTTCATCGCCTTTCTCGGCGGGCTGTCTGCGGCAACGGCCATGGTCGTGGTCGAGACGGTGGCGCTGTCGGTGATGGTCTGCAACGACCTCCTGATGCCGCTGATCCTCAAGCGCCGCGCGAACGTCGTGCAGAACCGCCGCGACATGAGCGGCGTGCTGCTCGACATCCGGCGGGTGGCGATGCTGGCGGTGATCCTGCTCGCCTATCTCCTCTACGATCACATCGGCAATGCGTCGCTCGCGGAAATCGGGCTGTTGTCCTTCTCCGCGATCGCGCAATTCGCGCCCGCGTTCTTTCTCGGCATGGTATGGCGCAGGGCGACGGCGCGCGGCGCGGTCGCGGGCATTCTCGCGGGCTTTGCCGTGTGGGCCTACACGCTGCTTCTGCCCAAATTGATCCTCTCGTCGCCAGAAGGCGCGGCCTTCCTCAAGGACGGCCCTTTCGGCATCGCGTTCCTGCGCCCCGAAATGCTGTTCTACATGAACTTCGACCAGTTGACGCATGGCGTCGTCTGGAGCCTCGCCGTAAACGTCTTCGCTTTTGTTTCCGTATCGCTGCTGCGCCCGCTCGAACCCATCGAGCGCCTTCAGACGAACGTCTTCATCGAAGACCCGAACCCGCAACCGGCCAATGGCCCAGCCTTCAAGCCATGGCGCACGACGGTTTCGTTCGATGAACTCATCGGAACGGTTTCGCGTTATCTCGGCGAGGAGCGCACGCAACGCGCCTTCACCGACTACATGGAGAGCCGGGGCATCGCCAGGACGGGCCATCCTCAGGGCGACGTTCACGCGCTGCGTTTCACCGAAAACCTGCTTGCAAGCGCCATCGGCGCGCCGTCCTCCCGGCTTGTGATGTCCCTGATGCTGAGGCGTCTCAATGTCGGCCGCGAATCGGCCCTCCGCCTTCTCGACGAAGCGTCCGAGGCGGTCCAGTACAACCGCGACCTGCTGCAATTGGCGCTCGACCATGTGCGTCAGGGCATCGCCGTGTTCGACAAGAACATGCATCTCATCTGCTGGAACAGGCAATTTCGCGAGATCCTGCAATTGCCGCAGCAATTCGGCCGCGTCGGCGCGCCGCTCGACGAAATTCTTCGCTACATGGCCCAGCGCGTGCATCAGAACCCCACGGCGGCTGAAGAACTCGTTACCGATCGCATCGCGAAATACCAGCTCACCATGGAGAGCTTCCACGAGCGCTCCATCGAAGGGCGCGTGCTTCAGGTGCGAACCAATGCCATGCCGCAGGGCGGCATCGTGATTACATATACCGACATCACCGAGCGCGAGGCGGCCGCCGAAGCTTTGGCGCGGGCGAACGAGACCCTCGAAAGGCGGGTGGAGGCACGTACGCAGGAACTTGCCATTGCCAAGGCCAAGGCGGACGAAGCGAACCTCTCGAAGACGCGCTTTCTCGCGGCGGCGAGCCATGACGTTCTCCAACCGCTGAACGCCGCGCGGCTCTACGCCGCGAGCCTGATCGAGCGGTCGCCGCCCGCCGAACTCGGCCGTCTCGCGCGAAACATCGACGCCTCGCTCGACGGCGTGGAAGAAATCCTGAACGCGCTTCTCGACATCTCGCGGCTCGACTCGGGGGCGATGAAGCCCGACTTCACCGTTTTCCCGATCAAGGATCTGCTCGAACAGATCCGCATAGACTTCGAGCCCATCGCCAAGGCGCGCGGCATCTCGTTCAAGATCCTCGATTCCGGCGCGCTCATCCGTTCGGATCGAAAGCTCTTGCGCCGCATCCTGCAAAACCTGATCTCGAACGCGCTGAAATATAACCGCGAAAAAGGCCGCGCGGTGCTCGGCTGCCGCCGGCATGGCCGCAACCTCGTCATCGAGGTTCATGACAGCGGCCCCGGCATACCCGAGCATCAGCGGGACCTCATCTTCAAGGAATTCCAGCGACTCGATCACCACATCCACGCGCCGGGCCTGGGCCTTGGACTTTCCATCGTGGAACGCATGTGCCGCGTGCTTGGTCACGAACTCGCCCTGCGCTCCAAGCTCGAACATGGCTCGACTTTCACCGTGAACGTACCGCTCGCGCGCTGGATCGAGATGGAGCAGCCCCGCCCGTTCCCCGCGCGACCGGCCCCTTATGGCGACCTGCGGGGCACGATCGTGCTTTGCATCGACAACGAACGCAGCATCATCGATGGCATGAGCACCCTGCTCTCGGGCTGGCAATGTCAGGTCATGACGGCAGTCGACGCGGAGGACGCCATCAGCCAGTTGCAGAAGGCGATGATCGTGCCGCATATCATCGTGTCGGATTACCATCTCGACAGTACCGATGGCTGCACAGCGATCAAGACCGTCTCTGCCGCCTGCGAAACGGAGTTGCCCGGCATCATCGTCACGGCGGACGGTTCCTATGAAGTGCGCCGCCTCGTGAACGACGCGGGCTACGCCTTCCTGCAGAAGCCGGTCAAACCGGCGGCGTTGCGCGCGCTGCTGACGTCGATGGTGATGCAGCGCCACGCCGCGGAGTAGGCGGGTGCGACCGGCTCCGGGCGGCCTGCCGCGCATGGTTTCTAAAGGCTCAGCGTCTCCAGCACGAGCGCGTTCACCGCGTTCATGTCGTAAAATCGCAGGGCGAGGCGGCGCGATTCCTCGCTCATCAGCGGCATGAGATCCGGCCGCTGCAAGATCTGGCTCATCGCGCGCACGAGCGCATCGGGGTCGCGCACGGGCACCTTGTAGCCGTTCAGCCCTTGCTGCACGAAGTCGCGGCAGCTTCGCGTGTCGGTGGTGATGACCGGTCGACCGAGTGCCAGCGCTTGAAACAGCGGACGCGGAGCGCCGTTGCCCCACGACGGTGCGACCACCACATGGCACTTTGAAATGAGCGAACCCGCATCGTCGACCGGGCCGATATACTGCACGAACTCGCGATACTGCTTCAGGATTGCAGTGTCGACCGGCGCAATGGCCTCACCCGGCGTCGACGCGAGAAAAAATCGCGCGCGGCGCGCCTTGAGCCGCATGGTTTTCGCCGCTTCGCAATAATCGAGAATGCCCTGAAGCTGGTCGAGCGGCGCGGCCATGAGGAACAGCGCGCCGCGATCGAGAGGCGGCAACGCGCGCTGCACATGGCGGTGCAGATCCTCTCCCCACCCGCCGACCGCGACCGCCGGTTTCGATGGAGGCAGAAGCTTCGTGTCGTCCGCGAATTTCATGTCATGCGCGCTGTGGAACACCACCGCATCGCTCCACGAGAAGACGGTGCGGAAGACGGTCTTCATTGCCTGCCGGTGGCTCCACGCCGACGCGCCCGCCGCGCCTTCCATGAAGGCGGGGCCGAAACTCGGCACCACCGTTACGACATGCGGAATCTTCGCGATCTTCGCCGCCGCGACACTCACCATGCCGTTGCGGGCGGATTCAACGAGAAGCACGTCCGGCGCGACGTCGCCGAACAGGTTTGAAAGCTCGCGCATGCGCCGGTACTTGTCCCAGAGCGCGAGTTGCGGCGGCAGGGAGTAAGCCTCCGCGCCGAGATGCGACAGGATGCGCAGATCGCCGTTCGACAGTTCGGGCGCAAACGCGAAGACGCGGTGCCCGCGATTGACCATGTCGAGGATCAGGCCATGGCAGAAATTGATGAGCGCGCCAGCCGACGACGCCGTCACCGCCACGCGCTTTCGATGCGACGGCAGCGGCAGGTAGGGCTGCGAAGGATAATGCGCGTGTTCGATGGCGGTGAATTCGGTCGGAGGGATGTTTTTTGAAGCGAAACGCATCACGAGCAATGCACCGGGTCAAAAAGCCTGTGCCGCCCACCATGCGGCTGAAGCGTTGAATTTTAGTATGATTGCGCCGTTGCGTCAAAGTCTCCGAAGGTTTGAGCGGCATGACGGCGGAACAGACAGCCGCATGGTCGCCACTCGCGCGCCATGCAACGGGATCGGACGACGGACGCGGATCGAGGGAGAGTCGATCACCTGGTGGAGCGAATTTGACATTTGAGTCCCGGTTGATGCGAGCTCTCGCTCAAATGTCGAATTCAAAAGCTCCACTAGAATCATGATGTTGCTAGTGGTCCTTTCGATTCCGACACTTGCTCGCAAGCGTGCTGCAAACGGATGCAAATGTCGGAAACGGACCACCTAGACCAATGCCGGAGGCGACGGCCCCGCGATCATGGGCTGACTTGGCTGTTCTGGTAAGGTAGATTTTGAAGTCTGAGGCAGTCGGATTGTCTGCCTCCAATCAGCATAAACAACGGCAGCAAAAGGCCGGACCATCGAGGAAACAGCCGCGCATAGCGGCCTTAAGGAAGGAAACCGCGCTTATGTCAAGCTCGAATGGTGAAACTGCGGCTGCGCTTCTTGTTGCGCCGCTCGCGGCAGCCGCGCCTGAGGCGGGAAGCTATCGCGCAGGTTCTGCAACCCATAAGGCGACTGTCGCTCACGGCGGTTTGTAGAAGGTGCGTCGCTTATGTTTAAGCTTCGCGCTGCTTATCGTGACGCTCGCGCGCACCTTTGCGGAAGGCGGAGAGGCGCCACCTCTGCCCATGGAGGAAATCGCGCCCGGTGTCCATGTCTTCGTCGGTGCAGTCTCGCTCATGACGGCGGAGAACCGGGGGGCGATCGCCAATGTCGGTTTCATCGTCGGTGACGATGCCGTCGCGGTGATCGATACGGGCGGGAGCATGCGCGAAGGCCGCAGCCTCCTTGCCGCCATACGGTCGGTTACGTCGAAGCCTGTTCGTTATGTCGTTTCGACCCACATGCATCCGGACCACATCTTCGGGAACGCCGCTTTTTCAGAGGGAGGCGCGACTTTCGTGGGCCATCGGAAACTGTCTGCAGCACTTGCCGCGCGCGGCCCCTTCTATCTGCAAAAGTTCACCGAGCTTCTTGGGCCTGAAATCATGGAACGTGTCGCCATTGTGCCGCCGACGCTTGTCGTGTCCAACGAGACGACGCTCGATCTCGGCAATCGTGTCCTCACGCTGAAGGCCTGGCCGACGGCTCATACCGATAACGACCTGACCGTTTTCGACCAGTCGAGCGGAACCCTGTTTTCCGGCGATCTCGTGATGGCGCAGCACTTGCCCGTGCTCGACGGTAATCTTCGAGGCTGGCTCGCCGCGCTCGACGACCTTGAAAAGATGAAAGCACGAAAGGTCGTGCCGGGGCACGGTCCGGTCCTGCAGAACTGGCCCGCTGGCCTCGGCGATCAGCGCCGCTATCTGGAACGGTTGGCCGCCGACGTGCGCGGTCTGATCCGCAAGGGTGCGCCGATCTCCGAAGCTCCGACCGCCGCGCGCTCGGAGCAGGATCGCTGGAGTCTCTTCGGCGAATTCAATGCCCGCAATGCAACTGCGGCTTATGCAGAAATGGAGTGGGAATGAGGAGCGCTTTCCTTCGTCACGTCGTTGCCGTCTTCGCGGCCGTCTTTTTTGCCGCTTTGTCTCCGCTGCCAGGTCGCGCCGACGAGGCCCCGGAACCCGAGATGTCCGAAGAGGCCTGGGACGCAGTCAGATACAACCTGTTCGGCGAGAGGCCCCTTGAGGACGGGGCAGGGCTTCTGGCGCTGGAGATGCCGGCCCGCGCCGATGACGCCGCCATCGTTCCAGTCACGCTCAAGACGACGCTTCCGGTCGGCGATGCACGGTCCGTCCGGAAATTCTGGCTGGTCATCGACGAGAACCCTGCGCCACTCGCCGGGGCCTTCACCTTCGGCCCTTCCTCTGGCGTCGACGCTCTTTCGACCCGTGTGCGCATCAATGCCTACACCTACATCCACGGCGTCGCCGAACTGTCGGACGGCAAGGTGTATGTCGTGAAAAAATTCATCCGCGCTTCGGGCGGCTGCGGCGCGCCGGCCCCCAAAGACAGCGTGCGGACGGACACAGGCGCGATGAAATTGAAGCGCTTTGGCGAGAAGACATCTCGTGAAATGCAGATCATGATCCGCCATCCAAATAACTCAGGCTTTGAGATGGACCCGATCACCCGCTCTTACGTCCCGGCGAACTACATCGAGGAACTTAAGATCTGGCAGGGGGAGAATCTGCTGATGTCGATGTCGGGAGCAATCTCGATTTCCCAAGACCCGAACGTCCGCTTTACCTATCGCCCGAACGGGGCGATGAGCATACGAGCGGAGGCGCGGGATACGAATGGAGCGTCATTCAGGGGCGAATGGGCTGTGGAAGGGAACGGCTTTTAGTCCAGCCGCCTGCGCGCAACGGATTTTTTTGGGGGGACACGCCCAGGTCGAGACCTGCGTGAGCGTGTCGGTCAGACTTTTCGCTCGGGCGGCACGAGGCACCGGGCGTCCCCGTCCCATCGCCACGGCGCGAGCGACGTGATGCGAACGCCGCCGATGGCGCGGTCAATGCGTCGATGCTGCAAGGCGTCCGCTTGGCCGGAAAGCACCGAAACACCCAGATGCGTGAGCGAAAGCCGCGAGGAAAAATAGGCGTCGCGTGCGTCTTCCGGCAGACCCGGCGAGAAGGCGCGGCCGTTAAACCCGGCGATGAACGGGGCGGAGGTATCGCCCAGCGCATCCAGCAGGCAATAAAAGCTCCAGTCGCCCATGAACAGCGCCACCTCGCTTTCGCGATAGGCCTCGTAGATATCGGACGGATGCCGGACGCCGTCGTGGATCAGCGAGAGGATGGTCGCTTCCGTGCGTGAGAGACCGGTGCGACGATCGGGCATTTCTTCGAGGAGTCGCAAGATCGCGAGGCGCAGGAACGGCAGTACGTGCGTGCTGAGACGCAGCAGGTTCGCCCAGGCCCCCGGCGATTGGGAGCGGAACGCGCTCCATGCGAGCCGCGCGAGCGCGAAATGCGCGTCGGTAGCCGGTTCCTTGAGGTGGAGGTGCTGCTTCAGGCCACGCTGCGTCTCGGTGCCGATATAGCGCCCGGACTGTATGAGCGACACGCCCTCGCGCCGGCCTTCGCCCGCGAGAAAATCGAGCACCTGAACGAGCTGCAGCTGGTCGTAGAGATCGTGCTCGAACCAGAGCACGATTTCCCCAAATTCGGCATGCCTGCGCAAGACGTCGTCGCGAGCGCGGAACGCCGCGCGAAGCTCCTCTTCCGAGGTCCAGCCGCGCTCTGCCAGAAAGCGCGCGCGAACGTCGGAAAGCTCGGCAAGCGGCAGCGCGGGGACCGGCCCTTCATACAGAATATCGCGCCACGGCAGAATCTCCCCCTCGACGCGGGCTTCTCGCATGCGCGCCACCGCCTCGTCGCCGTTGGTGATGATCAGCCGATCTCTCATAAGGAATTTTTAGCCGCGCCCACGATAGGGCGCAACGCCCTGATCTGGCACCCAGAGCCCGTGCGGAAGGTCGCCAACAGCAAAAAACACGTCGATGGGGATGCCGCCTCTGGGATACCAGTAACCGCCGATCCGCAGCCAATGCGGGTTCAGCGTTGCATCGAGCCGCTTGGCGATGGCGACGGTGCAATCTTCGTGGAACGCGCCGTGATTGCGGAACGAACCGAGATAAAGCTTCAGCGACTTCGACTCCACAAGCAGGTCGCGAGGAACATAGTCGATCACGAGATGCGCGAAATCCGGCTGGCCCGTGACGGGGCAAAGCGACGTGAATTCCGGCGCGGTGAAGCGCACGACATAGAGCGAACCGGGATGCGGGTTTGGCACGGTTTCAAGCGCCGCCTCGTCCGGCGACGCGGGCAGGTCGGCGCGCTGTCCGAGTTGTGTCAGGCGAACCGTTGGATCGTTCATGCGACTGTCTCCGTGTATGATCGGGCTGTCCGGGCGCCTCGTAACCCGCACGATTGGTCTCACTGGTGCCATATCCTCTTCCACCGCGCAAACGGCGCCTCGGCCATGCAACCGTGAGTTTTCGGCGCCATCCGGAAAGCCCGATTCCGCAAGTCCCCTCTCGGGCATGAGGAAGCTTGTGATCGTCCCGCCACAGTCGCTTCATAAAATGGCCATCCCGCCGCGTTTCAGTCTGCGCCCATCGAACGCCAGGACCGCTTGGCGGTCGCGTTCGTCCCTGAGTACAGAGTTCATGCGCCGCTTTCTCGTTCCGTTCCTTATCGTTGCGCTTCTCCTTCCGGCGCATGCCGCTCCGCCGCCCGCGAACGGGAACTGGCCCGAGGCCGGTCAACGCTGGATCAAAAAATACCGCGCCAAGCCCGAGCCGTTGGCGGTCCCTGCCGTTATCCAGATGCTGAGCCGTTCCGGCGCGCTGAAGGAGCCGGATTCCTCCGGGCTCTATGTCGGCTTTCTGGCAGGCGTGCTCAACGCGAACCCGAGCAAGGCGCAGGCCATCATCGAGAAGACGCTGCCTCTGCCCTTCGAGGATCAATGGCTCGTGATCCGGGCCGTCGCCTATTCGCAGATCCCCGACTGGCGCAACCACATGAGCGTGCTCGCCGCTCGCCTGCCCGATCGGCGCGTGATGGCCGAGCGCTATCTTTCGGGAGAATTGCCGACATTGAACCAGATCGCCCTCGAACCCTACAAGCCGGGTACGGTGGAGAAGGTTCAAAGCTTCTTCAATGGCGACATGTTCTTCAAGGACAAGGAAAAGGAAAAAGAAGACAGGAAGCGGCAGATCACCTTCGCCTCCAACGCCGAGTTGATCGATACGCTGTGGGGCATCTACTTCGCCACGGGCCGCGAGGGCCCGATCGCTCAGATCGTGACGCTGCTGCCATGGTCGAAAGAGCGCGACAGCGTCGACAAGCTCACCATCGGCAGCATGGCCCGCTTCACGCTGGCCTCGAACGCGGCGCGCGACGCGGACCTTCTGCGGGTGCTGAAGGCCCTGCAGGAGCGGCAGCCGAAAAAGGTGAAACCCATCCTCGCCGAAGTGATCGAAGCGGCGGAACTCGCGGACACGGCGCGGCTCGGCAAGGACGCGCTTGCAGCGCTGGATGAATTGAAGCGCAAGGGGCCCGGCTCGACGCGCGACCTTCTGACATGGGGTTCCGTCGGTCAGGCGGCGATGTCGGCGGGGTGTCTCGGCCTTGCGGTGGCGAGCGTCGGAACGGCGGGCATTCCCTGCGTCGTCGGCGGCGCGCTTTCGACCGGCGCGCTGCGCTACATCGGCAGCTCAGGCGGCGCGGAATAGTGGCTTCGCAGAGGAGGGCGTGCGCGGCCGAAGCGTATCAGGAAACCCGCCTCTCACTTTTTTCCGCGTTTTGCAGCTGTGCAGCTGTAGCGTCTTTCACCTGGAGATCGCAGGCATCAGCAAGGACGCTTGCACGCTGAAGACCGGAAGCGCCGCGACACAGACGCTTCGCCGCCACCATCCGAACCCCGGCGGCTCAAGAAGCTTCTCGGCGGGGTGACGAGATGATCGGGATTGCCCCTGCGCGCTCGAAAAGCGGCCGAAAGCAGCGCGGTGAGTTGCGAATTCTGCGGCGTGAAGGTAATGCCGCCGGGTCGTGGCCGGAAGCCGCGCTTCTGCTCGACATCTCATCGCCAGCGCGCCTTATGGAGAGCGCAAGCTGAAACTCGCCAAAGCAATTCGCTCGCTTCTCGCTGGGTTGCAGAACGATGCAAGTGCCCAGCGCGCATCTGGAGATTTACGCTCTCCCCGTTTCGGCGAGCTTGAGCGCGACATGCCGAAGGCGCGCGGGCGCAACCGCTTTGAGGAGCCCGCCGATTAATCTGCGCGCAACGCTTCATGCGCTTGCCGTGGATTTCCTTCACCGTGACGACACAGTGACGATTTTTTGAGAGGAAGACTACGCGATTTGTCGCCTAAGCCCTTGATCGCGTTGGTGGGCGCACAAGGATTCGAACCTTGGACCCGCTGATTAAGAGTCAGCTGCTCTACCAACTGAGCTATGCGCCCGCTCCGTCGCGGTTCGTGTTCTATAATGCGTCGGAAGCCGGATGTCTACCTGCTTTGCGTCAATTTCGCATTTCCTTCACACGTGCTCCGGCTTCGTGATCGGCGCCTGCGGCGGTGTGCGCGGCCCCGGCAATGCCGTGATGGCGCGACGCGGATCGGTGCCCTGCGGAATGACTTCGGGCGCAAGCGCGCCGAGCGATACGTAAATCTTCAAAAGGTCGTCCACCTTCATGTCGTGCACGGGTGTGATGGCGCTGTCGGAAACAAAAACGAGGCCGCCCGACATTGGGATTGGCGCAGCCGGCAAGTAGACAAGCCTGCGGCGCTCCCCGGCGATGGTGAAAAGCTGCTGGCTTGCGAGCAGTGCGAGGATGTCGACGCCCTGTGCGCCTTCCCCGAAAAAGCGGCACGAAACCACGCTCATGCCCGACAGGTCGCCCGGTGCGCCGGACCTGTCCGTTGCGAGGCGAACCACGCGCGAGACCGGGCTATAAATCGAGCGTATGAGCGGCACCCGAGAGAACAAGCTGTCCAGATAGTTCTGGATGATGCTTTTGGCGCGCGTTTTCACGATCAGGCCGAGAAGCCAGATGCCGATGAGCGCGATGCCGATGCCGAGCCAGAACGCGAGCGTGTCCTGGCTGCCGCCGATCAGATAATTGCCCCCGCGCGTGAAAAGATCGCCGAGCACCGTGCCGGGGCCGATGGCGCCGCGCACGAAATTGATGATCCACGCAACGATGAAGACTGTGAGGACGATCGGGAGAAGAAACAGCAGGCCCGCCAGAAACGAACCGATCACGCTGGTCCTCCACACACGGGAGATCCAGTTCAGCATGCGCGTCACTCCTTCGTCCAACGGGCTGTTCATGCGGCTTCATCGGTTTCGGTGCAGCCTAGTATACCGCGAACACATAACCCATGCGTACCGTTTGTTGGTGGCAAAAATAGAGGGACGCTGCAACGCGGAAGGCGCTGCGGTAGCAGCATTCTCGCGCTGCACGGCCGGGGCCCCTCAATACCGCGCGAGCAGCGCCCCCGCCCCTTTGGTGAAAACTGTCGCCGCTTCGTGGCATGCCGACGCCTGCGTGCTATATCTCATTCATGCCAACGAGTCGTCTGAACATCGCCGCAGCCATCGCCGCATCGAATGCGCTAGCGCCCGAACCCCCTTATCTCAAGGGCCTGAACACCGAGCAGCGCGAGGCCGTCGAACGGCTCGACGGGCCTGTGCTGGTGCTCGCGGGCGCCGGGACCGGCAAGACCCGCGTGCTCACGACGCGCATGGCGCATCTTTTGTGGACGCACCGCGCGCGGCCCAATGAAATTCTCGCCGTCACCTTCACCAACAAGGCGGCGCGCGAGATGAAGGAGCGCGTCGGCCAGCTTGTCGGCGGGACGGTCGAGGGCATGCCGTGGCTCGGCACGTTCCACTCCATCGGGATGCGCATCCTGCGCCGCCACGCGGAACTCGTCGGTCTCTCGCAGAATTTCACGATCCTCGACGTCGACGATCAGATCCGGCTCTTGAAGCAGATCATTCAGGCGGAGCGGCTCGACGAAAAGCGCTGGCCCGCGCGGCAACTTGCGGGGCTCATCGACGGCTGGAAAAACAAGGGTCTCGTGCCGGAGAAGGTGCCCGCGGGCGATGCGTTTTCCTTCGCGAACGGTCGCGGCATCGAGCTTTACGCCGCCTATCAGAAGCGCCTCAAGGATCTGAACGCCGTCGACTTCGGCGATCTCCTGCTCGAAAACATCCGGTTGTTCCAGGAAAACCCGGATGTCCTGAAGCAATATCACCGCTGGTTCACCTACATCATGGTGGACGAGTACCAGGATACCAATGTCGCGCAATACCTCTGGCTTCGCCTTCTCGCGCAGGGCAATCACAACGTTTGCTGCGTCGGCGACGACGACCAGTCGATTTACGGCTGGCGCGGCGCGGAGGTGGACAACATCCTGCGCTTCGAGCAGGACTTTCCCGGCGCGCACGTCATCCGCCTCGAACAGAATTACCGCTCCACGCCGCACATCCTTGGCGCGGCCTCGAAGCTCATCGCGAACAATGCAGGCCGCCTCGGCAAGACGCTGCGCACCGGCATCGCGGGCGCGGACATGGGCGAAAAGCTCGCCGTGCGCGGCGTCTGGGACGACGACGAGGAAGCGCGGCTTGCCGCCGAGGACATCGACCGCTTTCGCCGCGCGGGCGTGGCGCTGAACGACATCGCGATCCTCGTTCGCGCGAGCTTCCAGATGCGCGCCTTCGAAGACCGCTTCGTGACGATGGGCATGCCGTATCGCGTCATCGGCGGCCCGCGCTTCTACGAGCGGCAGGAAATCAAGGATGCCATCGCCTATCTCGAAGTGCTGCAAAATCCGGCCGCGGATCTTCGTTTCGAGCGCATTGTCAACGTGCCGAAGCGCGGGCTCGGCGAGCAGGCCGTGCAGACCATCTTCGGCCATGCGCGCGCCGAGGGGCTGAGTCTGTTCCACGCCGCGCGGCAGATCACCGAAACCGAAGAACTGAAGCCCGCCGCGCGCCGGTCGCTTCGGGCGCTCACCGATAGCTTCGAGCGCTGGCGCGGCCTCATGGGCGCGATGCCGCACACGGAGCTTGCCGAACTCATCCTCGACGAGTCCGGCTACACCGAGATGTGGCAGAAGGACAAGTCCCCGCAGGCACAGACGCGGCTCGAAAACCTGAAAGAACTCATCCGCTTCATGGATCAGTTCGACAGTCTCGGCGCATTTCTGGAGCACGTTTCGCTCGTGATGGACGCCGATCAGGCCGCCGACGGCGACCGCGTCAGCCTCATGACTCTGCATGGCGCGAAGGGCCTCGAATTCGGCGTCGTTTTCCTGCCCGGCTGGGAGGAAGGGCTGTTCCCGCATCAGCGCGCGCTCGACGAGAACGGGCAGGAGGGGCTGGAGGAAGAACGCCGCCTCGCCTATGTCGGCATCACGCGCGCGAAGCGGCGGCTCATCATCAGCTTCGCGCAGAACCGGCGCGTGCATGGCTCGTGGCAATCGGCGCTGCCGTCGCGCTTCCTCGATGAGCTTGCGGTCGAGCATGCCGAACTCAAGATTGAGAGCGGCGGCTACGGTTATGGGCGTTTCGGCGCGGCGAATGGCGGCTACGGCGCGAGCCGGTTCGACGAGCCGGACGTTTCACCGTTCGATTATGAAGAGCGCGGCACGCCCGGCTGGAAGCGCGCGCAGACGAACTGGCGGAGCGAAGGCGCGGCGAAGAACCGGCAGCGGCCCGTTCCGCGCGAGATCGAGGGCGAGCTTGTGGCGAAGAGCGTCGCGGAGGCGTGCGCGTTCTCGGTCGGCCAGCGCATCTTCCATCAGAAATTCGGCTATGGCCGCGTGACCGAGATCGAGGGCAACAAGCTCACCGTGGATTTCGAAAAAGCCGGGCAGAAGAAGGTTGTCGCGAGTTTCGTGGAGGCGGTTTGATTTATTGATTGGGGGATAGATGCAGACGAATTATGTAGCGCCTTCTATAGACAAAAAGGCATTCAATTGTCCTCACTGTGGGACTTTTGCTGACCAGATGTGGTTTGGCGCCGGAACGCTATTTGTCACTCATTCTGTTCCAAAGCTGCACCGACCGGTCAATCCGAGAATACATGTTTCTGTATTGATGGACGATTATTCTGCAAAAATGTATTTCGCCAATCTCTATGCTAGTCAGTGTGCAAGCTGCCACGACACTGCGCTTTGGCGCGCGGACGAGCTGATATATCCCGCCCAGCGATATGAAATTTCTCCCCACCAAGCGATGCCCGACGACGTCAAGTTGGACTTCGAAGAAGCGCGGAGCATCTTGAATGCCTCACCAAGGGGGGCCGCCGCTCTATTGCGTCTTTGCGTGCAGAAGTTATGCAATCACAAGCTCGGAAAGCAACTCGGAATCAATGAAGCAATTGCCGAGTTGGTGAAGCATGATCTTCGCCGCGACATTCAAAAGGCGCTCGATGTTGTCCGCGTTATCGGAAACGAGGCCGTGCATCCGGGATTAATGAACATCAAGGACGATCGCGAGACAGCGGCTGTACTCTTTGAGCTTGTGAATATAATCGTGGAAGATCTCCTCTATCGCCCGAAGCAAATCGACGAATTATATGCAAAGTTGCCGTCCGCAAAGACGGAAGCCATCGCGGACCGAGATAGGAAATCGCTCAAAAAGGCGTAGGCACCGCGGGATCGGCGACCCTGCTTTCCATAGCCAGCGATCCGCTTGCCCCGTTCCGCTGACGTAGTCGTGTTTCCGCGCGGCGGCGGTTCGCTTTACTCTCCCGAAAAAGGGAGACGAAACGCATGACCGCGACACAGACACCGGACACGCCCGAGCCGCTGCTTCTCACCGAGCGGCGGGGCAACATCTCGATCCTCACCATGAACCGGCCGAGGGCGCGCAACAGCCTTTCGCTCGGCCTCATCGCGGCGCTGCATGACGCCATCGCGGCGGAGGGTTCCAATCGCGAGGTGGCGGCAATCGTGCTCGCGGGCGCGCCGCCAGCGTTCTCAGCCGGGCACGACCTGAAGGAACTCACCGCCCACCGCGCGGATGCGGATCGGGGCCGCGCGTTTTTCGACCAGACGATGAGCGCGTGTGCGGCGCTGATGCAGGCCATCGTGGACTGTCCGAAGCCGGTCATCGCGGCGGTGGGCGGGATCGCGACCGCCGCAGGCTGCCAGCTTGTCGCGAGCTGCGATCTGGCGGTTGCGGGCGACCACGCGCAATTCGCAACACCGGGGGTCAATATCGGTCTTTTCTGCTCCACGCCGATGGTCGCGCTGACGCGCAACGTTTCGCGCAAGGCGGCGATGGAAATGCTGCTGCTCGGCGATATGATCGACGCGGCGCGCGCCAAGGACCTCGGCCTCGTCAACTGGCTGGTGCCGGACGCGGAGGTTCTTCCGGCGGCGCTCGCCGTGGCGCAGAAGATCGCCGCGAAGTCGCCGCTGACGCTGTCTATCGGCAAGAAGGCGTTCTACGCACAAGCCGAGATGCCGCTCGCGGCCGCGTATGATTACACGGCTCAAGTGATGGTGGAAAACATGCTCACGCGCGACGCTGAAGAGGGCATCGGTGCCTTTATAGAAAAGCGTACACCGGAATGGACAGGCTCGTGAGATTTACGGCGTCACGGTGTATGTCGGACGCCCCACGACGCCGTAGATTTATGACGCGCAGATTATATTGGCGCTCACCTTGCCTGCGTCAGATCGATGCCGACTTGACGCGGGCTGATCCACTGCGAAGCACGCCGAGCATCTCGCTTTTGATCGAAGCAAAAGCTCGCTTCATCTTTTTGCTCTGTCGCGCGCCCCGAACCGCTTCACTGTTCCAGACGCGCTCTCGGCTCTTCGATGCACGCCGCGAGTGGCCGCGCTGGGGGTCAACTAAGCCAGAGCTCTGTCACACCTTCGCCGGATTCCTCCGCTGCAGAGAGGCGGACCGAGAGAAAGTCTTCAACGTCGCTGCTTTCCAGCGCGTTTCGTTCCATGACAGGGGTCAGAAGTGTGGGGCGAAAGCCCAGATTCGCTCTGACGTCTGCATTATCGAAGTTCCGCTCAGGCATGGCTCTTTCCAATGTCATCCACGGCCTGCCTATTAACCGGATTCGAGCGGAAATGCATGCGTTGGCTCGGCCAAGAACGCTTCTCGCGGAACGCCGTGGCCCTGAAGTAACAGCTCCGCGCAAGGCTCAGCTGGAATGCGGGGGGGCGAGCTTTTGCCGCCCCCGCATTCAATCAGGCGACGGCCTTGTTCATGCGGTTCTCGATGAGATCGGACACGACGCCAGGTTCAGCGAGTGTCGACGTGTCACCCAGGTTGGAGAAGTCGTCTTCCGCGATCTTGCGCAGGATACGGCGCATGATCTTGCCCGAGCGCGTTTTCGGCAAACCCGGCGCGAACTGGATAAGATCCGGCGTCGCGATCGGTCCGATTTCCTGCCGAACCCAATTGCGCAATTCGGTACGGACCGCCTCGGTCGGCTCGATGCCCTCCATCAGGGTGACGTAGACATAGATGCCCTGACCTTTGAGGCTGTGAGGATACCCCACGCAAGCCGCTTCCGCCACCTTGGGATGAGCCACAAGCGCCGACTCGACCTCCGCCGTACCCATGCGGTGCCCCGCCACGTTGATCACGTCGTCGACGCGGCCGGTGATCCAGTAATAGCCGTCTTCGTCGCGACGGCAGCCGTCGCCGGTAAAGTAGGTGCCGGGATAAGACGAGAAATAGGTCTGCACGAAACGCGTGTGGTCCTTGTAGACGGTGCGCATCTGACCGGGCCACGAATCGGTGATGACAAGGTTGCCCTCGCCGGCGCCTTCGATGTTCTGGCCGTCAGGCGTCACGAGCGCGGGTTTCACGCCGAAGAACGGCAGCGTGGCCGAGCCGGGCTTAAGGGCGATGGCGCCGGGGAGCGCGCTGATGAGAATGCCGCCGGTTTCCGTCTGCCACCAGGTGTCGACGATGGGGCAGCGCTGTTCACCGACGACGTGATAATACCATTCCCAGGCTTCGGGATTGATCGGCTCACCGACGCTCCCCAGCAGTCTTAACGACTTGCGGCTCGTCTTCTTGACGAGTTCGTCGCCGGCGCCCATCAGCGCGCGAATGGCCGTCGGCGCTGTGTAGAACGTGTTCACCTGATGCTTGTCGATGACGTCCCAGAAGCGGGACGCGGTGGGATAATTCGGTACGCCCTCGAACATGACCGTCGTTGCGCCGTTCGCGAGCGGACCGTAGAGAATGTAGCTGTGGCCGGTGACCCATCCCACATCCGCCGTGCACCAGTAGATATCGCCATCCTTGTAATCGAAGATGTACTGATGGGTCAGCGAAGCATAGACGAGGTAGCCGCCGGAAGTGTGAAGCACACCTTTCGGCTGCCCCGTCGAGCCGGACGTATAGAGAATGAACAGTGGGTCTTCCGCGTTGATTTCCTCAGGCGGGCAATCCGCGGACACGGATTCCATTTCTTCCGCCAGCCAGAAATCGCGGCCCGCAGTCCAGCCGACGGGAGAATTGGTGCGTTTCACCACAAGCACGCGTTCCACGCTCGGGCATTTTTCCAGTGCCTTGTCCGCGTTTGCCTTGAGCGCAACCTTGCGACCGCCACGCACGCCCTCGTCCGCCGTGATGACGACGCTCGAATCGCAGTCGACAATGCGGCTCGCAAGACTGTCCGGCGAGAACCCGCCGAAAACGACTGAATGGATCGCGCCGATGCGCGCGCAGGCAAGCATCGCGTAAGCCGCCTCGGGGATCATCGGGAGGTAGATCGTGACACGGTCGCCCTTCTTGACGCCGTGCTTCTTCAGCACGTTGGCGAAGCGGCTGACGCGGTCGTGAAGCTCGCGGTAGGTGATCTTGAGATCCAGGTTCGGCTCGTCGCCTTCCCATATGATGGCGACCTGATCGCCGCGCGTTTCAAGATGGCGATCGATGCAGTTTGCCGCGACGTTCAGCGATCCATCTTCAAACCACTTGATTGAAACGTTATGCGGGTCGTAGGACGTGTTCTTGACCTTCGTGAAGGGCTTGATCCAGTCGATGCGGGCGGCCTGTTCACCCCAGAAGCCTTCGGGATCGCTTACGCTCTGCTCGTAGAGCGCGCGATACTTGTTTTCATCAATATAGGCCGAGCTGCTCCAGGCCTCGGAGACCGGATAAATTTTGCCCGTCATGACGTCCTCCACGATGCGCTTTTTCAGCGCTATTTATGTTTGATTGGCTATCCCAGAGCAAGTTGCGCAAAGGTCGAACACCCGACGGGCAGAGAGCTGTTTCAATTGCATGTGGAGAACCCGCAGACACGGCAGGTGCGGCATCCTTCCTGCGAGATCATCCCCGGCGCCCCGCATTTCGGACAGAGATTCGTCAGAGGGATCCGCGCGCCGTTCTGGACGTCGTCTTGCGGCCCGATAGGGACTTTGAGCCGGTCGGGCTCGGACGGCCCGCCATGAAAGCCGATATGGATGAAATGCCGCTCGACGATATCGCCGATGGCGGCAAGGAGGCTCGGGACGTACCGCCCGTCCATCCACGCGCCACCTCTTGGATCGAAAACCGCCTTGAGCTCCTCGACCACGAACCCCACGTCACCGCCGCGGCGGAAAATGGCGCTGATCATGCGCGTAAGGGCGACCGTCCAGGCGTAGTGCTCAAGGTTTTTGGAGTTGATGAAGATCTCGAAGGGGCGGCGCTCGCCGTCCTCGATGCTGTCGTTGATGGTGACATATATCGCGTGGTCCGAGCCGGGCCATTTCAGCTTGTAGGTGAAGCCCGAAAGCACGGGTTCGCGCGGACGAGGCAACGGTTCAACAGCTTGGACCTCATACGGCGGGGCAGCAGCGAGCGGAAGCGCGGGCTGGGCAGGCGGCTCGCCGATCGCCGCGGGCGCGGAAGCGAGAACCTCCCCCGTCACCGCGTTAGGGCGATATGCGGTGCACCCCTTGAGGCCCAGGCGCCAGGCATCGGCATACAGCATCTCGAAGTCCTCGAACCGGATGGAAGCCGGACAGTTGACCGTCTTGGATATCGAAGCATCGACATGATGCTGAAGCGCGGCCTGCATTTCGATATGTTGAGCGGGCGTCAATTCCCGCGCCGCGACGAAGGCGGGCGGCAGCGGCGCGCTGCCTCGCATTTCGCGGAAGACGCGCACCGCATAATCGTCAACCGTTTCGTGGCGCGCGGAGCCATCGGGCTGAAGGACCCGGCGACTGAATTCGAAATCGAAGATGGGCTCCACGCCGCTCGACACATTGCCTGCGAGAAGCGAAATGGTCCCCGTCGGCGCGATCGAGGTGAGAACGCCGTTGCGGACGCCGTGTTGCCGGATGGCCTTTTGCAGTGACGGCGGAAGCGAGGCGGGGAAGGGCCGCGCCAGGAAGGCATCGGCGTCGAACAGCGAAAACGCGCCCTTCTCCTTCGCAAGTGCGGCGCTCGCCTCGTACGCCAGTTGCGAAATGCGCGCCATCCATGACGCAGCGAGCGCTCGTCCGCTCTCCTCGCCATAATGCGCACCACAGAAAACCAGCGCATCCGCCAGCCCGGTGACGCCAAGGCCAATGCGCCGCTTCGCCTTCGCTTCGCGCTCCTGCGGCGGCAGCGGATAGCGCGAGACGTCGATGATGTTATCGAGAAGGCGCACCGCGACGGGCACGAGCCTTCCAAGGCGCGCCTCGTCAAGCCGGGCCTCGGTTTCAAAGGGCCTTTCGATGAGCGCTGCGAGATTGATCGAGCCGAGTAGGCACGCGCCGTAGGGGGGCAATGGCTGTTCGCCGCATGGATTTGTCGCCGAAATCGTTTCGCACCAGGCAAGGTTGTTCGCGGCGTTGACGCGGTCGATGAAGATCACGCCCGGTTCAGCATAGTCGTAGGCGCTGCGCATGATCTTCAGCCAAAGGCCCCGGGCGCTGACCTCCCGAAACAGGGTGCCTCCGAACATGAGCGGCCAGCGCGCATCCGCCTTGACCGCCTCCATGAAAGCGTCTGTCACGAGTACCGAAAGATTGAAGTTTCTGAGACGCGCCGGGTCGGCCTTCGCTTCTATGAAGGCTTCGATGTCGGGATGATCGCAGCGGAGCGTGCCCATCATGGCGCCGCGACGCGATCCGGCGGACATGATCGTCCTGCACATCGCATCCCACACATCCATGAAGCTGACCGGGCCGGACGCATCCGCGCCCACCCCTTTCACGGGCGCGCCTTTTGGCCGCAGCGTGGAAAAGTCGTGCCCGATGCCGCCGCCCTGCTGAAGCGTCAGCGCGGCCTCGCGAACATGGGTAAAGATCGAGCCCATGTCGTCGCCGATCTCTCCCATGACGAAACAGTTGAACAAGGTGACTTCGCGGCCGGTGCCGGCGCCAGCTAGGATGCGTCCCGCCGGCATGAAGGCGAAATCCGTCATCGCATCGAGAAAGCGCTTCTCCCACTCCTTTCGTCTGGCTTCGGGTTCCGCAGCGGCGGCGGCCCTTGCCACGCGCGCGAAGGTTTCAGCAACGGATCGCTCGGGCTCGCCACCGGCGGGCGAAAAACGATACTTGGCTTCCCATATCTGGCGTGAAATCGGGATCGGCATCGAAGCGTCCAAACTCTGTGACATATACGCGTTATGATCCCCAAATGTTCCCTTTTTGTGCCAAAGTGTCAAGGGCGCCGTGTGGATAAACTTCTAACGAAACTTCAAGGAGCGAAACAAACCATGAAATAGCGGCGCAGAGGCCGCCACCCGCCTTCTGTCGCGTGTCCTTTCGATCCCGACATTTGCCCGGCAAAGGATGCAAACGTCGGGATCGGACCACTAGGCAGACGCCGGACCGCTTTTGATTTCGATCTTCTTCTGCGGCTTTATGTGGTCGTCCTTCTTCGTCAGGGTGACCTTAAGCACACCCTTGTCGAAGGTCGCTTCGACCTTGTCTTCATCGACCGTGTCGGGCAGCCGGACAGTGCGCGTGAAAGAGCCGAAGCTGCGCTCCTTCACATAGTAGTTCTCGTGCTCCTCCGACGTCTCGCTCTTCTTCTCCCCGCTGATGCGAAGCTGACCGTCGTGCACCGTCAGTTGCAGGTCTTTCTCGTCGATGCCCGGCAGATCCGCTTTCACCACGAAGTCCTTGTCCGTCTCCTTCACATCGAAAGACGGCGTCAGCCCGTGACCTGCCGATGCGCGCTGCGGGAAGCCCACCAGTTGCGGCACTCCCGACAGAAAGTTTTCAAAAAGCCGGTCCATTTCGGACCGAAACGATTGAAACGGGTCTCCGTAGCGCGCGGTCGCGGCGCCGCGACCGTTGCTCGAACCTTCGTCAGCCATCGTTTTCTCCTTGTCATGATGTGCTAACATTCCGAGATTGTCCGCCATGGGGCGGGGCTTTTTTCTAATATTTAAATCCGCTCGCGATGTTTCAACCGGAAGGCGCATCATGGCTTTTGCAACCAGCACCCGGCAGGCCGATAACGCCATTCCGGCGAATGAACCGCGAACGCTGGCGCTTGCCGGGGGCCGCAAGCTCGCCTGGGCCGAATATGGGGACCAGTTGGGGGCTCCCGTTTTCGTGTTTCACGGCACGCCCGGTTCGCGGCTCATGTATCGCCTCGCAGACGCGCCCGCGCGAAGGCTCGGCCTTCGCCTCATATCGCCCGACCGCCCGGGCTTCGGTTTCTCCGACTTTCAGTCGAAGAGAAAGCTCGTCGACTGGCCGGGCGATGTCGCGGCTCTCGCGGATCATCTCAACATCGAGCGGTTCGCGGTCGCGGGTGTCTCCGGCGGCGGGCCGTATGCAGCCGCGAGCGCAGCGCTTCTGCCCGAGCGTGTGATCGCCACGGCGCTTGTCAGCCCCGTCGGCCCGCTCTGCCCGCCCGAAGGCCCGCCGACCCTGCCGCGCGGCGAAGCGATCTTCTTCCGCTCCATGCCACAATATGCACTTGCGATGACGGGCGTCTTCTCGTTGAGCCGCGCGCTGTTCAATGCCGCGCCCGACGCCATGTTTCGCGGGCTCATGCGCCGCGCGGGGCCAGCGGACGCCCCGATCCTGTCGCGGCCCGAGGTCAAGGCGAATGTTCTGGCGGGCGTTATCGAGGGCATTCGGCCCGGCATTCGCGGCGTCGTGCAGGAGTTCAGGCTCTTTTCCGAGCCCTGGAATATTTCATTCGAGGCGATCAAGACGCCATTCCTGCTGTGGCAGGGGCTGGCGGACCGGAACGTGCCGGTTTCGGCGGCGTTGCACCTCGGCGCGCTTGTGCCGCAATGCAGGCCCGTGCGGGTTGTCGGCGCTGGCCACTACTGGATTTTCGATCACATGGAAGAGGTTCTCGGCGCGCTCAAAGACAGCATCACCGTTGCTTCATAAGCGGGGAAGGGGCGCCGGATGTTCCCGATCAAGGATTCGATCCGCATCCCCTTCGCGCCGGTGGCAACCTATGGCCTGATCCTCGCCAACGTGCTTGTCTTCTTATACCAGTCGAGCCTCAGTCCAGCCGAGGCGCACGCCTTCGCCATGGAATACGCGCTGATCCCGCGCCGGTATTTCGATCCGGCCTGGGCTGCCTATATGGGCCTCTCGGGCACGGATTACCTGCCTTTCATCTCCGGCACCTTCATGCATGGCGGATGGCTGCACCTCATCATCAACATGTGGTTGCTTTTCGTCTTCGGCTCGTCGCTTGAAGGCCGCGTGGGTCGCTGGCAGTTCCTCTGTTTCTACCTCCTTTGCGGGGTCGCCGCGAGCTACGTACACGCCTGGTTCAACCAGCTTTCGGATGTGCCGACGCTCGGCGCGTCCGGGGCTATCGCGGGCGTGTTCGGCGGCTACGCCACCACATTTCCGCGCGCGCGCCTCACGATCCTGATCCTGATCTTCGTCTTCAGGGTGCCGGCCCTTTTCTTCTGGCTCGTGTGGTTCGGCATTCAGTTTGCTCAGGGATTCACCGACCTGTCGGAGCCGAACACGGGCGGCGGCATTGCGTGGTGGGCGCATATCGGGGGGTTCGTGGCGGGCTTGGCGCTGATTCCGCTCTGGCGGTTCGGCCCGGATCGAACCTATGACGAGTCCCAGCCGCGTTTTCAGCCCCCCGTTGCGACCGCATCGAACGGTGCGCCGCCCTGGAAACCTGGCCCCTGGGGGTAGCCCCTTGCCGGAGCGCGGCGCATGGACGCCTTGCGCGCCTGTCCCCGTTTTGCCACAGTGGCGAAGAAAATTGCGCGTCATGCGAGGTGCCGCACGACGCCATCCCGATAACCCTCAGAGAGATGCGGTTGAGATGACCGAAGAACACCCGATCGAACAAGGCGAGCCCATCGCAGAGACCGCCGAGGAGACCGTTACTCCCTTCGACCCGTACGAGTTCAACGGCGTGAAATATGCGCCCATCACGTTCGCCGAATTCGCCGCGCACACGAAATATTCGCTGTTCGGTGTGCCGCGCTACAAATGGTCCGGCAAGCAGGTCGTCATTCTGTCCACGTTCAGCAAGCGCAACCTCAGTTTTTCGCGCAGGGATTTCGGCCGCCAGGACGACCGCATGGGCGACTTCGCCTATCTGAAGCCGCCGACGGGTGGCGAGGCAGGACCGGCGATTGCGTTTGCCCCCGGTTTCGACGACGCGTCCTGGGCAAAGGCGGGCAAGGATTGGGACGCCTACGCGACGGCGAACGGGCTGACGGACGCGATCCCGCGCCTTTATTTCTACGGAACGGTCATTTTCGACCGGAAGGTTTTCCGCTCGCATTATGTGGCGCTCGACGGCATCCGCTTCGCGGGCGCCCATGCGGGCGATCCTCTGGCAGAAACGTCAAGCGCGGCGGCGTAACTTCTCGCAAGCGCTCTCTACTGCGAAGCCGTTCGTTTCATATGAGACGAACGGCTTCGTTTTTTTACGCTTCCAATCAAACCCTGCATTTCTCGTTCCGCCGGCTTTCGAGCGGATAGCAGACGCTGCATACCGTTATCTTGGTCCACCTGAGTCAGCTCGGGCGGGGCATTCGTTCACTCCCGAGCAGGACATAGAATGTCGGCAACACAAACAGCGTGAACAACGTCCCGACCAGCATTCCCATCACCACCACGATGCCGATTGCGAAGCGGCTCGCCGCTCCCGCGCCGGTCGCGAAGAGAAGCGGCACGAGGCCCGCCACCATGGCCGCCGTCGTCATGAGGATCGGCCGCATCCGCACCATCGCCGCCTTGAGGATGGCCTGCCGCTTTCCGGCGCCCTCGCGTCGCTGGATGTCGTTCGCAAACGCCACCATCAGGATACCGTGTTTCGAGATGAGCCCTATCAGCGTCACCAGCCCGATCTGCGTGTAGATATTGAGCGTCGTGTAGCCGAGCCAGAGCGGCACGAGCGCACCGCAGACCGCGAGAGGCACGGTGACGAGGATCACCAGCGGGTCGCGGAAGCTTTCATACTGGGCCGAAAGCACGAGGAAGATCACGATCAGCGCGAAGCCGAAAGTAACGGTCAACCGGTTGCCTTCCTGCACATACTGGCGGCTGTCGCCGAGCCAGTCGATGGTGACGCCCGGCGCACGCGGCAGCGACTCCATGAATGCAACCGCCTGGCCCATGGTCACGCCGGGCCTCAATACGGCCGAGAGAGTTGCGGCGTTCATCTGATTGAACTGCGGCAATCGGTTGGGTTGCGGCATGACATCGAGCTTGATGAGGGTGGCGAGCGGCATCATCGCACCCGATCTGGCCCGAACGTAGAAGCGGCCGAGCGCATCCGGAGTCACGCGGTCGGGTTGGCGGACCTGCGGTATCACGTCGTAGGATCGGCCATAATAGTTGAAGCGGTTGACGTAGTTTTCGCCAACGAGCACGGCCATAGTGTCGGCTATTGCCTGCATGGTGACGCCGACCTCTCCGGCCTTCGCGACGTCGATGCGCATCCGCGCCGTCGGACTGTCGAAAGCGAGGTCGCTGTCGACAAACACGAAGAGGCCGCTGCGCCGTGCCGCCGCCTTCAGCACCTCCATTTCCTGATAGATTCCGTCGTAGTCGGCGGGCGAACGCAACACCATCTGGAACGGCAGGCCGCCCGTCGAGGCGGGGAGCGCCATCGGCTGGAACGGCGTGACCGAGGCGTCATGCACGCTTCTGACGGCTCGATAGAGTTGGGCCTGAATGTCGGTGGACGTTCGTTCGCGTTCACTCCACTCCTTCAGGATAATGCCGCCGAAGGCGTTGTTCATGCCATCGGTGCCCACGACGAAGAAGTTCGCCGCATATTCGGGGAAGGACCGAAAGATCCGCTGAACGTCGGCGGCTGCTGACGCCGTGTAGTCGAGATTGGCGTATTGCGGCGCGCGGACGGCGGTGAACACGTACCCCTGATCCTCCTGCGGGGCGAGTTCGCGTTTGGCGCCGAGGAAGAGCACCACGATGGCGGCGACCATCGCGCCCGCGACGAGCAGCACGACCGAGCGCATGTTCAGCGTTCGGTCGAGCACACGGCCGTAGGTGCCCGCAAGCGCCGTCAACAGGCGCTCTGCCAGCCGGGCAAAGCGGCTTTCGCTGGCCTTGCCGCTCAAAAGTTGCGAACACATCATCGGCGAGAGAGTAAGCGCGACAACTCCCGACACGACCACTGATCCGGCCAGCGTGAAGGCGAACTCCCGGAACAGACTGCCGGTCAGGCCCTCCATCAGCCCGATTGGCGCATAGACTGCGGCGAGAGTGATCGTCATCGCGATGACCGGGCCTATAATCTCACGCGCCCCGGCGAGTGCCGCCTCGACCGGCGAATGACCCTCCTCGATATGGCGGTGGATGTTCTCGACGACCACGATGGCGTCATCGACCACCAGCCCGATCGCCAGCACCATGGCGAGAAGAGTGAGCAGATTGAGCGAGAAGCCGAACGCCAGCATCAGCGCCGCCGTGCCTACGAGCGACAGCGGGATGGTGACGACGGGAACGACGACCACGCGCAGCGAGCCCAGGAACAGGAAGATCACGACGACGACGATGAGAACAGCTTCGACGAGTGTCCGCAGCACCTCGTCGATCGAAGCGTTCACGAAATGGGCGACGTCGAACTGGTTCTCCACCTTGAGCCCGGGCGGAGCGACGATCTGCATGCTCGGGATCAGCGCCTTCGTCGCCGCCACGATTTCCAGAGGGTTGCCGTCGGGTGTCGGCGCGATTTTCAAATAGACGGCCCGGCGGCCACTCGCCCAACCGAGCGTCTTATGGTTCTGGCTACCGATCTCGACATCGGCGATATCGCGGAGCCGAACGAGGCCGCTGGCGCTCGTCTTGATCACCATCTCGCGGAAATCGCCGACAGAGGTGGCGTCGGTCGTTGCCGTAATGCTGGTGATGCTCCGGTCGCTTTCAAGCTGCCCCGGCGCCGCCTGGACGTTGTTGGCGCGCAGCGCTGCCGCGACGTCGCCCGCCGTCAGATTGCGGGCGGCGAGCTTCACCGGATCGAGCCAGACGCGCATGGCGAGCGCCTGCGCGCCCGCGAAGTCTGCGGAGGCGACGCCCTTCACCGAGGTGATCAGCGGCTGACCGACCCGCGTGACGAAATCGGTGATCTGCGGGATCGTCAGCGTGTCGCTGACAAAAGCGATATACTGGACGGCAGAAGCGCCATCGGTGATCTTCGTGACGACCGGATCGAAGGCGCCCTGCGGCAGGCGATATTTGACCTGCTGGACCTTGGACAGAACCTCGGTCATCGTCCGGTCCGAGTCCGCGTTGAGAACGAGCTTCGCCTTGACCTGGCTCTGCCCCATCGTGGAGGTCGAGGTCAGATATTCGATCCCGCTCGCGGTCGCGATCGCCTGCGCAATCGGCGTAGTGACGAAGCCTTGCATCACGTCCTGCGTGGCGCCGGGGAAGCCCGTCTCGACCGTGATCGTCGCGCTTTGCAGGTTCGGATATTGCCGCACCGGCAGCAAGAAGAACGCATTCACCCCCGCCAGCAAGATCAGCAGGCTGACGACGATGGACAGGATCGGCCGGTGAATGAACAGATCGGTGAATCGCATCGCGCGCGCCTATTCCTTCGCCCTGGTGGCGGCAAGAGTGACGGCCGCGCCCGGCTGCACGCGGAGTTGCCCCGTGGTGATGACAACGTCGCCAGCCTCCAGGCCGCGCTCCACGACGACGTACGCGCCAACCCTTCGTCCCGTCTCGACCAGCACGATCTCGGCCTTGCCGTTGCGGACCACATAGGCCGTGTCGCCGGACGGACCTGTTACGACCGCGGTCACAGGCACGAGGATTGCCTTGACGCGCGGCGGCAGGCCCACTTTCGCGGTGACATAAAGGCCGGGGCGGAGCGCGCCGTCCGCGTTCGCGAGCGTGGCCTGCACCGAAATATTGCGCGTCTCCGCGGCGATCATCGGCTCGATGGCGTTGATATGGGCTTCAAAGTCTCGTCCCGGCCACGCATCGGTCCGCAGTGCCACCTTGCCGCCGTTCACAAGCTTCGAAAGTTCCTGCTGCGGAACCGTGAAATTGACGTACAGCCGATCAAGAGCTGTCAAACTTACGAGCGGCTCGCCCGCGTTCACATATTGTCCGAGGTTGACGCGGCGCACACCCAGCCGGCCGGCGAACGGCGCGCGGATGGTGCGTTGCGTGAGGCGCGCTTCAGCCAGTTGCACCGCCGCTTCGGCCTGCGCGAGTTCCGCCGCGCGCTGCTGGAGCATCTGGCGCGACTCAGCGCCCTTCGGTGCGAGGTCCTGCGCGCGGTCGAACTGAAGCCGCGCGAACTCCAGTTTTGCCTTCGCCGTTTCGAGATCGGCGCGCTCTGGCGCATCGTACAGACGGACGAGTTCAGCCCCCTTTGCCACCTCCGCCCCGGCTTCGAAATCGATCGAGATCACGCGGCCCGCCACTTCCGGCGCGAGCGTCACTTCGTTCACTGACGAGAGCGAGCCTATGGCGTCCAACTCCTGAGGCAAGTTCTCGGGTTCGACGGTCATGGCCACGACCTCAATGGGAGGCAGGGCTTTAGAACCGGACGATTGCAGTCTCGTCGAGCGCCACGCATAGACCCCCGAAAAAACGGTTGTGAGTATCAAAAGAGCGAGAATGTGGACTGAAACGGATGTCGCGAAAAAGGGGCGGCGCGTCGGATTAGCCATGAGCGGCCTCCCGCACGTCGGAGGCGGCGATCCAGAATGCGCAGCAAAGATCGGTTTCGCAGAAAAGGGTGCTGATCCTCAGCGTCTCAAGCCACATCAGAACGGCGAGAAGCGTCAGAAAACCGATGAACAGGGCCGGACCAAGCGAACGGTCCGGACGTGTGCGATAAAGCCAGGCCTTGAAACGGTTGATCATGTCGGCCCCTCCTGAAGACGTCCGCTGAGACGTTGCGGGACTTGCCCTTGCAAGCCGACATGGACTATAAAACCTCAACTAATGTTGAGGTCAAGCATGCGCGGGCATGCTCCAACGCGTCGCAACGTCGCAACGGCGAAGGCCGTCATCGAGAGGGAAGCCATGGAGACGGACGAAGATATCAAGGTTACGCTCAGCGTCGGCGAGGTCGCCAAACGCGCGGGCGTAGCGGTCTCCACTCTGCATTTCTATGAATCGAAGGGGCTTATCGAGGGGTGGCGCACCGACGGCAACCAGCGGCGTTACCATCGTTCCGTTTTGCGCCGCGTTGCGATCATCCGCGTTGCACAGCGCGCGGGCATTCCGCTCCAGGTCGTCCGCGAAGCGCTGAAGGATTTCCCGCAAGATCGGCCGCCCGACGTCGAAGACTGGAAGAATTTTTCGATCGCTTGGCGAGACATGCTCGACGAACGTATCGCCGCGCTGACCGAACTTCGCGAGCATCTCATAAATTGCATAGGCTGCGGATGTCTTTCGCTCCAGGAATGCCCGCTGCGCAACCCCGGCGACGAACTGGGACATGAGGGCGCTGGCCCGCGCCGGCTTGCTTCCACCATCGGAGGCGCAGAAAGCCGAGAGTGCCAACCCGAGTCAGAATGATTTCGGAGCACCAATGGTCTTACAACGCATTTCGCTGGCGTCGGTTGAACTTTTGCAGGTGCGCAGGCCGACGGACTGAAGGCATGGATAAGTGCGAACGCCAGCTTCTGACTATTCCAGTAGAAATTGCGCACTCTGCCGCAAGAAAACGCAACTCACCCCTCGGAAGCAAGCGGCGTTCCACTGATGCGTTCGTCGCCAGAGCGGCCAGGCGAATGATGAAGGCATTGCCAAGAGGCGGCTTCAGGACTTATGCGGACGATTTGCAGACACGGCTACCGGCGAAGCCCTGCGACATCATCGTAATTGGTGGGAAGCGGGTGAGCGAATTGAATCCCCAGAACGATGCCCCGAACATGCGGGTTTGGTCATATTCGGACATCATCTCCAGGGCTCGTCACGAGGTTGAATGTCTGCTGAGCAGAGCGACACGTCTTGTATGAACCCGACCCTTAGGTGACTTCTCAAGCTTTTGCACTTGTAACCACCGTATAATCACGGCTTCGACCGCCCAGATTCGACGCGCCGCGACACCGTTCGCTCCCGATTGCGTTCGGGTACGGAATTTTACAATTCGGAATTGGCAGGGAAGTGGTGCCGCTTGCGTGACTCGAACACGCGACCCCCTCATTACGAATGAGGTGCTCTACCGGCTGAGCTAAAGCGGCGATGCGGGCCAACCCGCGAAACATGCATAGCAACGGACTTCTCGTGGTGCAAGCCCGCTTTGAAAGATATTTGGCGGAAATCTCGATACTCTATACGAGGCGCGGCTACCGCAAGGCGCCGCGACCGCACACGGTTGGCACTTTGCGTTCGACCTGCTCGTCGCCCGCGCTCAGCGGCGCCGGAAGCGGTCGACCGGCGTCGTCACCTCCTCGGCCTCCACCGTCGTCTCCGGCGTTGTGATCAAAGCGTTGGACGTTGCCGTGTCATTAGCGGGCGTAGGAGGCGTCTTGGACGGATCGGCCCCCTCCTTGCCCACAGGAGAGGCGACGACGTCCACCGGCTCGTTCGAGCGGCCAGACAACCCCTTGGCCTTCGCGTAGGAGTCCGGCAGCGATTCACCTTCGAGCGAAACGACGTCCAGGGCTGAAATCTCTGCTGCGAAGTCTTCGGAGGTTGGTGTCGCGTTGGCGGGCGGGGTCTTCCATTCAAAGCTGCCAAGCGCGCCGGTCGTCGGCGATATCGGCTGCCATTCGGCGGATATGGTGCCATCCGAAGCCACCCAGACCGGATCCGGAGCGCCGCGCGCCGCTTTTGCAAGCCATTCGCGCGCACGGCCTGAATCACGGTTCTGACCGGCCTCGATGCGCGCCATGAGGCGGCACACCCGCGCGGTCGGATTGTTGGCGAGATAGGGTTCGAGTGCCAGCCTCGCCGTCTTCCATTCCTGTGCGTCGATGGCAGCCACGGCAACGGCGACCGCACCTTCGAGCGTCTGCGCCCCGGCCGCGACGAGGGACTTTACACGGGCAAGGCGGTCACGGGGCGAATCGCCGCGCCGCGCGTGAGCAAAGGTGAGCGCGATCTCGGGATGCTGGGTCGAGCGCCAGGCTTGCGTGAGAATTTTCGTGGCGCGCGATGTCTGGCCCTGCGTGGTAAGGATCCGGCCCGCCACGACAGCGGCGGGGATCAGCGTGGGCGACAAGTCAAAAGCTTCCGTGGCGTATGCCAGCGCCTTGCTTGGCTGCGAATCTTCAAGCTCGATGGCAAGCTGCGTCAGAAGCAGCGAACGGCGCCTGTCGGCTTCGGGCTTGGCGAGATGGCGGTGTTCCTTTGCGATCTGAAGCGTTTTCAGCGCTGCCCGCCAGTCGCCTTCGCGGGTCTGGATTTCGAAAAGCGCGCTCGAAGACCACGACAGCGCGGGGTTGGCGGCGAGCGCCCGTTCCGCAAACTGCTTGGCGGCCTCGTTCTGATTCGCTTTCTTCGCCTCCATGTAAAGACCGCGAAGGCCAAGCTCGGCCATTTCCGGCTTTTCCAGCATGCGCTCGAAGGCCTGCCGCGACGCAATCGAGTCCTCGTTCAGCTGTGCCGACTGCGCCTGAAGAAGAAGGGCCAGAGGCTCGTTCGGCACGGTCCGCCTCGCAATGGCGTCCGCCTTGAGCGCGGCGGACTTGTCGCCCGCTCCCGCTGCGAAGATACCGCGTCGCACGGCTTCCTGACCGATGCGCTGGCGGCGGCGCTGGACCCTGTTGCGGAACTTCTTCGGTCCGGTCCAGGTGAGGAGGCCCAGCCACCCCAGAAGGAACACGATGACGAAGGCCAGCAGCAGCGCTACCGAGCCGATGAAGACGCTCGTCTGGATGTCATAGCCGAGCCACTGGATGGTTACGCTTCCCGGCCGGTCCGCAATCCAGGCAAACCCGACGGCGACAAGGACGATGAGCAGGAAATAGCCGATGAGGCGGGTCATGACTTGAATTCCAAAGTTAGCGAGTTCGCGCGTGGTTGCCGGTTGTTCAGTTCTGGACGCCCTGAGGTTTCGTCAGGGTCGCGATAAGCTGCTGATCGGTGTTCTTCACGGCCTCGTCTGCAGCGACGCGGGCTTTTACTTGCTCAAGCCACGCGACGATTTCCTCTTTGGCCGTAGAAGGAAGCGTATCCGAGGCCGCGAGGGCACCCGCCGCATTTCCCGCCTTCAGCGCGGACGAAACCCGCCCGAGGATGGCCTCGACCGTGTCGCCACCATCGCCGGACGGCTTGACCTGAACCGCGGAGCGCGCGCGCGCCACCACCTGGCCGACGACGCTGTCGGGCGACTGCTTCTGATAGTGCCGCTGGATCGCCACGCGCGCCGCATCCTCGAAACTCGTCCGCAGCGCGGCGATGGAAGGCACACCCTTGTCCTTGTAGGCGGCGAGCGCCGACACCGGAAGCTTTTCAGGCGACAGGTTTTCGATGGCCGTCAGTTCTTCGGCGAAGGGGCGCCCTTCGGCGACCGCGCGCTTGAAGTTTGCAAGAGCAAGCGAAAGGGCGGCATTGCGGGCGTCGGCACGCCGCTCGCCAAGACCGCGTTCGATGTCCGTGATGCGATCGCCGATTGGGGCGATCTGCGCCGCGACGGCCGCTTCGACCACTTCCTTGCGCGGCTCGATGCCGGGCTTCTGCTCGACGGCTTCGATTCGCTGCGTCAGCGATTGCAGCGAGGCGCTCGCATCCTTGCCGGTATTCTCAAGCGCATCGAGACGGTTGTTGACCTCCGTAAGATCGACGGGCGGCACGGCCGGAGCCGCCGTTTCGGCCACCGCCTGCGGCCGCGCGCGTACGGCCTCGCCAAGCTGCGCCGTCCGCTGCTGGAGATCGGCGATCTGCCTGCGCGCTTCCGCGTCCGTGCCCCCGGTCGTGTCGGCGGCGACCGTGAAATAGACCGCGCCTGCGCCAACGAGGCCGCCGATGACGCCCGCTGTCAGCGTCTTCAAAAGGCCGCCCCCGCTTGTCGGTTGCGGTGCCTGGTCGATGATTTGCGGTTTCGGACGGGGCGAGGTGTCCGCGCCTGCCGCCGCTGGCTGAGCCTTTTCGCCATCGATGATAGTCGGTCTCGGTTTCTTGTCTTCGGGCATCGTCGGACCAGCCTATTTATCTTTTTTGCAAGCGCCTTCTTCCACAAGATCGTGTTCTCGGAAGGGCAGAGGTTGCGCCTAACTTACAAGGTCAAGAAGAGCCTTGCGATTCGGCCTTTCGGATATGTAAACGCGACGCGCGTCGAGCGTCTCAAGTCGGTGCGCCACAGTTTCCGATATGCAAAAATACGCCAGTTTTTTAGCGCATTCAGCCAATCGATGCCTGTGACATAATGAAACGTATATTTCGGCCGTGCGCGGAGAGAGCAGCGTCACGCCGTCGAGCGTGCCCCGTTCGATCATGTCCGCGACCTCGGGCTTGAACGCCTCGGCGGCTTCCATGGCGTAGACGGCCAGCGACCGCGACGGCATGCCGTGGCGTGTCAATTCTCCAACGATATCGAACGCAAGATGTTCTCCCGCCAGGTGGACGAAGCGTGTGCCCGGCGCAGCCGCATCGACGATCGCGGCAGCGAGCTTTTCGCCCGTGTCCTCGATGGCAAGCGGCTTTTGAAGGCCGCTATGTCTGGCGCGTCGCGCGGTAGCATCTCCGACACAGTATATGGGGAAGCGGGCAAGTCCACCGATTGCGCCCGCCTGTTCCAGCGCGCGCAGCGTGTTGCCGCTCGTCACGATAAGCGCGTCGGTCTCTTCAAGCGCCGCTGCGTCGAAATCGAGCGCGTGAAGTTCGATGAGCGGCTGAAGCACGGGCTCATGCCCCCGCTCGCGCAATTCGTCGGCGAATGGACCGGCGTCCTGCTCCGCTCTCGTTACCAGCAAACGCATGCCGCCTCCGCTGTCGGATGGTCCTGCGCCGGTGCGGTCGGACTGACACTCGATTCGCCCGCAGCGTGGGCTCTCATATCAAAGTCAATCGTCATACTGCACGGGATTCGATAAATGCGGTGCTCTTCTGGAGTCTGGGTTTGCCTGTGCATCAGTCAGGCGAAACGTCTGCATCGAAGCACCAGTTGCGGACGCCGCGACGTGCGGCGTTCCGCTTGATACGCGATCATGTCATTCGGTGGCGGGGAAACAGTCCTTGCCGCCCACCGCGAAAAGCTCTTTCGCCGCATCCTTACCCATCGCTGCCGCGTCGTTCGCGCTGCCTTCGCGGGTGGTTTCATAGATGCGTGCGCCGTCGGGCGTAAGGATCGCGCCCTTGAAAGATATCTTGCCGTGACCGTCGTAGCGGGCGAGCGCCGCAATCGGCGTTCGACAGGAACCGTCGAGTTCGCTGAGGAATGCGCGCTCGGCATTGATGGCATAGCCAGTCGCTTCGTCGTGCAGCGCCATGATGAGTTCGCGCGTCACCTGATCGTCGGAGCGGATTTCGATGCCGATCGCGCCTTGCGCGGGAGCGGGCAGCATTTCTTCAACGGGGATATGGTCGGTGATGCGGTCGGAGAGACCGAGACGGTTCAAGCCGGCGGACGCCAGGAGCGTCGCGTCGGCAACGCCCTCTTCGAGCTTCCTCAGCCGCGATTGAACGTTGCCGCGGAACAGCACCGTCTTCAGATCCGGACGCTTGTTCTTGATGAAGGCTTCGCGGCGAATGGAAGCCGTTCCGACGACCGCGCCCTCCGGCAAGTCGGAGAGAGATTTCGCCTTCGTCGAGATGAACGCGTCTCGCACGTCCTCACGCGGAAGATTGCAGGCGATCTCAAGACCGTCCGGCAGAAAAGCCTGCACGTCCTTCATCGAATGAACGGCAATGTCGATCTGGTCCGCAAACAACGCCTCTTCAAGTTCCTTGGTGAAAAGCCCCTTGCCTCCAACCAAAGACAAGGCCTTGTCGAGGATTTTGTCGCCGGTCGTCTTGATGACGACACGCTCGAATTGTACCTCGTCGCCATAGATCGCGGCCAGGCGGTTCTGTACTTCCGTAGCTTGCGCCAGAGCCAGCGCACTGCCACGGGTACCGATGCGAATTTGCCTTGCGTCTGAGTGATTTTTCATGGTTGTGTTGACTTAGGTTGTAGGGGTGCGTCCGGTTTTTTGAGGATGCAGAGGATTGGGACACTAAGCATATCGCAGCCGCAAGGTACAGCACTAAAGCAAGACGGAATTAGACACGGATCATGCAGCAACGCGCGAGCACCGGAGCAACTAAGGAGCCGGGGGCGACAAAAGACCGCGAGTTGACAGTGCTGGGAATCGAGACGAGTTGCGATGAAACCGCCGCTGCAATAGTCCGGCGCGACCCTTTCGGTAACGGCACACTTCTCTCGTCTATCATACGTTCGCAATTCAACGATCACGAAGCCTATGGCGGCGTCGTGCCGGAAATTGCCGCGCGCGCTCATGTGCAGGTCGTGGACAGCATCGTGGAGGCCGCGCTCGTAGAGGCGCAGCTCGACTTCGACGACCTCGACGGCGTGGCAGCGACGGCGGGGCCGGGGCTGATCGGCGGCGTCCTCGTGGGCCTCGTCACGGCGAAGGCCATCGCGCTCGTTCACGATCTCCCGCTTGCCGCGGTGAACCATCTCGAAGGCCACGCGCTGACGGTCGGCCTCACGGAAGGGCTTCGGCCGCCGTATCTCCTTTTGCTGGTGTCGGGCGGCCATACGGAATTTCTGAAGGTTGACGGTCTCTTTCGATACGAGAAGCTCGGCGGCACCATCGACGACGCTCTCGGCGAGGCTTTCGACAAGGTCGCGAAGATGCTCGGCCTCGGCTTTCCCGGCGGCCCCGCCGTTGAGCGCACGGCGGCCAGCGGCGATCCGTATCGCTTCGATCTGCCGCGACCTCTGGCAGGGCGCACCCGCCCCGACTTCTCGTTTTCCGGCCTCAAGACCGCCGTGCGTCAGGTTGCGCTCACGCACGCGCCTGTGTCGAGGCAGGTTGCGGCCGATCTCTGTGCGTCGTTCCAGAAGGCTGCGGCGGACGTCGTGCGCGACAGGCTTCGCGCGGCCATGACCATCTATGAAGCATCCGGCCTGCCGCGGCGGCTTGTGGTGGCGGGCGGCGTCGCGTCCAACCGCGCGCTGCGAGCTGCGCTTCTCAGAGAGTGTGAAGCTTCTGAATACACGTTTCACGCCCCGCCACCCGGGCTTTGCACCGACAATGCGGCAATGATCGCCTGGGCGGGGGCTAACCGGATCGCAGCCGGCCTCGTAGACGGCCTTGACGTCGCGGCACGCGCGCGCTGGCCAATTTCCGAAGTTCCGGCCCCGGTCGAGGCGGTGAAAGAGCTTTCCGCGGCGGAATGACCCTGAAAGGGCCAGCGGGTTGCGCGGTCTCCGCCGCCCCGCTACCACAGCCGCCTCAATCGTAAGCTCGCAGCCGCATGGCTCGCGGCATTTTGGAAAGGGCGGCTCGATCATGGCCACGAACACTTCCGGCGAGGCGGCGCGTTTGCAGCACATCGGCGTCATAGGCGGCGGCGCGTGGGGAACGGCGCTTGCGCAGTCCGCCTGCCGCGCGGGGCGCGAGGTCACGCTCTGGGCTTACGAGTTCGAAACGGTTGCCGAAATCAACGATCACCGCACGAACCGCGTCTATCTGCCGGGCGTGGCGCTCGATCCACGCATACGCGCGACGGCCAAGGCGAAGGACGTCGCGGCGGCTGACGCTCTCCTCTTCGTCGCGCCTTCGCAGTTCTCGCGCGCCGTAGCCAGCGAAGTCGCGCCACACCTTCGAAGCGGCACGCCCGTCGTAATCTGCACCAAGGGCGTGGAGAACGGCACGAACGCGTTCATGAGCGAGGTGGTGCGCGAAGTTGTGCCCGGCGCCGAAATCGCTGTCCTTTCCGGCCCGAGCTTTGCGGGTGAGGTCGCGCGCAATCTGCCCACGGCGCTGACACTGGCCTGCCCGGACGAGACGCTCGGCGCGGAACTCACCGCCGCCCTCGCGCATCGCACCTTCCGCCTCTACTGGACCGACGACGTCACGGCCGCACAGGTTGGCGGCGCGGTGAAGAACGTGCTGGCGATCGCGGCAGGTATCGTTGAGGGTCGGAAGTTCGGCGCGAATGCGCACGCGGCCATGGTCACGCGCGGTTTCGCGGAACTCGTGCGGCTGGGGCGCGCGCTCGGCGGACGCTTCGAAACGCTGACCGGGCTTTCCGGGCTCGGCGATCTCATCCTGACCGCGTCGAGTGTTCAATCGCGCAACATGTCGCTCGGGCTGGCGCTCGGGCAAGGCCGCATGCTTTCCGAAATTCTCGGCCAGCGGAAATCGGTCTCCGAGGGCGTGCATTCGGCGGGCGCCGTGGTCGCGCTGGCGGCGAAGCACGGGGTGGAGATGCCTATCTGCGAGGCCGTGCATAGCATCGTCAAGGGCGAGACGAGCGTGGATGACGCCATCGATGCGCTGCTGTCGCGCCCGCTGCGCGCCGAGGTGGATTTCCCGCCTGCCTCGTAAAGCCCAAGCTGTTCCGGCCGTCACCCAACACCCGTCTGGAGAGGCGCGAGCCAGCAAGTGTTGCCACAGTTTACAATCTGTTCGCCTTAAGCCGTTATTGGAGCCGATTAGCACTCTTTCCCGGAACGAACCTGCCGATAAGCGCCTTGCGTCACACAAACGATGCGGAGGCGGTTATGACGTTCTGTCGAGAAATCTTTCTTGGAAGCGCGATTTCGATGTTCACTTTGGCTGGCTTCGCGGCAGCCGACGAACAGGGTCCGCTAAACAGCCCGATAAGAAGTCAAAACCCTTCGGTTTTCAACGGCAAGGACACTTTGAGTCATCTGGCTCCGGCGGTATGGCAAGGCGAAAACCTCGCTTATACGGAATCTGCGCCGACCATCCCGCCTGCGCAAACCGAATATGCGCGGATGATGCCGAAAACGATTCAGGAGGTCGTGAAAGGCAAGATCTATCACGCCTATGGCTTCCAGCTCGCTTCCACGCTGATCGTGATCGGTAATGACGGGCTGATCGTCGTCGATCCCGGCTCAGACGACAACAGCGCGAAGGATACCCGCGAGGCGTTCGCGAAGGCCGCGCCGGAGGCCGCGAAACTTCCCGTGGCCGCCATCATCTACACGCACCGGCACCCCGATCACGCCTTCGGCTCGAAAGGCTGGGGCGTGACGCAAGACACCGTGAACTCGGGCAAGACGCAGATCATCGCGTCCGAAAACTTCGTGAAAAATCTCGTCAACGATGTGGGCGTCGTCGGCAACATTCTGACCCAGCGCACCGCCTATAGCGCCGGTTATCTTCCGCTCGGACCGGAAGGCCCTGTTCATTTCGGCATTGGGCCAACCTTTGGCGCGGGGCCGGTATCCTTTTTCATGCCGACCGTTCTGGTGCCGGGCGACAAGCCGCTCAAGACGTCGATTTCCGGCGTGAACTTCGAAATCTTTCCGGCCTATGGCGACGCGGGCGACGACGAGATCGACGTTTGGCTGCCCGACTTCAAGCACGTCCACGGCTCGGAGACGGTGCAGGGTGAAACCTTTCCGAACCTCTACACATTGCGCGGGACATCGTACCGCGACGTGCAAGCGTGGATGGAGGGCGTTGACGCGCTATTGCAGTATGCGAAGAACGCGGACACCTATTCCGGCTCGCACATGCGCGCGTGGAAGGGCAACGACTTCATCGTGGACCGCATCCGCAACTATCGCGACGCGATCCAATATGTCCACGATCAATCCATCTACTGGATGAACCTCGGTTACAAGCGCGATCAACTCGCAGAGAAGGTCATTCTGCCCGAACCGTTCGCGAGCGATCCGTGGCTTCAGGAATATTATGGCACCGTCGCGCATTCGGTGCGCAACATCTACAACGGCTATCTCGGCTGGTGGGAGGGCGACGCAACACAGCTCGCACGGCCCGGCTTCATCGAGCTGTCGAAGCAATATGTGCGCGTGATGGGCGGCCGCGATGCGGTGCTGGACGAAGCGCGCAAGGCGCTCGACGCAAAGAATTACGGCTGGGCGTCTGAGGTTTTGACACACGCCACGCGTTCAGATCCTAACGACATGCAGGCGCGCGAACTGAAAGCGGACGCTCTCCGCCAATGGGCGTACAATCAAACGAACATCTACTGGCGCGCCTATGGCCTCTCGGGCGCCGGCGAGCTTAACGGCACGCTGGACCGTTCGAAAGCCTGGAACTTCGCCGATCCCGCCATTGTTGCCGCTTTGCCTACGACGCAATTCCTGAAAACGATGGGCGTGCGCCTGAACGCGGAGCGGGCGAAGGACGCGAAAATGGCGGTACAGTTCGACGTGACCGACACGGGCGAAAAGGCGGGCTTCGAGGTTCGCAACCGCATTGCGGCTTTCACCGAAGGCGCACTGCCCGCAGCCGTCGTGACGCTAAAGGGGCCGAAAGCGGCGATCCTTGAAACGGCGATGAGCGGCAAGCTCGCCCAAGGTGTGGATATCAATGGCAGCAGGGACGATGCAGCGCGCTTCCTCGCCCTGTTCGACGTCGTTACGCCCAACGGTGTGAACCTGTTGCTTCCGCCGGGAGCGCGACTGAAGCCAAATCTGGCGAAAGCAAAATCAGAATAAAGGAGGCCGAAGCCTCCTTCCTGACGATTGTCCCCGCGTTACTGGGACTTGGGGGTTTCTGCGGGTTTGTTCTCGTTGATCTTCTCGTTGACCTTTTCCTTGGCCTGTTCGTAGGCTTGGCCGGCCTTCTCCTTCGCCTGCTTCCAGCTCTCGGCAGCCTTCTGGCGCCACTCGGCAACGCGCTGATTGAACGCCTGATCGTTCAGCGTCTTGTAGGCGGGAGCGGCCTTGAGCTGCTCTTTCGTCGCGTCGACCGTGAAGACATGCTTGTTGTCTTTGCTTTCGGACTTGATCGCGTCGAACGGAACCGCGACTTCCTTCTCACCGATCCCGAGCACGCCGCCAACGCCGATCACCGCGATCGCAATGCGGCCGTCCTTGTCGAACACGAGGTTGGCGATCTTGCCGATCTGCTGGTTGTCCTTCGCGAGGACGGGGGTGCCGACGAAGTCGGTGCCAAGCACTTCTTCATTCGTCTGCTGTTCGATAAAGGTGACAGGGGCCGTAGCCGCCGGCGCCGTCGTCTGTGCTGCGAGGGGGCTGATAGCGATCATCAAAGCCGCGGCAGCCGTGAGAGTCGTTTTCATTCGGGAAACTCCATGTTCGCCGTGTCAAGAAACACGGGTGGTAAGACACACGCATATAGGAAAGGTTCCGGTACGGAGGAATGACGCGATATCATGAATATTTAGAAAGACTCGAGCTTCCAGGTCGGCCGGAACTTAACAAGGCTGCAAAAAACGCCGGGCCTCATGCAACCTCTGCGGGTTGATTCGTCCGTAGATGATGAGTTGCACCGCAACAAGGCCGTTTTCGGGCCGGATCGCGTGCGATCAAGACCGTTCCCCGCGCTCGGCGGTTATCAAAAAACGATGTCGTGATGCGAAGAGCCGCACCGCCTATATCCAGCGGCGCACGCGCTTTCGATAATCGAAGAACTGAGGGCCGAATCGCGCAGCCAGATAGGCTTCCTCACGCTTGACCACGCGTTCCTGCAAATACAGCAGGAGAAAGGGTGCGAGCAGGATCAACCAGAGGTTCGCGAGTGCGAGGCCGAGTCCGACCATAAAAAGAATGAAACTCAGATAGATCGGATTGCGAGAAAGCGTGAAGACGCCGCTTTGCACCAGCGCCGCAGCCTTCTCGCCGGGCAAAATCGCGGTTCTGGCGCGGAACATCTCGCGCGCGGCAAGCACGGCGATGACAAACCCGGCTACCATGAACGCATTGCCCGCGACGATGCTCGCGACGTCCGGCTCGCCCTGGAGCAATGGAACGAAATGCTGAAGCACGAAGCCAGCGGCAAGGAACAGCAGCAGCACGACTGGCGGCTTCGGAAAGATTGGTGCATTGACCGGCTCGCCGCCCGTGTGATCTTTAGTGCTCATCGCTTGCCTCTTATAACAGTGATCCCATGCATAAAGCTGAACGGTTTCCCTCTGTCACGCCGCTTTCGCGCGACCTTGAACCCTCACTTCGCGCCGCCATCGACCAGAAGGCGAAGCCGGTCGGTTCGCTCGGCCGCATCGAAACGCTGGCGATCCACGCCGGTCTTATAACGCAATCCTTAAAACCAGATCTGGGTCGCGCGGCGCTTGCGATCTTCGCGGCCGATCATGGCGTCGTCGCGGAAGGCGTGACGGCGTACCCGGCCGAAATCTCGACACTCGTCACCGGCATGGCCTGCGACGGCAAGGCCGGGGGCAACATCGCAGCCAAGGGCGCAGACGTCGAGGTGTTCGTGATCGACGCGGGGCTTCGCCAGCCGCACCCGCCGCATCCGCGCCTCACGTCGCGGCGTATCGGTCCCGGCACGCGCGACTTCCTGCACGAACCCGCCATGACCCCTGATGAACTGAGCGAGGCGTTGCGCGCGGGATTCGAGATCGCGGGGGATCTGAGGGCGCAAGGCTTCGGCATGCTGGCGCTCGGCGAGATCGGCATCGGCAACACAAGCTCGGCGGCGCTTGTCGCGCATTGCGTGACGAAGCTTCCGCTCGATATCGTCGTGGGGCCCGGCGCGGGCGCACCGCCAGCGGGCCTGCAACACAAGCGCGATGTGCTCGCGCGTTCGTTTACCCGCGCGCCGGTCGAAACCGGCCTCGACGCGCTGCGCGAGTTCGGCGGCTACGAAATCGCGATGATGGCGGGCGCGATGTTCGGTGCGGCCAACGCGCGCCAGATCGTGATTGTCGACGGCTTCATCGCCACCGCCGCCGCCTGCGCTGCCGTCGCCATCGACCCGAACCTGCGCGATTACCTGCTGTTCTCGCATCAGTCGGCCGAACCGGGGCACATCGCGCTCATGCAATGGCTGAACGCGGAGCCCTTCTTCAGCTTCGGCATGCGGCTTGGCGAGGGCACTGGCGCTGTGCTCGTCGTGCCCATGCTGCGCATGGCGCAGGCGATGCTCGACACCATGGCCGACCTGCCCGGGCCGCATCCGACGCACGCCAAGTGAGGCCGAACCCGACATGATCGCCTTCGTCCGCACGGAGTTTTGCCTGTTCCTGAGCGCCGTGCAGTTTCTCACGCGGCTGCCGGTGCCGGGGCTGTTCGCCTTCGACCATGCCTGGCTCGACCGCAGCGTGAAATATTTCCCGCTGGCGGGCGTGGTGGTTGGCGGCATTTCGGCGGCGGTGCTGTTGGCCGCGTCGCTCGTGTGGACCGGGCCGCTCCCCGCGCTGCTGGCGGTCGCGGCTGGCGTTGCTGCGACGGGTGCCTTTCATGAGGATGGTTTCGCGGATTTCTTCGACGCCATGGGCGGCAGCACGAAAGAAAAGCGCCTCGCGATCATGACCGACAGCCGCCTCGGCACCTTTGGCGTGGTGGCGACGGTGCTGAACCTCGGCGTGAAGGTTTTCGCCCTGGCCGCCCTTCCGGTAACAGTCGCCGCCGCCGCCCTCATCGCGATTCACGCGGGCGGGCGGCTTGCGGTCATTGCGACGATGCCGGTGCTGCCGTACGCGAAACCCGTCGAGGCAGGGAAGATGAAGCCCGCCGGGCAGAGCGTGACCACGCGCGGGCTCGCCGTCGCCTCCGTCTTCGGCCTCGCGCCGCTGGCGCTGCTGCCGCTGCCGCTCGCACTGGCTGGACTGGCGGCGGGCGTCGCCGCAGTGCTGTTCATGGGCTGGCGTGCGAAAAGGCTGATCGGCGGTTATACGGGCGACGTTCTCGGCGCGTTCGAGCAGAGTTTTGAACTGGCGTTCCTGCTGGCGCTGGCGGCATGCGTCTGATCCTCGCGCGCCACCCGAAGCCGGTCGTCGAGGCGGGTGTGTGTTACGGGCGGCTCGCTCTCCATTGCGATGCGCATGAGGTGGATGCGGCGGTGGCTCGGCTCATGCCACATGCCAGCGGCGCACTCGTCTGCACGAGCCCCGCGCGGCGGTGCCTTGATCTCGCCCTTCGTGTCGATCCAGCCGCTCGTATCGATCCGCGTTTGCAGGAACTCGACTTTGGCGCCTGGGAGGGCGTGCGCTGGGACACAATCGCGCAGCCGGACTTCGATGCGTGGGCCAACGGCCTGCCCGATACCGCGCCGCCTGGCGGGGAGGCGCTGACCGCCATGGCCGCGCGCCTCTCGGACTGGCTCGCGGACATGTCGCTCGGTTCTGCCTCTGCGGGGGGCGAAACCTCGGGCGAAAACGGGGGCCACTCAAACACCGTGCTTGCGATCACCCACGCCGGCGCGATCCGTGTGCTTCGCGCGATCGTCGAGGGTGTGCCGCTGCTGACGCATTTCGCGCAGCCTGTTGCCTATGGCGAGGCGATCGCGCTGGATCTGGCAAGGCTTAAGTCATGATTGCGAGCAGCCGTCGACAATCTCGGAGCGACGATGCTTTCGCCTTCAGGACAGCGGCAAGCGAGATCACGACGCGCTGAGGGCGGCGAAGTCATCGGAATACCATTCCTGGTGAGGCGCGCGACCTGACCTTTATCAGTGTGATAGCGCGCCCGCTTCCTCTGGCCCTGGCTCATTCGACGGACGTTGAGGACGCGACCTGAGCCATGAGCTGATCGAACAGAAGCGTCTTGTCCAATATCGGAATGAGACCGATGTCCGAGAAATACATGTCCCGCGCGAAATTCGTCTTGCGGCTCTGAAAATGGGCGGGAACACCGGTTCGGCTGATTTCCGGCAATGTCAGCACATCGCCGATCCTGTCGACGAGCAAAGCGAAGCATTCGTTTTGAACCTCAAGCGCTATTGCATATTTTTCGGTTCCCCCCTCTTTCGGACGGAGGCTTAACCATTTGCGAAGGCTCACCGTCACCACGATGCGCCCTCGCAGGTTTGTCAGCCCGATATATCCGCCTCGCGCCGACGGCATGGGAGTAACCTCGCCAAGGGTGAAAATCGTCGGAGCATCGCCGACGCTTATTCCGTAAACTTGGTCGGCCACAAACACGGTGAAGAAACTGGTGCGAATGTCGGACGTCGCCATGGAAGCTGGCTCTCGGCGATGTGTCGTGACAAGTCCGGGTTCAGCCTGCATGGCACATATCCTTTTCAATCGCTCCGGCTGCTGCATGGTTGCTGGACGGCTCAGGCATGGCGTAGTCACCCTTTGCGCGATCCGTCACGCCCGCATCGTCGTCATGAAGAGCGAGTTCCGCTCCGGGCTCGTTCACCCCAAGTACGTTCTCCCTCGAAAAGGCAAGCTGGCGAAAGTGCTCGGGGTCGATCAGTTCGACCGCATCACGCGCAATGCTGACGGTGCCGAGGAGACCGGACGTGGCGGCTTCGAGTTCGATGACGGCTTGAGACGACACGATGTCGATCACGGCGTCTATAGCCAGACCGAATGTCTCGTCCCCGACATTCAGGATCAGGATCAGCACCGATTTACCGGTGGGTGAGTCCGTGAGAGGTTGCACCGGGATCAATCGACCCTGATAACGATGCACGAGGCGTCCGTCCGCCCGCGTGATGTCGGTCGCATCCACACGGATGATTCTCGACACGACCCTGCGGAACACCGCCTTCGTGGCGCCGTTGCCAGCTTTGAAAAGAATGAGTGGCGTCTCCGTCCGTTCGACCGCGCGCTCCACTGGCGGCCCGCTCTTGACGGGCTCTTGATCGAGTTTCATGAAGTCGGCCATTCCGGCCGGATCCAGAATGAGGATGACGGACCCTTCTCCGAGGATCGTGCAACCCGTAAAGATCCGAAATTTCTGAAAGAGCCGGCTCAGGGGCTTGACCACGATCTCCTGAATGTCGCCGATGCCGTCGACGATCAGGCCGAGCTTTCTGGCGCCAAGCCGCAAGACGATCACGACCTTGTCGGGAGACGCGTCGCTGTCGTCCAGATCGAACATCGTGGACAGCGCAGCGACCGGGAACACTTCATCGCGAAGCCGCAGGACGCGCTGCCCCTCCATCTCGCCGATCACATGCGAGCCGTCGTAATAATCGAGCGCCTCGACGACGTATTTCTGCGGCAACGCAAACCGCTGGCCCGCGGCCTGGACAATCAGCGCGGGCTCGATGGCAAGCGTCAGCGGAATTCTGAGCAGAAAGCGCGAACCGGCGCCCTTGGTCGAATGAAGCCCGATGCTTCCGCCGATCGCTTCGAGGTGCGCGCGCACGACGTCCATGCCGACGCCACGGCCCGATATCGTCGTTATCGTCTGTGCGGTGGAAAACCCCGGTTCCAGAATGAAACGGTACACCTCTTCGTCGGTCATGCGCGCGACCGCGTCTGCCTCCGCAAGGCCTCGCTCGACGGCTTTCGCCCGAATCCGTTCGCTGTCGAAGCCCCGGCCATCGTCTGACACTTCGATGACGATCTGGCCTGAATCCTGACTTGCGACGATGGAAATGAGGCCGGCCGCCGGTTTGCCGCGGGCCGCGCGCTCCTGCGGACTTTCAATGCCGTGGTCGGCACAGTTGCGCACGAGGTGCATCAGCGGATCGCGAATGGATTCGATCAGCTGGCGGTCGAGACGGGTGTCGGCCCCTTCGATGACGACATTGAATTCCTTGCCGGTTTCCGCCGAGAGATCCCGGATCAGCCGCGGCACGCTATCGAACAGGCGCCTGAGCGGCTGCATGCGGGCCTGCATGACGGCATCCTGCAATTCCGAAGTGAGGCCGGAGAGCCGCTCCAGCGGCATCTTCATCTGATGCATGTCCTGCCGCCGCGACAGGTTCATGATCTGATTGCGCGACAGCACCAATTCCGTGGCAAGGGCCATGATACGTTCGATGACCGCCGTTGGAATGCGAAGCGTCTCCTGTCCCACCTCCTTCCCGGACGTCGGCTTGGACGACGTCTGGTCGGCCTCGACCTTCTGCGAAGGAGACGGTTGCGACTGGGCAATGGCCTCAGCGACGGAAGGCGCCACGTCAGCTTGCGGAGAGTTCCCAGCGACAGTGCCCGGTGTTTCGGGCGCGATTTCCTGACGGTCAATCGACGCCTGTTGCGCGCAGGTCTCCTCTTGCTTCGGCGTCACCGGCGTGGCGGCGAGAGCGGAGCCCGCTTCCAGGTCATCGCCCCGATCGAGAAAGTTCTCGATGCGGCTGACAATATCGGTGTCCTCGCCAGCCGGCTCCTCGCCAAGCTCCGCGACGCTTTCGAGCAGGCTCTTGACGCGATCGATCGCCTTCAACAGCAACGAGGCTGCTGGCGATACCGGGGCACGTCCGCTGCGGAGCCCATCGATGAGTGTTTCCGCGGAGTGCGAAACGCTTTGAAGACGGGTGAGGCCCAGAAAGCCCGCCGTTCCCTTTATCGTGTGAAAGAGCCGGAAAATCTGGCGGATAGCTTCTGAATTGTCGGGGTTCTTCTCAAAAACGACCACATGGGATTCGATTTCCTGAATGTGATCGGTCACCTCGCTCAGGAAATCGCTCAGCAACTCATCCATGGCAATACACTCTATAAGGACTTGACATCAGTGGCGGCTGCCATCAGGCGGTCGGCCATCACCTGGGATGTTTCGCTAGGTTGATCGATACCGTGATTGACGAGATCGACAGCCTTCTCGATCTCGATCCTGAGGCGTTTGGCGATGACTCTGCAGAAACCCTCGACATGTTCCGATGTAAGTTCCCCCGCTTTTGACTGCATGACTCGAATGAGATAGATCGCCTGCTGTGTGATCGCATTCAGGAGAGCGAGTTGCTTCTCGAAAGCATTCCTGAAATCGACATCGATCAGTTGGTAAACCGTGATCGCGATGTCGCCGCCACTCAGCGGTGAACTTTCGAAGTACGCCACGTACGACTTCGGCTTCCAAGCCAGTAGTTCATCGATCATCTCGGGCAGTAATACGGGCAAGTTCTCAATGAGGAGCAACGCCTCATTGTATTGATTAAGAAAATCGTTCGCGATGCCGGATGTGGGATTAATGAGGTGCGGCGCACGCGCGATCAGATCCATGATCAGCGGTTCAGTCTGACCGAAAGTTGGGTGGGGGAGTGCGTTCGACATTGCAACCTGTTCCTGATTTCGAGGGTACTATCCCGTAGTCAGACTAATTTTTCTGCCCAGCTGGCATATCCACTTTTATGTAAATCGCGACGAATATTCCGAGCATCTCCCGCTACACACATTTCGCAAACCTCGTAGGCTGGAAACTCCGCCTTAATGCTGTTCGTGTACAACCTACGGGAGTTTTGAGTGGAGTATGCATCTATGGCCGCCCGTCTGAAAATTTTAACCCGGATCAATATGATCGTGGCCCTCGCCCTGCTCGCCTATGGGGTGACTGCCTTGGTGAGCTTCTGGTTCCTGCACTGGCAGATGGTGCAGGACAAGCAAAGCGAGCTGCGAAATTGGACAAATCTCGTGCTTTCCGTTGCTCGCGCGCAAATGGTAACGGCGGGGGGACCAGCCTCAAAGGTCGGTCGAGAAGCTTATCTCGGTGTAATCCGTTCCGCGCGCTTTCAGGACGAAGATAGTGTGACGACTGCCCTCGCATATGACCTCAATGGCGTCGCGCTCGGTCATGGCACTCCCTCCCAGTCGGGAAAGAATGCGCCGGAAGCAGGGCCGGAGAATCTCAAGAAGTCGCCGGAGACCTACGCGGCAATCGCGAAAAGCCCCGCGGGCGCGGGCTTTGCGCACGGTCCTGAAATCGTCGCGCGCCATTCCTGGACCCCGAAACTAACATTCGTGCAGGCCGCGCCGGAAATAGGGGGCTTTGTCTCAGTGAGCGCCGATGCGGCAAGCCTTCATGAAGCCTTCCTTTATCGGCTCTACGTCCATGGCGCTATCGTATGTGGCCTTCTGGCGGTCCTAGCGCTGGCTGTATGGTGGATCGCTCGCTCCATTCTCAACCCGCTCCTCGATATCGGGCGCGCCATAACGAGCCTCGCAGACGGCAATGTGCAGCCCGCGAACCTCCCGTTCGGTGAGAAGGCTCCCTTGGGGCCGGTCGCGCGAGCTGTCGAAGCGCTGCGCCGCAATTTGATAGAACTGTGGTCTCTTCGGGAAGAGGTCGCCCGGTCACGAGACCGCGAAAAGGAGCGCGAGCACTATCTGAGGCTCGAAGCAATTCAGTTCGAACAGATGATGGCTGGCGTGGTCGAGGGCTTGAAACGGCAAATCGGCCAACTGCGGCAATCGGCGGAAACCCTTTCGGATGCGGCTGAAACATCGACCCGCGAAGCGGAGATAGCCGCGCGAGTCTCCGCGAGCGCCGCCGACAATTCGAATGCTGTCGCGACTGCGACCGAGGAACTCAGCTATTCGATCCGGGATGTCTCGCAGCAGGCGCACAGTACCAACGCCGTTGTGGAAGTGGCGACGGAAGAAGCCCACCGGACGAACAGGGACGTCGAGAATCTGACGACAGCAACCGAGGAAATCGGCTCCATCGTTGAAATCATCCGCACTATCGCCGATCAGACAAACTTGCTCGCGCTCAATGCCACGATCGAGGCCGCGCGTGCTGGAGATGCCGGAAAGGGGTTCGCTGTGGTCGCCTCGGAAGTCAAGGAACTATCCGCACAAACGGCCAAGGCGACCGATGCCATCGCCGATCAGGTTCAGTCGATCCAGCAATATACCACGGCGGCTATCGCCACCATACAGTCGATGGCCGGAAGGATATCGGAGATTCATAGCTTCACTGGTGCGATTGCCTCAGCTGTGGAAGAGCAGACCGCAGCAGCTCAGGAAATCGCGCAGAATGTTTCTCTCGCCGCTGAAAGTAGCGAGAAGGCGGCGAAAAGCTCGGGCTCCGTCTCTGTCGTCGCGGGCAAGACGAGGGAACAGGCGGCGGCGTTGTCCGGGATATCTGCCAGCCTCTCCGATATCACGTCGAGGCTATCGAAGAGCATGTCCGAATTCGTCCACGTCATCAATACTGACGACGATGGCGCCAAGTATCTGCCGCCAGTCAACAGTGGATTCGAGCCAGCACACCGCGCGCCGGAGCAAATCCACGCCTGACTACATCTTAAAGCGCGAAACAAATTGACAAACCCCGTCGCCTTGCGGCGGGGTTTTTCTGTTATCGCTCGCGATTTGTCAGGCGAATCACAGCCCACACAATTGAAAAATCAACGGCGATCGATTGAATAGTTATTGGTATTCTTCAAGTTATCCCGATCCGGCTACTCTTAACGAAAAATTAGCATTTTTCCTGTTTACTGTAGTTACGTGGAAGCGAGGTGCACAAATGCGAAGCACCATCGCAGGCATGATGCCGTTTCCGCGTGCCGGTTCAAGTCCGGTATGTCCCAAGATGCAATCCGACCAAGGGACACTTCCATGACCAGCATTCTGACGAACAACGCCGCCAACACAGCTCTGCTGAACCTCCAGAACACCGTCAAGAACCTCGACAAGACTCAGAGCGAAATCTCCACCGGTCTGCGCGTCAGCACGGCGGCGGACAATGCGTCGTACTATTCGATCGCGACCTCGCTGAAGAGCGACAGCTCGGCTCTTTCGACGATCTCCGACTCGCTCGACGTCGCCGATGCGACGCTCTCTACCGCGACGGATGCGATGAGCAAGATCTCCGACACGCTTTCGAAGATCAAGAACTCGCTCATCACCGCCCAAACCCAGGGCGCCGACCGCACCAAGATTCAGGGTGAAATCGCTACATATCAGGCACAGTTGAAGACGTATGCCGAGGGCGCCAGCCTCAACGGCCAAAACTTCCTTTCGGTTGATTCCGGTGCAGCGGGCTTCAACGCAACGGCGTCGTTCGTGGCTTCGCTGTCGCGCTCCTCGGACGGCACGGTAGCTTACGGCACGATCACCTTCGACAAGACCGACACGAAACTCTTCGATGCTGCCGATCAGAGCGGTATCCTCGACGAGGTCGACAGCACGACGACGGGCTCCTTCACCAATGCCGACGGCACTACCGAGACGGCTACAGCGGACGGCAAGAGCGTCTATAACCTCGACATTTCGGCGCTGACCGATGAGGGCGCCGATCTGGCGATGATCAATGCCTACCAGAAGCAGGTTGAAGCGGCGATCAAGTCCGTAACGGCGGCGTCTTCGGTGCTCGGTTCGACGCAGTCGCGCATCGAAAGCCAGAAGGACTTCGTTGATTCGCTTACGAATTCTGTGGATGCCGGCGTGAGCTCGCTCGTCGACGCCGACATGAACGAAGCATCGACCCGTCTCTCGGCCCTGCAGGTCCAGCAGCAGCTTGGCGTGCAGGCCCTCTCGATTGCGAATGAGTCCTCGCAGTCGATCCTGAAGCTCTTCCAGTAAACCGAACCGCGTAGCGGGAGTGCCTGCAACCCAGGCCTCCTGCCACGCGCAAGGTAACGAGCCGATGATCCGCCCTGCTTCGCAACGGGGTTGGGGAAACATGGCGATTCGCGATCAGATTGACGCGTTGACGGCGAGCTTTTTGGGCTTGGGCGCACGCCGCCTTGCTGCATTGGCGGCGGTGGGCATTGCAATTGTGGCGATCATCGGAATCGGCAGCTACTATGTCAGCCGGGCGGATAAAGATGTGTTGTATGTCGGGCTCACGCCTGCAGATGTCTCTCGCATCGGCGCCGCTCTCAAGGAAGCTGGCATCTCCTTCGACGCCAGCTCGGAAGCGAACAAGATTTTCGTGAACCGGGGTGACACCGCGCGGGCCCGCATGATCCTCGCCGAGCGCGGTCTTCCCAACAACGCCACGGCCGGTTACGAGCTGTTCGACAAGCTCGGGTCGCTGGGGCTGACCTCCTTCATGCAGAATGTCACCCGTGTCCGGGCGCTCGAAGGCGAAATCGCCCGCACTATCGAAGCCATGCGGTCCGTGAGTTCAGCGCGCGTTCATCTCGTCATGTCGGACGCCGGCTCCTTCCGGCGCGAGCCACAGCCTGCTTCGGCGTCGGTGGTCGTCAAACAATCGGGAGCGCAGCCGCCCTCCGCAGCCGCCATTCGCCAGATCGTGGCGTCGGCTGTGCCGGGAATGAAGCCGGATCATGTGGCGGTGCTCAGCACCGATGGCACCATCCTTTCCGCCGGCGATGACGGTCCTGGCGTTGCCAGCGGCAAGATGCTGGAACTCGAAAAGCAGGTCTCCCGCGAAATAAACGACAATATTCGCAAGACGTTGACACCCGTCATCGGGCTCGGAAACTTCGAGACGAGCGTCACTGTCCGGCTGAACCTCGACAAGAAGCAGATCAACGAGACTGCCTTCGACCCCGAATCCAAGGCCGAGCGCTCCACCCGCACGGTGAAAGAGAGCAGCAACTCTCAAAATACCAATCAGAAATGGAATGTCAGCGTGGAGCAGAACATTCCCGCTGATCAGCAAAACACGAAGCCTTCCGATCAGTCGAAGCGCGCGAGCGAAAGAAAGGAAGAGACGACAAATTACGAGGTGAGTTCGAAAAGCGTCACGACACACAGCGAGGGCTACCGGGTGGAAAACATCGCCGTGGCGGTGGTTTTGAACAGGAAGCCGCTCATCGCTGCGGCCGAGAGCGCCAAGACCGCGCCGGATGAACAGCTACGGGTCGTGGAGCGGCTTGTCTCGTCAGCCGCGGGGCTGGACTCGCTGCGCGGCGACAAGGCTACTGTCGTCGCACTCGATTTCGCTGGTGGCAATGAGTTCGAGCCGGCGCCGGCGCCCGCGTTCTGGGATCATGTGATGGAAGGACTGGGAAGCTATGTGCTTGCCGCTGCCATACTTCTCTCGACGATCCTGTTTGTGGTGATCGGGCTTCGTCCCTCGCTGCGGATGATCCTTGAAAACAAGCCCAAGCCCGCGCCACAAATCGCCGCCGACAAGCGAAACACACCGATTCTCGACACCGTTGCCGCGCCGGTTGATGCTCTCGCTGAGGATGTCCCGCCCCTCACAACGCTGGGCACCAGCAATAAGGATACGCCTCTGAAATCCGTGGAGAAAGCCATCGCTCGGGACGAGGAGAAAGCCGCTGCCGTTCTCATCGACTGGATCAGGGAGGGTTGACGTGGAAGCAGCCTCGGGGCGCCTGCCTTTGCCGGATTTTCTTGCCCGTCTTGGGGCTCCCTTGGCGCGCGAAAACGTCGAGGCGCGGGAACTCGAAGTGGCCGCAGCCTACCGGAAGGGGCTGGATGAGGGCGAAGCGAAAGCCCAGGCGGTCGCCGCGAAGATGCTCGCAGAGAGTGAGGCAAGCCATAAAGCCGAGATGGAATCGGCAAGAAAACAATGGGTCGAGGGCGAGGCGGATCGTCTCCAGACCCTGCTGCTTCAGTCGCTGGCTGCAATGCAGGCCGAGATTTGCGACGTTGCTGCGCGGATCCTGACTCCCATTGTCGAACGCCACCTGACTGATGAAGCTATAGCTCGACTTTTAGCGGAAATCCAAAGGCTAACTTCAGACGAAGGCGTCATAAAATTAAAGATCTGCGGTCCTTCGGATCTGGTTTTCGAACTGGCCCAGCGCCTCGATGAGGCAGTGACAGTCGAGACGGTGATCACGAAGGCATGTGACGTGACGGTTTCCGTCGATAGAACCGTAATAGAGACGAGCCTTGGTCGCTGGTTAATGAGTATCGGAGTTCATGAGTATGACGCGACACAAGAAGAACGCGCCGGCGCACGCGGACATCGTGGTCCGCAAGAAGCTGTACAAGGGGGAGGGGGACCATCATGGAGGCGTATGGAAGATAGCCTACGCGGACTTCATGACCGCGATGATGACCTTCTTCCTCGTGATGTGGCTGGTGAATTCCAGCTCGAAGGAGCGCCTGTCCCAGATAGCAAACTACTTCAATCCGATAAAGCTCAGTGAAGAGACGCCGCCAGCGAAGGGCGTCGCTGATGCCATACCGAAAGCGCTTGATACAGACCCTTCCGAGGCGGCAGTGCGGCGGGCTAAGGCCGCTGCCGCAGATCCGCAGGATCGGCAAATCGTCTCAGAGGAAGAGCTTACCCGCAATCCCTTCGGCGTGCTGACCGAACTGGAGACCCGGGCTGAAGAAGCTCTGCGCATCGCTTCCAGAGATAACGTCTCAAGCAAGTCTGGTAGCGAGTTTTCGCGCGACCCCTTTATCGCCGAGCCGCGGTTGATCCAATCTGCGAAGCCGGAGGACATCACGCAGCCGGCTTCACGGTCATCCACTGATCACCCGGAGCCTGCCAAACCGCAAAAATCCGTCACTATCGCCGAGAAAGAGCCGACGGAGACTCCTGCTCCCCTGGCAGCGCAGATTTTGAAGGAAATCGAAAATTTTCAAAGCAGTCTCCCGCAGTCGTTTCGGGTTCAGGTCTCGGTCGCCAATGTGACGGAAGGAACGCTGATCAGTCTGATGGATGACACGAAGCGCAGCATGTTCGATGTGGGCTCCGCGATGCCGAAGCCGGACACTGTCCTCGTGATGACCAGGATTGGCGATATCATCTCCAGGTATCCGGGTCAGATCATCATCCGGGGTTACACCGACGGGCGCCCCTTCGCGGGTGATCCCTACGGAAACTGGTCGCTGTCTTCCGAAAGGGCGCGCATGGCGTTCCTGATGCTGGCGCGAGGCAAGATCGGCGATGGAAGAGTGCTATCGATCGAGGGGTATGCGGATCGACAGCCACGCAATCCCGAAGATCCCCTGGCCCCTGAAAACCGCCGTATCGAAGTCCTGCTCAAGGACAAGGACAAATGAGGGCGGCAATTGCAACGTTGCTCGGGGCCTTGCTGCTGATGGCAGGCTCTGTGGCGCGCGGCGCGGAGCGCGAGCAAACGCTGATTGCGGATCTTCGGCAGGATGTGCGCCGTTTCGATGAAGTGGCAAGGACACAAGCCTCTTCCCTGGAGATGGCCGAAGCCCGCGAGCGATATGAGGCCCATCTGCGCGAGGCTGAAAGCCTCAAACTCACGAGCGAGGAATTTCTCAGATTCGCGGAAATCTTCGTTTTGAGCGGCGGCAGCGTCGAGCTGATCAAGCCGTGGAGAGAAGATCAGTCCAGCGAGCTGGAAAGAAATCTGATCCGCGGGATCATTGCGCATGGCAGCGGCGACGCGAATCGAGCCTCTTCGATACTTCTGTCGATCGATGCCCGCCGGTTCGAGCCGGTTCTGGGAGGTCACCTTGCCCTCGTTCAAGCGCTGCTCGCCGCCCAAACGGATACCGAACGCGCCTTCTCCTATTACACTCTCGCCCGGCTTCTGCTGCCGGGTACGCTCGTGGAAGAAGCAGCTTTGCGTCAGAGTATCGTTCTCGCAGGCGAGAAGCTCCGGGTGCAGGAGTTTTCGAAGGCTGCGCTGAGCTACATCCGACGCTTCGAAACATCGACATTTGCCGCCGATGCGGAAGCGCGAATCGTCGGTTACCTTCCCCGCTTTGATGACGCCGATGGTGTAGCAACGCTCTCCCAACTCTTGGAAGCGAGGCCGCTGGGTTTTGGACGCTGCCCTGCCTGTTTGCTCACGGATGTTGCGCAACGCGGTGTGTTTTCCGGGCGGCGGTCGCTCGTCACGCTCGCTGCCGGCAAGGGCCTCTCGCTCGTTCAGAACGATCAGGCCCGAAAACAGCGTCTTCTCTTGTACCAGGCGGCAGTCGACATCGTCACCGAAAAGTATGAAGAGGCGAACGCCACGCTCAATTCGCTCGACCCCGCAGTTTTCGATGCAGATGACGCCGCGCTGCTTTCTGCTTCGCTACAGTTGGCGCGCAAGCTCCACGAAACTCCCAAGCCGTTAATAGGTAATGAGGTGGCTTTGGCAGGGAAACGGGGGGGGGACCGAACTTTTGTCGGCGGCAAACGGATGATGGAAGCGCAAGTGGCCATCGCGAACGCCGATCTGGTCCTGAAAAAAGAAAGATGACAGCGACAGCGATAGCGCAGCCGGCGGTTGCGGCATCCTCGACGTCCGCCATATTGGGCGCTGAGACGCTCGGCCAGCAGAGAGGAAACAAGGGAGGAGCGGAATTTTCTTCCTTCCTCGATACCGCGTCCGAGGGTGAAGCACCGGATTCGCGCTCCCACGGCGTTGAAGCCTCTGTCAGCGCAACAACAAAGTTTTCCGGTTCGCTGGCGGACGCGCTAATTCAGGGCGCCGGGCAGCGAAGCACAGGGAAAGATGTCCGCTCCGTCGACGACGCAAGCCGCACCGAGGCAATCGATTCGGAGCTGTCTGAACTCGCTGGCAGCGACATTGAGGACGGATCTCTTTTCGAGTTGGACGACACCGCGACGAATGCAGCAGACGCCTCCGAAACGGACGGAAGTGCTGCGGGCTCCACGAGTGTTATCCCAACGTCGGGGCAGCTTCTTCCGGTGCTCCTCCAGTTTGAAACGGGGGCGACAGCGGAAGGACCTCGGACCGCCGCAACGAGAGGCGAGAATTCCGCGCCGCTCTCCGCCATGAACGACGCGCTTTCATCGAGCGGACAAGCCCTCCCGTTCAGCGTCCTGAAGTCCGAAACGCATTTTCAGCCATACGCTGACTCTGCGGCGCGTCTCTCCCAAGTCCTGAGTGGCTCGACTTCGTCGCAGAACGCACAGGCGTCGCTATCGGCAGCGAGTGCACCTTCGCCGTCCTCATCGGCGCCGTCGGCCGCGTCCGAAACAGAAGCCCTTCGCCAACGTTCGCTTACGTCTGCCGCACTCGCGGGCGATCCCACATCGGTCGCCGGCTCGGGCGCGTCAGGCAGCCCTGCGGTAACGGCATCGAACAGCGCCGGGGATGCCTCCAGTTCGAACACCGGCAAACGCGCTTTCCCGTCCGCCCCCGCTGCGTCTGGCTCGGACGGAGCAACCATGGTCCCCGCGCAAGATGCAAGCGCACAGGGCGAGGTTCTTTCCGCGTCCGCTTCCTCCGCTTCCGGCACCCTCGCGCAGCAGGTCTCGAACGCGATATCGACGTCCTCGTCCGATGCGTCGCAATCCACATCCCGTGTCGCACTTCCGACTGCGGAGGCCACGCAGCCCTTGCGTACGCTTACCATCGGCCTCACGCCGCAAAATCTTGGCGAAGTAACAGTGCGCATGTCCATGAACGGCGGCAAGCTTTCCGTCGTCCTCAGCGTCGAGAAGCCCGAGGCCGCCCAGTTGCTGGCACAGGATCAGGAGGTTCTCGAAGGGCTGCTTCGCTCCACCGGATACAAGGTCGACACCATTTCGGTTCAGCTCGCGCCTCAGCCGGTAACGGCTTCCGCCACCGGCACTCCCACTGCTTCCAGCGATCAGTCGCTATCGGGTTCGACAGACACCGGGTCGGACGGAATGGGACAAAGCGGTCAGAAGGACAGGGGGGAGCCCGGCAATCGGGGCCTGAGAGAGGGATCGGAGCATGGGCAAGCTGAGAGCCATCTCAACCGCACTGCTCTTTATATCTAGCCTCGTTCCAGCCGAATCGGTCGAGCCAAACCTGTGCGAGCGCGAGATGGTTGCGGCGGCCAGCAAGTATCAGATACCGCTGGGCGTTCTTTACGCCGTGGGGCTTACGGAAACCGGCATAAACGGCAATCTGCGTGCGTTCTCGCTCAACCTTGAGGGCAAGGCCATATATTCGCTCGACAAGGCGCAGGCGATCGAGCGTTTCCACGCCGCACGCCGCGAAGGGTTGAAGCTCATCGACGTGGGCTGCATGCAGCTGAACTACTATTTCCACGGCGAGCATTTCGCGTCCGTCGACGAAATGCTCGATCCACACAAAAATGTCGACTACGCGGCGCGTTTCCTGAAGGCGCTCAAGCAACAGGAAAGCACGTGGACTGTGGCGGTGGCCCGGTACAACGCGGGAAAGAACAACAAGGAAGGACAAAAGCGTTACGTCTGCCGCGTTCTGGATCGCCTCGTTCAAAGCGGCTTCGGGGCCTGGACGCCTCAGGCTTCGGAATTTTGCGCCTCGGAGAAGCTCCAGACGGCACCGCAATCAAAATAGCAGTCAGGTTGTAGCGCGGATAGTCTCGCATAAGCTTTTTCAGCAAGAATGGAAAAAGATTGGGCGCCCGCCCGCGAGCAGGAGACGACACAATGACAGCCGGTTTAAAGATTCTGGTCGTAGACGATTACAGCACTATGGTCAGAATAGTTCGCAAGTTGCTGAAGCAAATCGGCTACGATGATGTCGATGAGGCGTCCAACGGCGGAATGGCGCTGGAGCTGATACAGAAGAATTCCTATGGCCTGATCATCTCCGACTGGAACATGGAGCCGATGTCAGGCTACGATTTGCTCCGCTATGTTCGCTCGAACGCGGCGACGGCGCAGATCCCTTTCATCCTGGTGACGGCAGAATCGCGAGCGGACAACGTCGCGGCGGCAAAGGAAGCGGGCGCGAACGAATATCTCGTGAAGCCGTTCAGCGCTCCCGTACTCAAGGAGAAGATCGACAAGGCGCTTGCTGTCGCAAAAGCCGCCGCCGCCTGACGCTACACCGGCCCGCCCGGTGTCTCCTGCTCCCATCCCCGCATCTTTCAGCACGCCCCACCGGAGACGTTTATGCAGTCGTCGCTCTATGTAGCGCTTTCCGCTCAGGTGGCGCTTCAGAAACGCCTGGATACCGTTGCCCAGAACGTGGCGAACGCCAATACCGTTGGCTATCGGGGCACTGAAATGAAGTTCGATAGCGTTCTGTCGGCTGCCGATGCGCAGATGACAGCTTTCGTTACGTCAAAAGACAGCGTCGTCAGCCTTGGCGCAGGCGGGTTGGTCAAGACGGGCAATCCGCTTGACGTCGCCCTCAAAGGGCAAGGCTGGCTTTCCGTCCAGACTCCCGCTGGCAGGATGTACACCCGAGACGGTCGCATGCAGATGACGACGAGCGGCATGCTGGTTTCGATGCGGGGCGATCCGGTGCTCGATGCTGGCGGCGCGCCATTGCAGGTCGATCCCAACGGTCCGACGCCGCAGATCGCCGAGGACGGCACGATTACGCAGAATAACGAACGCATAGGCATGATCGGCGTGTTCGTGTTCGGCTCCGACGCGAAGCTTTCGCGGGTCGAAGGCGGCTTCGTCTCCGACAAGCCAGCCATCGCCGCGACAGACCCGGCGAAGAGCAACATAGCATCGGGCTATGTCGAGGAATCGAACGTAAACGCGATCAAGGAGACGGCCAGACTCATTTATGTGCAACGCGCATTCGATGAGGCGGCATCGACGATCCAGTCTGTCGAATCGGGCTTGAAATCCGCGATTCAAGCGCTCGGGTCGCCGACTTCCTGATGGTTGAACAGCCGCATCGCGATTTTGACGGCGTTCTGCCGCGCTTCGGTCGCACCGCTCTCACAACTCTCGCCGAAGCCTTCGAGGCTGCTCTCGACGATCGGCTCGCTGTTGTGAGCGGCAAGGTCGTGGAGCTTTCGACGGAACATATCCGCGTCGATGGGCTGTCGAAGTTCACGAAGCTCGGCGATTGGGTGTCCATTGCGACCGACGAAGGCGATGCCCTCGCCGAAACGCTACGGGTGGAGCGCGATACGATTCTGGTGCGCACCATTGAAGAGCGTCATCAGCCTTTTCTCGGCGCCCCGGTCAGGCTTGCTTCGACGCTGAAGCTTCGCCCGAACGAGACCTGGAAAGGCCGCGTGATCGATGCGCTTGGCCGCGTCATCGACAACGGCCCGGCCCTGGGGCGCGGGGCGCGTCTCATTCCAGTCGATCAGGCGCCGCCGCTCGCTCTCGAGCGACAGCGTGTCAGCGAGCCCGTACTTACGAGCGTGCGCGTCATCGATGTCTTCACGCCTCTCTGTGCCGGCCAGAGGATCGGGATTTTCGCCGGATCGGGCGTCGGAAAATCGACGCTTCTGTCCATGTTGACGCGCGGCAGTTCCTTCGACGTGACCGTCTTTGCCGCCATCGGCGAGCGTGGGCGAGAGGTCAGGGAATTCATCGACGACACCCTGACCAAGGACGGAATGGCCAAGGCCGTTCTTGTCGTTTCCACGAGCGATGAAAGCCCGATGATGCGGCGCTTGGCTGCGAAAACAGCCTTCGCCGTGGCGGAATATTTCCGCGATGAAGGACAGCGGGTGCTTCTCGTGTTCGATTCCGTCACCCGCTATGCGCACGCAGTGAGAGAAATCGCATTGTCAGCGGGAGAACCTCCTGTCTCTCGGGGGTATCCGCCAAGCGTCTTCACGGACCTGCCGAAGCTGCTTGAAAGGGCCGGCAACGCGAGTGGCCCAGGATCGATAACGGGCGTCTTCTCGGTCCTCGTGGACGGCGACGACCATAATGATCCGGTGGCGGATACGCTGCGCGGCATACTCGACGGCCACATTGTGCTCGACCGCGCCATCGCGGATCAGGGGAGATTTCCGGCGGTCGACGTTCTGGGCTCGGTTTCGCGTCTTGCTCCCCGCGTCTGGACGCCGAACCAGAAGTCTGCGGTGCGGGAACTCAAGGGGCTCATTTCGAGGTTCGAGGAGACCCGAGATATTCGGATGATTGCCGGCCACAAGCCGAACAACGACGCCGAACTCGACAAGGCTGTCCGTCTCGTTCCCGCCGTATACCGCTATCTGACGCAAAGCGCCGAAGACCTTCGGCCCGGCGAAGCGCTGGATGACATGCTGCGCCTGATGCTGCGCGCTTCCTGACTGTCGTAGCGTTTTCGAAGTCGGCGCTGTTCACCCTTCGATCCAAGGTCCGCACAAGCTAAGGAGCCTACAACCAATTAGGCGCATAGGTTGGGGGAGCGATTCGCAATGAGCCTTTACGGACTAATTAACACCAGTGCAGCGGGCATGGCCGCCCAGTCGACGGCTCTAAGCACAGTGGCGGACAACATCGCCAATGTGAGCACAACGGGATACAAGCGCTCGTCGACAGAGTTCTCGACCCTCGTGACGAGCAGCGGATCCGGAGATTATCAGTCGGGCGGCGTGGATACCGATGTGCGCACGGCGATCAGCGGCAAATCCACCACGACATCGACGACCAGTGCGACGGACCTGGCCGTGAACGGGAACGGCTTCTTCATCGTGTCGGGCCCGAGCGGCACCCCGGTTCTGACGCGCGCGGGCGCATTTGTGGAGCAGGCTGACGGCACTCTGCAAAACGCGGCAGGATATACGCTTCTTGGGTATCCCGTTGGTACGACGCCGTCTGCAAACAGCTATGCGGGCCTCGAAGTGGTAAACGTCGGCGACCTTGCGATGAAGGCGGTCCCCTCGACGGAAGGTGTCGTCACTTTCAATCTGCCCATAGGCGCGACGGCAGTCACGGATACGACCAAGCTGCCTTCCAACAACGCGGCAGATGCGACCTATACGCAAAAAACCTCTTTCACCGCCTACAACAATGCCGGCTCCTCGGTCAATCTCGACGTCTATTACACGAAGACGGCCGACAATGAGTGGGAAGTATCCGTCTACAATCAGGCTGACGCCACCAATGGCGGCTTTCCCTATTCGAGCGCCGCGCTTGTCACCGAAACCTTGACGTTCGACTCCACGACATACGCGCTCTCTACGCCAACGAGCCTTTCGGTTCCGGTGCCCAACGGCGGCACTCTGACGCTCGATATTTCGAAATCGACGCAGCTCGATTCCGCCTACACGTTTTCGGCGGACGTGAACGGCAACGCGGCGAGCGCGGTGAAGTCGGTCGAGATTTCGTCTGACGGTACGCTGTCGGTCGTTTATGAAAACGGATCGACGGTCGCCGCTTACACCATCCCGCTCGCAACCGTCGCCAGTCCCGACAACATGACCGTCATCAGCGGCAACGCCTATCTGCCCAATCAGGAATCGGGCAGCGTTCAGATCGGCATCGCTGGAACGAATGGCTTTGGGACGATCAGCGACTATACGCTTGAGAATTCGGACGTCGATCTTGCGACGGAACTGACGCGAATGATCCAGTCCCAGAACATCTATCAGTCCAATGCCAAGGTCTTTCAGACGGGGTCCGACCTTCTGAAAGTTCTCGTCAATCTGAATACCTAGGGGGCTGACCGATGTCGCTGACCTCTGCGCTGAATACAGCCTCCGCGGGCGTTTCCGTCGCCTCCTCTCAAACCGCCGTCGTTGCGCGCAATGTGGCGAATCAGCAGACGGACGGAGCGAGTCGCAAGCTCGCGAATGTGGTCACGATCAACGGCTTGCCGTCGGTCGTCTCCATTACGCGCGTTACAAATGCGGCCGCTCTGAAGAGCTTGTTGACTGCAAATGCCGACGACGCGCGCGACGGAGCGGTTTCGGACGCGCTCACGCAGCTTCAGAGCACGGTTGGCGCAACCACCGTCGATGATACCACGTCGCCAACCGCTCTGATCGCAGCTTTGTCGGATGCGCTGTCGACATATGCTGCCTCGCCTGAATCCCAGGCGTCCGTAGACGCCGTGCAGGCTGCGAGCGATCTCGCCGGCGCGCTCAACAGCGCCGCCGATACCGTGCAGCAAGTGCGCGCGGATGCTGACGCCGCGATCGGCGATTCTGTCTCGACCATCAACAATCTCCTGACGCGGTTCCAGGCTGTCAACGAAACGATTGTCAAGGGAACGGTCGCCGGTGCGGACATAACCGATGCGCTCGACGAGCGGGATAGTATCCTGCAAAGCCTGAGCGCCGAGATCGGCATCTCCACGGTGACGCGCTCAAACAACGACATGGCCATCTACACCGACAGCGGCGTGACGCTGTTCGACAAGACGGCCCGCTCTGTCACCTTCGAGGCCAAGACCACATTTACGGCCTCCACGCAGGGGAACGCCGTCTATGTCGACGGCGTGCCCGTCACCACTTCGGGTGCCTCTTACGAAATCAAGAGCGGGCGCCTCGCCGGGCTCGTAGAGGTGAGGGACGATCTCGCCGTCACCTATCAGGACCAGCTCGACGAGATCGCGCGCGGCCTGATCACCGCTTTCCAGGAAACCGATCAAAGTGGTGGCACGGGTTCGCCGCAGGCTGGCCTGTTCACCGACGCCGGAAGCCTTGTCGTCCCAACCTCCGGAACGGTTTCCGAGGGGCTTGCGTCAAGGATATCGGTCGCGGCTTCGGTTGTCGCCACACCGACCCTCCTGAGAGATGGCGGCATCTCGACCAATGGCGCCGATCCTTATGTATACAATCCGAATCCAGGCGAAACCGGATACACGGATCGTCTGAATGAGCTGGTCAGCGGCCTTAAAACCGCCCAGGCTTTCGACCCCGTTGCCGGCGCCGGAACTTCTCTCAGTCTTGCTGATTATGCTGCTGCCTCAGCCTCGTGGCTCGGTGTCAAGTCGCAAGCTGCATCGTCCACGGCCGCCTACAGCGCCACCGTGAAAAGCACCGCTGCCACCGCGCTTTCGAATGCGACGGGAGTGAACATCGATACAGAGCTTTCGAAAATGCTCGCGCTTGAACAGTCGTATGGCGCCGCCGCGAAGCTGGTCTCTGCTGTCGATCAGATGTTTTCCGATCTTCTCAACGCGATCTAGCCGGAGGACGAACCATGGTAAGCACAGTTTCTACTTCAGTCCTCTATTCAATTGCGCCCAACGCAGTTGCGGACGCCCAGGCAAAAATCGCGAAGATTACGACCGAGACCTCAAGCGGAAAGATCTCGGATCCCGTATCCAGTCTTGGAAGCCAATATGGGCTCTATCGATCTCTTCAGGCAAAATCGACGAGCCTGACGAGTACAATCACCGCAAACTCGGTTGTGCTGAACAAGATATCGACCTCGACCACGGCACTCACGTCGATCTACAGCGATGCCGAAGAGCTCAGCAACGCCCTCTTGTCCGCGAAGAGCACCGGGGATGTAAGTGCGCTCTCGGCGCAGGCGAAGGGAATGCTGGAATCCCTCATCACCTCCCTGAATGCCGCCACAGCAGGCGCTTATGTTTTTGGCGGCTCCAACACCGGAGCTACGCCTTTGAACGATTATTCGGACTCGGCAAAGGCCGCGACCGCGAGCGCCTTTTCTACGGCTTTCGGCATGACGCAGTCCGACTCTTCGGCGAGTTCGATAACACCCGCCGACATGACATCTTTCCTGTCCGGCGATTTTTCCGCGCTGTTCGACGATGCGTCGTGGTCGAGCAATTGGTCCAACGCCTCGTCGACGAGGGGAACCGCCCGGATCTCCGATGGGCAAACGGTAACGACGTCCGTTTCCGCGAATGAAGAAGCATTCCGTCAGCTCGCCGAAGCCTACACGATGATCTCGGACCTCGGGCTCGACAATCTGAATACGGGAACGCAGCAAACGGTTATCGCCGCAGCGCTTGACAAGGTGAACAGCGCGATGGCGGGCATCAGCGGCATGCAATCCACGCTCGGCGTGTCGCAATCCCAGATCACATCGACGAACGAACGGCTCACCACGGAAAAGAAGCTGGTCGACAATTGGTCGAGCGAGCTGGGCGACTCAGACCCGACCGAGGCATCGACGAAGCTCGCCCAGCTTCAAACGCTTCTCGACACGTCATACGCACTCACCAATCGGATCTACAGCCTGTCGCTCGTCAGTTATATCAGCGCCTAAACAAGGCCGGGACTTCAACGATGTATCATTCGCCGTATCAGGAAGTGCTGGCGACAGATGTCAGAACAGCACGTGGGACCGAGCACGGGGCGATCCTGCGCTCGATAGAGCTTCTGCAGCGAGGTGTCGAGGCAGGCCCGCGATCTGCAGAAGCAATCGAAGCCCTTCTCTACACAAAGCGACTTTGGGTCTTCTTCATTGAGCAACTGGGATCGCCGGAAAGCAGGCTGCCGAACAAGCTTCGCGCGGATCTGATTTCGATCGGTATCGCTGTGCTCCGCCGCATCGAGGCGATCCGACGCGGTCGGAGCAACGATTTCGGCTTCATCATCGATGTCTCTCGTTCCGTAGCAGAAGGTCTCAAATGAGCCGCCCTTTTTCTGTCAGTCTGAAGCCGGGCGAACGGATATTCATCAACGGCGCGGTCTTGCGGGCTGACCGGAAGGTTTCGGTCGAGTTTCTCAACGATGTCGCGTTCCTGCTGGAAGCTTATGTCATGCAGGCGGAGCGAGCGACAACCCCGGTCCGTCAGCTGTATTTTTTGATTCAGGCGATGCTGATCGAGCCGAAAAGCGCGGACAGCGTCAAAAAATCCGTTGTCGAGATGATATTGGAGTTGGGTGTCGGTGCGTCTCACGAATTGGCTGCCGCCCTGGATCAGGTCGAGCAACTGGTCGATGGCGGCCGGTATTTCGATGCGTTGAAAGTTCTGAGGCCCTTCGTGGCCGAGTGTCTCCAAGGCAAGATCAAAGACGCAGGGAAACAAAGAAATGTCAGTTCCGGCAACCACTTCGTCCACAGCGACCACGTCGAACGAATCAACGTCAACCAGCTCAACAAGTAAAACAAGTACGCTGGACTATAACAGTTTTCTTCAATTGCTTGTCGCGCAGCTTCAAAACCAGGATCCGACAGACCCAACGGACCCGACACAGTTCATCTCGCAACTGGCGTCGTTCTCGTCGGTCGAACAACTCGTCAACGCGAACTCGCGGTTGGATACGCTGCTGACGCAAAACGCGATTTCGCAGGGCGCTTCGCTCATCGGAAAGACGGTGACTTCGGCGGACGGCACAGTCTCCGGGGTTATCAAGTCGATTGAAATCAACTCCTCGGGCTCAGTTGCAACCCTTGCCGATGGGAGCACCATAGAGTTGGCTTCCGGCGTCGTGATCTCGTAGCGCCCATGAATCAGGCAGATGCCATGGATCTCGTGAGGTCAGCCATCTGGGCCGTTATCATGGCTAGCGGACCGATGATTGGTGCGGCGATGGCGGTCGGGATCGCCATCTCGCTGTTTCAGGCGCTGACCCAGATCCAGGAAGCGACGCTGACGTTCATCCCGAAAATCGTGGCCGTCTTCGTGGTGGCCATGATGACGGCGTCGTTCATCGGAAGCGTGTTGCTCGGGATTTCCGAGCAAGCTTATTCGCGTATCGAGCACGGCTTCTGAACCGATAGCCGCTTTCTCTAAACTTATCACGGAGATCGAACGTGTCGTCACCCCAGACGACCGGCGTGCAACCCATTGCCGCCGGAATGAGCAATCAGGATGTCGGGTTCGCCTTCGGTATCCTGTTTATCCTCACGGTGCTTTTCGTCCCGTTGCCGCCCGTGATCATCGATATCGGCCTGGCGATCTCGATCGCCCTGTCCGTGCTGATCCTGATGGTTGCGCTCTGGATTCAGAAGCCGCTCGATTTCTCGGCCTTTCCAACCGTGCTGCTGATTTCGACGTTGCTGCGATTATCGCTCAATATCGCAACGACGCGCCTGATCCTGTCTCACGGCGCCGAAGGCTATTCCGCGGCCGGTTATGTCATTGCCGGTTTCGCCGATTTCGTGATGAGCGGCGATTTCCTTATCGGTACGATCGTTTTCCTGATCCTCGTGACCGTCAATTTTCTCGTGATCACCAAAGGCGCGACGCGTATCGCGGAGGTTGGCGCGCGCTTCACGCTCGATGCGATCCCCGGCAAGCAGATGGCCATCGACGCCGACCTCGCCGCCGGCAACATCGACGAAAAGGAGGCGATGGAACGCCGGCGCGAGCTTGAAGAGGAGAGCGCGTTCTTCGGCGCCATGGACGGCGCATCGAAATTCGTGCGTGGAGACGCGATTGCCGGCCTGATCATAACGGCCATCAATATTTTTGGCGGTATCGTGATCGGCGTCGTCAGGCACGACATGACGTTCGCGTCCGCCGCCGACGTCTTCGTCAAGCTCTCGGTCGGCGATGGCCTCGTTACCCAGATCCCGGCCCTCATCGTCTCGCTCGCGGCCGGTCTGCTCGTTTCGAAAGGCGGAACGCGCGGCTCGGCGGAGAAGGTGGTTCTCAGTCAGCTCGGCAACTATCCACGCGCTTTGTTCGTGGCAGGCGTCGTTTCATGCGTGCTCGCGGTTGCGCCAGGTCTGCCGTTCTTTCCATTCGCCCTTCTCGCCACGACACTGATGTTCGTGGCTTATGCGGAACCACGGCGGAAGGCGGATGTCGCAACGCGTCTGGCGGCCGCGACCGAGCGCCAGCGCGCCGAAGCGGAGGCGCAGGCCAAGCTTTCAGTCAAGGAGTCGCTCAAACTGTCAGACGTCGAGCTTTGCCTCGGCAAGCAGATCTCAAGCGTCCTCCTTCCGGAATTCCAGGAGATCAGCCATCGCGTCTCGATCATACGCCGCAACTTCGCGAAACAATATGGCTTCATCGTCCCGGAGATAAAGCTTACAGACGACATCTTCATGCCGCCCAAGGCTTATCAGATCAAGATCCATGGGGCTGTCGTCGCAAGCGGCGAACTTCGCCTCGGAGAAGTGCTCGTGATAACGGGAGACGGCCTCGTGCCTCAGGTGCCGTGCGAGGCGACGCGCGATCCGACCTTCGGCATCAAGGCGGTATGGGTGCCGGATGGGTTCTCGGCGAAGCTGCGCGCGCAGGGCTTTACGCCGATCGACCGCACGTCCGTCCTGCTCACCCACCTCGCGGAAACATTGAGGAACAATCTCTCTCAACTGCTTTCCTATAAGGACTATCGTCGCCTCGTCGACACGCTGGAGCCGGAATACAAGCGGCTCATGGATGAAATCGTTCCTTCCAGCCTGTCGAACTCGACGTTCCACGCCGTGTTGCGGCGGCTGCTCCAGGAGCGTATCTCGATCCGCAATTTGAGCCTCATTCTCGAAGCCGTTGCCGAAATCTCACCACACGCAAAGCGCGTCGAACTGATCGCCGAACACGTCAGAACGCGCCTCGCGCAACAGATTTGCGCCGATTTCTCCGATAATGGGACGCTCAGAATTCTCCGTCTCGGCCAGCGTTGGGAAACGGCCATGCAACAGGCACTGCGCCGTGACGTGAAGGGCGGGATCGTTGAGTTCGACATCAGTCCGGCCCTCATCGAGCAGTTCGCACTGGAGCTGTCCGAGAAGGTCCGCGAATTGATGGATAAGAAGAACAATTTCGTTCTGGTTGCAGGCCCGGAAATCCGGTTCTACGTCCGCATGATAACGGAGCGCACCTTCCCGAACCTGCCGGTTCTGTCGCATCTGGAGATCGCGCGCGGCATTCCCATCGTGCAGCTCGGGGCTGTGTCATGATCTCGCAGGCTCTCGATGCTCTTCCGGGCGGGGTGCTCTCGATATTCCTCGTGTTCTGCCGCATCGGCGGATGCCTGATGGTTCTGCCGGCCATCGGCAGCTCGCGTATTCCGGTGCGCGTGCGCTTGATGGTGTCTCTCGCAATCAGCGTTGCGGTTGCCTTTTCTCTTGGAAATTTCGAGCGCGTGCAGGAGGGGTTGTCCTCGACGCCCTCGCTCGCGTCCCTCGTTCTGATCGAGACCGCAAAGGGACTCGTCATCGGTATAATGGTTCGCTTCTTCTTCGCGAGCCTCAAATTTCTTGCTGTCGCGGGCTCTGCCGCCATCGGCCTCGCTACGCCGGTCAATTCCGTGGAAGACGACGGAGAAACCACGCCTCCGCTGGCCGACTTCATTACTCTGACGTCGGCCTTTTTGTTTCTCGCAACCGACCAGCACCTTGAGGTGCTGAAGGCGCTTCTGCAATCCTACGAGGTCTTGCCCGTCGGAACCGGTATCAGCGTCTCACAGAGTCTGACCAGCGTTGTAGACACTCTCAGAGAGGCGTGCCTCATCTCGCTTCAGGTCGTAGCCCCTCTTCTCGTGTTCGCCTTCCTCGTGAACCTGATGTTCGGCGTACTTAACCGCATCGCTCCGCAGACGCCCGCCTACTTCCTGTCGATGCCGTTTGTCGTCGGCGGGGGGCTTCTGATGTTCTACTTCATCGCGGGAGAGATGTTCATCCTGTTCATGGGGGCCTTCGCATCCTGGCTTCGGGCGATCTGACCCATGAAAAATTCTTTAGAACGCACAGAACGCCTCTTGAATGCATACCGTCAACTGCAAGTGGCAACACGGATCGAGGCGCAGCAGATAAAATCTCTCATCGAAGAGAGCAAAAGAGAGGTGGCGGTAGCCGAGCGCTATCTGAACGAGGCTGTGGAAGGGGGCGTTCCGCCGCTACTCATCGTTCGCAGGCTGGCCGCCTGTGAAGATGCGGTCCAGAGGAACACCATTCTCCTAGACGGTCTCTCTCAGAAGACGCTGGAACTCGCGAAGATAGAGCTTCTCCTCAAGAAGCGCCTTGACCGGTTCGAGGACGAAAAATTTCGCATGGAACTGAGATCGTGGCTCGCCGAGGCGATCGACGCGTTTATCGAGCAAGCCGACCGCAACAACACCCGCAACCACACAATTACCTCGGAAACAAACGGATGATGGTCGATCAAGGTGCAGATCTTATCGTGGATGCGATGCGCGCTGCAAATCCGCAACGCGTCAGGGAATCCACGGAGCGACTGAGACTTCTGGCCGAAACGACCGGCTCGGTTCCTTCGATGGAAGAGATGCTTTCAGCGCCGCAAGCGCAGGCGGCGAGAGGTCTGGCTGGCCAGGGGGCCGCATCTCTCGCCGCTTTTCATCCCGCCACTTCGGGGCAGGCGGCAACCGGAAAATCTCCCTACGAACTGTTCGAGATTTCCGTGCTGAGCACGCTGTTCGAAATCATGCTGCCGAAAAGCGCTTCGGCGTTTGGCGCCGGCTTCTCGGGCAACGTCTGGAAATCGATGATGTCGCAGTCGCTCGCGGATGCGTGCGGCCGTGCCGGCGCGCTCGGCATAGCGAACCGCCTGGAAGAGCGATCAAAGAACGGCGGCGCGCGCGCCGCCCGATCCGTTTGACCAAATATTCATTTTGAAGGAGGGCCATATGATTGACCGGGATACATCGATAGGTGTTGCGCGAGTTGCGTTGAACCGTCTCGTTCGCACTCTTGACGCCGAGAACAATGCGCTGGCCGCCCTCGATGCGAGGCATATCGGCGAGTTTTGCGCGGCCAAGACCGAGTCCCTTCTTGAGCTTCACCATATCGGTATCTCCATCTCGGCGCAGACTTTGCCTGACGATCTGAAGCCGCTCGTGAGCCTTGCGAGGCAAAAACTCGACCTCAATCAGTGGCTGCTGCTGATGCATCTGGACGCCGCGCGCGCCATCACAACGACGATCATGCACGCTATCTGCGATTCCGAGTCGGATGGCACCTACTCCAGATCAATCCGATAAAAGGAGGGCCTTCTTGTTTCGGGAAATCGCCATTGCCGCGTGGATCGTGGCCGTCACTCTTGGGGCAGTCTTTGCCGGTAGCGTCGCCGCCAATCGCACCGTTTCCTCGCCGCCCGTGGAACAGGCAGCTGAAGAAACTACGATCAAATTGAAGCAGCTGACGATACCGGTGATCGAGGATGCGGGGGTCCATGGCTACGTGCTGGTACAGATGTCGGTGGTGGCCAATGTGAAGTCAGGCGGCCATGCAGCCAACTATATCGAGCTTGCCGTCACCGACGAGGCGCTGAAAGCGCTTTTCTTCAAGAACAGGGTGGCCCTTGCCAATCTCAGCAAGGACAGCCTCAAGCAGCTCGCCGAGGATATCAGGAAAAACGCAAACTCGAAAGTCGGAGACGCAACCATCAAGGATGTCTTTATCACGAGTTTGCACTTCCTGGGCAGGGATGAACTCGCGAGGGCCAACGAGTTCCGAGAGCGTTAATCGCGGAGCGCCCGTTGGAGCGAATTTGACATTTGAGTCCCGGTTGCCGCGCGCTCCCGCTCAAATGTCAAATTCAAAAGCTCCACCAGAATCATGGTGTTGCCGTGGTCCTTTTGATTCCGGCATTTGCTCCCAAGCGTGCTGCGAACGGATGCAAATGTCGGAATCGGGCTAAAAGCTTCAGGACCGATGATGCGGTTCGGTCTGTTCGACGTCGATATCGGACAGGGCCTCTTCGATGGTAATGGTGTAAGTTCCACGTTCCCTGCCGAGACAGCCGCGGAAGAGACGTTCGCCTTCGTACTCGAAGAAGATCTGCCGTTCCGTGCCTTCCAGTTCCAGGGTCTTGCCCACCTGAAGGTTCAACATCTCGCCAAGTTCGATCTCCTTGCCGAGAATGACGGCATCCATCGCCACCTCTGCGCGCGAAACCCGCTGGCTCAGAAGGCTCGTCCATCTTGGATCTACGGACGAAAGCATGGGAGCGCGCTGCCGCTCAAGCTTTTGCCGCACGGGAAGCAGCACGTTTTGCGGGATCAGCACGAACATCACGCCGCCGAAGTCCAGCACCTGGAACAGAATCTGCGCGTGGATCAGCATCATGTTGTGCTGGCCGAGGCTCGCGAAATCCAGCGCGGTCTCGGTACGCTCGGGCACGAGGGTGATTTCACCGACTGTCTGGAACGCTTCCGCCAGCGAGCGCGCGCCAAACTCGCAGATGACGCGGCCAATCCTCGTCTCAAGCGTAGTAAAGGGCCGCTTGTCCTCATACGGCAGTTCACTGCCATCTCCACCGTACATCGCATCGACGATGGAGAAGACAAGTCGACGTTCCAACCCGATCACAATGCGCGCGTCCCACTCACGGCAGTAAAAAATCACCGAGACGCCATCAGAACACGCTTCGAGCAGGTCCCAGGAGTCACCGGAAACGATCTGATTGACGAAAGCTGTGACGGCGGGCGAGCAATACTCACGAAATTCTTCGCAGCACGTTGTCGCTGTGCTTTCGAAGATCGACGTGAGCACCGGCAGGCGATCGAGTGAGAGTTTCGTCAGTTCTTTCAGCTTGTCGACGATCTCGACACCGGCCCCGGCGTCGGGCGATTGGTTTCCCATGCGATCTCCAATAATCAGTTCGAACCGTCGGCGAAATTGAGTGAGATGATGCCCTGTTCCGAAAGCTTGAGAGCGATGTCTGCAATTTCGCGTCTTGCAGTCTCGATTTCTTCCTCGGTCAGTCTTGGCGGATTCGCCAGTTCCTGCTCGATGTTGCGCCTCGTGCGGGAGGGCATGGACGAGAGAATCAACTCCTTGATGCCCTCATCGAGGCCAATCAGCGAAGGAGCTATCTGGTCGGCTTCGATGTTTTCAAAAAGCTCGATCCGGGACTTCTCCGACATCTTTGCGATATCTGAGAACGTGAACATGAGATTGCGGACCAATTCCGCTTCTTTCGGACGACAATTTTCCAGACTTTGGAGCACGTCCTCCATTGCCTTGCGGTTCAATCGGTTCACGATCTTGGCCACGCGCTCGTGACTGTTCTGACCCGTTGCCTTCGCAACCTTGAGGATAAGTTCGTCTCTGATGGTTTGTTCGAGCAGCCTCATGGCGCCCTGCGTGACAAGCTTGGTCGTCAGCATCCGCCGCATGACTTCGTTGCGGTTCGGAATGAGGGGCACGATCTCGGCCGAAAAGGAGACCTTGAGCTTCGACAGCACGAAAGTAATGACCTGCGGGTGCTCTCGGTTCAGAAACTGTGCGATGAGGTGCGGCGGAAGTTCTTCCAGCCTCGGCCATACTGCCTCGTTCATTCTGGCGCGGACGTCCGCCATGATCTGGCGCACTTGCCCCGGGGGAAGAACGCGGCTCAACAGCCCCTCGATGGCCTCGCCGGAGCCCTTGAGACCTCCCTCATTCGACAATTGAAGGAGAAAGTCGCCTGCAATCTGGTTGATCGTTGCCTGCGGCACGGCGCCAAGACGGGATGCAGAGCGCGCTACCGCGCGAATCTCCTCTTCCCCGAGATGCGGAAGAATCTTGGACGCGTTTTCAGAGCCAACCGCAAGAAGAAGAGCGGCCGCCCTTTCCGCCCCGCTCAGTTGTCGCGTGGGCTCTTGGTCGATGATGAGCGTTTCGGTCACAGTGGTCCACCGGTTGAGACGTACTCAACCCAGAGGTGATTCAGCTTGCGCAAAACCCGCGTAATCGCCCGAACCGTGAAATCTCCTGAAATTGTCCCCAGGCTGCTGGCCACCCACAAACAAAAACGCCCCGCACATGGCGGGGCGTTTCCGACAGGAGCAATGCCTTCAATCAGGCTCGCGTGCGGGAATGACGGGCCTCGGTGCCATCAACACGAGCGCGCTCTCCGGGCTGCAACCTGCTGTAGAGTTGGATATATAGGCGACACCTTAACGATATCTCACCAACGCGGGTGCAGCAGAAAAAATAACAACCGAAGATATCAGTCGGTTGCAACCACCCTTTAATGTGTGTGCGTTATACCTGCTACAGGTTGAAACGCAATTGGGCGGCGGCATCAGGACCATCCGCGCCGACTAAGGGGGGCTTCGTTGAAATCGACAGATTCGCAGGCAATCGAACTCCCGGGCAGCCTTGATATCAGGACTGCTCCCGAGCTGAAAGAGAGCCTCATCGCAATGCTGGCCGCTTCACCGGACCTGCGCGTTGTCGGCAACGGCGTCGGCATAGCAACGACGCCTGGCCTGCAACTGCTGATGGCTGCTGCCAGTTCGGCCGAAAAGCAGGGTGGAAGGCTGGTTCTCGTCGATCCGTCCCCTGCGCTGTGTGCCGCATTCACGGACATCGGATGCGGTTCGTTAATAACAGATTGGAGCAAGGCCGATGGCTAAGCGTGTCCTCACCGTCGATGACTCAAAGACCATGCGCGACATGGTCGCTTTCACTCTCAAAAATGCCGGCTTCGACGTGGTGGAAGCCGAAGATGGCCAGAAAGGTCTCGGCGTGCTCGGTAGCGCCAACGTTGATGTCATCATAACCGACGTCAACATGCCGAATATGGATGGGATGACCTTCATCAGGCATGTCCGGGCCCAGCCGCAATTCAAGTCGACCCCGATCCTCGTACTGACCACCGAAGGCAGTGAGGACACGCGGCAAAAAGGCCGAGATGCTGGCGCGACCGGCTGGATCGTGAAGCCTTTTTCGCCCGAGAAATTGCTTCAAGTCGTAAACAAGGTTTGCCCGTAACGCGAGGCTCAGATGTCTTCCGACCGACCTTCAGCGCTGGATCTTGACCAGTTTCGGGCGACATTCTTCGACGAATGCGCCGAAGTATTGCCAGATCTGGATTCGCGCCTTTCTACGCTCGACGCAAACGCGGTGGATGGTGAAAACTTGAATGCGATCTTCCGCGCGGTGCATTCGATCAAGGCCGGCGCCGCCGCGTTCAATTTCCGGTCGCTCGTCACATTCGCGCATGGCTTCGAGGCCCTTCTCGACCGCCTGCGGGATGATCGTCTGGAACTCAGCGCGGACGTCGCAAGCGTCTGCGTCCGTTCCGGCGACGTGCTTGCAAGCCTGGTGGAAGCCGCCCAGAAGGGCACGGACATCCCCGAAGGCTTCGGCGCGGACGTCCTCGCCGAGGTTGAGGCGCTGATCAACCCGGAGGGCACTCCCGCAGCTATTCCGGAAGAGAAGGCCTCAGCTCCCACCGTATCGGAGATGCAAAGCTGGCGCATAAATTTTACCCCTCACCGCGAGCTGTTTCGTCATGCCAACGAGCCGCTGCTCATCATCCGTGAACTGAAGCGGCTCGGCGAACTCGAAGTTTGCTGCGACAGGACGGGGCTGCCCGAGCTTGCGACCCTCGATCCAGAGGAAGCCTATCTCGGATTTTCCTTCAGCCTGCGGAGCAAGGCTTCGCGCGCTGATATCCAGGAGGTTTTCGAGTTCGTAGATCAAGATTGCGATCTTGTCATCGAGGCGTTTTCTCCCGAACCCCCCAAGGAAGCGAAAGTGCCGTCGCGAGCGCTGCTCCCCGGATCGGCTGCGACCGCTAAGAGCGCTTCCTCGGAACGCAAGGCGAAGAGCCCCAGCTTCGTCCGCGTCGACCTGGCCCGCGTCGACCGCCTCATCAATATGGTCGGAGAACTCGTCATCACCCAGGCCATGCTGACCCAGCAACCTTCCGAGGTTGGAACGAATCTGCGGGACCAGCGCGTGCAGGGCGCGGATGAGCTTGCAGCGCATATCCGTGAATTGCAGGAATGCGTGATGGCCATTCGCATGCAGCCCGCGCGAACGGTCTTCGCGCGGATGAACCGCCTCGTGCGCGAGTTGTCTAACAAGCTCGGCAAGAAGGTGCGACTGGTCACCTCGGGTGACGAGACGGAGGTAGACAAGACCATCGTCGAGGAATTGGTCGATCCGATCACCCATATGATCCGGAATGCAATCGACCATGGCATCGAGATGCCGGAACAGCGCTTGGCGGCGGGAAAACCGGAAGAAGCGGTGATCCACCTCTCCGCAACCCAGCGCGCCGGTAACATCCTCATAACCATCGAGGATGACGGCGCGGGCATAGACGCGGAAAAAGTGCTGGCAAAGGCCATCAGCAAGGGGCTCGTCCGACCGGATGCCGATCTCAGCGAAGAAGAGATCCATGAATTGATCTTCGCCCCCGGATTTTCCACGGCCGACAAGGTGACCGAGGTATCCGGGCGCGGCGTGGGCATGGATGTCGTGAGACGTAACATAGCGAGCATCGGCGGCCGCATTCATACCAATTCGCAAAAGGGCCAGGGGTCGAGCTTCACTGTCGTCATCCCGCTCACGCTGGCTGTGCTTGATGGAATGCATGTCGCGGTCCGCGGGGAAAAATACATCATCCCGCTGGCCAGCATCGTTGAAAGCTTGCGCCCCGACCGACGCCAGATCCGATCCGTTGCAGGCGGCGATGTCATCTTCATTCGCGGAGAGTACATACGGCTCATTTACCTGCACCAGCTTTTCAACGTCGCCGGTGAAAGCGAGAATTCGCATCCGGCCCTCGTTGTGGTGGTCGAGACCGAAAACGGCACCAAGGCCGGCCTCGTGGTAGACGAACTGATCGGCCAGCAGCAGTTCGTCTTCAAGAACCTGAACGAGAATGCGGACCCTGTGCCGGGCATCGCCGGAGCTACGATCCTCGGGAACGGCCGCGTCGCCCTGATCCTGAACCTCGAGGATATCTGCTCGATTGCGAGCGCGAGCCTGAAACGCAACTCGAAGTCAGGGCTTGAACACCAGCATGAGGCCGTTCTTGACGCCGGCGAAATGAGCGCCCTGGCGCAGGCTTCAGCTTCCGCCGAGCCGGTCTTGCAGACGCAGGCCTAGATCCCGAATACCGTTGCAGAGAGAACGAACATGACCGAAGCGGCACTCGCAGTCCCGAGACAAAAATCAGTAGACAGATCATTGGGCGCCGACGCAGCGCATCAATTCATCAGTTTTTCCATCGGCGGCGAGGAATACGCCATCGACATCACCGCTGTCCGGGAAATCCGAGGGTGGAGCGGCACCACTGCACTGCCAAATCAGCCGGACTACGTTCTCGGCGTCATGAACCTCAGAGGCACGATCATCCCGGTTTACGATCTGAAACTGCGGTTCGGGACCGGTGCTACGGAAGCGGCCAAGTCGAAAATCGTCATCATCGTCGCGATTCGCGAACGGACCGTGGGCCTCCTTGTGGACGCCGTATCCGACATCCTGACGATCGAGACTTCGGAGATACGGCCTGTTCCGGAAATGGATCGAGGCGCCGTCGCGGAATTTCTCTCCGGCATCGTGTCCGTCGAGGGAACGATGGTGGTCGTCCTTTCGCTCGAACACCTCTTCCAGCGAGACGAAGTGGAGCAGCTACGGGAGATGGAAGATGCAGCAATCCAGTAATTCGACATCGCCCGCAAATAAAGCAATCAAAGTTACCGAGAAAAAAGGCTCCATCATGTTCAATGTCAGTGGCACAGCAAAAAAAATCGCAGGTGGCCTGTTCCGAAAGGACAAGAAACTCGAGGAGGAGCACGCGCTGCTGAGCCAGATATGTCGCCTTGCCGATGTCGCTTCCAATCCGCTGATGATGATCGATCGCGACTTCAAGATCATCTATGTCAACGAGGCGTCGAAGGCCCTCATTCGGAAGGTTCGTGACAGCTTGCCTGCTCGGGCGCAAAGCCTGGATCCCGATAACATGACGGGGCTCTCCGCAGACATCTTCCACAAGGACCCGTCGCACATTCGACGGTTGCTCGATGAGCCGTGGCGCCTGCCTCACAAGGCGGACGTCAAGGCCGGCGAAAGCACGTTCGAACTCTGCGTGAACGCGATCTACGGAGCGGACGGCGCCTATATCGGAAACGCTTTCGAGTGGGCTGATGTGACAGAGATCCGCGACATCATTGCGCGTGCGAAGGCCGATGAGGAAGCCAGCCAGAGGCTCCGCGCGATCATCGAGTTCACGCTGGATGGGCATGTCATCACGGCGAATGCCAACTACCTCAATATCATGGGTTTTACGCTGAACGAGATCAAGGGTCAGCATCACAGCATGCTCGTGGATCCCCAGATTCGCGGCACTGAAGCCTATCGCAACTTTGTCCAGAAGTTCGAGAAGGCAGAATTCTTCAGAGGGGAAGGAAAGCGCATCGCCAAGGGCGGTCGTGAAGTCTGGATCGCGGCGAGCTATAACCCGGTTTTCGATCACTTCGGAAAGCCCGTGAAGATCGTCGCTCACGTCACGGACATCACCGAGCAGAAAAAGGCAAATCTCAACTACGAAGCGCAACTCGCCGCCATCAACAAGAACCAGGTGGTGATCGAATTCAGCCTCGATGGCAAGGTTCTGAACGCCAACGAGAATTTCCTGAAGGTGACTGGTTATACGCTCGAAGAAATCCGCGGCCGGGATCATGAAATTTTTCTCGATCAGGATTTGCGGGGATCGAGCGAAATTCGGGGCATTTGGGATCGTCTCCGTAGTGGCGAAGCCTACAACGGGCAGGGCCGCCGCATCGGCAAGAATGGGCGCGTTTTCTGGCTGCAGGCCAGCTACAACCCGATCCTCGACTTCGATGGCAAACCAACGAAGGTCGTCGAATTCGCCGCGGACATCACCGAGCAGAAGATTGCGGAAGTGCAGCTCGTCAAAACCGTCGAGGAGATTCGAAGCGTCATCCAGGCGGCGAAGGAATCGGACTTGACCCGCCGAATTCCGATCGATGGAAAAAGCGGAGACATGCGCGAACTGTGTCTCGGAATCAATGGATTCCTTGATGAGATGACAGGCATCATCGGCTCTATCCTGCATGCTTCATCGACGATCGCGGCTGCGACTGCCGAGATTGCGACCGGGACGGACGACCTTTCGCAGCGGACCGAACAGCAGGCATCGAGCCTTGAAGAAACGGCTGCCTCGATGGAAGAAATGGCGTCGACGATCAGGAACAATGCCGACAACGCAAGCCGCGCCAATCAGTTCAGCGCGAGCGCGCGAACGGTTGCCAGCGACGGCGGCTCCGTCGTCGCAAGAGCGGTCAGCGCCATGTCCGCCATCGAGCACTCGTCCAACAAGATCTCGGACATCATCAGCGTCATCGACGAGATCGCCTTCCAGACCAATCTTCTCGCTCTCAATGCGGCGGTCGAGGCGGCGCGCGCGGGCGATGCCGGCAAGGGCTTTGCCGTTGTTGCGTCGGAGGTTCGCTCGCTGGCGCAGCGCAGTTCGGTCGCCGCGAAGGACATCAAGGCGCTCATCGTCGAAAGCGGGCGCCAGGTGAAGGACGGTGTGAAGCTCGTCGCCGATACCGGCACGGCGCTTCAGGAAATCGTCACCTCAATCAATAGCGCCGCCGACATCGTCTCCGAAATCGCTTCGGCGACACAGGAGCAGTCGACCGGGGTTTCCGAGATCAACAAGGCCGTGGCGCAGATGGACCAGATGACGCAGCAGAATGCCGCGCTTGTGGAGGAAACCGCAGCGTCGAGCCGCACCCTTCAGACAGAGGCCGAGGCCATGTTCGAGCGGCTCTCCGCATTCCGCCTGGGAAGCGACGCGGAAGCGTCAGTCAACAAGCGATCGGCCGGTGCGAAGACTGCTTCTCAGAAGCGGACGTTCCGGGGCGGCGAGACGAAGCTGAACGGCTCCTATCGCGCCAACGGTGCGAACGGCCAACACTGCGCCACGCGCTCGAAAGCATCGAGCGAAGAAAATGACTGGCACGAGTTCTGATCGTCGCCAGCGACGGGCCTGAAAGCCCGCCACCGCCCGAGTGTCGGGGGCGAGATACCCCCCCGGCTCTCCTTCGAAACAGATCGATATCCAGCCGACCTGAAGCGGCATCAGCCTCCAAAAGACAGATAGTGCCATGCGAGTAAGAGTCGAGCCAATGGAACGGGGAAACACGAGTTCCTCCTCCGCCGCCACAGAGTTTCCGTTCACGGCGGCCGATTTCCAAACTATCGTCGGCATCGTTTACAAGCGAAGCGGCATCGTCCTTAACGCGCACAAGCGCGACATGACATATTCGCGGCTTTCGCGGCGTCTCCGCGCGCTGGGACTGCGCTCTTTCCGGGATTATTGCGCGCTCCTGGAAAGCAGGGAAGGTGACGGCGAGGCCAGCTTCCTCATAGACGCCATCACGACGAATCTCACAAAATTCTTCCGTGAAGCACATCACTTCGATTTTCTGAAGGAGCACGTGCTCGCGCCAGGGGCGCAGCGCCGAAACGGCGAGCGTTCACACATCCGCCTTTGGTCCGCCGGTTGTTCGACCGGTGAGGAACCCTATTCCATCGCCATGGTCGCAGCCGCGCTTCAGCGCGAGGCAATGGCCGATTGGGATTTGCGCGTGCTCGCCACGGATCTCGACACGAACGTGGTGAAGAAGGCAAGGGCGGGCATTTATCCGCGGGCGTGCCTCGAAAATGTTCCGGCTGCGATGCGCGAGACATTCTTCGAACGGCGTCCCGAAGATCGCAACACGGTTCAGGTTCGGCGCAACATCCAGGATCTCGTGTCCATAAGGCAGCTCAATTTGCTGAGTCCGTGGCCTTTCCATGGGAAATTCGACGCGATCTTCTGCCGGAACGTGATGATCTACTTCGATGCTGCAACAAAGGCTGCGCTCATCGAGCGGTTTCATGCGCAACTCAAGGAGGGCGGCTGGCTGTTCGTCGGCCATTCCGAATCGCTGCTCGACCACCAGGCGCGCTTCAAACTCTGCGGACGCACCGTCTATCGAAAGATCGGACAATGACAGCACTCAGGCGCTCCGTTTCCCCTCCGCGATCGAGGGTCTTCGTTCATCGGCTTGGCACGCATGCGGTCCGGATCCTGCCGGGCGAGACCTATGTCGCGGCCGACAAGGATGAATCCATCGTCACTGTTCTTGGCTCCTGCGTCTCCGCCTGCGTTCGCGACGTGAAAACGGGCATCGGCGGCATGAACCACTTCATGCTCCCCGAAAGCGAGACAGGCCAGTGGGGCGATATGCTGAGCGGGGCCAACCGCTACGGGAACTTCGCGATGGAGGAACTGATCAACAAGGTTCTGAAAGCAGGCGCTCACCGCTCCAGACTCGAGGTCAAGCTGTTCGGTGGGGCGAATTTCTTCGGCGCGACGTTGATCGGCGACAAGAACGCGAGTTTCGCGCGTCGTTACGTGAAGGATGAAGCGTTGCATTTGGCGGCAAGCGACCTCGGCGGCGTTCTCGGTCGCTGGATTTGCTACACCCCATATACAGGCAAGGTTGCAAGGTTATTCTTGCGCGGCACGCAGAAGGCGCAGGTCGCCGAGGAGGAGCGTCTGTTCGGCATCACCCTCGAAGGTCAGCAGGTCGGCGGCGATGTTCAATTGTTTGACTGAGAGCGAACTCATGGCCGAGCGCAAACCCGTACGAGTTCTTGTCGTCGATGACTCCGCACTGATGCGGCGGCTTATCACGAGCATTCTTTCCTCCGATCCCGAAGTCGAGGTGATCGGCGCGGTGAACGATCCCTTCGCCGCGCGGGAAAAAATCAAGGAACTGAACCCCGACGTGATCACCCTCGACGTGGAAATGCCGCGCATGGATGGCATCGCCTTCCTTGAGAAGATCATGTCGCTGCGCCCAATGCCCGTTGTGATGTTCTCGTCGCTCACGCGCGAAGGGGCTGACGTAACGCTTCGGGCGCTCGAACTGGGAGCGGTCGACTTCCTGACCAAGCCGGACGGCGCGCTCCAGATCGGGCTCGCGGAGAGGCAGGCCGAAATCATCGCCAAAGTGAAGGCGGCGGCTCGGTCACGTGTTCGTCAGATGCCGTTGCCCTCGAAGACTGCGGTCAGATGCGGCCCTTACTCACCCGACAGAATCATCGCCATCGGGGCATCGACCGGCGGCGTGGAAGCCCTCAACCATATCCTTCGTGCGATGCCGGCAGACAGCCCGGGCATCGTCATCACGCTGCATATGCCTCCCAAGTTTACAGCGAGCTTCGCACGCCGGCTCGACGACGTCTGCGCGGTGAAAGTGAAGGAGGCTCAGAGCGGCGATGTGGTGCTCCCAGGGCACGCCTATATCGCTCCGGGTCACGCGCATCTGCGCATCAGGCGATCCGCGACGAACTATGTCTGCATCGTCGAAGGCAATGACCGCGTGAACGGTCACTGCCCCTCGGTCGACGCCTTGTTTTTCTCCGCTGCGGAGCAGGCGGGGCCTAAGGCGATTGGCGTAATTCTCACGGGAATGGGCCGGGATGGCGCGGACGGCCTGCTTGCCATGCGTACAAACGGCGCCCGTACGCTCGGCCAGGATGAAGCGAGCTGCGTCGTTTACGGCATGCCTAAAGTTGCTTTCCAACGCGGTGCGGTCGAGGCCGAAATCGCGCTCGCCGATATGGCGGGGCAGATCATGGCGCTCTTGAGCGGCGAAGGCCGTCGAAAGCCCGCCACCTCTCGCCATTCTCATGAGATTTTCTCGAACAGCAGAGACGCGAAATGACCCTTTCGACATCACATGGCACCAGCCCCGCCACGCTTGTCTCGTTCGAAGCTGCCAGCGACGATCGCGAGGACGGCTTCCTCCGAAAAGCGCTCGACTCCGCCGCCGTGCAGGGTGTGTCGCTGAAAGCTCTGGTCAGTGAGCTGTCCGACACCTCGCATGACATCGAAACGACAGTGCAAACTCTCGTCGGACGCTTCCAGGACATCGCCTCCACAGCGCGGGGGCAGATCCAGTCCGTTCAGGAGATGCTCGACGCTGAAAGCTCCATCGAACTGAATGGGGCAACCGTCGCTCTTCCGGAACTGGCAACGAACATCGCTTCGATCTTCAACCAGCTCTTCGAAAAGATCATCCGCCTGTCATCGGGGGCTACGGCCCTTGTCTCAGCGCTCGACGATGTGCAGCAAAAAGTGCAGTCGATGCAGAAGTCGCTGGCGCAGATCGAAAAAATCAACAAGCGGACGAACCTGCTTTCGCTCAATGCGAAGATCGAGGCAGCGCGGGCGGGCAGCGCCGGGCGCGGCTTCGTGGTCGTAGCGACAGAGATCGGGGATCTCGCGCGCAGCGTCAACACGCTGTCGGACACCATCAAGCGCCAGATGTCCGAGGTTGCGGTGGGAGTTCAGCGCGGTGATTTGCTGCTCAAGGAAATTTCTTCCATCGACATGTCGCACGAGAAGGAGAAGGCCCAGGAACGCATTCGCGCCATGGTCGACCGGCTGCTCGATCAGAACGCCGCAATTGCGAGCAGTCTTTCCACGACCGGGGTTTCGTCGCGCTACATTGAGGATGCGGTTGCCTGCGCGGTGAGGGAACTCCAATTCCAGGACCGTGTGACCCAGCATATCCAGAACATCTGCGGCGCGCTTGCTCTTCTCGCCGACAGGAACGCAGACCTCGTAAAGGAAGGGCTTGCCGAAACGCGAATGTCCGCCGCTCCTCCGCACGCGACGATTCTGCTCAAGGAGATCGCCGGGACATTCAGCTTGAGCGAAATGCGCGAACGCTTCGCCGATGCGACCGGCCTCCCGATCGAACGCACCGCGACGGAACCAGCCGCCGAGACCTTTGCCGACGTCCAGCTCTTTTAGGAGGCTTGCATCATGACTTCCACGCTTACAACGTTCCTTTCGATCACGAACAACTACAGCAAATGGATCGAACTGACGGCGGCTGACCCTACCGTGGCGAGCCAGACCGAATATTACAAGGCCAACATCGCCAGCGTCACGTCCCCGGATGAACTCGTCAACGACTACAAGTTGTTTTCCTATGCGCTTACGGCCTACGGCCTCGGAGATCAGGTTTACGCAAAGGCACTTTACAAGCAAGTGCTGTCCGAAGGGGCCGACAGCAAAAGTTTGGGGGCCAAACTTGGCAACCTCGGAACCCTTGAACTAGCAAAGACTTTCAACTTCGAGGAAAACGGCACATCCACCACAACTTCAGAGGCGGTTCAGACCGGTGTCGTCGATCAGTATATTGCTCAGAAGCTTGAAGAGAAGCAGGGCGAATCGAACGAGGGCGCGCAGCTGGCGCTTTATTTCTATCGCAATGCATCGAAGATCGACAGTGTCTACGACATTCTGGCCGACAAGAAGCTTCTTACAACGGTCTACACCGCGCTCGGTCTTTCCGAATACACGGCGGCGATGGATATCGACCGGCAGGCCGCGCTTCTTACCAAGGCACTCGATATCAGCGACTTCCAGGATCCGCAGAAGCTGACAAGCTTTATCGCAAAATTCGCCTCCCTGTATGACGCCAAGAATAACGACACCGCCAGCGACTACGTCAATGCGCTCTTCGGAACATCGTCCAGCAGCGGCGGCGTGGTGTCGATCGGCGTCGACCTTCTTTCCAGCGTGCAGGGACTTTCGCTTGGCGGTTCCTGGCGATAGCGAACGAAGGGTCAGCCCCGCACAAGCGACTCACTCATGATGCAACCTAGATAGGATTAAGATTGTGGTCATCGCTCTTGGATTATTCGTCACCTTGGGTTGCATGCTCGCCGGCTACGTCTGGATGGGCGGTCATGTGGCCGTCATCTGGCAGCCTGCAGAGTATCTGATCATCTGCGGTGCAGCCATCGGTACCTTCATCGTGGCAAATCCCATGAAGGTTATCAAGGATACGGGCAAAGGTATCGTGGAGGCGCTCAGGAACTCCGAGCCCAAGGAAGCGGAATACCTTGCTGTTCTCGGGTTTCTCTATGCGCTTATGCGGGAGTTCAAGAACAAGCCGAAAAGTGAGGTGGAGAAGCACATTGATGATCCATCGAAGTCGGCGATCTTCGCGAGATATCCCGAGGTGCTGGCGAATCCGGAGTTGACGCAGTTCATCTGCGACTATGCACGGCTCCACATCATGGGTAACGCGCGTCCCGCAGAAATCGAGGCGCTGATGGACGAGGAAATCCAGACCATCCGACACGACGGCCTGAAGCCCTACCATGCGCTCCATGCTGTCTCGGAAGCGTTTCCCGCTCTCGGTATCGTCGCGGCAGTTCTCGGCGTCATCAAGGCCATGGCGGCGCTCGACAAGCCGCCGGAAGTGCTGGGTGCGCTCATCGCCTCTGCCATGGTTGGCACTTTCGCCGGTATCTTCCTATCGTATGCGGTGGTTTCGCCCATCGCGACAAAGCTCAAGACCGTTCGGGAAAAGCGGCTTCACCTCTATATGCTCGTAAAGCAGACATTCCTTGCCTTCATGAATGGCGCGATGGCCTCGGTCGCGGTCGAACACGGGCGGAAAATGATCTCGGCCCATGAACGCCCCACCATCAATCGCGTGGAGGAAAGTCTGACGGCGCCCGAGGCGAAGGCTGCGTGACCTGACGTTTGTCTCACACCAACCGAATGAAAGGGATATCGATGACGCAAGAAATGGTCTTGGGTGAGGCTCTCGCGGCTGGAAATGACGTCGCTGAGGAAGTCAGCAAGACGGCGATGAACCTGATTGGTCTCGGCAAGGCGAGCGATCCCGGCGGCCTTGAGAGGGTGTTGCGGATCCCGCTTTCCCTCAAGGTTCTGCTGGGCTCTGCATCCATGCCGATCTATCAGGTGACCAAGTTGGGTAGAGGCGCAGTCATTCCTCTCGATCGCAAGGTCGGCGATCCTGTCGATGTGATGATCAACGGACGAATCATTGCAAAGGGCGAGATCGTGGTGCTCGACGAGGAAGGCTCCCGTTTCGGCGTCACTCTCACCGAAATGATCGACAACACAAAGCTCTAAACCAGCGTTCCGGCATTAAGCAGGTGTCGCTTCAACTCGATGCGCCTCGGGCTGAAGAGGCGCGCCACGGGCGGAGGCCGGTTTCTTGGCAGATAGCTCTGAAACAGACAACAAGACAGAGCCGCCGAGCGAAAAGCGTCTCCGCGACAGCCTCGAAAAGGAAGGCGGCCCGTCTTCACGTGAGGTGAACTCCGCGGCGGCGCTGTTTGCCCTTGTGCTTTTCCTGATGACAGTCGCACCGGCGTTTTTCGGCGACGCCGCGAAAAATCTGTCTGTCTTCATCGAGGACCCCTCCGGTTTCAGCCTCGAAAACGGGGCCGACGCTTTTTTTATTCTGAAGCTCGCGGGTCTGACGATCCTCAATTTCGTATGGCCGCTTGTTCTCATGCTGCTGGTGGCCACACTGGTGGCATCCTTCGCCCAGAACCCGCCGACGCTGATATTCAACAAGATCAAGCCCGATTTGTCGAGGATTTCACCCCAGCAGGGGCTGAAGCGGCTTCTCGGCTTTGACGGTCTCGTTGACCTTCTGAAAAGCTTGCTCAAATTCGCAATCATTGCGGTTGCGTTCTATATTGCATTCGAAGGGGGCGCCGCCGCTCTGCTCGTGCTTCAGACGGACGCCGCCAATACGCTCGAACTGGTCAAGCGGCTTGCCTTCAAGGCCGTCCTCATCTGCGCATTTGCATGCGGCGTGTTGGCTGCTGCCGACGTTTTCTGGACGCGCTTAAGATGGCTCCGCAAGCTCAAGATGAGCCGACAGGATCTGAAGGACGAGCACAAGCAGTCCGAGGGCGACCCAATGCTGAAGGCGCGCGCGCGCTCGATCGCTCGGGCGCGCTTGCGACGCAACATGATGTCGAACGTGCCGAACGCGACGGTCGTGATCGCCAACCCCACCCATTATGCTGTCGCGCTTCGCTATATTCGAGGTCAGGACCGGGCGCCGCAGACGCTGGCCAAGGGCAAGAACAAGCTCGCGCTGAGGATACGCGGCATAGCGGAGGCCAACGGCGTTCCCGTCGTGGAAAACAAGGCCCTCGCAAAATCGCTGCATGACGCTGTGCGCGTGGATCAGCCTATCCCGCCGGAATTCTACAAGGCGGTGGCCGAGGTTATCATCTACATCAACAAAAAGGGGCGCTGAGGCCCTTTCGGTCGAGGCATGCACCAGCCCTGAGAGGGGCAGTCGCTTGCGCTGCGGCCGCGCGCATCCGGGGCGATCCCCAGTCGTCAAGCGCCCATGCAGTAGAAATTATCTAAAAATTTTCAACGATTTAGCTCATGGTTGAGCCATGAGCCGAGCGTGAACAGCTTCAGGCAAGAAATGCAACCTAAACCATTAATAGGTTGTAAAGCGTTTTGAGTCGAACCCAACTCGCGACGGACGGACGCTTGCACATGTCGAACGTGCTCGATATCGCATCTCTACAAGGCCGATGGCTTTTCGCCAAGGAGCGGGTTCTGGCTCAGAACGTCGCGAATGCGAATACGCCTGGATACAAGACGGCTAACGTCGTTCCGTTCGAGGCCGTTGTGGATAACATCGGGCTGCAGATGACTTCGACGAGCCCGTCGCACCTTCAGGCCGAGGTTTCGCAGGTTGCGTCCTTTGCGCAGGAAGATGCCGCCGATGGAGCGACGTTCTATTCCGGCGGCGATGTGAACCTCGATCAGGAGATGCTCAAGAGTTCGGAAGTGATGCGCGATTACGCGCTGAACACTGCGGTCGTGAAAAGCTTTCACAGCATGATCTCTCAAGCGGCGAAGGGGTGATGGCGATGGACAATCTGTCTGCCTCTCTTGCCATCGCGGGTTCGGGCCTGTCGGCGCAGTCGCAGCGCATTCGCGTCGCGACCGAGAACCTCGCGAACTCCGAATCCACCGGCAAGACGCCGGGGGCGCTCCCTTACACACGCAAGATCCTGAGCTTCGATCAGGAACTCGATGCCGCAACGGGGGCTGAACTGGTGACCATCGGCGATGTCGAGGCGGATCGGTCTCCCTATCGCATCGAAAACATTCCGGGACATCCGGCGGCCGACGCCCAAGGCAATGTCAAGCTTCCAAATGTGAACGTTCTCGTGGAACTCGCGGACATCCGCGAAGGCGCGCGAAGTTACGAAGCGAACCTGCAAGTTCTCAAGCAGGTGCGCCATCTCGAAACCCTTACCATCGACATCCTCAAGGTTTGATCATGACGATTGCCTCGCTTGCCTCATTCGCCGTTTCCGACTCTTCGGTGACGTCCGCTTTACAAAAGAAGACGGCCTCGGCGGGCATCGCTTCGGCGGATTTCTCCAGCGTGCTGGCTGCGCTTGGGCAGCAGACGGCGACCGATATCAAGACGGGCGAAAGTGTCGCTGCGGCCGGACTCCAGGGGCGTGCTTCCACTCAGGAGGTGGTGCAAGCCGTATCCAGGGCGGAGCTGTCGCTGCAATCGGCCCTCGCCGTGCGCGACAAGGCCGTCTCTGCCTATCAGGAACTCACCCGGATGACGATCTAGCGAGGCCATCATGCGCGCCCTTTCCGTCGCTGCGACCGGCATGGTTGCTCAGCAAACGAATGTCGAAGTCATCGCGAACAATATCGCGAATGCCAATACGGTTGCCTTCAAGCGGTCGCGAGCGGAATTCGCCGACCTGCTTTACCAGTCGGAGCGTGCGGCGGGCGTCCCCAACCGAAGCGATGCCGACCCGATACCGGAGGCGTCGCAGATCGGTCTCGGCGTGCAGCCGGTCGCCATCAGAAGTCTGCATACGCAGGGCCCGCTCACCAAGACCGGCAATTCGCTCGACCTTGCGCTCAGCGGGCGCGGGTGGTTCCAGATCACCGGCGCGAACAACGAGACGCTTTATACGCGTGCGGGCACGTTCAGCAAGAACGCATCGGGCCAACTCGTGACGCAGGACGGTTACACGGTTATCCCGAGCATCACGATCCCGACGAACGCAACGTCGATCCAGGTCAACACCGATGGGACAGTCTACGTCGACCCCGGCACGGGTGTCATGACGCAGGTCGGACAGCTCACCATCGCCAATTTCGCAAACGAAGCGGGACTTGAGGCGCTCGGCAACAACCTCTTCCGGGAAACGCTATCCTCGGGAAGCGCTCAGGTTCAGGTGCCGGGGAGCGAGGGTTACGCCACGGTTCAGCAGTACTACGTCGAAAGCTCGAATGTAGACCCGGTGCAGGAGATCACGAATCTGATCTCCGCGCAGAGAAACTACGAGATGAACTCCAAAGTCATTCAGGCTGCGGACGAGATGTTCCAGGTTCTCACGAAGAATAATCTCTGATGGGTGGCTTCATGAAAGGCGTCATGATCACCGCGGCGTTGGCCGCACCGATTTTCCTCGCCACCCCATCGCAGGCGGAGCAGGGGGGGCGGGTCGTGCCCGTGCCGAAGCGCGCGCTCTACCCCGGCGACGTCATTACGGAGGACATGCTCTCCTCGAAGCAACTGTCCGAGAGCGAGAACGCGGGCTCTTTCGTGACCGAAGCGAGCGGCCTGATTGGCAAGACTTCGCGACGCACCTTGTTGCCGGGACTGCCTATCCCGAAAGTCGCGATCCGGGAGCCTGTCGTTGTCCGCCAGGGCAAGGCGGTTTCGCTCGTTTATGAATCCGGCACCGTGCGCATTACGGGCGTCGCCATGGCGCTGCAATCCGGCAGCGTCGGCGAAACCATCAGCGCGCGCAATCCGGACTCCGGTGTCGTCATCCACGGCGTCGTGGCGGCCGATGGCAGCGTGCGGGTGAACTAAGCCGTGAAACGTTTCCTGATCGCACTTCTGATGGTCCAGCCTGCGCATGCGACGACTCGCATCAAGGACATTGCTGTGATCCAGAATGTCCGGTCGAACCAGCTCGTGGGCTACGGGATCGTGGTGGGATTGAATGGCACCGGCGACAATCTCAGAAGCTCGCCTTTCACCAGTCAGTCGATCCAGTCGATGCTGGACCGAATGGGCGTGAACATCCGCAACAACCTCACGAACAACAATCAGGTTCAGACAAAGAACGCGGCGGCCGTCATCGTGACGGGGGAATTGCCCGCCTTCGCCCGTGAGGGTGGTCGGGTTGATGTCACGGTTTCTTCGCTCGGCAACGCAACCTCGCTTGAGGGGGGCACGCTCCTTATGACGCCGCTTTCGGGCGCGGATGGCGTGATTTACGCCGCCGCGCAGGGCCAGGTCAGCGTATCGGGCTTTGCTGCAGGCGGTCGCGCGGAGAAGCTGACGCAGGGCGTTCCGACCGCCGGCCGCATCGCGAATGGCGCGCTTGTGGAGCGGCGCCTGCCAATCGAACTCGAACGCTTCAAGTCATTCACGCTCGAACTTCTGAACCCCGACTTCTCGACGGCGACGCGAGCTGCCGATGTGATCAACGCGTATACCATGCCGACCTACGGCGGACGGTCCGCGCGTGCGAAAGACCTGCGCTCCATTGAACTGCTCCGTCCGCCAAGGCTCGATGCAGCACGCTTTATCAGTGAAATCAGCGAGTTGCCCATTCAGCCGGACGCGCCAGCGCGGATCGTGATCGACGAGCGCACGGGAACCGTGGTGATCGGGAGCGACGTGAAGATCAGCACCGTTGCGGTTGCGCACGGCAACATAACGGTGCGCGTCACCGAGATGCCGAAGGTCGTCCAACCCGCGCCCTTCTCGCGTGGAGAGACGGCAGTCGAGGATCGTACGGCGGTCAACGCCGAGCAACCCGATGGGACGCTCTTCATGCTGAACGGTGCCAACCTTCAGTCTCTCGTCACGGGGCTCAACCGGATGGGGCTCAAGCCCCAGGGCATTATCGCGATCCTTCAGGCCATCAAGTCGGCGGGCGCGCTGCAGGCAGAACTGGTGGTGCAATGATGAGGCGCATGGTTCGATCCGCAAGTTGCCTCATGGCGCTCGCCGCCGTTGCGCAGATGTCGACGCCTCCGGCCGCAGCTCAGCAATACGCTTGGGGCTGGCCAGACGAGGGCGGAGCGGCGCGCAAGGCTCGCGGGGCCACTCCGCAACCCCAGTGGGACGCCTCCGTCGATCAGGCCGCCAAAAAGGCGGGTGAAGCTCGCGCGAAAGAGTCTGATGCGGCAAAGGCTGCGCCGGTGCCGGGGGCCGTGCCGCCCCCCAACTCGCGGGCTGCGCAGGCCTACTGCGAGAATATCGCAGATGCGGCGGCGGATGCGCGCTATCTGAGCCAGAAAGCCGAATTGATGAAGCTCGATGACGAGCTTGCGCGGCGCACGGCTCTGCTCGAAGAGAAGACGACCGAATACAAGGTGTGGCTCGAACGCCGTAACGAGTTCATGAAAAAGGCAGAGCAAAGCCTCGTGGAGCTTTACACCAAGGTGAAGCCGGACGCGGCGGCCGCTCAGATTGCCGCCATGGACGAGGAGGCGGCCTCGGCTCTGCTCATCAAACTGAGCACGAAGAAATCCAGCGCGATTCTGGATGAGATGCCGCCGGAAAAGGCGGCCCGGATCGTGGCCGTGATGATCGGCGCGGTCAGGGAACAGGATAGTTCCGCCCCGGCTGCGGCTCTGGGCGATGCCAACCGGAAGAACAACGCAAAGTCGGCCAGCCCGTCTCGGCAGAGCGAGGAAAAATCATGAAGATCTGCACGGCGGCAGCAGTGGGGACTGCCTTGATGCTTGGCGGATGCCTCAACAAGATGAACGAGATCGGTCGGGAGCCTACGCTCACGCCTGTCGGCGCTGGGCTGGTGCCGTCTCACACGGCGATCGGCACGATGCCGGCGACACCCGCGTCTTATGTAACCCGAGCATCGCTGTGGCAGGACAACGGAGCGGACCTGTTCAAGGATCCGCGCGCGACCAAGGTCGGCGACGTCATCACCGTCAGGATTTCCATCAAGGACAAGGCCTCGATCGATAACAACAACAGTCGCTCGCGGTCTTCGACGCGGGAACTGGATATCACCAACAAGGCCAACCTGAGTTGGTCGGGGCTCAACAAGCATCTGGACACGCAAAGCAGCGGCGAGTTGGACCCCAAGGTGGAATCGACGACCAGCACCGATGCGAAGGGCGGCATTTCTCGTGCGGAAAGCATCAACCTCCTGATCGGCGCGGTCGTGACGGAGGTGCTGCCGAACGGCAACCTTATTGTCGCCGGTCGTCAGGAAGTTCGCGTGAACTACGAGCTGCGGGAACTGCTGATTTCGGGGATCATCCGGCCGCGCGATATCGCGACCGACAACAGCATTTCATACGACAAGATCGCGGAGGCCCGCATCTCCTACGGCGGACGCGGGCGCATCATGGAAGTGGCACAGCCGGCCTGGGGCCAGCAGGTCACCGACTGGCTTCTGCCCTTTTAAGACGCGAGAGGATCTGGCGTGACGGAACGTGGACCAAAAATGCTGCTCGGAGCCGTTACCGGCGCGCTGGTCGCTGCCGCGGCGGGGTTCGCGTTCGGCTTCATGGAGCCCGGAGTTTTTCAGTCGGCGCCGGTCGCGCCTGCGCCCGCGCCGCAGCCGGTGATAGCAAGAAGCGAGGTCAAGGTGCTTCCGCCCATCATCGCCAATCTGGCGAACGGCTCGAACCTCTCGGTCCGGCTTGAGGCGGCGGTCGTTCTCAAGCCCGACGTGGCCGAGGCAGCGGAAATCAGCGCGAGGATTTCGGACGATCTGGTGACATTTCTGAAAACAGTTTCGATCCGCGAGATAGAGGGGCCGACCGGGTTTCAACTCCTCAAGAACGATCTGCGGTCGCGCGCCGCCCGGATCGGCAACGGCAAAACCCTGGATCTGTTGATCCTGACTTTCGTGGTGCAGTGAGATGCAGGGCGCAATCGCACCGTCTGTCATCGGCTATTCGGAGGGCGACATGCGCCCGCATCCGCATGAAGCACCTCTGACTGGGGGAAGTGCGGGCGTCGTCTCCACCTGGCGAGGGAGGCGAGCAACGGCGGCGCTCGTTCTCATCCTGCTGATTCTGGTGCCAGCCAGCGCTTGCGCTCAACAAGCTGGCGGTCCGCTCGGTGGTCTCGCTTCGTTGTTCCCGGAGACAGCGGACGGCACCTCGTCGCGCATCATTCAGCTGGTGCTTGTGATCACGGTGCTGTCGCTGGCGCCCGGGATCCTCATCATGGTGACGTGCTTCACCCGCTTTGTCATTGCGCTGTCTTTCCTGCGGGTCGGTCTCGGTTTGCCGTCCACCCCCGCCAACATCATCCTCGTGAGCCTTGCGCTGTTCATGACCGCTTTCACGATGTCGCCCACCTTCGAAAAGGCTTGGGAAACGGGTGTCAGGCCCTTCATGGACAAGAAGCTTTCAGAGGATGAGGCTTTCTACAAGATTACCGATCCGTTCCGGGAGTTCATGATGGCGAATGTGCGCCAGAAGGATCTCGATCTCTTCTCGGGAATGTCTCGGCAAGCGAGCCCCGAGGGGACGCCCACCCTCAGGATGCTCATCCCCGCATTCATGATCTCCGAGCTTCGGCGCGGCTTCGAAATCGGCTTCCTGATCATGCTTCCGTTCCTGGTGATCGACCTCATCGCTTCAACAGTGCTGATGGCCATGGGCATGATGATGGTCGCTCCAACTACGGTCTCGCTGCCTTTCAAGGTCCTGTTCTTCATCCTGATCGACGGCTGGAATCTTCTGGTCGGGAATCTCGTTCGCTCGTTCAACTAGGATCAATCGTAAGTTGTGCAATACGTGCATTACCAGTTGCCAAACCACGAGGTGAACCGTCATGGTCGCGTTAGCTTCTCCCATAACTGAGAAAGGCTTTGTTGGCTCAAGTCGTTCAAACGAAGTTGCCCACGATCACCATTCGCCATCAGAAGCCCGACGACCGTAATCATCAGAATGATCGTTCGGCACTCCCAAAGGACCTTCAAAGTGGCAACAACGATATAGGCACCGAGCGCGAGCAGGGCGATCGACTGGAACGGGAGGTTCGTCAACGTTGCTGTGAGGGGCAAAACGTCGACTCCCGAAAATGGAGCACTCGTCATCCTTGCCTCTTTGCCACCCCCAATGAACCACAGATTGTGCAAAACATAAAGCACAACGGACTGCCGCAGCAAGTAGTGAGAGAAACGGTGTCGCCCAAGAATGGAATAAAAGTAAACGACTGGTGAATGTGCTCGCTAAACTAATGGAAGATTTGTCGACTTCTAACAGACGAGTAATGCGTTCAACCTAGCTTATCAATGTCGAGTTCTGGTCACTCAAACGCGAAAAAAAAGCATGTCTCTCCGCATTTCCGCTTTTGCCGATGAAGTCGGCTTTCATGTGCACTCAACTCGCTCCAGCGTTAATAAATACGCGATCGACGCTGATGCATGGATAGAGGGTGCCACCGCTGCCGGATGGATGCCACATTTGCGGCAGAGGCCGCTTTCGGCTGGCTATGTCGCTGGTGAATGGCAGATTGCTACGCTGAAAAACGCAAACACGGTCAGCTATCCGGGCCCGATACCGGAAGCCTTGTGGGACGATGTCTTCATAGGGTTGGGCTCGCGCGGCTTGGTCAGGGCGCAGCCCGACCTCAGGGTCTGGAACGGCGACGTTCTGCCGGATGTTCTCTCGCCCGGAGCCGTTCTCGTGCGCCTCAGCCTTCTGCGCGCCGCTGCTGCGCAGCCGGCCGCAATGGCCCTCGATATTTCCAGTCTTCAGGCCCGCCTGGCGAAAAGCGCGGCGAGCAGGAAACTTGAGCTCGATGAACTGATGATCGAGCTTCTGGAAAGATATGCCGAGCGTGCGGGCATTCCCGAGCACTGGCTGATCTGGGGTATTGCGGAGGAGCTGTAATGCCCACCCGGGTCGCTCTCCGGGAGAAGAGTTGACGAGGACGAGGGTGCGCGCCGTGGGCGGCGCAACCTCAATTCGCCGGGCCGCAAATCGCGAGCCGTGGCAGCAAGCGTCTAGTAACCCCGAGTAACGGCTGATCCGAGGCATAGCGAAAGGCTTTGTTGCCCGTTCGGCCTGCTATTCGGGGGACGTGTCCATTGGGACGGAGGCTGCGCGCCGAGGGCGGCGCAACCTCAATTTGCCGGGCCGCAACGCGCGAGCCGTGGCGCCAAGCGTTCAGTATTCACGAGTATTGGCTGATCCGAGGCATAGCGAATGGCTCTGCTGCCCGTTCAGCCGCCTGCTCGGGTGATGAGTTTACGAGGGGGAGGCTGCGCACCGTGGGGGGGCGCAGCCTCAATTCGCCGGGCTGCAAATCGTGAGCCTTGGCGCCAAGCGTTCAGTATTTCGCGAGTATTGGCTGATCCGAGGCATAGCGAATGGCTCTGCTGCCCGTTCAGCCGCCTGCTCGGGTGATGAGTTTACGAGGGGGGAGGCTGCGCACCGTGGGGGGGCGCAGCCTCAATTCGCCGGGCCGCAAATCGTGAGCCGTGGCGCCCGGCCTGAAGGTTTCAGGCTTCGATTTCGCAGGCCTCGCCAGACATAAGCCAATCAGACGGGATGTCGTAATTCTCGGAAACTGCATCCAGAACGGCAAACAGCTGTTCTAGAGACGGCGCATCGCCTTGCTCCAACGCAGCGGCCGTCTTTGACTCCAGACCGCAGGAGCGATAAAACACCTCCGGGTCAATTTGTAGAATACGGCGGGCGATCCGCAATCTTAAGGCAATCGCTCGTGAGGAGCTGTCGTCAAGAAGCAAATTTCCGTGCCAGGGCATCAGCCCAACCGCAAACTCGATACGGCCCATGGCTTCCAGAATCAGGAATGCTTCATCCCACAGATGTTCTGATAAAGAGACAAGATTTCGGCTGGCCTCTCCATTTCGCACTTTGAATATCCATTCGCCCGCTAGCCCCTCGGAGAGCATACCTTGCTGCTGCATATGAGGATCACAGTCGGACGAGATTGCATCTTTGATCCACGTGAGCAGGTTGTCGTCCTTCACGCTCGCAGTCGCGAGTCCGAAGAAGCTGGCGGATGTGTACATTGAGGCTTCGGTCTTCATGTCAACTCCGTACGCAAGACCTATCGTTCCCTTTACGCTGAGAACGTGGCAGATTACGATGCAAATGGCGGGTTATGGCGGGTATTCGTCAAGTAGTGAGGAAGAGCAACGCTAACGGCTGTCCGTATAGCTTCACTGGGCGCAACGGGTGGCGAGAACCAGGTCGAAAATGCTCAGTTGGTTCACGCAAGAAAAACGTTGCGAATGCTTGATTACATTGTTCACTGCTCCCTCCTTCGGTGTGTCGCTATCAACACCGTTAAATTTTTTTCGAAATGCTGACAACCGAATTTTTGCCCGAAAGTCGCCACATTCTCGCCTAAATCCGGCCACCTGCGGCGTAAGGCGCTGTTATAAAAGCGGATTGCGCGGCTGTGGAAAACGTCGGCAATCTCAATTTAGGCCAGATTGAGGCACCGCCTGCTGAGGCGACAGCGCTCATTGACATGTCCTTCAGCTCAGCTACCTTGGTCAGGGAGCAAGCTGCTCCCTGGCGATATCGGTTCGCTCAAGCAGAAAGGCCAGCGTCGCTATGTCGGGATGCCGACGCCCATCGAGCAAGATAATCGGCCGCAGTGGCCGAGCCGCTCGTTCGCCTCGCGTGGCGATGGCCGTCGGCCTTGTTGGTGTCAGTTGCGCGGGGATGACCGTTTCAGACGCGAAGGGCGGCAGTCAAGACATCGCGATCACCGTTGTTACCACTGTTAAGCCCTCCTGCTCGATTTCAAACACCAGTCCGGTTATCGATTTCGGTGACCTTTCGAAGAGTGGGTCTGTGTCCGTGAAGATCGGGCTTTCGTGTAACTCGCGTTTCAAGTTTGTATTCAGTTCTCAGAACGGTGGCCTCGCTTTGGGCACCAGCAAGCCCGTCCGCGCCCCGTTTCTAGCCAAGGTTCCATACACGCTGTCATACAACCTTGACACCTCTGCGGGTGCAGTTGCTGACCTGTGCCATTCCGACAACATGATCGACGGAACTTCGGCATGTGTGTCCGAGACCCCGCCAAATTCATCGGCTCTCAGCAAAAGCCTAACGCTCGGATTTCATTGGGATTCTGGAGAAGGTGTGCCGCTGGCTGGCGCCTACCGCGACGTGCTCGCCTTTCGGGTTTCGCCGCGTTTGTGAGGTGCGGTAAAACCTACACCTCATTTGGGTTGACATGCGCCGCAAAAGAAATATTTTCAACAAAATGTATATAATGAGCAGGCCGCGTCGTGTGCGTGTTGAGTCGATATGTGTGTGTAGTGACGGCCATTTCCCTCAGTGGGACTTCGTGCGTCGATGCCGAAGACGGCGCAAGCCAGGCATTCGCTTTGCGCGGCAAGGCGCAGCCAGTCTGCAGCTTCCAGCCTGCCCAAGCGAGGCAGGCGTCGAACATGGCAGTTGCGGCCAGTTCGGGGGCGCAGAATGTTCTGAGCGTCACTCAACTGACCGATCTCAATGCCAAGCTCACCTCGGCCTCCATTACGGTCACGCTGAAGGGGATGTGCAATCACCCGCATACCATGACCGTCAGCTCGAAGAACGGCGGCCTGGTACCTCTCATAAAAACGGAAGCCAGCTCCGAGTTCATTCAGCACATCGACTATAGCGCCAGCATCTCGTGGGCATCGTCGGTGAGCGTTTTGCAGACTGAAGGCGTTCAGGGGCAGACATCCCCGAGTGTCGTCGCCCCTGGCGCAGTCTCCGGAGATCTTCGTCTCGATATCTCGATTGCCAGCGCAAACGCAGCAGATGCGCCTGTCGTGGCTGGCACGTTCACCGACAATCTAGTTATCGTTTTTACACCCCTGCTTTGAGAAAAGGGCGCCGGCCGTGTCAGTACCAGTAATCTTTGAAAGAACGACCCGCAATTTCACGCTTTCGGTGGCGCTTGCTATCGCCTTTGCGGTGCCCGAAGTATCGGCACAGTCCGCCGATACTTCGAGCGCAAGCACGACGTTTCAGATCAAAGGCTTCGCCCCTCAGGTTTGCCAACTTCCGGGGCAGGCCGCGGTCGCCGGTGCTGTTACCAACGCCACCTATTCCTCAAATATCGTGACCTTGACGGATTTCATCGATTCGACGACGGCGTTCGTGAAGGGCTCGACCCTGACGCTCAAATTCGACAGGGCGATGTGCAACTACGAGGCGTATCTAAGCCTTTCAAGTCAGAACGGCGGCATGACGTCATCCGATGCCAAACAGGCAGCCGCAGGCGATTTCTTGAGCCGCGTCGACTATACCGTGACCGCCAATTGGGGATCGATCAGCAATCTCGTCCTCGATACATCGAAGGCTGCGAGGAGTGTCAATCTTCAGTCTGCCGGAGCCAACTCGGGGCCCCTCACTTTGACCTTCGCCACGAAAGACGGCACCGTTCCTGTCGTCAACGGAAATTACACCGACACCGTAACTGTACAGATCGGCGCCAAACTCTAGCGCCGGGGCAGGACGCTGGGCACGTCCTTCTCAATCGAAGTGCACTGGGCAACATGAAGAGACCCTTCGCGGCAACGTTTGAGGGTGGGTAGACATATGCGCGTACTTTTCTCCAGTTTGCTGATCGCTTCTGCGATGCTCGCCTTGACCGGGGCACCCGCTCTGGCACTCGGGGTGACGCCTCTCGTACTCGAAATCAATTCAGGCGATCCGGCGAAGCGGGTGGCGCAAATCCTGGTCAGCAATGACAGTGACAAGGACGTTCCCATCGAGGTGGTCGTTTCTCGCGCGGAAATCTCCGAAGACGGGGGGCGGCAGCTAACCCCGGCGGCGAGCGATTTTCTCATCTTTCCGCCAAGCCGCATGTTGCGCCCGCACTCGAAGCAGGTCTTCCGCGTTCAGTGGGCCGGTGCGCCCTTGAACAAGAGCCAAACCTACATTCTTTCCGTCAATCAGCTTCCCGTGGCGATGCCGGAGAAGAAGAGCGGCTTTCAGATCGTCTTCAATTTCGACGTCGTGGCAAATGTCGCACCCGCTACAGGTCAGAAAGCCCTCGATGTTCTTTCGAGCAGCATCGCCTCGGAGGATGGCAAGCGTTACGTCAGCCTTTTTCTGGGCAACTCCGGAACCGTGCATGCGAAGCTCAGCGAAGCGTCAGTCATGTTGCGTGCCGGCAATTGGTCCAAAACGCTATCCCAGGGTGAGCTTGAGCATGCGGTAGGTATAGGCATCGTCCAGCCCGGGAAGAAGAGGCGCTTCAAGCTTCCGGTGCAGTTACCTGCGGACGCGAGGAGCGTTAGCGCAGAAGTCTTTCTCGAGAAAATCATGAGGTAATACGTTGAATATCCCGCTGTGCAGGCTCAAGCACCGATGCAATGCCGCTCAATCATTTTCGGGCTTGCGATGTCACTCGCCAGCATAACGGCGACGACTGCGCAAGAAAACCATTCGCGCACCGAAATTGCCGCGAAACCCACGAGCACGGCTTATTCGATGACAGACAAGCAAGTCTACACAATCAGCCTCGCTTTGAAGGATGGCCGCTTTTACCTGGGTGAAATTCCTGCCCAACTGGCAGGAGAAAGCCTGAACTTTCTAGATCACGAAACTTTCCTGAAGCTGGCGGCGCCGGTCCTCAAGCCGGAAATTATCGCGGCTGTCAGAGCGCTACCTACGGTCGGCGGCTTCGTCAGCGTGAAAGCGCTGAAAGAGGCAGGTCTTCCGATATCCTTCGACATCGAAGAGATGACGCTCAGCTTTTTCCCGACCGCCGATCAGCGTCCCGGAGTGCACGTTTCGCTCGCGGGGTCGGAAACCATCGTGCCCGAGCAACTGGCGCCCCGCGCCGTATATTCGGGATATATGAACGTAACCGCCGGTGCCCAGTATTCGACGGCGAACACAGGCTCGAAACGCGGGGAGTTCTCGCAAGGCTTCGGGTTCTCGTCGGCCGTTCGTGTCATGAATCTCGTTATTGAAACAGAGGCGGCGACCTCAAACGGCGTTGCCATGCGCCAAGGAACCCGGGCCGTCTACGACGATGCCGAGAATGCGCTTCGCTACATCGCCGGCGACGTTACGCCTCCGACGGCAGGTATACAGGGTGGCGGCAGTTTCTTTGGCGTATCGATCCAGAAAAGCTACGACAAGATCCAGCCTCAGAAGAGCGTTCGTCCCACGGGCCAACGCTCATTCCGGCTGGAAAGGCCGTCCGATGTCGATATCGTCGTCAACGGGCAGGTTGTTCGTCGTCTTCAGATGCAGCCGGGCGATCACGATATCAGCGAATTGCCCCTCAGAAGCGGTGAGAACGTCGTCGTTCTCGAAATCACCGACGACACAGGGAAGCGAACCACTCTCAACTTCTCTCAGTTCTATGATTACGCGTTGCTGATGCCGGGCATCAGCGACTGGGGCTTTTCGGCGGGTTACAAGAGCCTCTCCGGGCTGAACCGCATGCACTATTACTGGAGCGAACCGGCGGCGACCGGCTATTACCGGCTGGGCCTCACGGAGGACTTGACCGGAACCCTCCACGCCCAGGTCGATTCCCGGTCCGCGATGGCGGGCATCATGGCGATCTCTCCGTTGTGGCTTGGCCGGGTCGCAGCCGAATTCGCCGTAAGCAAGGACTGGAACGGTGATGGCGGGTTTGCCACTGCATTGACCTACAGCCCCGAGACGCTTTTGAGGAAGTGGAGTATTCCCGGCTCGTTTCAACTCGCCGCCGAGTACAGGAGCGCGGGCTTTACCTCCATCTTTTCGACGTCTGAAGGCCTCGATGGGTTCTCCGTGAACGGCTTCTACAGTCTGGAGCTTCCCGACGATTACACCTTGTCTCTCTCGGCGAACGCGGCTGTGGGATCGGCCTATACCTCGGATCGCCTTGGCGGCGGCATCACCGTGTCGAAGGCCGTTCGCCCCAATGTCAACTGGTCGCTATCCTTGTCCCGCGATCACACGACGAATTTGCTGACCGAGGACTATCAGCCGTCGTGGACTGTGATGGGACGCCTGAATATCCGGGCGGGCAAGGATACGGAAATCGCATTCACGCAGGACGGTCTCCATGGAACTTCCGTCCTCGGCGTCTCCACTGCGGGCGAAACGGACAGCGGCCGATACGCGATAAAGGCCGATATCGAAAAGATGCCGAGCGCCGTAACCGGCGGCGACCCGGAAAGCCAGGTTGACCTGAGTGCCGCCTATTCCGACACCCGGTTCGACGTTTCCGCCAGCCGGTCGCGGCGCGTCTACGGCCTGAACCGGGGTGTGGTGAACGACGTCAGCACGGTTTCCGCAGGGGGGGCGATCGCATTTGCGGACGGTCAGGTGGCCGTCGGTCGAACCGTCACCGACAGCTTCGCGATCGTCACCGCGCATGAATCGCTTTCCGATGCTTCTGTCCGAGTGAAGACCGGGGATGCTCCCGCACGCGCTGCATCCGACCTTCTGGGTCCGGCGCTCGTGTCCGATATCCCTTCATACTCTCATTCCCAGTTGCCTCTCGATGTGGAAGGGGCGCCTGAAGGTTACGATCTCGGTACGGGCGTTATCGATGTGCGCCCGCAATACAAGAGCGGCTACACCATCAAAGTCGGATCCGACTACAGCGTGTTGGCGGTCGGAAGCCTTGAGGCGGAGGGACAACCCCTTTCGCTTCTAAGCGGGCTTGCGAGAGAAGACGGCGTTCCCGATCCCCGTAAGGTCGCGCTTTTTACGAACCGCGGCGGCCGCTTTGCCGTCGAGGGACTGAAACCGGGCCGCTGGCGTATCGAGATGCTGGGAGATACGGCGCAGTGCTTTCAACTGACGGTCCCGGAAAAAACCGTGGGCATTTTTGATGCGGGCCTTCTCACCCAGCGGTGTGCGTCATGAGAACGGCGTTCATGCTTGTGCTTGCGATGTTTTGTGGGCTAACCCCCTCGTTGGCCTGCACCGGCAAGATAGACGCGTTGTCCGCGCGCCGCACGCTCGTCTACAATCCGTTCTCGGCTCTTGACGGGCATCAACAACTCAGCATTCAGGTACAAAACACGGGAACCGAATCCTGCGCCTATCGGCTCTGGATCCCCGATCGCTATCTGCCGCTTCAGTTTGGCAACATCGATTTCACCATCTCGGGCCAAAGAGCTCCGTCGGCAGCGGATTCGAGCGGCCTCACCATTCAGACCCCCATAGTTGCGCCGGGCCAGAGCATCAAGCTGCCTTTGCGGCTGTCGGTGGCGCGGGGCCAGCAATCGCTGGCAGGCAAGCTGACCAAGAAAATCGGATTCGCTCTTGCTGCCGAGCAGGCCAGGACGACGCTCCTCGACCAGACCGAGGTGGACATCCACTGCGTCGTTCCTCCGGTTTTTGAAATCAATGTTGCAGGCTCCGGCTTGCGGGCAACTCTCGAAATCGATGATCTGAAACTCCGTTCGAAAGCTGTCGTGCTGCAAATGCGCAGCACTCAAAATCATCGTCTCGAAATTCAGGCGGAAAACGGCGCCTTGATACGAGAAGGAAGCCCGCCGGGCGACAGCACCTCCATTCCCTATGTGGTGACAATCGATGGACAATCTTCGCAACTCAAAAAGGGTGCGATCTGGCGTGTTAACGGCCCGGCGGGTGAATCAAGCCGTCGGTTGAATGTCACGATCGGTGACACGGCAGACAAGCTGGCAGGTCTCTACAAGGACGTGATCACGGTTCATATCGCGTCTGATCTTTAGGTGTGTGTAGGAGGAGTGAAGTCATGCGTTTTTATCCTGGTACGTTTCTTGGCTGCGCCGCTATAATCGCTGCCGGCTATAATCTGCCGATCTATTACAAGGCCAATCCGAACCTCGTCCTGAGCGCGGCGAGCGTTTCAGAACTGCACGCTTTCGAGGGAGCGAAAATTCTGGAGAACAAGGTTTCAGTCAACCCGCGTGCGGAAAACGTCTCCTTCGTCACCCTCCAGTTGAGGCAGGCACAGGCTTCCTTTGAAGACGGCCTTCTCGCTAACACGGAGATTGGCTACAATCTGCACCTGACGACCAAGTCGCGCTGCTTCGAACTCGAACCCGGATGCCTTGAGATAACCGAGAAAAAAGTGCTGAAAGCCGTGTCCGTTGGCGTCGCTCTCTAGCTTAAATGGGGCAGGTATGAAGAGACGAAGCTGGTCGCAAGGCAACACCGCCGCCTGTCTGGAACATTTCGTCGCCTGTATCGATGAGGGATCGATGCAGGCGGCCGGAGTGAAACTCGGCCTATCTACGCCCACGATTTCGAAGTCCATACTTCGGCTCGAACATCGTCTGCAGGCCCGCCTTCTGCATCGAACGACACGCCACACAAGTCCGACACTCGCCGGTCTCGAGTTTTACGAGCGAGCGCAGCGGATCGTTCAGGAGGTAAAGGAAGCGGAAGCCATAATGGCGTGGGCTGGGGCGACCGTGAAATGCGCTATTCGCATCGTGGGGTCCGAAGAACTCGCTGCCCGTGTCGTCGGTCCGTTGTTCGTTTCCTTGCGCCGCCAGCATCCGCGCATTGATCTGCATATCGAAGCCGATGATTTCGAGCAACCGCCTCAACAGTGCGCCGCCACCGAAGTCTGGCTGTGGACGGGCCGTTCTCGTGAGGACGGCCAGACAAGAAGACTTGCGGCTACGCCGCAAGTTTTCCTGGCCTCGACGCGTTACCTGGGAGCGAACGGCTGTCCCGTCGCGATTGCGGATCTTCGCCAACATTTGCTTATAGTTGGAAAGGATCCCATCTGGACCGTGACGGGGTCGGCTGGAACAGAAGAGTACCACCCGATCGCCAGCCTGAAGACGAATTCGACCCAGGTCGCCCAGCAGGCAATTCTCGCTGACATCGGTATCGGACTTGTCGATCCCCTCGGCCTGGAAGAGGAACTCGGCTCAGGAAAGGTGCAGCGCGTCCTGGCTGATTATCAGACGCCCCCGGATCATGGGCTATGGGCAAGATTCTCGGACGCGTGCCACCCCGCAGTGCGCATCGTTCTTGAACATTTGCAGGACATGCTGAATGAAACAACCCGCACCGGGCAAGGTACGAAATGTGCCGCTTGCGATGCGGGCGATCGACATTCAACCCACTCCCGTAGCGCTTTCGGGTCTGTATTGCACGCGGCGGAAGTGGGAGGCCACTGACGCTTGACCCGCGCCGCGCTTCGCGGGAAAAGCGAGGTAAACCCGTCCAGCGGAGGAACCGGCATGAGCGCGCCTGCCTACGATTCGAACAACGTCTTCGCGAAAATTCTTCGCCGCGAACTGCCCTGCCATCTCGTCTATGAAGACGCCGACAGCTTCGCGTTTCTCGACATCATGCCGCGCGTTGACGGGCATACGCTCATCATCCCGAAAGCGCCGGTGCGCAACATCATCGATGCTTCGCCCGCGGTGCTCGCGCCGGTCATCGCCACGGCGCAGCGCATCGCCGTCGCGGCCAAGAGAGCGTTCGAAGCGGACGGGGTGTCGCTCTGGCAATTTTCGGAACCGGCGGGCGGCCAGGTGGTGTTCCACCTCCACTTTCACATCCTGCCGCGCAAGACGGGCGACGAGCTTCGCCCGGTCGGCATCATGGCTGATAACGACCTGCTATCAAGGCACGCTGAGAAACTGAAAGCCGCCCTCGCCTGACGACTCCTGCGGGTGCACGCATTTTTTTGCGGAGACGGTCAAACAGATTCCGGCGGAACGAAGCCCTCGTGATCGTGTCTCGCGAGGGTGCCGCGAGGGATGCAAATGTCTCTCGAAAACGACCGAAGCGGGAAGGGGGGCGAGGTTCTGAGAAATCCAGAAGGCTCCAGGGCTTGCGGCACTCGGCTTCCTTCGGACGATTTGTCGAATTGAAAAGTCTCCGTTCGCCGTTCATTGGCGTTTTCGCGCGATTTGCCCGATTGCGCGTGCCTCCCATGATACCTTCGCGACCAAAGAAAGATTTCGAAAGGTCGCGTCATGAACATCTTCGAAGCCATCACCGCCGCTCTCAATCAGGCTGGCCAGCAGGGACAACAGCCCCCGGTACAACGTCCGTCCGCGCCGCAGGCAAATCAGGCGGGTTCGGGCCCGGCCATTCCGACGTCCTTGCAGGACATTCTTAACCAGGCGGGCTTCGGCAATCTCACCGTGATCGTCGACAAGCTCAGCAAGGGCGGCCTTGAGGAGCATGTGAAGTCATGGCTCGGTCAGGGCGAAAATCTTCCGGTCGAGAAGGAAGACCTGCGTCACGCTCTCGGCGATCAGGATTTGCAGCGCTTCGCCCAGAAGATCGGCATTCCGCCTGAAAAGATCCTCGACATTCTGCAGAAGTATCTCCCGGAGACCGTGGACAAGGCAAGCCCGAGCGGCCAGATCGTTCACCCTTACGGGCAGACGCACTGACAACGTTCCGAGCGAACGCCCCATGCAGAGCGAGTTACGCACTTCTTGAGAGGAAGATAAGGAAGCCTGCCCCCGGCTGGGGCAGGCTTTTTGGCATTCCCTGAAAAGTTGCCGAGTGCCGCGTCCGAGAGCATGCGCAAAGAAGATGGAGCCGAAGCCGTGGCGTCTCAGGAATTGAAGGTCCGCAGGATGGACGAAAGCGGTATCGCCCTCGCTCTCGAATGGGCGGACGCCGAAGGGTGGAATCCCGGCCGTCACGATGCGTCGTGTTTTTATGCCGCCGATCCTCGCGGTTTTTTCCTTGGGGAATTGGACGGCGAACCGGTCGGTTGCATCTCCGCGGTGGCGTATGACGGCACCTTCGGCTTTCTCGGCCTTTATATCGTCAAGCCGCCCTATCGGGGCCGGGGTTTCGGTTTGAAGCTCTGGAATACGGCGATGGACTACATGGGCGCGCGCAACGTCGGCCTCGATGGCGTCGTTGCGCAACAGGACAATTACAGGAAGTCCGGCTTCAAGCTCGCCTACCGCAACATGCGGTATCAGGGCACGGGAGGCGGCACCGAACCTGCCGGTCTGGTGCAGCTCTCCTCCATCGGGTTCGACGAAATTTGCCGCTATGACGCAACCGTGTTTCCCGTTCCGCGCGTCGGCCTCCTGCGCCGGTGGATCGATCAGCCGCAAGTGGTCGCGCTCGGCGTTCTGAGCGGGAATCGTCTCGCCGGTTATGGCGTCGCGCGCGCGAGCCGCTCGGGCTTCAGGATCGGGCCGCTGTTCGCCGACGCCGCGCATGTCGCGGGCGCTCTATTCGAAGGGCTGTCGTCGCGGCTTCGGGGCGAGCCGATCTTTCTCGACACGACCGAGGCCAATCCGCGTAGCGCCGAGCTTGCGCAGCGCTACGGCATGGAGCCGATGTTCGAAACGGCGCGCATGTATACCGGCGGCATCCCGAATGTGCAAAGCGATCGCTGCTTCGGCCTCACGAGCCTGGAGATCGGCTGATTTCCTGCTAAGGCGTCTATCAATACCGGCGTCCGCCTTTGCGGATCAGGCTCCTAAAGAAAGCTGTGCGGATCGACATCGATGTGTAGCGTGACGCCGCCGCGCGGCGCGTCCGCGTTGCTGAGCCACGCCCGCAAATAGGCCTGAAGATCGGCCTCGCGCGCGGCCTTCACGAGGAGCCGCTGGCGGTGCAGGCCGCGAATGATCGCGAGCGGCGCTTCCACGGGCCCCAGCACCTGAATGCGTGATGCCTCCGGCGCGGCAACCGCGAGCGCGCGCGCGTAGCCCTCCGCGTCGTAGCGCGTCTTGCCGGATACGATCAGCGCCGCGAGCCGCCCGAACGGCGGATAGCCCGCCTCCTCGCGCAAGCCGATTTCCGCCTCATAGAACGCCTCACGGTCGCCGGAGACGAGCGCGCGCATCACGGGGTGGTCGGGGAAATGCGTCTGGATCAACCCGCGTCCCGGCGCGCCGAAGCGGCCAGCGCGGCCCGTCACCTGATGCAGGAGCTGAAACGTGCGCTCGCCTGCGCGCGGGTCGGCGGTGGCAAGGCTCAGATCGCCGTCCACCACGCCGACGAAGGACAGCTTCGGGAAGTTGTGGCCCTTCGAGACGAGTTGCGTGCCGACGACGATGTCGACGTCGCCTTCCGTGATGCGGGTCAGGATTTCGCGCAGCGCCGCCGTCGACGGGACGAGATCGCTCGACAGCACCGCGAGCCTCGCCTCGGGCCAGCGGTTCTGCGCTTCCTCTGTCACGCGCTCGATGCCGGGACCGGATGCGGCGAGCGTCCCCTCGCCGTGGCAGGACGGGCAGGACTTCGGAAACGGCAGCGAGAAGCCGCAATGGTGGCAGATCAGCCGCCCGCGCAGGCGATGCTCCACGAGATAGGCCGTGCATTGCGGGCATGTGAAGCGATGGCCGCACGCGCGGCAGAGCGTCAGCGGCGCATAGCCTCGTCGGTTCAGGAACAGGAGCGCCTGTTCGCCCTTCGCGAGCGCCTCGTTCACCGCGCCGATGAGCGGCTCGCTGATCCACGCGCCGCGCTCCGGCGGCGTTGCGCGCAAGTCCACCGCCTCGACATCTGGCAGGGCATTGCCCGAGAATCGGCCGGGCAGAATGGCGTGCCGGTAGCGGCCGCGCTGGACATTCACGACGCTTTCGACGGACGGCGTCGCCGAGGCGAGCACGATGGGGATTTTGCCGAGCGAGGCGCGCACCACGGCCATGTCGCGGGCCTGATAGGTCACGCGGTCGTCCTGCTTGAAGGACGGGTCGTGCTCTTCGTCCACCACGATGAGGCCGAGATCCGCGAAGGGCAGAAACAGCGCAGAGCGCGCGCCGCACACCACCCGCACCTCGCCGAGCGCCACCCCGCGCCAGACGCGCGCGCGCTCCTTCGGTGAAACGGCGGAATGCCACTCGCACGGTCGGCAGCCGAAGCGGCGCTCGAAGCGTTCGAGGAACTGGTTCGTCAGCGCGATTTCAGGCAGCAGAATGAGCACCTGCCGCTCGCCATGCCGCAGCGCTTCCGCCACAGCCTCGAAATAGACCTCCGTCTTGCCGGAGCCGGTCACGCCGTCGAGGAGCGTTGCGGAGAAGCCGCCATCCGCGATGGTTTCCCGCAGCGCGTCCGCCGCAGTGAGCTGCGCATCCGTGAGACTGGCGAAGGCGAAATCCGGCTTCGGAGCGGAGGCGCGCGCGCGTGGAAGCTCGGCGCGGATGAGCGCGCCGGCCTCCGCAAGGCCGTCGATCACCGCAGCGCTGACGCCCGCCGCATCCATGAGCTTCTTCTTCGACCAAACCGCGCCATCGGTCACGGCGGCCATGACGCGCTGGCGGGCTTCCGTCATCCGCGACGGCACGCCGCTTCCTCCTCGAAAGCCGAAGCGCGGTTCCTCCGCCTCGAAGACGAGCCTGGCGCTCATCATCATTTGCAGCACCATGCCCCTCGGCGCGAGCGTGTATTGCGCGACCCAGTCCGCGAAGGCGAGATTGAGCGGCGGCAGCGGCGGCACCTCGTCGAGGCGTGCTAGCACGGGCTTGAGCTTCCTGGGATCGACCGGACGAGCGGCCGCCTCGCGCCACACGACGCCGATGCGCTTCACGGGGCCGAGGGGGACCACCACGAAATCGCCGGGCGCGAGCGTTTCACCGTCCGGCACTTCATAAGTGTAAGGCTCGTCGAGCGCGAGCGGCAGCAGCACCGGCACCGTCGCACGCGCCTTAGCGCGAGCGGGGGGCTCGGACAAATCCGCATCGAAAAGGGGCAGGTCTGAGGGCGCCATCGCGCGCGAGCTTCGCCGATGCGCGGGCTGATTTCAACCGTCGCTGCGGTCGAGATCGCAAGCGCATATGCCGCCGCAAGCTTCGGGAAATATTCTCGGGTTGAAAAGTCGTTCAACAGAAATATTTCGCCACTTGCCTTGTTTCGGACACCGGACGCGGCTATATAAACATCATCGATCTTGATTGCTGAGCTTGTTTCCCGCGCCTAAGCGCGTCCTGACGATCTTTCTGCCAAAATCGATCCTGAACAATCGCTGGTCCACGCAGGAACGGCGAGGAAAAACTTATGACCGATTGAAAGGAAATCGTCATGAATACTGGCACAGTGAAATTTTTTAACGTGAACAAGGGCTATGGCTTCATCCAACCCGACAGCGGTTCGGCTGACGTCTTCGTTCACATCTCCGCAGTTGAGCGCGCCGGCATGCGCACGATTACCGAAGGCCAGAAGCTTTCGTTCGAAATCGTGCGTGACAATCGCTCGGGCAAAAGCTCCGCGGAAAATCTTCAGGCCGCGTAAATGCGCGCCAAAAGTTTTCCTTTGGGAAAGCATCAGAAATCGCGGAAGGCTGGGCTCTCGCCCGGCCTTTTGCACACTTAAGGAAAGAAAAACCCATGATTACGAAAGACACATTGTTCGCTTCGCCGCGCAAGCCGCAGTCAAAGGCGGACATGACCGACACCGCCGCTCGCGCCATCATCGATTCCGAAAGTGCGCTCCGCGTCGCCAAGATCGAGAAGCTTCGTCAGGCGCGCCTCGAAATGGAAGCGCAGCAGCCGGTCGTTGCGAAAAAGGCTCGGGCAGCGAAAGCGGCGACCAGGCAAATCCGATTCTGACCTGCCGCCCGGCGGCTTTTGCTCATCGCTTTTCATCTCAAGATCTGACGCAAATCCGGCATCCACTTTTGCGGGGCATGCCCTAGCGCCGGTGGCTCGACAGAAGCAGGCTCGTTTCGGAGCTTGATATTCCCTTCAACTCGCGGATGCGGCGCAGCACGCGGTCGAAGGCTTCGAGATCGGGCGTCCGCAACTCCACAACGAAATCCCAGCGTCCGTTGGTCGTGTGAATCGCGACCGCTTCCGGGAAGCCGCGCAGCGCCTTATAGATAGGCTCGGTTCGCTCGCCCTCCACCTGAATCATCATGATGGCGCAGACGGCGTCGGGCTCCGCTTCGCGGCGCAACGTTACCGTGAAGCCGGTGATCACTCCGTCATGCACGAGGCGGTCGATTCGGTTCTGAACCGTGGCGCGGCTGAGGCCGAGGATTGCCGCGAGCGTCGCCACGGGCATCCGCGCATTCTCACGCAGCAGAGCAATCAGTCGTCGGTTGATCTCGTCGAGAGGCATGATTTGGCACTTTGCTAAGCCGCGCCCGCACTTTGTCAGCTTTTTGCAACGTTTCGCGCAACTTGCATCCTTTAGACTGATGAGGTCAACGGCGATAATTTGCATGGAAATTGCATGCGAATCGTCGCGAGAGGCAGGATGCCAAAAACGCCAACCTTTTTAATGACCGACGACAGCCACTTCGAGGTGTCGTACAAGATCAATCCTTGGATGACGCCAGAGGAATGGCGTAGGGACGAGGTCAGAAATCGGGCAGAAGCGCGGCACGCTGCCGCATCTTTGGCCGAAGCGTTAAGGCAGGCGGGCGCGCGAGTTCTTCATATAGACGGCGCGCCGGGCCTGCCGGACATGGTCTTCCCGGCGAATGCCGCCGTCATCCTCGACCGCCGCGTGATGGCCGCCCGCTTCCGCTACCCCGAGCGGCAGGGTGAGGAGCGGCACTTCCTCGAAGCATTCGCGCGACTGAAAGACGAAGGCACCTTCGATGACGTCGGCCAGATGCCGAAGGGTTATTGGCAGGAAGGCGCAGGCGACGCGATTTTCGACGCAAATCGGCAGTTTTTCTGGACCGGTTTCGGTCCGCGTTCCTCTTTTGATGCGGCGGATGTGCTTCACGATTTCTTCGATGTTCCGGTCAATCCGCTCGAACTCGTCTCCGGCCGCTTTTACCATCTCGACACTTGTTTCGTGCCTTTGAGCGGCGGAGAGGTTCTATATTACCCGCAAGCGTTCTCGAAGGCTTCGCTGTCGGTCATCCGCGATCACGTGGCCGCCGACAAGCGCATCGAGGCGAGCGACGAGGACGCGGCGCGTTTCGCCGTCAACGCCGTCAATATCGGGCGCGACATCGTCATGGCGGAGCCGACACAGCGCCTCGCCGACGAGCTGCGCGAGCGCGGCTATGCCGTGACCTCGCTCCATCTGCGCCCCTTCATCATGTCCGGCGGCGGCGCTTACTGCATGACGCTCCGGCTCGATCTCAAATCCGATTCGGCAACCAAAAGAGGTGAAACCCATGACGTTTGACACCGCATTCGCTCCGGCGCGCAGCTTCTCCTCGGCCCATGATTTCATCGCGACCGAAAACGAATTCGGCGCGACCAACTACAAGCCGCTCGACGTCGTGCTGAGCCGGGGCGAAGGCGTCTGGGTCTGGGATGTCGATGGCAACCGATATCTCGATTGTCTCGCCGGTTATTCCGCAGTCAATCAGGGCCATTGCCATCCGAAAATCCGCGAGGCGCTGGTCGAGCAGGCGGGCAAGCTCACGCTCACGTCGCGCGCCTTCCGCAACGATCAGCTCGCACCGTTCTTCGAAGAGCTTTGCAAGCTGACGCGGTCGCATCGGGTGCTGCCGATGAACACCGGCGCGGAAGCGGTCGAGACGGCCATCAAGATCGTCCGCAAGTGGGGCTACACGGTCAAGGGCGTGCCGCAGGACAAGGCCGAGATCATCGTCTTCGACAAGAACTTCCACGGCCGCACGACGACCGTCGTCAGCTTCTCGACCGATCCGACGGCGCGCGAAGGCTTCGGCCCGTTCACGCCGGGGTTCAAGATCATTCCCTTCGGCGATATCGCGGCGCTTGAGAACGCCGTCACGCCGAACACCGTCGCCGTGCTGATGGAGCCGATTCAGGGCGAGGCCGGCGTGATCATCCCGCCGCCCGGCTACGTGAAGGCCGCGCGCGAACTTTGCACACGCGAAAAGATCGTCTTCATCCTCGACGAGATCCAGACGGGTCTCGGCCGCACGGGCAAGCTGCTCGCGGAAGAGCATGAGGGCGTCGAAAGCGACATGACGCTGCTCGGCAAGGGCCTTTCCGGCGGCTTCTATCCCGTATCGGCGGTGCTCTCCACCTCGCGGATCATGGGCGTACTGAAGCCGGGCGAGCATGGCAGCACCTTCGGCGGCAACCCGCTTGCCTGCGCGGTGGCCCGCGCGGCGCTGAAAGTCGTGACCGACGAAGGCATGGTTGAGAATTCGGCCGCGATGGGCGCCTATTTCCGCGAGGGACTGAAGGCGATCAACAGCCACGTGGTGAAAGAAGTGCGCGGACGCGGCCTGATGATGGCCATCGAATTGCACCCGGACGCCGGCGGCGCGCGCCGCTACTGCGCGGCGCTCAAGCATCGCGGCATCCTCTGCAAGGACACGAAAGAGCACACGATTCGGGTTTCGCCGCCGCTCATCATCAAGCGCGAAGAGGTTGATCAGGCGCTTGTGAAGTTCGCCGCCGTTCTGGCGTGAACGTGTCTTTCGCGGCTCATGCCGTGTGATGTCGATCAAGTGGCCGGGTTCTCCGGCCACTTGTCATTTGTACGTTCAACAAGGTGTGATTTCGTCTGAGGATTTTCGAACACAACTCCACAGCGATACGTCGGTTGCATCGAAAGTAGCGTAGCAAATCGTCCACGACTTCGCGCTATAGTCTTGAAAAGACACGCTCCCGCGAAGGAACGTGCGCCTCAAGGAAGAACAACAAGGGAGGCATCCATGACGAGAGACGATACCATCCTGCGCGAGCGGCTGGCTCGCGCGGAGGAGGAAATTTCCAACCTCCAGAACGCCGCCGCAAAGGCTGCCGACCGACTGGCGAAGCTTTACGAAGAATTTCAGATCCGCGAAAGCTATCACGACTGGCAGTATGTGCTGAGCGCCAAGGTTGGCCAGGTCCGCACCATGCGGCAGATCGCGAAAGATCTTTCGCGCGTGACCGAGAGCAAGGCCATCGTCGTCGGGCGTGCACAAGGCTGATCTCGCTGGCTGAACTGGCGGCTCGCTCGTCACTCCTTGCTTGGTGGCGCAACCTGGCCGCTTATTGCCCGCCTTCCAGAAACAAGCGGGTGAAGCGATGCGACTCTGAGCACGCGCCTTGGCTGGCTGTCATTCTGCGGTGACGTCGGTTTCGGGGCGGTCTGTGCCCGGCTCGAATTCGAGATGCCATCGGCCTGACGCATCCTCGAACTCGATATCCTGCGACGTGCCTGAAATGCGCTGTTCGCCTGCCGCCAGCTCGGCCGCGGCCAAGGCGGCCTGTTTCGTTGGAAATGGCTCGGAAAAGACGCCTTCTGCCTTGTAGGCCCAGCCGCCGTCGTGCTCCACAATCTCGTAATGGACTTTTGTCATCTGGACCTCGCGTTTCCACATGCGCTCGCGAAAAGAACACGCGAGCTTCGATAACGCTCCCTTGACCCTTATACAGGCGGAACCTCTTTTCGCAGCGTGTGCGCATCCTGATTTTGACCGCGATGCTGGACGATCGTAGAAGAACGTTCGGCGGAGGAATCGGAGGGGTGCCCGTGTGGGAAATCGATAGCCCGGAAGCATTGAAGGCGCTGGCAAGCCGTCTCTCGGCCTTCGTCTCGGAGCGCGATATCATCACGCTGTCCGGCGATCTCGGCGCAGGCAAGACCACCTTTGCGCAGGGGCTGCTTGCGGCACTCGGCGTGACCGAGGCGGCGACGAGCCCCACTTATCAGATCGTCCACGCCTACGAAACGCCGCGCCGCACCGTCTATCATTGCGACCTGTATCGGCTCAGTCCGGGCGACGAAGAAGAAATCGGCTTTGCGGAGATGTGCCAGACGGCAGCGGTGCTCGTCGAATGGCCCGACATTGTGGCCGGCGCGCTGCCAGATGATCGGCTCGACGTTCGCATAGAGGGCGATGGCACGACACGCCGCGTCACGCTCACGGGCCTCGGCGCGTGGGAAAGGAAGCTTGCGCGCTTCCGCCAGATCGAAGCGTTTCTTGCTCGGTGCGGCTGGGCGGGTGCGCGCTGCCTCGGTTTGCGCGGCGACGCCTCGGCGCGGCAATTCTTGCGTCTCGCCCGGGCGGGAGAGACGGTGATGCTCATGGATTGGCCACCGAAAAGTGACGGGCCGCCGATCCGTGGCGGCCGCCCTTATTGCGCCATCGCCCATCTCGCGCGTGAGGGCACCCCGTTCATTGCGGTTTCGAATTGGTTGCGGGATCGCGCCGGGTTATCCGCGCCCGCCGTTACGGCTTCGGACACCGACGCCGGACTTTATCTGATCGAGGATCTCGGCGATGCGGTGTTCGGCGATCTGATCACCGAGGGTGAAGCGCTGGAACCCCTTTATGCGCTGGCGGCGGACGGCCTGTGGGCGATCCACGCATCCGGCGTGCCGCGCTCGCTTCCCTTGCCGTGCGGCGGCTTCTATGAGGTTCCCGCCTTCGACCGCGAGGCGATGGACGTCGAACTCGACCTTCTGCTGCAATGGTATTTCCGGCTTGAGCCAACGGGCGCCGACCCGGCCGAGACAGCCCGCTCTTTCGTTGCTGCATGGGCGCCGCATCTCGATTGGCTCGAAAATCAGCCGAAGACCGTCGCGCTGCGCGATTACCACTCGCCGAACCTGCTGATCTGTCGCGAGCGCGACGGGCTCAAGCGGCTCGGTGTCATCGATTTCCAGGACGCCGTGTGGGCGCATCCAGCCTACGATCTCGTTTCGTTGTTGCAGGACGCGCGGCTGGACGTGCCGGAAGCCGTCGAACGCACGCTTTATGCGCGCTATTGCGAGAGTGCCTCCGCTGCCGATCCGGCTTTCGATGCCGACGCATTCGCCCGCGCCTACGCCATCCTCGGCGCCGAGCGCAACACGAAGATCCTCGGCATCTTCGTTCGCCTGTCGATGCGCGACGGCAAGCACGGTTATCTCCGCCATCTGCCGCGCATCCGCCGTTATCTCTGGCAGAACCTCGCGCATCCGGCCCTCGGCGACCTCAAGGCGTGGTACGAGGCGCATCTCAACACGGCTTGATCCATCGATCACACAGCCGACGCGACGGATGGCGAGAGAGGGCGCAATTCCACGCCCACCTGTTCGAGCGCGCGGCGAACCGCTTTCGCGACGGCGACCGCGGCGGGCTCGTCGCCATGGATGCACAGCGTATCGACTTCGAGCTTCACCTTGCCGCCGCCCGCCGTGTAGGCCACGCCTTCCGTCGCGAGCCGGAGCGCCTGCAACGCGGCGGCGTCGGCGTTCGCGATGACCGCGCCCGGTTCGTCGCGCGGCACGAGCGAGCCGTCCTCGCGATAGAGCCTGTCGCAGAAGCCTTCGCGCGCGAAAGCAAGGCCCGCGAGATTGGCAGCCCTTTCAAGCTCGGACCCAGGCGGCCCAACAAGGATCAGCCGCTCGTCTACGGTGCGCACGGCTCCCGCGATCGCGCCCGCACAGGCCGCGTCCTCCGCGGCGATGGTGTAAAGCGCACCATGCGGTTTCACATGGCGTAGCGGTGCCGCAGCATAGGCCGCGAGCGCCTGAAGAGCGCCGATCTGATACGCCACCATATATTCGAGTTCGCGCGCGGCCATCGGGATCGCGCGACGGCCGAAACCCCACAGGTCGTTGAAGCCGGGGTGCGCGCCGAGCGCCATGCCGCGCGCCGCCGCCTGAACCGCGAGGCCATGCATGATGGTGGGATCGCCGCCGTGGAAGCCGCAAGCGACGTTCGCGGACGTGACGATGCCGACAAGCTCCTCGTCATGCCCGATGCGATAGGCGCCAAAACCTTCGCCCATATCCGCATTGAGATCGATGTGCATCGCACTCTACTCCCGATAGATCATCTTCCGGGTCATCCCGCCGTCGACGATAAGCTCCGAGCCTGTCATGAAGCCGGACTCGCGTGAAAGTAGAAATGCCACCGCAGCCGCGATATCGGCTGGCACGCCGACGCGCCCGGCGGGATGTTGCGCGTGATCTTCCGCCGAAAGCACCGCGCTTTCGTCGACGTTGATCCATCCCGGCGAAATACAATTCACGCGCACGTCCGGCCCGAGCGTGACCGCCAGCGAATGCGTCAGCGCGACGAGGCCGCCCTTGCTGGCGGAGTAGGCGAAGGTGTCTGGCTCCGACATATGCGCGCGCGTCGACGCGATCAGCACCATGCCGCCTTTCGCGGACCGCAGATGCGCTTCCCCATGCTTCGCGAGCAAGAATGCCGCCGTGAGATTCGTGGCGAGGACGCGGTTCCAGTCTTCGAGCGAGGTTTCGGCGAGCGGGGTTCGCTGCATGATCCCCGCGTTCGACACGATGGCGTCGATGCCGCCGAAGCGCGTGGCGGCCTCCGAAACGAGCCGGCTTACATCCGCCTCGCTTGATACGTCGCAGGCGACGGCGCAGCCCGCGACCTGCCCGGCGACCTCGGCTGCGCGCGCCTTGTCTCTATCGGCGCAGACGCAGACGTAGCCTTGTGCCGCAAGTTCGCGCGCCACGCCCGCACCGATGCCGTTGCCCGCACCGGTAATCACCGCGACCCTTGCACTTTTCGACATCTGATTTCCTTTCCGTGCATTCGGCTTGTGACAACGCCCTCAGAGGTTTAAACCCCGTTGCCAAAAGAGGTTACGCACATGAACCAGAATTCGAGCGCTGCCGCCCCGTTGTCCAACGAACTCGACATGTCGGCCTACTGGATGCCGTTCACGGCGAACCGCCAGTTCAAGGCCAGCCCCCGCGTGCTCGTCGAGGCGCAAGGTATGCATTATACCGCGATCGATGGCCATAAGGTTCTCGATGGCGTGGCGGGGCTCTGGTGTGTGAACGCGGGCCACGCGCGGCCGCAAATCGCGGAAGCCGTGGAGCGTCAGCTTCTGAAGATGGACTATGCGACCGCGTTCCAGATCGGGCATCCGGGCGCATTTGAACTGGCGGCGCGGCTCGCGCGCATCGCGCCGAAGGGCCTCGACCGGGTCTTCTTCGCGAATTCCGGTTCCGAGGCGGTCGAATCGGCTCTCAAGATCGCGCTCGCCTACCATCATGCGCGAGGGCAGGGCCAGCGCACGCGATTCGTCGGTCGCGAAAAGGGCTATCACGGGGCTAATTTCGGCGGCATGTCGGTCGGCGGCCTCGTTAACAACCGCCGCGCCTTCGGAGCGCTCCTTCCCTATGTCGACTATCTGCCGCACACGCTCGACATCAAGCGCAACGCCTTTACAAAGGGCCAGCCGGAGCACGGCGCGGAACTTGCCGAGGCGCTCGAAGGCATCATCGCCCTGCATGGCGCCGACACCATCGCGGGCGTGATCGTGGAGCCCATGTCCGGCTCGGCAGGCGCGATCCTGCCGCCGAAGGGCTATCTCGAACGGCTCCGGGCGATTTGCGACCGACACGGGCTGCTCCTCATCTTCGACGAGGTCATCACGGGCTTCGGGCGCATGGGCGCCGCCTTCGCTTCGCAGGCGTTCGGCGTCGTGCCCGACATTTTCACCGTGGCGAAAGGCATCACCAACGGCGCGATCCCCATGGGCGCCGCCATCGCGAAGCGCCAGATTCACGACGCCATCATGCAGGGGCCGGAACACGTCATCGAGCTGTTCCACGGCTACACCTATTCCGGCCACCCCGTGGCCTGCGCGGCGGGGCTCGCAACGCTCGACATCTACGAAGGCGAAGGGCTTTTCGAGCGCGCTGCCACACTCGCGCCGGCCTGGGAAGAGGCCGTGCATTCGCTCAGGGGCGAGCCCCACGTCGTCGACATCCGCAATCAGGGACTCGTTGCGGGCATCGAGCTTGCGCCGCGCGCCGACGGGGCGGGCAAGCGCGCCTTCGAGGTCTATCAGGACTGTTTCGCGAACGGTGTGCTCGTGCGACAGGGCGGTGAAATCATCGCGCTCTCGCCCCCGCTGATCGTGACCGAGAGCCAGATCGGCGAGATCGTGCATGCGCTGCGCAACGCGCTCCGACGCGTCGCCTAGGGTTAGATCCGATCGTCGATCCTACCTGATGGATGTATCCGCTTTTGAACTCTGAAGAGACGATTTTACCGGTCTGATTGCGATCGATCAGATCGGGCGGGCTCCGGATTAGCGTTCGCCCTTCAACGCCCGCCTTGCGGCGCGAGCGTATCGCGGATGCGCTTGTCGAAGTCCGCCGACGACGGATCGGATGGCAGGCGCGCCGGTGTAGCGCCGGGCTGTTTCGCCGAAGACGAGTTCGGACTGCGGCGGGGGCGCGGCGCGGGCTCCTGCGCCGTCGTCCACGATGAAGTCTGGGCGGGCGTGGCAGGTGGCTGCGGCAGAGCCATCGGGGCGGGCTGCGACGTTTGAACGGACTGAGACGGCTGCGGCCTGTTCAGGCTTTCAAGCCGTGCAATGTCGTTTTCCATCTTGCGGACCATCACGGCGCGAACAAACGCCTCGGCCGACAGCGAGCGCCGCGCGGTGCCCAACTCGCGCAGCGGCCCCGCGAGGATGAGCTTGACCGGTGGCCATTTGCGTCGGTCCGAACTGACGCCGACCTGCCACGTTGTGTCCGCCTGCATGGTTGCGAGGTCGAGGTCGGCCTGCATGCGAATGGTGCCGTCGCGGAGATGGCGGAACGAGGCGCGCGGAATTTCCAGCGTGCCGTCGCGGATGACGAGCGGAAACCGCAGCTTGCGGAATTTGAAGTCTCCCGATTGCAGCGCGTCCTGTGCCTTGCGTGCGATGACATCTTCCGCGAGGGGCGCGCTGGCCGACTGCAAATCGTCTCCGCTTTTCTGCAGCGCGGCCGGGGAAAGCCTCGCGAGTTGGCCTTCCGAAAGCGCAATCGCCCCCTTGCCGCCGAGAACTGCGATAAGCCCGCGCGGACTGAGCCCCTGACCGGACGCCTTGACGATCAGAGAAACGCGGCCCTGCATGAGCGGCGGCGAATTTTGCGCCGGCAGAAGCGAAAGATCCGCATTCGCAAGAGAGATGTTCGCGGTTGCCTTGACGGTGGGGCCTTTCGCGTCGAGCACGAGCGACCCCGCCAGCGTGCCGCCGAGCGCCTTGCCTTCGAGCTTGCGGATGTCGAGGCGCCCATTGTCGAGCACCGCGGAAACTTGCGAATCGGAAAGCGCAAAGCCGTCGCCAATCTTGAGCGTCCGCACGCCAAGCGCGATGCGGGCTGTGGTTTCCTCGAACGCGATCTTGTTGAACGGGCGCTCGCTCCAGAGCGGAGACGCGTCGCTCGGAGCGGTTTCGTTGGCGGGCGGAGCGAGGAACTGACCAAGCAACGACGGGAGCGACAACTGGTCTGCGCTCAGGGAGGCTTCGATGCCCAACTGTTCGGCGAGGATGGCGGCGAGCGTGCCATTGATGGCATTGCGCCCGGACTCGGCCTTGAGCTTCGTAGCTTCGATGCGTTCGGGCGTCGCCGTGACCGTAGCCTCGACACGGAGCGGCGCTTTGGTGTCCGCGCCGAGCAGCGCCAGAAGCGGCGCCGACAGGAATTGCTCCGGCGATGGTGCCGTTGCGGAAACCTTGCCTGAGAACAAAGGCTTCTGTTCCTTCATCTCGGTGGCGCCGTCGACCTGCGCCTGCAAGGCTTGCGTCTTGAGGGTGCCCGACGTGTCGAACCGCTGCGATGTGCCCGAAAGGCGAAGGTTGAGCGTGCCGGGGGAAGGAGTCGAGGACGCGGGGGCGGCTTTCGGGTAAAGAAGCGCAAGGAGCTTGTTGCCATCGGCCGAGGATGCGCCGATCTGTGCCGTGAACGGCGTCGTCCGCCAGTCTGCGAGATTGCCCCTGATCTGCGCGCGGCCATCGACACGGACATCGCCGAGCGAGCCGGAAATCAGCGCCGCGCCGCCTTGTCCTCTCGTCTCCGCTCCGTAGTTGATCGCGAGCAGGGCCGGAGCCATCATCCGGGTCCGCGCGCCAAGTTGATCCGGTGCGACGCCGAGAAGGGCGGCGGCTTGAGCGACAGCTTCCGGCGTGCGCGCCTCGACGCGTCCCTCGAACCTTCCTTGGGCGGCGGTCTTCAGCGCCACGGCGCCTTCGCCCTGCACCGAGAGGCCGTCGAGCGTCTCGGCGCTGAGCTTCGTGACGGTCACAAGATCCGGATTGAACCTGATTTGCGCGGCGAGATTCTTCGCGTGAACGAGACTTGTGTGAAGTTCGCCGGCGGAAAGGCTGATCTCGCCGGTCTTGATGTCGGAAACGTCTTCGCCGAAGAAAGGCGCCAGCTGCGAGAGTGTCCCTTGCCACACCGACTTCAGCGCGTCGGTTGAAAAGGCATCAGCGTCTTTTCCCGCATCTGCCCCGGCGAGGACAAATCGGTCGCCTGCCAGCGTGAGCGAAAGTCGACGAACCGGCTGGCTGTCCAGTCTGACGCCACCGGTGAAGGGTGCGCCGTCAATCGTTCCGGAAAGGTCTTCGAGCGCCGCGATGGTCTCGGAGAGTTTGAGCCCGCCCGTGAACGCGATGGATCGCGCTGGCGAATTCTTGCCGTCCGTTTCCGGTGCCATCCAGCGGGTGAGTCGCGGAAGGTGCCGTGCATCGATGGAAAGCTTGCCCGCCAGTTCGGATTTGCCGCTGTCGCGGGCGAGCGAGCCGGTAAAGCCGAGCGTCGTGTCGCCGGGAAGGGTGGCCCCGACGCTTGAGAACGCCCAGCCGTCGCCGTTGCGCGCGCCTTCGAGCTTCAGATTGTCGATGAAGTCATCCTTCAACTGCACATGCTCTGCCGCGAGGTCGAGCCGCACAGGCATTTCTGGATAAAGCCAGAGCAGGCGGTCGGTTGCGGCGCGAGTTTCGTCCCATTGCTTCCCGGCAGTGACAGCCCATCCAGCCGCGGGGTTCGCCTTCGCCAGCAAGGCGTCCGCGTCGAGCGATTTCGCGCGAAGAGAGAATTCGGCCGGGGCGGTTCCGGCGAATGGAATTTTCGCGCGACCAGCCAGGATCTGAGGCCGGTTCGCGCCGTCGAGAGTCAGCACGAGGTCGGAAAGCGACGCGCTGTCGAGATCGACTTTTGCCCGCGCGCTCGCCTGCACGTCCAAGGGCGCGCCGAGCCCCGCCGTCTTCGGTGCGTTCAGCGTCAGCGCACCTTCAAAGGTCGGAGCGAAGCCCGGGCGAAGGACGCCGTCCGCATGGAGAACCGTCTTGCTGGCAAGCTCCGTTGCGCTGCCTGCGAGCTTGATGCCTGAGCCCTGCGCGATCTGGGCGATGATTTTCAGGTCGAACCGGCGGTTGTCGAAGGTGGCCTTCACGTTTGTGCGGTAGGGCGCCCCGCGTGAAGCGGCCGTGACCTTTCCATCGATGCCGGAAATCGTAAGCGGCGCGCCATGTCCGGGGACGAAGGTGAAGCGACCGCCCTCCACCTCCAGCGAGCGGACATCCGCCGCAAACGGGAGCGCGAGTTCAGCCGTGCTCACGCTCGCGCCGCCGCGCGACGCTCCCTGAACGATGACCACGGGGCGAACCAGCTTCAGACGGCTTGCCTCCACGTGCCCGCCGATGAGCCCTTGCAGGGAAAGCGACAGATCGAGCGCTTCCGCGCTCAGAGCGAGCCTGTCGCCCGGAGCGGGATCGGTCGCGATCTTCGAGGCGCGCACATGCGGCTCTGGCAGGAGCGCGATGTCGATATCACCGACGATGCGAATCTTCTGGCCGAAAAGGGTGGATGCCGCCTCTTCGATGTCGGGCCGAAATGCGTTCCAGTCCAGAAAGGCGGGCACGGTGAAGGCCGCGCCGATGAGGAGCACCAGAAGCGTCGCGAATGTTGCCAGGAGGCGGCCCAAAACGATTCCTCTTTGATCAGGGGTACGAAGAACGCGTGCCGTGCTTCGAGCTTGACGTATCGATCTGAAAGAAGGCTTGCAAGGGGCAGGGGCGAAATCTCACTTTACACAGGCGTCGACCCCGATTCGGATTGTGCCAGATTTTGCCCGCTCCCGCGCGCCCTTCCACATTGGCGCATCGAAGACTTCCACAGTTGCGTTGCGCCGGCAAAGCCTGTCGCCGGTCGGCGTTGAAATCGAGCGGCGTCAAATGGTAAGAGCGCCTCGTCTCGCAGCCTCGTAGCGCTCGGCGATCTTGTTCCAATCGACCACCGACCACCAGGCGCGGAGATAGTCGGCGCGGCGATCGTTGTATTTCAAATAATAGGCGTGCTCCCAGACATCATTGCCGAACAGAACGCGCTCGCCATCTATCAAGGGTGTGTCCTGATTCGGCTTCGTTGTGATGCCGAGCTTGCCATCCCGGTCGACGGTGACGAAAACCCAGCCCGAGCCGGTGAGCCCCACGCCCGCGTTATTGAAGGCGGTCCGCAGATTCTCGAAGCTGCCGAAGTCGCGCGCGATGGCTGCCGCAAGATCGCCGGATGGATCCCCGCCGTCCCCGCCCATGATCTGCCAGAACATGCTGTGATTGGCGTGGCCGCCCGCGTTGGTCCGCACGGCCGCCCTTACGGATTCGGGCACCGAGGAAAGCGAGGCCAATATCTCGTGCAGCGGTTTCTTCGTCCACCCACCGCCTTTCGACGCCGCCGCCTTCAGCTTCTGCACGTAAGACGCATGATGGCGGTCGTGATGAAGCCGCATGGTTTCGGAGTCGATGGCGGGCTCGTTCCTGTTATAGGCGTAAGGCAGGGCGGGAAGGGAGTAGGTACCCCCCGCGCCTTCGCGATGAAAGCCGAGCATCGCCGCGCCCGCCTTCAGCATGTTTCCCGTTATGTCTGATGGCATCGAAATCTCCCTGAATGAGAAAGCCGCAGGATTTTCCGCCCGCGGCTTCGTTTCAGGCTGCCTGATGAAAGCCCGCCGCCGCCTCGCTCAGGCGGCGCAAACATGAACACTTCAATGGGCTTTGTGATCCCCGGATGGCCCGCGCTGCACCCTCACTTCGAGGGCCAGCTGCCCGGCCTTCTCGAAAACGAGCGTGAGGGGGAAGGAAGTGCCCTCCTCAAGTCGTTGTTTGAGACCGAAAAGCATGATGTGAAGGCCGCCCGGCTTGAACTCGGCGGAAGTGCCCGGCGCGAGTTTCAACCCGCCCTGCACGGCCCGCATCCTGAGGACGCCGTTTTCTTCGACGTGCTCGTGGATCTCGGCCTTGTCCGCTACAGGCGTCGAGGCGGAAACGATCGTATCGGCGGTCTCGCCCCGGTTGCTGACCGAAAGGTAGACCGCGCCGGTTTTCGCAGCTTCGGCGGTTGGTCGCGCCCATGGGTGCAGGATCGAGATATCCTTCTGAAGGTAGGAGTGCGCGGAGGCTGCGGCGATGCCCGAAAGCGCGAGCGCGCCCGCTGCGAGCAGATATCTTTTCATGGTATCAATCCGTTTCGTTCTGTGTGTTGCGAAGAAGAGAAGCCGCAAGCCATCGCCACCGAGCGGAGGGCATCGGGCATTTTATTACGAAGGGATCGATACGGCCGGGGGCGCGCGTGGCCGGAAGGTGGAGAGGACGACAGCGCGAGGCGGATCGTTCGGAACAGGCGTAGTCCTCCGCTCCGCAATCCATCGCGGCTTCGGCGGGTGGAACTGCGGGACTGCCGCCGAGCTGACGCCATTGAACGCGAAGGGGCAGGGATCGTGCGTGCGGTCGACGGGGGCGTCGTTTCCCGAATCAGGCGCCGTTTGAGTGAGCCCCCGGCAAACGACGAGCGCGAAACCGTTTTCCGACAGGACGGGCATCAATCCGCCCGCGAGCACGATGCGCGCCAGCGCTGCCGCTAACGCGAACCACAGCGCAACCGCGCGGTATTGGCCAAACGGTTTACCCATCACACCGCTGAACCGGTTGATTTGCCCGAACCTTACGCCAAGGGCCCTTTTTTTACCAAGCACACATTTGCGATGGGAGGTAACAGCAGGACCGAGGCGATACCGATGCGCGCAAGCCGCGCGGCTATTGGGACAGCTCGCGCGAGCGCCGCGCGGCAGCAGCGATGGCTTCGCGCATCAGCGCCTTGAGCCCTTCGTCTTTCGAAAGGACTGCGAGGGCGGCGGCGGTGGTGCCGCCGGGAGAGGTGACGTTCTCGCGCAGTTTCGCCGCTTCGAGCGGCGAGCGATGCATGAGTTCGCCAGCACCTTCCACTGTGGCCCGCGCGAGCTTCATCGCGAGGTCGGGCGGAAGCCCCGCCTCCTCGGCGGCATGCGCCAGACATTCGGCGAGATAGAACACGTAGGCCGGCCCCGACCCGGAGACGGCTGTCACGGCGTCGAGGTGCGCTTCGTCGTCGACCCAGACCACCTCGCCGACGGCATGCAAAAGCTTGTCGCACAAAGCGCGCTGGGCATCGGTTACATTGGCGTTGGGGAAAGCCCCGGTCACGCCGCGCCCGATCTCGGCGGGAAGGTTCGGCATGGCGCGCACGATGGCCGTGCCTTCGCGGAACTGGCCCGCGATGCCTGACACCGTCCGACCCGCCGCGATGGACAGCACCACCGTGTGAGGCCCGGCATGATGGGCGACCTCGGCCAGCACCTCGGGGAGCACCTGCGGCTTCACCGCGAGCACCATGACATCCGGCTCGTCCTCAGGGAGCATCGGGATGCCCTTGTCCTGAAGGAGCGCGCTCATTTGCGCCGAGGGCTGTGGCTCGCGCACGGCGATGGCGGAGGGCGGAAATCCTGCACGAAGCCAGCCGCGAAGAAGCGCGCCGCCCATGCGGCCCGCTCCGACGAGAAAGATCGATGAAGTCCGCCCGGTTTCGGTCACGCCTGCCCCTCGGTTTCAAAGATGGTGCTTGCCAATGCGTCTTCTGCGCGCTTTCCCGCCCACACGACGAACTGGAACGCCTGATAATAGCGCTCGCACGTGTCGATTGCAGCCTGCAAAAGCGCTTCGCACTGCTTCGCGGTCGGCTCGGCCCCGTTCAGCATCAAACCCTGCCTGTAGAGCAGAAGACCCTCGGAAGACCAGATGTCGAAATGTCCGAGCCAAAGCTGCTCATTGATCAGCACCAGAAGCCGATAGATCTCGGATATGCGGTTGCGCGGCACCTTGAAATCGAACGCGCACGCCATGTGCAGGCTTTCAAGGTCGTCCCGCCAGTTGAACGAGATATGATAATCGCACCACTCGCCCGCCACGGATACAGTCAACTCATCTTCGCTCGAACGCTCGAAGGTCCAATCCTGCACGCACGCAATCTGTTCCACGAGGTCCACGGGGTGTGAAAGTCGGTTGTAGTCCTGCCCGGCAGTGGTCATCCCAATTCCCTTCTGAGCTGCGGCGAGAGTGTTCCGGACATGCCCCACTACGACAACCGCCGTATTCGCCCGGTCTCACCGCATATGCTTGTCAGCCTATGGGGTGATCCGCCTGTCACGCGCAATCGCGTCGACACTTTCTCCACGGGGAAAACATCGTGGATGGGGCGTTAGCTCGATAGTGTTGCCGATGTGTCGACCGCGGGCGAAAAGCGGAGGAGGATAAGCCGCAATGGGCAGGGCCCGAACCGCGCCAGGCGCGCCGGAATAATGCCGCCAGTGACGGCGATTTGATCCGAGGCGCTGGCGAAAATCCCTGTTGCGGCACATGCAAATAGCCGCAAGCGACCAAGGCTCCGCTCACGTCACTCCGGGTCGATCACGGAACGCAAGCGAGGGAGCCTCCGCGCCGCCGCCGGTCAGACGGTTCCGCCATGAGTCGGCGCCGTGCCCTGCAGTCGGGCAACCGCAGCCTCAAGCTCGTCAACGCGCTTGGCGAGGCGCTCGTTTTCTTCGCGTGCCTTCAGTGCGATGGCCTTCACCGCCTCGAACTCTTCGCGCTGCGGAAGGTCCATGCTGCGAAAGAAGCGTTCCGCCTGGCTGCGCGCGGCGGTCTCGAATTCCTGCCGCGCGCCCTGAGCCGCGCCGGCCGCGTCCGTCATGAACTTGGCGATATCGTCGAAAAGCCGGCCCGTAGTCTGCGTCATGATCGATCCCCATGGAAATGTGGTTTGGCGCAACCTAATCACTGCGCGGTGCGGCTTCAAGCGCGCGCCGGCTCCATGAACCGATGAACTCGTTCGCGGTCGACCGGTTCTGTTTGACAGTGGGGCGATAACAAGGGCTTAGGGTACACGACACGCGCCCCGGGACCGGGCGCGCGCTCCCTTATGACGCAAGCAAGGCGCGCCCAGGTAACGAAACACTCGGGACTCGCGGCAGCGACGCTAAGGCGTCGTGCCTAGAAATCAGAAGCGGCGAGCGCTTTCGGGGGCGCCGATCAGCCTGCGTCGAATCCGACGCAGGCCCGATCTGTCTTTGTCGTGCGCGGTCACGATACTGGCGGGAGCACAAGGCGCCCGCCAAGGTCGTCTCAGCTGACCACATCCGCGTAGATGCGGTCGACAAATCGGGAGATGTCCGTCGAAGGCTTCAGCACGTTCACGAGTTTCAGTTCTTCGGCGTAAAGCGCCAGCTCCTTCTTGAGTTCGGCGCCGTTCGGGTGATGGCCGTGCGTGTGGTACTTCGCCAGATTCGTCACATCTTCGACCGTGGTCTTGCCGGCAGTATAAGGCACATAGGTCGCGGCGGCCTCCTCCGGATTTTGATGTGCATAGGACGCACCTTCCACGAGCGCACGAACGATGGCCGCAGCGGTGGATTTGTCCTCGCGCAGCGTTGTGCCACGCACGCCGATGAGGCAGCAGACGCGGCTCGCATATTCGTCGGTGAGGTTCGACGAAATTTCCACGAACTGACCGTCCTTCAGCCAGATATACGGCATCGGGTCGTTTTCGGCGAGCGCGTGCGCCTCGCCTTTCTCCACGGCGGTGCGAAGGAGCGGCAGCGGGAACGGGCGGAAATCGACATCCTTCTCCGGATCGAGCCCGGCTTTCTTGAGCCGCACAGAGAAGAAGTTCTTCGACGGTGAATTCATGTCGCTCACGGCCACCGTCTTGCCCTTGAGATCTTCGAGCTTCTTGATGTCGCTCGTCGCGGGCACGAGGAGGCGCAAGCAGCCGCCATGGGTGCTGCCCACGATCTTCACGTCGAAACCGCCTTCGAGCGGCTTCAGCCAGCGAAGCGCCATACCGACGGCGGCGTCGGCCTTGCCGGTGGCGATGGTTTCAAGAAGCTGGTCCGTCGAGCCCGAAAAGTTGACGAGTTCCACGTCGAGCCCGTGCTTGGCAAAGATGCCCTTCTCTTTCGTGGTCGTTATGCCGACGAGGCAGGCGGCCCCCGCATTCCAGGCGAGGCTCACTTTCTTCAGCGGTCCCGTGGCGGCTACGCTGTCCGCAACGCGGCATACGGCCGAATCGGGCAGGCCGGTCGGGAATGGCGGAATGGGCCCGGCAACGCTTCCTCGTGCCGAGAGCACAAACGGCGCCGCGAGGGCGACGGCGCCCGCGCCTGTCAGGATCGCGCGGCGGCTGATGACCGGCTGCGTTTCCGCAGGCGCCTTTTCATCTGCGTCGTCCGAATTCTGTGTGCCGTGGGTCATGATCATGTCCTCCGAAATTCCAGGCTCGGATTGCGCCCGGAAAAGCCGTCAAATTTCAGCCGATATCCTGACGAGGGCGATGGTTTTGGTCAAATTTAAACAAAAGGAAGGCCCATCAAAAATGAAGTATTCGCGGTGCAATCGGAGGCAATTATCGCCGATTTGCGGCTGGCGGCGGTCAGGTTTGCCAAAAGATCAAGTCAGGACGCAATTCCATCCCGTCCACCCGCTGAATGCGACTGCTTTTTGGCTTTTTCGCTGATGCGAAGGCGACGTCGTTGAACGCCGTAAGGGTGATGCAATCCGCAGTCCATATTTCCCGACAGAATGGAGCAAATCCCTTCGTACAACACCGTTTTGCGATAAATGAATCTTACCAAGTAACGATGCATTGAAATTAAATGCCCAAAAGGGAGGATGGCAAGCGTCAAAACGAAAAATATCGGTTGATGTGCGGGGCGCGCTACCCCTAAAATTGTCTCGTTCGCCGGCCTCGCCGCTGCGAACCGGATGTGTTTGTGCCGCGCTGGACGCAGGCCGCTTCTCGGGAGTTTCATGACCCTCATCACGACAACGCTGGAACAGGGAAGCGAAGCATCAAACCTTCCCCGGTCCCGTCCGGCGATCAAGACGTCCGCGCTGCTGCTCGCGTTCGCGGCGAGCGCGTCGTGGCTTGCGACGGCAAGCGTAACCTATCATATGCCCGACATTATCGATTTCGGACGCGTGACAGAATTCGCGGCGCTGAGCGTCTTCATTGCCGCCGCTCTTCTTGCTGGCGTCGTCGCGGGCATTTGGCAGCCCGCGCTTGGCGAGAAGGTGCGCCGCCTGCTGCCATGGTCGCTGGCACTCGGCGTTTTCACGCTGATCTGGCAGTTGCTCGCGGGCAAGCTCGGCCTTCTGCCGCAGCCTTTCTTTCCGCCGCCGCACGGGCTGCTGGAAGTCTTCACCGACGATTACCCGAAACTCATCGAAGGCGTGATCGCTTCGCTCAGGCTGGAATTTTTCGGCTTTGCACTTGGCGCCATCATCGGCTTCTGGGTGGGCGTCGCACTCGGCTGGTCGCGCACCTTCGGCTATTGGGTGCATCCTATCATGCGGTTCATAGGCCCCGTGCCGTCCATCGCGTGGCTTCCCATCGCCTTTTTCGCCTTCCCGTCGAGCTTCAGCGCCAGCGTTTTCCTCATCGCATTGACAACCGGTTTTCCGGTAGCCGTGCTGACGTGGTCCGGCGTCGCGAGCGTCAACCCAGCTTACTACGACGTGGCGCGGACGCTTGGCGCGAACGAACGCTTCCTCATCTTCAAGGTGGCAATCCCGGCTGCGCTGCCGCATGTCTTCGTCGGGCTGTTCATGGGGCTCGGTGCGTCCTTCGCCGTGCTTGTCACGGCTGAGATGATGGGCGTGAAGGCTGGCCTCGGTTTCTATCTTCAGTGGGCGCAGGGCTGGGCGGCTTACGCGAACATGTACGCGGCTTTGATCGTGATGGCGGTCATGTGCACGGGCCTCGTTTCCCTGCTGTTCAAGATTCGCGACCGTGTTCTCTCCTATCAGAAAGGCGATGTGAAATGGTGAGCGCTGTTGCTTATGCCGATGAGCCGGTTGCCGCCGCTGCACGGCCGCTCGACGTCCATGGCGTAACCCATTCGTTCACGCTCGAAGGCAAGCCGCTGCCGGTGCTGGCGGATGTCAATTTTCGTGTGACGCCGGGCGAATTCGTGGCGCTGCTCGGGCCGTCCGGCTGCGGAAAGTCGACGCTGCTGCGCCTCGTGGCCGGTCTCGACCAGCCCGTGCGCGGCGAGATCCGTGTCGACGACAAGGCGATAACCGGGCCCGACCCCTCGCGCGTCGTCGTGTTTCAGGATCCGACGCTCTATCCGTGGCGCAGCGTCTATGACAATGTGGCGCTCGGCCTCGAAGCCCAGGGACTGCTGAAGACGCGCCGCCACCGCGTGGATGAAGCGTTGGCGCTCGTGGGCCTCACGCCCTTCAAGAAAGCCTATCCCCATCAGCTTTCAGGCGGCATGGCCCAGCGCGTGGCGCTGGCTCGCGCGCTCGTCAACGACCCGGAATTCCTCATCCTCGACGAGCCGCTCGGCAAGCTCGACTCGCTGACGCGCATCTCGATGCAGGGCGAAATCGTGCGGCTCTGGCACCAGAAGGGCTTCACGGCGCTGCTCGTCACCCACGACGTCGAGGAAGCGCTCGTGATGGCGACGCGGATCATCGTATTCAGCGACCGCCCCGCCACCATCAAGGCGGATATCTCCGTTGATCGCGACTACCCGCGCCACCGCGACGATGCCCGTCTCGTGGAGCTTCGCCGTGAAATCCTCGGCCTTCTCGGCCTTGAAGCGACGTGGTGAGGCCGCGATGACCTACGAAGATCCGACATGCGCGCTGTGTCCCTCCACGGTGCAGGCGTGCAAGCAGGGCGAGGCTGAGGCGCGCGGGCCGGGCTTCTGCCCGAGCAAGGTCGATCCCGCGACCATCCTCGACGGCTGGTCCCTCTACGACGACGCGGAGACGCTGAAGATTGCGCAGGTATCGGCGCGCGTCGAGGCGGAAGGCTACTGCAAGTGGACGCGCGTCGAGGAAATCGTCGAGTTTTCGAAGCGCATGGGCTTCAAGAAGCTCGGCATCGCGAACTGCATCGGCCTGATCGAGCAGGCGAATGTGCTGTCCCGCATCCTCGAAAGCCACGGGTTCGAGGTGGTTTCGGTGTCGTGCAAGGCAGGGAACATCCCGAAGGAAGACATCGGCCTCAAGGACGGCGAGAAGATCAAGCCCGGCGGCTTCGAGCCGATGTGCAATCCCGTCACGCAGGCCGAGATGCTGAACCGCCACGGTTCCGAGTTCAATATCGTGCTCGGGCTCTGCCTCGGCCACGACAGCCTGTTTTTCAAATATGCCAACGGGCTTTCGACAGTGCTCGTCGCAAAGGATCGCGTGCTCGGTCATAACCCGATCGCCGCGCTGCAACTCGCCGATACGTATTACAGCCGCGTCTGGGGGCCGAACAAGCCCGACGCGAAGGCGAAGAAGGGCGGCAAGGCCAAGAAAAAATAGGAGGCGGTTTCCGCCGCCTCCCCACAAGGCGAGGGCTCAGGCGCGTTCAAGCGCCTGCCGCAGGTCAGCGATGAGGTCGCCCGCGTCCTCGATGCCCGCCGACAGCCGCACCAGCCCCCAGCCGATGCCGAGCGCCTCGCGCCGTTCCGGCGGCAGCGAACCGTGGCTCATGGTGTAGGGATGCCCCGCGAGGCTTTCCACGCCACCGAGGCTCTCCGCGAGCGTGAACAGGCTCAGATTTTCCAGCACGCGCCGCACGCCGGCTTCATCGGTATCGATGTCGATCGTCAGCATGCCGCCGAAGCCGTTCATCTGCCTCGCGGCAACCTCGTGCTGCGGATGGCTCTCAAGGCCGGGGTAGATCACGCGCTTGAGCTTCGGGTGCCCTTCGAGCGATTGCGCGATGGCGAGCGCGTTGGCGCTGTGCCGCTCGATGCGAAGCGCCAGCGTCTTGAGGCCGCGAAGTGCGAGGAAGGCCGGGAACGGATCGAGCACCCCACCCGTCGCATTCTGCAGGAAGCGCAGCGCGTCCGCGAGCGCGGGTTCCTTGACCGCCACGACACCCGCGATGATGTCGGAATGGCCGGACAGATATTTTGTCGCCGAGTGCAGAACGATGTCGAAGCCGAGATCGAGCGGTTTCTGGATGATCGGCGAGGCAAAGGTCGAGTCCGCGACCGTCAGCGCGCCCGCGGCCTTGCCGATGGCCGCGATGGCGGCGAGGTCCGGCACCTTGAGAAGCGGATTCGTCGGCGACTCGATCCATATCACGCGCGTCTTGCCCTTCTGCACCGCAGCCCTCACGGCGTCGAGGTCGGTTACGTCGACGAAGGTCACGGAATGCCCCGCCGTGCGCTTGCGGACGCGTTCGAGAAGCCGCCAGGTGCCGCCGTAAAGGTCGTCGCTCGCCACGATATGGCTGCCGTGGTCGATGAGTTCGAGAACCGTCGCCTCGGCTGCCATGCCAGACGCGAACGCAAAACCCGCAACGCCGCCTTCGAGGTCGGCCACGGCCTTTTCGAACGCCGCGCGCGTCGGATTGCCCGAGCGCGCATATTCCCAGCCCGTGTGCTTGCCCGGCGAGCTTTGCGCGAAGGTGGAGGAGGCATAGATTGGCGTCATGACGGCGCCGGTAGCATCGTGCTCAACGCCCGCATGCACAACCTTGGTCGCCGTTTTCGTGTGTCGATGATGTTTGGCCACGTCAGTCCATCTTTCTGCGTAGGTGGTTGAGGAGGTCGATGCGGGTGATGAGGCCGAGGAAGCGCTCGCCGTCGACGACGACTGCCACGAGGCCGCGGTCGAACAGGGGGAGAAGGCTCTCGGGCGGCCGGCTGGCCTGGACGGTCTCGACCTTGGCGGCCATCGCGGCTTTCACCGGACGATGAAAATCGAGCGTGCCGGAGGTGAGCGCGACGAGGAGGTCGCTTTCATCCAGAAGTCCGACGCAGCGGTCGCCATCGAGCACCGGCACCTGCGACACGTCGTAGAGCTTCATGCGGCTGTACGCCGTTTGCAGCGTATCGTCCGGGCCGACCGTCACGGTTGCGTGTTCATCGTGACGGCGGGCGATGAGATCGCGCAGGTCGCCGAAGCGCGGCCGCTCAAGCAGGCCCTGATCGGTCAGCCAACGATCATCGTACATCTTGGACAGATATTTGTTGCCGGAGTCGCAGATGAGCGTGACGACGCGTTTCGGCTCGGTCTGTTCGGTGCAATAGCGAAGCGCGGCGGCGAGCAGCGTGCCGGACGACGATCCCGCGAGGATGCCTTCCTTCAGAAGCAGTTCGCGCGCCGCCGCGAAGCTCTCTCCGTCGGTGATCGTGTAGGCGTGGGTGACGCGCGAAAGATCGCTGACGGGCGGGATGAAATCCTCGCCGATGCCTTCCACGAGCCAGCTTCCCGCCTCGCCGACCACGCCCGACTTGATATATTCGGCAAGGATAGACCCTTTCGGATCGGCGAGCACGATATCCGTCGAAGGCGATACGCGCGCGAAGTAACGGGAGATGCCGGTGATCGTGCCGCCCGAACCGACGCCCGCCACGATGGCGTCCACCTTGCCGTCGAGCTGCTTGTAGATTTCGGGCCCGGTGCTGCGCTCATGCGCGGCAGGATTGTTGGGGTTGTTGAACTGATCCACGAAGAACGCGCCCGTTTCCCTCGCGATGCGCTCTGCCAAGTCCTGATAATATTCGGGGTGGCCCTTCGGTACGTCGGAGCGCGTGAGAACGACTTCCGCGCCCAGAGCGCGGACATGGGCGATCTTCTCGCGGCTCATCTTGTCGGGGATGACGAGCGTCAGCGTGTAGCCGCGCAGCGTGGCGACGAGCGCCAGCGCGAGCCCGGTGTTCCCGGCGGTCGCCTCGACGATGCGGCCGCCCGGCTTCAACGTGCCGGACTTCTCGGCGGCATCGATCATCGAAACAGCGATGCGGTCCTTGATGGAACCGCCTGGGTTCTGGCTTTCAAGCTTGGCGAACAGGCGGCAAGGGCCGGTGTCGAGATGCGACAGTTCGACGATGGGAGTATCGCCGACGAGTGCCAAGGGGCCTTTGTGGTTTGTCATGATCGACCCTTCCTGCGTTTCGAGTGCCGCGCTTCAACGCAGCACACGTCTCAAGTATGTCGGAAACCGATCGGCCGCCCACGAGGGGAAAACAGCCCCGACGCAGGCGATCGGGACAATCGCGCCCCGCCCGCAACCGGAATGTCTCCTTGCTGTGCAAGGTCAACGCACGGAAATCCAGCGAAATTTTTCCGTAATTGTTGAGCTTCGGCCAGGCTTTTGGAGGCATTGCCCCGCAAAATTGCACCTTGTTGAGATAACGTTCTATAAATTTATCATTCTCGGCATTTCCCTCCCTCGTCTGCCGCGAACTTTGCAGCTGCTTTGCTTTTTGCCGCGATGCAAATCGCCGAGGCGCGCATACCGGAGCGTTTGAAAATAGGTGAGTTCGCGCATAAGTAGCGAAAAAATTAGATAGGCTTGTGTCTTTTCGCATTTCATCCAGGGAAAAAAGGTCTAGCGCTTAAGGTGACCACGTTAGTTGATTAACATTCTGGACTTTTGCCTCAAGAAATGATTTTTCTCTTGTCGTCATCCCATTCGAAGCCTGGGCTTGCGAAGGGGTGATCTGAGGAAAGGAGAAACCCTTGCTGACCGCGAAAGGGAAATACGGCCTCAAGGCCATGGTGCATCTGGCACGCCTTGTGCCCGGCGATATCGCGCAGGTGTCCGAGATTGCGGAAGCAAACTCGATCCCCAAGAAGTTCCTTGACCAGATTTTCGCTGAGCTTCGCAAGGGCGGGCTCGTCTATTCCAAGAAGGGCAAGGCAGGGGGCTACGCGCTCGCGAAACCGGCTGCGGAAATCAGCGTCGGCAACATCGTGCGCGTGCTCGACGGTCCGCTGGCGCCGATCCCGTGCGCGAGCGTCACCGCTTACCGTCCTTGCGACGATTGCGATTGCGAAGAGGCTTGCGAGGTCCGCGCCATCATGGTGGAGGTGCGCAATGCCATCTCGGTCGTGCTCGACAATCGCTCGCTTGCGGACATGGCATCGCCGAAGCGGCGGAAAAAGCGTGCTGCGGTCAGCGATCAGGCGGCTGTGGCTGCCTGACGCGCGCATCGGCGTTCCGATCGGGACTTGCGGCGTGCCGTTATTGCCCCGGGACCGGCGCCGTGCCATGTAGGCGGCGGCCAAGAGAAAGGGGCATGACGTGATCAGGTGCATCCTCGCGGCGGTTCTGCTTTCATTTTCGGTCCCGGTGGGCCACGCAGCGCAGTGCGGCGGCGACTTTTCGGGCTTCATTTCGCAGGTTTCGCGCGACGCGGCGGCGGCAGGCATTTCCCGGTCCGTCGTCGAAAGCGCGCTCGCAGGCGCGGGCCTCGATCAGGCGGTGCTGGCCTTCGACCGCAAGCAGCGCAGTTCCTTCAGCAGCCCGAACTTCGAGGCTTTCGCCGCAAAGCGCGTGCATCCGGCGCGCATCAAGCGCGGCAAGGAAATGCTGCAGCGGCATGCCGCTCTGTTGTCTCGCATCCAGCAGCGATTCGGCGTTCCACCGCAGCTTGTCGTCGCCATCTGGGGGCTCGAAACCGATTACGGTTCGGGCGACATGGGGAAACTCCCGGTGATCCGCACGCTTGCGACGCTCGCGTGGGATTGCCGCCGCACGGAGTTGTTTCAGCGCGAGTTGATCGCGGCGCTCAAGATCGTGCAGCGCGGCGATCTTCCGCTTTCGGACTTGAAGGGCGCTTACGCGGGCGAGATTGGCCAGACCCAGTTCCTGCCTTCATCATATATCAAATATGGGGTGGACTTCGACGGAAACGGCCATGTCGACCTTCGGCACAGCGTGCCCGACGTGCTCGCTTCCACCGCCAACCTTCTCAAGGTCAATGGCTGGCGTGCGGGTGCGTCCTACGCAGAGGGAAGCGAGAACTTCCAGGTTCTGCGCGAATGGAATCGTTCCGAAGTGTATCGCAAGACGATCGTCTATTTCGCCGGACGATTGACGGAAGGCCGGTGACGCACTTCCAGATCAGCCTGCGCTAAATCCTTGATCAGATGTGACAAGCTGAGCGATACCATAAATCGCGAGCGCCGTGCCCCGCTCGATTAACGGCATGCGGCTGCAAACGCCGAGGTCGGCGGAAAAGCGCTGGGCGCTCGTTCCCGATATTGAAAAGGAATGATGCTGGCGCCGCACCCCGCGCTAGTGCTTCCCTGAAAAGCCGGGCCGCCGGATGGTGGCGCCAAAATCAGAGCGCTGTCCGGCTCGTCACGTCCGAGCCGTGGGCGGTTTGGTCGGGCGATCAGCTCCCGCGCGCCCATTTCATGCCCCCGGATTCACACCGTCCGGCAATTCGAGGCTGAGCTGAACGGCGGCTTCTTCCCTTCTCGGTTCCAGTGACGATAGCGTCACGCCGAGGAGGCGTATGCCTTTTCCGACGGGAAACAGCGGCTCAAGTAGCGAGCTGGAAATCGCGGCCAGTTCGTCCGCTTCGCGCAAGGCCCGCTCGAAGGTCCGGCTGCGTGTGATCTGCTGGAAGTCGGCGTATTTGACCTTGAGCGTCACCGTGCGGCCGGTCAACGCCTTCGCCAGGCAACTCCGCCAAACTTTGTCTGCCAGCGCGGCGGTCTCGCGCCTCGCTGGACCGAGGTCGAAGATGTCCTCCGAGAAGGTATCCTCGGCCCCCACCGACTTTCGTTCGCGATGCGGCTCGACCGGTCGATGGTCGATCCCGCGCGAGATGCGGTAATACCAGCTGCCCGACTTCCCGAAATGTTCGTGCAGGAACTCGACGGATTTCTCTCGCAGATCGGCGCCGGTCAGGATGCCGAGGCGCTCCATCTTCGCTGCCGTCGCAGGGCCGACTCCATGGAATTTCTTCACGGGCAGCGCCGCTACGAACTCCGGGCCGCGCAACGGCGTGATGACCGCTTGCCCGTTGGGCTTATTCAGATCGCTCGCCATCTTGGCAAGAAACTTACAGTACGAGATCCCTGCCGAAGCGTTGAGGCCCGTTACCTCCTTGATCCGATCCCGGATCATCTTCGCCACGGTGGAGGCGACGGCGATGCCCTGCTTGTTCTCGGTTACGTCCAGATAGGCTTCATCGAGCGATAGCGGCTCGATGAGATCGGTATGTTCTGCGAAAACGTCCCGAATCTGCGCTGAAACGGCGCGATAGACCTCGAACCGCGGTTTCACGAAGATCAGCTCGGGGCAGCGCCGCTTCGCGGTGACCGAGGGCATCGCCGATCGTACACCGAAAACCCGGGCCTCGTAACTGGCGGCGGCCACCACGCCACGCGCGGCCGATCCGCCGACAGCCACCGGCTTGCCGCGCAGTTCAGGATTGTCGCGTTGCTCGACGGAGGCATAGAAGGCATCCATGTCGACATGGATGATCTTGCGGATCTTGCCGACCGCCTCGCTTGCCTCCCGTATCCGATCTCCCGGCTCCGACATGGCTGGCTTCTCCCCGATCTTTACAGCGTCATACCGCGAATCGGACGCGCACGACGCTGGAGAGATTGTGGAGCCAGGACAAACAGGCTTCTCGATTTTACCTCCACGCCGTTAAAGCCAGTCGTTCTTCAAGCTGGCGACCGGCTCGCAAGGCGCGAGGACTTCCGCAAAGCCCGGAATCTACAGAGAGAAAAGAGGGAAGAAGTGGTGCCCAGGGCCGGAATCGAACCAGCGACACGCGGATTTTCAGTCCGCTGCTCTACCAACTGAGCTACCTGGGCATATGCGCTTTCGCGCTTTGGAGACGGCCTTATACGGGGTTTGTGCTGCGATGTCGAGGGGGTGCGACGCGCAAAAAGCGAACTTTTCGCCAGCTCCAGGCCATCCTCCCCACGCTCGTTGTCGCTGACGCCGACCGCCTATGTTAAAGTGCACCGGAGGTTATCGCCATGCTTCAACGCCCCGACCCCCAACCGCCTGACGCCAAAGCGGAAAACGAAACGCCGCGCAGCGGTTTTTTTGCGCCGACGCGCGAGCGGCTTGCTCTTGCCGCCGGATGTGCGCTCGCTGTCGCGGCCGCGACATTCGCTTCTTCAGGCGCAAGCGGCGCGGTCGACCGCTCGGCGGAATTCGCGCTTCTTATAGGCGCCCTCGCGCTGTTCAAGACTGTCATTCTGATCGCGGCCTGCACGATCCTCTGGTGGAGATTCGGCGCGAAGGTCTCGCCCGCGCTGGCTGCGGGCTATGTGCTCGCGGCAGCGGCTTCGGTGGCGGGCGCGACGCTCGAATGGAACATGGCGCATCTTGGCGCGGCGCCGTTCCTTTTCGATGGCGGCTTGCTCGTTTTTCTGCTTCTGGTTCTGCGCGACAATGGCGGGCCGCGGACGGCCGCTTCCCGGTCGCGCCGTCGCGCCTGACTCTTCAAAAGAATGATCCCATGCTGAAAAATCGCATCATTCCCTGCCTCGACGTGAAGGATGGCCGCGTCGTCAAGGGCATCAATTTCGTCGACCTGCGAGACGCGGGCGATCCCGTCGAGGCTGCTGCCGCTTATGACGAAGCGGGCGCCGACGAGCTTTGCTTCCTCGATATCACGGCAAGCCACGAGAAGCGCGGCACCATTCTCGACGTGGTCGCGCGGACGGCGGAACGCTGCTTTATGCCGTTGACGGTGGGCGGCGGGGTGCGCACGCTCGACGATGTCCGCACGTTGCTCCGGGCTGGCGCGGACAAGGTATCCATCAACACGGCGGCGGTCACGAACCGCGCTTTCGTGGGCGAGGCGGCGGAGAAATTCGGTAATCAGTGCATCGTCGTCGCCATCGACGCCAAGCGCGTCGATGATGAGGGCGACGGGCGCGGCGCTCATTGGGAAATCTTCACGCATGGCGGACGCAACCGCACCGGTATCGACGCGATCGAGTATGCGAAGGAGGTCGTCGCTCTTGGCGCAGGCGAAATCCTGCTGACTTCGATGGATCGCGACGGCACGCGCAGCGGGTTCGATCTGGGGCTGACGCGCGCGATTTCTGACGCGGTGCAGGTGCCGGTGATCGCATCCGGCGGCGTCGGCAATCTCGATCATCTCGTGGAGGGCATCCGCGACGGCGGCGCGACAGCGGTGCTCGCGGCCTCGATCTTCCACTTCGGCGATTACACCATCGGCGAGGCCAAGCGTTACATGTCGGCGGCCGGGCTGCCTGTGCGGCTTGACGCCGTTTCTGCGCTTTCTAGCTGAAACGCGCGTTTCAGCTCCGTCTTGGAATTGCCGCTCTATGATCGCCGTGCAGCAGCCTAAATCACCCGCCGCACCATGGTGAGCGGTGCGGCGTGGTGGGTCCATTCGGGGCGGCTTTATGGAGCGCGCGTCAACGCCATAGACGCCCTCACATTCAATATGACGCGACGATAAAGCTAGGCCAGTGCCTTTTCGGGAGCGGCGATCATGGGGCGCAGACCCGCAATTTCAGGCGTGGCTTCGCGTTTGATCAGCCTGTCCCTGTGATGAAGGACGACCATTATTTCGAGAACCTGAGACACGAATTCCTGATAATTCCAGCCGAGTTGCTCCGACTTGAGCCACATGTTTTCAAGGTTTTTTTCGATGGAAACCCTGGTCTTGAAGTGTCTCGGCTCATTACGGCCATCGCCTGCTTCGGTCGCCACCGAAAACGCAAGTCCCCGGAGCATTTCTTTCCTCGTCGCGGCTGCGCTCATAAAAATTCCCCTAACTCAAACCAATCGATGTGAATGTCAGATAATCCAACGGCCCTTTGGGCCTTTGAGTGCTGGTAAACATCGCGTTAAAACATTTGTTCCAAAGTAAGCAAATTTTGCAAGCGATCCGCAAAATGAGTGGCAGAAACAGCACACACATCGATCTCGAAGCCGGCTTGAACGAAGCATAGCGATCTGGATAAGCGCGAGCCACCCGATCAGGAGGCGCGCTTCTCGGCAAAAACAGCCTGTCGCGTCTTCGGCCTCGGCCAGCAGGCTTGTTTCCGTGAGGTTCCACACGGTCAGCCAGTGGAACAGGGCTGACCGGTTTGTCTTTGTCGAAAGCGGGAAAACGCGCGATGAGCCCGCGGTTCAGTGTCTATCGGCGGAACAGCGCCGTCCTACCGCTCGGCAGGTTTCAGACGGGAAAGATCGGATCGTCACGGCCTGACAAACGGCGGGCCGCCAGCAGCGCAAAATGAAGCGTGAGTGATTTGCGGCGGCTCGCCGCAATGGGCGAGGCTTCCGGCTCACGCACCATCACGGCTTCATACTCATCCGAGACGAGGAGGCCCGCTTCCGGCGGCAGGATCTCCTGCGGAAAGGCTGGACCGACCGCGAAGAAGAACCGGTCGCACCATTCGCGATAATCGCGCCATTTGTGATCCGAGCGGAAATCGGGGACGCCAGACTTCACCTCGACGATCCAGATCTCACCCTTCGTGCCGATGGAAAGAATGTCGGCGCGTCGTCCGCTTTTCAGAGGGAATTCGGTAAGCGCGCCGTGGCCGAGCGTTTCGAGCAGTCGCATCGCGCCGCGCAACGGTCTGGGCGCTGGCCTGGCACGGGAGGGCGAAACGAGGATTGGGGTGGCGGCCGCGCCGCGATCTGATGCCACGATGGACCCACTTCGGAGATGAATTGTTGCTCAGGTCTCCGGTCGACGGAGAACGACCCTCCAAGGAAACCAAGGAAGGCGCACGGCAATGCCCCTCGATTATCCTCCCCCGATCACCGCCAGCGACCGTCAGCAGCTTAAGCTCTCTGAAAGGCTGTTTGCAACCCGCGGACTTTCTCTGGACATCGCCCGCCCGCTTTCCGCCGAAGATCAGACGGTTCAGGCGATGGAGGACGCCAGCCCGACGAAATGGCATCTCGCGCATACGACGTGGTTCTTCGAGGAGCTGCTTCTGAAGCCGTTTCTTCCGGGATACCGCATCTTTGACGATCGCTTCGCCTATTGCTTCAACTCATACTACAACAGTCTCGGAGAGCGGCACCCCCGCCCGAAGCGCGGGGTGCTGACACGGCCCCGAGCCGACGAGGTGATCGCCTATCGCGCCCATGTGGACGAACATCTGCGACGTCTCTTCGATGCGCCGATGGCCGAGGGCGCGCTCTCGCTTGTCGAGATCGGCATCAATCACGAGCAGCAACATCAGGAATTGATGCTGACGGACATCCTCGCCCTGTTCGCCGCAAATCCGCTTCGGCCCGTCTGCCGCGCCGAAGCCCCACAACCGGCGGCGCTCGAAGGCGGCACGGGCGAGTGGCGGGCCGTGAAGGGCGGCATCCATGAGGCCGGCCATCGCGGCGGCGGCTTCGCCTACGACAATGAAAGTCCGGCGCACGAGGTTCTGCTGCGCGATTTCCGCATCTTCAGCCGTGCGGTGACGAACGGCGAATGGCTCGCTTTCATGGAAGCAGGCGGCTATCAGACGCCGTCGCTTTGGCTCGCCGACGGTTGGGCGGCGGTGGAAAGCGAGGGGTGGCGGGCGCCGCTTTACTGGGAGCGCATCGGCGATCTCTGGCACCAGATGACCCTCTACGGACTTCGCCCTGTGGAAGCCGCCCGCCCTGTCATACACGTCAGCTATTACGAGGCGGACGCATTCGCGCGCTGGGCAGGCGCCAGGCTGCCAACCGAATTCGAATGGGAAGTCGCCGCGTTCGGCGAACCGGAACCCGCGCCGTTCGACTTCGCGCGGCTGCTGCCATCGCCAGCCGAAGACGGTGTGTCGCCCATGTTCGGGGGCGTGTGGGAATGGACAGCAAGCGCGTACCTTGCCTATCCCGGCTTCAAGTCGCTTGAAGGGCCTCTCGGCGAATACAACGGCAAGTTCATGTGCAATCAGATGGTGTTGCGCGGCGGCTCCGCCTTGACGCCGGACGGCCACATCCGGCCGAGCTACCGCAACTTCTTTTATCCGCACCAGCGCTGGCAGATGACCGGCCTCAGGCTTGCGAGTGACGCATGATGCTGGAACCGTTTCACGCGCATGAACCGCACCAGGCGCCCGACGACGATTTTCTCGACGCCGTGCTTCACGGGCTTTCGCTTCCGAAGAAATCGATACCGAGCCGCTTCCTTTACGACGCGCGCGGCTCCGATCTTTTCGAGCGCATCACCCGAGTGCCGGAATATTATCCGACGCGCACCGAAATCGGTTTGCTGACGGCGCGAGCGGCCGAGATCGGAGCAGCGCTGCCGAGCGGCGCGGTCGTGGTGGAATTCGGCTCGGGATCCAGCCGCAAGACCGAACTGCTGCTTGCCGCGCTCGACCGGCCCTGCGCCTATGTTCCCATCGATATTTCGGCCGCCGCGCTCTATCCCGCAGCGCGCCGCATCGAGCAAGGCTTTCCCGATGTGGGTGTCTACCCGGTTCTCGGCGGCTTCCACGATCTCGCGCGCATGCGGCTCCCGCTCGGCGACTCGCCGCTCATCGGCTTTTTTCCCGGCTCCACGATCGGAAACTTCGCGCGACAAGAGGCAGTCGACTTCCTTCTGTCGGCGCGGCGTCTCCTCGGTCCCGGTGCGGCCTTTCTTCTTGGCGCTGACCTTCAGAAACCCCTGAACATCCTGCTGCCTGCCTATAACGACGCCGATGGCGTGACGGCCGCCTTCAATATCAACCTCCTCGCGCGCATCAACCGCGATCTCGAAGGCACCTTCGACCTCGACGCTTTCGAACACGCGGCGATTTACAACGAGCGTTATCACCGGATCGAGATGCATCTGCGCTCGCTGGCGCGGCAAAGCGCGAGCGTTGCGGGGCGAAGCTTCTTCTTCGCGGCTGGTGAAACGATCCACACGGAGAATTCGCACAAATATACCCCCGAACGCTTCGGACGGCTGGCGCAAGATGGCGGCTGGGAGGTATCGCGCGCTTTCTACGACGAGAACCGCCTTTTTTCCGTGAACCTTCTCGCATAAAGATCAGGCCGGGCTCAAACTTGACCGGCTGATCCGATGCTTCTTACTGACGATTCCCGCGTACCTCATGGAGGAGCGCAAGAAGAAACGCGCGCGTCCCTGGCCTCTCTTGTTTCCGTTGGCGTGCTCAGCTTTCGGGCGCCGGAAACGATCAGAACCGCGCTGGCCCGCCATCGCGAGAGCGGCCTGATCGACGCTGCCGGCGAGTTTTTCGTCTGGTTCAATGAACTGTCCGAAACGGATCGCGCCATCGCGGCGGAAGCGGGCGTCGATTTCGCGGGATCGGCAGAGAACGGCGGCATCTACGGCGGCTTTCGCGCGATCGCCGAGCGTGCGACGAAGCCTTATGTGCTGATCCTCGAAAACGACATAACCCCGCTCCCCGGTGCGGATGTTCGCGGCTGTATCGAATCCTGCGTTGCGGATATGATGGGGAACGATATCAGAACGTTTTCGCTGCGCTCCCTGCGAGAGCCGGGAGAGGGTGTGATTTACCGAAAATATCTCAGTTTTTTCGGCGCGGTCGATCCATTCGTGCCCGGCATTGGGCCACGGCGCTCTCCCCTGTGGACCCGCCTCAGAATGCTGGCCGAATACGGCAACCCGGACAAATTTCGTTCCGCCTCGACATTCCTCGAACGCGAGCCTGACAAAGTGCAGCCGAAGGCCGTGCTGAAGCTGCCGAGCGGAAACTTCGTCACCGATTCGCGCTACCGGAACTGGACCAATCAGTCTTTGCTGGTGGAACGTCGCTTCTTTCTGGACGTCATCTGCGCGCGCGTCGAGAGCCATCCCGACCCACGCCTTGTCAACGGCCATCAGGATATCGAGCGTGCCCTCAACAGTTGGTGGTGGCGGAGACAGCGGGAGCGGTTGGGGATCGCGGGCGACGGCGTGTTCACGCATCGCCGCCTCGACCGTTAGACATCGCCTGATGACGTATTAAGCCACCCTGCTTGCTCCCGGTTGCAAGATGTAACGCATTGTCAAAGATTTCGTGCCCGCGTTGCTTGCTCTCGTGTCAATTTTCTCACAGCGCCCGGCAAACCGGATTCCGAAGCTCTCGCCCGGTTTGACAAAGAAGGGCGGTCGGCCTCAAAAAAAGAATACGGACCACGGGGAAAGAAAATGGGCGGGCACACATTCAGCATCGGGCGCATGCTCGCAGCATCGGCTGTGATATGTGCGGGGTTGTCGGCACCGGCAGCCGCCCTTGAAGCTTTCACGGAAGCCAATCATCCGTTCTGGGCAATCGATGAAGTGCGCGCAGGCGTCTTCAAGCAAGCGATCGACGATGCGCCCGGCGAAGGCGGCCCCGCCATCAATCTTGAGGTTCTGAGCGGCCGGATCCCGGGAGCTTACGAGAACAGCGTCCTGAATATCTTCCTGACGCCCCGCCTCCACATCGGCGGCACATATGCTTTCGACAAGACCAGTCAGATTTACTGGGGTGCCACCTGGGACGTGAAGCTGACGGATCGCGTGTTTTTCGAAACGTCCTTCGGCGGCGCGGCGCATGACGGCCCGCTCAGCTCGAAGACCGAAGCATCTTACGGATGCGACGTGAACTTCCGCGAATCGGCGTCGCTTGGCATCGCGCTGTCTGCGGACTGGAAGATCATGGCCACCATCGATCACATGTCGAACGCTGGCCTTTGCGACACCAATCGCGGCCTTACAAATGCTGGTGTGCGTCTAGGCTACAAGTTCTAAGTGTGCTATCCCTGAAGCCTTGCTCCAGCGGCAAAAGGTGATGGCATGACGGGCATTTCGACGAAAACAGGCGATGGCGGGAAGACCACTCTTGCAAATGGCGTCCGCCTCTCGAAATCGCATATCCGCATCGAAGCCTATGGCACCGTCGACGAGACGAACGCGGCGATCGGCGTGGCGCGCTTCAAGCTGCCGGCTGATCAGACCGCCGTCGCGGAGATGCTTGAACGCATCCAGAACGATCTCTTCGACATCGGCGCGGATCTGGAAGCTGCCGACGCCGCCGCGCCCCAAAGACTGAAGGCGGAGCAGGTCGCCCGCCTCGAACACGAAATCGAAGCTTTGTCCGCCGAATTGCCGCCGCTCAATGCTTTCATATTGCCGGGCGGAACCGAAGGCGCTGCCGCGCTGCATCTGGCGCGCAGCATCTGCCGCCGTGCGGAGCGCCGCATTGTCGAACTAAAGGACGTGCAGGGCGAACCGGTGAGCGACGCCATCCTCGCCTATATGAATCGGCTCTCGGATCATCTCTTCGTGGCCAGCCGTTTCGTGAACGGCAAAGGCGCAAACGACTTTCTATGGAAGCAACACTCCGCTTCCTGATTGCACTTCATTTGAATTTCGATCGGACTGCCGATGTTTGTGCCGCTCTGGGACATGAACCAGCTTAAGAGGGTTAAATTCCAGTATGTGACCGTCGGCTTGATTATCTTGAATTGCCTCGTCTATTTCGTCTTCGAAACGCACCTCTTGCTCTCGTCTCCCGCGAGCTTCGTCGATGCGCTCGCGCTCAAGCCGCGCGATGTGGAAACGGTGAGCGCCTTCATCGACCATATCCCCGACCAGTTCCGGCTTGTGACCTACATGTTTCTCCACGGGAGCGTCTTTCACCTTCTCGGCAACATGATCTTTCTCTTCGTCTTCGGCGATAACGTCGAGGACGCGCTGGGGCATGTGCGCTTCTCCGCGTTCTACGTCGTTTGCGGAGTCGCGGCGGGAATCGTTCACAGTCTCGTCACGACGACGCCGGACATCCCGCTGATCGGTGCGAGCGGCGCGATCGCCGGCGTCATCGGCGCCTATCTGATGCTGCATCCGAACATCAGGGTCTGGGTTCTTTTCCAGAACCCCGTCATCCCGTTCCTGCCGCTTCGCTTCTCCGCTGGCGCCGTCATCGGGGTTTGGATCGTCTACCAGATCGTTTCCGCTCTTTATCTCACCAATCACGGAACGGCCTGGTGGGCACATATCGGAGGGTTCTTTGCCGGCGCGCTGCTGATCGTCGTCCTGAAGCGGCGCGGGGTCCCTCTGTTCGATTCGGCAACGGGAGTGTAGTCCCGCGACTTCATTTAACGGCGCGCTAATAATTGTTTAAGGTGCTGTCCATTGACACTTTCGCAAGTGCGAAATACCTTTGCCTGGGCTAACCTCAGCTACGTAAGTAGGATGCAACCGGAGTTGACCCCGCGCTGCGGTGCAGCATAATTGGCGGACAAGAAAAATCAGGGCATGGTTCCATATGAAGATAATTGTCCCCGTCAAGCGGGTGGTTGACTACAATGTCAAGATCCGCGTGAAGCCCGATGGGAGCGGCGTCGACACCATCAACGCAAAGATGTCCATGAATCCCTTCGACGAAATCGCGGTGGAGGAAGCGATCCGTCTGAAGGAGGCAGGGCACGCCGAAGAAGTGATTGCCGTGTCTATCGGTCCCGCCAAGGCTCAGGAAACGCTTCGCACCGCCCTTGCCATGGGCGCGGATCGCGCGATCCTTTACAAGACAGACCTTCCGGTCGAGCCGCTCGCCGTCGCAAAAATTCTGAAATCCGCCGCCGACAAGGAAAAGCCGGGCCTCGTGATCCTCGGCAAGCAGGCCATCGACGACGATTCCAACCAGACCGGGCAGATGCTCGCCGCGCTTTTGAACTGGCCGCAGGCCACATTCGCATTCAAGGTGACCCCGCAGGGCGAAACTGTCGAAGTCGTCCGCGAAGTGGACGGCGGTCTTCAGACGCTCGCGCTGCGCCTTCCCGCCATTGTCACTGTCGATCTTCGCATCAATCAGCCGCGCTACGCATCGCTGCCCAACATCATGAAGGCGAAGAAAAAGCCGCTCGAAGAGATCGACGCCGCGTCTCTCGGCATCGACATCGAGCCCAAACTCAAAGTGCTCAAGACGGCTGAGCCGCCCACGCGCAAGGCTGGCGTCAAACTCAAGACTGCTGCCGAACTCGTGGACAAGCTGCGCACCGAAGCGGGAGTGTTGCAATAATGGCCGTTCTTCTCGTCGCTGAACACAACAACAAGGCGCTGAACGGCGCGACCGCAAAGGCGCTGACCGCCGCGAAGGCGCTCGGCGCGCCCGTCCATGTACTTGTGGCGGGCGCCGGCGTCGATGCCGTTGCGCAGAAAGCCGCCGCGCTCGAAGGCGTTGAAAAGGTGCTTGTCGCCGACACGCCTCACCTCGCCGCGCATCTCGCCGAAGATCTGACGGCGCTCATCGTGCCGCTGCTGGCGAATTACGATGCCCTCGTCGTGGTGGCGTCCACCACCGGCAAGAACTTCGCGCCGCGTGTCGCCGCGCTGCTGGACGTGCCGCAGATCTCGGAGGCGACCGCGATCTTGTCGCCGACGCAGTTCGAGCGGCCGATCTATGCCGGCAACGCGATCCAGACCGTCGAAGTCACCGCGCCGAAGAAGGTGCTGACGATCCGCACGACGGCGTTTGCCGCCGCGCCCGAGGGCGGTTCCGCCGCCATCGAGAAGATCGAGGCGCCCGCGCAGAGCGAGCTTTCGAAGTTCGTGAGCGAGGACATCTCTCAGTCCGCGCGCCCCGACCTTACTGCCGCAAAGGTCGTGGTCTCAGGTGGCCGCGGCCTTGGGTCCGCCGACAATTTCAAGCTTATCGAGCGGATCGCCGACAAGCTGGGCGCCGCCGTCGGCGCAAGCCGCGCGGCCGTGGACGCAGGTTTCATCCCGGGCGACTTTCAGGTCGGCCAGACCGGCAAGGTCGTCGCCCCGGAACTTTATATCGCCGTCGGTATTTCGGGAGCGATCCAGCATCTGGCTGGCATGAAGGATTCCAAAGTGATCGTCGCCATCAACAAGGACGAGGAAGCGCCTATCTTTCAGGTTGCGGACTACGGCCTTGTAGGCGATCTCTTCCAGATCCTGCCCGAGATCGAAGCGGCACTCGACAGCCGTAAATAACGCCAAACCAGAGTTGACGATGTCCCACACTGCAACGACTGCCTCTCGTGGAAATCCGTTCGTGAACCACGCGAAGGGGCGCGAGCCTGTCGCCATCAAGACGGTAGGTATTATCGGCGCGGGACAGATGGGCAACGGTATCGCCCATGTCGTCGCTCTGGCCGGTTACAACGTGCTGCTGCACGACATCAGCAAGGAGCGCGTTGAAGCCGCGCTCGCCACCATCAACGGCAATCTGAGCCGTCAGGTTCATCGCGGCAAGATCACGGAGCAATGCCGCGATGGCGCGCTCTCGCGCATCGTTTACGCGCCCGCCGTCGATGCGTTCCACGAGGCCGATCTCGTGATCGAGGCGGCCACCGAGGATGAGGACGTCAAGCGCAAGATCCTCATCGCGCTCTGTCCGCAATTGAAGCCGCATACGCTCATCGGCAGCAACACCTCTTCCATCTCCATCACGCGCCTTGCGGCCGTTACCGACAGGCCGGAACAATTCATCGGGCTTCACTTCATGAACCCGGTGCCGGTGATGGAACTGGTGGAGATGATCCGCGGCATCGCCACGGACGAGTCGACGTTCCACACCGCGCGGCATTTCGTTGAAACGCTCAACAAGACCGTCACCGTCGCGGAGGATTTCCCGGCCTTCATCGTGAACCGCATCCTTCTGCCGATGGTCAATGAGGCGGTCTACACGCTTTACGAAGGGGTCGGCTCCGTCGAGGCCATCGACCTTGCCATGCGCCTCGGCGCGCGCCACCCGATGGGGCCGCTTCAGCTCGCCGATTTCATCGGCCTCGACACATGCCTTTCGGTGATGCAAGTGTTGTACGAAGGTTTGGCGGACACCAAATATCGGCCGTGCCCGCTGCTCGTAAAATACGTTGAAGCCGGGTGGCTCGGGCGCAAAACCCAGCGCGGATTTTACGATTATCGGGGCGAAGTCCCGGTTCCGACGCGATAAGGCCGCGCGTCCAGCATACTTACGATCAATTTCGCGGTTGTAAGGCGGCGCGCGCCGCCTTAAACCTCGCGCGGAACAAGCAGGAACACGCCATGTCTCTTATCGACCCCGCCGGCAGCACTGCATGGGCGGAACGCCCCTACACAGCCGCCATCGTCCTGGCCAACGGAACGGTCATTCAGGGATATGGCGTCGGAGCGGAGGGGGAGGCAGAAGGCGAGGTCTGCTTCAATACCGCCATTTCCGGTTATCAGGAAATTCTCACCGACCCGTCCTACGCGGGTCAGATCATTACCTTCACCTTCCCGCATATCGGCAATGTCGGCACCAATCCGGACGACATCGAGACGACGAACCTTGCTGCGTCATCGGGCGTGCGCGGCTGCGTCCTTCAGGCCGGGATCACCACGCCGTCGAATTATCGCGCGCGGCAGAGCCTCGACCACTGGCTTCGCGCGCGCGGCATCGTCGGCATCTCGGGCGTCGACACGCGCGCGCTCACCATTCTGATCCGCGAGTCCGGCATGCCGAACGCGGTCATCGCCCATCATCCCGACGGTGTTTTCGATTTCGATGCTCTGAAAGCAAGGGCGCGTGCCTGCCCCTCCATGGAAGGTGCGGAACTCGCCCGCGCCGTCACCACAACGCAAAGCTACCCGTGGACCGAACAGCGTTGGGCCTGGGACGAGGGCTTCGCCGAACAACAGAACCCGCAATTTCACGTCGTCGCGGTCGACTACGGGATCAAGCGCAACATCCTGCGCTGCCTCGCGTCCGCCGGTTGCCGTGTCACCGTTTTGCCCGCCTATGCGACGGCGCACGAAATCCTGGATCGCAACCCCGACGGGGTCTTCCTGTCGAACGGCCCCGGCGATCCGGCGGCGACGGGCGAATATGCCATTCCGGTCATCCGCGAGGTGGTGGGTGCAGGGGTGCCGGTCTTTGGCATCTGCCTCGGCCATCAGTTGCTCGGTCTCGCGCTCGGCGCCCGCACCATAAAGATGCCGCATGGCCATCACGGCTCGAACCATCCCGTCATGGATTACACAACCGGCAAGGTTGAGATCACCTCAATGAACCACGGTTTCGCGGTCGACCGCGCGAGCCTGCCGTCCGATGTCGAGGAAACGCACGTCTCATTGTTCGACGGAAGCAATTGCGGCATCCGCCTTCGCGGGCGCCCTGTTTTTTCCGTTCAATACCACCCCGAAGCGTCGCCGGGGCCACAGGATAGCCACTACCTTTTCAAGCGTTTTGTCGATCTGATGCGAGCGCATGCGGCTTCGCAACCCCCGGTGAACGCACGCGAGGGTTGATCATTTGGCGCCGCTTCCACTGTCAGGGTGCGTTGACAGACAACAATGTCATAAAAAATTGACGTGCGTCAGTTTGTAAGCCTTCTAAGTGGTAGACTTCTGCTTGCGTTCGCGCAATTATCTGCCCCAGCAGGGCGGAAATCCTGCCAGCGAACCCGACAGTTGGCCATTCCGCTCCAAGGCGCGCATCCGTGCGAGCGCCGATTCCCGCCAACGAGGAACGCTACATGGACTATCAGGGGAAGTTTGGCGAAGCTCTCGAAGCCTTGACCGCCGAGGGCCGATACCGTGTTTTTGCCGACATTCTAAGACGCCGTGGGGACTTCCCGTGTGCGGTCCATCATACTCCCGAAGGAACGAAGCCGATCACCGTCTGGTGCTCCAACGACTATCTCGGTATGGGGCAGCATGCGTCGGTGCTCGCCGCGATGCACGAAGCGATCGACACGGTCGGCGCGGGTTCTGGCGGCACACGCAACATCTCCGGCACAACGCATTATCACGTTGAACTTGAGCGCGAACTGGCAAGCCTCCATGGCAAGGAAGCGGCGCTGCTCTTCACCTCGGGTTACGTGTCGAACGACGCCACGCTGTCGACCCTCGTCAAGATCCTGAAGGGTGCGGTCATCTTTTCGGACGAGAAGAACCACAACTCGATGATCGAGGGCATTCGCCACGGTGGCGGCCCGAAGCGCGTCTGGCGTCATAACGATCTGGAGCATCTCGAAACACTGCTTCAGGAATATGACAACGACACACCGAAGATCATCGCCTTTGAATCCGTCTATTCGATGGACGGCGATATCGCTCCGATCAACGACATCTGCGATCTCGCAGAGAAGTACAACGCCTTCACCTATATCGATGAAGTCCATGCGGTCGGCATGTATGGCGACCACGGCGCGGGCGTCTGCGAGCGCGACAACGCGATGCACCGTATCGATATCATCGAAGCTACGCTTGCCAAGGGCTTCGGCCTGATGGGCGGCTATATCGCTTCTACGGCGAAGGTCATCGACGCGATCCGCTCCTACGCACCGGGCTTCATCTTCTCGACATCGCTTGCCCCGGTGATCTGCGCAGGCGCCATCGCCAGCGTTCGCCATCTCAAGCAGAGCAACGTGGAGCGCGAGAAGCATCAGCTCAATGCGGCGCTTCTCAAGGAGCGTCTCGCGCTCGAAAATCTGCCCGTCATGCATACGCCGAGCCACATCGTGCCTGTGCTCGTCGGCGACCCGGTGCAGTGCAAGCAGCTTACCGACCAGCTCCTCGACCGCTTTGGCATCTATGTTCAGCCGATCAATTACCCGACCGTGTCGCGCGGCACCGAGCGCATCCGGCTCACACCTGGACCTCTGCACACCGAGGCCCAGATGGAGCACCTGGTGAAATCTCTCCGCACCCTCTGGGACGAGATGGGCCTTCGCAACGGTTACGACTGGTGCCAGCTTTGGCGCGGCCGTATCGCGGTCGCCGGCCAGTTTGAACTGGGCGTCGCCGCTGGCGGCTGAGGCACAGCCGCTGCAAAGTAGTTTGAAAAGCGCCGTCCCGACGAAAGTTTGGGGCGGCCTCTTTTTATCCAGGGCAGCGCCGCTTCTTTGAAGAACAGTGGTGGGAGACCTTTTTCGGTGCCTGTCCGAAATGCCATGAACGCCTTCCTCTCTCTGCGTGCCCCTTCTTGAACACGTGCTGGCGGCTTGCAGTTCCGTCTAGGCTAAATTCGAAAGCCTAACTTATCATCACCTCCTTTGGTGGAATGCGGAGCGACGGCCGTCGGCGCCTGAGCCGGCCGCACCGTGACATGGGTCGCGATGGACATCTGCCATTTGGCCTCAAGCCACGAGCGCCGCGACGATTGCATTCAGCGCCCTGGCTGCGTCGCGCGGGGCAAGCCGCACCTGCAATCCGCGCTGGCCGCCGTTGATGAAGACAAGATCGTGCGTCATCGCCTGTTCTTCGATGGCGGCGGGAAGCTTCTTCATCTGACCGAACGGACTGATGCCGCCGATCTTGTAGCCAGAAATTCGTTCCGCATCCGCCGGCTTCATCATGTGCGCAGACTTCCCGCCGAACGCCGCCGCAAGCTTCTTCATCGACACCTCGCGGTCCGACGGGACGATAACGAGAACCGGCTTGTCGTCGACGAGCGCCATCAGCGTCTTGAGCACGCGTCCGGGCGCTTCGCCGAGAGCCTCCGCCGCCTGCATGCCGATCCGGTCGGCGTCGGGATCGTAGTCGTAAATGTGCACCGTGAAGGCGATCCCGGCCTTCTCAAGCATCTTCGTCGCGCGCGTGGATTTCGACATCGCAGCCCCTCTCGTAACCGCCACCGGCGAGCGACCCGCTCAAGCCTGTTTTGCGGTAGCGGCTTCGCCGTTGCGCGTCAAAGGATAGCTTTGAACGCCTCCGCGGCCATGCTTGCCTGGAACGGGATGATTTCCACCGTGGCGAGGCCGAGGCGCTGGAACGGATCTTCGTTCAACCGCGCTTCAACCTCTTCGAGACTATCTCCCTTGGCGAGGATGACGCCGCCGGTGCGCGGTACGCGCCGCCCCGACGCTAGAAACGCCCCGTCCTCATAGCCTTTTCGTAACCATGCGACATGCGCCTGCATCTGCGCGTCGATTTCCTCGACCGGCCGGACATAGGTCAGGATCGCTACATAGATTGTGGTCATTGCAGATGTCCTACTTCATGGCCAGAGCGTCAATTCTGGTCATTTCTATGCGATTGCAAACACGCATTCTACCGAGGTATGGCGATGTTTTCTCCACATTCAAAGCGCTTGGTGTCCGCGACAGGGTGTTTTTTGATCCCCTCACGCGGGTGGTGTCTTCCGCCACCACGACACCTCGCTTATTTGCCGCCGGTAACGTCCAGGAATGTGCCGGTGATGAAAGAGGCTTCCTCGCTCGCCAGCCACAGTATCGCTCGAGCGACTTCTTCCGGCTGCCCGCCTCTTCCCATGGGGATTGTGTCCTTGACCCGATCCACCCGTCCCGGCTCTCCGCCGCTGGCGTGCATCTCGGTATAGATGTGGCCGGGGCGAATACAGCAGACGCGTATTCCCTCCCGGGCCACTTCCTTGGAAAAGCCAGTCGTGAATGTTTCAAGAGCGCCCTTTGAGGCGGCGTAATCGACATATTCGTTTGGACTACCGAGCCGCGCCGATGCCGACGAGATATTGATCACGACGCCGCCTCGCCCGTTGTTGCGCGTGGACATTCGCCTGGCCGCCTGCTGGGCGCAGAGCATCGGGCCGATCGCGTTGACCGCGAATATGCGTTGCATGCGCGCGAAGCTGAGGTTCTCCAGCCGGGATTGCTGCGCAATGATCCCGGCGTTGTTCACCAGCACATCGATTCGGCCAAACTCCCGGTCGATCGTCGAAAATAGCTGGGCAATCTGATCAGGATCGGCACTGTCCGCCCGCACGGCCAAAGCCCGCTGGCCGGTAGCCTCAATATCGGCTGCAACCGCACGTGCTGCGGCTTCATTGGAGACGAAAGTGATGACGACATCATAGCCTTTGGCAGCGGCAAGCCGCGCTGTCGCAGCACCCACGCCACGGCTTCCTCCGGTTATCAACATCAGGGGCGTCCGCGAAACCGTATTCATTTCTTGGCCTTTCTCAGGGAATTGGACGAGACCGGTCAGGAGCAGGCCGGCCGGCTGTCGGGTTTCAGGTCGGTTATGCGACCGTTGTGGCCTTGGCTGTGGGGCGTTTCAGGTGAGGGCCTAACGCCAGGACAAGCGGAATGATCAGAATGGCGGTTGCCGCCGCGGCGAGCAGCCCGACCGTCCGACTGCTGTAATCGGCGATTGCGCCATAAAGGATCGGCGCGAGACCGCCAGAGCCGATAACGCTCGTGTAAAAGATCGCAAAAGCCCGACCTGTATCGCCGTCCGACAGTTCAGGCACGGTGCCGTAGAGCACCGACGATGTGCCATTGAGCACAACTCCGAGCAGAGGCAGCAGGATGAGCGTCAGGGGCAGCGGCGTGAACAGCGTCGCTACGATCAGCGAGGCTGTTGTCGCCTCAGCCATCATCACGGTCCTGACAACGCCAAGCCGTTCGCCAAGGCCGCCGAAAACCGCTTTTCCGAACGCCCCGCCAATAAAAAGCAGGGCGAGTGCGACACCGACGGTTGGCAAGCCGCCCCCCTGTCCCTGCACGAGAAAGGGAAGAAACAGCAGATACCCCATGCGGGTGGCGGTATCGAAGCCGCCGATCACCGTCAGAATATGAAAGCCGCCGCGTTGACGGCTGATCGTTGCCTGTCTCTTGCTTTCCGTGGCGGCGGAAACGGGAGGCACCACTCGAACCAGAGTGAAGATCAAACCGATTCCGAGCATTGCCATCAGGCCAAGCACAGGTCGCCAGGCCATAACCGTCAGCAATACCGCGACAAGCGCTGGCAGCACGGCCTTTCCGAGATCGCCCGCGAAATTGTAGATGCCGAGAGGACGTCGCGCAGCGCCCCCATAGCTGTCGGAGACAAGCAGGGAGGCGCGCGGATGCTGGATGCTCGATCCAATGCCGGCCACGACGAGTCCGACACAGAGCCCCGCCAGCCCCAATGGCAGAGCCATGATCATCAGGCCGGTTGCCGCGATAGCTGTCGAAAGGATCAGCGCGGCGCGCGGCGACCAGCTGCGAAGAAGCCGATCGGCAGGGAGCTGGAGGCCGCCCATGGTCGCATAATAGAGGGCGCGTATAACGGCAAGCGCTGCGTAGGAAAGCCCGAACTGAGCTTGCCATACCGGCATGAAAGCATAGAGGGCGTCCGTGTAACCATCATGCAGGGCGTGGGTTAGACTGGCGCCAACAAGGCTGCGCCTTTGATTGGTCCATCGACTGCTATGGCTCATCTCTCACTGCTCTGCTCGGAATACCGACGGTCTTGCCATGCCTGGCGATCTTTCATCAAAGAGTATACGTGTGAGATTTTATCGACTAGCATGCATTTGCTCACGTATATCGTTCATTTTTCTCACGGATACAGGATGCGCCGCCTTCCCCCTTTGAATGCCCTGCGCATATTCGAGGTCGCCGCCCGGACCGGCAGCTATGCCGAGGCAGGGGTGGAACTTGGCCTCACCCATGGCGCGGTGAGCCGACAGCTCGCCGCGTTGGAAGGCTGGCTGGGTCAGAAGCTGTTCGTGCGGGATGGTCGGCGCATGGTCGCAACGCCAGCGGCGAAAATCTTCGCTGCTGAGGTCGGCCTTTCCTTCGACCGTCTGGCAGTCGCAGCGGAAGCCTGCGGGCGCCCGAACGCGCGCCGCATCCTGCGGGTGAGCGCTCCGACCAGCCTGGCGATGCGCTGGCTCATCCCCCGGCTTGGTCGCTACCACACCGTTCACCCGCACGTTGAAGTCGTCGTTACGACCGTGTCCTGCGTACAGGAAGAATTGCGCGGCGGCGTGGATCTCTCGATCCGGCGTGGTGTCGCGCGGGATGATGTCTGGCCCCAGCATCATGTCGTTCCGGTGCTGGATGACGTGGATACGTTGATCATGAGCCCTGCGTTGTTCGCTGAGCGCCCGATCCTCAAGCCCGCGGATATCGAGGGGCACAAGCTGCTTGCCAGCGAAACCCGTCCCGGCGATTGGCTGAATTGGCTTGAAGTCGCAGAACTCCAGCATCTGGCCGGGCTGCCCCGTCAGACATTCGATCATTTCTTCGTTGCGCGTCAGGCGGTGGAAGACGGGCTTGGCATCGGGATCGGCCCGCTTCCCATGCTGAATATCGACATTGCCAGCGGAAGACTCATGACGCCTTTGCCGGACATCCGGGTTCCGAGGACCGGCTATGTCGCGGTTATCCCCCGTCAGGCTCATCCCCGGAATCTGGTTCACGGGTTCGTTGATTGGCTCGTCGCAGAAGCACGCGGCACGTAAAAGGCCGTCTCAAGGTAGTAATGCCGAAAAAAGACGTCACAAGCTCTCTTAAGCCGCGACGGATATGCAATTGCCGATGCGACAACCGTCTACCTCGAGGCAGGTCCCCCCGCGATAGACGGCGATAGGTGGCGGCATAATTATTATTTGATTACAGTACTTATGTGAGGATATTGCGTGCTATCGGCGGCGTTCTGATAGCCCCGAATCATTCCCACTCGATTGTCCCCGGCGGCTTCGACGTCACGTCGTACACGACGCGGTTGACGCCTTTCACCTCGTTGATGATGCGCGTCGCCGTGCGGCCCAGAAAGCCCATGTCGAAGGGAAAGAAGTCGGCGGTCATGCCATCGACCGAGGTGACGGCGCGCAGCGCGAGCACGCGGTCGTAGGTTCGCCCGTCGCCCATGACGCCCACTGTCTGCACCGGCAGAAGCACCGAAAACGCCTGCCAGATATGGTCGTAGAGCCCGGCCTTGCGGATCTCGTCGAGATAGATCGCATCCGCCTTCCTCAGGATATCGAGCTTTTCCCGCGTGACGCCGCCCGGCAGGCGGATGGCGAGACCGGGCCCCGGGAACGGATGGCGGCCGATGAAGCTCTCCGGTAGGCCGAGTTCGCGGCCGAGCGCGCGCACTTCGTCCTTGAAGAGTTCGCGCAGGGGCTCCACCAGCTTCATGTTCATGCGCTCGGGCAGCCCACCGACATTGTGATGGCTCTTGATCGTCACCGACGGACCGCCGGAGAAGCTGACGCTCTCGATCACGTCCGGGTAGAGCGTGCCTTGTGCAAGGAAGGTCGGCGCGCCGCAGCCGTCGGCGGCGATCTTCCTGGCCTCTGCCTCGAACACCTCGATGAACAGGCGCCCGATGGTCTTGCGCTTCTTTTCGGGATCGGCCTCGCCTTCGAGCTGGCCGATGAAGAGGTCGGACGCATCCACATGAACCAGCGGAATATTGTAATGGCCGCGAAACATGCCGACGACCTGCTCACTCTCGCCGAGGCGCATGAGGCCGTGGTCGACGTAGATGCAGGTCAGCTGGTCGCCGATGGCCTCATGGATGAGCACGGCCGCCACCGAAGAGTCGACGCCGCCCGAAAGACCGCTGATCACCCGCTCCTTGCCGACCTGCTCGCGGATCTTGCGGATCATCTCGGCGCGGTAGGCGGACATGGTCCAGTCCGATTTCAGGCCGACGATCTTGTGCACGAAGTTGGAGAGGAGCTTCGCGCCGTCCGGTGTGTGCACCACCTCCGGATGGAACATGGTCGTGTAATAGCGCCTGGATTCGTCGACGAGGATCGCGAAGGGTGCGTTCTCGGATACGCCGATCACCTCGAAGCCCTCGGGCGCGCGGGTGACGCGATCGCCGTGGCTCATCCACACCGGATAGCGCTGACCGACCTCCCAGATGCCGTCGAAAAGCGGCGACGGTTTCAGGATCTCGACATCGGCGCGGCCGAACTCGGCGGCATGGCCCCCCTCGACATCACCGCCGAGTTGAAGGGCCAGCGTCTGCTGGCCGTAACAGATGGCGAGGATCGGAACGCCGCTATCGAATACGGCCTGCGGCGCGCGGGGGCTTCCCTCGCGCGTTACCGAGTCGGGGCCGCCTGAAAAGATCACGCCCTTTGGCTTCAACGTCTCGAAGGCGGCAGCCGCCGACTGATAGGGATGGATTTCGCAGTAGACACCGGCTTCGCGCACGCGCCTGGCGATCAGCTGCGTGACCTGGCTGCCGAAATCGACAATGAGAACGGCATCCGTAGCGGGAAGACCGGTCAAGAGAAGCTCCACTTCTGTCCAGAAAATCGAATGGGTCCGCGCAAGCGCGAACCCACCCCTAACATAGCCTTGTTTTTGCGCGCGTAAAGCATTCCGGCCGCAAACCCGCCGCGAGGCTTAAAGCGCCTGCCTTTTAGTGCGTGCCACGGAGGAGCAGCGGCTTTACGTCCATAACGCGCTCTGAAAATCGAGGTTGTAGAGCGGCTTAAGAATTTGAAATCGGCGACGCCCGCGCACACAGGGTGAGACCGATTTCAGATCCGCCGCTCTAAATCGCCGGACAGCTCGGCACGACGGCGGTCGCGTCCGTCTTCTTGATGTTCGCGCAGGCGAAATCGCGGAGCGGATCGGGGAGATTGCCGTTGATCTCCGCCCAGTAGGGCAACTCGCCCTTCGTGGTGTAGGAGGCGACGAGCCAATAGCCGGCGACGGCGATGATGGCAAAGAGAACCAATGAAACGATGGCCTTGAGGAAACCCATGGTGGAACTCGCTTGTCCTGAGTGTGAACGGTTGTCGAACCGGGGCGCGGTGCTCTTCGGACGAAGGGGCATCGCGCGGCAGTTGCATCCCGCGCATGCTGCGGTCGTCGATACGGCTTGCCGTTGCGGCCCATGCGTGAGGATCGATAGATCCGTATTATGACTGTTCGTTAGCGGATCGGCGGCGAGCTAGGACACCGTCCCGGGGCAAATTTTAGGCAATTTTGTGCCTTTTCGCGAGAACGCTTTTATGCCGCGCGTCTGGTCAACAGCGCGATGAAGAAACCGTCCGTTTCATGACGGGCAGGCGTGAGAAGAAGCCCATGCCCGTCGCCCGCATAGGCCGTCTCGATCGTATGGCCGAGAACCTCCTTCGCGCGGCGGGCGACATCGACGGCCACGAAACCCGGCGCGCGAGCGAGAAAAGCCTCGATCTGAAGCTGGTTCTCTTCCGGCAGAACCGAACAGGTGACGTAGGCGAGCACGCCGCCCGGCTTCACGAGGGTGGCCGCGATGTCGAGAAGCGCCGATTGCGTCGCGACACGCTCCTCAAGCTGCTGGGGCGAAAGCCTCCACTTCGCGTCCGGCTTGCGACGCCAGACGCCCGTGCCGGTGCAGGGCGCATCGACCAGCACGAGATCCATATGCCCCGCCAGCGCATCGAGCGCCGCCGTCTCGCCCGGTTGCAGCGTTTGCACGTTGCGCGCGCCTGCCCGTTTCAGCCGCTCGAAGATGGGGCGAAAGCGCGTCGCGTCCGCGTCATAGGCATATATCTGGCCTGTGTTCTGCATGTGCGCCGCGAGCGCCAGCGTCTTGCCGCCGGAGCCCGCGCAGATATCGGCAACCTGCATGCGGGGTTCCGCGTTGGCGATGAGTGCCGCGATCTGGCTGCCTTCGTCCTGAACCTCGAACCAGCCCTTGCCGTGCGCCGGGTCGGCTTCGACATTCGGATTGCGCGCGCCGCCCTCGCGCGGGGGAAGCCGCACGCCGATGGGAGACCACGGCGTTTCAACGGCATGATGGCGGTCGAACGCCTTCAGGACCTTGTCGCGCGTGGCCTTCAGCGTGTTGACCCTGAGATCCACCGGAGCGCGGTTCGCGAGCGCCAGCCCCTCGGTCGCAGCGCGCGCGCCAAAGGCCGCGGCGAAAGACGCGGTGAGCCACTCGGGATAATCGCCCTGCACGTGAGCAGGTGCCGCGGAAAGATCGTCCCTTTCAAGCCCGGCAATTTCGGCAGGCGTCAGCGTCTCCGGCGCATGCACGTCGCCTGAGCACAGGGCGGCGATGTCATCCGTCGTAAGCCCCCAGGAGCGCCGCAGCGCCGCCAGCGCCACCGCGCGCGGCTCGTCGCTCTCCATGAGGTAGCCAAGCGATCCCTTGCGCCGGAGGCTGTCGTAAACGAGGTTGCCGATCCAGGCGCGATCCCCCGATCCGGCGAAGCGGTGCGCGCGCCCCCAGTCTGCCAGCGCGACCGACGCCGGTCTGCCTCGGTCCCTGATCTCGGACAGGATTTCGATTGCTGCTTGAAGTCGCGCACCGGGCTGCATGCTGTCCCTTGGTCAAAAGTGTTCGTCGGCTCGCGGAGATTTGCCGATAAGCAAATGGAAAACAAGGAAAAGCCGGAGTTGTGGGGAAAACTTTCGATCAACTGAGGACTATGAATGCGCGCTGGCAGTGAGGGAAAGGTGAAGTGGAACCTCGGGTTGCTGACGCCCGACAACGGCATCGACAGTCAATTGAAAACGCGATCCCGCCATGACTTTGAATGTGAGCAAAATTTTCCAGAAGCCGTGCGGCCGAGACGCCTCGATAACGCCCCGCCGCCGCAAATCGCGCGATGCTGGACAAAAGCCGGGCAGGGCGATCCTGCCTTGCCGGTCGTGCTCGAACAGCATCGTGCCGCAAGTCGGACACGGCACGACGCTATATGTTTCAGATGTCGATCATCTCTGCCCCAAATCGGATTTGATGCAGCTGATCAATGGGCGCCGATCGGATAGTTCGGCGATTCACGCGTGATGGTCACGTCATGTGTGTGGCTCTCGCGCAGGCCCGCGTTGGTGATCGGAATGAACTCCGCCTTCTCGTGAAGATCCTTGATCGTTCGCGTGCCGGTGTAGCCCATCGCCGCGCGGAGCCCGCCGACGAGCTGATGCAGCACGCTCGCGACCGGGCCCTTGTAGGGCACCTGGCCCTCGATGCCCTCGGGCACGAGTTTCAGCGTGTCGCTCACTTCGGCCTGGAAATAACGGTCGGCGGAGCCGCGCGCCATCGCGCCGAGCGACCCCATGCCGCGATACGCCTTGTAGGAGCGGCCCTGATAGAGATAGACCTCGCCGGGGCTCTCGTCCGTGCCCGCGAGCAGCGAGCCGATCATCACCGACGACGCACCCGAAGCAAGCGCCTTCGCGATATCGCCGGAATATTTGATGCCGCCGTCTGCGATGACCGGAATGCCGTGCTTGTCGGCCGCTTCGGCGGCTTCCATCAGCGCGGTGAGCTGCGGCACGCCGACGCCTGCCACGATGCGCGTGGTGCAAATGGAGCCCGGCCCGATGCCGATCTTCACCGCATCCGCGCCCGCGTCGATCAGCGCCTTCGTGCCCTCCGCCGTTGCGACGTTGCCCGCGATGATCTGCACCGAATTGGTCTGCTTCTTGATTCGGGCGACCGCGTCGAGCACGCGCTGCGAATGGCCGTGCGCCGTGTCTATCACAAGCACGTCGACGCCCGCGTCGATGAGCATTTCGCTCCGCGCGAAGCCGTCCTCGCCGACGGACGACGCCGCGGCCACGCGAAGGCGGCCTTGTTCGTCCTTGCTGGCGTAGGGGTGCCTCTCGGCTTTTTCGATGTCCTTCACGGTGATGAGGCCGATGCAGCGGTACTTGTCGTCCACCACGATGAGCTTTTCGATACGGTGTTTGTGAAGCAGAAGCTTCGCCTCGTCGCGCGGGATGCCGTCCTTCACCGTGATGAGATGTTCCTTCGTCATCAGCTCATGGATGGGCTGCAAGGGGTTGCTCGCGAAGCGCACATCGCGGTTGGTGAGGATGCCGACGAGCTTGCCTTGCGGGGCGCCATTGCCGTTCGCGAGACCTTCCACCACCGGGATACCGGAGATGCCATGCGCCTTCATCAGTTCAAGCGCGTCCTTCAGCGTGGCGGTCGGCTCGATGGTGACAGGGTTCACCACCATGCCGCTCTCGAACTTCTTCACCTGGCGGACATGCTGCGCCTGCTCTTCCGGCTTGAGATTACGATGGATGACGCCGATACCGCCCGCCTGCGCCATCGCGATGGCAAGCGGCCCTTCGGTCACGGTGTCCATCGCGGACGAGATGATCGGGATGTTGAGCCGAATCGTGGGCGTGAGAAACGTTGTGACGTTCGTCTCGGAAGGCAGTACTTCGGAGTGTCCGGGCCTCAATAGCACGTCGTCGAAGGTAAGCCCCGTCTTCTGCCGGATAATGGCCATCTATGAATCCTTGCGCGCCGGGGATCGGAGGAGTCCGGCGCTGCCGTTTTGCGTGAAATTTCCAGCGGTTTAGCATTCCCGCGTCGATCTGTAAAATGGAGCGGCGCCCGCCGTTTCCCAAGGCCGATTGCAACGCCGCCATTAGCGGGCATCGCTCAATGCTAGCGATCACGCAGATTCGCCTTTGTCATGCCTCAAAAGAGTTGAGATTGGCAAAGACAGGGCATATGTTTTCCTTTCGAGCGCTGAACGGCTCTAGGGAAGGAAAATTATTGCATGGAACTGCACAGGCTAACGGATGATCTCGACGTCGCAGGACAGATCGAGGTGTCGGATATTCCAGAACTCGCCTCAAAAGGGATAAAGACGATTATTTGCAACCGGCCGGACAACGAGACGCCCGGACAGCCGGCTTTCAGCGAGATCGAGAAGATTGCCGAGGCCAACGGCATCAAGACGATCTATCACCCGATCCGCGCCGCCAATGCGATCAGCGACGCCGACGCGGAGATCTTCGAGAAGGAAATGGCCGAGGCGGAAAAGCCCGTGCTCGCCTTCTGCCGCTCCGGCACGCGCAGCACCTTCATTTGGTCGCTCTCGCAAGCCGGCAAAATTCCCGCCCAGCAGATTGCGCTGACGGCCATGCGTGCGGGATACGACATCAGCCCGGTCTATCCGCGTCTCGAAAAGTAGATCTGGCAGTGACGCATAGACGGGGCTTCGGCCCCGATCTGCGTCCCATGGCCGCCTCGCGCACTGTGGTTACCTCTTCGAAGCGCGCTATATTAAAGCAGACCGCGCATTGAAAAGGGGAGTCACGCCGTGATCTGTGAGGCCTGTTTGGGGATCTATCTGCTTGCGACCGCAACTCAGCCCGACCTCGCGCGGCCGTCCGACGTTCATTTCGTGGCGGACAACAGGGCCGCCGCCTCCGCCAGACTCACGGAATCGCTCTCCGTCGCGCCGCAAATCCGCGTCGAAGACATTCCGGCCTACGCCGCGCAAGGCATCAAGACCATCATTGCGAACCGACCCGACGGCGAAGCCCCCGGCCAACCGACCTTCGCGGAGATAAAGAAGGCCGCAGAGGCGAACGGCATCACGGCGATTTACCTTCCCATCGAAAGCGCCAGCGCTATCTCGGAAGCCGATGCGGCGGCCTTCGGCAAAGCGCTCGATGAAAGCAAGGGCAAGACGCTGGCTTTCTGTCGGTCGGGCACGCGCAGCACGCTGCTTTGGTCTCTCTCCCAAGCGGGTAAACGCTCCGCTCTCAACATCGCGCAAACAGCGGCGCAAGCTGGCTACGACGTCAGCCCGATCCTCCCGCGTCTCGCGAAGTGAGCGCCGCCATGATGCAAGACACGGAGGTGCCGGTGTTCGACGAGACCTTTCGTACGAAGCTTGAGGATCTTATCATATGGCGACGCGACGTGCGACGCTTCCGCACCGACCCGCTGCCCGAGGGCGCCATCGAACGCCTGTTGCGCCTCGCCTGCCTCGCGCCCTCCGTCGGGCTCAGCGAGCCGTGGCGCTTCGTGCTTGTGGAAAGCGCCGAAAAGCGCAGGCTGATCGCCGCCAATTTCGAGGACGCGAATGCTGAGGCGCTGTCGTCCTATACCGGCGACCGCGCGTCGCTCTACGCCTCGCTGAAGCTGGAAGGCATTCGCGAGGCCCCGGTGCAACTCGCCGCCTTCGCGGAGCCGGACCCAGAGAAGGGCCGCACCGTGGGCCGTCGGACCATGCCGGAAACCGTCGCCTATTCGGTCGTGAGCGCGATGCACACGCTGTGGCTTGCCGCGCGCGCGGAGGGCATCGGCATGGGTTGGGTGTCGATCCTCGATCCCGTTCGCGCGGCGCGCGACCTAGATGTGCCGCCGCACTGGCAGTTTATCGGTTATTTCTGCATCGGCTACCCGCTGGAAGAGGCGCGCACGCCGGAACTTGAACGCGTGAACTGGGAGCGGCGAAGCGATCCGGCGACGCTCGTGATCAGGCGCTGAGATCCGCTCGCGCACAATTCCCGCTCATTTCTCGAGGGTGAAAACGCAATAGCGCATCGCGCCGGTCCGGTAGGCGGAGAGGATGAGAAACAGCGTCGCCGCGAATGCCTTGTTATGCGCGCCGCCGCCGAACAGGAACGCCCGATAGCGGCTGTCGCTCGCAAGCTTGGCGAGACTGCGCCGGATGCAGATCGCCCAGGTTCGTCTCACCTGCCCGCTGATGTCGTCCACGCGAGCGACGCGAAAGCCCGCGCTCTCGGCCAGCGCGCGATAATCTTCCTCCGTGCCCATGCCGGGCAGCCGCCCATAGCGGCAGATGCGTTCGAGAAGGAGGCTGTCGACACTCCCGAGCGAACCGCTTTTCGCCAGCCACGCGCAGACCGCGAGCCGCCCGTCGCGGCGAAGCACGCGATGCGCCTCGGCAAAAAAGCGCGCCTTGTCAGCGATGTGCTCCGAGCTTTCGATGGCATAGGCGCGGTCGAAGCTCTCGTCCGCGAAGCCGTTTTCCAGCCAGTCACACAGCGCGATCGAGACGCCGGGTGAGTTTCGCGCCGCCGCCATTCGAAACTGGCTTTCGGAAATGGTCACGCCGTCGAGCGCCACGCCGTATCGCGAAGCGAACAGCCGGGCCGTTTCGCCATAGCCGCAGCCGATGTCGCAAACCCGCATCCCGCGGGTGAGGCCAAGCCTCTCCGCGACGAGGGCGCTTAGTGCCTCGGCGGCTTCCGCGCTCGTCTCGCGACCGGTGCGCCAATAGCCGTGATGGACGTGATCGCCCCAGATTTCGCGATAAAATCCGTCGAGTTCGTTGTAGTGCAGCGCCACGGCGGCGCTCGTCTGATCGGCATTCGGAAAGATCATGAAGACCTCGCGGCGGCTGGCTGATTGTGCTGCCAACGCCCAGGCGCGCGCCGCGTTTCATCGCGCGCGATCAAAAGACCGCGCGCGTCACTTTCCCGGCTATTTGGCGGCCTTCTTCGCGGGCTTCGCATCGGCTGCCGGGGTGGCCGCCGGAGGATCCTCGGTCGACACGGCGGGCGCCGCCGCTTCTTCCTGATACCCGGCCATGGGCGTTGCGTTACAGCCGACATTCGCATCGGCCCAGCAGCCGCGCGACGCGAGAAGTCCGAACCCAGCTGCCGCACCGTGGCCCGCGCCGGATGCGCCCGAAATGCTGCTGCGGTTGACAGCGCCGCCATAAAAACTGCCGGACGCCTGAGCGTTCACTTCCGTCGCGCCCGCCACAGCCAAAACGACGCTTGTCAGCACAATTCTTTTCATGCCCCACCTCCCTTATATTCGGCATAATTTAAAGGGAGAAAATGCGGGATTCTATCGAATCGTATGAAAATAGCCTGCATCGCGTAATTTTCGGTCGTCATTGTGATGTTTTTGGCACCAGAACGCGCCCCTATCTTTGCGAAGTCTCATACATCCGCCGCACATCGCGAGTGAGCGCCTCACGCGAGGCGCCGCGGAAATACATCATATGGCCGCCGCGATAGACGTGCAGCTCCACCGGGGCCGCGCCTTCGATGGGCCGAAGCTGCCCGATCAGGTATCTGGACAGCGCGTATGGTGTAACGAGATCCGTGTAACCGTGGGCGATGAAAACCTTGAGCGCGGGGTTCTGCGTGCGCGCCCGCTCGATGAGTTCGACGCCGCTCGCCTCGTGAGCCCGCTTCCTGTCCCCCGACCAGCGGCGATTGGCCGTTTCGTTCAACAGGCGATAATCGAGGTCGGTGCGAAATCCGAGATCCTGCGCGATGTAGGTCGCGGCCGCCGGTGCCAGCACGCTCGAAGCGCCGTCGAGGATCACGTCGAACCTGTCGTTTTTCGCGGGCATCGGAAGCGGAGCGCTGACGGTGGCATCGTAGCGGCTCAGCCTCCGGTTTGTCGCGCGCTCATATTCGTCGAAGAAGACGTCGTCGGGCGCGCGGCTCTGGTTGCGGGCGACAATCTCCGGGGAAAGCCCCGTCAGTTGCGAAACCCTAGCCGTTATGGCCTCGCTTGGCACTCTCCCGCGCGCGACATGCACGAGATAATCGGTCGCTGCGAAGGCTTCGGCCTCGCGCGCGATGTTCTCCACAGTCGTCTTCGTGCCGTCCTTCAACTCGGCGGCCGCGACCGCGAGGGAAGGGAGGTCGAAAGCCAGCGGCAGAACGTTGAACCGATTGCCGCGCAGAAGCGGGAAGTCGAGCGCGGGCGAGATCAGCACCGCGCCTTGCACGTCAAGGCCGGCATCGAGCAGCTTTTCGGCGAGGATCGCGGCGCGAAGGCCACCATAGCTTTCACCTGCGAGATAGACCGGCGCGAGGCTGCGTCCGTTGCGCGAGAGCCAGCCCCTTATGAACGTGGCTACGGAGTTCGCATCTTTCTCGTCGCCCCAGAACGCGGCCTCCTTGTCATCGCCGCCGCCAGTGGCGCGGCTGTAGCCCGTACCGACGGGATCGATGAAGACGAGATCGGTGAAGGCGAGCCATGTGGCGGGATTGTCGACGAAGCGGACGGGCCGGAGCGGCGCTGCCCCGTTCTCCGCGAACGGAACGATGCGGGGCCCGAGCGCCGCGATATGCAGGAAGGCCGATGCCGCGCCGGGGCCCCCGTTGAAGACAAAGGTCGTCGGGCGTGCGGGGGCGTTGGCCGCCTGATAGGCGACGTAGAACATCTTTGCCGCCACATCACCTTGCGGGCCGAGAAGCGGCAGCGTGCCAGCCGTAGCCTTGTAGGCGAAGGGCTTCCCGTCGAGCGTGACCGTGTGCTGCGTGACGCTGTCGGCGGGCAGATGCTGTGCGAAGCCGCCTCCGGCTTGCGACGGCGCCGGTGATGCCTCGCGCTTGTTATCGGTAGCCCCGCCGTGAGGGGGGTGACCTGGAGGCAGATCCTGCGCGGCAGCAGCGTGACTGAAAAGCCCGGTCAATGCCAAAGCGCCGATCAAGGCCTTGAGATAGCTTGTTACGCTTCTATTGCGAACCGACACGCGAAAGCCCCCTTGGCGTCACACCGTCTCCTAAGATGGCGCTTAGCCAAGGCATTTCAATTCGAGGGAGAAATCATGCCAAAACTCAGGATTTGCGCGGTAATGATGGCGCTTGCGGTTCTCGGTTCCGGCCAAGCCGTCGCGCAAGCCGACCTCAAGGCGGTCTGCAAGGCGGATTATTCGAAATTCTGTTCGGACGTGACGCCGGGTGGCGGTCGCATCATCGCCTGCCTGAAAAGCCATGAAAAAGAGTTGCAGCCCGCTTGCGCCGCCGGACTCAAGGAACGGGACGCAAGAAAAGAAGGCGAACAACGGCGCTGAAGCGCGGCCGTTCGGGACAAATCTTCAGAAGTTTCGTCCGATGGCGAAGCCTATTGCGAGCCGATCAAAGCCAGCCACACTTGCCGTGGCTCCATGACGTCGCACACAGAGCGGCGTTCGACAGGAATTGTCCCACGGGAGCGTGCGTCAGCGAGAGAAGCGCGCCCGTCCCCGTGATGACCGCGACCGTCGCCGCCGCCGCGACGAGATACCAGAGCCGCGCAAGGATCAGCGTGATCTTCACCGGGCCCTGTTCTTGTTCCGTGAGACCTACTTCGGGGTGATCCGAAATGCTCTGCGCCGCCGTCCGCGCGCCGGGCGTGAAGCGCGCCAGCACGCCGGTCAACCCGATGATGAGATGCACGGCAGCCGGAACGAGCGGCGTCATCAGCATGCCGGTCACAAACAAACCTTCCGACCACGGCGCATAGAGCGCCTTGTTCATCAGCGCTTCCCAGTTGAAGCGGGGAAGATCGGCGGAGGTGAGCGCAAGGTTCAGCACTTCGAGCGTGTTCGGCAGCAGCAGCGCCAGAACGATCATGAGCAGCACGCCCGACAGGAACGTGCCGGCGACGACGCCGATCACGGCGAAGCGGCCTTTCAGGTTCGGTTCGGCGGTTTCCTCCTTGCGGATGAGAGAGCGCGTCACAGCCCACGAGAGCCAGTCCACCGAAGCGTTCGTGATGGGAAGCAGAATAAAGAAGAGAAACAGGAGAAACGTGAATTCGCTCGCGAAGGCCAGTGCCGCGCCAGCGAGAACCGCGACCGTGATCGAGAATAGCACGGCGCCAGCCAGCGCGAACGCCATCGTAAGAGCGAAGGCCAGCGCAAAGCCGCCCGCCATCGCACCCAGCACCGAGGTCGCGTTGTTCTGATGCCCGGAAAAGGCGGACGCCACCGCGAAAGCGATGGAAAACGCGATCATGAAGGCGAAACCGCCGAGCACGAGGCGGGATATGGTTTGCGCCAGCGCTTTGTCGCCGCCGAATGTGGTCCAGGCGTGCTCAATGAGGCGCACGAGGTTGCGGAATGCGACGAGGATGACCGACGCGATCACCGCGAAAGCCGCGGCGAAGACAAGCACCTGAAGCCACGAGATCTTTTCGATCGCGATCCCGTTGGTAATGAGCGTGAGGGTTAGAAGCGAGATCGGGAAAATGAAGGCGATGGCGAGGCAACGTTCAAAGGCCTGCCCGCTGAAAGGGGCACCGAACCACTCGTCGAGCCATTCTCCCAGCCGCCGCACTGTCACGAGCCAGGCGTTGAAAGGCGACGCGGCGCCGAGGCGGTCCTTGAGCGCTATCCGGTCGGGATAGCTCGCGAGCTGGCTCGACAGCGCCCGGTCGGGAAACGGCAGGAGCCACGCAAGCACCGTTGCGAGCAGCGCGATGAGCGCGGCCATCACGGAGATCACGCCCCATCCTTGCCAAACTGCCAGAGAAACGCCTGCTTCTGCCGCCGAATGCATGCGTCCGTCCCCTCTGTTGCCCCGCATTTGGGTTAGCAACCTGAACGGCCTCGCGCAAGCAACGCCTGCGCTTGTAGCTGCTTATCTTCGCGGATGATGTTGCCGCGCGTCTATAGATGGCGGGCGGGCGTGTCGGGGCACGATACGCATGGAAGCGGCGTGTGCGAGATGGCTCTAAGGACGGATCAATCGCCGGTTGAATCGCCGCGGAAAGCGGGCGAGCGAGGCTTGCGCCCGTCGCCGGGGCGACGATGGGCAGGGCTCAGGCCGTTCAACGCCGGCATCGACGCAAAGGCGCGCTTCTTCACCGAAACGCGCACCTCGGCATAAGCCATCTTGACCGCTTCCACGATCAGCACCCCCGCGAAAGCGGGCCAGAGCCTGGCGCCGACACGCTCCCACGCGGTTGCGGCAAACGGCAGATGGCGGGCGCGAAAGGGCGGCGCGAACAGGCACGGCGTCACGCCCACGGGCTCGAACAGCGCATCTCGCAGCAGGTCTTCGATCTGCCGGAGACTGTAGGGCCGCCCATGCCCGAAGGGCGTGGACTCGAAGCGTGCCCACGCGCCGCGGCGGTTCGGCGCGACGAGGATCAGCCGGCCGCGAGGCATCAGCACGCGCCAGATTTCGCGGAGATAATCGTGACGGGCGTCCACATGTTCGAGGCCATGCACGACGAGCATGCAATCCACGGACTTGTCTCGCATCGGCAGCGCGGTTTCGGAGACGAGGGCCGCGCGGAAAGGGCCTTCGCTCGGCCATTGCACGGCGCCCTGCCGATAAGGCATCAGCGCGGCCGTGGTTCTCGCCTCTCCGTCGAACGCGCGAAGATAAGGAGCCGCGTAGCCAAGCCCCACGACATCCAGCCCGCTTAAATTATCCCACCGCGCACGCACGCGGTGCGTGATGATGCGGCGCGCGAGTTGCCCGAGTGGCGAAGCGTAAAAATCCCTGAGGTGCGAGACATCATCATACATAAAAACGAACCAGCATTTCGTCTAACCGGGTTTAACGCGCGGATGGTTTATCTTAAGTCTGGGGTGACCCATATTTGTGATCAGGTGCAGCAATGTCCCATCTAGAAGTTCGACTGTTCCCCTGTCTAAGCGACAATTACGGCGTTCTGATCCACGATCCGGTTACGGGGGTCACCGCTTCCATCGATGCGCCCGACGATGACGCCGTTCGCAGGGAACTTGAAAGCGCGGGCTGGACGCTGACGCATATTCTCGTCACGCATCATCATTGGGATCATATCCAGGGACTTCAAGCCCTGAAGCGGGGCACGAACTGCATCGTCTACGCCCCCGCCCGGGAAGCCGCCGAAATCCCCGTTCTCGATGTCGAGGTGCATCAGGACGATTGCGTGCCCTTCGGGCGGTTCGAGGTGGAGGTGATCGAAACGCCGGGCCACACTCCGGGTCATGTCGCCTACTTCATCCCCGACGCCATTCAGGCCGAGATCGCAGGCCAGAAAAGCGGGCTGGCGTTCGTCGGCGACACACTTTTTTCAGTCGGATGCGGCCGCGTGAACGACGGTCGTTACTCCGACATGTGGCACTCGCTCGAAAAGCTGATGCGGCTGCCGGAGCGCACGCTCCTCTATGTCGGCCATGAATACACGCAGTCGAACATCAAATTCGCGCTTTCGGTTGAGCCGGAGAACATCGCGCTGCACAAGCGCAAGGAGGAGGTTGACCGGCTCCGGGCCGACGGCAAACCCACGCTGCCGGTCACGCTTGCCAAGGAGCTCGAGACGAACCCGTTCCTGCGGCCGTTCAGTCCTGAAATCCGCAAATCGCTCGGCATCGGCCCGGACGTGTCCGACGAGTCCGTGTTCGAGGAATTGCGGCGGCGCAAGGACCGCTTCTGAGGACACCGCACCGAGCGCGCCCGCGCGCTTCCGCCGATACGTTTCTGGAGGCACCATGGCAAGGCGCAAGGGGAGCGAAAACGAAGCCGAAGCGGCGGGCGATCCGCTGCACCCGCGGCTTGCCGACGATCTCTTCGGCCACGAAGAAGCGGAAGCGATGTTTCTGCGCTCATACAACGCGGGCGCTCTGCATCATGCGTGGCTCGTCACAGGTGAGCGCGGCATCGGCAAGGCGACCTTCGCCTGGCGCGCCGCGCGGTTCCTTCTGAGCCGTCACGGCGAGAACGCAACGGCGAACCTCGCCCCCGCAACCACCCTCGACGCGCCATCGACCCATCCGGCCGCGCGCCAGATCGCGGCGGGCGCCCATTCCTCGCTGTTCGCGCTGGAGGTTTCCGGCGCTTCCACCATCGGCGTGGACGAGGTGCGAAAGTTGCGCGCGTTCCTCGGCCTCACCAGTCCCGGCGGCTGGCGCGCCATGATCGTCGATCCGGCGAACGACCTCACCATCGCCTCGGCGAACGCGCTCCTGAAGGCGGTCGAGGAGCCGCCGCCCCGCACGGTGTTCTTCCTCGTCAGCCACGGCGCCGCCGCCGTGTTGCCGACCATCCGCTCGCGCTGCATCAAGCTCACGCTGCATCCGCTCCACGCGGAGCCGTTCGCGAACGCGGTCGAGGCAGCCTGCGCCCGTGCCCGCCTGGACATCCCCGAAGCCGAGCAGATGCAGCGGCTTCACGCGCTTTCGAGCGGTTCGGTGGGGCGCGCGCTCGACCTCATCGGCGGCGGCCTCCTCACGCTGGCGGACAAGCTTGAGCGCGTGATCGACAGACTTCCCCGGCTCGACCACGCCGCCGTCCACGATCTCATCCAGTCGGCGAGCGGCGCAAAGAACGCCGACAAGTTCGAGAGGCTTTGCGACCTGATCGAGGAGCGCATCGAGGCGCGCGCGAAAAGCGCGGCGCAAGGCGGAAGGGGCAATACAACGCAAGCCGCGCTGTGGGCCGTCGCGTGGCAGGGCTTCCGCGAGCGTCGAATCGAGACCGACGTGCTCAATCTCGATAAAGGAGCCTTTCTGTTGGCTGCATTTTCCGATATGGAACGTATTGCCAGAAAGGCGTGAGCTTCCGCCAGTCCAACGTACCTTTCCCCGCCATCCCGACCATTGCGCCATGACAGAACAACAAAAACCGCATTACACGATAACCACTGCCATTTCCTATCCGAACGGCGAGCCCCACATCGGCCACGCCTATGAGGCGGTGGCGACGGACGCGATGGCGCGCTTCAAGCGGCTCGACGGGCACCCGGTGTTCTTCCTCACCGGCGTGGACGAGCATGGTCTCAAGATGAAGCAGACGGCGGCGAAGGAAGGCATCACGCCGACCGAGCTTGCCGACCGCAACACGCCGAAATTCGAGGAGATGCTCGCCCTGCTCGACGTCTCCCACGACGATTTCATCCGCACGACCGAGCCGCGCCATTACGAGGCGGTGGCCGAGATCTGGCGTCGCATGGAGAAGGCGGGCGATATCTATCTTTCCGGCTATCAGGGCTGGTACTCGGTGCGCGACGAGGCGTTCTATGCCGAGAGCGAGACGGTGCTCGGCGGAAACGGCGTCCGCCTCGGGCCGCAGGGCACCCCCGTCGAATGGACCGAGGAGCAGACCTATTTCTTCCGGCTGTCGAAGTACGAGAAGAAGCTGCTGAAGTTCTACGAGGAAAACCCCGGCTTCATCATGCCGCCGGAGCGCCGCAACGAGGTGGTCAGCTTCGTCAAGGGCGGTCTGCAAGATCTGTCGATTTCGCGCACGACGCTCGACTGGGGCATCCCGGTGCCGGACGCGCCGGGCCACATCATCTACGTCTGGGTGGACGCGCTCACGAACTACATTACCGGCGCGGGCTTTCCGAAAATCCGCTCGAAGACGTGGAAGGAGCGCTGGCCCGCGCAGGTGCACGTCATCGGCAAGGACATCACGCGCTTTCACGCGGTCTACTGGCCCGCGTTCCTGATGTCTGCGAAACTGCCTTTGCCCGAGCGCGTTTTCGGCCACGGCTTCCTGTACAATCGCGGGGAGAAGATGTCGAAGTCGGTCGGCAACGTCGTCGCGCCGAAGGATCTGGTCGACACTTACGGCGTGGATCAGGTGCGCTATTACTTCCTGCGCGAAGTGCCGTTCGGCCAGGACGGCAACATCACGCACGAGCAGATGGTAAACCGCATCAACGCCGACCTCGCGAACGACCTCGGCAATCTCGCGCAGCGCTCGCTGTCGATGATCGCGAAGAATTGCGCGGGCGCCATCCCGGAACCGAGCGAACCTGCGGCCGACGATGAGCCGATCCTTGCCGCGTCCGCCGCTCTCCTCGATGCAAACCGCGAGTTCATCGACCAGCAGGCGCCACACAAGGCGCTGGACGCAATCTGGAAAGTGGTCGCCGAAACGAACAAATATTTCGCCGTGCAGGAACCGTGGGCGTTGAAGAAAACGAACCCCGCGCGCATGGGCACCGTGCTTTGGACGACGGCGGAAATCGTGCGGCGTGTTGCTATCCTCGCGCAACCCTATATTCCGGCATCATCGGCGAAGCTTCTCGACCAGCTCGGCGTCGCGGCCGAAGATCGCAGCTTCGACGCGCTCGCGCATCCGCTGAAGGCTGGGACGAAAATCGCCACTCCACAAGGCGTCTTCCCGCGCTATGTTGAGGAAGAAGCGGCGAAGGCCGCAGCCGCAAGCTGATCCTTGAGACCGGCGCTCCTGCCGCTCTCATTCGAGGCATGCGTTGGCCGCGCCCGGCGCGATCCGCAGCGGCAGGAGACTGGTCTGGGACATGCTTGTCGATAGTCATTGCCATCTCGACTTTCCGGAATTCGAACCTCAGCGGGATGAGGTTGTCGCGCGCGCCAGGGAGGCGGGCGTCGGCCATATGGTCACCATCTCGACGCGCGTGCGGAAATTTCCGTCCTCCGTCCTGCCGATTGCCGAGCGCTATCCCGAAGTGACGTGCTCAGTGGGCACGCATCCCCATTACGCCAGCGAGGAACGCAACATCCCGCTGCCCGACATCGTGGCGTTTACGCGCCATCCGCGTGTTGTCGCCGTCGGCGAGGCGGGCCTCGATTATTTTTACGACAAGAGCGCGCGCGAGGATCAGCAAACCGTCTTCCGCAAGCACATCGCGGCGGCGCGGCAGACGGGTCTGCCGCTCGTAATCCACACCCGCGACGCTGAGGAAGACACGGCTGTGATCCTCACCGAAGAAATGGCGAAGGGGCCGTTCAAGGCGCTGCTGCACTGCTACACGAGCAACCGCTCGCTCGCGGAAGCAGCGCTGGAACTTGGCCTCTACATCTCGTTCTCGGGCATCCTCACTTTCCCGAAATCCGGCGAATTGAGGGAGCTGGCGGCGACGGTGCCGCTCGAACGCCTGCTTGTCGAAACGGACTCACCCTACCTCGCCCCGCCGCCCTATCGCGGCAAGACGAATGAGCCGGCCTTCGTGAGGTTCACGGCCAGGGTGCTGGCGGAAGCCAAGGGCGTGAGCGAAGCGGAGCTTGCGGCGGCGACCACCGACAATTTTTTCCGGCTTTTCGCGAAAGCAAAAGCCGCGGCGGGAGGTGGCGCATCATGACGCTTCGCTTCACCATCCTCGGATGCGGCTCGTCAACCGGCGTGCCGCGCGTCGGCAATGACTGGGGTGCGTGCAATCCGGCGAACCCCAAGAACCGGCGGCGGCGCAGTTCCCTTCTCGTGGAGCGCATCGGCGAGAACGGACGCACCGTCGCGCTGATAGACACGTCGCCCGACATGCGCGTGCAGCTTCTCGATGCAGACGTGAAGCAACTCGATGGCGTCGTCTACACGCACGATCACGCCGACCATACGCATGGCATCGACGATCTGCGCATGCTGTCCTATCTCCAGCGCCGCCGCATCGACCTTTGGGGCGACGCGCGCACGATAGCCCTCTTGCGCCAGCGCTTCGACTACTGCTTCGAGACACCGTCCGGTTCGAGCTACCCCGCCATAGTCGAAGGTCACGTGATAGAAAATCATGCTCCGGTCACAATCGACGGTCCCGGCGGCCCGATCGTCTTTCAACCTTTCCGTCAGATTCACGGCGACATCGACTCGCTCGGCTTTCGCGTCGGCGGCCTCGCCTATTCCTGCGACCTGAACGACCTGCCGCCCGAGTCGCGGCCCATCCTTCGCGATCTCGACGTGTGGATCCTCAACACGCTGCGCTACACGCCTCATCCCAGCCATCTCACACTGGAAAAGGCGCTGACGTTCATCGCCGAGATGAAGCCCAGGCGCGCGCTGCTGACGCATCTGCACATCGACCTTGACTACGACGATCTCGCCTCGCGGCTTCCCGCCCATGTCGAGCCTTCGGTCGACGGCATGGTGCTGGAACTGGAGAGCTGAAGCGCGCGGCTCCCGGCTTCGTTTTGCGTGCTTCGTCTCGTCGTGCGTGCTGTCGGCAGAACCGCTTCACACTTTTGCGGCGCTTCAGCGCCGCCGGTCGAAGTCGATATAGCCGGCGCAGGTGTCCTTCACGCGGATATCGGCGCCGACGAAGCGGCAAATCTGTGCCTTGAGGTTCGGATTGTCGCGGATTGCAGCACCGGTCACTCGCGCGCCGTAGGCTTGCGCGACCTTGGCGAGGTTCTCGTCCTCGCACCACGGTGTCACCGCCAACTGCCCGTTAATCACCTGCGCTTCGTCGACGCATCTGATCTTCGCCGATGAAGGGGCGATCGCCAGCAACGCCGCCGCGATCGCCAATCCCGCTGCAAGAGGGAGCCGGTGCATCCAAGCCTCTCTTTAATAATGTGTTAACCATAACAAGCCGAACACGGGAAGGCCGCTCAAGGTCGCCACGCCGTGCCGAAATCCGCCGCTACTCGTGGCGAAGGGCTTCGATGGGATCGAGCCGCGCCGCCTTGCGTGCCGGAAAATAGCCGAAAATCACCCCCACCGCAGCCGAAAAGCCGAATGCCAGAGCGATCACGGAAAGGTCGATGGTCATCGGCACCTTGATCGCGCTCGCGAGCAGCCACGACAGACCGAGCCCGAGCCCGACGCCGATCAGGCCGCCGAACAGCGACAACACCACGGCCTCGATGAGGAACTGCGTCAGCACCTGCCCGGCGAGCGCTCCGATGGCAAGCCGGGTGCCGATCTCGCGCGTGCGCTCCGTCACCGACACGAGCATGATGTTCATGATGCCGATGCCGCCGACAAGGAGGCTGATCGCGGCGACGGCGGATAGAAGCCCGGTCAACACCATGTAGGTGCCCGTGAGCGTGGCGGTGATTTCTTTCATGTCACGCACGAAGAAATCGTCCTGATCGCCGGCCCCGATGCGGCGACGCTCGCGCATGAGAAGCTCCACGGCCTTGAGGGTCTTGGCGGTCGAGTGCTGGCTGTCTACCGCGATGTAGATATAGCCCACATCCGTATTGCCAGCGACGCGGCGGTGGAATGTCCGAAGCGGGATCACGACGAGGTCGTCTTGATCCTGTCCGAAGGCGGATTCGCCCTTTTCGGCGAGAACGCCGACGATCTCGCAGCTTATCTTGCCGACGCGCATCGACTGGCCGATGACGTCGCCTCCGCCGAACACCTCGCGCTGTATGGTCTTGCCGATGAGGCAGACGGAGCGGCCCGCGCGCAGTTCACCGTCGTTGAAGGCGCGGCCTTCGGCGACGGGCCATTCGCGGGCGGTGAGGTAGGTCGTCTCCGCGCCGGTGACGTTCGTACTCCAGTTCTTGCCGTTGGCGATCGCGGTCGCGGCCCGCGTCGCGGCGGGAGCGACGGCGCGGGTGCCCGCAATCTCGCGGCGGATCGCGTCCGCATCGGCTATTTCGAGCTGACGCGCCACGTCCTGCACGCCGCCTGGCCCGACCGCCTGACCCGGGCGCAGCACCAGCAGGTTCGTGCCGAGCTTGGCGATGTCCTGCGTGATCTTGTGCGTCGAGCCCTGACCGAGCGTCACCATGGTGATGACCGCCGCGACGCCGATCACCACGCCGAGCGTCGTCAGGAACGAGCGCATCAGATTGCGCCGGATCGCCTGCAACGCGAGCTTGATCGTTTCCCAGATCACCGCGCGGTCGCCCTTTCCTCGATGCGGCTCACGCGCCCGTCCTCCACATGAAGGATGCGCGATGCGTAAACCGCCATCTCCGGCTCGTGCGTGACAAGGATGACCGTCAAGCCGGCATCGCGGTTGAGCGCGGTCAGAAGGTCCATGATTTCGCGACTGCGCGCGCTGTCGAGATTGCCGGTCGGTTCGTCGGCAAGCAGAACCGACGGTTCGGAGACGAGCGCGCGGGCTATGGCGACGCGTTGCTGCTGCCCACCGGAAAGCTCGGCGGGCGTATGCTTCTCCCGCCCGGAAAGGCCGACGAGCGCAAGCGCCGACCGCGCGCGCTCGCGCCGCTCGGAACGGCGCATCCCGCGATAGATGAGCGGCATTTCCACGTTTTCGATGGCGCTCGTGCGCGCCAGAAGGTTGAAGCCCTGGAAGACGAAGCCGAGATAATGGCGGCGAAGCAATGCGCGCTGCACTCGGTCGAGTGCCCCGACATCGATGCCCTTGAACAGATATTCGCCGCTCGTCGGCGTATCGAGGCAGGCGAGAATGTTCATCGCGGTGGACTTGCCCGAGCCAGACGGCCCCATGATCGCGACAAACTCGCCGCGCGCGATGGAAAGGTCCATCCGGTCGAGCGCGCGCACCGCCGCCTCGCCGCTGCCATAGATCTTGGACACCTGCCTGAACTCGGCCACAGTTTCCACCGTGCCCTCTTTTGCGGGGCCGGCCGGTGCGAGGTGCCAGGGCCGCGCCGCCGGTATGGGTAGAACAAGCTCGCCGGGCATGCGGTCGGGTCTCCGTCGAGGTTTGATCCAGAGGCCTCGGGTTTGGCCTAGTGGAGCGAATTTGACATTTGAGGCCCGGTTGCTGCGAGTCCGACATTTGCTCGCAAGCGCTGCAAACGGATGCAAATGTCGGAATCGGACCCCTAGTTCGTGCCGTCCTCAAGATCGGTGATGACGGCCTCGCCCGCTTCGAGCCCTGCCTTGACCTGCGTCACGGACTTGTCGCTCGGCCCGACCCGGATCCGGAGCGCGACCGGCTTGCCATCCTTCAGCACATGGACGCGTCGTTCGTTCGTGCTCGTATCGGTTACAGGCGTCGACGGCTGCATGCGGGGCATCTTGAACAGCGAGAAGCCGCCGCGTTCCTTCCTCGGCGGCGGAGGCGGGGCGAACCGCAGCGCCGCATTCGGTATGAGGACCGCGTCTTTCGCCTCGTCCACGACGATATCCGCCGTGGCCGTCATGCCGGGCCTGAGCACCAGGTCGGGATTATCCGCGCGCAGGATCGCCTTGTAGGTGACGACGTGATTGGTCGTGTCCGATGCGAAGCGAACCTGTTCGATCCGCGCCGGAAAGCGCCGCCCCGGATAGGCTTCCACCGTGAATGTCGCCTTCTGGCCGACGCGCACCTTGCCGACATCGGCCTCGTCGATATCCACGCGCAATTCCACGCGCTTCAGATTTTCCGCGATGACGAAAAGCACGGGCGGCTGGAAGCTCGCCGCCACGGTCTGTCCCGGCTCCACGCTGCGCTTCAGCACGACGCCGTCGACGGGCGAATAAAGCTTGGTCTTGGAAAGCGCTGTTTCGTTCTGCTTCAGTTCGGCTTCCGCGACACGAACGTCGGCCTTCGCGCTGTCGACGGTCGCGGCGGCGCGGCCAAGATCGGCGCGGGCGAAGTCGAGCGTGGTGTCGGAGGTGTAGCGCGACGCGTTCAGCGCCTTCTGCCGGTCGAAGTTTTTCGAGCGTTCGAGCGCGGTCGCCTCGGCCTGAATGACGCGCGCCCTCGCGGCGGCGAGCGCCGCCTTGCTGCGCTCGACCATCGCATTCAGCGTAACCGTATCGAGTTCCGCCACGACCTGCCCGGCTTTCACCGTGTCGTTGTGATCGACGAGCACCTTGCGGATGATGCCGGAAAGCTCGCTGGAAACATCCACCTGATTGGTGGGATACACGGTACCGGTGGCGGTGACGGTCACGGTGAGATCGCCCTTTGCGGCGGGTTCCGTGACATAGAGGGGGCCGCTCGTCCCGTTCCTGTGCGCATAGGCGTAATAACCGCCGCCCAAGGCGAGGGCTGCAAGCAGCAGCCAGAGCCACCGGAAAGAACGCCGCCTTCTCCGGACGCCGAGAACGGCGCGGATATCACCGGCTTCCGGCGGTCTTTCGATAACGTTCATGGCCGTGCCCAAGCTTACGCAAAACCAGTACCCACAAAACCGGGTATACGCTTCAGAGCTTAAACTTTTTCCAAAGTATCAAAGTGAAGGTCTAATCGACAATTTTAGGTAGCGGGCGACCATCGCGTTCCGAATGCGCTATCGATGCTTCGGCTATGTTATCGGCGCGTTACCTTGGTTTATCAAAAACGCCGTCGAAGAGGTGCATATGACCTCGGAAGAATCCAACCCAGCGCGCACCGCAATCAGGCATTGCGCATCCTGCTCTCACAAGCTTCCGGTAGCGCCGCTATCCCGCTCCAAATGCGCAAGAGCCAAGCCTGAGGCGACGATCTATTCGCGTATTCGAATATAGTTCGAGTTTTCCGTTGGTTAGCGTTGCCCGCGACTATCCCGCCACACGTTATTTGCACCTGTTCGAGTAACGGCGACACTCAATGCGTGTATTATCTCGCATAATTGCAACCGAAGATAGTAAATCTGTGGCATGCCGGATACAGATCTCGCCCAACTTCAAATAAGTCTATTGTCGACCAGATACACGCGCTCGAATCGATGCTAGCTCTACAGTGTCGGGCGATGCAAGAACTTGAGAAATCCTATCGAGGCTTTCTCGCACGCGTTGGTGCTGCGTCGAGTTTCTGGGCAATTTTAGGGGACTACAAACAAATGAAGAAGACATTCATCGCGACCGCTTCGGTTGCGGCTCTCTTCGCCATGGGCGGTTCGGCAATCGCTGGCGATCTGTATGCCAAGGGCGGCTACAAGGACGCTCCCGTCGTCGTTGCTGAACCCACCTGGACCGGCTTCCACCTCGGCCTCGGCGTCGGCGGCGCTGCGGTGAACCACGACATAAGCGCGTCGGCTTTCGGTGGCTATGTTTCCGGCGAACTCGACGGCGTCAGCAGCACCGGCGTGTTTGGAACGGTTGAAGTCGGCTATGATCGCCAGTATGGCAATTTTGTCGTCGGCGTGTTTGCGAACTACGATTTCGGCGACGACGTCAAGTCGACTGCCAGCGCGAGCTTCTTCGGCGAGGGCGGCTCCATCGACGCCACGCTCAAGGACTACTGGACGGTTGGCGGTCGCGTTGGCTACCTCGTGAACACCAGCACGCTCGCTTACGTGCTCGCGGGCTATAGCGAAGCGAGCGTTGAAGTCGATCACCTCGGCAGCGATGACTTCACGGGTTGGACAGTCGGCGGCGGTCTTGAAACCAAGCTCGGCGGCAACTGGTTCCTGAAGGGTGAATATCGCTACACCGAGTTCGACACGAACACCTATAAGCTTGGCTGCACGAAGATCGACATCGACACCTCGGTGCAGACGGCTCGCCTCGTCCTCTCCTACAAGGCGGACCTCTTCGGCGGCGAACTTCCCGTTCCGCTGAAGTAGTCACCGCTCTCAGCGCACTGACCGTCCCCCATCAGGTCAGCGAAGCGCTCCTGCGAAAGCCGGAGCGCTTTGGTTTTTCAGGGGACGGATCGGCGATTGCCCCGCGAAAGCGGGGCTTTTTTTTGCGCTCCCCCGCCGCCATAGGCTGTTGCACCCCCGCAACATTGCCTCAGGTTGTGCAACCTATAATTGAAATTGCGTGTAATGCACTCGAATCTGCTCTAAGAGTAGGTCGTTGTTTTCAGGTCCGACCATGCTTTTGGGTCCGGCTTTCCCGTAGGCGTTGCGTTCGCGTTGCAACTTTTGGGGGATCATTCCTAAAATGAAAAAGACTTTTGTGGCGGCTGCGTCGGCGGCTGCGATTTTCGCGATGGGCGGCTCCGCGCTCGCCGGCGACCTCTATGCGAAGGGCGGCTACAAGGACGCTCCGGTTCTCGTTGCGGAACCCACCTGGACCGGCTTCTACATCGGTCTCGGCGTCGGCGGCGAAGCGGTGAACCACGATCTCTCTGCGACCGAGTATGATGCCGGTGACAAATACACCATCGGCGAGTTGAACGGCATCAGCGGCACGGGCGTGATCGGCACGGTCGAAGTCGGTTACGATCGCCAGTTCGGCAACATCGTCGCGGGCGTATTCTTCAATTACGACTTCGGCGACAACGTCAGCAGCAGCCTTCGTTTCGACGATTTGACTGTGGAGGCCAAGCAGACCGATTCCTGGACCGCTGGCGGCCGCCTCGGCTATCTCATCAATCCGGGTACGCTGGCTTACGTGCTTGGCGGCTATACCGAATCGACCTTCGAACTCGGCCTTCCCGGGTTCGGCTCGGTGGACGGGACCTTCGGCGGCTGGACGGTCGGCGGCGGTCTCGAAGCGCGTCTTTCCGGCAACTGGTACCTGAAGGGTGAGTACCGTTTCACGGAGTTCGGTGAAAACAGCGCCATCCTGTTGGGCGATAAAGAAGACGGGCTTGGTGCGACCATCGACACCTCGGTGCAGACGGCTCGTCTCGTGCTCTCCTACAAGGCGGACCTGTTCGGCGCCTCCGTCGCTCCGCTGAAGTAGTCGCCGCTCTCGGCGAAGAACCGTCCCCGCGGTTTGCGAAGCGCTCCTGCGAAAGCCGGAGCGCTTCGTGGCTTTCGCGGGCTTCGCAGCGACACCCCGCCCGCCGACGTCCGCACCCGCAAAAAGTATTTCGATGCTTCGGGGCATAATCCGGCCGATGCGCTCAGCTTTATTCAACCTGATGCGTGGATACGGCTTTATTTCTTAAGCCAGAGACCGTTTTGCCGATCAAATTACGACGCCTCTGACAGAAACGGGTTCTTCCGAATTGAAGCGTACCCTTGGCTGCACTACGTAGCTCTTGCTTCGAGACAGTTTTTCAGGGGAGGCCGATGCTTAACCGTTCGATATTCCGGCTCGCGCCAGCAGCCGCGCTGATCGCCGTCGCGCTCGTGCTGTCGGGCTGCGGCATCAACACCATTCCGTCATACGAGCAGCAGGCGAAGGCCGCGTGGTCCGAGGTGCAGAACCAGTACAAACGCCGCGCCGACCTGATCCCGAACCTCGTCGAGACCGTGAAGGGCTTCGCCGCGCAAGAGAAATCCGTGCTGACGGACGTTGTCGAGGCGCGCGCCAAGGCCACGCAGGCGCAGATCAACCTGCCGCCGGACGTGCTTACCAACCCCGAGGCGCTGAAAAACTTCCAGGCGGCACAGGCGCAGCTTACGGGGGCGCTCGGACGCCTGCTCGCGACGGTCGAGAATTACCCCGACCTCAAATCGAACCAGAACTTCCTCGCGCTGCAAAATCAGATCGAGGGGACCGAGAACCGCATCGCCATCGCGCGGCGCGATTACATTCAGGCCGTCCGGCTTTATAATACCGAGCTGAACACGTTCCCCGGCCGCATCTGGAAGGCGGTGCTCTATTCCAACGCGAAGGACATGGCGACGTTCGAGGTGCCGGTCGAAGAGACGCAAACGCCGAAGGTCGATTTCGGAACGAACAAACCGAAGCCGTAGCGAGTCATCATGAGCATCGCGCGGCGGGGTGAACATGGCGTCCCGGAGCGGCCCCGTGCCGCCGCCGGGGTGGCGCTTCCACAGCGTCTCGCCGTATATCGGGCGCGGCGCGACGCCGTCGATTTGTGGTGTCGATCAGCGCCCGGGCGTCCGATCGCTGCCTGTTTGACGCTGGCCGATGCAGGGGGGCTGGCGCGGATCGTTGCGGCGCTCGTGCTGCTTGCGCTCATCGCCACGGCACTCGGGCCCGCCCGCGCTGCGCCGGCCTTCCCGCCGCTCACCGGCCGCGTGGTCGATAACGCGCACCTTCTCAGCCCCGCCGACAAGGCCGCGCTCGACGCCGAACTCGCGGCGCTTGAGGCGAAGTCGAGCGACCAGCTCGTCGTCGTCACCACGCCGTCGCTGCAAGGCTATCCCATCGAGGATTACGGCTATCAGCTCGGCCGCGCGTGGGGCATCGGCCAGAAGGGCACGAACAACGGCGTGTTGCTCATCGTCGCGCCGAACGAGCGGAAGGTGCGCATCGAGGTCGGGCGCGGGCTCGAACCGCAGCTCACCGACCTGCTTTCGGCGCAGATCATCCGCAACACCATCCTGCCGCGCTTCAAGCGGGGCGACTTCGCGGGCGGCATCAAGGCGGGCGTGACCGACATCCGCGACGTCATGCTGGGCGACGCCGAGGCCGTGAAGGAGCGCGTGGCCAAGCGTCCGACCGAGCGGCGCGACGCGGACGAGACCGAGGCTCTGGTCGCGTTTTTCATCCTCCTCGCGATTTTCATCTTCATCGCCTGGGCGCAATCGCAGCAGGGAAACCAGCCGCTTTCGACCTCCGGGCCATTCAACCGCCGCAGCGGCTATGGCGGCCCGATCGTCTTCCCCGGTGACTGGGGCGGAGGACGGCGCGGCGGAGGAGGCGGCTGGTCGGGCGGCGGTGGCGGCGATTTCGGCGGCGGCGGCGCATCCGGCGACTGGTAGGGAGGCAGACTCATGATTTCGCACGCGGATAAAAAAGCCATCGAAAAAGCCATCGCGGAGGAAGAAGCGCGCACCTCGGGCGAAATCGTGGTCGTGATCGCGCGGGCGAGCGCCGATTATTATTATGTGCCGTATATGTGGGCCGCGCTTGTCGCGCTTGTCGTGCCATGGCCGCTCATCCATTGGACCTGGATGCCGGTGCAGACGATCTACATCATCCAGCTCGGCGTTTTCGCGGCTCTCGCACTCTTTCTGCATTATCCGCCGCTCCGCTATGCGCTGGTGCCGGGGAGCGTTCGCCGCCAGCGCGTGCATCAGCGTGCGGCGCAGCAATTCGTCGCGCAGGATATCTACACCACAGCCGGACATACCGGCGTGCTGCTCTTCCTTTCGGTCGCGGAGCGCCGCGCGGAAATTCTCGTCGACGCGGGCATTCACGAGAAAGTGCCCGATGCCGAGTGGAAAAAAATCGTCGACCGGCTTACGGACAGAATCGGAAGGGGCGAGCCGGCGGCGGCTCTGAAGGAAGCGGTTCACGAGATCGGGGGTCATCTTGCAACTCATTTCCCTCCTGATGCGACAAAGGAAAACCTTTTGCCCAATCACCTCGTCATGTTAAATGCAGACTAATTCCAGCGAGCGGCATTCGTCGCAGCGATAAATTCTTGCCGCCATATTGTCTCCGCATAGCTGCCATGCTATTTGCGGCGCGGCATGGAATTGACAGCCATGTAATATGGCTCAATCAACGAGACCGACATCATCTCCACAGGGAAAGTTCTGCAAATGGGCGCGTTCTACGAAGAGAAAGTCTTGGCCGTCAAACATTGGAACGGCGACCTTTTCACCTTCCGGACGACGCGCGATCAGACGTTTCGCTTCCGCAACGGCGAATTCACGATGATCGGCCTCAAGGTCGACGGCAAGCCGCTGCTGCGCGCCTACAGCATGGCGTGCGCGAACTACGACGACACGCTCGAATTCTTCAGCATCAAGGTCCAGAACGGCCCGCTCACCTCGCGCCTTCAGCATATCAAGGAAGGCGATCAGATTCTGGTCGGCAAGAAGCCGACCGGCACACTCGTCATCGACAATCTGAAGCCCGGCAAGCACCTGTATCTGCTCAGCACCGGCACGGGCCTCGCGCCCTTCCTCAGCATCATCCGCGACCCGGAAACCTATGAGGCGTATGAGAAGGTCGTTCTCGTTCACGGCGTGCGTCAGGTGAACGACCTCGCCTATAATGAGTGGCTCACGAGCGAGCTGCCGCGCGACGAGTTCCTCGGCGAGGTCGTGCGCGACAAGCTCGTCTATTATCCCACGGTTACGCGCGAACCCTATCGCAACACGGGGCGCATCACCGACCTCATGACATCCGGCAAGCTTTACAGCGACATCGGGTTGCCCCCGCTCTGCCGCGAGGACGACCGCGTCATGATGTGCGGCAGCCCGGCGATGCTGGCCGACATCAAGGCGTTGCTTCTCGGCCTCGGCTGGGACGAAGGCAACCACGGCGAGCCTGGCGACTTCGTGCTCGAAAAGGCGTTCGTCGAGAAGTAGGGCCTGCGCTTGCTCCTCGCCCTTATCTTCCAGAGCCCCGGAGCGCTTGCGCCTCGGGGCTTTTTCATGCCTCGGCCCCACCAGGCGGCGGCCGTCCACAGACTTTGCAAGTCCTCGCCCCGCATGAAGGATCTTTAAGTGGAAGAGGGCATGCTGCGTGCTACCTTCAAAAAATGTGAAAAGAAGGTCGCAAGCCTCATGCCTCATTTGGTGCATTTGTTCTTCGCCGCGCTGATCGGACTTTGCCTCGCTGCGCCCGCGTTCGCCGAGCCGGAAAAACACCACGCGCTTTCGCTCGTGCGCGAGCCGAAATATCCGGCGGATTTCAAGCACTTCGACGGGGTGAACCCGAACGCGCCCAAGGGCGGCACGGTGCGCCTTTCCTCAGCCGCGCCCTATGACAATCTCAATCCGGCGGTCTTTCGCGGCAATATCGCGCCGGGTGTGGCGCGCGGCGCGGACCTCGTTTTTGAAGCGCTCATGGTTGCGTCGCGCGAGGAGGGCTCAACGCAATATTGCCTCCTGTGCGAGTGGGTCAGTTTCCCTGAGGATCGCTCGTCCGTCACGTTCAAGTTGCGCGAAGGCGCGCGCTGGCACGACGGCGTCGCCATCACCCCTGAAGACGTGATCTTCAGCATGGACGTCGCCAAGGGCAAGGATCCCGAGACCGGCGCGCCGTGGCAGCCGTTGCTCGCGCAGTATTACAAGAATGTCGTCAAGGGCGAGAAGACCGGCGATCGTGAGGTGACATTCACCTTCGACGTCTCCGGCAACCGCGAACTGCCCTTCATCGTGGGCGAACTCGTGGTGTATCCGAAGCACTGGTGGGAAGGCCGCGACGAAAGCGGCAAGGCGCGCGACATCTCCAAGACCTCGCTCGAACCACCGCTCGGCTCCGGCCCGTACAAGGTCAAGGCGACACGGCCGGGCGAGTGGATCGCCTTCGAGCGCGTGCCCGCCTATTGGGGCCGCGACCTCCCGGTGCGCGCCGGCGAGAACAATTTCGACACGCTCGAATTCCAGTATTACGGCGATCTGAACGTGTCGATGGAGGCGTTCAAGGCGGGGCAGTATGACTTCCGAACCGAATCGAGCGCAAAGGCCTGGGCCACGGCCTATGATTTCCCGGCATTGCGCGATGGCAAGGTGGTCAAGCGCGAGGTGACGCTTGAGACACCGAAACCGATGCAGGGCTTCGTGTTCAATATCCGTCGCCCGAAATTCGAGGACATACGCGTCCGCCGCGCCTTCAACCTCGCTTTCGACTTCGAGTGGACGAACCAGAACCTGTTCTTCGGGCAATACACGCGCACGAACAGCTTCTTCGAGGGGCAGGAACTGGCCGCCACGGGGTTGCCTTCGCCCGCCGAGCTGGAGCTTCTCGAACCTCTGCGCGACAAGATCCCGCCGGAAGTGTTCACTGAGGTATTCAAGAACCCGGTGAACAAAGATCCGGCGGACTTCCGCAATAACCTGCGTCAGGCCGCGCGCCTTCTCAAGGAGGCGGGTTACAACGTCGTCAACAACAAGCTGGTGAACGCGCAGGGTCAGCCCTTCACGGTCGAATTCCTCATCGAGTCCGAGGCGTTCCAGCGCGTCATCCTGCCTTACGTCGAAAACCTTCGACGGCTCGGCATCGATGCCAATGTGCGCATGGTGGACTCCACCGAGATGAAGCGCCGCGAAGACACGTTCGACTTCGACATCATCGTGGGCGTCTTCGCGCAGTCGGAATCGCCGGGTAACGAGCAGCGCGAATTCTGGAGTTCGGCCGCCGCCGACCAGACCGGCAGCCGCAATGTGATCGGCATCAAGAGCCCTGCCGTCGACACACTCGTCGACAAGGTCATCTTTGCGTCGAACCGCGATGCGCTCGTCACGGCCTGCCGCGCGCTCGACCGCGTTCTGCTATGGAGCGCGTTCGTCGTGCCGCAATGGCACTCGGCGACGTCCCGCATCGCTTACTGGAACAAGTTCGGGTCGCCCGATCCGCTGCCGAAGCTCACGGTCGGCTTCCCGGATGTCTGGTGGTTCGACGCTGAACTCGCCGCAAAGAACGGGTTGAAATGAGGACTTACGAGGCTCGCAGGCACACAAAAGGCTGGCGCGGACATGTTCTGCTATCCGCGCTCCTCACAACGGCCGCGCTTCTGTTCGCGGAAGGTGCCTTCGCCGCCGAACGCACGCACGGGCTTTCCTCCTTCGGCACGCTGAAATACCCCGCCGATTTCAAGCACTTCGATTATGTGAACCCGGACGCCCCGAAGGGCGGACGGCTCGCGACGATGCCGACGAGTTCCATCAACACGTTCAACCACTTCAACGCTTATATCTTGCGCGGCGATGCGGCGGAAGGCGTCAGCCTCCTGTTCGACTCGCTGATGGCGCGCGCGATGGACGAGCCCGACGCTGTGTATGGCCTCGTCGCGCATGCAGCCGAAGTGGCGGACGACAGGCTGTCGGCGACGTTCTACCTTCGCCCCGAGGCGCGGTTCAGCGACGGCAGCGCGCTCACGGCCGAAGACGTGGTCTTCACGCTCGACAAGCTGAAAAAGGATGGCCACCCGCGCTATCAGATGTTGCTGCGCGATGTGGTGAGCGCGACGGCGGTCGACCCGCAGACGGTGCGCTACACCTTCAAGGGCGAAAACCTGCGCGATCTGCCGCTGACGGTGGCGCAGTTGCCGATCTTCTCGAAGGCATTCTACACCGCGAACGACTTCCTGAAGGAAAGCCTCGACCCGCCGCTCGGCTCCGGCCCCTATCAGGTCGGCGAGTTCCGGCAGGGCACCTTCGTCAGCTACAACCGCCGCAAGGACTATTGGGCCGCCGACCTGCCGGTCAATCGCGGGCGGTACAATTTCGATACGATCCGCTTTGAATATTATCGCGACCGCGCCGTGGGCCTCGAAGCCTTCAAGGCCCGAGCCTACGATCTGCGCGAGGAATTCACCTCGAAAAGCTGGGCGACGGAATATGACGTGCCCGCCGTCCGCGAAGGCAAGATCGTCAAGCTGACGCTGCCCGATGGCCGCCCCTCGGGCGCGCAGGGCTTTTTCCTCAACATGCGCCGCGAGAAGTTCGCCGACAGCCGCGTGCGCAAGGCTCTCGACTACGCCTTCGATTTCGAATGGACGAACAAGGCGCTGTTCTTCGGCCTCTACACCCGCACGGCAAGCTACTTTGAGAACTCGGACCTGAAGGCCGAGGGCAAGCCGACAGACGCCGAACTCGCGCTGCTCGAACCGTTCCGCGACAAGCTTCCGCCCGAGGTGTTCGGCGAACCGTACACGCCGCCGGTCACCGATGGTTCGGGCCGCTTCCGGCCGAGCATCCGCGAAGCATCCCGGCTTCTCGACGAGGCGGGCTGGAAGCTCGACGGCGGCGTCAGGAAAAACGCGAAGGGCGAGATACTCGAATTCGAGTTCCTGATCGACGATCCGGTCACCGAGCGCATCGTCGGCCCCTACGCGGGCAGGCTGTCCGATCTCGGCGTGAAGGCGACGCTGCGCCGCGTCGACCCTACACAGGAGCAGGAGCGGATCAGGCGCTACGATTTCGACATCAGCACGCAGCGCTATTCCCTCTCGCAGACGCCGGGCCCGGAGGTTCGCGCCTTCTGGAACAGCGAGGCGGGCAAGGAAGACGGAAGCTATAATCTTTCCGGCATCGCCGATCCGGTCGTGGACGTGCTGATCGACAAAGTTCTCGCCGCCAAAAGCCGCGACGAACTTCGCACCGCGTGCCGCGCGCTCGACCGTGTGCTTCGCGCCGGGCATTTCTGGGTGCCGCAGTGGTACAAGGCAGCTCATAACATCGCGATGTGGGACAAGTTCGCGCGTCCAGCCGTGAAGCCCGCCTACGATCCGGCCATTCTCGATACGTGGTGGTACGACGCGGAGAAGGCGGCAAAGCTCGGAGGATAAACGGAAGCATAAGCCAGTCCGGCCTGCGACAGGGTTGCGGCGACTCCCCTAAAAGGCAAGTCTATCCCTTGCGATCGCGGGCATCGTTTCATACGCTATCTGATCTGCGGATAGCCGAAAACGATAATGCTTCAGCTCATGCTTGCAAGACACCGAAAATCGTTAAGGGGATATTACCGTCATTTACCATAGTGGAGATATATGGGGCGCATGCCATGATTAGCGGACATAATCCCGCGCCATGCCAAGCGCCTCAGGCCGAAAGGAAGAGGCAAGCGCCCTATCGCACCATGGCAGTGAACGCGTAACCGATGCGCGCCACGTGACGCCACCCGTGAACGGGCCGTCACGGCCTTGAAAATTCTGGCGAGCGCGATCCGCCGCAGAGCCGCGAACGAAGTCGCGCCGGCGGAGGTTGTGCTCCAGCAAACAACAGGGAAAGATGACCGCATATATCGTCCGACGCCTGGCCCTGATGGTCCCCACGCTGCTCGGCATCATGCTGATCAGCTTCATCATCATCCAGTTCGCACCCGGCGGCCCGATCGAGCGCATCATCGCGCAATTGCAGGGCACGAATGTCGACGCCACCGCGCGCATCGGCGGTTCGTCCACAGGCGATTTCTCGAAGATGGCGGCGCCGGGCCAGGATGCGGGCGGCGGCTCCTATCGCGGCGCGCGCGGCCTTGATCCCGAACTTATCAAAAGCCTCGAAAAGCAGTTCGGCTTCGACAAGCCGCCCGTCGAGCGCTTCCTGCACATGATGACGAGTTACCTCACCTTCGACTTCGGCCAGAGCTATTTCCGCGACGTGAGCGTCCTTCAGCTCATCAAGGAAAAGCTGCCGGTGTCCATCTCCATCGGCCTGTGGCTGACGCTGCTCACCTATCTGATTTCGATCCCGCTCGGCATCCGCAAGGCCGTGCAGGACGGCTCGCGCTTCGACGTGTGGACGTCGACCGTCGTCATCATCGGCTACGCGATCCCGAGCTTCCTGTTCGCGATCTTCCTCATCGTACTGTTCGCGGGCGGCTCCTTCCTCGACTGGTTCCCGCTGCGCGGCCTCGTCTCCGACAATTTCTCGCAGCTCTCGTGGCCCGAAAAGATCCTCGATTATTTCTGGCATCTTGCGCTGCCGATCACCGCAATGGTTATCTCGTCCCTCGCGACCATCACCTTCCTCACGAAGAATTCGTTCCTCGACGAGATCAGGAAGCAATATGTGATGACGGCGCGGGCGAAGGGACTCACCGAGACGCGCGTGCTTTACGGGCATGTGTTCCGCAACGCGATGCTGCTCGTGATTTCGGGCTTCCCGGCGGCGTTCATTTCGGCGTTCTTCACCAACGCGCTCCTGATCGAGACCATCTTCTCGCTCGATGGCCTCGGCCGCCTCTCCTTCGAGAGCGTGTTGAACCGAGACTACGCCGTGGTGTTCGCCACCCTCTACATCTTCTCGGCCATCGGCCTTTTGCTCAACCTGGTGTCGGACCTCGTTTATACATGGGTCGATCCGCGCATCGATTTCGAGACGAGGGAGGTCTAGGCCATGGACATTCGTGTCGAACGCGCGGCGGACGCGCCCGAAGAAACCGCGCCGCTGGAAGCCGCCGCTCCCGTGACTGAGAAACGTGGCCTGTTCCACCTGTCGCCGCTGAACCGGCGGCGCTGGAGCATCTTCAAGGCGAACAAGCGAGGCTTCTACAGCTTCATCCTCTTCACGATCCTGTTCTTCGTGACGCTGTTCGCCGAGTTCATCGCGAACGACAAACCCTTTCTCGTGAAATATGACGGCGCGATCTATACGCCGATCTTCAAGATGTACACGGAGAAGCAGTTCGGCGGCGAGTTCGAAACCGAAGCCGATTACCGAGACCCCGAAGTGAAGCGCCTGATCCAGGAAAAGAACGGCTGGATGGTGTGGCCTCTCATCCCGTACAGCTATCGCACGATCAAGCTCGACCTGCCGGTGCCCGCACCCGCGCCGCCGTCATGGGAAAACTGGCTCGGCACCGACGATCAGGGCCGCGACGTGCTCGCGCGCGTCATCTACGGCTTCCGCATATCGGTGCTGTTCGGCCTGTTCCTCACCATCTTCTCCGCTCTGATCGGCGTGACGCTCGGCGCGATCCAAGGCTATTTCGGCGGCTGGACCGACCTTTTGATGCAGCGCTTCATCGAGATCATCGGATCGCTGCCAAGACTCTACATCCTTCTGATCCTTTCGGCGATCCTTGCGCCGGGTTTCTGGTGGCTCCTGTTCATCATGCTGCTGTTCGAGTGGACGGCCTTCGTCGGCCCCGTGCGCGCGGAGTTCCTGCGCGGGCGCAATTTCGAATATGTGCGGGCGGCGCGTGCACTCGGCCTGTCTAACGTGCAGATCATGTTCAAGCATATCCTGCCGAACGCGATGGTTGCGACCGTCACCTTCGCACCGTTCATCCTCGGCGGCGCAATCACGGCGCTGACGGCGCTGGACTATCTCGGCTTCGGCCTGCCTCCCGGCTCGCCCTCGCTCGGCGAACTCCTCCAGCAGGGCAAGCAGAACCTTCAGGCGCCGTGGCTGGGCCTCACCGCGTTCTTCGTGATCGCGCTGATGCTGAGCCTGCTCGTCTTCGTTGGCGAGGCCGTGCGCGATGCGCTCGACCCGAGGAAGACGATGCGCGTGAACCATATCGCGACGGGGAGCTAGGCCCATGACCGACACGCAAGCGACGCAAGCGGCCCCGGCCGAATCCGTGCCCGCCGAAGCGCCCCTGATCGAGGTGCGCAACCTTGCCGTGAAGTTCAACGGAACCGCGCCGGACGTCTTCGCGGCGCGCGACGTCTCCTTCGACATCAGGAGGGGCGAGACGCTCGCGCTCGTGGGCGAGTCCGGCTCCGGCAAGACGGTGTCGGCGCTTTCGATCCTGCGTCTTCTGCCGGTCGGCGATGCGACGAACCCCATCGGCGAAATCTGGTTCGAGGGGCAGGATCTCCTGAAGGCGAAGGAGGCGGACATCCGCCGCGTGCGCGGCAACCGCATCTCCATCATCTTTCAGGAGCCGATGACCTCGCTCAATCCGCTGCATACGGTCGAGAAGCAGGTCGGCGAGGTGTTGAAGGTCCATAAGGGCATGTCGAATACGGCGGCGCGCAAGCGCACGCTCGAACTGCTCACCAAGGTCGGCATCCGCGACCCCGAAAGCCGCCTCGGCGCCTATCCGCATCAGCTTTCCGGCGGCCAGCGGCAGCGCGTGATGATCGCCATGGCGCTTGCAAACGAGCCGGACCTGCTCATCGCCGACGAGCCGACAACCGCGCTCGACGTGACGATTCAGGCGCAGATCCTCGACCTTCTGAAAGACCTTCAGCGCGAACTCGGCATGGCGCTCCTGCTCATCACGCACGACCTCGGCATCGTCCGCAAGATGGCGGACCGCACCTGCGTGATGAAGGACGGCGTGATCGTCGAGCGCGGCCCGGCGGAGGAGGTGTTCACCAATCCGCAGCACGCTTACACGAAACAGCTTCTCGCCGCGCAGCCCAAGGGCGAAGCGCCGCCGCTCGACGAAACCGCGCCCGTCGTGCTGAAAGCCGACGACGTGAAGGTGTGGTTTCCGATCAAGCGCGGCTTCCTGCAAAAGACGGTCGATCACATCAAGGCGGTGGACGGCGTTTCGTTCAAACTGCGCGCCGGGCAGACGCTCGGCATCGTGGGCGAATCGGGCTCCGGCAAGACCACGCTCGGCCTCGCCATGCTGAGGCTCATATCGAGCGAAGGGCAGATCGTCTATGCGGGCAAGCGCATCGACGGGCTGAAGTCGCGCGAGATGCGCCCGCTTCGGCGCGAGATGCAGATCGTGTTCCAGGACCCGTTCGGTTCCCTCAGCCCCCGCCTTTCGGTCGGCCAGATCATCGAGGAAGGACTTCTCATCCAGAACCCCGGCATGAGCCGCGAGGAGCGCCGCGCGCGTGTCTCCGCCGCGCTGGATGAAGTCGGCCTCAAGCCCGAGTGGCAGGACCGCTACCCGCACGAGTTTTCCGGCGGCCAGCGCCAGCGCATCTCCATTGCGCGCGCCATGATCCTGGAGCCGCGCTTTCTCATGCTCGACGAGCCGACAAGCGCGCTCGACGTGTCCGTGCAGGCACAGATCGTGGACCTCTTGAGCGGCCTCCAGAAAAAACGCGGCCTTGCCTACCTCTTCATCAGCCACGACCTCAAGGTGATGCGCGCGCTTGCGAGCTACGTCATCGTGATGCGCAACGGCGTGGTGGTGGAGGAGGGGCCGACGCGGGAGATTTTCGAACACCCGAAGAGCGACTACACGAAGGCGCTCATCGCCGCCGCGCTCGATCACCGCACGCTCGCCGTTCAGGCGGCCTAGAGAACGGCGCCGCCCGCTCTACGCGCATGGTCTATCTATCCTGGCCGCCGGCTTTGTGGCATGCGCTGGCGCGACCTCTGACGCGACCCGTTGGACGTTGACGGTTCCCTCCCGCAACCGGTAATGTTCAGAGTGGCCGAACAATAGAACGAACATAACGATTCCCCCGGGAGAAATGATGGCCCGAAGTCCCGTAAGATACGAAACGAAGGACGGCGTCGGTGTCATTACCGTCGACAACCCGCCGCTGAACGTCGTCTCGAACGAAGTGCGCGACGGGCTCATGCTCGCCATCCGCAAGGCAGAGGCGGACCCTGTCGCGAAGGCGGTCGTCTTGATCGGCGAGGGGCGGAATTTCGCCGCAGGCGCGGACATTTACGAGCTGACGCATCCTTACTCGGGCGCCGACATCAACGACATCGGCGCGGCTCTCGAAGATCTGCCGAAACCCGTGGTGGCGGCGCTTCACGGCACGCCCGTTGCGCGCGGTCTCGAAGTCGCGCTCGCCTGTCATTACCGCATCGCCGCGAAGGACGCTTTCCTCGGCCTGCCCGAGGTGAAGGTCGGGCTTCTGCCGGGCGGTGGCGGTACGCAGCGGCTGCCGCGTCTCGTCGGCGCGAAGGCCGCGCTCGACATCGTCATTTCCGGCGACCTCGTCCCGGCGGCGAAGGCGAAGGCGATCGGCCTCGTCGATGAGGTGGTCGACGGCGACATTCTCAACGCCGCCATTGCTTTCGCGAAGTCGAAGTCCGTCCTTTCCAAGCATCCGAAAACCCGCGAATTGAGCGCCAGGATCGCGCCGGATCGCGGATCGCATCTGTTCGAGGAGCGTCGCGACGAACTCCGCCGCCGCCAGCCGTTTCAGCATGCGCAGTTCCGCTGCGTCGATTCCATCGAAAGCGCGGTGCATCTCCCGTTCAGCCAGGGGCTGAAGCGAGAGCGCGAGCTTTTCAACGAGGCGCTCGACGACGACCAGAGCAAGGCGCTGATCCACGCGTTCTTCGCCGAACGGGAGGCGGCCAAGATCCCCGGCTTCCGCACCGACGTAGCGCCGCGCGAGATCAGAAGCGTGGCGGTCGTCGGCTCGGGCCACATGGGCGGCGGCATCGCCATGGCATTTGCCAATGCGGGTTTCCCGGTCATCGTGCTCGACCGCGATCAGGCGGCCTTGTCGCGCGGGCTCTCCGTCGTCGCGAAAAACTATGAAAGCATGGTACGGCGCGGCCGTCTCGATCAGCCGGGCATGAACAAGCGCCTGAGCGCGATCCGCAGCACGGTCAATTACAAGGATCTCGCCGACGTCGATCTCGTGGTTGAAGCCGCTTTCGAGGATATCGGCATCAAGGAGCAGGTGTTCCGCGACCTCGACCGCGCCTGCAAGAAGGGCGCGATTTTCGCATCCAACACATCAACCCTCGACATCGACGAAATCGCAGGCTTCACGCGCCGCCCCGGCGACGTGATCGGCATGCATTTCTTCTCGCCCGCCAATGTGCAGCGCCTCGTCGAGGTTGTGCGCGGGAAGCAGACGAGCGCTGACGTGCTCGCCACCGCCATGACGGTTGCGAAAAAGATCGGCAAGATCGGCGTCGCGGTCGGCAATTGCGACGGCTTCGCGGGCAACCGCATGCTGGAGAAATACGTCACCGAAGCGATGATCATCCTCGAAGAGGGCGCAACGCCGGCCGAGGTGGACACGGCGCTGACGCGCTGGGGTCTCGCCATGGGGCCGTTCGCCGTCTTCGACCTGACGGGCATCGACGTCAACTGGCATATCCGCCAGCGTCGCCTCAATCAGGGCAAGCCCTACGGTTCGGCACTGCTCGACCGCTTCTACGACGCCGGGCGCTTCGGACAGAAGACCGGCAAGGGCTTCTACCGCTACGAGACCGGCAGCCGCGCGCCGCTTCCCGACCCGGAGGCGGACGCCATCATCGAGGCGTATCGCCGGGAAGTCGGCCCGCGCGTGAAGTCGGTTTCCGAACAGGAGATCGTGAAGCGCACGATTTATGCGCTCGTGAACGAGGGCGCGAATATCCTCGACGAGGGCGTGGTCTATCGCTCGGGCGACATCGACACGATCTACATCAATGGCTACGGCTTCCCCGCCTGGCGCGGCGGTCCCATGAAATATGCGGAGTTGCGTGGCCTCGCCGAGGTCCTCTCCGATCTCGACATCTTCCATATGCGGTTCGGCGACCGCTGGAAGCCAGCACCGCTTCTGAAATCGCTCGTCACGGCGCGCAAGCCGAAATGGCCGCGCTGACGATGTAGCGGCAAACGCATGTTTGAGCGGCGCAGACGCCGCTTCGCACAAATAATGAAGCGGCGGCGCAAGACCGCCTCAACATTGGGGAAGCGTCATGGGTCTGTTCGACCTGACTGGCCGCGTCGCGGTGATCACCGGATCGTCGCGAGGCATTGGCCGTGCCATCGCGCTGGAAGCGGCGCGAGCGGGCGCAAGCGTGGTGGTCTCGTCGCGCAAGCTCGACGCCTGCCAGCGCGTCGTCGATGAAATCCGCGAAAGCGGCGGCCGCGCGACGGCTGTCGCCTGCAATGTCGGCGTGAAGGGCGATCTCGAAACGCTCGTCGCGCATGCGCTTCGCGAATATGGCCGCATCGACGTTCTCATACCCAATGCCGCCATCAACCCCGCCTATGGCCCGTCTTCCGAAGTATCGGATGAGGTGTGGAACAAGGTTCTGACCACGAATCTCACCGCGACCAACTGGCTGTGCCAGCTCGCGCTGCCGGGCATGGCGGAGAACGGCGGCGGCTCGGTGATCCTGCTGTCGTCGATCGTGGCCACCGTCGGCGCGGCCAATATCGGCGTCTATGCGATCTCGAAGGCGGCGGAAGCGCAACTCGCGCGCAATCTCGCCGTGGAGTGGGGACCGCGCGGCATCCGCATCAATTCCATCGCGCCCGGCGTGGTGCGGACCGATTTCGCAAAGGCTTTGTACGAAAATCCAAAGGCGGCGGCGACGGTGGCGAACATGACGTGCCTCAAGCGCCTCGGCGAGCCTGAGGACATCGCGGGCGTGGCCGTGTTCCTCGCGTCCGACGCCGCACGCTACATCACGGGCCAGTTCCTCCTCGTGGACGGCGGCGCATCCATCTTTACCCCCATCGGGTGATCATCATGGCAGAACTCATCGACATTCCCGAAGGCCATCGTTTCGACGAGGCGAAACTCCGGCACTACCTCAAGCGGCATCTTGCGGATTTCGTAGGCGATCCGACGATCCAGCAATTCCAGGGCGGGCAGTCGAACCCCACCTTCCTCATCACGACCGCATCGCGAAAGTATGTGCTGCGGAAGCAGCCGCCGGGCAAGCTCCTGCCGTCCGCGCACGCCATCGACCGCGAATATCGCGTGCAGATGGCGCTGAAGGACACGCCCGTGCCGGTCGTCTCGATGCAGCTTTTCTGCGAAGACCCGTCCGTGATCGGCACGCCGTTCTACGTGATGGACTATTACCCCGGCCGCATCTTCGCGGACAGCAAGCTGCCGGAACTCGGTCAGAACCAGCGCCGCGAGGTCTACATTGCCTTCGCCGAGACGCTGGCCGCGATCCACGAGGTGGATTTCCGCGCGCTGGGGCTCGCCGATTTCGGGCGCACCGATGGCTACGCAGCGCGCCAACTCAAGCGCTGGACCGAGCAATACGAGGCGTCGAAAACCGGGCCGAACGAGGCGATGGACAATCTCATCGCGTGGCTCGACGCGAACCTGCCTGCGGAGGATGCCCCCGCGCTCACGCATGGCGATTACAGGCTCGACAACGTGATGTTCGAAGTCGATGCGCCGCATGTCATTGCGGTGCTCGACTGGGAGCTTTCGACGCTCGGCAACCCGCTCGCCGACCTGGGTTACGTGTGCATGGCCTACCGGACGCCGAAGGATCTGCCGGTGCTGAAGGGATTGAAGGGCGTCGACCTCGCCGCGCTCGGCATCCCGTCTGAAGAGGAAATCGTCGCCGCCTATTGCCGCCGGGCGGGCCGCGACCGCGTGCCGGATCTCAGCTTCTTCATCGCGCTGTCGTTCTTCCGCTTCGCCGCCATCGCGCAGGGCGTCTATGCGCGCTTCCTGCAGGGCAACGCCGCCGACAAGCGCGCGCCGCTCGCCGAGCAGGCCGCGCAAGTGCTCGCGCAGGAGGGTTGGAAGATCGCGGCGAACGCAAATATCTAGAATTCTAAATTCGAAAAAATTATAGGGCTTTGCAATGACCATTAAATTGAGTGCCACACAGGAGTTGACTGTCAAGGGTGACACAATAGAGACTGTATATCGCAACTACCGAAGCGAGAAATACTGGGTAAATCGTCGATACCAGAGGAAATTGATTTGGACTCTTGATGAGAAGAGAAGCTTTATTGACTCAATTATAAGAGGATATCCCGTTCCGATAATTTTACTCGCGGAGAATGCCGGGCGTGACCCATCGGCTTACGAAATCATAGACGGCATGCAGCGATTAAATTCAATAGTGTCGTTCTTGGAGAACGAATTCTCAGTAGATGGCTTTTATTTCGACCTGAATGCGATGGCTGGCACAAAAGAATTACTAGATAAAAATCTAATAAAACAAAAGACACCGGCATTAGATAGAAATATCTGCGTTCAGATAGCCACTTATTCTTTGCCTGTATCTATTTTTGAATTCAGCGAACCATCCGCTGTCGACGAAGTTTTTCGAAGGATCAACTCCGGAGGTAGAAAACTCTCCCGGCAGGAGCTGCGCACAGCAGGCGCAACGGGTCATTTTGCAACGGCCGTGCGCAAGATAGCTGCGCAGGTTCGAGGAGATGAGAGCTATTCGGACTCCCTTAGCCTAAATAAGATGGCCAAGGTCAGCATTACGAATAGAGACTTAGATTATGGCATACCAGTTGAAGATATTTTCTGGGTCAATCAAAATATACTTACAAAAGAACAAGTTAGGGAGAGTCGAGACGAGGAGATAATTGCCGATATTGTGGCGTATATGGTGTTACCCCAACCTCCTGCATCACGCTCTGAACATTTTGATGATTTTTACGGCGTAACAAAATCTGATGCATCTCAGAAAAGATTTTCGGAAATCGAAGCCGCTGTACAACAAAGATCCGTGGAACTTGTGATACACGACTTCAGGCGTGCTCTGGATGAATTGCGTGTTACGCTGGAGGCGTCGAAAAGAACATTTGGACAGTTGATGTTTGAACAACGGCCAGATAGAGCGCCTAGGTATTTTCAGGTTGTGTTTCTCGCTTTTTACAAGTTAATTATTAGAGATGCACTTGAAGTGACGAACAGAGATCTGCTTATATCAAGGATGAATAACGGCGCTAACAACATCACGATTCCCGAGGGAGGACGCTGGGGCGGGGATGATCGGCATGCAAAAGTTCAATCTATTTCTGGTCTATACAGGGAAGCATTCGAACCGGCGAGCGGCGATAGTGATCCTGCAAAAATCCATTGGATTACACAGCTAAACAACTTACTCTCGCAATCGCTCACCGAGCAATCGTATTTCGACTTTAAGCAGGGCTTTTTGCGCCTTGATGGAAATCATGCTTTCGACGAAGAAAGCTTCGAGAAAATGCTGAAGACGTGCGCTGCAATAGCTTGCATTCGGAAAGGGCGAAAAGGGTACGTAATCGTTGGCGTTTCTGACAAGCAAAATACGACCGAAAGGATATTCACACAGTATAATATAACCTCCAGGCATCAGCTTGGATTTTCTGTGGTGGGCGTGAACCATGAATGGACGGCGTTGGGTAAGACGCCTGACCAAATGTTTCAAATGATAACTGACAAGGTTACAAATTCAAAACTTTCAAGCCCACTTAAGGAATATATCGCCAGACATATCAAGTCGGTTCAGTATTATGATAAGACGGTGTACGTATTTGAGACCGAGGGACAGGAAGACGTAAGCCACTATGATGGTGAATTCTATGATCGGCGAGGAAATCAATTGGATGTCGTTTCTAATGATCGATTGTCGCAGTTCATTCGACGTTATCTGGCTGGCGGCTAGCTGAGTAAATGGCTGACATCCTGCAACTCTCGCCGAAAGCGGCCGACACCAAGGCGCGGCTCGAACGCTTCATGGACGAGCATGTGTATCCGAGCGAGGCGGCGCTGTTCGAGACGGCGGATACGCAGGAAGATCGCTGGGAGCCGCTCGCGCTCATGGAGGAACTGAAGGCGAAGGCGCGCGCGGAGGGGCTCTGGAACCTGTTCCTGCCCGACAGCGAGCTTGGCGCGGGCCTCTCGAACCTCGACTACGCGCCGCTCGCCGAGATCATGGGCCGCTCGCACTGGGGGCCGGAAATCTTCAATTGCAACGCGCCCGACACCGGCAACATGGAAGTGCTGGTCCGCTATGGCACGGAAGAACAGAAAAAGCGTTGGCTGAAGCCGCTGCTCGACGGCAAGATCCGCTCCGGCTTTGCGATGACCGAACCGAAAGTGGCGTCGTCGGATGCGACCAACATTGCGATTTCCATCGTGAAGGATGGCGGCGACTACGTCATCAATGGCCGCAAGTGGTGGACGTCCGGCGCGGGCGACAAGCGCTGCAAGATCCTCATCCTGATGGGCAAGACCGACCCGGACAATCCAGACCGCCACCGCCAGCAGTCCATGATCCTCGTGCCGATGGATACACCGGGCGTGAAGAAAGAGCGCATGCTGCCGGTGTTCGGCTATCTCGACGCGCCGCACGGCCACGGGCAACTCTCCTTCCACGATGTACGCGTGCCGCAGGAGAACGTGATCCTCGGCGAGGGACGCGGCTTCGAGATCGCGCAGGGCCGCCTCGGTCCGGGCCGCATCCACCACTGCATGCGCACCATCGGGCGGGCCGAGCGCGCGCTCGAAAAGATGTGCCGCAGGCTCGATGCGCGCGTCGCGTTCGGCAAGCGCATCTCCGATCAGACAGTGTGGATGGAACGCATCGCCGAAAGCCGCATGATGATCGACCAGGCGCGGCTCCTCACGCTCAAGGCCGCCTATATGATGGACACGGTCGGCAACAAGGCCGCGCAAGCGGAAATCGCGATGATCAAGGTCGTCGCGCCGAACATGGCGTGCAAGGTGATCGACTGGGCGATCCAGGCGCATGGCGGCGCGGGCGTGTGCGACGATTTCGGTCTGCCCTACGATTACGCGACGATCCGCACGCTTCGCATCGCGGACGGCCCGGACGAGGTGCACCGCAACCACGTCGCGAAGATCGAGCTTCGGAAATATCGCGATCCGGGCGTCGAGCGGCATCGGAAGCAGTCGGCGGATTGACCGTAATCGCGCGGCTTAGAGGTAGAACCGCTTCACGAGCGCCGGAAGATCGCCCTTCGCGGCCTCGCCCGCCTCGATGCGGTTGAGGATTTCGCGCGGGCTGAGCCAGAATGACTCTATGAAATCGTCCCGGTTGTAGTCCGGCGTCTCGTCGCCGCTAATCTCGTAAACCTTCATGAACTGGCGCGGGCGAACGCCGCCCGGCGCCGGCGTGAGGTAGGCAAGAAGCCTCCAAGGCACTTCTGCAATATCGATCCTGAGTTCTTCGAGCGTCTCGCGGGCGAAGGCTTCATCGTAGGTTTCGCCGCTTTCGACGTGGCCGCCGACGCTCATGTCCAGCGCGAGCGGAAAGATGCGCTTGTGCGCCGTTCTCCGCGGAGTCCAGATCTCTCCGTTGCCGTTGACCAAGAAAGCGTTGATCACCCGAAAATTATGCAGATTTTCCGCATAGATTTCGGAACGCGGCCTGCTTGCGACGACGATGTCATTTTCGTCGACGAGGTCGAGGATCTCATCCGTTTGCATACGGATCGTTTAGCAGAGGGCGACCCGTTTCTCAAGACATACTTATACAGTTCTTGACGCGCTTCCCGTTTCATTGCACGGGCGGAACAATCGCATTGCACGGCAGGTTGAATGTGCGGGAGACACATGAAGCCGATGCAAGATCGAGTCGAGCCGCCCTTCTGGATGCAGGGCAATTTTGCCCCGGTGACGGAAGAAATCACCGCATTCGACCTTCCGGTCGACGGCGCCATACCGCCGGAGCTTTCCGGCCTCTACATCCGAAACGGCGCGAATCCGCGTCACGGCCAGTCGAGCCACTGGTTCTTAGGCGACGGCATGCTCCACGGCATCGCGATCGAGGGCGGCAAGGCGCAGTGGTATCGCAACCGCTATGTGCGCACGCCGATCTACGAAGGCGCGCCGCGCACTCTGCTTTCCGGCCTCGACATTCGCTATGCACTCTCCAACACGAGCGTGGTTGCCCATGCGAACCGCATCATGGCGCTCGTCGAAAACGCGCTGCCGATGGAGATTTCGCGCGAACTCGAAACGCGTGGCTTCAACGATTTCGGCGGGCGCCTCGCGACGTCCTGCACCGCGCACCCGAAGATCTGCCCGGTTACGGGCGAGATGCATTTCTTCGGCTATCGCGTGGTCCCGCCCTACCTCACCTACCACGTGGCGGATGCGGCGGGCGCGCTCGTCCGCAGCGTCGAAATCCCGGTCAAGGCCGCGACCATGATTCATGATTTCGCGCTGACGGCGCGTCACGCGATCTTCATGGACCTGCCAGTGGTGTTCGACATGCCGACGGCCATGACTGGCAGCACGATGCCGTTTCACTGGAGCGAGAGCCATGGCGCGAGACTCGGCGTGCTTCCGCGCGGGAGCGGCGCGGATACGCTGCGCTGGATCGATATCGAGCCGTGTTATGTCTATCATGTCGCGAACGCCTTCGAGGAGGCGAACGGCGCCATCGTTCTCGACGTGGCGCGCTATGACGAACATTGGCGCGGCGGCCCCAAGCGCAATGCCTTCGACACTGCCGCGCTCACGCGCTGGCGTATTCCGCCGGGAGCGACGCGCGCCGAGGAAACGTGCCTCGACGATCGCAGCGTCGAGTTCCCCCGCATCGACGATCGCCGTACGGGCCTTGCGCATGGCATCGTCTATGCGCTCGCGACCGAAGGGAGCCTTGCCGATGGCGTCTTTACCGAACTTCTGAAATACGACCTGAAAAGCGGCCGCGCAGACCGGCGCCCGTTCGACGGCGAACTCCCGAGCGAGTTCACGATGGTTTCCCCAGCAGAGGCTGCGGGGGAGGACGAAGGCTGGCTCATGGGTTATGTTTACGACCGTGCGAGCGCCAGGAGCGATCTCGTCATCCTCGATGCGGGCGACATCGGGGGCAAACCCGTCGCGCGCGTTCGCCTCCCCGTTCGCGTGCCGCAGGGCTTTCACGGCACATGGATCGCATCGGAGCCCCGGCAGCGCGGCACCGCCGCCTCTCCTTGGAGCTGGATCGGATCAAATTGAGCCAACCTGATCGGGGAGGCATATTTGCTCCCTGGAATCATTCGCAGTTCCGCCTTGAAAACGCCCAGCCCTTGAGCAATGGTCGCGCCGGGTTAAAGGTTCGGAGACGCGATTTGCATAAGTGATGGGCATCGAATACCCGCGCATAAGCTCTTGAGAACGCGGGAGGCTGCCATTGTTTGCCTTAGGGTCGAGGCGCGAATCGCTTCATTGTGCGCAGGTGGGGATGCCACCAGAGCGCGAGGGCAGCCATGACTTTCAGATATTATTTTGCAGTCGCCGCATTTGTTGCAATCCTGCCTGCATCGGGCCACGCCGCGCAGAATTGCGACGCAAGGGCCTTCAGTCAACAGATCGATCAGACCGCGCAGGCACTCCGTACGCTTAACCGCGACAGCGAGGTGCGTTTTCAGGATCGCTTGATGGCCATCGCAAAAGCGAAGGGCTGGAGCGAAAGCGAGCGGGCAGATCATGCCGCAGCCGCGATGGATGATACCAAGCTCGAATCCTTCAATTCGGACATCGAGGATCTGGTCGGGCGCCTTGATTCGCTCAACGCCACGCCGAAGAACGAAATCTCCTGCGACCGGCTTAACGAACTCAGATCGATCAACGACAAGCTCATCGGCGTGATGAGGCAGAAGGCCGGCTTCATCCTCGCGCAGCTCGAAGCCGAGGCGGGAAAGCCGGCGCCGAACCCCTACAAGATTGCGGGAGCCGGCGGAAAGAGCGACGCTCTGCCGAAGGCAGACGCCTTGCCGCAAACCAATTCAGCGACTCCGATCGCCCCCGACCCTGTGCAAACGGCGGAAGCGGCGCGCGAAAATTCGCCGGTGGCGCCCGACACGTCTCCCACGGATGTGCCGTGGTCGGCTAACGTTTCGCAGGCGTTGCGCAATCCGCAGCCTTTACCGCAGACACGTCCCGCCGCCGCGAATGCGACGTCCGTCGCGCCGCATCCAAACGCGCCGCTGTCGCTGAAGCCAACGCCAAAGCAGGAAGAGAAGGTCGCCGCGCTGACGCCGCCTCGCGATACCCTCCCGCCTGTGACGGTCACGTCGCCGCCGCCGTCATACGCGCCTCCTTCATATTCGCCGCCGCCATCCGTTCCCGTTTACTCGGTGCAGGAAATTCGCGACGCGGGGAGGGGCGTGTTCGGCTCGGTCACCGCTGAGCTTGCCGCCGTCATGAACTACGCGTTTCAGAAGTTCGGCCAGCCGAACGCCTATATCGTGGGTGATGAGGGCGGCGGCGCTTTCCTCGCGGGGCTGCGCTACGGCGATGGCAAGCTCTATTCGCGGGTGAACGGGGTTGAAAGCGGCCCGACGAAAATCTTCTGGCAGGGGCCGTCACTCGGCGCCGATATCGGCGCGACGGGATCGCGCGCGCTTTTTCTCGTCTACAATCTGGACAGTGCGCATACTCTCTACAGACGCTTCCCGGGGCTCGACGGCTCGGCCTATGTCGCGGGCGGCGTCGGGCTGACAGTCTACAAGAACGGCGACACGCTCATCGTGCCGATCCGCACCGGGCTTGGCCTTCGGATCGGCGCCAGCGTCGCCTATCTCAAGTTCACGGAGCGTGCGAGCCTGAACCCGTTCTGACATCGCGGCAAACGCGCGATACAATCAGAGATAAGTTCCGCATTTACGATCGAGCACAGCGCCGGTTATCCAGATCGGCGCTGTTTGTTTTTTGTACCGAACCAATCCAGGTCCGCCGAGTTCACACCAGATGCTTGTAAAGTCCGACGACGCCTCCCAGCCCCACCAGGCGGCCCGATTTCCCTTGTCCACCCCGGAATTCGTCACCCTCATCGCGCTTCTGACCGCGCTGACGGCGCTTTCCATCGACATCATGTTGCCGGCGCTCCCGAAGATCGCCAGCGCGCTGGGCGCGACGACGGAGAACGAGCGCCAGCTCGTGCTGAGCGTCTATTTCGCGGGCTTCGCAGCCGGGCAATTCCTTTTCGGGCCGCTCTCGGATTCCTATGGGCGGCGCAATCCGCTGTTGTTCGGCCTCGCGCTCTACACAATCGGAACGGTGCTCGCAATCGTGGCTACCTCCTTTGCGATGCTGCTTTTCGCGCGTGCCTTTCAGGGTTTCGGCGCCGCTGCTCCGCGTATCGTGGCCATCGCCGTGGTGCGCGACCGCTTCGCCGGGCGCGAGATGGCGCGCATCATGTCATTCGTGACAATGGTGTTCGTGATCGTTCCGATCCTCGCGCCCACGCTTGGCGAAGCCATCGTCCGGTTTTCGGATTGGCACATCATATTCTGGGTTCTGCTGGCCATGGGGCTCGTGGCGACGCTCTGGTCCGGCTTTCGGCTGCCGGAGACGTTCCATCAGAACGACCGTCTGCCCTTCAATGCCCGCACCATCTGGAGGGCATGCGCGGTGGTTGCGACCACGAGACAGACCGCCGGTTATTCAGTTGCGCTCGGTTTTTCATTCGGCCTGCTGTTCTCCTACATCATCACGTCGCAGCAGATCTTCGTCGATGTTTACGAGCTCGGCGCGGACTTTCCGATCGCCTTCGGCCTCATCGCGGCGTTCCTGGCGGCCGCTTCGATCCTCAATGCGAAACTCGTGCGCCGCGTGGGCATGCGCGGTGTCTCTCACCGCGCGATCATCGGCGGGTTGGCCGTTTGCGGGGTGATGGCGGCCTTCGGCTTTCCCGACAAGCCGCCGCTCTGGGCGTTCGGCATCTTCATGTCGGCGGTATTTCTCTGCTTCGGCCTCATGTCGGCGAATTTCAATTCGCTCGCCATGGAACCGATGGGGCACATCGCGGGCACCGCTTCTTCGCTCATCGGTTTCTACACCACGGTCGCGGCAACGGCGCTCGGCGCGATCGTGGGGCATTCCTTCGACGGTTCGGTTCGCCCGCTCTGCATCGGCATCACCCTGCAATTCGCGGCCGTGCTCGTCACCGTGCTGGTTACGGAGCGCGGGCGCCTCATGAAACATTGCGATGCGCCCGACGTGAAAGTGAAGGCGGCATAAAGGCGTCAGCCTTTTAGCTGAATTTCACAATGTCGTCATTTCGCCTAAAATCGCATTTGAAAGAGCAATTGTAATCGTCTATACGGAGGCTGCATTACATATCCGTCACCCGCCAGCGAGAGTTCGCCCGCGGGTGCGTTTTGTGTTGGAACATGCCCACAGCGTCGGCATTGAAGGAAACAGGACCGAGACAATTCGTTTGAGGGCGCGAGCGACGCGCCGATGACAAATAAACCGGACCTCCCCAGAACCGAGCGAAACGCGAAAGCCTCCTATGTTCGAATCCCTATCCGACCGCCTTTCCGGCATCTTCGACAAGCTCACCCGACGCGGCGCGCTGACCGACAGCGATGTTTCGGAAGCGATGCGCGAAGTCCGCCGGGCGCTGATCGAGGCCGACGTGGCGCTGGACGTGGTGAAAAGCTTCACCGACCGCGTTAAGGAAAAGGCCGTCGGTCAGGAAGTCGTCCGCTCGGTGACGCCCGGCCAGATGGTCGTCAAGATCGTCCATGACGAACTCGTGAAGACGCTCGGCGCGGAAGCCGACCCCATCGACCTCCAGTCCGTACCACCCGTGCCGATCATGATGGTCGGCCTGCAAGGCTCCGGTAAAACCACCACCACCGCGAAGATTGCGAAGCGCCTCACCGACCGCGACAAGCGCAAGGTTCTGATGGCCTCGCTCGACACCCGCCGCCCCGCCGCGCAAGAGCAGCTCGAAGTCCTTGGCAAGCAGACGGGCGTCGATACGCTCCCCATCATCAAGGGCCAGACGCCGCAGCAGATCGCGACGCGCGCCATGCAGGCGGCGAAGCTCGGCGGCTATGACGTCGTCATTCTCGACACCGCTGGCCGTCTCCATATCGACGACGAGCTGATGCGCGAAACCGAGCAGGTGCGCGACATCGCGCAACCGCACGAAACGCTGCTCGTCGCCGACAGCCTCACCGGTCAGGACGCGGTCAACCTCGCCCGCACCTTCGACCAGCGCATCGGCATCACCGGCATCGTGCTGACCCGCATCGACGGTGACGGACGCGGCGGCGCCGCGCTCTCCATGCGCGCCGTCACCGGCAAGCCGATCAAGCTGCTTGGCACCGGCGAAAAGCTCGACGGCCTCGAAGACTTCCACCCTGAGCGTGTCGCGGGCCGCATCCTCGGCATGGGCGACGTGGTGAGCCTCGTCGAGCGCGCGGCCGAGACCATCGATCAGGAAAAAGCGCAGGCCATGGCGAAGAAGCTCGCCAAGGGCCAGTTCGATCTGCAAGACCTCTCCGACCAGTTCCGCCAGATGCAGAAGATCGGCGGCATGTCGGGCGTGCTTGGCATGCTGCCCGGCATCGGCAAGATGAAAAAGCAGCTCGAAGCCGCCAATCTCGACGAAAAACTGCTCAAAAGGCAGACCGCAATCATCTCCTCCATGACGCCACAGGAGCGCCGCAACCCGAAAATCCTGCAAGCGAGCCGCAAGCGCCGCATCGCAGCCGGGTCCGGCACCACCGTGCAGGAGGTGAACCAGCTTCTCAAGATGCACCGGCAGATGGCCGACATGATGAAGGTCGTCGGCAAGGGCAAGGGCGGACTTGCGAAGCTGTTCGGCATCGGTGGAAAGATGCCGGAACCCACGCCCGAAATGATTGAAGCAGCGAAGGCGGGCAAGATGCAGCTCCCGCCGGGCATGAAGCTGCCGGGAATTCTCGGAGGCGGAGGCGGCGGTTTGCCGGGCCTTCCGGGCATGCCGGGCAGCGGACGCTTCGGCGGCCTTCCCGGCCTGCCAGGGAAAAAGAAATGAGAGCGCTAAGAGTGCTGTCAACCGCGCGGGCGAGGCTCGTGCAGAACAGAATTTTCGCAAGATCAGAGACCGAACAGTTAACGGAGACGAACATGCCCCTGAAGATCAGACTGTCCCGCGGCGGCGCGAAGAAGCGTCCGTACTACCGCATCGTTGTCGCAGAGGCGACCGCCCCGCGCGATGGCCGCTTCATCGAGAAGCTCGGCACCTATAATCCGCTGCTTCCGAAGGACCATAACGACCGCGTGACGCTTGTCGAAGACCGCGTGAAGCATTGGCTCTCGGTCGGTGCGCAGCCAACGGATCGTGTGCTCCGCTTCCTCGACGCGCGCGGCCTCGCGAAGCGCCCGGAGCGCAACAACCCGCAGAAGGGCGAGCCGGGCACCAAGGCCGTCGAGCGTGCCGAAGAGCGGCGCAAAAAGGCCGAAGAGACGAGCGAAGCCGCGTAAGCCGCTCGCTTCTTTACGCCCGCTTCATGCGGGATGTAGACTTATCGGAGCGCCTGCCGCATTCGCGGAGGCGCTCCGCTTGTTATAGGAGCCGCGATGGACGGGCTGACCTTTTTCGGTCTCTTGGCGGTGTCGCTGATGCTGCTCTTCTATGCGCTCGAAGAGAGAAGCCCGTGGTTCATTTTCGCCTTTGCGGGATCGTGCCTCCTCGCCAGCGCTTACGGTTTCCTGCAAGGCGCGTGGCCGTTCGGGCTTGTTGAGGCGATCTGGTCGGTCGTCGCGCTCGCTCGCTTCCGCAGCCGCCTTGGCGTCAAAAGGCAAAGCGCATGACAGATGACAAGGTTCTGCTCGGCCGTATCGGTGGCGCGCATGGCTTGCGCGGCGAGGTGAAAATCGCAACCTTTACCGCCGCGCCGGAAGACATCACGGCCTACGGACCGCTTTCGAGCGCCGACGGCACGCGGGTGTTCGTAATCTCCGGCATGCGCGCCGTATCGGCGGGTTCCGTGATCGCGCGGCTGAAGGGCGTGGCCGACCGCACGCAGGCCGAGGCGCTGAACGGCATCGAGCTTTACGTTTCCCGCGACGCGCTCCCGCCGCCCGACGACAAGGACGAGTTTTATTATTCGGACCTTATCGGACTTGCCGCCGTTTCGCCGGATGGCGACGTCGTTGGCAAGGTCATCGGCGTGCATAATTTCGGCGCGGGCGATCTCATCGAAGTGCGTTTCGACGGCGATCGCCAGCCGGTCCTGATCCCGTTCGACAACGCGCACGTGCCGCATGTCGATCTCGGCGGGGGGCGCGTGACAGTGGTCCGGCCTTCCTATGAGGGCGGGGAAGGGGAGGGGCGCGCTGCGAAGAAAAACAGCGTCGGCGACGAGAGCGAAACACCCCGATGACCGTCCTCGGCCTCATATCCGACACGCACGGCCTGCTTCGCCCCGAAGCCGCGGCGGCGCTGGCGGGCGTGGACGCGATCCTTCACGCGGGCGATGTCGGCGCGCCGGATGTGCTCGCGACGCTGCGCGGCATCGCGCCGGTGTTCGCGGTCCGCGGCAATGTCGACGGTTACGAACTGGCATCGCTGCCGCTCGATACGGTTGCGAGCCACGACGGCGTCGATATTTACGTGGTGCACATCTTGCGCGATATCGCGATCGACCCGGCGGCAGCGGGTATGTCGGTGGTGGTCCATGGGCATACGCACAAGCCGCTGATCGAGGAGAAGGAAGGCGTGCTTTATGTGAACCCCGGCAGCGCCGGACCGCGCCGCTTTGCGCTGCCCGTGTCGGTAGGATTTCTGAGGCTGGCGCGCGGGCAAAAGCCCGAAGCCCGGCTCAAGATGCTGGACGTTTGAAATGGTGTGGCATGCCAGCGTTCTGACTCTGTTTCCCGAAATGTTTCCCGGTCCGCTCGGTCTGAGCCTGTCCGGGCGCGGTCTTGCGGATGGGCTGTGGAGGCTCTCGACGCGCAACATCCGCGACTTCGCGACCGACAGGCACCGTTCGGTCGACGACACGCCGGCAGGCGGGGGCGCGGGCATGGTGCTTCGCGCGGATGTGGCGGCGGCGGCTATCGACGCGGCCAGCGTCGACGCGCCGGACCTGCCGCGCATCTATCTCTCGCCACGCGGCACACCGCTGACGCAAGCACGCGCACGCGCTCTTGCCGCGGGACCGGGCGTGCTGTTGTTCTGCGGGCGTTTCGAGGGGCTGGACCAGCGCGCCATCGAGGCGCGTCAGCTCGAAGAAATCTCCATCGGCGACTACGTCCTTTCGGGCGGCGAGCTTGCGGCGATGGTGCTTCTCGATGCGTGCGTGCGACTGTTGCCGGGCGTCATCGGCGCGGAGGCGTCACTCGGGGAGGAAAGCCATGAAAACGGCCTCCTCGAATATCCGCATTACACGCGGCCGCGCACGTTTGAGGGACGCGAAATCCCCGAAGTGTTGCTGTCCGGCGATCACGCCCGCATCGCACGCTGGCGCCGCGAGCAGTCGGAAGCCCTGACGCGCGAGCGGCGCCCGGACCTCGCCGCGCGGCTCAAGCGCGATGAATGATGGGGCGGCATCCCGCCACTTGACACCGGATCACTGCACCTGCGCCACGAGCGGGAACCGCGTGGGATGGCCGGATCTCATCATCGACTTCACGCCTGAACGGGGATCGACGAAAACCTGCGTCTGGCCGAGCCGTCCCGCGGCGCCCGGCATGCCGCCGTGGCAGCGCGTGAGCGGCGATCTCCCCCGGAATGCCCGAGCCCATATGCGCTGCACCGCGATCTCGCCCGTATCGGTCTTGAGGACGTAGGTTTCGGGCTTGCGCAGATAGCACCAGCCCGCGAAAGCATTTCCGAGCGGAGCCGTGATGTCGAAATAATCGGCGATATTGGCTTCGAAGGATGCGGGCGTGGGGGCGCGCGTCCTCGGCAGCCAGACATAAAGGAATATAAGCGATCCGTCAGCCTGCGCCTGCGGAAGTTGAATTTTCTCAAGATCTGGTATATTCAGAGACGAAAATCGCAATGCGACCGCATCGATCCTGTCATGAAAAAAATCGTCGGCTTCAGCCGAGTACGATCCTTGAGGCAGTGCAATTAAAAATACGACGATAACAATAACAAGCCTCATAATCTCCCCTTCCGTATCGAAGCCGGCGAGATTGAATTGCCCCTACTCTTGATTGTAGCTAATTTCTGCGCGTCAGCCAATCGAAATGGAAACCCCGCGCCACGATTTCGCCACGCGGGCGAGAGGCCCGCGCCCCGGGTGCGGACCCGCCAACGTTGCTGGACGCACAGACTCGCTAGTGGAGCGAATTTCACATTTGAGTCCCGGTGGCTGCGAGCCCTCGCTCAAATGTCAAATTCAAAAGCTCCACTAGAATCATGATGTTGCTAGTGGTCCTTTCGATTCCGACATTTGCATCCGTTTGCAGCACGCTTGCGAGCAAACGACGGAATCGGACCGCTAGCGCCCGTACTTCTCCCAATGCGGGCCGAACAACTCCGCCTCTGTTGGCCGCCTTTCAGGGATCGGCGTCACGAGATGCGTGATGTTCAGGAAGTGCTTGTAATTGAGATTTTCGGAGATCGAATTCTTCTGCCAGCTCCCGCAGCCCATGCTGAGCGTGAACGGCAGCCCGGAATCGAACGAGCCCCCATGCGCGAAGGTGTGCGCGAAGTTCGCGAGCACGCGCACCACGTCGAGGTCGGCGGCGAGTTCGCGCGCGCGGTCCATGTTCGCGGTGTGGATGCCGAGCGAGTGACCGCGTCCCTGATGATCGAGAATGCGCCGCACGATATCCTTCGCGTCCGCGAAATCTTGCGCGCGATAGACCGTCAGCACCAGCGAGAGCTTCTCGCTCGACAACGGAAAATCGGGCCCGATGCCGGTTTCCTCCACGAGAAAAAACCGCGCTGCGTCCGCATCGCGAGGCAGGCCGAACGCACGCGCCAGCACGCGTGCATCCTTCGCGATGAGATGGCGGTTGAGCTTGTGGCCCAGCCATAGCGCGGTTTCGATATCGGCTTTTTTCCCCGGCGCGCAGAGATACGCTCCCGCCCGCTCCAGCGCCGCGATCGCGCGCTCGTAGACCGCGTCGACGATCACAACCGCGTTTTCCGACGAGCAGGACGTGGAATTGTCGAAGATTTTCGATTGCGCGATCTTCGCCGCCGCCGCGTCGAGATCGGCCGTCTCGTCCACGATCACCGGCACGTTGCCCGTGCCGACGCCGATGGCGGGCGTCCCGCTCATGTAGCCGCGCCGCACATTGTCCTGCGAGCCGGTAATGACGACGAGGTCGACCGCCTCCATCATCGCTTGCGTGAGATGCTTGGTGACGGGCTGCGGCAAGACCTGAAGCAGATCTTCCGGCAGGCCGATGCGCGCGAGTCCCTCGCGCATGAGGGCCACGGCGCGCGCGGTCGTCGTGTAGCCGAGCGGCGACGGCGCGACGATCATGGCATTGCGGCCCTTGATCGCCATCATTCCCTTGTTGGCCGCCGTCGCGCCCGGATTGGTGGAGGGTGTCACGGCGCCGACGACGCCAACCGGCTTCGCATATTTGACGATGCCCAGCGCCGGGTCTTCCTCGATCACGCCGACCGACTTCACGCGCAGAAGATCGCGCAATGTGCCAAAGGTCTTGCGCTGCTTCTTGTCGATCTTGTCGGGCACGTTGCCGAGACCCGTGTCGGAGACGGCGATGCGGGCGAGTTCTTCCGCGTGCTCGGGCTTGTATATCGCCCAGGCCATGGCGCGCACGGCTTCGTCGACGCGCGCCTGATCGCTCCCGGCGAACGCGGCCTGCGCGACACGGGCGCGCTCCATCAGCGCCGCGACAACCTTCCGGCTTTCCGTATTCGTTGCCTCGGCATCGCCCGCTGACATTCCATCCTCCGATTGCCGCTCTTTCCGCCTGGAGTTGTACAGGGGCGCGGGCCATTTGAGGAAGGTGTTTTCGCGGGGCGGGTCTTGTCCGAAAGGCGGACATTGCGCGGTGCGAACGCGGTCGACGGCATGGCGCGGTCCGGCGATCCGGATTTGCCTGCAAGACCAGCGCAGAACCCGGTTTCCGAGGTTGCCGATGCATCCGGTTTGGCAGACACTGCGCCGCGTCCGGGTATCCGAAAGGCAAACCGGGAGAAGACGAGCGGCTGACTTCACACATCACACACGCGCCCGTTGCGTTTGCATGCGCGCGACTTGCGGAACCCGACAGATGAAGAATGCCATGATCACCCTCAATGCGGGGTCTTCGTCGCTGAAATTCGCGCTTTTCGATATTCAAGACGATGGCATCGCGGAGACATTCCGCGGGCAGGTCGAGGGCCTGCACACCGACGCGGCGGAGTTTTCCGTCAAGGCCGCGCCGGGTTCGGACATGCCATCCTTCGCGCCAAGGCCGACCGTTTCCGCGTCGCATGTGGCAGCGCTCCACGAGGTGCTCGATTTCGTTCACCACCACGGCGGCGAGCGGAAGATCGTCGGCGTCGGCCACCGCATCGTGCATGGCGGCACAAAGTTCACGAAGCCCCTGCGCGTGGACGAAGACGCTCTGCTGGAGCTTCGCACACTCATTCCGCTGGCTCCGCTGCATCAGACGCACAACATCCGCTGCATCCTCGCGGCGCGAAAGGTGTTCCCCGCAGCCGTTCAGGTCGCCTGTTTCGATACCGCCTTTCACCGCTCGCACACTTGGGAAAACGACACATTCGGCTTGCCGCCCGAATATTACGACGCAGGCGTGCGCCGTTACGGCTTTCACGGTCTTTCCTACGAGCACCTCGTGGATGAGCTTCGCGGCTTCGCGCCCGAAATTGCCGAGGGGCGCGTGATCATGGCCCATCTCGGCAACGGCGCCTCCATGTGCGCGATGAAGGAAGGGCGCAGCGTCAGTTCGACGATGAGCTTTACGCCGCTGGACGGCCTTGCCATGGGAACGCGCTGCGGGCAGATCGACGCCGGTGTCGTCCTGCATCTTCTGACCGAGCGCCGCATGAGCGTCGACGCCGTGACGCAGCTTCTTCATCGCGGCTCGGGCTTGAAGGGCATGTCGGGCTTCTCGCACGACGTGCGAGACCTCGAAAAGACGGACACGCCCGGCGCGCGCGGGGCGCTGACCTATTTCGTCCATCGCGCCCGCTACGAAATAGGCGCGCTTACCGCCGTTTTGGGGGGACTGGACGCGCTCGTTTTCTCAGGCGGCATCGGCGAGCATGCCGCCGACCTTCGCGCGCGGATCTGCGCCGGTTTCGACTGGCTCGGCCTTTCCCTCGACGCGCAGCGCAACGCGCGACACGAGCGGCTCCTCAGCGCGGACACGTCGCGCGTGAAGATCTTCGTCGTGGCGGCGAATGAGGAAAAAACCATTGCCGAACATACGCTTTCGTTTCTCCCGCCCCGGCAGGAAAGCCGTTTACCGCCCCATGAGCGATCGGATGTCGGCGAAAGAAGCTGATGCCATCACCAAATTACCGCTCTCCGGCGTGCCGGAACGATCGAAATCCGTTCACACGGTGCAAACGATGCGCGATCAGAGGCCAGGCATTTCGGGCATGATCGTCACGCGCGCCCTGCGATCACCGCATCGTGCCGCAAACCGGACGCGTCGATCCGCTTCCGCGTCACATCAGGCTCCTATTCACGCAGGCTGATCTAGTCCTGCGTGAGCCGGTAGCCAAGGAAGCGCTGCGAGTCGATCGGGTCTGAACCCAACCGCTGACGCAACCGCTTGCGCAACTTGCTGATGTGACTCTCGATGACGTTCTCGTCGATACCATCATCGAACAATCCGTAGACGAAATTGAAGATTTGCGACTTCGTCACGCGGCGTCCCTTGTTCGCCATGAGATATTCAAGGATGCGGCGTTCGCGGCGCGGAAGCGGAAGCGGCTCGCCATCGATCTCAGGATCGCGGCCATCCGAGAAGACGCGGATACGGCCGGAAAGCGGCTGGTTCTGCGCCTCCTGCTGCGAGCGGCGGCTGATGGCGCGGATGCGGGCAAGTATTTCGCGAACATGAACGGGCTTGCGCACAACGTCGTCCACACCGGCGGCGAACAGGTCGAGCGTGTCGTTCAGGGATTTCGTTTCATTCATGGCGATCACCGCCGCCCCGGACCGCGACTTGATCTTGATCGGCACTTCCTCGCGATTTTGAAAGTCACCGAGCAGAAAGGCTTCGACCGCGTCGATATCCGGCTCCGGAGCGGTATTCACCCACTGCCGGAAATCATGCGGTGCAAGCCCCGTTGCGGAAACCCCCTCCCGGCAGAACCAGGCGGCATATCCATTCAACACCGTTTCGCGTTCGTCGACGATGACAATCATGGCTTTTCCGTTTCAAAACAACTAAGTTTCGATTAACCACTTAAACGCAACCTGTGGCTGTATCAATCTCTGATTGTCGTGCCGGGATACGCGCAACCCGTTAAATCGCAGAGCGTTGCAAGAATGCCTCGCTTCAACCTGGAGTAGGTTTAGCGTAATCTTCGAGCCAAGCTCAAACGGGGGCTATTGGTGCGCCGCAGCCATTAAGACGTAAGCCGTTCAAATGACGGGAGATCCGGCTCAAAGGGCAGGCGGGCTGCGGGAGCGCGCTGGCACGGAATGCCTCGCGCATGCTCAGTAGGGGATACTTGGGAAGTGTCTGGGTTGAATGCGCCGGCAGGCTGGGCGGCGCGGGAGGAATCCGCGGCATCCTCGCCCGAAGCGGGTTGCGGCGGTATTCCTGTATGGAAGCTTCAGCGCGACTCGGTCGTGAAATAGGAGGAAAGCTCACCGAACAGTTTGGCGGTGCGATCCGAAGCATAGGGAGCGGCAGGCGAATCAGAGCGCTGCGCCTGAGATTCGAGTTCCTCGTTCAGGGCGTCGGCCATGCGATCCTCGATCGATTCGATGAGCGCGATCACCGCAGCCTCGATTTCCTCAAGACCGTTCGACAGGAGTTCCGCCTTGTCGCCATCGTCGAAGCAGTCGAACGCCTTGTGCCGATGTCTGGAGACGGTGCTGAGAATGCCGGAGAGATCCCGGCAAACCTCGGCGTTGAGGCCGGGCACTCCGAGCGCCGCGCGGTGCAGCCGCGAAATCGAGCGGAGCAGGCGGAGCGTCTCAAGCCCGCGGTTGCGGTCGACATAGGCGCGCAGGAAGCGTCGACCCTTTTCGGTCGCAAGAAGGGCGCTTTCAATCGCGCAGTAGTCGGCCTCTGACAGGGGAGCCATGGGAAGGATTGTCATACTCGCCGCCGGGTGTTCGAAAATCGGTTGTAGAAACACTACTGAGTAAACCTTTCCAAACGCTTGACAAAATAGCACCGTCTTTTGGCGTCTCGTTCTTGTCATGGTTGGCTGGCAGGAACACCCCACGAAGATTTGCGACAGTTTTTCACAGACTCGAGACCTGATCCTCGCTATGGCTTAACAGTTCTTTCATGAAGTAGACGGATGCACGATTACGACGAAGTTCTGGACCGGATCGCAAAGCCGGCCCTCCGCTCCGCCGAGGAGCGCGGGACGCGTCGTATCCTTGTGTCCGGCGACTGGACACTCGCGGCTCTGCGCGACGCGCAGGCAGCCGTCGAAGCCGTCGAAGCGTCGAACGGTCCCGCTCACGAGATCGACATCGGTGATATGCGGCGGCTCGATACGGCGGGCGCGCTGACCCTCGTAGGTCTCAGGGACGGCAAGCTCGCCGCCGCAACCGCCGATTTCGCGCGCGCGTGTCCCGAACACCGCATCCTGCTCGATGAGATTGCGCGCGCAGCCCCGGCCTCGTTCGAGGAAGCGCCACCGCGCGACGGCGCCGCGATCGAATCTCTCCGCCGTTTCCTTTCCGCCGCCACGGCCATCGCACGGGACGCTATCCGCCTCACCACCTTCCTCGGCGAAACGACCGCGGCGTTCGCCCGCGTCGTGGTGCGTCCGGGGCGTTTCCGGATAAAGGCCTTCATCCACCAGCTTCAGCAGACCGGCCTTTCCGCCGTGCCGATCATCGCGCTGGTGAGCTTCCTCATCGGCGGCGTCGTGATGCAGCAGGCCGCGTTCCAGCTCCAGAAATTCGGCGCGGAAACGATGTCGATCGACATGCTCGGCATCCTCGCGCTGCGCGAGCTTGGGGTGATCCTCGCCGCCGTCATGGTCGCGGGGCGCTCGGCCTCGGCCTTCACCGCACAGATCGGCACCATGAAGATGCGCGAAGAGATCGACGCCATGCGCACGCTCGGCATCGATCCCATCGAAACGCTGGTGCTGCCGCGCGTGCTCGCGCTGATGATTGCGCTTCCGCTTCTCGTCTTCCTGGCCGACATCATGGCGCTTGCAGGCGGCGCGGTCATGGCGAAGCTTTATCTTTCGCTTGAAACCGACATGTATCTGCAACGGCTCAACAGCGCCGTGCAGACGAAGCATCTCTATGTGGGGCTTATCAAGGCTCCGTTTGCCGCGCTCGTGATCGGGCTCGTCGGCTGTCTCGAAGGCTTGAGCGTTCAAGGCAGCGCGGAGTCGGTCGGCACACAGGTGACGACGGCGGTGGTAAAGGCGATCTTTCTCGTGCTGGTGCTCGACGCGGTCTTCGCCATCTTCCTTTCCGCGGCGGGGTTCTGAACATGACGGCCCCCCACTTACTCGATACGCAGCCCGATTATGCGATCCGCATTCGCGGGCTGACGAAGCATTTCGGCAGCCAGCTCATTTTCGAGAACCTGAACCTCGACGTGCGCGCGGGCGAAATCCTTGCCATCGCGGGTGGGTCGGGCACGGGCAAATCCGTTCTGCTGCGCACGATCCTCGGGCTTCTGCCCTTCGAGGCAGGAAGTGTCGAAATCCTCGGCCGTGACTTCGCGTCCCTCTCTAAGACCGAACGCGTGAAGGTCGAACGTCAGGTCGGCGTGCTGTTTCAGGACGGCGCACTGTTTTCTTCGCTCACGGTTCTCCAGAACGTGCAGGTGCCGATGCGCGAGCATATGAAGCTGCCGCAGAAGACCATGGACGCGCTGGCCCTCCTCAAGATCGCCATGGTGGGGCTTCCCCCGAACGCGGCATACAAATACCCGTCGGAACTCTCCGGCGGCATGAGGAAGCGCGCGGGGCTGGCTCGGGCGCTGGCGCTCGATCCGCGCATCGTCTTCCTCGACGAGCCGACGTCGGGGCTCGATCCCATCGGCGCGGCGGCGTTCGACCGGCTGATTCAGAGCCTGCAGCGAACGCTCGGGCTCACCGTCTACATGATCACCCACGATCTCGACAGCATCTTCGCCGTGTGCGACCGCGTGGCGGTGCTGGCCGACAAGCATGTCGTGCGCGAAGGCGCGCCGATGGACCTCGTCCGCGATCCCGGCCATCCGTGGGTGCGCGATTATTTCTGCGGCGAGCGCGGACGACAAATCGCAAAGGCATCCTGAGATGGAAACACGGGCCAATTACCTCATCGTCGGCGTCTTCGTCCTCGGGCTGATCGCGGCGCTGCTCGGCTTCATCTACTGGATGAAGCACGATTCCGACGGCGGCGCCGGGAAGGAATATCACGTGATACTCGACGGCTCGGTGCAGGGCATCACCGTTGCCTCTCCCGTCATGTTCAACGGCATCCGCTTCGGCGCGGTTCGCCAGATCGAGCTTTTGCCGGAGGATACGCGGAAGGTGCGCATCCTGATTTCGGTCAGGCAGGACACCCCGGTGCGCACCAACAGCCACGCGCGCATTTCGCAGCAGGGGCTCGCCGGATGGGTCGCGATGGAGATCACGCCCGGCACGCCCGACATGCCTATGCTTCAGGCGAAACCCGGCGAGCGCATTCCCGTGATCCTCGCCGATCCGGGGGCATCGGGGTCCCTCTTTGCGGGTGTGTCCGACGCCGCCGGTCAGGCGAGCGCTCTCGCCGTGCGCCTCAACAATCTCATCGCAAACAACGAGGACTCGCTCCGGCGCACCGTCACCAATCTCGAAACGTTCACCGGCATGATGGCCGAGCGGAAAGACGACGTGGCGGCCGTCATCCAGAATGTGCGGCAGCTCTCCGAGAAACTTGCCGCCGTCAGTGCGAAGATCGACTCCGCGGTCGACAGACTGGCCGGCGAATCCTCGGACAACCCGAATTCGATCGTGTCGCAGGTGCAACAGGCGGCGATTTCAATTCGGCAGCTTTCCGAGAAGCTCGACAAATCCATCGGAGACAAGTCCGGCGCGCTTACGCAGCAGGCTGATCGCTCGCTTCGGGAATTCGAACTTTTAGCCAAGGATGGCAGGCGCTTGGTCGACAGCCTCGACCGCGTCGTTCAGAAAATCGACCGCAATCCAACGGGCTTTCTGCTCGGCGGTCAGCAGTCGCCGAAATACTAGAGGCGGATTCGATTGGGTTGTTCCAACCAGATCGGTAAGCCGCCTCGGAGAGTCGAGAAGAGACCGTGTTACCGATCCGATTGCGATTCAATCAGATCAGAACGGAAAGAGCCTTGTTCTCGTTTTTGTAACGCAGGCAAAGCTCTATACACATGATTTGTCGCGTTTTCTTTATGACGCCGGTATCGTTTTCAAACGCTCGGGCGAGGGAAAATGAGCCGTCGAGACGGGAAATATCGCTTATAGTCGCCGTACGAATCGAGAGGGGCTTTGGGGCATCATGCGATTGATGCGTGAGATAGCCGCCATCATGGCGGCGGGGATGCTGGGCGGCTGTGCCGTAAGCGGGCTTGTCGGCGCGTCGGCACCTGCGACATTCGATCTCGAAGCACCGCAGGTTGAGCGGATGCACGCTCGCGGCATCCAAATCACCGTTTATCCTCCGGTGGCCGTCAAGACAATCGACACCGTTGAAATTCTCGTCAAGGGCGGGAATGGCCGTGTCGCCTATTTTTCCGGAGCGGCCTGGGGTGACAGGCTTCCCGCTCTGTTTCAGGCCCGGCTTGTTCAGACGCTGGCCAATTCCGGTGCCTTTCGAGCGGTGCTCACCAATCAGGACCGCGTGACGGGCGACCTGTCGCTGGCGATCGAAATCCGCGATTTTCAGGTGGATGCCACGTCCGGTTCGGCCGAGGCCGTCGTCGACGTTTACGTGAAACTCGTGGACGAGCGAACCTCTTCCGTCGTCACCACGAAGCGTTTCCACGCCAGCGTGGCCGCCGCGTCCCCCGATCCGAACGCAGGCATTCATGCTTTGAATACCGCGTTCCAGCAGGTAGCCGCGGAAATCACGACGTGGGTGGCGCGCCGCGGTTGAATCTGCTCTCGCGCTGCGATTGCTCCTTGCGAAAGGGGGATCGATGCCTGCGCGGTCACGCTCCGGCGCGGAACGTAATCGCTTTCCTCCAGTCGCAGAATCGCTCCGGCTCGCTGCGCTGAAGCAATTCCGTACGGGTAGCCGGTTCCCGCTTTTGCTTGAATTGCCCTACGGTATGCCGATGCATACCGTCTTTTCGAATGACGGCAACTTTTGCAGCCTCTCATAATAGCGAATCACGTGCGGAAGGTCGGGGCGACGCAGCGGAAGATTGAGCCAGCGATGGACCGCCATGCCGAGTGCGCTGTCGGCGATCGTGATCTCCGGCCCCGCGACATAGGCGCTCGTTTTTTCGAGACGACCATCGAGGATCGTAAAAAGGCGATTCGCTTCGGCCTCCCGATCGGCCGCCTCCCGGTCTGTGAATTCGCCGATCCTGAGAAAATATCTCATGAAGAGCACCCGAAGTGCTGGCGACACGTGGCCGAGCTTCCAATCGAGCCATTGGTCGACGATCGCGCGCCCTTGAAAATCAACGGGGTAATAGCCGGGAGGGCCATATTTCGCGGCCAGATAACGCAGCACCGCATGGCTTTCCCACAGCGTGAACGAACCATCCCTGAGCACGGGCACCAGTCCATTCGGATTGAGATCCAGGAATTCTGGCGTATTCGTCGGCCTGAATTCGCGTCCGTAATCGATACACCGGCAGGGAATGCCCGCATCTTCCGTAAAGAAGAGGACCTTCCTGACATTCCATGCTGTTGGCCGTCCGTAAATCTCGATCACTGCTTGCTCCCGAAGGCCTGGTCCGACTATCAAACTTTTCAGGCTCAGGTCAAACTACGAAACGAAGGGGCGGATTTTCTCTGCATACCGAAACGACGCTATACTTGAAACCCTAGATTAATTCTTTTTTCACAAGCGTTCTCAAGGCTTAAGACCCCTCTGAGCTTGTGGCAGATTGACACAAATCCCCGCTTTTCTGTCAATTGTCATTGACACCAAATGCCTCTGGAATATGGTCAAGCCGTAGAGCCGCACGCGGCCCTCACAGAGAAAAACCAAATCCTTGAAGGAGTTACACATGGCTGACCCAAATAAGGTCTACCCGACGGGTTTGACGCTGGCGGAAGCTGAAGAGCTGCACGGCTACGTGATCAACGGCACGCGCGTGTTCGGCGCCGTTGCGCTCGTCGCGCACTTCCTTGCGTATGCTTTCACGCCTTGGCTTCACTAATTACTCTTAGCAAACTGGAGAGCTGAAAATGGCTGATACTGATGGTCAACACGGCATCTGGCTGGTCGTCCCCCCGAAGGTCGGTCTCCCGCTGCTTCTCGGCACCGTTACGCTGATCGCGATCCTCGTGCACGCCGCTCTGATCGGTCACACGAGCTGGTTCCCGAAGTACTGGAACGGCGCGGCCGCGAAGGTTGCAGCGATCGAAACTTCCATCGTGAAGTAAGTTCGCTAGGTGCCGTCTGGCTGGGCTTCGTGCTCGGTCAGGCGGTGCTTTTGCATCCGCAGCCTGCGCGCGGCATTCCCTTCTCCCGCACGCAGGCGCCATATCCGTTTGAAGCCGGGCAACGCCGTGACAGGCAGCGCGGCATATTTTTTGTTTGGCGCCTCGGGTGCGGCGAGCGTGCCGGCACGGTTTTCCAATCGTCCCGCCTTTTCCTCGCGCGCTCCTCAAAAATGCCGTCGTTTGTCCTTATGGCTTGCTCGATCCGTACCGCATACCGGTCACGTTTCCGCCTTAACTATTTTTGACGGCTGCGGCTAATTCACAGTTTTTCACCAAATCTTTTTTGTCGCAACCCAAGAAAAGAGACGTATTTTTTCTGTCTTTACTTTATTAACTGGACGGAATGTCGCGCATTTGGAGTTTATCCGCGACGTTTTGCACGGTAGCCTCTTGTTTCTTGCTAGGCAACCTTGCGTCATAATGCCCCAAAGCCAGTTTTGCCTGTCAAATCCGGTTGACGCATGCGATTGTCAGCATATGCTTACACCCAAGCTGCCACAAGAAACGTGTCCGCTCGACAGGCAGCTTGAGAGCACCCACGTGCGGGTTCCAGCACGAAAACCAGCAGGTCCTTTTAAGGAGGTACTATCATGGCTGATCCGGTGAAGGTTTATCCGACGGGTCTTACCTTGGCGGAAGCCGAGGAGTTGCACGGCCACGTCATCAACGGCACCCGCGTGTTCGGCGCGATTGCGGTTGTGGCTCACGTCCTGGCCTACATCTACACCCCCTGGCTCCACTAATCTCTCTCATCCACTAATCAGGAGAATTCACTATGGCTGATACTGATGGCCAAGCCGGCATCTGGCTCGTCGTCCCCCCGAAGGTTGGTCTCCCCCTCCTTCTCGGCACCGTCACGCTGATCGCGATCCTCGTGCACGCCGCTCTGGTCGGTCACACGAGCTGGTTCCCGAAGTACTGGAACGGCGCCGCTGCGAAGACCGCTTCGATCGAAACCACGATCGTTCGCTAATTCGCTTCGTCTCGCAGCCCGCACATAGGGCCCGGATCCTCCCGGATCTTGGGCGTTCTTTAGTGCGGGCGTAGCGAGGCGGCACCTTTCGGCGTCTCTCGTTTGCGGGAGACTTCGAACGGTTGGTCCGGGCAATCGGACCCCGTCGAAGCCGGAAGTTATAAGCCTGCGCGCGGCCCGCAAGGCTGCTGTCGCGCAGGCTGCCGTAAGAGATGCGGCGTCTTGAGGGTACGAAATGCCGCGCTTGGCGGCACGACCAGCGCAACTTACTCGGTCTAAACGGCCTATAGGCTGGCTGGGCACGACACGGTCAGGTGAAGCGGTGCGAAGGCGACGGGGGTCGTCTTGCGGCGCTTTTTATGGCGTTTCCGAGAGCAGCGCTACTTTCCGGTCGCATATTCGGCGAAGGTTTCCCGTGGCCGGCATGGCCCCTTCAGTTGGAGTTGCTTGATCGATGACTCGTATAAGCCAGCGAGTGACGACTTTCATATTCACTCGTGGATCGCAGTTTCTGCCCTTCGCGGACGCGGCGACGCCTGAACTTCCGCTCTCCCGTCTGTTGCGCCTGTCGCTGTTCCAGGTGTCGGTCGGCATGGCGCTCGTGCTTCTCGTCGGCACACTCAACCGCGTGATGATCGTGGAACTGAACGTTCCCGCTTCCGTCGTCGCGATCATGGTGTCGATGCCACTGTTTTTCGCGCCGTTCCGCGCGCTTATCGGGCACCGGTCCGACACTCATAAGTCTGTTCTCGGATGGCGGCGCGTGCCCTTCATCTGGCAGGGTTCGCTCGTTCAGTTCGGCGGATTGGCGATCATGCCCTTCGCCATTCTGATCCTGTCCGGGCAGGGCGATGTCGCCGTGCCCGCCTGGATCGGGCATCTCGCGGCGGGCATCGCGTTCCTGCTCGTCGGGGCTGGCCTCCACACCGTCCAGACGGTCGGACTTGCGCTCGCCACCGACCTTGCGCCGAAGGAATCGCAGCCGAAGGTCGTCGGCCTGATGTATGTCATGCTGCTGTTCGGCATGATCCTGAGCGCGATCCTTTTCGGCCTTCTTCTGACGGACTTCACGCCGGGCCGATTGATTCAGGTCATTCAGGGCGCGGCTGTCGCAACGCTCGTGCTGAACACGATCGCCTTGTGGAAACAGGAGGCGCGCCGTCCGTCCCGCCTGCTGACGGAGGAAGAGCGGAATCAGAAAGATCCCACGTTCCAGGAATCGTGGGCGGTCTTCGTGCAAGGCGGCAACGCGATCCGTCGCCTCGGCGCCGTGGCTCTCGGCACAGCGGCCTTCAGCATGCACGACGTCCTGCTCGAACCGTATGGCGGCCAGATCCTGCACCTCTCGGTCAGCGCCACGACGAAACTCACGGCCACGCTTGCAGTCGGCGGCCTCCTCGGTTTCGCGCTGGCATCGCGTGTGCTGAGCCGTGGCTTCGATCCCTTCCGGATGGCCTTCTATGGAGCATTGGTCGGCATCCCGGCCTTTCTCGCGGTGATCATGGCGGCTCCGACATCCCAGCCGTGGCTGTTCGTGGTCGGCACGTCGCTCATCGGTTTCGGCGCCGGCCTTTTCGGTCACGGTACCCTGACCGCCACCATGAACCTCGCGCCCAAGGATCAGACGGGGCTCGCGCTCGGCGCCTGGGGCGCCGCGCAGGCGACGGCAGCGGGCTTCGCTGTTGCGAGCGGCGGCATCATTCGTGACGTGATCGCGAGTTTCGGCGAGCAGTCTTTCGGCCCGGCAACCGGATATATCGTCGTCTATTCGATCGAAGTCGTCCTTCTCGTCGCGGCTATGATCGCCATGATCCCGCTCCTCCGCACGAGCACCGTTGCGCCCGTGCGGGATGAACCGCCGGCAAGTGACGCGCGTCAAACCGCAGTGCCCCTTGACGCCTGAACTACGATCAGTCCGATCAGGTCGATATCGGCCTGATCGGCACCTGTGTCGAAGCTTGAAACAGACACGAACGGATTACTTCCCGCGATCCGATTGGAGCGCCTTCTTCACGGTCTCATCTTTCGTCGAGGCCCGTGAATATCGCGCTATCGAGGCGCACCACCCGGCTCGCGGCCGGTGTGAGATTCGCGTGCGCAAAGGAACCCGATCACGCCCCGCATTTGACGTGCGGCTTTTTGGGGATCGGGCGCGATGCGGGCTCTCGCCCCATCGCGTTCCGGCGTCCGGATCGACCGATTTACACCCCCGCAGGCGGCGTCCACTTCTCGCGCATCGTCACGAGTTCTTCCGCCATCGTCGGATGCAGCGCGATCGTATCGTCGAAATCGGCTTTGGTCGCGCCCATCTTGACCGCGATGGCGACGGCCTGAATGATCTCCGCCGCGTCGGGCCCGAGGATATGCACACCCAGCACGCGATCCGAGTCGGCATCGACGACCAGCTTCATGATCGTGCGCTCGGGACGCCCGGCAAGAATGTTCTTCATCGGACGGAAGGCAGCCTTGTAAATGTCCACCGCGCGGAACATCTCGCGCGCCGCTTCCTCGGTATAACCGACCGTGCCGATTTCGGGCTGCGAGAAGACCGCCGTCGGCAGAAACGCGAGATCCACCGGGTTCGGGTTGTTCTTGTAGACCGCCTCGATGAAGGCCATCCCGTCGCGGATCGCGACCGGCGTCAGGTTCACGCGGTCGGTCACATCGCCCACGGCATAGATGCTCGGCACCGAGCTTTGATAACTGTCATTGACCATCACGCGACCGTTCCAGCCGCATTTGACGCCGAGCTTCGAAAGTCCAAGCCCTACCGTGTTGGGTCGGCGGCCCGTGGCAAACATCACCAGATCGCAAGAGATGCGCGTGTCGCGATTTGTTGCGACCGTCAGCCCTGCGCCGGTCTTCTCGATGGCGACCGGTTCCGTGTTGCAGGTGATCGTGACGCCATGCTGGCGCATGATCGAGGTCAGCCCCTCGCGCATGTCGTGATCGAAGCCGCGCAGGATTTCGCCCCCGCGATAAACAAGTTCCACGTCGACCCCGAGGCCGTTGAAGATCCCCGCGAACTCCACCGCGATATAACCGCCGCCGACGATCACGATCTTCTTCGGCAGTTCCTCAAGATGAAAAGCCTCGTTCGAGGTGATGGCGTGTTCGATGCCGGGAATGTCGGGCAGAAACGGATGACCGCCCGTCGCGATCAGGATGCGTTCCGCCGTAACGGTGCGATCCTCGGCCAGGAGCCGGACGGTGTGCGGATCGAGCACTTCGGCGCGACTGTTGAACACGGTGCCGCCCGCCGCTTCCACGCCGCCCGAATAAAGGCCGCTGAGGCGTTCGATTTCCTTGTCCTTCGCCGCAACGAGCGCTTTCCAGTCGAACCGCTTGCCCTCGACCGTCCAGCCATAGCCGCGTGCGTCGTCGATGGCGCGGCCGAATTCGCTCGCGTAAACGAACAGCTTCTTGGGCACGCAGCCGCGTACCACACAGGTGCCGCCGAACTTGTATTCCTCGGCGATGGCGGTCCGCACCCCGAGCTTGGCCGCGAGGCGCGCAGAACGAACGCCGCCCGAACCGCCGCCGATGACAAAGAGATCGTAATCGAATGTCATGAGTTTCTTTATGGTTGCAGGCTCGGGCGGTGATCGCACGAGCCTCATTGATCGCCAAAACGATAGCGGCCTCGCTGCCTTTGTCGTCAGATCGGCGAGCCGGTCTTGTCCAGGTCTTCAAGCGAGCGTTCGAGCCCCTGACGCGTTTCCGGCGACAGGCGGTCCGCAAGCTTCTCTCGCCATTTATCGATGAGCGCCTGCCATTCGTCTGTGACTTTCTCACCGTCCTTCTTCGCGCGCTCGCGCACCTGCGCCTTGCGGTCGAAATCCTCGAAGGATTTCTGCGCCTGAACGATGTCGTCCTTCGTGAAGGCCGTTGCGGCGACCACCGCATTGCCGAGAAGATCGAAGCCCTTCGCAAACGACGGCGTGAGAACGAAGCGGTGGAACGTGTCGAGGTCTGCGTCCGAAAGCACCGATGCAACGATCGAGGGAGCGAGCGCGAGCACGAGCCCCTTGCGCACATTATAGGTGAACTCGAATTCGTCGATCTGCGCCGACAATTTCGCGCGCTCCTCCTCTGAAACGGGAGCGGTCGGCAGGTACACGTCGCGGGCGAAACGCTTCACGCGCGCCACGTTGTCTTCGAGATGCGAGATGCGAACGAGATCGTCGACCACGGCCTGCGCCTTGCGGACCTTCGCCGCCGACGGCACCGAAACGGAACTCGTGTCAAGCCCCGGCAGACCCTTCAGGTTCTTCGCCGCGTCGAGCTGCTTCGCCCATGCCGAGAATTCCGACACGACACGGCTGTCTTCGTAGGTGTAGCCGGTCACGAGTTTCGACGCCGCGTAAAGAACGTCGAAGCCCTTTCGTACGGCCGGCAGCTCCAGCATCGCGCGGACATCGGCGATTTCGTCGCGGCTCGCCTCGCGGGCAAGCTGCGCGGCAAAGTCGGAGACGATGGCACCGCGATTTTCGGCGAGCGCAACGTCGAGTTCCTCGCCCGCCTTGCGCATGTAGTCCATGGCCGTGAGAAGTTTCGCAAGTTGCGTCGTGACCTCCGGGGTCGGGTCCGGCACGCCGGGATAACCGCCCTGGATGATTTCGCGCATCATGGGGATGTAAACGTCACGCAGGGTGCGCTGCAAATCGCCGTAGATTTCCGCTGCGTGGCTGGCCGTGAGGACATCCTCGATCAGCGCGTGCGCGAGCCGCTTCGCCTCGGGGTCGACGGGCCTCGCATCAGGGCTGGCGGGCGCCGAAGCGGACGGAGGCGGAGGCGTTTCCAGCGCAAGAGCCACGCCGCCGGTGACGGCGGCGCTTGCCATGAAAACTGCGGGGACGATCGATCTCAAGCGCATGCCGTTGCTCCTGTATCAGCCCCGCCTTCCAGAGCCTCCTCGCGTTTCTCTGCGCGAAAAGGCTCTCGTCTCTTGCGATGCGGCGTCTTCCTTTTATGAACGGCTGCGTTCATTGCCCGACGCCGCATCGACGGCACGGGCTTCGCTCAGTCTTCGTCTTCGTCGTCCGTTGCGGCGCTATAATGGCGAACGCCATCGGGAGCGGCGAGGAAAACGTCATCGGCGATCCCGAGGAACAGCCCGTGCTCCACGACGCCCGGAACGATGTCGAGCAGGTCCGCGAGCGTCTCCGGGTCCGGTATGGAGCCGAAGGCGCAATCGGCGATCAGATGTCCGCCATCGGTGTGGAAGGGTTCGCCCGAGGCTGTGCGGCGAAGCGCGATGCTGCCCTGACAGCCCGCATCCTCGGCTGCGGCCTCGATCATGGCGAGCGTGGCAGCCACGCCGAAATCCACGATTTCCACCGGCAGCGGAAACTCGCCGAGCTGCTCCACATATTTCGACGCGTCCGCTATGATGATGACGCGGTCGGATGCGAAGGCGACGATCTTCTCACGCAGAAGCGCGCCGCCGCCGCCCTTGAGAAGGTTCAACTGCGGGTCGATCTCGTCCGCGCCGTCGATGGTCAGATCGACATCGGCAATGGTGTTGAAATCCGCGATCCTGATGCCGCGTTCTTCCGCGAAGCGTTTCGTCTGCTCCGAGGTCGCCACGCAGGTCAGATCGAGGTCTTCCGTCTTCAGCCGCTCCGCGAGGAGTTCGATGAAGGCGGAAGCCGTGGAGCCCGTGCCGAGGCCGAGCACCATGCCCGGTTCGACGAATTTAAGCGCTTCGGCTGCCGCCTGGCGCTTCAAGGTTTGAATGTCGGTCAATCCGAAAGTCCCCCAAGATACATGTATTTCAGTTCGAGAAATTCCTCGACGCCATGGCGTGAGCCTTCGCGACCGAGGCCAGATTCCTTGACGCCGCCGAACGGCGCGACTTCTGTCGAGATAATGCCTTCGTTGACGCCGACAATGCCGAATTCAAGGCGTTCCGTCACGCGCCATACGCGGGCGACGTCGCGGGAATAGAAATAAGCCGCGAGCCCATAAGGCGTGCCGTTGGCGAACGCGATGGCTTCTTCCTCGGTCTTGAAGCGGAACAGCGGCGCGACCGGACCGAAGGTTTCTTCCGTGGCGACGCGCATGTCGGGCTTGGCGTCCACGAGCACCGTCGGCTCGAAGAAGGTGCGGCCGAGCGCGTGACGCTTGCCGCCGACAAGGAGCCGAGCGCCCTTCGCGAGCGCGTCCGCGACGTGCTCTTCCACCTTTTTCAGGCCGGCTTCATTGATGAGCGGCCCTTGCTCGACGCCTGCCTGCAATCCGTCGCCGACCTTGAGCGCGGCCACACGGGCGGCGAGCCTGGCGGCGAAGGCATCATAGACGCCGTCCTGCACGAGGATGCGGTTTGCGCAGACGCAGGTCTGCCCCATATTGCGGAATTTCGAGATAACCGCGCCTTCCACGGCCTTGTCGAGATCCGCGTCGTCGAAGACGATAAAGGGCGCATTGCCGCCAAGTTCGAGCGAAACCTTCTTCACCGTATCCGCCGACTGGCGCATGAGCAGCTTACCGACGCGCGTGGAGCCGGTGAAGGTGATCGCGCGCACAAGCGGGTTCGCGGTCAGTTCGCTGCCGATGGCCTCCGCATCGCCCGTTACGATATTGATGACACCGGGCGGAAAGCCTGCCTGCTCGGCAAGCGCGCCGAGAGCCAGCGCCGTCAGCGGCGTGTCGGGCGCGGGTTTCACAACCACGGTGCAGCCCACAGCAAGCGCGGGCGCTACCTTGCGCGTGATCATTGCGAAGGGGAAATTCCAGGGCGTGATCGCGCCGACGACGCCAACAGGCTGTTTCATGACGATGACGCGGCCGCCCTTGCGCGGCGTCGGAACAATCTCGCCATGAACGCGCTTGGCTTCTTCCGCGAAAAATTCGACGAAAGCCGCGCCATAAGCGACTTCGCCCCGCGATTCCGGCAGCGGTTTTCCCATCTCCACGGTCATGAGGCGCGCCAGCGATTCCGCGTGGGCCAATTGCAGGTTGTGCCAGCGTTTGAGGATCGCCGCGCGCTCCTTGGCAAGCAGCCCGCTCCAGGCCGGAAACGCCTTGTGCGCGGCCTCGATGGCCTCGCGGGTTTCGACGCGCCCGAAGTTCGGCACGCGCGCGAGGAAAGCGCCGGTTGCGGGATTGACGACAGGGAGTGCCGGTTCGCCCCGCCATTCGCCTCCAATCAGACAGCGATCACGGAGCAGTGTCTTGAAAATCTGGTCCATGACTCCTCTTTCAGCGGGTCAGACATAATGCCGCGCCGCCGTAAATACTACAAGCGCCACCGGATTATGGCACCTGTTCCCAAAAAGCCACAAACTCTTAACGAATCAGCGCTCAATCACAGGATGCATTTGATATTCCCTGCAACCGAATATTAATGTGAGCGAAGAGCCCTGCGAGACAAGTCGCAGGCAGGAACGACGGAGCCCCCAATGACGAGCGTCTTATCACCGGTCCTGTCAGAAAGCACTCCCAATTCTCAAGCGCAGCCCGCCGAGAGCGCGGATTTCGCATTTCTTTCTCAACAAGATAGCCGTGAATATCTCGCCGACATGCTGAAGGAACTCAGCCTGATCGCCGGCCATGCCGATCTCGACCGCGCGCGCGAACTGATCGAAGCGGCTCTTGCCGAGATCGAGCCGCAACATTCCTGACAGACGAGAACAACCGCCGCGTGTTGATCGGCGGCGGAAAGAAGACTGAAACCGGGCCTTTGAGCTATCCCTTCAAGCGTCATGCCGCAAATCGGGTGCGGCATGACGCGGCATGTTTGCTGTGTCGGTCTGCTTTTCTGCGTCAGATAAAGGCGCATTGGCGCGGGCCGATGGAGGTGCGTTGCGCGAACCGCGGCTGAGCCGTCCGATGCCGCCCGCTGAGGCGGGCGACCCGCCGCGTTGGCTGCGTAAAGGCATCGTCCGGCGACGACGCCTCAGCGGGCGAGCCCCAGCATTGCCTTGATGTCTATGTGTCGGGCAAGGTGTGCGGCAAGGCGGTCGAGCGTGGCGTCCATGGCGGTTTCGTAGGAAAGCGCCGCGGGCTTGCCACCGAGCCGCGCCAGCCACGCGGCGCGCTGACGGTCGTCCGCGAACAGGCCGTGGACATAGGTGCCCATCACGCACCCGTCCGCCGACACCGCTCCATCGGGCCTGCACGATCCGTCCTCGTGGACAAGAACAAGCGGGCGCGCGGTGTCCGATCCGAAGGTGCGGCCGATGTGGATCTCGTAGCCCGAGAACGGCACGCCGTCCGCCGCCGTTCGGCCCGTCACCGCCGCAAGCCGCTTGTCGCCCGAAAGCTCCGTCTCGACATCGAGCAGCCCGAGCCCCGGCACCCCGCCCGGCCGTCCCTCGATGCCCGCCGGATCGGCCACCCAGCGTCCAAGCATCTGATAGCCGCCGCAAAGGCCGAGCACGCGCCCGCCGCGCCGGACATGGGCGACGATGTCCGCTTCCCAGCCGAGCGCGCGCAGCGCGGAAAGATCGGCGATGGTTGCCTTCGAGCCGGGCAGGATGACAAGATCCGCGTCCGCGGGAAGCGGTTCGCCATGGGCAAGCGCCACGAGATCGACGTCCGGCTCAAGCCGCAGCGGATCGAGATCGTCAAAATTTGCGATATGCGGAAGCACCGGCACCGCGACCCTCACGCGCTGGCCAGCCTTCGCGCCTTCGCGCACCCAGTCGCGGCTGAAGCCGTCTTCAGGCGGCAAGGCATGCGCGTCCGCAAACCACGGGACGAGGCCGAGCGACGCCCAGCCGGTTCGTTCCGCGATGAAGCGCATGCCGTCCGCGAAAAGCCCCGTATCGCCGCGCATCTTGTTGACGATGAAGCCACGGATCATGGCGGCATCTTCGGCGTCGAGCACCGCGCTCGTGCCGACGAGGCTCGCGATCACGCCGCCCCGGTCGATGTCGCCGACGAGCACCACGGGCACGTCCGCCGCCCGCGCGAAACCCATATTCGCGATGTCGTTCGCGCGAAGGTTCACCTCGGACGGCGAGCCAGCGCCCTCCACCAGCACGAGGTCGCATTCGCCTTTCAGCCGCGCGAAGCTTTCAAGCACGGTGGGCATCAGCGCCGCTTTCCGCGACTGATAATCGCGTGCCTCGGCCTTGCCCCACACATGCCCTTGCACGACGATCTGCGCGCCGGTCTCGCTCTGCGGTTTCAGGAGCACCGGATTCATGTGAATGCTGGGCGGCACGCGCGCGGCGCGGGCCTGAAGCATCTGCGCGCGGCCGATCTCGCCGCCATCGGCCGTAACGCCCGCATTGGTCGACATGTTCTGTGGCTTGAACGGACGCACGGAAAGCCCCCGATCCGCGAACAGACGGCACAATCCCGCCACGATCAGCGACTTGCCGACATCCGAGCCGGTTCCCTGAAACATCAGTGTCCGGGCCGTCCTGTCGCCCAGCCGTCTCTCGTCGTCGCGAATACGTGTCATGCCCGGTGTCGATCCTTCTTTGGCGCGAAATCTTTATACCGCCCGGGCGCCGGATAAAGCGCCCGCCGATTGACTTCGCGTCACGGGCGTATCACAAATCGACACAGCCGACGGTCCCTTCGGGGACGAAAAGGGAATACCGGGCGCACCACATCGTGCGAAGCCGGAGCTGCCCCCGCAACTGTGAGCGGCGAGCCTGCGCCAATTGCCACTGGAACCTGTTCCGGGAAGGCGGCACGGGCCGTGACCCGCGAGCCAGGAGACCTGCCGTCGCCTGCCGGATCGCGTTGCCGCGTTCCCTTGAAGCGCCGTTCCGGGCGGGGTGTCCCGGAGCGCAAGGTCCGACGGGGGGAGTGCAGGTCCGCCCGCCGCACGCGCCGGACGGCTCGCCGTCCGCTCCCCGGAATGAAGCATGGAGCCGCCCTCGACCTGTGAAGCCCCGCCAGCGCCCCGCGCCACCGTCTTCGTGTGCGTGCTTTGTGGACGCGACCCCGCCGACAAGGCCGCGCCTCCCGCAGGCCGCGCGCTCTACGAAGCGCTCGCCGCCGAGCGCGAAGCCAGCGCTGACACGCGCTTTCATATAGAACCGGCGCAATGCCTGTCGAACTGCAATCGCGGCCTCACCGTCGCCATCGCAGGGCCGGATCGCTGGACATACATGTTCGGCGAACTGACGATCGAGGACGCGCCGAGCATTTATCGCGGCTGTGCAGCAAACGCCGAAACCGAAGACGGCCTCGTGCCGTGGAACGAGCGCCCCGCCTGCTTCCGCCGCGCGCTCATCGCGCGCGTGCCGCCGCTTCCTGAAAGGAGCCTCTGATGTCTCTCGCGAAAGTCCCCGTCACCATCATCACCGGCTTCCTGGGCGCGGGCAAGACGAGCCTTGTCCGTCATCTGATCGAAACCGCGAACGGCCGCCGCCTCGCGGTGCTCGTCAATGAATTCGGCGATGTCGGCATCGATGGCGAGATACTGAAGGGCTGCGCCGATCCCGCATGCCCCGAAGACGCCATCGTCGAACTGACGAACGGCTGCCTTTGCTGCACCGTCGCGGACGAATTCGTGCCGACGATGACGGCGCTCCTGAACCGCAAGGAGCCGCCCGAACACATTCTCATAGAAACATCCGGCCTCGCGCTGCCGAAGCCGCTGCTGAAGGCGTTCGACTGGCCCGACCTGAAGACGCGCATCACCGTCGACGGCGTGATCGCGGTCGCGGATGCCGAGGCCGTGGCGGATGGCCGTTTCGCGCCCGACCCCGAGCTTGTGGCGAGACAGCGCGCGGGCGATACCAGTATCGACCACGATACCCCGCTCGGCGAAGTGTTCGAGGATCAGGTGGCCTGCGCCGATCTCGTGATCCTGAACAAGGCCGATCTCGTGGACGAGGCGCGGCTTGCCCAGGCGCGCGAAACGGTGCTGGCGGAATCGCCACGCCCCATCCCCGTGATCGGGGCAACCGAGGGACGCGTCGATCCGCGCGTCGTGCTGGGGCTTGGCGCGGCTGCGGAAGACGACCTCGACGCGCGCCCGACGCATCACGATCATGGCGAGCCGCACGACCATGACGATTTCGAAACGGTCGCGGTCACGCTGCCAGAGCAGACATCGCAGGCCGACATCGTCGCGAAGGTCGAGGCAGCGGCCCGTGCGCAAAACATCCTTCGCGTAAAAGGATATATCGCCATCGCGGGCAAGCCGATGCGGCTTCTCGTGCAAGGCGTCGGAACCCGCGTTCGCGCGCAGTTCGACCGGCCATGGCGCCCGAGTGAGGAGCGCGTCTCGCGGCTCGTCGTCATAGGCGAAAAGGGCTTCGACGGGCAGGCGGTTGCGGCGGCGCTCGGGGCCTGACGCGTGCACATTCTTTTCCGCGAACGACACGGCCTCGAAGAGGCGGCGGTCGCCGAGGATCTCGGCCAGTCGCCCGCCGACCTCGCGGTGCTTTCCTTCGCGGACAGCGACCTTGCAGCCTTCGCGGCGGGCTGGCGTGCGGGCGCGGATCTCCCGACGCTGCGCCTCGCCAACCTCGCGCGCCTGAGGCATCCGCTTTCGGTCGATCTTTACATCGAGAAGACGCTCTCGGGCGCGCGGGCCGTTCTCGTCCGCTTGCTCGGCGGCATCGACTATTGGCGTTACGGTGTCGAGCAGCTTCGCGCGCTGGCGGAAGCGAAGGGCACCGCGCTGGCGTTCGTTTCGGGCGACGGGCGCGTCGACCCGCGTCTCGACGAGGCATCGACGGTGCCGGTCGCCATGCTGCGGCGTCTGCAGGCGCTGTGCGATCAGGGCGGCGCGCAGGCAGCACAGGCCGCCCTCGCTGAACTTGCGCGCGCGGCTGGGTTCGATACGGAAACGACGGATGATGCGCACCCGCTTCCGCGCCACGGTTTCCTGGCGGGCGATCCCGCGATCTGCCCCCTCGCGCCGCCACGCGAAGGCGATGCGCCGCGCGCGCTCATCGTCTTTTACCGCGCAGCACTCGCCGCCGCCGACACCGCGCCCGTCGAAGCGCTGCTCGATGCTCTTTCCGCGCGCGGCTTCGACACAGCCGCCGTCTTCGTCGCGAGCCTCAAAGACGAGAGGACGCGCGCCTGGCTCGCCGACGCGCTCCGCCGGATCGTGCCGGATGTGATCGTGAATGCGACGGCGTTTTCAGCGCGCGATGCGGAAAACGGAGCGTTCGACGCTTACGATGCACCCGTGTTGCAGATCGCGTTGGCGGGGTCTTCGCGCGAGGCCTGGGCAAAGTCGGATCGCGGCCTGTCGCCCGCCGACCTCGCGATCCACGTCGTGCTGCCGGAAATCGACGGGCGCATCTTCGCGGGCGCAATCTCCTTCAAGGAGCCGGAGGCTTCGGACCCGGAGCTTGGCTTTGCCCGCGTCGTTCATGCGCCGGATGCCGAACGCGTCGAAGCGGTCGCAGAAAAGGCGCGCGCGCTTGCAAGGCTGCGGCGTACCGCGCCCGCCGAGCGCAAGCTCGCGCTCGTGCTCTCCTCCTATCCCGGCCGCGACGATCAGATCGCCCATGCGGTGGGTCTCGACGCCCCTGAAAGTGCGGTCGAAATTCTGCGTCTGCTCCGCGCCGAGGGTTACAGCGTCGGACAATTGCCGGCCGACAATGGCGCGTTGATCGAAGCGCTTCTCGAAGAGCGGATGGCGTGGCCGTTCGCCGACTATCGCGCCGCTCTCGAAACGCTCGATCCGTCGTTGTGCGCGGCCTTGTTCGCCGCATGGGGCGAGCCGGATGCAGACCCCGCCTGCCGCGATGGGGCGTTCCGCTTCCGCGCGGCACGCTTCGGCAATGTCATCGTTGCGGCCCAGCCCGAGCGCGGCAGTGCGCGCGACCGCGTCGCCGAGTATCACGACCCGCGCCGTCCGCCGCGCCACGCCTTCGTTGCATTCTATCTCTGGCTGCGCCATGCCGCGAAGATCGATGCGGTTGTCCATATCGGCGCGCATGGCACGCTCGAATGGTTGCCGGGAAAGTCGGTCGCGTTGTCGGGCGCATGCTGGCCGGAGGCGCTGACCGGCGCCTTGCCGGTGGCTTATCCCTTCATCGTCAACGACCCGGGCGAGGCCGCGACCGCGAAGCGCCGCCTCGGCGCGGTGACCATCGGGCACATGACGCCGCCGCAGCGCATCGCCGTACTGCCGCCCGAGTTCCGCACGCTTGAGCGTCTCCTCGACGAATATTCCAACGCGGACGGCCTCGATCCGCGCCGCCGCGAGCGGCTCGCATGCAGCATCGTGGACGCGGCCCGCGAGGCGAAGCTCGACCGCGACCTCGGCCTCAGCGACGACATGGCGCCGCTTGACGCCGTGGTGAAGCTCGACGCTTTCGTTTGCGACGTGAAGAACGCGCTGTTTTCCGACGGGCTGCACGTCTTCGGGCGAGCGCCGAAACTACCGGAGACCACGGACGGGGCGCTCGCCATCATGCCGTTCGATGCCTGCTCAAACGCGGAACGAGACGGCCTTCTCGCCGCGCTCGACGGTCGATCCGTGCCGCCCGGTCCTGCCGGGTCGCCCTGGCGTGGGCGCCGCGATGTCCTGCCGACGGGCCGCAATCTCTTCACCATCGATCCGCGCGCCGTGCCGAGCCGCGCCGCAGCCGAGCAGGGCAGGCGCCTCGCCGATGCCCTCATCACCCGCCATCTTCAGGACCATGGCGATTACATGCGCGCGCTGATTGTGGATCTCTGGGGCTCGGCGACCATGCGCACGGCGGGCGAAGAGTTCGCCATGGCGCTGGCGCTGATCGGCGTCGTACCGGTGTGGGACAACACCTCCGATCGCGTGTCTGGCTTCGAGATCGTGCCGCTGGCAAAGCTCGGCCGACCGCGCATCGACGTGACGCTTCGCATCTCAGGTCTTTTCCGCGACGTTTTCCCTTCGCTGCCCGCGCTGTTCGAGCAGGCGGTGGCAAGTCTGGCGGCGCGCGACGAGCCGGTGGAGGAAAATCCGTATCTCGGCGGTTTGCAGGGCCCTCGCGTCTTCGGTCCGGCTCCCGGCAGCTACGGAGTGGGCGTCGCCGAGGCCGTGGGCGCGCTGACCGACGAAGCGCGCGAGGCGGCGGCGACGGCGTGGCTTTCGGCCAGCGCGTTCGCCTATGGTGTCGGCGCCGATGGCACGGCCGCCCGCGCCGCGCTCGAAGCCCGCGCGGCTTCCGCCGATGCATTCGTTCACACGCAGGATCTGCCCGAAACGGATCTTCTCATGGCTCCCGACTACGCCGCTCATGAAGCCGGTTTCGCCGCGGCGGCCCGTGCCCTCGGCGGCGACCCGGCGCTCTATCATGCCGACTCGGCGCGCGCGGAGGCGCCGCGCATGCGCACGCTCGGCGAGGAAATCGCCCGCGTGGTCCGCGCGCGCGCTGCGAACCCCGCCTGGGTTGCGGGCCAGATGAGGCATGGTTTTCGCGGCGCTGCGGAAATCGCCTGGACGCTCGATCAGATGGCGCTGTTCGCTCACCTCGCGGGCGCGGTCGAAAGCCATCACTTCGACCTTTATTACGACGCGACGCTTGGAGCGGACGAAGTGCGCGCTTTCCTCGAAGCGGCGAATCCGAAAGCGGCCGCCGCAATGCGCAGCCAGTTCCGTGCGCTCATCGAGGCGGGATACTGGCGAACGCAGCGCAACAGCGTCATCGCCGTCATCGAAGATGATCACCCGGTCGGATCGTGAACGCCGCCAGCCGCGCGCGCACCTGCCGCGCGTCGGCTCAGTTCATCGCGGATTGCCGCGATGGCGCGGGCAGCTTGCGTGGCGCCGCAAGGCGCGCGACCGCAGGCTTTCGCGGCAGCTTGTTCGAGGCGAGCGCGCGCAGGAGGATGCCGATGGTGGTGCCGTTGTGCAGGAAGGCCGTCGCGATGGGCGACAGCTTGCCGAGCACCGCGAGCGCCATGATCGCCGAGTTGATGCCGACGGACGCGCGGAAATTCGAGCGGATCAGCTTCAGCGTTTCGCCCGAGAGGACGCGCAGCTTGGCGAGACCGTCGAGCCGGTCGTCGAGCAGCAGGATGTCGGCGGTCGCGCGCGCGATGTCGGCGGCGCGCGGCATGGCGATGCCGACATGGGCCGCCATCAACGCAGGGCCGTCGTTCACGCCATCGCCGACGAACGCCACGACGCGGCCTTCGGCCTTCAGCGCTTCGATGATACTCGCCTTATCCTCGGGCTTCTGGTCGTGATAGACGCGGTCGAGTTCGAGGATCTGGCCGATCTGCTTCGCCTTCGCCTCGTGGTCGCCGGTGATCATGATGATCGACTTCACGCCGTTCTCGCGAAGCTGGCGCAGCACGGGCAGCGCTTCCTCGCGAAGCCGGTCGCGCAGCCCGATGACCCCGATCAGCCTGCCTTCAGCCGCTACGAACAGCAAGGACTTGCCCGCGCCCGCGAGCCGCTCGATGATCGCTTCCGCGCTCGCGAACGAAACGCCCTCATGCTCCTCCAGATAATGGCGCGAGCCGATGCGGATCGTCTGCCCGTTGACGTGCGAGCCGATGCCGTGGCCGACGAGGAAATCCACCTCTTCGTGGCTGATATGCGCAAGATGGCGACGGCGCGCGACATCGACCACGGCGGCGGCAACGGGGTGGCTCGTGTGCTCGGCGAGCGACGCGACCAGCGCCAGAAGGGCCTCGTCATCGAGATTCGAGTCGGTCGGACGATGAATGTCCGTCACTTCCAGCGTGTTGTGCGTGAGCGTGCCCGTCTTGTCGAAGACGACCGTATCGACCGAGCCCACGGTTTCGAGCGCGCGGCCGCTCTTGATGAGGCAGCCTTCCTTCGCCGCGCGATACATGGCCGATTTGACCGCGATCGGCGTGCCGAATTTCACCGCGCAGGAATAGTCGACGAGAAACACCGATTCCAGCCGCCGCCAGTCGCCCGTCGCGGCAAAGACTGCCGCGCCGGATGCAAGCGTGATGAACACGCGGCGGTCGGCGAGGCGATGGCTTTCGCTCTGGATGCCGGAGGGATCGGTCAAGCCTTCGAGGATATAGCGGGAGATGCGCGCCGTGGTCGTGGTGTCGCCGACGCGCTCGGCCACGATGACGAGACGGCCTTCGGTCACGACGGAGCCGGACAGCACCTCGTCGCCTTCCTCGCGGGGAATGGGCAGACTCTCGCCCGTGACAGCCGACTGGTTGACCCACGCATTGCCTGAAAGCACGACGCCGTCAACCGGGATGCGGTCGCCCGTGTTGACGACCACGCGCGCGCCCTCCGTCACTTCGTCGTAAGGAATGCTGCGGAGCGCGCCGTCATCTGTTTCAATCGTCACAGCGTCCGGGCGGGCCTTCAGGAGGTTGCGCAGCAGCGTATCCGACCGCGCCGACGTGCTCGCCTCGATGTGGCCGCCGAGGTCGAGCAGGAAGCGCGTGAAGTTTGCCGTGCGCCAGTCGCGTCGGAACGCGGGCAGCGTGATGGCGATGGCGTCGAGCACTTCGACGGTCAAGCCGCGACCGGCGAGGTTTCGCGCGCCGCGAACGAGCACCGGCGCGACGTTCGCCGCCGATATGAGCGCGCGCAGCGGCGGCGGCAGGATGAAACTCGCGAGAAGGATGCCGCCCGAAACGAACACATGGCCAAGGTCGGGTGTCTCTTCCTCTGCTGCCGGAACGGCATCCGCAGGCGCGGGGTGACTGACGGCGCGCACAATGCTCGCGCGCGTGCGCCGGTCTCCGTCGTGATAAACAACAAGGCTTTTCGCATGCGCGTTGAGGCGAACCGAGGAAACGCCCGGCAGCGCTTCGATGGTGGCCGCGATCCGCTGGCCCATCGTCGCGGCGTCGCGGACACGGAACCGCAACCGCTTCGGCGTCTCATGCACAATGCGAATCGTCATGCGTCGTTTCCCTCGACAAGCACGGCGCGAAGCGCCCCGCTTCCGCTAGAGCAATTATGTGGCCGAGATTTCGATAAACGAATCCTTGGAGCGCCTCCAAAACTGGGACAGACGCGCCAAGGAACTGCTCGCGATTGGCTGTTACTGGTGATTGTCGCCCGTGTGGATCTCGGCTTCCGCATCGCGGAACCGCTCCTTGACCTCTTCCACCCCGCCCTGAAGCGTCGACCAGAGCTTCACCGCCGCGCCGATCAGGTTCCTCTGCACCGTCTCGTTGGTCAGGAGGTAAGTCAGGCCCGCGCCGATCACGACGCCCTTTACGAGCGCGTCGTTATGGATGTCGAAGCCCGACGAGAAAAAGCCGCCGGTCGCTTTCTGCTGCGCGGGGGCTTCCGGCTGAGGGGCCGCCTGGGGGCCGTAACCGTAGGGAGGAAAATGCGGGTGGTGGTGATGCCCATACCAGGGATGGGGGCCATAGGCGGGAGCGGGACCGTACCAGAGCGGGGCTTGCGGCTGGGCTGCCTGTTCCTGCGGCTGCGGTTGACCCTGTGGGCCCCAGCCCGGATAGCCGTAAGGTGCGCCATATGGCGCCGCCGGGTAGCCCGGATACCAGCCTTGCGGGGCTTGTGCCGGGTTTGGCCCCTGCGCAGTATACGTCTTGTTTTCGTTGTTGTGGTCGCTCATGAATGACTCCTGCCTCAAGCTTGCCGGTTCCCGTCCGGGACTCGAATCTCTGTGTGTTGCGTGACGAGACGCCGGATCAGATCGCCTTCGGGTTGGCGCCCTGCGTCGATGACGCGAGGATGATGTCGTCACCTTGCTTTGCCGAAGGCTCGTCTCTGCCTTCCGCTGCGTCGGAGAGCGCTTTCTGGCGCTTCGGAGGCGACATGATCCAGGCTGCCGCCGCGGCCCCCGCGAGAAACGACACCGCGCGCGAAAAACCGTGCCCGCCGATTGCAGCCGCCGCCGCGCCGCCGACCGCCGCCGCGATACCGGCTTTCGTCGCCGCAGCAACGGTGTCCGTCACCGCCTGCGGGACCGATTTGTCCCCCTGCTGCGCCGCCGAAATGGACTGGCCCGCAACGATACCGCCGCTTATGAGGGCGCCGAAAGCGCCGAAGCGAATCGCCGCATCTGCAGCCTCGCCGGGAAGATGGTGCCTATGCGACATGTTTTTTCTCCTTGGGTACTCTCTCAATACCGTCCGTTCGACTTCCGCAGCCGGTCGCCGTCAGTCGCCGGGGCGTCCCGATCATCCTCCACGACCGTTGCCGTTCTCTTGTTGCGAACGGCGGCCGCGACGAGCACCGCGGCGGCACCGATGGCGGCGCCCGTCCAGAAGCGGCGATCCGAGACGGTTGCGCGATCCAGAAGGCCGACTTGTGCCATCGGATCGAAGGGCGATCCATGGGAGCCGTGCAGAAGCTGCTCCACAAGCTTATCGCCGTGACGCATGGCATGGAGCAGGTTGGAAAGCGTGTCATCGTAGGACATCGTTGTCTCCGGACGTTTCGCACCGACGTCGATGGCTGGGGAAGTACTGCCGGGAGGCCGGAGGGCTCGCTTTCAAAACCCCATAAGACAAGCCTCTTCTATCGATTGTGCAATGCATGTGTTAATAAACGCGCCACGAATACAGCTACATAACAACGAAACCAAAAGTCAATGCATAATTAAAAATTAAAACTGGAATAATTATAATTATAGAATCTTTTCGTCGATGAACATTTCTGCAGATTATTGCGGCTGCGAGAGGCACGCCCTGCCAAACATTCTCCATATCCGTGAAAAGATACCAGTGCCTGTGGTGAGCGTGAACATAAGCCGGTCCCCGCTCCGATTTTTTCGCGCCATGACGACATCCCTGGCGGCAATCAGCGGAAACGACCCCCGAGGACGACGAACCGTCCCACGGTTGTCGACCGGGGGATTTCTCGAAGGTCTCCCTCAGAAAAACGCGGCGCGTGGATCGGGGTGAGGAACAAGAATACCGAGGCTCCGGGCCCAAGCCCGTCTCGTTCCCCACATGACGACGGCCTTGTTCCGTTTGCGGAGGGTCGACGGGATGCTACCTATCGGCCCGGCATGCTTCGTTCCGGTTTTGCCTGAGCCGTTCCCGCTCTGGCTAAATCACGAACAGAAGCCAGATTGCGCCGAGAAGCAGCACATTCAGCTGCTCGGAGACGTTCATGGAGCCGAAGCGCTTGCGGCGCTTGCCCACGACCTTGATGACTTCCTTGGTGATGACCTTCGGCGGAGGCGGCGGAAGTGCCGGGTTCGGCGTGCCGCGAAGCCACCGCCAGAACAGGTTCAAGGCCCAGCGCCCGTAGCGCAGCAGCGCCAGCGTGCCGCCGGTGAAGCTTCGATAGCGGACGCTGAGAAGCATCCACGCAACGATCAAAATCCAGAGCACCGTCGAGATGAGGTCGCGCAGCACGAACCACACGACCGTCCAGACGACGCTCAGGAAGAAACTCAGGACTGTCCAGATGTAAGAAAGGATGTCCATCGCTTCCCCCTGCCGGAAAGCGGGCACAGGGGCCCGCTTTCGTCACTTCCTTTGGCGATCAGGGCCGGTAATCGTTTCGCGGCCCTTGTTCGCTATTGCTGTAGCGGCCTTGGTCGCTCTGCAAAAGGGGCGTGAGCCGCCTAATAACGACGCGGCGGTTCCTGATTTCCGGTCCCTGCGTCGGTATGAGCAGGAACTGCTCGCCGTAGCCCTGCGTGACAAGGTTCTCGCGCGGAACCTGATAATACTGCGTCAACACGTCGGCCACTGCCTGCGCACGCCGGTCCGACAGCGACAGATTATCCTCGTCGGTCCCGACCGCATCCGTGTGCCCTTCGATCAGGAACACCTCGCCCGGGTTGTGCTGCACGATGCGGTTGATCGAATCCGCGATGCCCTGAAGCAGCGGCGCCTGATCGGGCCGTACCTCCCATGACCCGAAGTCGAAATGGATCGTGTTCAGCCTGACGCTGCGCATGCGGTCGCGCACGCTCGCGCTGGCCAGCACTTCGTCGAGAGAGTAGCTGCGCGGCAGCGGCTCCACAGGCGGAGCGTAAAGCGTATCGTAGATGACCTCTTCCGATGCGACGCCCGCATCCACGATGTAATCGTCGCGCGGGATCGCGATGGCCGGGGGCGGCAGCATCACAATCGCCGCCCCGATGGCCGCAAGGCCGAGGCCCGCAGCAAGCGCACGGTTCTCGAACAGGGTGAAGCGGCGACCGTCGGGCAGGATGCGAACGCGGCGGATCGGACGGCCGAAGCGGTCCACTTCCACTTCCACGCGCGAACCGTCCGGACGATGGAACGTCGCGAACTCGCCCCCGCCGGGAATCGGACGGCGATCCGGGCGCCCGCCGAAATGGCCGAAGTTCGCCGTCTCGTCGTGGCGGATGAACGTCTGGTTGTTAAGCCGGAAGATCTTGCGGTTGCCCGGCTCCTCGATGAAGCGGACGCCGTTCGGGTCGAAGCGCTCGTGCCGCTGCGCGTGGATATCGCGGAAGCGTTCGTTCTGAAGGCGCGTCCGCTCCTCAAGCCCCTCGCGGCTGCTCTCGCGGTCGGCCTGACGGCGCTGATCTTCCTCGATCTTGCGGCCCAGTTCGATGCGGCGCGTGTCGCGTTCCTCGACCTCGCGGCGCTGTTCAGGCGAGAAGCCCGCGCCGAACGGCGGGCGGTTGCCCGGCTGCGCCCCGCCGAATTGGGGCTGACCGCCGGCACCGCCGCCGAACGGCGGCTGAGCGCCCGGCTGACCGGGCTGACCACCAAACTGCGGGCGATCACCCGGGCGGAAACCGGGTTGTCCCGGTTGCGCGCCCTGACCGAATCCTGCCGGGCCTTGTCCCTGCGCCTGCGATCCGCCCGTCTGGCCCGGTTGGCCGCCGGGAAAGCCGGGCTTCAAACCGCCCGATTGCTCGGAAGCGCCACCCGGCGCGCCTTGACCGAAGCGGCCGCCTTGCGCCTGACCCGCGCCTCCGGGCTGCTGGGTGCCCTGACCGCCCGTCGAGCCGAAGCCGGTCGCGCCCTGTCCCTGTGGCTGCCTGCCGCCGGGTGTGCCTTGCGGCGCACCCTCGCCGAAGCGCCCGCCTTGCGGCTGACCCGCGCCGCCGGGCTGCTGGGTGCCCTGACCGCCCGCCGAGCCGAAGCCGGTCGTGCCCTGTCCCTGAGGCTGTCTGCCGCCGGGTGTTCCTTGCGGCGTCCCCTCGCCGAAGCGTCCGCCTTGCGGCTGACCCGCGCCGCCGGGCTGCTGGGTGCCTTGCCCGCCCGCCGAGCCGAAGCCGGTCGCGCCCTGTCCCTGTGGCTGCCTGCCGCCGGGTGTTCCTTGCGGCGTCCCCTCGCCGAAGCGTCCGCCTTGCGCCTGACCCGCGCCGCCGGGCTGCTGGGTGCCTTGCCCGCCCGCCGAGCCGAAGCCGGTCGTGCCCTGTCCTTGTGGCTGCCTGCCGCCGAGTGTTCCTTGCGGCGCACCCTCGCCGAAGCGTCCGCCTTGCGGCTGACCTGCGGCGCCGGGCTGCTGGCCGAAGCGGCCGCCCTGAGGCTGGCCGGGCTGCACCCGCTCCTGCTCCTGAACCTTCTTTTGTTCGGGCTGCTGCCTCGGGCGCTCCTGTTCCTGCGCCTTGCGCGGCTCAAATTCCTGCCGTCCGCGTTCCTGCGCCTGTCCACGTGGCTCGGGCTGCTGGCCTCCGCGTTCGCGCTGGCCGAAGCCCTGATCCTGCCCGAAACGCGGCTGCTGGCGCTGCTCCGGCTGTGCACGCTGCAATTGCTCGGCGCCGCCGCCGCGCTGCTGGCCGCCACGCGGTTCCTGCGGCTGCTGTGCGCGCTGATCCGGGCCGCCCCGCTGTTCCGGTCGACCGCCGCCGCGCTGCTGATCCTGCTGACCGCCCCGAGGCTGTTCGCCGCGCTGATCCTCGCGCGGCTTCCTTTTCGGCTCGTCGCCCTGCTGCCCTTGCGGCTGGAATTGCGCCAGTTGCACTTGCGCTTCGGCGGTGCCCGGATCTCCGAACGCGATAACGCATGACGTTATACTCGTCAGGAGAAGCGGCATGACCTTTTTCGATGACATGTCGGTTCCCTTTCGCGGAACGAGCGCGCCGGAACTCGGACGATCCGGCGCGGGTATTGCCGAGTTCGCCCAGACTCTCGCGAGCGCGGACGACTCAATCCCAGCGGCAGCCGGGGATCTGGTTCCTGCCTGGGAAACTCCCGAGGCCCGAACCGTCACCCGCCACGCTAGGTTGTTTGCTCCAGTGGCTGAGCCGATGTTTGAGGCTGTTTTTCTGGCGGAATTTCGGCAGGAATAAACGCTTCGAGACGCGCGAGACTTTCAGGATCGGACAGTAACGCCGCCTTCTCGCCTGGTTTCAGCAAGCTCAGCAACTCGGAGAGATTTGCGGACACGTCCAGTTTTGCCCGTCCGATGGCGAGGTTCGGCGAAATTCGAGATTCCAGCGTGATCGGCTGCATTTGAATCAACTCGCGATGGAGGCGGCGAAGCTTCGGGCTCTTGACGAGTTGGGTGATGGCCTCGTGCTCGGCGGCGGCCTTCTCGACCTCGGCCTGCGCGCGATGGGCCTCGCCCGCGATTGACGGCGGCGACTTTTCTTCCTCGATCTGGAGGAGCCCGAAGCGGCGGAACCCTTCACCCGCCGAGCGCTGCGCCGACCACCATGAAAGAGGCCCGGCAAAGACGAGGCCGAGCGACGCGGGTAGCATCCACAGGAACAGGATCTTCGACGAATACCAGGTGCCGATCGCCAGCGCGATGCCGATCATCATGTGCAGGCGATGGAACTGCATGATCTCCCAGAACGGCAAGGAGCCGTCATCGCGGCGCTGCGGCTTCCATCCGCTGTCGCGGCCGCGGAACACATCCACCACGGCGCCCGACTGGAGCAGCATCATGATGTGCGCGAACAGCGACGAAAGGATCGTTTCGATCAGCACGCCGACGAAGAGGAGGAACGGCCCGCCGAACCCTTTCCGCTGGCGGCTGTCCATCAGCGCGAGAACATAGGCGAAAAGCTTCGGCAGAAGCAGAACGCTGAGTGTCAGGATCAGAAGCTGCAACGAGCGCTCGCTGTCCTGCATGGGCCACTTCGGGAAGAGGGAGAAGTCGTCCGTGAAATATTGCGGCAGCGTGTAGATCGATTGCAGTGTCAGCGCGAGCGCGATGATGATGAACAGGAACCACACCAGCGCCGAGACATAGGCCATGATGCCCATTGCCATATGCACGCGGCTCACCCAATGCAGCCCGTCCGCGAACATCACCCGGGAATGCTGGAGATTGCCCTGCGCCCAACGGCGGTCGCGCATGGCGAAGTCGATCAGCGCGGGGGGGATTTCCTCGTAAGAGCCCGCGAGGTCCGGCACCATGACGACACGCCAGCCCGCGCGATTCAGAAGCGCCGCCTCGACGAAGTCGTGGGAGAGGATCTGCCCGCCGAAGGGCGGCTTGCCCGGCAGCATCGGAAGCCCGGCGCTCTCGATGAAGGCGCGCGTGCGGATGATCGCGTTGTGGCCCCAGAAATTCGACGTGCCGCGATGCCAGAACGCAAGGCCCGTCGCCAGCATCGGGCCATAGAGGCGTCCGGCAAACTGTTGCAGGCGCGCGAACAGCGTGTTGCGGCCGATGGAAAGGGGCACCGTCTGCACGAGGCCGAAGTCGGGGTTTTTCTCGATGATCGCCGCGAGCTTCGCAACAGACTCGCCCGTCATCAGGCTGTCCGCGTCGAGCACCAGCATGTATTCGTAATTCGCGCCCCAGCGGCGGCACCAGTCGGCGACGTTGCCAGCCTTCTTGCCGGTATTCTGCGAGCGGCGGCGATAGAAGATGCGATGCCCGCACGCTTCGCGCTCGCGGACGGACTGAAAGGCCGCCTCTTCTTGCACCCACACATCGGGGTCTGTGGTGTCGCTCAGGATGAAAAGGTCGAAGCTTTTGCCCTGGCCCAGCTTGGCGATGGAATCGAGTGTCGCGACCGCCATGCCGAAAATGCGGGCGGGCGCCTCGTTATAGGTGCAGACGAGGATCGCCGTGCGCCCGGTCAGCGGGGCCTTGGCGTCGTAGTCCTCGGGCTTGACGAGCGAACGCCGCATCCCCGTCGCGATGACGAAAAAGCCCGCCAGCGCGGTCATGAAAGACAGCGACAGCCAGAAGATATTGATCGAGAACAGCACCACCAGCGCGATGCCGAGGCCGCCGAAACTGCCCACGCTCAGCACAAGGTAAAGCTGAACGATCAGATAGATCGTGATCGCAAAGGCACCGCCGAAAATGAGGAAGCGGCGAAGCGGCGCCTGCACGTCCATCGGAAGCTTGCGGCGCGTGGTGCGGTCGAAACTGTCGAGGCTCTGAGGCGCGAACACGGATTGGACGCGCGAGGCCGGTACGGCAGGGGTCTCGGCGGGAGATAGCGTATCGTGCATGCTTGACCTCAGGCCGTCCACCGGTAGATCCAGACTTCGGAAATCGGTTTACCATCCGAAAGCAGCGCGCATCGCAAATCCGCTTCGATCGAACCCGCTGCCGGCTCATATTCGAAAGCGACACGATGGCCCCCGGAAACCCGGTTTCGCCGGATGGTAGCGTTCACGATAGTTCCTGCACTCGCGGTTAGTTCCATGATGCGGCCCTTATCGCCGCAAAATTCGACGGAATCATCGCACAGGTTGAACTCTTCGGTTCCGGCAAAGTCAATGTTGAACAGCCGCCGGCCAGCATTCTGCAACGATGCGCCCACGAGCGTCTGTGCCACGGTGGCGTAATTGATGCGTAGCGGCGGAGCGTCGCACCATGTCAGACGATACTTGTAGGTGTAGCTTGCGCCCGCCGCCAGCGGCTCTTTCGGGTGCCAGTAAGCCACGATGTTGTCGAAATACTCGGTTGTGGTCGGCAGTTCTACCAGATCGACCGAGCCAAGGCCGAAGCTTTCGCGCGGCTCGACCCAGAGGCTCGGGCGCTGCTCGTAATGCGCCTCGAAATCTTCGTAGCGGTCGCCTCGCCGTTCGCGCTGTATGAGGCCGAAGCCACGCACCGCGTTGTCGACGAACACGGAAAACTGAACACGCGGCGGATTGATGAGCGGCCGCCAGATATGCTCGCCCTTGCCGTTCCAGATCGCGAGGCCGTCCGAATCGTGGACGCGGTTGCGAACCTCGTCGGCGCGATAGGAAGAGCTGGGAGCGAAATAGAACATGCTCGTCAGCGGCGCGATCCCGGCATAGGCCATGGTCCTGCGCGGAAAGAGCGTGCAATCCACATCCATGACCGTGTTAGCGCGAACCGAGATGACGAACTTGTAAGCTCCCGACACGCTTATACTGTCAAGCAGCGCAAAAACCGTGACCAAGGATGCGCCAGCATCGGGTCTTGCAATCCAGAAAGCGCGGAAAACCGGAAACTCGTCATGCGGCGGCTGCGCCGTGTCGATCGCGAGCCCTCGCGCCGAAAGCCCGTAGCCCTGTCCGGTTGCCTTCGCGCGGAAATAGCTCGCGCCCTGAAAGACGGCGAACTCGTCCATCTGGTTCGCCTTGTCGATTGGCGTATGGATGCGGAAACCCGAGAAGCCGGGCGCGGTGCCCTCGGGCGGCGGCGTCACATTCTGCCCGTAGGAAAAAAGGTCGGCGCGATACTTCAGTTCGGTCGCTCGGCCATCCGCCACGGTGAAAATCTGCACCGGCGTCGTGTACAGATAGCCCGCGCTGAAAAACTCCGCCGTGAAACCGAGATTGTCATTGGCCCAGAGCGCATCCTCGCGCTTGAACCGGATGTCGCGATACTGGTCGTAATTCAGATCCTTATAGCTTTCCGGGATGGTGTCCGCGGGCGGCGCATAGGGAGACAGCGAAAGCTGGCGCGCTCGCTCGACAAGCGTCTCGAAGGAAAACGGCTCGCTGCCTTCGGCGCGCGCCTCCCCGATGACATCCGCATGCCGCGCAAAATAAAGCGCGGCCGCAAAGCCGGCGCCAAGCTTCAGGACATCCCGCCTGTCCATGGTGCATTGCCCTCCAAACGCCGGAGTCATCAAAAAATCCGAGGAGGTCGGAGAGAGCGCGTCAGCGCGCCCACCGGAATATCCAGGTTTCCGAGACGGCCTTGCCATCGACCGACAGTTGCGCGCGCAGATCCGCCGGGTCGCTGCCCGATGTCGCGTATTCGAAGCGCAGCCGCTGCTGCCCCGCTTCCGGCCCCGCAACGACGCGTACATTGCGCACCTCGCCAGCCGAGGCCGTGACCTGCGCTGCGAGTGCCGACGGATTGCAGCCTTCGCAGCGCTCGGTGTTCGCGAAGTCGACGATGAAAGCGATGTCGCCCGACTTGGTTTCGCCGATGCGCGTCTGCGCGACGCTTGCGCGCCGGTTCTCGATGGGCGGCGTCCAGCACCAGTGCATCCGGTAGCGGTAGCGATGGCCAATGCCGGGCCCAAGCCCGTCCTTCGGCCGCCAGAAACAGACGATGTTTTCGTTGATTTCTTCCGGCGCGGGCAGTTCGATCAGATCGATGGAGCCCTCGCCCCAGTCACCCACCGGCTCGATCCAGAGCGAAGGGCGCTTCTCGAACTGCGCGTCGGTGTCCTGATAGGCAGCGAACGAGCGCTCCTTCTGGATGAGGCCGAAGCCTTTCGGCGCCTTGTCGACGAACACGGAAAATTGCAGCCGCTCGGGATTGAGAAGCGGACGCCAGATCTGCTCGCCCTGGCCGTTGAGGATCGCCAGCGCCTCGGAATCGTGCACGCGCGGGCGGAAGTCGCGCCGCTTCGGCGCGGCGGACGGGCCGAAGAAGAAGCGGCTGGCAATGGGAGCGATGCCCGCATAGGCGATGCGGCGGCGCGGGTAGATCGTTGCCTCCGTGTCGATGATCGTATCGAAGCCGGGCGTCACGGTGAACTTGTAGCGACCGACCGCGCTCACGCTGTCGAAAAGCCCATGCACCACGAGCGACTGATCGACCGGGCGCGGCCGCTCGATCCAGAACGAGCGGAACAGCGGGAAGTCTTCGCCGCCCGTCTGTCCTGTGTTGATCGCCAGCGCGCGCGCCGAAACGCCGAAGACCTGACCGCTCGCGATGGCGCGGAAGTTCGTCGCGCCGAGAAATCTCAGGAAGTCGCGGAAAACGCCGAGACGGTCGATCTGCGCCTGCGCATGGAACCCGGCGAAATCGGACTGTGCCGGTGTAGCCGGAGCCTTCGCGGGCGGGTTGAACTCGAAAGCGTCGGCGGCATACGGAATCTTCGTCGCGCGCCCGGCCTCCACCTGAAACAGCTCGACCGGGAAAGCAAAGATCGCGCCCGCTGTGTGGTAAGGTTCGAGACGGAAAGGCGCGTTATCGTTCCGCCAGAGCGCCTGATCGTCCTTGTAGACAATTGCGCGATTGTATTGCTCCCAGGTCAGGTTCGCGAGCGCTTCGTCGACCTTCTTGTCCGGGGCTTTGAACGGCTCGTCGGCGCGGCGGCGCGCGAAGGCATCGAGCAGCTCTTCCGAGAATGGATAGGAATCAGGGCTGTCGGGCGACAGGTTGATCTGCGCGAACGACGGCAGCGGGAACGCAGCCGCGGCGGCTGTGGATGCGGCAAGCTTGAGCCACGTGCGACGGTCCATTCCCCCAACTCCCGAAAGTAATCTGCCGTGCAGCGCGAAAGGTCGCCCCGATCAGGTCAAAATGCGACCGGACGGCGCCACGACAAGGTGTCCGTTCAAGACCGGATACAAATATTTTTACCCCGCCTAAGCAAGAGACGGTTTCGGGTTTTTTGGGGCGAATTTGAGGCGCTTTCCGGGGTTTCCGGCAGGAAGCCGCAGGCGGCGTCCGCCTGCCTCGGAAAAGCGCGAGCGCGCCCTTCCTGAGCCCCGGCCATGCCTCGCAACGTCGCCCCCCTTGATCTTGCGTGTTATGGAAGACTATCTGACCGGTTGGGCGCCGTGGCCTTGCCGCGAGCCTCAACCGCAAGCGGGTGCGAATGATACGCTGGAAATCGAAATCCGTGCCGGGCCTTCTCATGGCCTGCCTCGTTCTTGCTGGGCTCACGGCCGTGGAAGCCGCGCCCAGGAAGCATGTCGAGCTCGATCTTCTGTCGGAGCAGACCGCCGTCGTCCCCGGCCAGACGGTCACCGTCGCCGTGCGCGAGCGGATCGAGCCCGAATGGCACACCTACTGGATCAATCCGGGCGATTCCGGCGAGCCGACGTCCATCGCCTGGACTTTGCCGCAGGGCTTCGAAGCCGGTCCGATTCAGTGGCCGCTGCCCGATGTCATCCCGATTACGCCGCTCGTCGACTATGGCTACAGCGGAGACCTTCTGCTTCTCACCGACATCGTCGTGCCGAAGGATGCCGCCGGCGACAACGTGACGCTCGGGGCGAAGGTCAATTATCTCGTCTGCAAGGACATTTGCGTCCCGGAAGAGAGCGAAGTCCGATTGACGCTTCCCGTGGCTGCGGCGGGTGCTGCCGCGCCGTCGGAACACGCGGCGGCCATCGCGAAGGCCCGCGCGACGGTGCCGGTGCCGCTTCCGGGTTCGGCGTCCTATTCGGTGAACGCTGCCAAAGAAGAGCTTCGGCTGACCGTCAGCGCGGACGCTTCACTCCTCAACGGCACGACGGATGCACGCTTCTTCCCGCTCGGGTGGGGCGCGGTTTCCAACTCGGCCCCTCAAAAAATGGCGCTCGACGGCGGCAAGCTCACGCTCGACCTGAAGCAGGGCGAGACGAAAGAGACGCCCGACAAGCTGGAAGGTGTGCTGGCCCTCACGAAGGGCGGCGAGCGCAAGGGCTATGTGATATCCGCAGCGCGCGGGCCGGACGGTGCGGCGCTCGGCGCGCCCGCGAAGCTCGCCGAGGGCGGCGGGTCTGGCGACGGCGGCATCGCCGAGCGTGCCGCACCATCCGCCGGTGAGGCGGTTGTCGGCGACCGCCCCGCTGCGGACGAAGGCGCAGTGTCGAGCGTCGCGCTCGCCATCCTGTTCGCGTTCCTCGGCGGCGCGATCCTGAACCTCATGCCGTGCGTGTTTCCCGTGCTCGCGATCAAGGCGCTCGGCTTCGCCAAGAAGGCGGAAGGCGGGCACTGGCAGCAGGGCTTCGCCTATCTCGGCGGCGTGCTCGTGTGTTTCGCGGCGCTTGCCGCGCTCCTCGCAGTGCTGCGCGAAGGAAGCGCCGCCTTCGGCTGGGGCTTCCAGTTCCAGTCCCCTGCCTTCGTGCTGGCGCTCGCGATCCTGTTCTTCGTGATGGGGCTCAGCCTTTCCGGCGTCGTGTCTTTCGGCGGCGGTTTGATGAGCGCTGGCGACAGCCTCGCGCGAAAGCCCGGCAATGCGGGCTACTTCTTCACGGGCGTGCTCGCCGCCGTGGCGGCGACGCCCTGTACCGCGCCGTTCATGGGCGCGGCCATCGGCTATGCGCTGACGCAACCCGTGGCGGTACTCGCCGCCGTCATGCTGGGTCTCGGCATCGGGTTCGCGGCGCCCGTCGTGCTCCTGAGCCTCAGCCCCGGCTTGCAGCATATCCTGCCGAAGCCCGGCGCATGGATGGAGACGCTGAAACAGGTGCTCGCCTTCCCGCTCTACGCTACCGCCGCCTGGCTCGTGTGGGTGCTGTCGATCCAGACGGGCAGCGACGGCGTGATGGCGGCGGCGCTCGCCTTCGTCGGTGTGGGCTTCGCGGCGTGGCTGGCGGGCAAGACGGCCTATGCGCCGCTGCGGGCAAAGCTCGTCGCGCCCGTGCTCGGCGTCGCGGCTTTCGCTCTGTCTCTGTCGCTCGCGGAGACGGCAGGCAGCGTCAACATGGCGGCGAGCGCGGAGAAGGCCGCGCTGTCCGGCGAGACATTCACCAAGGCACGCCTCGACGGCCTCATCGCCGAGGGCAAACCCGTGTTCGTGAACCTGACCGCCGCATGGTGCATAACCTGCAAGGTGAACGAGCGCGTGGCGCTGAAGTCCGAGGCCGTAGCCGACGCCTTCGCGAAGCGCGGCATCACCTACCTCGTCGGCGACTGGACGAGCCGGAACCACGAGATCACAGACCTGTTGCACAAGTTCGGCCGCGCGGGCGTGCCCCTTTACCTGTTCTATCCCGGAGGCGGGGCGGAACCGCGCGTGCTGCCTCAGCTTCTGACGGTCGGGCTTGTCCTCGACGAAACGAAAACGAAGGCGAAAGTCGCCGGTCCATCCTCAAACAAGGGAGCCTGACGATGTCTTTCCTGAAACCGCTGGCCGTTCTCCTGGCAAGCGTCGCAATGACGGCGGCAGCTTCCGCCGCGCCCGAGGTGGGCAAGCCCGCGCCGGATTTCTCGGCCACCGACTCCAAAGGCAGGACGGTGAAACTCTCCGATTATCGCGGCAAGACCGTTGTGCTCGAATGGACGAACGACGGCTGTCCCTACGTGCAGAAGCACTATTCGACGAACAACATTCAGTCCCTTCAGAAAGACGCGGCCGCAAAGGGCATCGTCTGGCTGTCGGTCATCTCGTCCGCGCCGGGCGAGCAGGGCGCCGTTTCAGGCGCGGAAGCCGACAAGCTCAGCGAAACGCGCGGAGCCGCACCCGCCGCCGTGCTTCTCGATGCGGAAGGCAAGGTCGGCCGCCTTTACGACGCACGCACCACGCCGCACATGTTCATCGTGAACGGCGACGGTACGCTCGTCTACATGGGCGGCATCGACGACAAGCCGACCGTCATCCCGTCCGACGTCAAGGCGGCGAGAAATTACGTGCGCGCCGCGCTCGACGACCTCGCGGCGGGCAAGCCGGTGGCGACGCCCGTAACGCGGCCCTATGGCTGCTCGGTGAAGTACAAGCACAGTTAGCAGGCAGGGCGCGCCGCAGCTGTCCGGCGGGCGGCGTGCGCCTCACGCACAACCTGTGGCCGAATGATCGCAGGTTGCGCAGGAAATGCCCGTAACCCGTTGAGGCGTCATCCGCTCCGGGCTATGTATGCCGGATGATTATTCCGCGCAAATTGCCTCTAAAGGTAGCATTCGGCCTCGTCCTGGCGATCGTGGTGGATTCCTCCATCCAGATTTTCTGGAAGACGGCGGTGCTGGATTTGCCGGATGACGCCTCGTTCTTCGCGATCTTCAGAGAACCTCTGTTCCTGGTCGTGGTTACGATCATGACCCTGCAATTCTTCAACTGGATGGTGGTGCTCGCCAACGCGGATCTGAGCTACGCCCAGCCGGTCACTGCGCTGAGCTACGTTTTCGTGGCGGTCCTGTCGGCGATCTTCTTGCGCGAGTCGGTTGACGCCGTGCAGGCGCTCGGCATCGCACTCGTGATTGCCGGGGTCTATTTCATCAGCCGCACGGATCACCTCACGAAGCGCGCGGAGCCGGAAGCGGAAGACGGCCTGCTGGCCGAGCGCGCCCAACATTCCGCGCGCCCTGTCGCTCTGCCTTCGCCGGCGCCGAAACTCGTCCATGCGTCAACCGACCTCAAGAGCCACGCGGCTTAGCGGCTCAAAGGGCGCGCCTGGATCAGCCTGCGGACCCGATTGACGCAAGAAGCTGATCGACGCCTGAAAACACAAACCATGGCGCCGCTTTCTTGATCGACGGCGCGATTCTGCAATCGTGTCGCGCAATATCGCGCGCGGCTCGCTGCCCCTATCGTTTCGCGGATGGTAAACGATATGACAAGGATCATGGGCGTGGGAGATTTGGCATGAAACGGAATGCGGGCGGAAAGCTGCTGCTTTGTGCGGTGTTGGCGCTGACGACGCTAGGCGGCGGCGTTGCCCAGGCGGACGATATCGGCTGTATCAGCACGGCGTTCCGCCTCATCGGCAAGAACGACAAGGTGTGCGTGAGCGCGTTCGACGACCCGAAAGTGCCCGGCGTGGCCTGCCACATCGCGCAGGCGAAGACAGGCGGCCTCGGCGGCACGATCGGGCTTGCGGAAGATCCGAGCCGCTTCTCGATCGCGTGCCGTCAGATCGGCCCGATCACGGTCGATATCGGCAAGCTGGGCGAAAACGAGGAGGTCTACTCGGACCGCACCTCCATCTTTTTCAAGAAGACGCACGTCTACCGGACCGTAGACAAGAAGCGGAACACGCTTGTTTATGTGGCCATCAGCGACAAGCTGATCGACGGATCGCCGCAAAATTCGATTTCAACGGTGCCGGTCATGCCCTGGGCGGCGCGTTAGAGCGACCGACGCGGTTACACCGGTCGGGCCTGATTTACGGCTTGGGCCACAGAATATCAGGTTCAGGCGTTGCCGGGCGGGTTTTCCGTGTCGTTAGTGTCCTTCGGAACGAAAAGGCGTTCCAGGCGCTTGCCAAGCGCAAGGATCAACGCGACCAGCACGGCGGCGGTGACGACAATGGGCCATGCGCCGAGGCCGCACGCCATCCCGATGCATGCCGTGAACCAGATGGCGGCGGCGGTCGTCAGTCCCCGAACCTTGTCGCCAGTGTCGCGGTGAAGGATCACGCCTGCGCCAAGAAAGCCGATGCCGGTGAGCACGCCCTGAATAACCCGGCTCGATGCGTCCGCCTGAACGCCGGACGGATGCTCGCTCAAAAGGACTGCCAGCGCCGAGCCGAGCGCCACGATAGCGAGCGTGCGAACGCCGGTCGGCTTGCCGCGCGCTTCGCGATCGAGGCCGATGGCCGCGCCAACTGCGGCGGCAGCGGTGAGGCGCAGGACGGCATCGGGCCAGTCGGTCATGCAAAACCTCCATCGGAACGGCCGGAAGAAGACAGTGCTCGCGCCACGGCCGCAGGCGGGACGGCAAAACGCGGTCCCGCAAAGAGTTCCGTACCCGGAGTCGAAATTGCCGCGCATCGGAATGGGTTCTGATGCGACCTCCGCTAAGCGCGAGCGGGGACGGAACGGAAACCGCGCGGAGAGCGGCAAGGCATCGATGCGCGTCGATGGGGGCCTCGGCTTTGCTCCCAATGCCTCGCGAGGACGATGCCTTGGTGTCCGGCGCCAGGCTCAGGATTTCTGCGCAGCCTTGCATTCGACCGTTTCGCCCCGCTTTCGAGGCGCAGACGCGAAGGCGTCGTAGAGACGAACGACCTCCGCCGCCGCTTTCCGCACGCCCGCCACGAAGGTCTCGTCCGGGTTGAAAATGCCGCTGTGGCCTGGATCGAGAAGGGCGACGAGCCGCAGCACCGCCGCGCGATCCTCCGCGCCCAGACCTTTCAGCACGTAACTCACGCCCGCGATCTCGCGCCGCTGCTTCTCGCCGAACCGCACGCGGCCACCCGCTGGCGGCGAGCGCACCTCCGATCTGAGGTAATTGATCGCTCCGGCATTGGAGAGAGCGGCAATACAAGAAGACAACCGTTCGAGGGCCTCCGCCTCGCGGTCGGAGAGTGCGCGGTCGAGTGCCGTCAGGCGGCGGCGGAGCGAGCGGATGCGCACCGCTTCCGGCTTCGCCGCCGCATCTTCGAGGATCGCAAGGCGCGTTTCGAGCGGGGTCAGGATCAGCCGGGCCCGGCGGCGTGCGACGACGGGCGCGTCGGGCGGCGTCAACACATCTCGCGTGAATGCGGTATGCTGGCGTCGCCAGTGTGAAGGGGCTTCGGAAAGCTCATCGCGTCTCTTCGCCTCTGTCATGCGCCCCTCGGTGCTTCTGCCCGCTGGAAAGCCAGCTGCCGATGATTCTTGCAATACGATCGACCGGGTTCGGCCCTGCATCCGCAGAAGGCAAAGCCCGGTTCAGCGGGATCGCCAAGCGGCCAGCGGCAGGCGCCATCCGGCAGATGCTCCAAAGCCGCAGCCCCGTAGATGGCGGAGGGCGCGTCGAGTGAGCGCCGCACCACGAGACCGCCGTCTTGCGGTTCGTCCCGTCTCGCGTGCTCGCGCAAGGCGCGCAGGCTGATGCCGTTACGGCGAAGGAGAGACCGCAGCGCCTTTGGGTTGACGCCGAGCGTTCTCGCGATATCGCTTGTCCTGAGCGTCGCGAGGGCTGCAACTATTTCGGTCAGGTCGCCCGTCGTCCAGCGCCGCCGTCCATGGATCGGTTGCGGGGCCGGTTGCGACAAGCGCGAGAGAGCGATGGCAGGAAGAGCCGGGAAGGCGGCCTGCGTGGCTTCGGCGCGCGGAAGGCGAAGCGGGGTGAGATTACACATGGGATACAGCACCGGAAAAGAGTGAACGCTTCAATGTAAAAAACTACACATAACGTGTAAAATTATCGTAAGTATCTTTCTATTGGGGAGTAAATGGGGTGGCCACACTCGCGAGGGGCGGTTGCCGGGAGAAAGAGGTCATGTTCGGCCCTTGCGGGCGAGGTGCAGGCCGGCCCCGGCGACCTGCTATACGGGCGGTTGCATCACAAAGCCCCGCGAATCAGATCAAACTCCGACGTTCCCTCACCAGGCCCCTTTTGGCACACGTATTACACAGTGCGTGTAGGTAGGCAAAGTACGATGCGAGACTGGACTCCCGATGAACTCAGATCGATTGCGGATCGCCTTCGGCGAGCGCGCATCGATGCCGGGTATGACAAAGCGAGCGACGCGGTCCGCAAATTCGGCTGGGGGTATAGCCGCTACATGAACTACGAGAATGGCGAACGCGCTGTTCCGCCGAAGCAGGCCATCCTGTTTGCCGCCGCATTTGGCGTTACGGTCGATTACATATATTTCGGCAAAGGATATTCTTTAAACAAAATTGAAGGGGTGGAGCCGTTATCCTCTCCAACGACCCGTCACATACCCTTGCTGGCGCTCGATAACATGGACGAACTGAAACGCATCGCTGAGGGATCCGAGCCCACATCCTCCACGGCAATGCCGGTCTTTGGCGATGAGGCATTGCCCGGCCGCTGCGTCTTCATCGACATCCGGGACAAGTCCATGACCCACCCCCACGAGCCAGTCTCTTTCGAGCCGGGCGACAAGGCGCTCATCGATCTCGACGCTGTGCCGTCGCCGTCCGATTTCGTGCTGGCGCTCGTGCCCGAGGAACAGACCGCCCTCTTTAGACTCTACCGCGAGGTCGGTCGCGCGGAGGACGGCTCGATCATCGTCGATCTCGTTCCTCTCAACCCCAATTTCCGCACGATCCGCATTTCGAGCATATCGCCGGGCCAGGTCATCGGAGTTTGCCGCAGTATTCACCGCGTTTTCGACCTGACGATGCCGCTGCAGCGCCCGCGCCTCGGTTGAACCTCGGCACCGCTGAGCCCGCGCTCCAAGAACAGCGGGCAAAAGCAGGCGGTGCGCTTGAAAAGCGGCGCTGCGGCCTATATGGCGAAGTCCATTGAGCAGGCGAGCACGATGAACCACGACTCCTATCCCGACACCTACATCGCGAGCATTCTTCACGATGCGAAGTCTTTCGCCATGGTCGGCGCGAGCGCGAACACCGTGCGCCCGAGCTATTTCGTGCTGAAATATCTTCTCGCGAAAGGCTATCGCGTATTTCCGATCAATCCGGGGCATGCCGGCGGTGAAATCCTCGGCCAGAAGGTCTTTGCGAGCCTCGCCGATCTGGCGGAGCCGGTGGATGTCGTGGAAATCTTCCGCAGTTCGGGAGCCGCGCAGGGCATCGTGGAAGAGGCGGTTGCGCTGAAAGACAAGCTTTCGATCAAGGCGATCTGGATGCAGCTTGGCGTGCGCAGCGACGAGGCGGCACGGTTCGCCGAGAAGGAAGGGCTCAAGGTTGTCATGAACCGCTGTCCGAAGATCGAATATGGCAGGCTCTCGGGCGAAATCGGCTGGGTAGGCGTCAACAACAACCGCATCTCAAGCCAGAAACCCATCATTCTCGGCAAAGGCTATCAGCAGCTTTCCATCGGTCGCGACAAATCGTAGAACGGCAGCATGCCGTCTGATGCTTCCGATTCAGGCTTGACGCCCCTCGCGCTGAAACTTCGCCGCGCCATCGCGGAACGGGGCCCGATCCCGCTTCACGACTATATGGCGGCGTGCCTCTACGATCCCGAGCACGGCTATTATCGCAAGCGCAATCCTCTGGGGCGCGGAGGCGACTTCATTACGGCACCGGAAATCTCGCAGGTGTTCGGCGAACTGATCGGACTTTGGGCCGCGCAGGTCTGGGTGCAGATGGGCCAGCCGCGGCACGTGCGCCTCATCGAACTCGGGCCGGGGCGCGGGACGCTGATGGCGGACGCGCTTCGCGCCGCCCGCGTCGTGCCGGGCTTCCTTCAGGGCACCGCCGTGCATCTCGTGGAAAGCTCCGAGATGCTGAGGGAAACGCAGAAGGCGACGCTCGCACGATCCTCTGTTTCGGTGCAGTGGCATGACGATCTGACCCAGGTGCCGGAAGGCCCTGCCATCGTCATCGCCAACGAATTCCTCGACTGCCTGCCCGTCCGGCAGTTCGTGTTCGACGGCGCCGCCAAAGCATGGCGCGAGCGCGTGGTCACCTTCAGCGATGGCGACTTCCGGCTCGCGAGATCTGCACATGTTGCGCAGCCGCCGTCGAAAGCCGTATCGCACGGCGCCCCCCAAGACGGCGACATCCTCGAACACTGTCCCGGCATCGCGCCGCTTGTCGCCACCTTCGCGGCACGCTCGGCTGACGCGCCTCTTGCGGCGCTTGCCATCGATTACGGCTACACGAAGCCGGCCTTCGGCGAGACGCTGCAAGCCGTCCGGCACCACAAGTTCGCTGGGCTGTTCGACGCGCCGGGTCAGACGGATCTTACCGCGCATGTGGACTTCGCGCTCTTGGCGCATGTCGCGCAAGATGCCGGCTTCGACGTCTTCGGACCTTTGACCATGGGCGAATGGCTTCTGCGTCTCGGCGTCGAGGCTCGCGCCAATCAGCTTCTCGCCCGCGCATCGGCGGAGGAAGCGCGGGCCATAGCGCAAAGCATCGCCCGCCTCGTCGATCCGGCGCAGATGGGGACGCTTTTCAAGGTCCTTTCATGGACGCGTGGCATATCGGACCCACCGCCGCCTTTCGGCGGGCAAGGCTGGAAGGAATGACGATGGCTGACGCGGTGACATTCAAGGCGGCAGAGGGGCTTTCGGTCCCCGGCATCAGGCATGGCTTCTTCCTGCGTACAGGCGGGCTGTCCGAAGGCATCTACGCGTCGCTCAATTGCGGGCGCGGCTCCCGCGACCGGCGCGAGGCTGTCGAGGAAAACCGCGCGCGCGTGGCCGCCGTCCTCGGGGTTCCTTCCCTGTCTCTGATCGGTCCTTATCAGATCCATTCCGCGAAAGCGGTAATCGCGCACGAGCCCTGGGAGCCTGCCGACGCGCCCGAGGCGGACGCCATCGTGACAGCAACGCCGGGGCTTGCCGTAAGCGTGCTCACGGCCGATTGCGCGCCTGTTCTTCTCGCCGATGCCGAGGCGGGCGTCGTCGCGGCTGCGCATGCGGGATGGAAGGGCGCGAAGGCGGGAGTGCTCGAAGCCGCCATCGCCGCCATGGAAAGCCTCGGCGCGAAGGCCTCGCGCATCACGGCGGCCGTCGGCCCGGCCATCTCCCAACGCGCCTATGAGGTGGGGCCGGAATTCCGCACGGCGTTCATCGAAGGTGCGCCAGAGAAAGCCAAGTATTTCTCGGACGCGTTCGGTCCTCGGCCTCATTTCAACTTGTCAGCCTATGTGGTTGATAGTCTTGACGCGGCTGGCGTGAAATCGGCGGAAGATATCGGCGTCTGCACGGCCGAGAACGAATCGATTCTCTTCAGTTACAGACGCGCTTGCTTGCGCTCCGAGCCGGACTACGGACGCCAAATTTCCGCCATTCTGGTCGGGTGATGTGGATAACTAGGGGGCTTAAACCGGATTTTAACGTGTTTTTGGGGCGCTTCGCCGCTTTGGGCCGCGTCGTTCTGGACGCATTTTACGGCGACCGCTAAATTTCGTGCGTTATAAAGATTCGGCGGAATTATAGGTGCCGGTATAGTCAAGTACCGCCGTTCCTGAAGCAAAAAAGCAAGGAGTGGAGAAAGTGACGCGCGAGAACAAACTGGCCGCGCAGAGCGCAGCTCGCCGTGCCGCGTCGCTCTTGACTGGGGGACTTATGCTTGCCGGCCTCGCCGGGTGCAGCGGTGATCTCTTTCAGAATAGCGACAACGCCAGCCTGACTCAGAAGGCCAAGCCCGCTGTCGCCCTGTCCGCTGGACAGGGTGTTCCGCAGACTTACGCAAGCAAGGTCGACGAGCAGCTCGCTGCCTCGATCAAGGCCAAAGGCGTCGTCCTCGTCGACGCGAAGGACGCCCAATATATTCTGAAGCCGACTTATGCGGCTGCCACCGAAAAGAAGGGCACCAAGATCGCCTATGCGATCGATGTGACCGACAAGGCCGGCAACAAGGTTCGTACGATTTCCGGCGAAGAGATCGTTTCCAACAAGCGCGGCGGCGACAACTGGAAGCATTTGAACGACGAGGGCATTCAGAAGGTCGCTCTCAAGTCGGCTACAGATGTGGCGCTGTGGGTCGAAAACCCGAACGCCCCGCAGGCGGCTCCCGCCGTTGCTGCGGCACAGCCCGCGACGCCCGTGAAGGCAGCTGCGGCCCCGGCACCCGTGAAGGCGGCTGCGGCTCAGCCCGCGGCACCGAAGGTTCGCCAACCCGCTCCGGCCGCCGAGCCTTCGCTGGCTTCGGCTGTTGCCGCTCCGGCGCCGCGTGCGCATGCTGCGGCCCATCCGGCTGAAGTGGTGGCGGTTGTGTCCGGGGTGACCGGCGCTCCCGGCGACGGCAAGACTTCCCTGACCGAAGCCATGAAGCGCGCGCTCAACCGCCAGGGCATCAAGCTTTCGTCATCGGCGGCGCCCGGTTCCTACAAGATCCAGGGACAGGTCGAGATGGGTGCGGCCCAGAACGGCCAGCAGCCGATCACGATCCGCTGGGTGGTGGTCGATCCGGCTGGCAAGCAGCTTGAGAAGACCGTTGTCCAGAACAACAAGATCGGCGCGGGCGCTCTCGATGGCCCGTGGGGCGAGATCGCGGATCAGGCGGCCGGGGCCGCGGCGGCGGAGGTTTCCAAGCTGCTTAGCAAGGCACCCACCGGTCAGGCTCAGGCTGGAAACGGCACCTCGGGCTAATTCCGAAGTCATAATAACTCAACCTGTGGGTAGCCATGCGGCGCTCACAGGTTTACAGATGACGAGCGCGCTGGTAGAAGCGCGCTCGTTGTCGTTTGTGCACAACTCACGTTACCCAATGGACAATCCCGCATCATGAAGCTGGTCGCTGGCAATAGCAATCGGCCCCTGGCTAACGCCATCGCCGCTTATCTGAAGACACCGCTGACGGAATGCCTCGTGCGCCGCTTCTCGGACATGGAAATCTTCGTCGAGGTGCGTGAAAACGTACGCGGCGAGGACATCTTCGTAATCCAGTCGACGTCCTACCCGGCAAACGACAATCTGATGGAGCTGCTGATCCTCACCGATGCGCTGAGGCGCGCATCGGCGCGGCGCATCACGGCGGTCATCCCGTATTTCGGCTACGCCCGGCAGGACCGCAAGACGCTGCCCCGCACGCCGATCTCGGCGAAGCTCGTGGCGAACCTCATCACGCACGCCGGAGCCGATCGCGTGCTCACCGTCGATCTCCACGCCGGCCAGATTCAGGGCTTCTTCGACATCCCGACGGACAACCTCTATGCCGCGCCGGTCATGGTCCGCGACATCACCAAGCGCTACACCGACGGCAACATCACCGTCGTCTCGCCGGACGTTGGCGGCGTGGTCCGCGCGCGCAGCCTCGCCAGCCGCATCGACGCGCCGCTCGCCATCATCGACAAGCGCCGGGACCGTCCGGGAGAATCCGAGGTGATGAACGTGATCGGCAACGTCACCGGCCGTCACTGCATCCTCATCGACGACATCATCGACTCGGGCGGTACATTGTGCAACGCGGCGCACGCCCTGATCGAGAAGGGCGCTTCGTCGGTCGCGGCCTATGCCACGCATGGCGTGTTTTCGGGGGGCGCGGTCGCCCGCATTCAGGCGTCGAAGATCGATACGCTCGTCATCACGGATACGATCGTGCCGACCGAGGCCGTGCGCGTGGCGGGCAATATCGAGGTGTTGTCTCTGTCCGCGCTGATCGGCGAGGCGATCCTTCGCACATCCGGCGAGGAGTCGGTCTCAAGCCTGTTCGATTGATCGATCCGAGAACGCACATGTCTTTCAAACGCGAAATGGCCGGGATTTCCCGGCCATTTGCATTGCGGAGCGCGCGTTTTTACTTGAGGGAAGCTCGTTGAGAACTGCCGAACTCATAGCGGATGCCGACCATCACATCGTGACTGGCGATCGCGCTCGTTCCGCTCAGCGGTTCGCTGCCCGATGCGCTCACCTTCATATTCCCCGCGTCGACGTAGCGATAGCCGATGTCGAGCGCCAGCCGCTCTGAAAGCGCATACGACACGCCCGCGCCGACGCTCCACGCAAAGTTCGTTACGTCCTTTTTGTCGGTGAAGCTGTCATAAGTAACGCCTTCGAGCATCGCGCGCGTATTTTTATAGTTCACGAAGCCCCAGCCGATGCCGCCGCCGATATAGGGCGTGAGCGCAGTGCCTGTATGAATGTCGTACCAGACGTTCGCCATGAACGTATTGAGGGTGACAGTGTCGGCCTGCGTCATGACGGCGGGATTGGCGGGATAATAAACGCCGCCGTAGGTCGTTGAATACGTCATGTCTCGCGTGGACGACACCTCGGCGGCATCGCGCGCCGTGTAGTCGACTTCGAGGCGGACAGGCAGGCCGGTCTTCGATGCGAGATTGTAACCGAGCGAGACGCCACCGCCCAACACTGTGTCGGTCTTGTCGGGAAACGCCCAGGATTGGGCGGTCCCGGAATACGGGATTTGGTTTTCATCGTAGAACAAGTATTCGCCCTGAAGAACGCGGCGGTCGCTGAACGAAGCGATGCTCGCGCCGATCTTGGCGCCGACATAAAGGCCCGACAGGGTAGTTTCCTGCGCATGCGTCGGCGTCGCGAGACAAAGCGCGGCGAGCGCGGGCAGGATGTTGATCCGGGATAATTTCATTGCAACCCTCTGATTTAAGTGCCGAAGCGAAGGGTTACGTCCACGCCGCTGAAATGCAACACGGTGTTGCAAATTAGAATTCTTCCATTTGCAACATGTTGTTGCGAAGCAACTCGTTCCAGAATGGTTTTAAACAGAGACGGGGATGAGCGAGAAAGACGACAGGTCCGAACAGAAGCCGGGGCGTCCCGCGCGTATCTCGCGCGCCGCCATCGCCGAATGCGCGCTCGAAGTCGGGCTCGACAGTGCAACGATGGTTACGATCGCGGGGCGGCTCGGCGTCGACCATTCTTCGCTTTATCGCCATGTGAAAGGGCGCGACGATATCATCTCGGCCGCCATCGATGTCGCGGTGGGGCGGATCGACTGGACGCCGCCCGCCCGCGACTGGCGTGAGGCTGTCGAGATGACGGCCGAAGCGGCCTGGGCGATGTACGAGTCCCATCCCGGCCTTGCCGAGGCGATTCGTACGCTTGAGACGACCCCGCCCGCTATCGTCCGCGCCTTTGCGGCGATGTGCTATCGTCTGGAGGGGTTCGGCTTCGCGAGGCTCGATGCAATTCTTGTGGTCGATACAGTCATGGACATGACAAACGACTCGGCGGTTGCGCTGCGCCGTCTCCGCCAGCCCACTCAAAAAAAAGGACAGACGGTTGAAGTCGCCAAGGCGGAAGCCTGGAAGCCGATGGAACACCCCGACACCTATGCCGCGATCAGGGCGGCGACGTGGGCGGCATATGCAGGCGATCCGAAAGGGTGGTGGAGACGCAAGCTCGCCCTCGTCCTGGCTGGCGCCGCCGCGTTGCATCCCGATATCTCATGACGAACGTATTTCAGCGGGTCATCGAAACGAAGATTGCCTGAATAAACCAGCTTATTGTCTTTCGCAGCGCTTGCCTTTATAGAGAGGGTTTGAGACATCCCTGAGTGCAGAACGTCCGCGTGCTTGATCGCCGCACAGACGCGCTCATCCAACAAAACAGAGACAAAAATGGCTGAGGTTATCGAACTCAAGGCGCAGGCGCGCGAAGGCACCGGCAAGCTTGCGAACCGCGCGCTCCGGGCACAGAAGCTCGTTCCGGGCGTCGTTTACGGCGGCGAAAAGAGCCCCGCGAATGTCACGCTCGAATATCGGCATGTCTGGCAGCACTATCAGACTGGCCATTTCCTCTCGACGGTCTACCTGCTCGACATCGACGGCAAGAAAGAGCGCGTGATCCCGCGCGAGGTGCAGGTCGATCCGGTGCGCGATTTTCCGATTCACGTGGATTTCCTGCGCGTCTCGAAGTCTTCGCGCCTCGAAGTCGAAATCCCGGTGCACTTCACCAACGAAGAAGCATCGCCCGGCCTGAAGCGCGGCGGCGCCCTCAACATCGTGCGCCATTCGGTCGAACTGTCTTGCCCGGCGGATTCGATCCCCGATCACATCACGGTCGACCTGACCGGCTACGACATCGGCGACAGCATTCACATCTCCGCCGTGAAGCTTCCGGCTGGCATCACCCCCACCATCACGGACCGCGACTTCACGGTCGCAACGATCGCGGGCGCGGCTGCGCAGATATCGGAAGAGGCGGCTGAAGCCGCCGCGGCTGAAAAGAGCGAGTAGCATCCTCCCATACCAGTTCGGCGTTCATCATCGATAAAATGTGAGAGATTTCATCATGAAGCTGATCGTCGGATTGGGTAATCCGGGTGAGAAATATCGTGGCAACCGCCACAACATCGGTTTTCTGGCGGTTGACGAATTGGCGAGGGGCTACGGTTTCTCGCCGTGGAAGAAGCGGTTTCAGGGGCTGGTCGCCGAAGGGCAGATCGGCCTCGTTCGCGCCATCCTCTTGAAACCCGCTACCTTTATGAACGAGAGCGGCCGCGCCGTCGGCGAAGCCCTCCGCTTTTACAAGCTGGCCGTCAGCGATGTGATCGTCATCCATGACGAGATCGACCTCGAACCCGGCAAGATCCGCGTGAAGACTGGCGGTGGCAATGCCGGTCACAACGGCCTTAAGTCCATCACCGCGCATGTCGGCAATGATTATCGCCGGGTGCGGCTGGGCGTCGGTCACCCCGGCGACAAGGCGCTCGTCGCCAATTACGTCCTCCACGATTTCGCGAGAGCCGATGAAGAATGGCTCGTGCCGCTCCTCGAAGGCGTCGCGCGCGGAATGACGAACCTCGTGGAAGGAAAAGAGGCCAGTTTTTTGAGCGAAGCCGCCCGGGGACGGAAGCCACTCCCGAAGGCGGCAGAGGTAACGGGCGCCGCTGAAGCACCGGCTGCGGCGCATGAGACGTCCGATGAGCGGGCCCCGGCAGCAGCAGAGGCGATCGCTTCGGATGCCGTTGCAGACGCGCCAGCCGAGGAACCGGCCGCCGAGGGAGGCGTCGCTTTCGCGTCGGTCGAGGATGCCATCGCGTCTCTCGGGATCGAAACGCCGAGTTCGGTAGAAGCTCCCATTGTCGAGGAAGTCCCGGCACCTGCCGAAACAGAGGCGGAGACTGCTCCGCAGGCGGTGGCAAGCGAGACGCAAGAACCGGAAACCGAGGCCGCCGCAGGCGCAGTGTCCGAAATCGTGGCCGAGCCCGTAGCCGAGGCTCTCGCCACGGAGCCCGCAGACATCGGCGAAGTGATCTCCGAGCCGATTGCCGAAGCGCCTGCCGTTGAGCCCGTCGCGGCTGAAGAAATCGCGGTTGAGCCAGAGGTTACAGCCCCCGCCGCCGAGCCCGTTGCGGTGGAAGAGGTGAGCGAAACCACAGCCGACCCCGAAGCAGAAGCGCTTGCTGCAATCGTGGCGGCAGCGACGAAGCCCATCGAACCGATGCTCCTTCCTCCGATCACGGTATCGGCCGGGCGGGACGGAAGTGGCGGCGCTGTATCCTCCGCCGTTGTTCTCCCTCATCCCGACGCCGCTGGTTCGACAGAAACCGTTTTCGATCTGGAGCGCGAGGTGCCGCCTCAGCGCGTGCCGCGCGATCAGGAAATCCTCGCCGCAAGGGAAGCGCTTGAGGCCACCGCACCGAAGCAGCCCGAGGCCGATGCAGCGCCGGTGGCGACGACCGGCGACGAAGACGCCGTCGTCGGCCTGTCCGGCGAAGGCGAAGCGAGCGCTGTTGTGAACGCGGCCGCCGAAGAGGCGACCTCTTCGGAACGTTTTGAAGAAACTCCCGAACAAGGCGCCCACATAGCCGAGCCGCAGGTGGACCTCTCCGCCCAGTCCGAAACCGAACAGGTGCCGCTCGCGACAGAGGAGCCCGCTGAAACGCTCAACGCCGCGCCGAGCGTGGATGAAGAGACGACCGAGGCGGAAACGACCGTAACGGTCGATGAGGCTCCTGTCCAAGCCCCGGCGGTTGAAGAGGCTTTCGCCACGCCTGTCGAGGTTTCGGAAGACGCGCCTGAGCAAGGCGGCGTCGAGGCAAGCGTCGTCGAGCCGGAGCCGGTCACAGAGCCAATTCACGCAGGATCGCCGGAGCCGGCACCGGAGCCCGAGCCGATCATCGACCCGGTTCCCGCGCCGGAGCCGCAGCCTGTCCCCGAGCCGGAGCCCGTCAGCGATCCGGACCCCGCGCCGGAACCTGCACCCATCCCCGGTCCGGACCCGGTTCAGGAGCCCGAGCCCACGCCTCTCCCCGAGCAGGTACAGGCTTCCGCCCCGGTCCATTCCGAGCGCGAGCTGGAATTTGCAGGCGCAGCTGCCGCAGCCGTGATCGAAAGGCCGAGCGCTCCTGAAAATCCGTCCGTTCCGGATTCCGGCAGCGAGCCAGCCTCCACCCCGGTTGCCAACAAGAAGGGCGGCGGTTTCTTCGGCTGGTTCCGCCGCCGCGTTCGGGGTTGACGCGAGAGGCTGCGGCGGGCCTCTTCGGTGAGCCCGCCGGCTGGACTTCGGTCGCGCAAGACCTTATAGCAACCGAAGGCTGCTGCGAGACGCGTGCAAGACCCCTTGTCGCATGAGCCGCTAGCGGCAAGGCGACAGCGAGGTTTTGCAGCACGGTTCGCCCCTTCGGGAGTGGCGGTGCGCCTTGGGAATGAGGCTGCGGCCGCCGGATTGCCGCCTCACCGGGCTCCTTTGCAGTTCATCGTATAGGGCTCACGGGCTTACCGATTTGAGTCGTTTCTTCACGCGAACATGCATCCACTTCGCCTGAAAAGCTCACAGACAAAGCATCGACAGGACGTTTCATGGGTTTCAAGTGCGGTATCGTCGGCCTGCCAAACGTGGGTAAATCCACGCTTTTCAACGCCTTGACACAGACGGCGGCAGCGCAGGCCGCGAATTATCCCTTCTGCACGATCGAGCCGAATGTGGGCGAGGTCTCGGTGCCCGACGAGCGCCTGCAGAAAATCGCGGCCGCTGCGAAATCCGCCGCGATCATCCCGACGCGCCTGACCTTCGTGGATATCGCCGGGCTCGTGCGCGGTGCGTCGAAAGGCGAGGGTCTCGGCAACAAGTTCCTCGCCAACATCCGCGAGTGCGACGCGATCGCCTATGTGCTCCGCTGCTTCGTGGACGACGACGTGACGCATGTCGAGGGCCGCGTCGATCCGCTGGCGGATGCAGACACAATCGAAACGGAGCTTATGCTCGCCGATCTGGAAAGTCTGGAACGCCGCCGCCCCGCCCTCGAAAAAAAGGCCAAGGGCAACGACAAGGAAGCGAAGACCGCGATCCAGCTGATCGACGTCGCGCTGAAATATGTTTCCGAGGGAAAGCCCGCGCGGCTCGCACTGGCGGAGATCCCCGAGGCCGATCATCGCGCCTTCCGCAATCTTCAGCTTCTCACCGCCAAACCCGCGCTTTACGTCTGCAATGTGGACGAGGCAAGCGCGGGGACGGGCAACGCCTTTTCAAGGATCGTGGAAGATCGCTACCGGCCGGAAGGCGCGGAAGTGGTCATCATCTCGGCCAAGATCGAGTCCGAGCTTGCGCAACTCGACGAGGAGGAGCGCACGCTTTATCTCGCTGAACTGGGGCTCACCGAGCCGGGCCTCAACCGCCTGATTTCAGCGGGCTATCATCTTCTCGACCTCATCACCTACTTCACCGCAGGGCCAAAGGAAACCCGCGCCTGGACGATCACCAAGGGCACGGCGGCGCCTGCTGCCGCGGGCGTGATTCACTCGGATTTCGAGAAGGGCTTCATCCGTGCGGAGACGATCGCCTATAGCGATTTCGTTTCGCTCGGCGGCGAGACAGGCGCCAAGGAGGCAGGAAAATTCCGCCTCGAAGGCAAAGAGTATGTCGTCAACGACGGCGACGTCTTGCATTTCCGCTTCGCGAATTAGGTCAGGCCCGGTTCAGACGCATCGCGATGTGAACAGCGCGCGTCCTTTGTTTCGCAAGCCGGATTTCGGCGCACCGATCCACGGCATCGACACCCGCGAGCGGTTTCGCGCAAGGCGCGCGGCCGCCCGCTCTGCGCCCCCGCAAGCAGAACTGCGACTATAGGCCGTCGGACAACTTGTCACGACAAAGGCGCTTCCAGAAAAAACATGCTCGAGTCTTCCGCGCCTTGACAATGATACCAGCCATGCGGCTCCGGAAAATGTGTTGACACTCGCGTGTTGCCTTGTGCGGCCAAGTTTTCTAAGGTCGCGGCGCTGTGCCGGGAGCTAAACGATAATCCCACTCGTCCGGCGGTGGGCATCTTTCGCCCAACCCTCTCGTTCCAGGATCTCATCCATGAACCAAGTACTTTGGATCATTATTGCTGGAGGCGCGCTCTCCATCCTTTACGGCGCGCTGACCACGCGCTCGCTGTTGGCGGCAAGTTCCGGCAACGCGCGCATGCAGGAAATCGCGGCGGCCATTCAGGAAGGCGCATCCGCCTATCTGGCGCGGCAGTACACCACGATCGCGATTGTCGGCGCTGTCATCTTCGTCATCCTCGCCTATCTGCTTTCCTTGACGGTCGGTGTCGGCTTTCTGATCGGCGCGCTTCTGTCCGGCGCAGCGGGCTTCATCGGCATGCTCGTGTCGGTGCGCGCGAATGTGCGGACGACGCAGGCGTCTTCGGAAAGCCTCGGACAGGGCCTGTCCATGGCCTTCAAGGCTGGCGCGGTGACGGGGCTTCTCGTGGCCGGCCTCGCGCTGCTCGGTGTGACCATCTATTACACCGTGCTGACGCAGTATCTCGGCTACGCGCCGAATGACCGCCGCGTCATCGATGCGCTCGTCGCTCTCGGCTTCGGCGCCTCGCTGATCTCGATCTTCGCGCGCCTCGGCGGCGGCATCTTCACGAAAGGCGCGGACGTCGGCGGCGACCTCGTCGGCAAGGTGGAAGCCGGTATCCCAGAAGACGACCCGCGCAACCCGGCAACCATCGCCGACAACGTCGGCGACAACGTCGGCGACTGCGCCGGCATGGCTGCCGACCTGTTCGAGACCTACGCCGTGACCGTCGTTGCGACGATGGTGCTTTCCTCCATCTACTTCGCCTACGATCCGGCCCTCCTGTCGCGGATGATGATCTTCCCGCTCGCCATCGGTGCGGCCTGCGTCGTAACGTCCATCGTCGGCACGTTCTTCGTCCGTCTCGGCTCTAACAACTCGATCATGGGCGCGCTCTACAAGGGGTTCATCGCCACCGGCGTCCTCTCGCTGATCGCCCTCTATCCGCTGACCGACTATCTCGTCGGCCTCGGAACGACGCTGAAAGCCAATGAAGCGACGTTCACAGGCTTCGACCTGTTCTGGTGCGGCGTAATCGGTCTCGCGGTTACAACGGCCATCGTCGTGATCACGGAGTACTACACCGGCACGGGCTATCGCCCCGTGAAGTCGATCGCGCAAGCGTCCGTGACCGGACATGGCACGAACGTCATTCAGGGTCTCGCCGTTTCGCTTGAGGCGACCGCGCTTCCGGCAATCGTCATCATCGCGGGCATCCTGTCGACCTACAACCTCGCCGGTCTTTACGGCATCGCGATTGCAGTGACCACGATGCTCGCGCTGGCCGGTATGGTCGTCGCGCTCGATGCTTTCGGCCCGGTGACGGACAATGCCGGCGGCATCGCCGAGATGTCGGATCTGCCATCGGCTGTCCGCAAGACCACCGACGCGCTCGACGCGGTCGGCAACACCACAAAGGCCGTGACGAAGGGTTATGCCATCGGTTCCGCGGGCCTCGGCGCGCTCGTCCTGTTCGCGGCTTATACGGAAGACCTGCGTTATTTCATCAACCAGGCGGCGACGAGCCCGGATCACTTCCAGTACTTCAAGAACGTGACCGTCGACTTCTCGCTTTCGAACCCGTATGTCGTGGTCGGCCTGCTTTTCGGCGGCCTGCTGCCTTATCTCTTCGCGGCGATGGGCATGACGGCTGTCGGACGCGCGGCGAGTTCCATCGTTGAAGAGGTCCGCCGTCAGTTCCGCGAAAAGCCGGGCATCATGAAGGGCACCGAGAAGCCCGACTACGGTCGCGCGGTCGACATGCTGACCAAGGCCGCCATCAAGGAAATGGTGATCCCGTCGCTTCTGCCGGTCCTGTCGCCGGTCGCGATCTTCGTGATCATCAACGCGATAGCGGGCAAATCGGCCGCGTTCTCCGCCCTCGGTGCGATGCTTCTCGGCGTCATCATCACGGGTCTTTTCGTCGCCATCTCGATGACCTCGGGCGGCGGCGCGTGGGATAACGCCAAGAAGTCGTTCGAAGACGGCTTCGTCGACAAGGACGGCGTCCGGCATTTGAAGGGTTCCGATGCTCACAAGGCGTCGGTGACCGGCGACACGGTGGGCGATCCCTACAAGGACACCGCCGGACCGGCAGTCAACCCGATGATCAAGATCACCAATATCGTGGCGCTTCTGATCCTCGCCGTGCTGGCTCACCAGTAGGCGCCTAGGCAGCTTGCTGGCACAGGCCGGCACAACCGCAGAAAAACCAATGGCCGGGGAAACCCGGCCATTGTCGTATCTGCCACCTGTCGGAATGCCGCAGATTCGATGTGCGGTGCGTCGTCCCCCGGCCCGCAAGCCTTGGCATTCATGGCCTGCCTGATGACAGCGGCTTCTGCACACCTCGGCGGCGTTGAGCCGGAGTATCGCTCAAGGATTCGATCCCGCTCGATTTTCCGGGGGCCGGTTCTGTGCGCGATTGCCGACAGAGCCTATCGGCGCGCGGCGTTTCTAGGCCGCGTCCCTGGCATCGCGGATCTGCGACGGCTCCCCACTGCACAAATCCCGATTCGACCGAACGATCTCAAGCGCCCTCTGTTCGATATCGCACAACAGCGAATCGTTAAGACGTTCCTGGCTTTCCTCGGGGTTCTCTTTGCATAGGAACTTTTCCCAGAGGCGGGAAATGGTTTCTCTCAGGGGCATCGAACCTCCCACAACGCGTCAGCCGAATAACCCAAGTATTTACGAAAACGCGAGGTGGTCAACCGATATATCTATCAGGTTGCGATGGTCGGTTGACGTCGCCCAGGCCGAGGCCGGTCCTATCGGTCGCCCGCGACCGCTTTGGAGAGCGCCTGGATAAGTGCGAAGCGATTTTCAGGCACGACGCGAACAAACCAAGAAGAGAGGGCGCGCACTCGATGCAAAGCGGATGCGGCTGGTGGCCGTCCGCTGTGGAGCGCGCTTGTGACCGGAGGCTTTCGCTTGTCGGGAGACGCCGGCGACGCGCGTCCGTCCGATTCAATCGGCCCTTACTTTCGATAAGATATAATAAAAACAACTCCGTATCCGCCGATGCCCGGCACCGTGCAACAGGCGCGTCATGCCACGCGAAAGGTCGCCTGGGCTCCGGAGATGCAACCAATGATAGTTGCATGGTTGCACCACAGCCTACCGTTTCATTCCCACAAGGTCATTTCGAGCTTGAGTTGCTGAATGTTCTTTGCAACCTAGACGAGTATTAAGTGGAGTATTCGCTTTTTGAGTCTCCTTTAAATCGCCTTGGCTTCAGGAAAGGGCAATCCGATGCAAATGAACAAAACTCTGGCGACACTTATCGCAGGCGCCAGCGTGCTCGCGCTTTCGAGCGGGGCGGGCTTCGCGCAAGCAACCGTGCAGCTTGGGGGCGTGGCTGCGGGCACACCGGTTCTCACCGACGCGAGCGGCAATCTTTCTGACGGCACGAACACCGCCACGTCGATCACTGCGACCGATGGAACGAGCTCGTCCGTGATCGCCGGTGCCGGTTTCTCAGTCAACGACACCAGCGGGAACACGACCTCTGTGACCAGCACCCGCGTTGAGTCGACCAACGGCACCAATACGACGACTCTGAATGCGAGCGGCCTGGCGACGACTGGTACCGTCGAATCAACTGATGGCACCAACACGACGACTCTGACCGCCGCCGGCCTGACGACGGATGGTGTGCTGACCGTGACCGACGGAACCGATTCCACCACCGTCAACGCGACTGGCGTGACGAGCACCGGTACGCTTTCGGGTTCCGCGCTGGTAGCTGGCGCAGGCGGCATCACTTCGGGCGGCGCGCTTACCGTCACGGCTGGCGGCGCTAACATCACGGGCGGCACGACGACCGACACGCTCAGCGTGACGACTGACGCGGCCATCGGCGGCAATCTTGTGGTCGCGGGCAATTCCACTGTGACAGGTACCCACACGGTCACAGGTCTGTCCACGCTCAGCGGCGGCGCGGTGATCTCCGACAGCCTTACCGTCAGCGCCGGCACGGACGTCGACTTCGGCGGCAACCGCATCCAGAACGTTGGGACCCCTATCGCTGCGACCGATGCTACGAACAAGGCTTATGTCGACTCCCGAGACGCGCTTTTGAACGACCGCATCAAGGACGTGCGTGACGGCGTCGCCATCGCGCTCGCAGTACAGACGCCCGACCTCGTCGCTGGCGAGAAGTTTGGCGTGTCCGTGAACTTCGGCACCTATGACGGCTCGAACGCGATCGGCGTCGGCCTGCAGGGCGTTCTCGGCAAGAACCTGTTCGGCTTCGGCGAGCGCGTGGCCCTGACGGGCGGCGTCGGCTTCGCCACCGAGCGCGACAATGTCGGCGGTCGCGCCGGCGTTCAGTTCACCTGGTAACTGCCGGGTCGAGGCAGACGCATCAGGCTGCCGCTTCGGCGGCAGCCTTTTTTGTTGCAAATAGTGGAGTGGTCCGATGCGAGCAGTGCGTTTCTGGCTCTGTGCGGCAGCGATTTCAGCCTTGCCCTTGGCCGCGACGGCGCAGACGAAGGGACCGGCGGATAAACCCCGGCCAGAGGCGACCGCAAAAAGCCCTGAGGCGAAGCCTGAAATCAGGATCGAAGCCGCCGAACTCGCAATGCTGATCAAATCGACGATCCTTGCGCTTCAGCACGCGAACCAGACCGGTAATTATTCGGTGCTGCGCGATATGGGTTCGCCGGTTTTCCGCGAGCGTTTCGATCAGGCGCAAGTCACCGCGTTCTTTGCCAATCTTCGCGCACGCAAGATCAATCTCACGCCGGTTTTATTGCTCGCGCCGAACCTCACCAAAAATCCCGAACTGACGCAAAACAGAAAATTGCGCATCGTCGGCAATTTCCCGACCCAGCCCCTGCAGGTTCAGTACGACCTGTCGTTCATCCGGCTCGATGGCGTCTGGCGTGTCGAGGGGATCGCCGTGGATGCGGTCAAGCCGCAGGCCGTGGCGGCTGTGCCACAGAAGCCGACGGCCGAAACTGCCCCCGCCAAGGAAACCGCATTGAAAAAACGGAGCAATTAGAAGGGTAGGGACGTTATTAATGGCGTCTTAAAGTCGCCCGGGGGTTGCAAATTTGATTTGCATCAAACCGCGATAGCGGTATTTGTGATGCAATAAGGTCACGCGCCGTTACGGTCGCGCTTGCTCCCGCACAATCCGCGATGTTGTAAGTGCCGCCAACCGGCCGTTGTGTGTTGGAAACTTAAGAAGTGCAGTCCATGAAAAAGTCCCCCTCGAAGAGTTGGTATTCATCAGAAGATTGGTTCTACGATTACGAGCAGGGGAACGGTCATACGCTCACGGTCCACGAGCAGGAAAAAGAACTGTTCACCGGCCTTCTCGATGCGCGGGGCAACAAGCTTTACCGTGAGAGGCAGCCTTTGGGCTTCCCGTTGCGTAAGGTCAATCGCGCTTAAGTCACGGCACGCCTTTTCCATTAGCTGTGCCAAGCGCTACCGCGACGATTTGCGCAAGGCGATACCGCACGCACGGCAATGCCGGCTCTCATGCCGGGGGTGAGGCTGGGGGCGCGCCCTCAAACCCTCGCCGCCGCAAGCAACCGCTGAACCATGCCGAGATAGGCTGAGCCGAACAGTCTCAGATGCACGAGCGCGGGCCACAGCCTGTAAATCGGCTGGCGCTCGTCGAAGCCGGGTTCAAGCGGGCCGTAGGCGTCGTAGAAGGCGGGCGGCGGCGTGTCGAACAGGTTCAGCATCGCGATATCGACCTCGCCATGGCCAAAATAGCAGGCGGGATCGATGAAAGACACAGCGCCGCCGTGCGCCACGAGCACATTGCCGCCCCACAAATCTCCGTGGAGAAGGCTAGGGGCTGATAGCTCCGGCAGCCGGTCGGGCAGCGCTTTCGCCAGCGCTTCGATGCGGCGGGCGAGGGCGGCATCCACATGCGGAACATTCACGAGGAGACGCCGTTCGGCCCAGAAGGCAGGCCAGCTCCGCATCCGGCGGTTCTCGATGGCGACACGCGCAAAGGCGTAGTCTTCGTTCCAACCGCATGAATCACCCTTCGCGGCATGGAGCGTGGCCAGCGCTGCGCCGATCTGCGGCCACGCCTGGCTGATCGATCCGCCCGTGTCGACGGCCTCGATCACAAGCACACCATCGCCCACCGCCAGCACGACCGGTGCGGGCGCGCCTGCGTCCGCAATGGCCCGCAGCATCCGCGCTTCAATCTCTGGCCGACCGCCGCCTTTCACGACCGCCTCGCGCCCGCTGGCGAGACGAATGCGCACGATCTCCGACAGCGAACCGCCGCCGAGCGCGGTCTCCATTGCAAGTGTGCCGCCCAGAAGCGTGGCACCCGCCTTGCCGAGTGCTGTAAAACCCGACATCTGGCTATCCTCGCTGCGACCGCCCACAAGAGTTACAACGCGAAAGTGTTAACAGGGTTCAATGCTCTTCGGCCGCAATGCGGGCGTCGCCTCGCGGTGGCAGGGGAGCCCGCGCGCTCATTGTCCTTCGGACAGGGCGCGGGCCAGCGCCTTCGCCCCTTCGGTCACATCCCCCCAGGTGGTATCGAACCCCGCTTCGTCGCCGTAATACGGGTCCGCAACCGCCTCGCCCCTGCGCTCGTCCACGTAGTCGAGCAGGAGCGCAAGTTTCGCGTTGCCGTCGGAAGGACGCATCGAGCGCAGCACGGACAGGTTCGATCCGTCGAGGGCGATGATATGCGTGAAACGGCGGAAGTCGTCCGGCGTGACTAGCCGTGCGCGGTAGCCCCCGATGTCCTCGCCGTTCTTCCGCGCCACCGCCTGCGCGCGCCGGTCGGGCGGCTCGCCCACATGCCAGTCACCCGTCCCCGCCGAATCGACTTCGACGTCGAGACCGAGTTTCCTCGCTTCGGCCCGGAAGGCCGCTTCGGCAAGCGGCGACCGGCAGATATTGCCGAGGCACACGAACAAAACCGACGTTTTTGCCGCCATCTTCGTTTCCCGCTGGTAAAAGCACAATCTGGCCGCTTCTGTTCTCCGCGCGCAACCTATACTTTCAGGCAGATATGGCGCACGACCGGGACGCATCATCGCAGCCGACGCGACCCCTTTTCGATATCGCCCGCGCGTGACGCCCCGGCAAGGACGCATTTTCGCCCTTGATGCAGCCATAAATCCGTTGCAACACACAGCCCGGCGTTGCGGTCGCGAAATCGCGTGCGCGCGGATGCCTGTCGATAATCAACGCGCGGGACGAGGCATGACAGAAAAAGCCGTGAAAGAACCGGGCGCGTTCGCGCCGTTCGAATGGCTGCTTGCTTTCCGCTATCTGCGCGCGCGCCGCAAGAAGGGCTCGGTGTCCGTCATCGCGTTCTTCTGCGTGCTCGGTATCGCGCTCGGCGTGGCGACGCTCATCATCGTGCTTTCGGTCATGAACGGCTTCCGCAAGGAACTGTTCGACAAGATCCTCGGGCTCAACGGCCATGTCATCGTGAGGCCTCTCGCTCGCCCCTTCACCGATTATGACGAGGTTGCGAAGCGGCTTAACGCCGTGAAGGGCGTCGATCATGCGCTCGCGGTCGTCGAGGGACAGGTGATGATCTCCTCGCAGAGCGGCTCTTCCGGCGTGATCGTGCGCGGGCTCATGGGCCGCGACCTCGAAGCCTTGAAGTCGATTTCGGGCAATATCCGCTACGGCACGCTCGACGGCTTCGACGATTCGGGCGGCATCGCCATCGGCACGCGCCTTGCGAACACGCTCAATGTCTTTGTCGGCAGCGAGGTGACGCTGCTCGCGCCGCGAGGTGCTTCGACGCCGTTCGGAACGGCGCCGCGCGTGAAGCGCTATCGGGTCGCCGCCGTCTTCGAGATGGGCATGTCGGAATATGACGGCTCCATCGCCTTCATGCCGATGAAGGAGGCGCAGGGCTTCTTCAATCTCGGCGAAGCGGTGCACGTGCTGGAAGTGGTGATCGACAACCCGGACAATGTGGAGGCGATGCGCGGCGCATTGCAGGACGCTGGCGGCCCCGACATGCTGCTTACCGACTGGCGGCAGCGCAACGCCACCTTCTACAACACGCTCAAGGTCGAGCGGAACGTGATGTTCATCATCGTGATGCTCATCGTGCTGGTGGCGACGCTCAACATCATCTCCGGCCTCACCATGCTCGTGAAGAACAAGGGACGCGACATCGCCGTGTTGCGCACCATGGGCGCGACGCGTGGGGCGGTCATGCGCGTGTTCTTCATTTCGGGCACGAGCATTGGGCTGATCGGCACGCTTGTCGGGGTGATCCTCGGCGTGCTCATAAGCCTGCACCTCGAAGACATTCGCCAGCTGGTGTCCTGGCTCACGAACACGCACCTGTTCGATCCGAGCGTCTATTTCCTGTCGAGCCTGCCGTCGCAGCTCGATCCCGCCGAAGTGATCGTGGTCGTCGTGATCGCGCTGCTGCTTTCGATGGGCGCAACGATCTATCCCGCGCTTCAGGCGGCGCGTCTCGATCCCGTGGAGGCTCTGCGCTACGAATGAAAACCGTCACGCGCGATTTCGCGGGCACGAGGCCCGTTCTGCAACTCGTGGAACTCGAGCGCACCTACGAGCAGGGCAACCGCACGCTGGAGGTGCTGCGCCGCGCCTCCGCCGAAATCTGCGACGGCGAGGCCGTTGCGCTCGTCGGCCCGTCCGGCTCCGGCAAATCCTCGCTTCTGCATATGGCGGGCCTGCTCGAAAAGCCGGGCGGTGGCGCGGTGCTGCTGAACGGCGTCGATTGCACCGCGCTGAACGACAAGGACCGCACGCGCGTGCGCCGCAACGAGATCGGCTTCGTCTATCAGTCTCACAATCTTCTGCCCGAGTTCTCGGCGCTGGAAAACGTGATGATGCCGCAGCTTCTCGCGGGCGTGCGCCGGAAGGATGCGAAGGAACGCGCCCTGGAATTGCTCTCGACCTTCGGCCTTTACGAGCGTGCCTCGCATCGCCCGGCGGAACTTTCGGGCGGCGAACAGCAGCGCGTGGCCATCGCGCGCGCGGTCGCGAACAGCCCGTGCGTGCTGCTCGCCGACGAGCCGACGGGCAACCTCGATCCGCACACAGCCGACCGGGTGTTCGACGAACTCGTGTTCTTCATCCGCAATTCGGGCGTCGCCGCGCTCATCGCCACGCATAATTTCGAGCTGGCCGGGCGGATGGATCGCGTTCTGCAACTCAATGACGGCGTGCTGGTGGAAGTTTCGCGGCGCGCGGCTGCGGAAGGCGAGCGCGCGGGACAGTTCAGCCAGGCAGAGTAGCCTTGAACGTCATGCTTTTCCGCCGCCGCCCTCGTGATGGCATTCGCTGAGCTTGCGGCGCATCAGCCATGCGTCGCGTCTTGTCGGAAAGCGGACGACTTCCGGCTTTTAACGCCTCACCGTCGCAGCGGACGACTGCTCGGCATTCGACGACGAGCTGAACAGCGACGACAGCGGGGCGCTCTGGCTGACACCGCCCTTGTAGGACGGCAACACCTTCACCTTGGTCCCGACCTTCGCGATCGAGGCCAGATGCACCACGTGTTCGTTTGTCAGGCGGAAGCAGCCGGACGAGTTCGCCCGCCCGACGGTCCGGTCGTTGTTGGTGCCGTGGATGCGGTATATGGTATTGCCCAGGTAGAGCGCGCGCGCGCCCTGAGGGTTGCGCAAGCCTCCCGACACCGTGATCGGCAGACCGGGTTGGCGCTTGTGCATTTCCGGCGGCGGCGTCCAGGCCGGCCACGCCGCCACGCGCGTGATACGCTCCGTGCCGGACCAGGTAAAGCCATCGCGACCGACCGAGACCGGATATTCATAGGCTCTTTTGCCGGGCAGCACGAAATAGAGCCTGCGGTTCTGGGTGTCGACAATGATGGAGCCGACTTCCTCGTTCTGATTGAAGTAGACGATCGGCGGTTCGGCGGGCTTGATGTCGGGTCGATCGCCGCCATCCATGAATTTCGGATAGACAACCGGGGCAAGGGACTTGCGCCGCTCGGCACGCTCGGCCTCCTCCTGCTCCGCCTGCTTTCGGATGTCGCTCTCGAAAACCGGGCGGTTGTCGACCCAGTTTTCCAACGCGGTTGCAGAGACCGTCCCCGCCACGAGCCCGGCCGCAAGCGCCGGAAGCAGCGCGATCCAACATCTCATACGCATTCCCCCGTGCCCTGCCCCTGTGCCCGTGCCCCTGCGCCGCCCAGCCCTGGCGGAGCAAATTTGACTTGCTGCGAGTTCTCACTCCGGCATTTGCCCGCGAAGGTTGCGACAGAGCTAAGCCGATGTCGGGTTCGGACCGCTAGCGTCAAAGCGCCGAAATCCAATACACGAGCCTGGCTCGCGGCAAAAGGTCCGTCCGGTCCTGCGCGGCCCCTTGCTCCTGCGACTGTGGCTATTTAGCCAATAAGCACCCATCCTCGATGCGCGGCTTCGGGGCGAAGACATGTCGTTCGGGATGTCGGCTTTCAAGTCAAATCGGGACCTGTTTGCGCGCGTCGTTCTTCTCCCTCGACAAAAAAGCCCCCGCCCGGACGAGCCGAACGGGGGCTTCGAGTTGCCCGAAGGAGGCGGAAGCCTCCGTGTGTAAGCGCTTACGCGGCTTCGCTCGAAGTCCCGAAGCCCTTCGCCTTGAGCGCGGCCGCGATTTCTTCGAGGATCGCCGGATCGTCGATCGTGGCGGGCATCTTGTACGCCTCGCCGTCGGCGATCTTGCGCATCGTGCCGCGCAGGATCTTGCCCGAGCGCGTCTTCGGCAGGCGGTTCACCGTCAGCACGGTCTTGAATGCCGCCACCGGGCCGATCTGATCGCGCACCATGGCGACGATCTCTTTCTCGATCACGTTGATCTCGCGCACGACGCCCGACTTCAGCAGCACGAAGCCGGCGGCGACCTGCCCCTTGAGACCGTCCGCCACGCCGATCACGGCGCATTCGGCGACGTCGGGATGGTTCGCGACCACTTCCTCGATGGCGCCGGTGGAAAGGCGATGGCCTGCCACGTTGATGATGTCGTCGGTGCGCGCCATCACGAAGACATAGCCGTCTTCATCGATATAGCCCGCGTCCGCGGTCTTGTAGTAGCCCGGATATTCGACGAGGTAGCTTTCGATGAAGCCCTGCTCGTTGTTCCAGAGCGTCGGCAGACAGCCGGGCGGCATCGGCAGGCGGATCGACAGCGCGCCGGTCTGGCCGCGCGCGACTTCCTCGTTCGACTCGTTCAGCACGTGAAGCTCGTAGCCCGGCAGCGGATAGGTGGGCGAGCCGAGCTTGATCGGCAGCGCGCCGAGCCCCGCGCAGTTCCCCGCGATGGCCCAGCCCGTTTCCGTCTGCCACCAATGGTCGATGACCGGAACCTTCAGCAGCTCTTCGGCCCACTGCACCGTGTTCGGGTCCGCGCGCTCGCCCGCGAGGAACAGATATTTCAGGCTCGAAATGTCGTAATTGCCGAGGAAAGAGCCTTGCGGATCTTCCTTCTTGATCGCGCGGAACGCGGTCGGCGCGGTGAACAGCGCCTTCACCTTGTGCTGCGAGATCACGCGCCAGAACGCGCCCGCATCCGGCGTGCCGACGGGCTTGCCTTCGTAGACGATTGTGGTCGCGCCGTGCAGCAGCGGACCGTAAACGATGTACGAGTGGCCGACGACCCAGCCCACGTCCGACGAGGCCCAGAACACTTCGCCCGGATCGATGTCGTAATGGTTCTTCATCGTCCATTTGAGCGCGACCATATGGCCGCCGACGTCGCGGACGACGCCCTTGGGGCGCCCCGTGGTGCCGGACGTGTAAAGGATGTAGGCCGGATCGGTCGATGCCATCGGCTCGCAAGGGGCGGTGACACCGCGCGCCTTCGCGTCTTCGACGAGCGCCGCGTAATCGTAGTCGCGGCCTTCGATGAGTGTCGCGAGTTCCTGCGGACGCTGCACGATGATGCAGACCTCGGGCTTCACCGAGGAAAGCTCGATGGCGTGATCGAGGAGCGGCTTGTAATGGACGACACGCGTCACTTCGATGCCGCAGGATGCGGTGACGATCGCCTTCGCCTGCGTGTCCTCGATGCGGATGGCAAGCTCGTTCGCCGCGAAGCCGCCGAACACCACGGAATGGATCGCGCCGATGCGGGCGCAGGCCAGCATCGCGATCAGCGCCTCGGCGATCATCGGCATGTAAACGATGACGCGGTCGCCCTTGCCGATGCCCTTTTCCTTCAGCACGCCCGCGAAGGTCGCCACTTCCGTCAGAAGGTCGGCATAGGTCAGAATGCGAACCTGCCCGGTAACGGGGCTGTCGTAGATGATGGCAGGCTGATCGGCGCGGCCGTTCTTCACATGGCGGTCGATGGCGTTATACGCGGTGTTCGTGACGCCGCCCGTGAACCAGCGCCCGTAAACGCCTTCGTTCGCGTCGAAGATCTTCTTCGGCTGCTCGAACCAGTCGATCTCGCGCGCGGCATCCGCCCAGAAACCTTCCGGGTCGCGCTTCCAGCTCTCATAAACGTCGAAATAGCGGCTTTGAGCCGGGTTTGGCGAAGTCATCAGCAATCCTCCAGAATTGCCCGCATAGTGCTCAAACAGGCGCCTGTTCCGCAAGATGCGAACTGCGGCAAATAGGCCATCCAAAGAAGCGGAAGCTTGCTTCTTTGGTATAAGCTGAACGCCTTTTTGTACGAAGATAACGCAGGCTCTCAGTCTGGCGCAATTTTCGAAATCGGGCTTGTTTCGGTCCGCGGCGCTCCGATTTTGGGCTATAAGAGGTCCGCGGGAGCCGATCTGTCGAAGGGGAAATTCCACGATGCCGCTAATCGAAACGCCGTTCCTCACCACTGTCTGCGGTCTTGAGGAACTGGCCGGGCATTCGTCGCGCGAGGTGAGCCATGTTCTGTCGATTCTCGATCCTGACGAGCCAGAGCCGGAGGCATTCGGCGCTTATGGGGAGCACGCTCGACTTGAGATGCGGTTTCACGACATCATAGAGGAGACTGCCGGACACGTCGCTCCTACGCCCGATGATGTGGCAAGAATGCTGGCGTTCGGCCGCGATTCGGAAGCCGAGGCCGGAAGCCTCAGGCACCTGCTCGTTCATTGCCACATGGGAATTTCGCGCTCGACCGCCATGATGGCGCTGCTTCTGGCTCAGTCGCAAACGGTGCTGTCCGCCGACACGATCATGCAGCACATTCTGGCGATGCGGGACAAGGCATGGCCGAACCTGCGCATTCTTGAATATGGCGAGGCGATCCTTGGCCGGGACGGCGAATTCACGCGCGCGGCGGGGGCGATCTACCGGATTCAGCTCGAACGCCGGCCGGAAATCCGCAATTTCTTCATCAACGCCGGACGTGGCCGCGAAATCGAGACGGCGGACCGCGTGTAGATTGAAAAAAGCAGCGCGGCAATTGCAGCGCTGCTTTTTATTCTCAGGGATTATCCATCCAAAGAAAAGCGCGAGTGATGACGACCGCGCTTCCTCGGTTGGCGGAGTGCAAAACTTACTTCACGGCGATGATGACATCGGAAGACTTGATGATCGCCGATGCCTCCTGACCTTCTTTCAGGCCCAGATCTTCGACGGATTCATTCGTGATCGAGGCCGTGATGGGTGTGCCACCGACATCGAGGACCACATGAGCCGTCGTCGCCCCCTTGATAACTTTCGTTATTTTACCGGTGAACACATTCCGGGCGCTGACTTTCATCGGGCGGTTCCTTCTTCAAACGATCAGTATAAAGTCGCATCGTAAAATATGGCTTTTCCGGGAAACTGCAAGTGCGGATTCAAGGCAATGTTGTAATCGCCCATGCCCGCTACACCATCTTCCAAATGACCGAGGTTGCTGTGCCGCGTGACCTGTTTCGCCGCATCCTGGAGATGATTGACGACGCTCGCCCACGGAAACCGGCTCCATGTTGACGGGCGGATGGGCCACCCATCTTGGAAATATCGGTTACATCTCCATTGTGGATTCACACCGCAAAGGCTTGTTAAGCTTCTAAAAATTTATAACGTTTTTTCTCGCTCATTGTCTCTGATCAGGTCGACCATGCTTCCTCTGGCCCAAGCCGATGTTTCGATTTTCAGGAATGTTCGTTTCGTATTGACCGATATGGATGAAACGCTGACCCATCATGGGCGCTTGGCCGCGGCGGCCTATCATGCTCTGGAACGATTGCAACAGGCGGGGATCAAAGTCATTCCGGTGACGGCTGCTCCGGCAGGGTGGTGCGATCAGATGGCCCGGATGTGGCCGGTGGATGGCGTGATCGGCGAAAATGGCGGGTTCTTTTTTGAACGCGAGCCCACCCGGCATGGCGTAAAACGGAACTTCTGGCATGCGCCCGAACATCATGAAAAATTGGCAGAAGAATTGGCCCGGATCGGTCAGCGGGTTTTAACCGCCGTTCCGTCCGCCCGGTTTGCCGAAGATCAAAAATTCCGGCTGACCTCAATCGCCTTTGCGCAACCCCATGACCCGGACATGGCGGCAGCCATCCTTGCCGCACTGCGCGAAAACAAGGCCGATACAACGGTCAACAACCTGTGGATTCTGGGGTGGTTGGGGGGATACGACAAACTTGCTATGGCCCGTCGGGTTTTGGCCGAGACCTATCAAACGGATATTGCCGTGGAAAATCAGGCGGTTCTTTATGTGGGGGATTCGACCAACGATGCACCAATGTTTGCCTTTTTCCGGCATTCGGTGGGGGTCAGCACCGTAACGCGCTATTTATCCGAAATTCCCACGGCGCCCCAGTGGATTACCAACGGGCCGGGCGGTGTGGGGTTTGTCGAAGCCGCCAACGTGGTCATTGCTGCCCAAACGGGCTGAATTATTGCTGAACCTGTGCCGAGGTCTGTCCGACTTCTTCCTGCCTCGGTGATGGTGGGGCGGGTGGTCCAGCGTTTGGCTTTCTCATACGCGCGGCCAGCATCGGCTGATCCATCTGTATACTTAATTATATATATCACTTGCCTCCAAGGAAGCTGTGTGGAGTTCTTACGTCAGCCGGTATTCCGTATCCCGGCGGCCACGCCGTTGATCGAAATCTGGATCGCGAGACGGATTTTCTCCGCGTGATCGCCACGCCGCCAGCGTCTCAGCAACTCGACCTGGAGATGGTTCAGCGGCGCGATATAGGGAATGCGCCGCGAGATCACGCGCGCGAGCGGCGGATTGTCGGCAAGGCGATCCGGCGAGCCGGTGATGATGTTCAACGCTTCGACGGTGGCGTTCCATTCCACGAGCAGCGCTCCCGTTACACGGCTTGCAAGCTGTCTGTCCGGCACGAGATCGGCATAGCGGCGCGCGATCCGCATGTCAGCCTTTGCAAGCACCATGTCCATGTTGGAAAGCAGCGTGCGGAAGAACGGCCACTCCCGACGCATGCGCCGCAAAAGCGCGGTGCGCTCGAACGGGGCTTCCTTCGCGTAGGCGCGCACCGCCGTGCCGAAGCCGTACCAGCCCGGCAGCGCCGCGCGCGCCTGCCCCCAGGAGAAGCTCCATGGGATCGCGCGCAGATCCTCGATGCGCTGGTTCGCCTTTCTGGAGGCGGGGCGCGAGCCGATGTTGAGTTCCGCTATTTCCGCGATGGGCGTTGCGGCGAAGAAGAAGGCGTCGAAGCCCTCCAGATCGTAGACCAGCGCGCGATAGGATTTCATGCTCAGCGCCGAAAGCTCCTCGGCCGCTTCGAGAAACTCGGGCGGGACGGGCTGACGGGGCGACAGCAACGTCGCTTCGATGGATGCGGCGGCAAGCGACTCGAGATTGCGGCGGGCGATTTCCGCATGCGCATATTTCGACGCGATCACCTCGCCCTGTTCCGTGATGCGGATCTGGCCGTTTACCGTGCCTGCGGGCTGCGCCAATACGGCCTGATAGGTCGGGCCGCCGCCGCGTCCCACCGTGCCGCCGCGCCCGTGGAAAAGGCGCAGGCGAAGCCCGTCTTCCGAGCAGAGCCGTTCCAGAGCCACCGACGCGCGGCATACTTCCCAGTTGCTCGTGAAAAAGCCGCCGTCCTTGTTGCTGTCGGAATAGCCGAGCATGACTTCCTGAATGCCGTCGCCCGCCGCCGCGAGCGAATGGATGCCGGGCAGCGCGAGGAAGTCGCGCATGATGTGCTCGGCGCGGCGAAGGTCGGGGATGGTCTCGAACAGCGGCACCACGATCAGCGCCGCGCGCGCGTCCGCGTCGCCAAGCGCGCCCTTCATCAGTCCCGCCTCTTTCTGAAGCACGATCACTTCGAGGAGGTCGCTCACGCTCTCGGTGTGGCTGATGATGTATTGCCGGATGGCGCGCTCGCCATAGGTTGCGCGCATGGCCCGCGCCGTGTCGAGGATGGCGAGTTCAGAGGCGGCGAGGTCGGAATAGGCGGCGGTCGGAATGCGAAGCTGGCGCGGATCGCGCAGCACGGAGAGCAGCACGGCCTGCTTCTCTTCCTCGCCGAGCCCCTTGTAGTCGGGCGCGACGCGCGCTGTCGCCAGAAGCTCGCCGACCACCTCCTCATGCTTGTCGGAGTTCTGACGCAGGTCGACGGTGGCGAGATGGAAGCCGAACACCTCCACCGCGCGGCGCAAGGGCCCGAGCCGCGTTTCGATCAGCGCGCCGCCCTTGTTCGCCAGCAGCGATTCTTCGATCACGACGAGGTCGGCAAGTAAATCCTCGGCCTGCGCATAAGGCTCGGCGGATGTAAGCGGCGGCCGGAGAGCGGATTTGTCGGCGAGCTTTCGCAGCGTCATCGCGAGCCGGGCGTAGATGCCTGTGAGCGCGCGGCGGTAGGGCTCGTCCGCCCGGTGCGGATCGTTGTCGTTCGAGCGTTCGGCCAGCGCCTGAAGCTCGGGCGTGCATTGGGTGAGGCGGGTGGACAGCGGCATTTCGATGCCGAGTTCATTCACTTCGGTGAGGTAGTTGCGCAGCGCGATTTCGCTTTGCCGCCTGAGAGCGAGCCTCAGCGTATCGGCGTTGACGTTCGGGTTGCCGTCGCGGTCGCCGCCGATCCACGATCCCATCTGGAAGAACGAGCCGACATGCGGCCTGCCGATGCGCTGTTCCAGCGTCTCGTAAAGGCGGGGAATCTCCGACAGAAAGCTGGACTTGTAAAAGCGCAGCGCGTTCTCGATCTCGTCGGCGACGGTGAGATGAGTGGAGCGCAGAAGCCGCGTCTGCCAAAGTTGCAGCACGCGCCCGCGTAACAAGGCTTCGTTGCGTTTCAGTTCGAGCCCGGTGAGGCGGTCGCGTTCTTCGAGCAGGCGTTCTATCGAGCTTGTCGCGTCGAGGATGCTGCGCCGCTGCACCTCGGTCGGATGCGCCGTGAGCACCGGCGAAACGAGGCTGTTCCCCAGCATGTCGAAAACGGTGTCGGGCGCGATCCCCGCCTTTGCCAGGCGCTCGAAGGTGAGGTCCAGGCTTCCTTCCTGCTCGTCGGGGCGCCGTTCGAGCGCGACCCGCGCCGCGCGGATGCGATGCCTGTCCTCGGCGATGTTGGCGAGATGCGAGAAATAGCTGAAGGCCCGCGCGATGATGACCGCCTGTTCCGGCGTGACGCGGGCCATGATGTCGTCCAGGGCGCGGGCGGCGTCGGTATCGGCTTCGCGCTCGAAGGCCACGCTCAGCCGACGGATCATCTCGATGATCCGGAAGGCTTCGTCGCCCTCCTGTTCGCGGATGGTGTCGCCCAAGAGCGCGCCGAGAAGGCGGATATCGTCCTGCAGGCGGGACTCGAGATCGGGAAGACCGCCGAGGGCAGGGCTAAGCGTGTCGATCATGGCACCTCTTTGAGCCGAACTCGTTTTTCACCCGCCGTCTTCAGCAAAGAAAACCCGGACGGCGCTGCTTCGCACAATGCGTTTTTTCGATTGGGCCCTACGGGCGGAATGTCCCTGAACCGCGCTGCGTCATTTTGCGCGAAGCCGGGCATTTTGCCTAGCGGTTCCGTGAACGGACACGCGCTCGTTTGATGTCGACAGTTTTTCCCCTCAACTATATAGACAGCGATACAACGCATATATAGACGCAGATATATCTACCCACCTGTCCGATATCGGATCGAATGAGGAAAAGAATGAGCTTCAGATCACGCTTCATGGCGACGGTCTCCGCCGCGCTTCTCTCGGCTGCGCTCGTCGTGCCGCAGGCCATCGCCGAGGAAACGAAACCCGTCATCGTCTTCGCCGCGGCGAGCCTGAAGAACGCGCTCGATGCCATCTCCGCCGACTGGCAGAAGGCGAACGAAGGCAAGTCCGTGAAGACCAGCTACGCGGCAAGTTCCGCGCTCGCCAAGCAGCTCGAACAGGATGCGCCAGCCGATATCTTCATCTCCGCCGATCTCGACTGGATGGACTACGTAGAGAAGAAGGCGCTGATCGACAACCAGACGCGCGCGAACCTGCTCGGCAACGCGATCGTCCTCATCGCGCCGAAGGATAGCACCGCGACGATCGAGCTGAAGGAAGGCGCCGATCTCGGCAAGATCCTCGGAGACGGGCGCCTCGCGGTCGGTCAGGTCACGTCCGTGCCCGCCGGCAAATACGGCAAGGCCGCGCTCGAAAAGCTGGGCCTCTGGTCGGAGGTGGAAAACAAGCTGGCGCAGGCTGAAAGCGTGCGCGCGGCGCTCCTCCTCGTCAGCCGCGGCGAAGCGCCCCTCGGCATCGTCTATGCGAGCGACGCGGTTTCCGACGCGAACGTAAAGGTCATCGCCACCTTCCCGGCCTCCTCGCATCCCGCGATCATCTATCCGATTGCGCTGACCACGAAGGCGGGCGAGGACGCGAAGTCGTTCTATAGCTTCATCAAGTCGCCCGCGGCCGCGCCTCACTTCGAGAAGCAGGGCTTCACCGTTCTCGCGGACAAGAAGTCCTGAACGACTTCTGGACGCTCAGCCCGGATGAGTGGACCGCCATCCGGCTGAGCCTCCTGGTCGCGACCGTCGCAGTCGTGGCGAGCCTGCCTTTCGGGCTCGCCATCGCTTGGGTGCTGGCGAGGCGCGAATTCTGGGGGAAGTCCCTCCTCAACGGCATCGTTCATCTTCCCCTCGTCCTGCCTCCCGTCGTGACAGGCTATCTGCTTCTTATCTCCTTCGGCAGGAAAGGCCCCGCCGGGCAGTTCTTCGAGCAGTGCTGCGGACTCGTCTTTTCGTTCCGATGGACGGGCGCTGCGCTCGCCTGCGCCGTCATGGGCTTTCCGCTCATGGTGCGCGCCATCCGCCTTTCGCTCGAATCCGTCGACCGTCGGCTCGAAGACGCGGCGGGCACTCTCGGCGCGAGTCCGGCGTGGGTGTTCCTCACGGTTACGCTGCCGCTCATCGCCTCCGGCGTCATCGCGGGCATGATCCTTTGCTTCGCGCGCGCCATGGGCGAATTCGGCGCGACGATAACTTTCGTCTCCAACATTCCCGGCGAGACTCAGACGCTGCCTTCGGCGATCTACACCTTCACGCAGGTGCCGGGCGGCGACGAAGGCGCGCTTCGGCTTACGCTCGTTTCGCTCGTCATCTCGATGGGGGCGCTGATCGCATCCGAGTGGCTGGCCCGGCGCGCGGGCGGCGCGAGGAGCATCACGTCATGATCGAAGTCGCTGTGGCGCAAAATCTCGGCGCGTTCGCGCTCGATGTCGACTTCGAGACCGACGGGCGCTTCGTTGCGCTGTTCGGCCATTCGGGGTCGGGGAAAACCACGCTCATCAACCTGATCGCGGGGCTGACGCGGCCTGCTCGCGGCCGCATCGTCATCGACGGCGAGACGCTTGTCGATACGGCGCGCGGCATCTTCGTGCCCGCCTGCAAGCGCAGGCTCGGCATGGTGTTTCAGGAAGGCCGCCTGTTCCCGCACCTGTCCGTCAAGCAGAACCTGCTCTATGGCGCATGGTTCGCGGGCGCAGTGGACAAGAGCGGCGGAGAACTCGCGCGCGTCGCCGATCTTCTCGGCATCGATCACCTTCTCGCGCGCTACCCGAACCGGCTCTCCGGCGGCGAGAAGCAGCGCGTCGCCATCGGTCGAGCGCTCCTGGCCGCGCCGAAGCTGCTCCTCATGGACGAGCCGCTCGCCTCGCTCGACGACGCGCGCAAACTCGAAATCATGCCGTATCTGGAACGGCTCCGCGACGAGGCGGGCATCCCCATCGTCTATGTGAGCCATTCGGTGGCGGAAGTGGCGCGTCTGTCCGACACGCTTGTCGTGCTCTCGGCAGGCAAGATGCGCGCGTTCGGCCCGACGCTGGATCTGATGCGGCGCGTCGATCTGTTCCCGGCAGCGGAGGGCGGCGACGATGCGGGCGCGGTCATCCTCGCCAAGGTCGAGAAGCACGATGCCGATTACGATCTCACCACTCTCGTTTCGCAGGCGGGGGAATGGCGGATGCCGCGCCTCGACATCGCCGAGGGCAAGGATGTCCGCATGCAGATCAAGGCGCGCGACGTGATGATTGCGCGCGAGAAGCCGGACGATGTCAGCGCGCTGAACGTGTTTCGCGGCGTGGTGGCGGAGCTGGGCGCTACGGATGGCCCGAGCGTCGAGCTGCGCGTCGACTGCAAGGGCGAGATGCTCGTCGCGCGGCTCACGCGCTTTTCGGTGGAGCGGCTCAAGCTTGCCGTCGGCGAACCGGTGTTCGCCATCGTGAAGTCCGTCTCGTTCGACAGGCGCACGCTCGGCTCGGGCTGGCAGGATCTTCGGGCGTCCGATGCGAGCACGGCGGCGGAATAGGCGCCGCCGCCTCAGGTGAGAAGCCAGCCGTCGACCGGCTGCAAGGGCTCCGGGATTTCCTTCGCGCCGATCGTCTCAAGAAGATCGATCTCGATGGTGCGCACCATGGCATTGAGGGGCAGGCCGTTGGGCAAAAGGCTGAAAGGCTCCTCCAACTCGTCGCCGACGGCATCGAGGCCGAAGAATGCGTAAGCCAGCACAAGGGTGAAAAGCGGCGTTGCAAGCCCGCAGGTCTCCCAAAGGCCGAACGGCGAGACAAGGCAGAAAATCCACGATGTCCGGTGCAGCAGCAGCGAATAGGCGAAGGGCGCGGGCGTGTTCTTGATCCGCTCGCAGGCGGTCTGGATCGCGTTCATTTCCTCCACGCGGTCTTCAAGCATCCGCAGCAGGATCTCGCCGCAGTTTCCCCTGCGATGGACGTCGACGATTTCCACCGTCAGGAGCTGAAGGACGGCCTGAGGCCGGTTGCGGGTCGCGAGCACCGCGACCGCCTCCGCCTCCGAGAGCCAGGGGCGCAAAGCGGCCGCCTCGTCTTGCCCGCGAAGGCGTGCCGCAAGCACGGCGGCGAAACCGATGGAACGCCGCGCGATCCGCTCCGTCACTTCGGGATCGTGCAGCGCACGCGCCTCGCGAGCGAGCGCCCGCGACTGAGCGATGAGATGGCCCCATTGCTTGCGTGCTTCCCACCAGCGGTCGTAGCAGGCGTTGTTCCGAAAGCCGAGGAAGATGGACAGCACAAGGCCGATCAGGCTGAAGGGCGCCAGCGAAACCGACGGCAGCGGTTCCGACCACACATGCGGGAAGACGGCCACGAAGGTCGACACGACGGCAACGATGAGCAGCCGCTGCCAGATCTGAATCACCACGGTTCCGCGCAAGGTAAACAGCATCGCCAGCATGTTCGGCGACTTGCGAACGATCATCTCGGGAATCTCTCGCCAGGACGGCGGACGCCGTCGACTTGAAGGAAGGGCAAAATCGGTGTGAGCGCTGCCACGCTCGCACGTTTTGTCGCAGTCTAGTGGTCCGATTCCGACATTTGCATCGTTTGCAGCACGCTTGCGAGCAAATGTCGGAATCGAAAAGACCACTAGCAATATCATGATTCTAGTGGAGTTTTGAATTTGACATTTGCTCGCAAGCGCGCAGCCACCGGGACTCAAATGTCAAATTCGCTCCACTAGCGTCAATTGCGCATGCAATTATGGCAGCCACGCCCGAGCTTGCGATCAGCGCGCCAGCGGCAGGGTGAGTGCAAGCACAAGGCAACTCAGGAAAAGCGCGGCCAGCGTAAAGAGCCCGTTCCATTTGTAGGCCACCTCGCCGGGACGGCGGTTGACGAGCGACGCCGTCATCACGAGCGACGAGTTGAACGGCGATGATATGACCGAGCATGTCCAGCCCGCTGCGATGGCAAGCACGATGGCCGTCTTGGAAAGGCCGGGCATGTCGACGGACGCGACAGCGCTCGCAAGGATGGTCGCGCCGATCATCGGATTGAGCCCGATCTGCCCCATCGCCGCAACGCTGAGGCAAAGCCCGCAGGCGAACAGCGCGGGCGGCAGCGGTATCGTGTGGAAGAAGGCGCGCATCGCATCCTGCGGCACGAGCGCGACGAGGGCAGCGCCCAGGAAGCCCGACGCCGCGAAGACCGCGATTTCGTTCGCATAGCCCGGAAATGCCGCGACGCCCTTGTCGATGAGGATTGCGGCGCTCGCCTTCACAGGCGCGGGCCGCGCGCTCGCCATCGAGATGCCGAGCGCCCACAGGAAGGCGTAAACGGGCACCGCGACGAGAAGCGCAGTCTGGAACGACAGGTCCAGCTCGCGCTCGACGAAGCCCGTCGCAACCGAAATCGCCGCGACATGGCCGATCAATGCGGCGACCGCGAGCATCCCGCCTGCTATCCTCTGCGGTTCCTGCCGCTGAAATCCTTTCGGCTTCTGCACCTGATCGAAAATCCAGCCGAGCAGAATGAACGCCGTTGCGCCGAGGATGCCAAGCGGCCCTGCTTCCGCCCATGTCAAGCCGGGCACCGAGACGAGCAGCAGATTGAAGGAAACGCCGAGCGGCGACCAGAACACGATGGCGGAAAAGCCGCGCAGCGCCGCCGCTGTCATGCGCCGCTCGCGCCAGGCGACGATCCGTTCATTGCCGCCCGCCGCTTTCAGCGTGTTGGCGTCGCGCACCATCTCGACGAGAAGCGCCAGGCCGCCGATGTTGAGCAGGACGCCGAAGAAATGCGCTCCGAAGGACAGCGACAGATAACGGCGCGAGGGCGGCTGGTTCACGAGGTGGCGACCTGCGAGCGCGATCATCGTGGACGCGCTCGCCGCCGCGCGCAGAAGGCCGAGCAGCGCAATGAAGGTCGGCAGATAAACCATTCGACTCGCGCCGGCGCCAAGGATCGCAATGCCCCCGGGCTGGAATGCGGCGAAGATGCCTATCGCCGCGCAGCCCGCGAGCAGGATCTTCGCGTTCAGGATCATGCGGTTCCAGACACAGGCGAAATAGGCGATCAGGAACGGCAGCGCGATGAAGGCGGCTGGCCTCCATCCCGTGAACACATCCACGAAGGCGAGCGCGATCACCGCGACAAGGAAAAGCGATGCCCGAGGCAACGCCTTCAGCCGCGACCAGGTGGCGGTATCATCGTTCGACATGGGCGTGGGAATAGTTCGGAATCAAATCTCTGAAGTGGGTTCGCCATTTGATGCATCCGGCGGTGGACGCTCAAATCAAACCAACTTTCGGCTCGCATCGAACGGGTACGCCGGAGCATCCGGACGCTCGACATGCTCTTATAGCCGGATCGGCTTCTTGGAAAGACCCGGACTGTATCCGCTCTTGCACGCATCCCGGCGAAGAGCGTCGGCGTCGACCGGGACACAGCCGTCACCGAACAAACTTGGCAGCCCCGTGCAACGCAGGTATGCCAGTGTTCAATCACAGAAAGCCCCCCCGGAGCCGTCATGACAGCCGCAGTATTTCCCAAGCCGCGCACGGACATCAGGCCGAACACGGCGGAATTCGAGCGTCTTCCCTATGTCAAGCCGACGGGTTTTCGCGAATACGACGCGCGCTGGCTGTTCCCGCAGGAGATCAATCTCATGGGAATGCAGGCGCTGGGGATCGGGCTCACGACCCTGATGCGCGAGCGGGGCGTGCCGGTGCGCATCGTGACGGGCCATGACTACCGCTCCTATTCGTCGAGCATCAAATCCGCGCTCATCGCCGGGCTGCTGGCGGGCGGCGCCGAGGTTCACGATATCGGCCTTGCGCTCTCGCCGACCGCCTATTTCGCGCAGTTCGCGCTTGAAGTGGAGGGCGTGGCGATGGTCACTGCGAGCCACAACGACAATGGCTGGACCGGCATCAAGCTCGGCATGGCGCGGCCGCTCACCTTCGGCCCGGAAGACATGAGCGAACTCAAGGCGATCGTGCTCGAAGGCCGCTTCGCGCCGCATGAGGGCGGGACGTGTCATTTCCACGGCGACATCGCCGAACGCTATATCGCCGATCTCACCGACCGCAAGCCCCTCACGCGCAGGATCAAGGCGGTGGTTGCGTGCGGCAACGGCACGGCGGGCGCTTTCGCGCCGGAGGTGCTGGCGAAGCTCGGCGTGGAGGTTATCCCGCTCAACACCGATCTCGACTACACCTTCCCCAACCATAACCCCAACCCGGAATCGCTGAAGATGCTGCATGCGGTGTCGAACGCGGTGCGGCTCTCGGGCGCCGATGTCGGCCTTGCCTTCGACGGCGACGGCGACCGTTGCGGCGTGGTCGACAACGAAGGCACGGAGATTTTCGCCGACAAGGTTGGCGTGATGCTCGCGCGCGATATTTCGGGTTTGCACAACGACGCGAAATTCGTGGTGGACGTGAAGTCGACGGGTCTGTTCTCAACGGACCCCGTGCTCGTCAAGAACGGTGCCCAGACCGCCTACTGGAAGACCGGCCATTCCTATATCAAGCGCTACAGTCACCAGACGGGCGCGCTCGTCGGCTTCGAGAAGTCGGGCCATTATTTCTTCAACCCGCCGCTCGGGCGCGGCTATGACGACGGCATCGTGTCGGCCATCGCGATTTGCGACATGCTTTCGCGCAACCCCGACAAGACCATGGCGGAGCTTTACCGCGATCTGCCGAAGACGTGGCAGTCGCCGACGATGTCGCCCCATTGCGACGACGAGAAGAAATATGACGTGGTCGACCGCGTGATCGCGCATTTCAAGGCGATCGCGGACCAGGGCGGCGAGATCGCGGGCCAGAAGATTTCCGAAATCCTCACCGTGAACGGAATCCGCCTCGTGCTCGAAGACGGTACGTGGGGCCTCGTGCGCGCCTCGTCGAACAAGCCGGAACTCGTGGTCGTCGTTGAAAGTCCAGCATCGGACGCGAACATGCGCGCGATCTTCGCCGAGATCGACCAGCATCTCGCCACCTATCCCGAGATCGGCGAATATAATCAGAAAATCTGATCCAGGCGACGACTGCCGCCGGTGTGGTCCGACATCCGCGCCTTCGGCTCGCCGGATTTCCGCTCTCGCAGCCTTCGCAGAAATGCCGAGACTTAGGTCTGGCATACAACATATTGTCGCAGGCATTTTACTTGATAAGAGACTGAAAAATTAACGAATTTTAATACAGAGCGTCGCCGAGCGACCTCCCCGCTTCTGGCATCGCAATTTGGAGCCGCGGCACCGCCTTAATTAAACTTTAGCGAAAAAGGTCGCCGGTCGCCAGCGGAAGCTGTGCCACATGAGCCGGCGAGGATGATCTCGACGCCGACGCGACGCTGAAAGCGCGCATGTCCGGTGTAAGCATCCTCTGTCATCACTCGTAACAGGTAGGTGAGTATGCGACTGCTTCTCACAGCAGCCATTGTCATGCTTTTCGCAATTCCGGCCAACGCAACCCATCGGCATCGTCATCACGCCAAGCAGCTCGGTACGAGCGAGGCGAGCCTCGGCAGAGGCAGCAGCGGCGGCCTCGTCACAATCACCACGGCAGCCGGGCCGATCCGCGTCGCCGCTCATCTCGCCGGGCGCTTTCAGGCCCTGATCGCCGACTTCGTCGCGCACGGCTACAAGCCGCGTTCGGTCCATTGCCATGCTCACGGCGGACATGTTCCCAACTCGCGTCACTACTCGGGCGCGGCCTGCGATTTCGATCAGCGCGGCTGGGGGCTGACGACCTCTTTCATGTACCAGGCGCGCGCAATCATCGCCAAACATGGCTTCCGCGACGGATGCAGTTTCAACGATTGCGGCCATGTGGATGATGGCGGCGCGGTTCGCTACGCTGCGCGGAAACAGCAAAGGCCGGGCGTGCGGAGCGCGAATGCACGCGGACAGAAGCGCTATTACGTGCGCTATGCCCGAGACGACGACGATTCCGATAGCTGAGCGGTCGACTGACATCGATGTCGCAAAGGCTCATGCCGTCCCCGGCGATGATTTCGGGGACGGCAAGAGCAAATGTTGTCTCGTTTCATGAAATCCGCCGCGTTTCCTTGTGCCGTTGCCGTTAAAAGCAAGGTGATACGGGGAGGACAGGGCTATTTGTCGTTCGCGGCGAGCCCGTCGGTGATGGTCGTGGCCTGATCCATGAAACGCTTGATCGCAACCAGTGCCGGTTGTGTGCACGTCCGGTAGGTGCGGGAGTAGTCTCGATAGCCGCGATTGAAGGCTTCGACGAGCTTGGCCCGCCTCAGCGCGCTCGTTCCTTCCGAACTGACAAGCTCGCGCATATGCTCGCGCCAGACCTGCCCCTCATTCGCCCCGCAAAGCTCCCGCAAATAGTGCAAGGTGCCAAGAATCTCGGCAAGGCGGAAAAGCTGTGCGTCGTAAGGGCGGTCTTCGGAGCCGAGTTTGCCCTGCGGCGCGGCTTCCTGCTGAACCTGGGGCGGCGGCGGAGCGGGCTGCTGGCGCGGGGGCGCGCGGCGCTGTTGCTGCGGAGGCTGTTGCGGTTGCAATAACCTGTCGAAGAACTGCGCCTCGGCGGGTTGCATCGCTGCGAAGGCCGCCCACGCCATGGCGATCGCCGCAGCGCCTCTCAGACATTTCCGTGTCATGCCTATCATGATGAGCCTTTGCAGAGTGCAGCCTTCGCGCTCCGTATTGCCGTCTCAAGCCCCGGCGTGCAGGTGAGGTGTCCGCGCTGCTCGTCGGTAAAAAAACAAGCCTCGGTAACATCGCTGCCCGCGACAGGCGCGCCGGTAACGGCTTCCGTCGCGAAAACGGCAATCATGAAGTGTGCAATCACCGCGCCCTCGTCGTCCCGCGCTATCGCATCGGCAACATCGCCCAAAGTCAAAGCCGAGGCAAGAAGCCCTGTCTCCTCGAAGAGTTCGCGGGATGCTGCCTCGCGCGCGGTTTCGCCGAGAAGCACCGCGCCACCGGGCAGCGACCACATCCCGGCATAGGGCTGTTTGCTGCGCCGAACGAGAAGCGTGGCCAGACCTCGAAAAACCGCTATCGCAACTCCGGCGCGAGGATAGAACGAAGACATTGCGCGATCCCTTTCGCCGAAAGCTTTCTTCTTTATTGTCCGCCGGCCCGTCGTCGGGGGTTGAAACCCCGGCCTGTAGCCTTTAGGTTGTAGCTTCTCGAACGGTAATACTCCCGTTCGAGCTATTGTGGCACATGTCTTGAGTATTGCACCGGCATCATGGTTTTGTTGCAAGTGACACATGTCTGAATTGCTTTCATTTACCGGCCCGGCAAATCCGGCTCAGCATGCCAGGGAACCTGTTCTCGTCGTCATGCATCGACGCGAGTCCCAGCCGGGAGCCGTCGGTCAACTGCTCCGAGCGCACGGGCATGCCCTCGACATCAGGCGGCCGCGCTTCGGGGATCCTCTTCCCGCTTCGCTCGACGGATATGCGGGTGCAATGGTGTTCGGCGGTCCGATGAGCGCCAACGATCCCGACGATTACATCCGTCGCGAAATCGACTGGATCGGCGTACCTCTTTCCGAGGGCAAACCCTTCCTCGGCATATGCCTTGGCGCGCAGATGCTGGCGAAGCATCTCGGCGCGACGGTTACGCCGCACCCGGCAGGCCATCTTGAGGCGGGATGGGAACCGATCCATCCGCACGACCAGACTCTGGGGCCGTGGCCGAGCCACGTCTATCACTGGCATTTCGAGGGCTTTTCGCTCTGCCGCGACTCGGTGCGGCTGGCGGCGGGCGAAGTGTTCGAAAATCAGGCGTTTCGCCACGGCAGCAACGCTTTCGGTCTGCAATTCCATCCCGAGATCACGCTTGCGATGATCCACGGCTGGACGGTGCGCGGCGCCGCCAAGCTCGCGCATCCGGGTGCTCAGAATGCCAAAGGCCATATCGAATCGCACGCCCTGCACGGAGCGAAGCTCCGCGCGTGGACGGCGCATTTTATCGATACGTGGCTGAAGAGCGCCGACCGGCGGGAGGCAGCGCCCGATCTTCAGCGCGCGGCTTGACGCGACGAAAGCGATCCCGGAGCGCCTGCCGCGGAAGCGGCAAGGGTTGCCGCAGGGAACGCCACACTGTGGCCGGAGCGTTCTCGCCACCGGCGAGGCTGCCGGACGACGGCGCTACACGCCGCCCCACTCCAGCCCCGCGCGCAGATAAGCGGCGCGGCAGGTGTTGACCATCAGATAGGCCACCGTCATCGGCCCGACGCCGCCCGGCACCGGCGTGATCGCGCCCGCGACATGCTTCGCGCTCTCGAAATCCACGTCGCCGACGAGCTTCGACTTGCCGTCGAGCGCGGGCACGCGATTGATGCCGACATCCACCACGATCGCGCCCGGCTTGATCCACTTGCCCGGAATCATGCTCGGGCGCCCCACGGCGGCGACGAGCACATCCGCGCCCGCGATGACGGCGGGCAGATCGCGCGTCTTCGAGTGCGCGATGGTGACGGTACAGTTTTCCTGCAACAGGAGATGCGCCATCGGCTTGCCGACGATGTTCGAGCGGCCCACGACGACCGCGTTCGCGCCCGCGAGGTTCGGGTGAACGCTCTTGATGAGCTTCAGGCAGCCGAGCGGCGTACACGGCACGAAACCGGGCAGCCCCGCGAACAGCTTGCCCGCGTTCACCACATGGAAGCCGTCGACGTCCTTCTCGGGCGCGATGGCAGCGATGGCGTCGTCCGCGTCGAGATGCGAGGGCAGGGGAAGCTGCACGAGAATGCCGTCGACCGCCGGATCGGCATTGAGCCGCGCGATCAGCGCCAGCAGCCCTGCGCGGTCGATATCGGCGGCGGGGCGCTCTTCCACCGAATGAAAGCCGAGTTCGCGCGCGAGCTTCAGCTTCGAGCGCACGTAAACCTGGCTCGCCGGGTTCTCGCCCACGAGCACCACCGCGAGCCCCGGCGCGCGCCCGGTCTTCTCCGCGAACGCCGCCGCGAGCTTTGCCGCCTCGGCCTTGATTTCCGCCGCCATGGCGACGCCGTCCAGTATCTTCGCTTCAGCCATCGCGCTCACCTTCTTTCCTTACCGCACCGCCTCGGCCGAAAAACGCTTGAATTTTTCGGGGCGGGGCTTTCGCCGCATCGGGCCATGCGAAACGCATACACCCTCCGGCGCGATGATTCAGCCCGTCTTGTCGAGAGACAGGGCAATTTTCGCGAGCAGGTCATCGGCATCGCCCGCAACCGCCACCGTCTTGAGCCGCGATTTCTGCCCCGCCGCCATGGAAACGGTCGATTTCGGCACGCCGAGCCAGCCCGCGATGAGCACCCCGAGCGCCGCATTCGCCTTGCCGTCTTCCGGCGGCGTCGTGACATAGGCTTTCAGCACGGGCTTGCCGTCGAACGCCTCGACGCCCGCGACGCGCGCCGAACTCGCCTTCGGCGTCAGCCGCACGTGAAGCAGCACGCCGCCGGGCTTCGGCGTCGCGGGAAGCGACATCGCGCTCAACGGACCGGCGCTAAAGAATCCATCCGAAGATGACGACATCGCGCAGGAAGATCAGGCCGAGGATCAGCACCACGGGCGACAGGTCAAGGCCGCCAAGATCGGGCAACACGTTGCGGATCGGGCGAAGCAGCGGCTCGGTCAGGCGATAGAGGCCGTCCGCGATGGTGTAGACCACGCGATTGCGGCGGTTCACCACGTCGAAAGCGATGAGCCAGCTCAGGATGGCGCTGATGATGATCACCCAGATGAAGAGCGAGATCACCATCGCGATGAAACCGAAAAATGCGTGCATGTGGCCGTGCTCCCCGCCAGCGCGGTGAACTTGACATTCGATGCACCCGAGCGGCGGGCTCCCTATCGAAGGTCAAATTCTCAACCGCAAAGGATTCAATAAATTGCCAGTGCTCTCAAGGCGCATGCGTTTGCTCGCGAGTAGGGAGAGGGAAAACAGACGTGCGCGCCTGAGCACTGGCTCAACGTTGCTTGTTTAGCTTGATTGGAACGGTCGCATCAAGGGGCTTTGGCTGAAGGCGGATGCGCTTGCGGTGCGGCGATGCGCGCGGGAAGGCGCTGGCGCGGCAGGTTTGCGGGCGGGCTTGCCTCGGGCGGCGCGGCGGCGCAGACATCGCTGACGCGTCGGAAGACCTGGGGCTCCGGCGAACGACGCCGCGGCGGAGCAAAAAGAAAAGGCCGCCCGAAGGCGGCCTTTCCATGAAATCCGGTTTGAACCAGATTAGAACTTCAGGCGAAGGCCGCTGATGACCGCGTCCGTCGAGTTCAGCTTGAGGTCCACACCAGCCGTGTCCTTGGCTTCGAGATCGATGTGCTGATAGATCGCATAGACGTCGAGAGCAGCCGCATCGAAGGCCTGGATCACGCCAGCGCCATAGCGCTCAGCGGTCGAGGAACCGATCCGCACTCCGCTGCCCGTATTGTCAGCCTTGAAGGTCGCGCCGGCGGCGAAGTCGTCATACTGGCCGTATTCGCCATAAACCGTCGTCGCGCCGTAATCGAGGAAGCGCTTCGAGATACCAGCCTGAATATAGAAGTAGCTAGCTTCGTTTGTGATTGCGGCGCCGAAGTTCGGGTTCGTGATTTCACGCGAGCCTGCGGCGAACGAAGCATAAAGGCCGGTCGGAACGTGCTGCGCCGAAATCGAGCCGCTCACAACTTCGAGCTTCGAACTCTTGCCCGTGCTGCTGGCCAGAACCTGACTGTTTGCCGGGGTGGTGGTATCGATGGAGACACCGTAGCTGATGCGATTGCTGCTGCTATCGCTATTCAGGCCGGACCAAGCATAACCGATGCCGGCGGCGACACGGATGGAGTTGAACTCCTTCTGGTAGCGCAGCGCGACGTCGTAGAAGTCGTTACCGGCGAACGAAGCCGAAACGATGAAGCCGTACAGCGAAGGCGTGTCGTAGCGGACAGCTTCGACGCGGCTCGAGTCCAGCGAGTTCCAGAACACGCTGGTGTTCAGGTTGCTGCGGCTGTTGCCGTCGGTGGCCTTGAAGCCGGCAAAGTAGTTGTTATCCGAGTCCGAACCGATGGTCGGAGCGAGGTTCACGTAAACGATGTCCTTCGTCGCGACGTTCTGCAGACCGACGGTCACGCGACCGAATGTCTTGCTTTCGATCCATGCGTTGTTCTGGCGCGTGCGGAAACCGTCCGTATCCCAGTTCTTGCCAGCGGAATTGTCATAAGCGACGGTGCCCGAAGCGGCGTCACGGTATTCGAATTCCTGATAGAAGCCGGCTTTCAGGTCTGACGAGATCGTGCCCGAGCCCTTGAGGCTGATGCGCGAGGAAGACTGCGTGTTGTCAACGATGTAAGCATCGCTGTCCTTGCCGTCGTCCCACGCCAGGATGGCCTTGTTGACCTGACCGGAGATCGTCAGCGAAACCTTGCGGTTGCCCTTGCGAGCCGTGGTGGCTTCGAGCTCGGCGACGCGCGCTTCGAGATCGTCAGCGCCAAGGTCAGCCGCCTTGGCAGAAGTGGTAGCGAAGGAGAGGCCGCCCATCATAAGGCCAGCAGCCGCGACAAGCGCAAAGGCGCTCGTCCTGTTGAAGATTCCCCCAGTCATGCCCATATTCCCTTTTCTCAGCGCCAAATTTGTTTGCATTGGCCGCTACGCATCTGCTTTCCCTGCGCGCTGCCATCGGTGAACCCCACGTCACCTTTTTAGTGGAGCACGCTGACAATCTACACCAACCACAGGTTGCATTGGAACCCATCCAAACTGTTCTTGGGCTGACCGGTGCAAATCGGCCACGGTGGTTTATTCCGGGTCAAGTCACGGAATTTACAGCGTAATTTCGATATTTTCGTTCAGGTGTGCTCCGTACGCCTCTTTAAGCCGGGAGCGCGGCTCAAGCGTCGCCAGCGCGGCGCGCTTCGAGAATCTGCGCGTTTGTCGGAGAGATCCGGGCGCGATCGGGCGGCCCGTGGCGGGGACAACGATAACGAGTCAGCCCCGTTTTAGCGCTCACGCGGAAATTATTGCGAGAACGCCCCCGATATCGGGGATGAATATTGCTCGTTGCTGGTTTTGAGGGCGGGTTCGGTCAAAATCCGCGCCCTGGCCACGCGGGCGGGCGCTTGCCTACCTGAAGTTGAGTCGCCCCGCGCCGGGTGGAGCGCATCCCTCAGTGCCCTGATTGCCGATTGAGGGCGTCTCACGCTCTCCGGTATGGAGGCGCTCCGGTCTCGTCGAGCGCGTCCCGCAGAACCAGCGCGATGTGGTCTGGCTTGCGGCCGGTGCCGTTCGCGATCTGGTGGCGGCACGAGAAGCCGTTTGCGACGAGCCGCGTGTCGGCGGCGGCCGCGCGCATCGCGGGCAAAAGCGACGCCTCGGCCATGGATTGGGAAACCTCGCGATGCTCGGCTTCGAGGCCGAAGCTGCCTGCCATGCCGCAACAGCTCGATTCCACGATTTCGGCTTCCAGTCCCGGAATTGCGCCGAGCGTTTTCCTGAGCGCCTTCATCGTGCCGAACGCTTTCTGATGGCAGTGCCCGTGCACCAGCACCTTTTGCGATGCGCCGTCCTTCAGCGGCAGCACGAGGCCGTTGCGCTGAATCTCGCGCGACAGGAATTCCTCGAACAGAAAGAGCTGCTTGCCTGCCGCGCCCACTTCCGCGCCGAGGCCGAGGCAATAAAGCTCGTCGCGCAGCGACAGAAGGCACGACGGTTCGATGCCGATCACGGGCGTTTTCGTCTCGATGGCGGGGCGCAGCGCGGCGAGCACGCGGGCGCCTTCGCGGCGCGCTTCGTCTACGAGCCCGTGGGTGAGGTAGGTACGGCCGCAGCAGAGCGCGCGGTCTCTTTCCGGATCGCCGGGTGCGGGCGAAAGCACGCGCACGCGATAGCCGCACGCGGTCAGCACTTGCGTCGCCGCCGCCGCGATTTCCGGCTCGAAATGCGTCGCGAAGCAATCGGCGAACAGATAGACATCGCCGCGCGGCGCGGGCGTTTCCGGGACTTGATGCTCGTATTGCCGCCGTGCGGGCATCGGCAGCGGCGCCTTTGCGGCGATCCCGAACAGGCGCTCGGCGAGCTTTGCCGCCAGCTTCGAGCGGTTGCGAAAGCCGATGGCGGCGCGCAGGAGCCCGCGGTGATAGGTCGTCCAGCGCGGCAGGTTCGCGAAAAGCCACGTACGCCGCGGCACGCCCTGCGCGGCGTTGCGCTGCGCAAGATATTCCGTCTTGATGAGCGTCATGTCGACCGCGCTCGGGCATTCCTTCTTGCAGCCCTTGCAGGACACGCACAGGTCCATCGCCTCGGCGAGCCGCGCGTCCGTGAACGGCTCGGCGCCATACTGCCCGTTGAGCGCGGCCTTGAAGGCGGCGACGCGGGCCTCCGGCGAATGCGCCGGGTCGTCTGTGACGCGGAAGCTCGGGCACATGAGGCCCTTGCCTTTCTTGCGGCAGTCGCGGCTGTGCATGCAGACCGCCACGGCTTTTGCATAATTGCCGCCGGTGGCGGGAATGCCCGAGTAGGCGTCGCCGATGCCATAGGTGTCGTAGGCCGACCAGTCGAGGTAGGTTTTCATACAAAGGCTCCCGTCAGGGGGGCAGAAGCAAGAAGGCGGCCATGCAGGAGGGAAATTGCCCGATTTCGCTTCATGCGCGGCGACGAAGCGCGGGGCCTATCTCATATCTTTTCCGGCGCGTGAAACCCATTTATAATGTGCTGCAAGGTTCGGCCCAAAGAAAGAGGTTAGAGAATAGTCTTCGATCCGCTTGTCCGGCTCGGTCCGCCGGGGAGGCGTCAGCGCTTTGACAGGCGGTAAGCCTGAGAAGGAGAGAGCGATGGGAGGCAACGAAAGCACCAAGGTCGATGCGAACTCTCAGAGCGAAGAGATTGCCGCCGATCCAGCCGCTGGCGGTGCGAGCGGGCAGGAGGACCGGCCTATTGCGGTCGCCATTGAAGATGCCGCCCTCGCGTCGCCGAACCCGGATGACCTCGCTGAGGCCGAGACCGCTCGCGGCGAAGATGCGCGTGCAGCGGAAAGCGAAATTCCGCCGCCCGATGGTCAGCCCGCTCATCACGAAACTTCGTTGTCGGATGCCGCACAGGCGCGTCAGAAGGCGCCCGCAGCAGAGCCAGCAGCTTCGCATGAGCCGCCGCCGCCCGGTGCTCCCGATCTGATCCTCGACGAGCGGCTTTCGTCCGCAGCCGCCCCATTTCTTTATCTTCTGGCGATCATCCTGCTCGCGGTGGCAGGCTACCTTGTCTATTCATTTTTATAAGACAATTCAGTAATTTATAAGGCAATTCCGGAAACGCCGGTCGCCGTTCCTGCTGGCCTCATCGCGCAGGCTTGTAGCCCCCCATGCGGCAGACGATCTCCCATTCTTCGGGCTTGACGGGCTGAACGGACAGCCGAGAGTATTTCACCAGCGCCATATCGGAGAGCTGCGGTTCGCTCTTGATTTCGGCAAGCGTGACGGGCTGGGGAATAGGCGCGACCGCAACGACGTCCACGCAATTCCACCGTCCGGTCGGATCTGTCGAATCCGGGTGAATTTCGTTCAGGACGCGGACCACGCCGACAATGCGCTTTTCATGCACGGAATGATAGAAGAAGCCGAGGTCGTCCTTTTTCATCGCCCGCATGTGTTTCTGCGCGAGGGCGTTGCGGACGCCGCTCCACTCCTCGCCCTTGGCTCCGGCCTTGAGTTGATCGTCCCAGGAAAATGTCCCCGGTTCCGTCTTGAAAAGCCAGTAAGCCATTGCGCCGTCAGTTTCCGTTGAAGCCCATGTCCACCAATGTTGCGGCAAGTATGGGACCGAGCTTTCCCGTCTGCAAGAACACGACGAGCATGTCGCCGTCTTTCGACAGCGCGTCTACCGGCAGCGAATAGGAGGTGGGCGCGCCCAGCCAGTCTCCGGCATCCGTCAAGCGGCGCACGACGTTTGTATAAGCAACCATTTGTCCGGCATTATCGCCCGCGCCGATTTTCTCAGACCGCGAGCGGAGCACGGTTGCGATCCAGAGCTTGCCGCTGCGATGGCGCGAGGGAGTGGCGCTTTCGCCGACCTCGACAAAGAGATTTCCATCTTCCTGGCGGACGGAGAGAGACACAGACTGGCTCGCGAGCGTGGCCGATGTGGACTTGATTGCCGCGTCGATCTCGCCGAGGTTGCTGCCGACGCAATTGCGCATGCCGTTCACGACGGCCAGCGGCGTGAAAACCTCGCCCCTGGTGAGAAGCGCTGCGTAATCGCGCTGGCGTTCGCCATATTCCGGGCGTGCCAGCGTGTCTTTCCAGCCGAGATAGTCCCAGTAATTGACCGGGAAACTCAGCACCACGATGCCGGGCCGACGCGAAAGCTGTTGCAGTATCCTGTGCGCCGGTGGGCAGCGGGAGCAGCCTTGACTCGAGAACAATTCCACAACGGATGTCTTCTCGTTTGGTGAACCGGCAAGCGTCGCGCTTGCCGCGCACATAATGGCGAGAGCGCCTGTGAGAAAAAGGCGGCCAACCGATGCTAAGCGCGTCAAGAGAGCCTCCGAAATCGATGGTCCGCTTTCTACCTTGCGCGGTAAGACCTTCAATTCCCAGTCACGACTCCTTGTTTTTCTTCACGTTTCGGCGATTCAAACCGCCAAAGCTATGCCGTGAATGAGATGGCATGCGGCAAGTTTCTGAAATTATGAGCTTTTCTTCGCAATCGGGCTGCTTCGACGCGCCGTCGGGCACGTCGTTACTCGAATTGTGTACCCTTGCCGAGGGGGAAGCCGCGCAGGAACTCGTCGCCGCCTACAGCACGCTTGCCCGCGCGCTGCACCCTTGTGAGCCGCACGGCCTGCGAGCCGCATGCGACCGTCAGATGCCCGTCGAGAAGCTGACCCGGATCGCCCTTGCCGGGCACCAGCACCGAGCGCAGCACCTTGACGCGCTCGCATTTGCCCCCAAGCAGCGCCTCGAACCAGGCGCCGGGATATGGAGACAGTCCGCGGATCTTGTCGTGCACTTCGGGCCCCGGACGCGACCAGTCGATACGCGTTTCGTCCTTCGAGATCTTGGCGGCGTACGTCACGCCTTCCTCGGATTGCGGCGTGAAGGCGAGTTCCCCGCGCGGAAGCCGGTCGAGCGCCGTCAGCATCAGCGGCGCGCCCATGAGCGAAAGGTGATCGTGGATTTCGCCCGCAGTGGCGTCGGCGCCGATGGAAATCCGGTCCGCGAGCGCGATAGGGCCGGTGTCGAGGCCCTCCTCCATTTTCATCACCATCACGCCGGTTTCGGTGTCGCCTGCGATGATCGCGCGCTGAATGGGCGCGGCGCCGCGCCATCGGGGCAAAAGAGAGGCGTGCAGGTTGAGACAGCCAAGCGGCGGCGCGGCGAGCACCGGCTTCGGCAGAATCAGCCCATAGGCGACGACCACGGCCACGTCCGCGCCGAGCGCCGCGAACTCGGCCTGCGCCTCGGGCTTTTTCAGCGATTTCGGCGTGAGGACATGCAAACCCGCTTCTTCGGCGAAGGCATGGACGGGCGATTTTTTCGGCTCCATGCCGCGCCCGGCGGGTCTCGGCGGCTGCGTATAAACGCCGACGACATCATGTCCGGCCGCGACGATTTCGCTAAGGGTGGGAACGGAAAAGTCCGGTGTCCCCATGAACACGACGCGCAGAACCATCGGATCGGCGTCTCCTGAATGCTTTTTCGGCTGATCGCGAGCGCGGCTTCACGCGCTCGTAACGATCCGTGAGAGGGTTGTTAAAGCGCGCGGGGGTTGATTTTGCAAGCCGTAAGCGCGCGGACGTCGCGCAAAACGAGCGGCGATTTCGCCAAACGGCCTTCCGCGGTGCACCGGGAGCGCCATGAGCGGCCTGCGGATCAGGATTGACCGGGTTGCTCTGCCTTTGCCTTCAGGAGGAGCGGCAAGGCATGATCCCGATACCAGCCGATGGCTTTGCGGATGTCTTCAGGTGCGGGATTCGCGTAGCCCGCGCCGATAAGTTCGACACAGGCGCCCGTCATCGCCATGACGATTCGCGCGTTCTCCGATACATAAGGGGCATCCGCTCCCAAGTCGTGCCGGTCTCGGATAATGCGGTAGCGCAGTGCCTCGGGTAGGGTCGAGGCGCTCGCCATGATGTCGAAAAGGCTGACCGTCCGGCCATCGACATGTACGGTTCGGCCGCGATCCTCTTCCGAGAGGCCCGCGCGCTCGACAGCTTCGGCGAAATCGATGGCCGCTGCCATTAACGCGCGGATCGTTTGCCAGTCGGTTATCATTTGCAATCCCCATGTGCGGAAAACCCGAAACGAGGGTATAGCATTGTGAAACCGGCATGAAGCGCCTCCGGGTCAATAAGCCCGAGAGATGATGATGTCTTCGACCGCCGCGCCGCCGGTGAAGAAGCAAGCCGCGTCCGTAGTTTTCCCGTCGAGCGGCGTGTTGCGGATGGTGAGTTTCAGCGCCTTGAGCTTGTCGGCGATCTGTTCGAGCGCGGGGCCGGTGGGACGCGACCACGATACGCGCACCCAGCCCTTGAACGCGCCGCCCTCATCCTCTTCGGCCGGGCCGAAATACGTGGCCAGTTCGTCGAAGCTCTTGATGTCGGAGCGGATGTTGGCGTCGAGCCGCTTCTTCGCGTCTGTGTATAGCGCGTTCTGGATCTCGCGAAGCAGCGCCTCCACCCCGGCGACGAACTCCGCGCGGGGCAGCGCATGCGATTTCACCTTGGGGCCATCGCGTAAGCGGTCGCGGCGCGTGAACGTGACGTTGCCGCCGCTCGCGTCGCGCGGGCCGATTTCGAGGATGAGCGGCGCGCCGCGGCGCACCCAGTCCCAGCGCTTGTCGGCCGATTTGATCTTGCGGCTGTCGATATGCGCGCGGATCGGCTCACCGAATGCCGTCTTCGCGTTAAGCTCCGCCGCGAGGCCCGTACAGAATTCGACCACGGCCGCGTCTTCCGGCTTGTCGCGCAGCATCGGCACGATGACGATCTGTTTCGGCGCGATGGCGGGCGGAAGGCGCAAGCCGTCGTCGTCGCCATGCGTCATGATCACGCCGCCGATGAGCCGCGTGGACACGCCCCAGCTCGTTGTATGGCAGAGAGCGAGTTCGCCCGCCTCGTTCTGGAAGCGGATGTTTTGCGCCTGCGCGAAGTGCGTTCCGAGGTAATGCGAGGTTCCGGCCTGAAGGGCCTTCCCGTCCTGCATCATGGCTTCGATCGAATAGGTGTTGTCAGCGCCGGGGAAGCGCTCGTTCTCGGGCTTTTCGCCCGCTACGACCGGCATCGCCAGCACATCCTCGGCGAAGCTGCGGTAGACTTCCAGCATGCGGAGCGTCTCGGCCATGGCGTCGGCCTTGTCGGCATGCGCGGTGTGGCCCTCCTGCCAGAGAAACTCCGCCGTGCGCAGAAACATGCGCGTGCGCATTTCCCAGCGCACCACGTTCGCCCACTGGTTGATGAGGATGGGCAGGTCGCGGTAGCTCTTGACCCAGCGCTGGAAGGCGTCGCCGATGATCGTTTCCGACGTCGGGCGCACGATCAGCGGTTCCTGAAGCTCGGCTTCGGGATCGGGTACGAGCTTGCCGTCTATGTTCTTGAGGCGGTGATGGGTGACGACCGCCATTTCCTTCGCGAAGCCTTCGACGTGCTCCGCTTCCTTGGCGATGAAGCTCATCGGGATGAAGATCGGGAAATAGCAGTTTTCGTGCCCGGTCTCCTTGATGCGCTCGTCGAGCCCCTTCTGCACCCGCTCCCAGATGCCATAACCCCACGGCTTGATGATCATGCAGCCGCGCACCGGTGAGGTTTCCGCAAGATCCGCGTCGCGGACAACGGCCTGATACCACTCGGGAAAATTCTGTTCGCGCGTTACGGAAAGGGCGTGCTGCGACATGGCGAAAACCTGTTCCTGGGGCGGCGCCTGCGGCCGCCCGAATGTCTGGTGTGAGCGCGGCTTACTCGTCGCGGGTTGCGAGCGTCAGCGCGTGTGTGAGGTCGGTGCGAGAGATGAAGCCGACAAGCTTGCCCTCGTCGAGCACGGGGAAGCCGCGTGTGCGAAGCTTCACCATGAGTTCCAGCACCTTCGTCAGTGGCGTTTCCGGCTCGACATGAACGATGTCCTTCATCATCACTTCGGCCACCGTCTTGGACATCACCTCTCCATAATGCGGCATGAGGTGGCTGGTGTCGAAAATGAACGCCTTCAGGAAGTCGAGCTTCGTGACGAGACCGACGAGCACGTCGTTGTCGACGACCGGAAATGAATTGTAGTCATTATGATCGAACAGCGCGCCGAGTTCGCGGAGTGTCAGCGACGAAGGAACGGATTCGACGTCCTTCGTCATGAACTGACTGGCATGCCACTCAAGAAAGCGATGCATCGGCATGGAAAGTCTCCGTGTCTCTCAAAAGGCGGTTCGGAAATCTCGTCATCCGGCGCGGGTCGCATCGCACCGTTCGACATTTCGTAAAACACACGCCTTCCCAGGTCTACGGGATATTTCGCGGAGCGACGCCGTTGGCGGTAAACGGCGGCCTTTCGAGTCCGTTCAGCCTTGCCTGGAAGTCGGCGAAGCTGATGCCCTTGCCGCCGCGTTCGCGGAAATAGACGTGTTGCGCGAACCTGCGCATGGGGGCGGTGCCGAGCGCGGCCGACAGGAGGGCGTTCGGCGGTGCGAGGTTGAGCGCGAGCCGCGTCAGGTGACTGAGGCCGAAACGCGGCAGTTCCCTCGCGAGCGCCACCTCCGGCGATGGCCCGAGATGCAGGAGGTGATCGGCCACGACTTGCGCCGCGCGCCGCCCGTACTGGAAGGCGAAGCCGACGCCGCCGCCGGTTGTCGGCGAAGCCATCCCCGCCGCGTCGCCGATCAGCGTCACGCCGTCGGTGGCGAACGGACGAACCACGCCGCCGCACGGAATGCGCCCCGTCCGCCGCTCCACGAGACTTGCATCCTCGAAACCGAAGATCGGCGCGGTCTTGGCGAGGAAGGCGGCCAGACGCGGGCGGCGCCCCGGTCGGGCGGCAAGCCCCGCATGAAAAAGCGAGGGGCCGGGCGCGACCCAGGCGATATGCCCCGGCGCAAGCCTCGAATCGAGGAAGCAGTGCAGAAAGCGCGGGTCTGCGTTCAACCCGTCATATTCGTGCTCGGTGGCGAGCATGAAGCGCTCGTTCAGCCCAAGCCCGAAGGCTCGCGCCACGGCCGACTGCGCGCCATCCGCGCCGATGATGTGCCGCGCGGAGATGTTGACGCCCTTGAAAACGAATACGCCGTCCTTGCGCTCCGCGCCCTGAAACGGGGTGCGCCAGAGAATTTGCGCCCCGGCCCGCTGCGCTTCCTGCGCGAGCCAGCCGAGGACGCGCCCGGTATCCGTTGTCAAAAAGAAGCTGTCCGGCGCGAACAGGTCGACGTGGCGGAGGTTGGGAGCGTAAAGCCGCACGCCGTAAACGCGCCGCGTCAGGGTGTAGGGGAGGTCGATTTCCTGCGCCGCTTCCTTGGTCAGGATGCCCGTCGAAGACACATGCTGGCCGGCTGCTGCCTTCGGTTCGAGCACGGCCACTTTCAGCCCGCGGATGGCCGCCGTCTTGGCGGCTACCAAGCCTGCGAAGCTTGCACCGGCAATGACGAGATCATAGGGATGGGGAGTGCGTACCATGGCTTAAAATTTTCTCTAGGATGCAAACAAACTATCCTCTCCGAGAAATGTGGCGGTTGTACAGTCCTATTGCATTGCAACACTCTGCTAGCGGTTAATGCCTTCAAGCATAATGACGCGTTTACATTGTGCCGCCCGTGCGCCACATATCGCATCAAATTTTCTCACTCGCCCCCGGAGCGAACGGAATGACTGCTTACGATCACAAAATCCAGAACCTTGGCTTTCAGGGGTTCGTCAATACCGTCTTTGACCGCGTCGCCACACGCTACGACCTGATGAACGATCTGATGTCGGGCGGCGTGCACCGCATCTGGAAGGATGCGGCGATCAACTGGCTCGCTCCGTCGAAGTCGAGCGCGTCGCTCTTGATCGACGTCGCGGGAGGCACCGGCGACATCACGAAGCGGTTCCTCAAGGCGGCCGGTCCCGGATCGCGTTCGATCATCACCGACATCAACCATTCGATGATGGACGCGGGCCGCGACAAGCATCCCGATTTTGCGGGCAAGGTGTCGTTCGTGCAGGCGAATGCCGAGAGCCTGCCCTATCGCGACAACACGTCCGACTTCTACACGATCTCCTTCGGCATTCGGAACGTGGACAACAAGCAGAACGCGCTGAACGAGGCTTTCCGCGTTCTGAAGCCGGGCGGGCGTTTCCTCTGCCTCGAATTTTCGCGCGTGCAGGTGCCCTTGTTCGACAAGGTCTACGAGGTCTATTCCGATGCCGTGGTGCCGCCGCTCGGCCGCGTGGTGGCGGGCGACGCCGAGCCCTATCGCTACCTCGTGGACAGCATCCGCGCCTTCCCGGACCAGAAGAAGTTCGCCGGCATGATCGAAAAGGCGGGCTTCAGCCGCGTGCAATATCGCAACCTGTCGGGCGGCATCGCGGCCATTCATTCCGGCCTGAAGCTCTGATCAAACATAACGTGACGCCCGTCCCGCCGTTCAGGCGGGACGCTTTAGGTCAGGTGGCCGGTCGTCTGTGGCGCGACCGGCGCCGCGCCTCGCCGCGCCCGCGTCGCACCGCCTGACGCTATCGGTTTGCAGCCCGAACGCCCCGTGAAGGCCGTCGCGCCGCCGAATACCGTGCTTTTCGTCCCGATACTGTTCTGAACGCCGCGCGAGCGCTGTCCGCTCGCCCGAAAACCCTTGCATTTCTATATTTCGGTATTTATAGAAATACAGGAATTGAGGGCGACAATGGCCGACGCTACGCAGGACGAACAGATTGCGCGCTATGCCGACATGATGGCAGCGCTCGGCACCGAAACGCGGCTTCGCATCGTGCGCCTTCTTTTGTCCGCGCACCCTTATGGCCTCGTCGTCGGCGAAATCGGCTCGGAACTCGGCATTCCGTCCTCGACGCTCTCCCACCATCTCGAAAAGCTGAAGAACGAAGACCTCGTGAAGGTCCGCCGCGAAAGCACGTTCCTTCGCTACACGGCGAATACGCAGGCGCTGCAGGACATTCTCGCCTTCCTTTTTGCGGAATGCTGCACGCGCAACCGCGCCATCAGCCCGGAAGAAGTCACCTGCTGTCAGGAGCACACACCATGAGCGACACCGATGTGAAGGAAGCCGTACGCGACCGTTACGGCGAAGCGGCAAGGCGCGTCAGCGAAGGGCGGTCGTGTTGCGGCGGCAATGCGGCGCTCGAAGGCTCCGAGCCGATCACGTCGAACCTTTATGACGTGTCCGAGAAGGGGATGCTGCCCGAAGCGGCGGTGCTGGCCTCTCTCGGCTGCGGCAATCCCACGGCGCTGGCGCAGCTCGCGCCGGGCGAAACCGTGCTCGACCTTGGCTCGGGCGGCGGCATTGACGTGCTCCTTTCGGCGCGCCGCGTCGGCCCGACTGGCAAGGCTTACGGCCTCGATATGACCGACGACATGCTGGCGCTCGCCCGCGAGAACCAGAAACAGGCGGGCGTCGAGAACGTCGAGTTCCTGAAAGGCGAGATCGAAGCCATCCCGCTGCCCGACAATTCGGTGGACGTCATCATTTCGAACTGCGTCATCAACCTCTCGGGCGACAAGGACCGCGTGCTGCGCGAGGCGTTTCGCGTGCTGAAGCCGGGCGGGCGCTTCGCTGTGTCCGACATCGTCACGCGCGGCGAGATCCCCGACGACATCCGCAAGAACGTGCTCGCCTGGGCGGGCTGCATCGCGGGCGCGCTGGAAGAAGGCGAATATGCGCAGAAGCTCGCCGCCGCCGGCTTCGAGGCCATCGGCATCGAGCCGACGCGCCTCTATCGCGGCGAGGACGCGCGCGAGTTCCTCTCAGGCAAGGGCATCGATGTGGACGCGATCGCCGGGCAACTCGACGGCAAACTCATGAGCGCCTTCGTGCGCGCGGTGAAGCCCAAGAAATCGTGCTGCTGCGGATAGGACAGGGGGAGAGAAAAATGACCGACACCGTTTACAACGTCCTGTTTCTCTGCACGGGCAACACGGCACGCTCGATCCTGGCGGAAGGCATCCTGCGCAGGGACGGCGCGGGCCGCTTCAACGCCTTCTCGGCGGGCAGCCAGCCGAAAGGCGTCGTCAACCCGTATGCGCTGAAGACGCTGGCGGCCTACGACTACCCGGCCGACGGCTTCCGCTCGAAAAGCTGGGATGAGTTCGCCGCCGCCGATGCGCCGAAGATGGATTTCGTTTTCACCGTCTGCGACAACGCGGCGGGCGAAACCTGCCCCTTCTGGCCGGGGCAACCGATGACCGCGCACTGGGGCATCGAAGACCCGGCGGCCGTCGAAGGCACCGACATCGAGAAGCAGCGCGCCTTCAATGATGCGTTCCGTTATCTGCGCAATCGCATCCAGGTCTTTACCGCCCTGCCGCTTCGCACCGTCAGCAAGCTCGCCCTTTCCGACACGTTGCGGGACATCGGCCGCATGGAAGGCGCAACGGCGAAGGCGGACCGCAGCGAATGAGCGAAGCGTCCGTGAATCTCGCCACAGCCGAAGCGCCCGCCGCGCTCGGCATCTTCGAGCGCTGGCTCACTCTGTGGGTCGCGCTCTGCATCGTCGTCGGCATTGCGGCGGGACACTTCGCGCCGTCGCTGTTTCAGACCATCGGCGCGGCCACGGTGGCGGAGATCAACCTTCCGGTGGCGGTCCTCGTGTGGGTGATGATCATCCCGATGCTGCTGAAGATCGACCCGGCGGCGCTGCGCGAAGTCGGTGCGCACTGGCGCGGCATCGCCACGACGGTCGGGGTGAACTGGCTCGTCAAGCCGTTCTCGATGGCGCTGCTCGGCTGGCTGTTCATCGGCTCCCTCTTCCGTCCGCTTCTGCCCGCAGACCAAATCGACAGTTACATTGCGGGGCTTATCCTGCTCGCCGCCGCGCCTTGCACCGCCATGGTGTTCGTGTGGTCGAACCTCGTCGATGGCGAGCCGCATTTTACGCTCAGTCAGGTGGCTCTGAACGACGCAATCATGGTGATTGCTTTCGCGCCCCTTGTCGGGCTGTTGCTCGGGTTGTCCGCGATCTCGGTGCCGTGGGAAACGCTGCTGCTTTCGGTGCTGCTTTACATCATCATTCCGGTGCTGATCGCGCAAACCTGGCGCGCGGCGACGCTGCGCGCCGGAGGACGGGCGGTGCTCGATCGCACGCTGAAGGCGCTTGGGCCGTTTTCGCTGACCGCTCTGCTGCTGACGCTCGTGCTGCTGTTTGGTCTTCAGGGCGAGCAGATCGTGCGGCAACCTTTCATTATCGCGCTGCTTGCGGTGCCGATCGTCATCCAGGTCTATTTCAATGCGGGGCTGGCCTATTGGCTGAACCGGCGTTTCGGCGTGGCGTGGTGCGTGGCGGGGCCGTCCGCGCTCATCGGCGCGAGCAACTTCTTCGAACTGGCCGTGGCGACAGCGATCGTGCTGTTCGGGTTCCAGTCCGGCGCGGCGCTGGCAACCGTGGTCGGCGTGCTGGTGGAGGTGCCGGTGATGCTGTCCGTGGTGCGCCTCGTCAAGTCGTCGCGCGGCTGGTACGAGCGCGGCGGGGCTCGCGCTTAGGCGCATGTCACATCCATACCGGAGACGGCCGGGAAACGTCTGCCTCGTCGATGGCTGATGAAACCCCGCGTTCCGAGGCAGCCGGTCGCTGTCACGCAGACGCTCCCTAATTGCATCGCCCGAGAGATACCGATAATGATGTGATTTGGTGTGCGTCAGCCTGTAGCCGCGCAGGGTGACTGCGCTTGCCGCCAGGACTCCAGGGGACGCGCGATAAGGATCGACGAGACATGACTGATCTTCCCCCGCTTCGATTGGGCATCGCCGGTCTCGGCACGGTGGGCGCGGGACTGGTGTCCCTGCTGCACGAAAACGGCGCGGCCATCGCCGAGCGCTCGGGGCGCAGCATCGAGGTCGCTGGGGTGTCGGCACGCAACCCCGGCAAGGATCGCGGCGTGGACCTTACGGGCATTGCGTGGTTCGCGAATGCCGCGGATCTCGCAAGAAGCGATGCCATCGACGTATTCGTGGAGTTGATCGGCGGCGAGGAAGGCCCCGCGCTTCAAAGCGTGGAAGCCGCGCTCGAAGCGGGCAAGCATGTCGTAACCGCGAACAAGGCGCTTCTTGCGCGCCACGGCGTCTATCTCGCCGGGCTTGCCGAGAAGAAGAACCTCGCGCTCAATTTCGAGGCGGCCATCGCGGGCGGCATTCCCATCGTGAAGGGGCTGCGCGAGAGCCTGCTCGGCAATTCCATAAGTCGCGTCTACGGCATTCTGAACGGCACGAGCAATTATATCCTGACACGTATGCAGCGGGAGAAGCTGCCCTTCGCGGAGGTGCTGGCCGAGGCGCAGGCGCTCGGCTATGCGGAAGCAGACCCGAGTTTCGACATCGACGGACAGGATGCGGGCCACAAGCTCGCGCTTCTCGCGGCGCTCGCCTTCGGCGTCCGCCCGGACTTTGGCTCGATTCACCTCGAAGGCATCCGCCGCATCGAACCGTTCGATTTCGACGCCGCCGAAGAACTCGGCTACCGAATCAAGTTGCTCGCCGTCGCCATCCAGACGGAGGACGGCATCGAGGCGCGTGTCTCGCCAACCATGATCCCGAAGACAAGCGCTCTTGCCCGTGTGGACGGAGCGCTGAATTCTGTGGCCGTCGAGGGCGATTACGCAGGGCTGATCATCCTCGCCGGGCCGGGCGCCGGCGCGCGCGCGACCGCGTCGTCTGTGGCGGGAGATATCATCGACATCGCCCGCAACCACATCAGCCCCCCCTTCATCCTGCCCGTTGCGAGGCTTCGCCCCCAGACGCGGCCCGGCATGTCGTCGCATGAGGGCGGCTTCTACATTCGCCTCTCCGTCTACGACCGCCCCGGCGCCATCGCCGCCATTGCCACACGCATGGCCGAACAGGATATCTCGCTCGAAAGCATCGTTCAGAGGCGCGCGCCGACCGATCTGCCCGGTTTCCGGCGACCGGGTAACGGAGCAGAATCGACGCCTGTCGTCCTCATCACGCATCGCACGCGCGAGGAACGTCTTCGCGCGGCGCTCGACGCTATCGTCGAGGATGGGCATGTTTCCGGCGTGCCCCAAACGATACGGATCGAGGCGCTTTAAGTGCTACAGCTTTAGCCACCTGAGTTTCGCGGGAGGGCCAGGACCATGGCAAACGAGCCGTCATTCGCCAGACCGGCGAGCAGTCTCATGCGCACGCTTTCGCTCGATATCGCTCGTGTGACGGAGGGCGCCGCCGTCGCGGCGGCCAAACTCCGCGGGCGGGGCGACGAACGGCAGGCGGACGCCGCCGCCGCCACGGCCATGCATCGCGAGCTTGCCGAACTCGCCATCGACGGCCGCATCGTGGTCGGTGAGGGCGAGCGGGACGAAGTGCCTCTTCTCTACGAGGGGGAGGAACTGGGCGTCGGCGGGCAGCCCGTCGACATTGCGGTCGATCCGCTCGAAGGCACGACGCTCTGCGCGAAATCCCTGCCGGGCGCGCTCGCGGTCGTAACGATGACCGAGCGCGACTGCATGCTCAAGGTGCCGGACGTCTACATGGAGAAGATCGCCATCGGTCCGGGCTATGAACCGGGACTGGTGAGCCTCGACCGCCCCATTGAAGAAAATCTCGCGCGCCTCGCATCCGCAAAGGGCGTGCGCGTTTCCGAACTGACGGCGTGCGTGCTCGACAGGCCACGCCATGCGAGGCTGATCGAGGAGATCCGTTCAGCCGGCGCAGCCGTGGCTCTGATCGGCGATGGCGACATAGCGGGCGTGATCCAGACCTGCAAGCCGGACGAAACCGGCATCGATATCTACCTCGGCACGGGCGGTTCCGCCGAAGGCGTCCTCGCAGCCGCCGCGCTCGCCTGCCTCGGCGGCCAGATCGAGGGGCGGCTCTGGGGCCTCAATGACGAGCAGGCTCGGCACGCAGAGACGCTCGGCATCGAAAACCCCCGAAAGATCTTCCGTGTTGAGGATATGGTCTCGGGGGACATCATCTTCGCCGCGACGGGCGTCACGGACGGCCCGTTGCTGCCGGGCGCGCGCTTCTTCGACGGTCGCATCGAGACACACACCGTGATCATGCGCTCATCCACTCGCACGGTGCGCTGGATTCGCGCCGAGCATCTCGACGTCCGCAAGTTCCACCGCTGAATTCTGGCGGCGCCGTCTCACGTATGTGTAAGCAATTCAACATCGGAAACAAACATCGGCCCCAAAGCTGCGTTTGATGAACTCCCCGGCAAGAGCCGACACGCACGTGTCGGCTCTTGCCATGCGAACCATCGTTCGCCGGAGAACTTTGCGTGAAGACCGCCGAGGCAGCGGGGGCACTGATGAAGATTGGGTTGCTTGGTTTATCGGCCGTCGTTCTGTTCCCGGCTCTGGCTGATGCGAAAGAGTGCGTCTATGCCGAAAACAAGAGCTTCCTCGCGCGCGTGGTGGCGGTCGACTCGGCGAAACGACATGCCTATGGCGGCGAGCAGAACGCGGGCGAGGTGATGTCCGAACCGTCTTTGCTCGGTGAGAAGGAAATCGTGCTTTTCTTCGAGCAGGGACCGCACAGCGCCTACACGAAATATATCCTCGACATCCTCGACAAGCACTGCGTCAAGGCAACTTTCTTCCTCAAGGGAAGCGCGGCGCTGGCAAATGCCGCGACCGTGCGCGATGTAGCGCGACGCGGTCATACGCTGGCCGCGGGCCTCTGGCCGAAAGCGGGCGCGGCGGAAGCGGTCAAGTTCGAAGACGCCAGAAATGAGACGGAGAGCGGGCTCGCCGCGGTCGCAAAGGCGTCGAACGAAGCGGTGGCGCCGTTCCTTCGCGTGTCGCAACGAGCGCTCACGCCCGAGTTGCGGGCCTATCTCGAAGAGCGGGGCGTCAGCCTCTGGCATGCCGACATCGAATCGGGCGATGGCGATCCGGGCCTCACCCCGACTGCTTTCGCCAACCGAACCCTTGCAAGGCTCAAGGAAGCTGGCAAAGGCGTCCTCGTTTTTCGCGATACCAGCAAGACTACCGTGGACGCGCTCGACAGCGTCCTGGTCAACATGGAAATCGAAGGCTTCAAGATCGTTCAGATCGTGCCGGCCGCCAATTTCGTGCCGAAGCCGGATATTCTCGCGAAGCTGTCGATCCCTGCGACTGTTTCAGCGCCCCGGGTAGCGAGACCCTCCACGGATCAGGCGGAAGAGCGACGTCGCGATATGCGTCCGCCGGCACGCGAGACCCAGCGCTCTGCTGGCCCGGTCCCTCAGAGCCGGTCGGACGAGCGGCGGAACGCCGCGCGAGCCGGAAGCGAAGACGTACGCCAGTGACGCCGTAACCCGGAGGCCGAGCGCCCGGGAGCCTACCCGCTTTTGATTGGATCGAAAGCGCGCTCTATCTTTCCAGTTTGTCGCGCGTCTTACCGGAAAAAAGCCGTTTCACACATGTCCGGGACGCGGTCCAGGCAGGGTCTTGGCCGGCAGCCGGGCTCGGTTCCGGGAAGCGAAGCTTTCATGCAATTTTCACTGCGGGATCTCCTCGCAGGCGATCGATTTTGTATCTTGGTTTTTGTGGAATATGTCCTTTTTCGTGAAGGATATACTTCCTTGTTTCAATGACTTAGGTGTCATGCGCGAAGTAATTTTCTAAAATTGTATGCCAATCGTTAGTTCGGTGCAAGCAGTGACCTCTCCATTTATGGCATTTCACTTGACCCTGACGCTCAAGCGCGCAGTTTGATGACAAATAGATGGCACTTTGTCCGTTGATGGCGCCGCCGCAATATGTCGTTGCCGGTGGTTATGTTGATCCCGCTGTTCGGATTTCGAGGATGATCCTGCAAAACCTTGCAAAGGAAGAACTGTGCGCTCCGCCGGATGACGGCATGCGAGACGCTGTCGTCGTAACGGACGAGACGGGCAAATTCCTTTGGGCCAACGCCGGCTTTGCGCAGCTCACGGGAGTTCCCCCGCACGAAATCGCCGCGCGCACTCCGTCTTCGCTGCTTCAATCGCCCGGCTTGAACGAGAACGTGGTGGCTGCCGCTCTCCTGCATGCGCTCGAAGCGCGCGAGCCGGTAAAGACACAGGTGCTGGGCGAAAGACGAGGCATTCCCGTCTGGTTCGACCTCGAAGTGATGCCGCTTCTCGACGCGAAAGGACACATCCGCGGATTCGTCGCCATTCAGCGCGATATCACCTTTTGTGTCGGAAGGGATTGCGACGTCACCAAGGCCATGCTCGGCAGCAGCAAGGCTGAAGGGCGTTTGCGCGCGGCGGTCGAAGCCATTTCGGACGGTTTCGCCATTTACGACGAAAACGATCGGCTTCTCATTGCCAACGAGGCGTTCACCAAGCTTCACGAGGGCATCGAAAACACCATCGGCCCCGGAGCGTCCTTCGAAGATCTGTTGCGAGGTACGGTGGCGAAAGGGCTCGTCGATATCGGAAAGGAAGATCCGGATCGCTGGATCGACCGACAGCTCGCCGCCTCCAAACACTCATTTTCCGAGATGCACATGCGGTTTGCTAACGGTTGCTGGATGTCGCGCCGGCACAAGCGGATGGAAAACAACGAGACCGTTCGCATATGGACGGACATCAGCTCCTTGAAACGCCAGCAGGCCGAACTTGAGGAAGCCCGTTTGCGCGCCGAATCGGCCGACAGGGCAAAAAGCCAGTTCCTGACCAACATGAGCCACGAAATGCGTACGCCGATGAATGGAATCATCGGATTCAACGATTTGCTGCTTCAGGGCGATCTGAGCGACACGCAGCGCGATTATGCAACCCTCATCCAATCGTCATCGAAGTCGCTCATGTCGCTGATCGACGAAATCCTGGACCTTGGCAAGATCGAGCGAGGCACGCTTGAAATCCAGAGTGCACCTTTCAAGATGAGCGAGCTGATTTCAGCGGCGCGCTCGCTTCAAGCCCTGGCCGAAGAGAAATCTCTCGGCTTGAAGATCTCCTGTAATCTGTCGGGACAAACAATAGCCGTCGGCGACTTGAAGCGTATCCGCCAGGTTCTCGTCAATCTTCTCGGCAATGCGATCAAGTTCACCGAAGCCGGTTCTGTGATGCTTTCGATAACGGCCGAGAGTAACGGACTTGCCATTTCGGTCAGCGACACGGGACCGGGCATCGCGCCGGACCGGTTGCGCAAGATCTTCAACCGTTTCTACCAGGGCGAGGACTGCTCCGGAAAGGTTCGGGGCAGCGGCCTGGGCCTCGCCATCGCCAAGGAACTCGTCGAACTGATGGGCGGGGTGATCACGGTGGCAAGCGAGCGCGGAGAAGGCTCTACATTCCGGGTCTGGCTGCCACTGTGGCTCGACACCGAACAGGCGCAGTTGCCAGCTTCCTCAGGGAGCCACGCGGGTGAGGAAGAAACGGCGCGACTCACGCCCTGCGTCTACGATGTGCTCGTAGCCGAAGACCACCCGATCAACCTCAAGCTCGCGCTCGCGCTCCTGCAGGCCGCCGGATGCGAAACGCATTCGGCGGAGAATGGCCAGCAGGTTCTCGTGAAGCTCGAAAAGCGCGATTACGACCTCATCATCATGGATAGTCAGATGCCCATCATGAATGGCGTCGAGGCTATCCGTATCATCCGTCACCGCGCCGACTGGAAGCGGGATATTCCGATCCTGTCCCTTACGGCCGATGCCATGAAGGGGGCGGAAGAATATCACGCCTCTGCGGGCGCCGACGGGTATATGGCGAAACCGCTCAAGAGCGATTGTTTCATCTCGACGGTCAAGCGCCTGGCGGAGCGGGGGCGCGATCTGCGTCTGCGCAACCAGAGCAGGGCCGCCTGACGCATTCCACCTCGGGCGGTGATGCTCAGGCCGCCACGCGAAGGGCCATGGGCCTGATCTTCAGCCAGGCCGAATCGGGAACGCCGGACCTGGTCATCGACGCTCCCCTGACAGCCTATTCCGCCGCGACGCGCGCCTTGTGCTGTGCGTGGAACGCGTCGATGCGCGCTTCCATCTCATGGCGGAAGTGCCGGATCAGGCCCTGCACCGGCCACGCGGCGGCATCGCCCAGCGCGCAGATGGTGTGGCCTTCGATCTGCTTCGAGACGTCCCAAAGCATGTCGATTTCCGCGTGCTCGGCGCGTCCTTCGACCATGCGCTCCATCACGCGCCACATCCAGCCGGTGCCCTCGCGGCAGGGCGTGCACTGGCCGCAGCTTTCGTGCTTGTAGAAGTATGACAGGCGCGAGATGGCCTTCACGATGTCGGTGGACTTGTCCATCACGATCACCGCAGCCGTGCCGAGGCCGGAGCCGACCTTGCGCAGGCTGTCGAAGTCCATGCCGAGGTCGTTGCACATATGCGCCGGAACGCACGGCACCGACGAACCGCCGGGAATGATGGCGAGCAGATTGTCCCAGCCGCCGCGAATGCCGCCCGCGTGCTTCTCCACGAGTTCGCGGAAGCTGATGCCCATTTCCTCTTCGACGTTGCAAGGCCGCTCGACGTGGCCCGAGATGCAGAAGAGCTTCGTGCCCGTGTTATTCGGCTTGCCGAGGCCGGCGAACCATGCCGCGCCGCGCCGCAGGATGTCGGGGGCAACCGCAATGGATTCGACGTTGTTGACCGTCGTCGGCGCGCCCCACAGGCCCGCATTGGCCGGGAACGGCGGTTTCAGGCGCGGCTGGCCCTTCTTGCCTTCGATGCTTTCGAGCTGCGCCGTTTCCTCGCCGCAGATATACGCGCCCGCGCCATGGTGAACGTAGATATCGACGTCCCAGCCGTGGATGTTGTTCTTGCCGATGAGGCGCGCTTCATAGGCCTGATCGATGGCGGCCTGCAGGCGCTGGCGCTCGCGGATGAACTCGCCGCGAATGTAGATGTAGACGGTGTGCGCCCGCATGGCGAAAGCGCCGATGAGCGAGCCCTCGATGAGAAGGTGCGGATCGTGGCGGATGATTTCGCGGTCCTTGCAGGTGCCAGGCTCGGACTCGTCCGCGTTGACAACGAGGTAATGCGGGCGCCCGTCCGATTTCTTGGGCATGAAGGACCATTTCATGCCGGTGGAGAAGCCCGCGCCGCCGCGCCCGCGCAGCCCGCTCGCCTTCATCTCCTCGATGATCCAGTCCTGCCCCTTTTCGAGGATCGCCTTGGTGTTGTCCCACGCGCCGCGCTCGCGCGCGCCTTTCAGGCCCCAGTCATGCTGTCCGTATAGGTTTTTGAAGATGCGGTCTTTATCGGAAAGCATGCTCAGTCCTTATCTTTCGGCTCGGTCTCGCGTCCCGCCGCATCGGGGGCGACGCCGCCCGGCGTATCCGTTTCGATCAGCGCTTTCGCGGCCGCGAGCCACTCGGCCGTCTTGCCCTTGAAACGAGGATAGCGCGTTTCGATCCACTCCACATCCTCTGCCGTGAGGCGGCCAACCTGGCCGTAGCGGGTGATGCCGATGGCGTTCAACGCGTGCTGCGCGTCGGGGTCGAGGTCGGCGAGCTTCGTCAGGTCGTCCGGGTCGCCTTCCGGCCGCTCGAAGCGCGCGCGCTCTTCCGCGCCCTTCTCCACATCGCCGGACTTCGCTTCCGGCGGCTGAACCGGCGAGGCGGCCTCGACCGCTCCCTGAACCTCCGCCTGCGTCTGAGCTTCCCCGGCGGCGCGCTCCGGCTGCGTCTCCCTGGGCTCGTCGTCATCGCGGAAGAGAAGCGTTGTCGGGCCGCCTTCCGGCGCCGAGAACTGACGCCCGATCTGCGAGCCGGGCTTCACCTCGCGCCCGCGCCGAAGCCCCGAGAGGACAGCTTCGAAGTTCTCCGGCGTCAGGTCTTCGTAATAATCGTCGTTGATCTGCACCATGGGCGCATTCACGCACGCGCCGAGGCATTCCACCTCGACCCACGAGAAGACGCCTTCGGGCGTTACCTCGCGCTCGGCGCCGATTTCTCGCTTGCAGACCTTCTTGATCTCTTCCGCACCGCGAAGCATGCAAGGCGTCGTACCGCAGACCTGCACATGATAGCGGCCGACGGGCGACAGGTTGAACATCGAGTAGAAGGTCGCGATCTCGTAAACCCTGATATAGGGCATTCCGAGCAGATCGCCGACATAACGGATCGCGGGTTCGGGCAGCCAGCGGTCGTTCTGCTCCTGCGCGCGCCAGAGAAGCGGGATGACGGCGGCCTGATGGCGGCCTTCGGGGTATTTCTTGATCTGCTCCTTCGCCCACGCCAGATTTTCAGGCGTGAATTCGAAGTCGCTCGGCTGATTCGGATCGAGGCGTCGGACGGACATGCGGGTTCCCAGAAGTTCTGGCAGGTTAATAACCGAGATGCGCCGTGTTCGCCAGAGGTTAAGCGGGCGCAGGGTGCAGGAATATCGGCGGGAAAGCGCTCAGGATGGCAGCATGTTGGTGTATCCCAGAGCGACGAGTACGAGCGAGACAAGCGTCGTGAAGAAACTCGCCGCGAAACAATAGGTGCCGCGGCGGAAAGAGCGGATGACGCGGCGGAGCGTCTCCTCCATCTCGTTTTCGCCGAGCGTCGACAGAAGATGATAGTTCGTCTGCGGATTTCTGATCGCGCTCCATCCGACCGACAGCGTCAGGCAGCGCAGATAGAAAAAGCACGCGACCACGATGAGCGTGGCGTCTACGGCGAGCACCGTGGCGTAGAGCGCGCGGTGCGGCGAGGCCGGATAGACGAGCGCGTTGAAGAAGTAGATGCAGACCGCGAACAGGATCGCAACGAATTGCAGAAGCGAGCCTGAATTGTTCTGGATGCGCCCGATTTCGAGGAGGTGGAGGCCAAGACGCTCAGGCGAGGAAAAGCGGCTATCGGGAGTTGCGACCACCACCTCTTCCGTCTCTGCCAGATCCGTCATCTGCCCCTCCTGCACACAACGCGCCGGAACCCTCCGGAAAAGGAGCACATCGCCGCGCCCATTTCGAGCGTCAGACGTTCTTCATCGCCGACAGCGCGCCCGCGAAGAAGATGGCCGCGTCGACGAGGATAGACGGGGAAGGCGGCGCGATCCTGAGGCCGCGACCGTCGCCCTTGTCACGCATGTTGATGCGAAACTGATACACGAACGAGATCAGCAGCAGCGACAGGAACATGAAGACGACCGAGAACGGCCCGGCGTCAATGCCGAGGATGCCGGTAGACTTCGCAAAAGCGCCAAACCCTGCGCCAACGACGGCGGCAAGCACCCAGGCAACCACATTCCACATTGCGCGGCTTCCCCCCAACTATTGCGTTTCCTTTAGCCCCTGAGCGCTGCGGTACGGCCTCCGACCGCACGCCCTGTCCCTTCAAGGCATCCGCCGGCACCCGTCACAAAAGCGATCAGCGGTCGATCTCGCCGAACACGATATCGATACTGCCGAGAATGGCCGACACGTCCGCCAGCATGTGCCCCTTGCAGAGGAAGTCCATCGCGGCGAGATGCGGAAAGCCGGGTGCGCGGATCTTGCAGCGATAGGGGCGGTTGGTTCCGTCCGCCACGAGGTAGACCCCGAACTCGCCTTTCGGCGCTTCCACGGCCGCGTAAACCTCGCCTTCCGGCACGCGAAAGCCCTCGGTATAGAGCTTGAAGTGATGGATGAGCGCTTCCATCGACCGCTTCATCTCTTCGCGGCGCGGCGGCGTGACCTTGTTATTCGGCAGCAGCACCGGCCCCTTGCCTGCGGGTGAATTCAGCCGCTCGATGCACTGCTTCATGATGCGGATCGACTGGCGCATTTCTTCCATGCGGATGAGATAGCGGTCCCAGTTGTCGCCGTTCTTGCCGATCGGGATGTCGAAGTCGAGATCCGCATAGCATTCGTAGGGCTGGCTCTTGCGCAGATCCCAAGCCCCGCCGGAGCCGCGTATCATCGTGCCCGTGAAGCCCCACGCCATCGCGTCGTCGAGGCTGACGACGCCGATATCGACGGTGCGCTGCTTGAAGATGCGGTTATCGGTAAGGAGCGTGTCGAGGTCGTCCAGCACCTTGAGGAAGCTGTCGCACCACGCCTCCATATCGTCGATGAGCGCCTGCGGCAGATCCTGATGGACGCCACCGGGGCGGAAGTAGTTCGCGTGAAGCCGCGCGCCGCTCGCCCGCTCATAGAACACCATGCCTTTTTCGCGTTCTTCGAACCCCCAGAGCGGCGGCGTCAGCGCGCCGATGTCGAGCGCGAAGGTGGTGACGTTCAGGAGGTGATTCAGGATGCGGCCGAGTTCCGAATAAAGCACGCGAATGAGCTGGCCGCGAATGGGCGCGGTCACGCCCAGCAGCTTCTCGATGGCGAGGCAGAAGGCGTGCTCCTGATTCATCGGCGACACGTAATCCAGCCGGTCGAAATAGGGGATCGCCTGAAGATAGGTCTTGTGCTCGATAAGCTTTTCCGTGCCGCGATGCAGAAGTCCGATATGCGGATCGACGCGATGCACGACCTCGCCGTCAAGTTCGAGGATCATCCGGAGCACGCCGTGCGCGGCCGGATGCTGCGGCCCGAAATTGATCGTGAAGTTGCGGTTCTCCGGCGGACGTTCGCAGGTCGTGGAATCCAGTTCGTGCGACACAACGGTCGCGCTGCCGTCAGCCATTTCTCTAAGCTCGTCTTGCAGTGGGTCTGTTAACCCAACACTTATGCAAGCCACGAAGGCATCATGTCTAGCCTAAAAAGTTTCATGAGGATGAACTCCTGCGGACGAAGGTATTTCAAATATATCTTTGTCGCAGATGGCTTGACTTCGTTCGCCGTCTGGCCGGTTCCCAGAGTGCCGGAGAACAGAACGCGGCGGCGATAAACAATCACCGGGGTCAAATTCTGGATAAAGGGAGAAAACACACGGACGGCTCCTTCCATCGTATCCATGCCGGGGTGCGCGAAACCCCGTATGTTGTTTTTGTTGGGCCACAAATCGTAGGTAAAAATGAAAAACCTGCCATCTGCCAGTTCGCTCAGGCGCTGCAGGAATGCTTCCGGATCGTCGAGCCAATTGATGACGCCCAAAGCCGTCAGAACGTTGAACGGCGCGTCGGGGAGCGTGAATGCGGGCTGGTTGAAATCCGCAATATGGGTCCCCGGAATTGCATCGTAACAATCCACGGGGATGTATCCGACGCCGGCCGGCAAGACCTGTTTGAAGGATTGGGAACCGGCGCCGAGGTCGCAGACGACATCCCCGGTCCGCAGAAGCCGTGCGGCGAGAGTTGCCCTGTCATGCCAACTTTCGCGATGAGGCCCGTTCGGCGACCATCCCGTCGTCCGAGGAAAATTCTTTTCGACCAACATAAAACGCCCCGCCCAAGCTAAATAACCAAGGTAGATTTAGACGATGCACGCCGATGTGCAAATGAAATGTAGCCGAATGTAACTTGCTTGCAAAAGACTGGCACCGGCCTGCAACACAGACACAGCCCGACCGAACCGGGACGCCATGCGCCGGCCAGATCCGGATACCGCCGCTGAATGTAATCGACCTTAGTTCGTCGCCTTCTCGTCACCGGGAAGCAGGTAATCCGCTCCTTCCCAAGGAGAGAGAAAGTCGAAGTTGCGGAACTCCTGCGGGAGCTTCACCGGCTCATATACGACGCGCTTCTGCTCTTCGTCGTAACGCAGTTCCACAAAGCCCGTGAGCGGGAAATCCTTTCGCAGCGGATGGCCTCGGAAGCCATAGTCTGTAAGGATACGGCGCAGGTCGGGATGGCCCTGGAACAGGATGCCGTAAAGGTCGTAAGCCTCGCGCTCGAACCAGTTCGCAGCGGGAAACACGCCCACGATGCTTGGCACCGGTGTCGACGCGTCGGTCGCGGTCTTGAGCCTCACACGCAAATTCTGATACACGCTCAACAAGTGATAGACGACATCGAAGCGTTCCGCGCGCTCGGGATAATCCGCTCCGCAGATGTCTATGAGAGTCGTGAAGCGCCACGCCGGATCATCGCGCAGAAACGCCGCAATGGCGGGAATATGGGCTCGATCGGCAATCACCGTCAGTTCGCCGAACGCGAGCCGCGTCTCTATGACGCCTTCCGGAAAGCCGCCCTTCAGAGCTTCGCCCAGCGCTTCGAGCTTCGCCGTATTCGTCATCGATTCGCCTATCGTTCAATCGTGCCGGTGCGGCGGATTTTCTTCTGGAGAAGCATGATGCCGTAAAGCAGCGCTTCGGCGGAGGGAGGGCAACCGGGGATGTAGACATCGACGGGCACAATACGATCGCAGCCGCGCACCACCGAATAGGAATAGTGGTAATAGCCGCCGCCATTGGCGCATGAGCCCATGGAGATGACGTAGCGCGGCTCCGGCATCTGGTCGTAGACCTTGCGAAGCGCAGGCGCCATCTTGTTGCATAGCGTGCCGGCCACGATCATCAGGTCAGACTGGCGCGGGCTGGCGCGCGGAGCGGTGCCGAAACGTTCGAGATCGTAGCGCGGCATCGACACCTGGATCATTTCCACGGCGCAGCATGCGAGGCCGAATGTCATCCACATGAGCGAGCCGGTGCGCGCCCAGTTGATTACGTCCTCTGTGCTCGTGACAAGGAACCCCTTGTCCGAAAGCTGAGCATTGAGTCCATCGAAATCGACGGCTGCCCCTGCCGGCGAGCGGCCGGGGGTGTCATAAAATGGCTGAGGAAATCCGAGCGTGGTCATCGATCCAACAGTGCGCGCTTAACCCTGGTCGATATATGGCGAGATGGAGGCAAACGCCAAGCGGTTTTTACGATTCGGCAGAGCCTGCTCAATCCCAGTCGAGCGCGCCCTTCTTCCATTCGTAGATGAAGCCGATGGTGAGAACGGCAAGGAACACCATCATCGCCCAGAAGCCGGCAAGACCGGCCTCCTTGAAGGCTACCGCCCACGGGAAGAGGAAGGCGACTTCGAGATCGAAGATAATGAAAAGGATCGCGACGAGATAGAAGCGCACGTCAAACTTCATGCGGGCGTCGTCGAAAGCCGGGAAACCGCACTCATAGGCCGCGACCTTCTCGGGATCGGGATTGTTGGGCGCAACGAAGAACGGCGCGACAAGCAGGCCAAGCCCGATAACGAGCGAGACGCCGAGGAAGATCACAAGCGGAAAATATTGCTGAAGAAGTTCGGTCATCGAGGCTCGTTCGCGAATGGGAGATGCAGCGCTTCGCGCGGCTATCGTCCTTTTTTGCACCATTTACGCAAGCGGCGCAACGTTGCTTCGCTGGTGGAAGCCGTGCGAGCGAAAGTGTCCAGCGTCATGCCGTAAATCGGCCGCCTCCGCTGCGTCTCCGAGGGTAATGCAAGTCCGATTGCGCTTCAAACCGGACGGTAAACGGTGCCGCCTGCAAGCGCCCGAGAGGTGTTCACCGACAGACGCTGCGGAACCGACCGGCCGGAGACTAACGGCCCTCGCGATACCAGGTCAGCGCGAGGAGGCCGAGCGCGAGGCCGAGCGCGGCGAATCCCGCCACGAGCGGCGTGTAGGACACGGCCTTGACCTCAAATGCGTCCTGCGCCTTCAGGCCGAGCCACGTTCCACCAGCGAAGCGATGACCGGATTTCACCATCGATATCGAGGGCACGTCCTTCGCCGGCGCGTTCATCGTGCCGCCGAGATAAAACGCGCCGCCGCCGCTCTTTTCGAGGATTGGTCGTATCGGTTCGCTGGTTGCGATAACCTTGCGGAACTCGGGCGAATTCAGGTCGCCCGCGATGGCTACGGCTGTCAGTCCGTCCATCGCGACCCGATGCACTCCCGCCTCATTCGTCGGTATTGTTTTGGAGAAGCGACCCGGTGCGGTTTCGTCGAGGGCAACCTTCACCTCCTTGCCCGAGGGTAGGGTCAGCGTCGCCTCGCCGATTTCGCTTTTCACGGAGCGGCGTTCCACTGTGATCTCGCTCCGGCCCGCGCGCGCCGAAAGCGCCTCTTCTTCGAGGTCCGGTTCCTTCATCAGCCAGTGCGCGAGGCGTCGCAGCAAATCCACATGCGGGCCGCCGCCTTCATAGCCACGCGCCCAGAGCCAGGCGTGATCGGAGAGCAGCAGCGCCACGCGGCCCTCGCCGCGCCTGTCGAGCACGAGCAGAGGCTTGCCTTCGGCACCGCTCATGACCACCTCGCCGCGATCGGCCTGACTATCCACCACGCGGAACCAGTGGCCCCATTTCGGCTCCTGTCCGTCCTTCTTCGGCGAGCCGGGAAGCCCCGCCGTGACGGGATGTTTCTCGCCCTCCTTGGTGATGGAGGGACGGAACGGTTCCTCCACCACGCGGCCGGTCGGACGCGCGGGCAGCACCTGACCGAGCGGCGTCCGCGCGAGGCTCACGGGTGAGGCGTAATCCGCGCCAGCCGCCACGAGCACCGCGCCGCCCTGCTCGACATAGCGCGCGACATTATCGAGATAGACCATCGGCAGCACCGCGCGGCGCTGATATCGGTCGAAGATGATGAGATCGAACTGGTTCAGCTTCTCGGAAAAAAGCTCGCGCGTCGGAAACGCGATCAGCGAAAGCTGGTCGATCGGCGTGCCGTCGTGTTTCTCCGGCGGCCGGAGGATGGTGAAATGCACGAGGTCGACCGCCGCGTCGGAGCGCAGCAGGTTGCGCCATGTGCGTTCGCCCGCATGCGGCTCGCCCGAAACCAGCAGCACGCGCAAGTTCTCGCGGACGCCATGCGCCTGAATGACGGTCTTGTTGTTGATCGTTGTGAGTTCGCCCGGCTCCGCCTTCAGATCGATTTCCACGATATTGGGCCCGGCGCGGTCGAAACGCATCCTGATCGGCACAGTCTTGCCGTAAGGCGCGGTAATGGTCTCGACCGGCCCGGAAGCGCGGCGAATCGAGATGGTTGCCATCCCGTCGCCATCCTTGCCGCTTTTCTCCGCGCGGATCTCGGCGGTCTGCTCGGAGCCGACAAGGCCGAAGCGCGGCGCCGAGACAACCTCGATACGATTGTCCTTTTCGTCGGGCGCGCCCGCGATCAGCGCGTGAACCGGCGCATCGAAGCCGAGCCGCGTCTTGTCGGCGGGCACGTCGTGTATCTGTCCATCGGTGACGAACACGGCGCCCGCTACGCGTCCCGGCGGGATGTCGCCCATGGCCTTGTCGAGCGCGGCGAAAAGTTCGGTCGACTCGCCGCCTTGCTGGTCGGTCGGCGCGGCGTGCACCCAGCGCACTTCGAGATCGGGAATCTGAGAGAATTTTTCCTTCAGCGCCGCTTCGATGTCGCGGGCGCGGTCGGCGCGACCGGCGAGCTGCATGCTGGAGCTTTCGTCCACCACCACCACGGCGATGTTGGAGAGAGACTGACGCACCTCGTTCTTCAGATTGGGATTGGCAAGCGCGAGAAGGAGACAGGCGAGTGCGAGCGCCCGCAGGAAAAGGCCGCGTCGGTTGCGCCAGGCCGAGAGCGCGAGCACCACAAGGCTGGCAACCGCCAGCGCGATCAGCACTTCGCGCGGGAAAAACGGAAAAAACTCGAACGACCAATTCATCGCGTGCCTAATGCCCCAGCCGTTCGAGGATGGCGGGCACATGGACCTGATCGGCCTTGTAGTTCCCCGTGAGCGCGTACATCGCGATATTGACGCCGACGCGGTACGACATTTCGCGCTGATCCTCCCCGCCGGGCACGACAGCGAACATCGGCCGGTCCGCGTCGTCCATCGCCCAGGCGGAGGCGAGATCGTTCGACGTGACGATGATGGAGCTGACGCCGTCCGACTTCACGCCGCGCCGCGCCGCGTCGCCGGACTCCTGCCGCGCCTCCACCCATGGATCGCCGTTGTCCCAGCGGCCGGGGAAGGATTGCAGCAGATAAAACGACCGCGTGAGCACGTGATCGTCCGGCACGCGCTGGAGCGGCGGAATGTCGAGCTTGCCGAGAAGCTGAGACAGCGGCGTCCGGCCGCCACGAGCAAGCAGACTCTCGGGGCTCGCCTCATCGTTCTTTGTGTCGAAAATGATGAGGCCGCCCTGTTTCATGTAGGCATCCACTTTCGCCAGCACGTGATCCGGCAGCGGTTCGGCGTTCGCCAGCACCGGCCAGTAGATGAGCGGGAAGAACACGAGTTCGTCCTTCGCCGGGTCGACCGCGATCGGCTCGCCCGGCTCCACCGCCGTGCGCGCGGACAGGATGCGGGAGAGCCCCGCGAGGCCCGCCTGGCTCACGCTGTCCGCCTCGGAATTGCCCGTGAGAACGTAAGCGAAGCGCGTTTCAAGCGAGGCCGCCATGGCGAAGTCGGCGGCATCCTTGGAGAGGTCGGACGCATTCGCGGCAGGCTTGGGCGCAACGTTGCGGGCTTCTGCGCGCGACTCGGGCGCGAAGCTGAGAGCGAGGCCCAAGCCGAGAGCGAGCGCGGCGGCAGCCGGTTTCCGCCAGCGCGGTGCGCTGCGGCCGAGGAAGAGTGCGCATGCCACGCCGTCGAGCAGGAAGAGGCAGAGCGCGGCGAGGAAAAGCCAGGGCGCGAGCGCGATGGTCTTGGCCTCGGTGAATACGGACACGCGCGCGCCGTCCACCGCCTTGAGCGATGCGAAGGTGTCGCCGTCCTGAACGGCGTTCAGGGCGCGCACTGCGTTCTGCGGGCCATAAAGCCCGGGCGGGTTCGCTGCGTTGACCCGGGCCGTATCGGCGGCGCCAGCCGCTATTGGCTGCGCGCGTTCGCCCGGTACGCCAAGCTTTCCAAATCCGTCGAGGACGCGCCAGGGTTTCAGCGGAACATCCTGATTGAGGGCGGCCGCCTGCATGTCCAACGGATCGGCCCCCGTTTTCGAGGTCGGAGAAAACTGCAACGGCGACGCTTCAAGTGTTTTACGCATCATTTCGACGAAAAGACCCGAAATAGGTAGATTAGACCAATCCGGGTTCGCGGTAATGTGAAAAAAGACTAAAGTTCCGGTGCCGCGCCGCGCCGCAGTGACAAGCGGCGTTCCGTCGGAAAGGCGTGCCCAGACTTTCGTTTCTCGTGGCATCTTGGCCGGGTCGGCCAGAACCTGCCGCGTTATGGCGACATCCTTCGGGATCGCCAGCCGGTTGAACGGCGACTCCTCCTCGAAGGCTGCGGGCGTCTGGGGCGATGTCCACGTCATAGCCCCGCCAAGCGTGCGCCCGCCTTCGCGCAACGGCGCGGGAAGAAGCGTATCGCCGCCCTGTTCGAGCCTCGGCCCGGCGAAACGGATCAGCATCCCGCCGCCTTCCACGAAGGCGTTCAGCCGTTCGCGGACGGAACCGGACAGGCGCCCCACGTCGGAAAGGATGATCACCGAGGGCTTCGCCGCCACCAGATCGGCGGTCGCGACGTCGAGATTGGCGGTGCGCGGACGAACGATCTCCGCGAAGGGCGTCAGTGCGCGTTCGAGATAATAGGTCGGCGACAGGAGCGGCTGCGCTTCGTCGTTTCCTTCGGTCGCCACGAGGCCCACGCGACGGCGCTGCGAGCGCCCGTCGAGCAGAAAAACAGCGCCCGCTGACGCCTCGCCCACGATTTCGAGCCGCGCGACCTGATTGCGAAGATCAAGCGGCAGGTCAAAGGCGACTTCCGCCGATGATGCTCCGCTCCTGAGATCGAAGGACGCCACCGACAACCGCTCGCCGCGCGCCGTCAACGCTGCGACCTGACCGCTCTGGGGCGACGATTCCGCTCGCAGGATCTTCGCCGCGATCGGTCCGGCATTCGCAGACGTCGCCCGGGTCAGCGCGACCGCGCCCGCGCCGTTCGGATCGCCGTAAAGGTCGATGACACCGCCCGCAGCGACGTTCGCCAGCGCCTTGTTGAGCGCCGAGGCGCCGCTGTCCTCGATGCCGTCCGCGAGCCAGGCCACGGAAAGCTCGCCGCGCTGCGCGCCAAGCTCGCGCTCGACCTGCGCGGCAAGCCCCGCGCGGTCGCCGGGGTACGGCTGCGGCAAGAGCGAGGCGAAGCGCTGGCGGAATTCCACAGGGGTCATCGGCTGAAGCGGCGCGGCCGGGCCGGCTGTGACTCCAAGAAACAGCGTCTGTCCACTGCCTTCGGCGAGAGCGGCGAGTTGCTCGGCGAAGGCACGGCGCGCGGCCCAGCGGCTCGCGCTCTGCCAGCCGTTGTCCACGACGACAAGGAGCGGCTGCGCGAGCGTCGAACTGGCGGTTGCCTGGGGCTTGATATGCGGCCCGGCGAGCGCGCCGATCACGGCTGCGGCAACGAGAATGCGCAAGGCTGTCAGCCACCACGGGCTGCGCACGGGCGTCTTCTCCCGATGCTTCAGCCCGACAAGGATGGAGGTCGGCGGGAAGGCGACGGTGTCCGGGCGCGGCGGCGTCGCGCGAAGCAGCCACCAGATCAGCGGCAGCGCGGCAAGCCCCGTCAGCATCCAGGGCGCGGAAAAGCTTAGCGATTGAAGCGCGCCGATCATGGATCGTTCCCCGCCTGCGGTTGGCCCTTCACGAAGCCTGTCGCACGGTAGGCTTTTTCGAGGCCCGACAGATGCATGTGCAGCGCGAGCAGCGCTTCAGTCGCGGCGCGATCGGTGTGATGCAGAAAGGGCGACCAGCCGACGGCACGGGCATGCTGGGCGAGCGCGGCCTTATGAGCGGCAAGTCTGGCGCCATAGTCGTCCCGCAGGCTTTCGGCGCGCTCGGCGACGTAATGCTCGCCGTTTTCGGCGTCCACGAAGTCGACGCGGCCCTGATAGGGAAGGCTCTCCTCGGCGGGGTCGAGGATACGCATGAGATGGCCGCGCGACCCCTGTCGCGCGAGGAGCGCGAAACGCGCCGCGAGCGAGGCTTCCGGCTCAAGAAAGTCGCTGAAGATCACGATTTCCGAATGACGGCTGACGCGTCGGCCGCCTTCCGGCAGCCCGTCCAGCGCGCCGATACCCCGCGCAATCGCCTCGACCATCGCGGTGGCGGCATTCCGCCTCGTCTTCGGCTCCATGAGGCCCGGAATGCCGACGCGCTCGCCCGCTTCGGAAAGGAGCGTCGCCAGCGCGAGCGCCAGAACCACTGCCCGCTCTGCCTTCGATTGCGATGCCAGGTGCGAGCGAAACATCATGGAAGCCGAAAGGTCGATCCAGATCCAGACCGTGTGGGCCGCCTCCCACTCGCGTTCGCGGACGTAAAGGTGGCTCGAACCGGCGGAGCGCCGCCAGTCGATCAGCGCGGACGGGTCGCCCGCCTCGAAAGTGCGGTATTGCCAGAAGGTTTCGCCAGGCCCCGCGCGCCGCCGTCCATGCGTTCCCTGCGCGACCGTGATCGCCACGCGCCGCGCTTCCATCAGAAGCGCGGGCAGCTTGGCCACGAGATCCTGCGATGCGCCTTCAAGAGCGAGGGCCGAGGGCCGCGAAAGGAGTTCCGACGCAGTCGTCAAAGGGGGCGGCCTCGGCTATTTCAGCTTCGCGAGCAGGGAATCGATGACCTCGTCGACGGTGACGTTCTCCGTGCGCGCCCCGAAGGTCAGCGCCATGCGGTGGCGCAACACGGGCTTGGCGAGCGCAATCACATCGTCGATGGACGGCGCGAACCGGCCGTCGAGCAGGGCGCGGGCGCGGACCGTAAGCATGAGCGACTGGCTCGCGCGCGGACCCGGACCCCAGGCGACGAGTTCGTTCACGCGCGGCCCGGCTTCCTGCGTGTTCGGACGCGCGGAGCGGACAAGCCCAAGGATGGCGTCGACCACGCTGTCGCCCGCCGGAACCTGGCGCACGAGCCGCTGCGCCGCGATCACTTCGTCTGCCGTCAGCACGGGCTGCACGGTGCGATCCTCGGTGCCGGTGGTGGAATAAAGCATGCGGCGTTCCGCGGCCGCGTCGGGATAGGACACGTCCACCTGAAGCAGGAAGCGGTCGAGCTGCGCCTCGGGAAGAGGATAAGTGCCTTCCTGTTCAAGCGGGTTTTGCGTCGCGAGCACGAAGAAGGGCGACGGCAGCGGGTAGGTCTGCCCGGCATAGGTCACCTGCTGTTCCTGCATCGCCTGAAGGAGCGCGGATTGCGTCTTCGGGCTGGCGCGATTGATCTCGTCCGCCATGAGAAGCTGCGCGAAGACCGGCCCCGGCACGAAGCGGAAGCTGCGGCGACCGTCTTTCTCCTCAAGCACTTCGGTGCCGACGATGTCGGACGGCATGAGGTCGGGCGTGAACTGGATGCGCTTCGCGTCAAGTCCGAGGGCAGAGCCCAGCGCCTCCACGAGCGAGGTCTTCGCGAGGCCAGGTACGCCGATCAGCAGCGCGTGGCCGCCGGACAGGATGTTGACGAGCACAAGCTCGATCACGGCATCCTGCCCGAAGATGACGCGGGAGATCGATTCCTTGACGCGCGCAACTTTTGCGCGAATGTCGTCCACGCGGGAAACGATGTCCGGCTCGGAGGGATGCAGCATCGATTCAAACCTGCTGGGTTAAGACGCACTTCGATAATGAGAGTATATGCTGCCGCGCCCCGGTGATACAACCGCCGGGGAGCAGCCTTAACGCCTGGCGGCGCGCCCTGGCAGCGGCTCACATTCTGGAAGAGCGCTGCATCACTTTGTTCGTTTTGTGGAGACGGTGCCCATGGCAGGGCTTTCGGCGCAGGTATCCGGGCTTGAGATAAGTCCCTTTTCGCCAACGGGTTTTTCCGCCCTGGCGCATTCGCGCGGCATCGGCCTCGAAAAGGCGGTCTGGATGGCGAAACAGCCGGTTACCTACGGCATCGACGCGGGGCGGCGCCTCGACGAGACGGGTAATCCTAACGCAAATTTAAGGCTCGAATTTCTCATTCCCCCCGAGAAATGGCGCATGGCGGCGGTGCTCGTGCCCATCGTCGCGCGCGAGCCCGAGGTGACGGTGTTGCTGACGCTGCGCACGGCGCATCTGTCCGCGCATGCCGGGCAGGTGGCGTTTCCGGGCGGAAAAATCGAAACGTCGGATCCGACGCCCATCCACAGCGCGCTGCGCGAGGCGCGCGAGGAAATCGGCCTTCTCCCGGAATTGGTGAAGCCCCTCGCGCTGCTCGATCTTCATAACACCGGTACGGGCTTTCGCGTCATCCCCGTGATGGGGCTGGTGGACCCGGCCTTCGTGCCCCAACCCGAGCCGAACGAGGTGGCAGACGTTTTCGAGGTGCCGCTCTCCTTTCTCATGAACGAGCGGAATCATCTGCGCCATTTGCGCGAGTGGCAGGACTACCGCATCCTGTTTCACGCGATGCAGTTCGAGGAGCGGTTCATCTGGGGCGCGACGGCTGCAATGTTGCGCAACCTTTACGAAAGGCTGTATGCCCCGCGATACGAGGGCGAGACGACATATGACCAAGCTTGAAAACGTGACTGTGGCTGATGCGGCGTGGTTTCGCGCGCCCGAGGTGCGGGCCGTGTTCGCCTGCCTCAACCGCGAGGGGTTCGAGGTGCGCGCGGTCGGCGGCGCGGTGCGCAACGCGCTTCTCGACGAGCCGGTGATGGACGTCGATTTCGCGACGACCGCGAAGCCGGACGACACGCTTCGCCTTGCCGCCGCCGCCGGCATCAAGACGGTCCCGACCGGCATCGACCACGGCACGATCACGCTCGTGGTGGACGGCGTTCCCTTCGAGGTGACGACGCTGCGCCGCGATGTCGATACCGACGGAAGACGCGCGACTGTGGCCTTCGCCGACAACTGGGCTGAGGACGCGCGCCGCCGTGATTTCACGCTCAACGCCCTTTATGCAGACGCTGCCGGTGCGGTTTACGATCCGCTCGATGGACTGGCGGACCTTCTCGCGCGGCGCGTGCGGTTTGTCGGCGACGCGGATACGCGCATCCGCGAAGACTATTTGCGCATTCTGCGATTCTTCCGCTTCAGCGCCGACTATGCGAATGGCGACTTCGACGCGGACGGTGTGGCCGCCGCGATTCGCGAGCGGCATGGATTGAAGCGCCTTTCGGCGGAGCGCGTTCGCGCGGAAATGCTGCGAATTCTGGTGACGGTGCGAGCCCCCGACGCGATTCGCGTCATGGACGAAAGCGGGCTCCTTCTCATCGTGCTCGGCGGCATCGCCCGGCGCAGCCGATTCGAGCGCATCGCTGCGATCGAGGCTGAACTTGAGATGATGCCTGATCCGATGTACCGGCTCGCCGCGCTCTCGGTCTTCGTCGAGGAGGACGCCGAGCGGCTCGCAGGCAGGTTGCGGCTATCGAACGACGAGCGAAACGATCTGATGGGGCTCGCTTCCGTTGCGCCGTGGTTTCGTGCACCGCTGGGCAAGCGGGATCTCGAAACGCTCCTCTATCGAATCGGCGCGCGCACCTATCTCGGCAGCGTGCTGATCGGGTGGGCTGCGTCCGGCGCGCCTTTGGACGATGGGGCGTGGCGATTCGCGGCCGAACTGCCGCGCGAATGGCAGCGCCCCAAATTCCCGGTCAACGGCGCGGATCTTCTGAACGAGGGGTGGCTGCCCGGTCCGGGGCTCGGCGCGCATCTGCGCTATCTGGAAGAGCGGTTCATCGCCAGCGGCTTCACGCTCGACCGCGAGACGCTTCTTGCGCTTGAGGAGAAGAACGCGCGCCCGAACGGCTTGGCGGGATCGCACCCGGAAACTTAAGACTTCTCAGACCTCCCTCTCATACCTTAGTCTTGCAGGTGACATTCTTGTCACTCGCGTCGTTTGATAGGGAGGGCCGATGCGGTACGGTCGCGGCAACGAAGACGGCGATGATGCAGGCAGCGTTTCGGATGTGATCGGCACGATCGGTCTTTTTTACATTGCGCTCTTGCTGATCGCCCTGCTTGTGGTCAAGATGGAGCCGCTGCGGATCGATGACGGGCCGCGCAATCCGCGCGCGGTGGCTCTGAACGTTCTCGGCTCGTGAAACCAGAGCGTTACCGAGAGAGAAATGTGGCTTCACGCCGCCCGACATTGACGCTCGCCGGCTTCGCAGGTATATGCAGGGCAGGTTGCTGCCCAAGGGGCTAGCGGACACGGTATTTCATTCCCGAAACGGCTCGAAGGCGCGGGTTGTTCGCTCGCGAGAGGACTACGTCATATGGCAAATACGAAATCGGCCAAGAAAGCCGCCCGACAGGCGGAACGCCGCACGCTGATCAACAAGGCGCGCAAGAGCCGCGTGCGCACCTTCGTGCGTAAGGTTGAGGAAGCAATCGCGTCCGGCAACAAGGAAGCCGCTAATCTGGCGCTGCGCGAGGCACAACCTGAGATCATGCGCTCGGCCTCGAAGGGCATCCTCCACAAGAACACCGCGTCTCGCAAGATCTCCCGGCTGTCGGCTCGCATCAAGGCTCTCGGCCAGGCTGCCTAGATTTCTGAAAGCTGATGCGGAATTGCATCAGTAACTTAAGCGAGCGTTTCGCTCCCGCTGAAAAGATGGAGCGAAATTTATAACGGTTTCAGATGCTTAGTGCTTCGTGCGCGAAGGCGCCCATTGCGCTGGGCTAAGCGCGCTTCTCCGGCCAAAGAAAATCAGCAACCAATGCGGGAGCCGCCGACAGGCGGCCCCGCATTTTTTGTCGCGGCGCAAAAGTAAACGAATCGTTAACGATTCCAGTCGCTTGCGAGCCATTTTCCGCGTCGGCGCGAAGAGCGAAATGCAATCTTGGCGTGTGGATTTAGAGCTTGGGCCGAGGGGGAGGCCACTTGCGCAGGGGCTCCAGCCTTTGTATTGTTGGGTCTCCGAACGGGGGTGTTCCCCTCCTGAAAGTGTAACCTTGTAATGCGTACCGAGCTGAGCCAAGTGGGGTGGCCTCCACGGGTGCAGCGCGATGTCCATGATCAGGCAATGGATAGTCGGTGCGCGCCGGACTCCGTCCGGAGTTGTGTTCACCTTCTGTCCGCAAGGCATTGGGCGGGAGGAAGACGTATGCGAAGTGAAAGCATCGCGGCTCTGCCGCAATCTGTATGTGTTTATGCGTGGAAGTTCCCTGTTACGCGCCATATGCGTCCGATTCTTTCGGATCAGGCGCACGGACTCGTTCCGCGACATCAGCGTCGCCACCGGGTCGAGACCTCGAAGGCCGAGCATCCTTCCCTTCCATGGAAGGCTTATGTCGCATCGAGGGAGTTCCAGAATCTGGCATCCGAACTCGCCGACGCGGTCTTTGTGTCCGCCCCGGCCAGCCATCCTTCCCAGCATGAGCCTGATCGTCCTTCCAGCCTGATCACGCGACGGCGCCCCGGAAAGGCGGCGCGGCCGCATCGTATTCTGGCCCCGGTGATTCCGGGGTGTCAGGACGCTTTGCTCGATATTGACGACGGCCGGGCGCTCGCCTTCGCGGCGTAGCGCGTATTTCCAAGGCCGAACAAACATATCTGATGAAACGCTGAGGCCCGGAACGGGCCGCGAGGATGTTGAAATGGAAGCCCTGAATCTCTCGACAACCTCTTCGATCGAACAGACGTCGATCGAACACAAATGGCGGCGTATACAGAGCCGCCTGCGCGCCGAACTCGGCGAAGACGTCTTTACGAGCTGGTTTGGTCGCGTCGAGCTGGACTCATGCGATGGACGCGTGGTGCAGGTTTCTGTTCCGACGAAGTTTTTGCGCAACTGGCTGCAATCTCACTATTCCGACAAGCTGCTCGCCTGCTGCGGCACGGAATTGAACGGCGTCAACCGCCTCGAATTCCGCGTTCGCCAACCTCATCTCGCTCCGGTGGAGAAGATGAAGCCGTCGCCCGCCGCGGCCACGGCCGCGGTGGAGCCGGTGATGCCGAAGGTGCAGGCCGCACCGTCGCCCGCCGTGCCGCTTCGCATCGTCAACACGCCCGCCCGCGATGGCCGCACCGGGCTTGAGGGCTTCGAGGGGTCGCCCCTCGACCCGCGCTACACGTTCCAGTCGTTCGTGGTCGGCTCGCCGAATCGGCTCGCTCACGCGGCGGCGTTTCAGGTGGCGGAAAGCACGCCCGATCAGCCGCTGAAGTACAATCCGCTTTACATCCACGCGCGTGTCGGGATGGGCAAGACGCATCTTCTCCACGCCATCGCGTGGGAAATGAAGGCGCGTAATCCGAACGCGAAGGTGCTCTACCTCACCGCCGAGCGTTTCATGTACAGCTTCGCGGAAGCGCTTCAGACGCGCGACGCGCCCGCCTTCAAGGAAAAACTGCGCACCATCGACCTGCTCATCATCGACGACATGGAGTTCCTGCAGGGACGCACCTTCCAGCAGGAGTTCTGCCACACGCTGAATTCGCTCATCGATGGCGGCAAGCAGGTCGTCGTCGCGGCGGACTGCGCGCCCTTGCTGCTGGAGAGCTTCGACGCGCGGATGCGCTCGCGCCTGTCGGGCGGGCTCGTCGCGGAGATGTCCGCGCTCGATTTCGACCTTCGCCTCAAGATCCTGCAGCGCAGGACGGCGGAAAAGATCGCGCTTTCGCGGGGGTTTGAAGTACCCGGCGATGTGCTCGAATATCTCGCAACCCAGCTCACCGAGAATGGCCGCGAACTCGAAGGCGCGATCACGCGTCTGCACGCGACGTGGCAGCTGACGGGCGAGAAGGTGACGGTCGACGCCGCCGAAAACACCATCGGCGATCTGATCCGCTCGAAGGAGCCTAAGCGGGTCAAGATCGATGACATACTCCGCATCGTCGCCAAGCACTACGGCGTCCAGCGCGGGGATCTCCTCTCCAGCCGCCGCAACCAGTCCATCGTGAGACCTCGTCAGATCGGCATGTATCTCGCGAAGACACTCACCTCGCGCTCGCTTCCGGAAATCGGCCGCCGGTTCGGCGGACGCGACCACACGACGGTGCTGCACGCCATCCGCAAGATCGAGTCGCTGAAACAGGCGGATGGTGTGCTGAAGGACGAACTCGACTCGCTCTCTCGCATGCTGAAGGACGGCAACGTCTGACGAGCTGTTCGGGCTGCGCTTGACTCTTCGTCGCCGCGGCCTTCAAATGCTTGCCTAACAAGGAGAACACCGCGTCAGCGGGGTAGTTTTTATGCGCTTTGTTGTCGATCGGAACGCAATGCTCCGCGCGCTGGGGCATATCACGGGCATCGTCGAGCGGCGGAACACCATTCCGATCCTGAGCAACATCCTTATCGGTGCGGATCGCGATGGCGGGCTGACGTTCAAGGCGACCGACCTCGACATCGAGGCCATCGAAAGCGTGCCCGCGAAGGTCGAAGTTGCGGGCGCGGTAACAGTGCCCGCGCACACGCTGCACGATATCGTCCGAAAGCTGCCGGAAGGCGCGGAAATCAGGATCGAGCGCAAGGGCGACGAAGGCCGCCTCAAGGTGGCGGCCGGGCGTGCGAGCTTTGAGCTGGCGAGCCTCCCTGCCGACGATTTCCCGGACATGGGACAGACCGAGCTGCCGACGCGGTTCACCGTGGATGCCGCCGAACTCAAGCGCCTGTTCGAGAAGGCGCGCTTTGCCATCTCCACGGAAGAGACGCGCTATTATCTGAACGGCATCTACCTTCACTCGGTCGATGGCCCGGAGGGCGCGAAGCTTCGTGCCGTGGCCACCGATGGACATCGTCTTGCCCAGGTCGAGACGGCACGCCCGGAAGGCGCGGACGGCATGCCCGGCGTGATCGTGCCCCGCAAGGCGGTCGGTGAGGTCATCAAGCTGCTCGAAGCGGGCGCCGCGCCTGTCGAGGTAACGCTGTCGCCAGCGAAAATCCGTTTCGCCGTCGGCGACGTCGTGCTCACATCGAAGCTGATCGACGGGGCATTCCCCGATTATGCGCGTGTCATTCCGACAACCAACAAGAAGCTGCTGCTACTCGAAAATGCCGATCTGGTGAAAGCGGTGGATCGCGTCTCGACCCTTTCTTCGGAGAAGGGCAGGGCGGTGAAGCTCAACGCGGCGGAGGGGCGTCTGGTCGTCTCCGCCAATAACCCCGAATCGGGGTCGGCGACGGAAGAAATCTCGGCAGATTACCAGAACGACCCGCTCGAAATCGGCTTCAACGCACGCTATCTGCTCGACATCACCGGGCAGATCGATGGTACGAAAGCGCTGTTCAAGCTTGCCGACGGCTCTTCGCCCACACTGATCTCGGATGAGGCGGATGCGACGTCGCTCTATGTCCTCATGCCGATGCGCGTTTGATGCGACCTGAGGAAGGCGGTGGGCTTGGCAAGGGGTTTTGCTGCTCCAGACCGTGAATGGACCTGAGCCCGTCAGCCGAAAGCCTGGTTCATCATCCGCGTGTCGGGTCGCCTTTGCGGTCTTTCTTGCCTTTGTCCCGGTTCGACGTGCACTCTATTCGCCAATCAGCGCTCGTTTTCGAAGGACAGCGCGCGGGCTACCGCATTCGAGCAAGGATCGTACATTCGGCGTCCAGTTTTACGGAAATGCGTTACAGCGATTTCGGTAATCGTGGGGCCCGGTTTTCCGTCCGCAATTGCGTTTCCCACCGACCGGATCTCGATGCAATCAACCGACCGAATCGCCATTGCCAAACTGACGCTGACCGACTTCCGTAATTACAGGGCGGCGACGCTCCTGACGGGGGCCGGACCGGTCGTACTTGCCGGGGCAAACGGCGCCGGGAAGACGAATTGCCTCGAAGCAGTGTCGTTGCTGACGGCGGGGCGCGGGCTTCGCTCGCTTCCATTTCCTGAACTTGCGCGAAGCGGGGGCTCGGGCGGCTGGGCCGTGGCCGCAGAGCTTGGTGTCGCGGGCGAGGACATACATATCGGCACGGGAATTCAGCTCCCGCCCGACGGTATGCTGACCGCGCGCGCCGCGCGCACCGTCAAGATCGATCATGCGCTTGCGAAGGGATCTGGCGCGCTGGCTCGCATCCGCATGCTCTGGCTCACGCCCTCGATGGACGGGCTGTTTACCGGCCCGGCAGCCGACCGACGGCGCTTCCTCGACCGGCTGGTGCTCAGCCTCGACCCCGGCTATGCCGCTGCCGCCGCTTCTTTCGAGAGGGCCATGCGGCAACGCAACAAGGCGCTCGAAGAGTTCGATTTGCCGCCGATGCTGACCGCCATCGAGGCGCAGATGGCCGAGGCCGCCGTGGCGATGGCGGTTGCGCGGGCACGGGCCGTCTCGGCGCTTTCCGCGGAAATCGAAGCGGAACGCGCCCGCGATCCCGACTCGCTCTTCCCGTGGGCGGCGCTTTCCCTCGTCGGCTCGCTGGAAGAACAGGCTGGCGCACTTTCAGAAGACGCCATGCGCGAGGGCTACGTCCGCTCGCTGGCCCATGGCCGAGACCGTGACCGCGCGGCGGGGCGCACGCTGTCCGGTCCGCACCGCTCGGACCTCGACGTAACCCACGGGCCGAAGGCGATGCCCGCGCGAATGTGCTCGACGGGCGAGCAGAAGGCGCTGCTGGTCGGCCTCGTTCTGGCGCAGGCGCGGCTCATCAAGCGCGCGGCGGCCGGGATTGCGCCGTTGATTCTGCTCGATGAAATCGCCGCCCACCTCGACATCGGCCGTCGCGAGGCGCTATTTTCATCCATCGTCGCGCTCAACGCGCAGGTGTGGATGACGGGGACCGACCTCGCCACCTTCACGCCACTGCGAAGCGCCATAGAAACGCAGCTTTTCGTTGTTTCAAACGGCTCTATAATGCCCGCGAATGATGCAGAACGCGCTGCGAAACACTAGATAAGAGAATGTCTTCGTCGCCCAGGGCGGCACAACCAGGTGCATTTATGGAAGCAGCAAGACGCAGGGACGCTGAGGTGGAAGCCTATGGCGCCGACAGCATCAAGGTTCTCAAGGGCCTCGATGCGGTGCGCAAGCGCCCCGGCATGTATATCGGCGACACGGACGACGGCTCGGGCCTCCACCACATGGTCTATGAGGTGGTGGATAACGCCATCGACGAGGCGCTGGGCGGCTATGCGGATTATGTGTCGGTCACGCTGAACGCCGACGGCTCCGTCACGGTGGAGGACAACGGGCGCGGCATTCCCACGGAAATCCATCCGCAGGAAGGCGTCTCCGCAGCCGAAGTCATCATGACCCAGCTCCATGCGGGCGGCAAGTTCGACCAGAATTCCTACAAGGTGTCTGGCGGCCTGCACGGCGTGGGCGTGTCGGTGGTGAATGCGCTGTCGACGCGGCTTGAACTCACCATCTGGCGCGGCGGGCATGAGCATTTCATGGCGTTCGCGGACGGCGTTCCGGTCGAGCCGCTGAAGATCGTCGGCGCGGCGCCGGATCGGCGCGGCACGCGCGTGACCTTCATGCCAAGCGCGGCGACGTTCACCATGGTCGACTTCGACTATGCGACGCTCGAATTCCGGCTGCGCGAACTCGCCTTCCTCAACTCCGGCGTTTATATCCGGCTCACGGATCTGCGTGGCGTCGAGCCGGTGAAAAGTGAATTCAAGTACGAGGGTGGTCTCAAGGCTTTCGTCGAATATCTGGACCGCGCGAGAACGCCGCTCTTCCCAGTGCCGGTTTTCGTCCGGTCGGAGCGCGATGGCGTCGCGGTGGAGGCCGCGCTGTGGTGGAACGACGGCTACCACGAGAACGTGCTCTGCTTTACGAACAACATTCCGCAGCGCGACGGCGGAACGCACTTGGCGGGCTTCCGCGCGGCGTTGACGCGCACCATCAACACCTATGCCGCATCGACCGGCGTGGCCAAGAAGGAAAAGGTGCAACTCACCGGCGACGACGCGCGAGAGGGCTTGACCTGCGTCTTGTCGGTGAAGGTGGCGGACCCGAAATTCTCCAGTCAGACCAAGGACAAGCTCGTGTCGTCCGAGGTGCGCCCCGCCGTCGAGAGCACGATGACGGAGACTCTTGGCACATGGTTCGAGGAGCATCCGGTCGAAGGCAAGCTGATCCTGCTCAAGGTGGCGGAAGCGGCGGCGGCACGCGAAGCGGCGCGGAAGGCGCGTGAACTCACCCGCCGCAAGGGCGTGCTCGATGTCGCGAACCTGCCCGGCAAGCTCGCCGACTGTCAGGAGCGCGATCCATCGAAATCGGAAGTGTTCCTCGTCGAGGGCGACAGCGCGGGCGGCTCGGCCAAGCAGGGCCGCGACCGTTCCAATCAGGCCGTGCTGCCTCTTCGCGGCAAGATCCTGAACGTGGAGCGCGCGCGGTTCGACAAGATGCTCTCGAGTCAGGAAATCGGCACGCTCATCACGGCGCTGGGCACCGGCATCGGTCGCGACGACTTCGACCTCTCGAAGCTGCGCTATCACCGCATCATCATCATGACCGACGCCGATGTCGACGGCGCGCATATCCGCACGCTGTTGCTTACGTTCTTCTATCGGCAGATGCCGCAGCTCATCGAGTCGGGGCACGTCTACATTGCCCAGCCGCCGCTGTACAAGGTGAAGCGCGGCAGTTCCGAGAACTATCTCAAGGATCAGCGCGCCTTCGAGGACTTCCTGATCGACGGCGGGCTGGAAGGCTCGGTGTTTGTGAACGGCGACGGCGAGCGTCGTTCGGGCCGCGATCTGCGTCAGGCCGTGGAGCGCGCTCGCTCCTTCAGCCATGTGCTCGACGGGCTGCATCTGCGCTATTCCCGCGCCGTTGTGGAGCAGGCGGCGATCGCTGGCCTTCTCAATCCGAAGCTTCTCGACGAGGACGAAGATGAGGCCGCTCGGCTCGCCGACAAGGTGGTCGAACGGATGAAGGCACTCTCCGAGGAAGCCGAGCAAGGCTGGTCGTGGAGTCGGGGAGCGGACGGCGGCTTTGTGTTCGAGCGCGAAGTGAGAAGCGTCCGGGAAGCGCATGCCATCGACAGTGCACTGTCGCATTCCGCCGACGCCCGCAAGCTGCATTCCTATCACCCGGAGTTTGCGGAGCTTTTCTCCGGCAAGACCGTGCTTGAGCGCAAGGGCACGGAAACGCCCCTGCATGGGCCGCGCGACCTCCTGAACGCGGTATTTGCCGCGGGTCGCGTAGGCGTCACCATGCAGCGCTATAAAGGGTTGGGCGAGATGAACCCGGAGCAGCTCCGCGAGACGACCCTCGATCCGAATGTGCGCACCCTCCTTCAGGTGAAGCTCGGCGAGCTTGCGGACGCGGACGAGATTTTCGCCAAGCTCATGGGCGACGTGGTGGAGCCGCGCCGCGACTTCATCCAGCAGAACGCGCTGTCGGTGTCGAACCTGGATATCTGACCGGCGACGCTCTCTGGCTGCGGCCCCTGGTCCGCCAACTCAACGCTGCGCGCGCGGTTAAAGCGGTAGCGTGGCGGCTGTGGAAGCACCAGAGGTTCTGGTCAGACCCGCAGCGCTTGAAAAATCATGCCAACGAATGACACATCACACACCCCTGCGTGGAACTAATTTCTAGTATTTTTATTGAAGAACGATATATGCTATAGAAATGGGCAGACGGCCTTTCGCTCCGTGTGACAGGACGCTGGCCTGCTCTGATCAATGGTCATTCGACCGCGACTCAATGGGGGATGTGCTATGCTCAAATATGGCCTTGTGGCGCTCGCCACGCTTCTCACCATCGGCACGGCCAGTGCCGACAAGCTCGACGACATCAAGAAAGCCGGCGTGCTTCGCGTGGCAGCCTTCGACAGCAACCCGCCGTTCGGATTCGTCGACCCGAAGACGAGGCAGATAACCGGGCTCGATGACGACTACGCGCAAGCGCTCGCCGATAAACTGGGCGTCAAGCTGGAACTGCGTCCCACGAATCCGGCCAATCGCATCCCGCTGCTGACGTCCGACAAGGTCGATCTGGTGCTGGCAAACTTCACCATCACCGAGGAGCGTGCCAAGCAGCTCGATTTCAGTATTCCCTATTTCTCGTCCGGTCAGCAGTTTCTGGCCAAGAAGGGCACGCTTTCCTCGCGCGAACAGCTGAACGGTCTTCGTATCGGTGCGGACAAGGGCACAACCAACGAGATCGTGCTCAGGCGCGACTACCCCAATGCCGTGATCGTTGCCTTCGACGATACACCGTTCGCTTTCACGGCTCTGCGCAACGGCAATGTGCAGGCGATCACGCAGGACGGTCCGAAGCTCGTCGGTCTTCTGGCCAACGTGCCTGACAAGGAGAACTACGAGATTCCGGCCTTCACCATCTCCGACGACTATATCGGCGTCGGTATTCCGAAGGGTGAAAAGCGCCTCGTCGACTTCGTGAACGAGACGCTGGTCGAACTCGAAGCCAGCGGTCGGGCCGCCAAAATCTACGATGCCTGGTTCGGCCCCAATTCCAAGGCACCGTTGCCGCGCCTCTTCAAGATCGGCGACAAGTCGTAATAATTCCACGCATAGAAATGGCAGCCGTCGCGCGAGTTGCTCGGGCGACGGTTGCTTGCAGTCCTCCCCCCTCCCAGCCTCACGTCACCGGGTCGACGCAAGTCAAAGTGAAAGTCCATGGAATTTTTCGGCGAGCCGATGGCAATGCGCTATCTGCTCTGGCTGCTTCAGGGCTTCGGCATGACGATTGCCCTGTCGGCGGCCGTTATCGTTGCGTCGACGGCGCTGGGCATCGCGGTCAGCGGCCTGCAACTCAGCGGGTACCGCCCGCTGCGGGCGTTGCTGGACGGCTATATCAGCGTCATCCGCAATACGCCTCTGCTGGTCCAGCTCTTCTTCTGGTATTTCGGCGTGACTTCGCTGCTGCCGTCCGGCCTCGTCGCCTGGCTCAACACGCAGCATGTGCTCGACCTGCATCTGTTTTCGCTGCGATGGCCAGCCTTCGAGACGCTGGCCGGCTTCTTCGGTCTGACACTCTATGCCGCTGCATTTATTGCGGAGGAGGTCCGCGCCGGTATCAATGGCGTGAAATCCACCCAGCGGGCGGCCGCCATGGCGCTCGGCATGACTGATTTCCTCGTGTTCCGGCTGGTGGTGCTACCGCAAGCGCTCCGCATCGCCTGGTTGCCGGTCGTCGGGCAATATCTCGGCACGATCAAGAACACGTCGATCACCATGGCGATCGGGCTGGCGGAGCTTTCCTATGCCTCGCGCCAGGTCGAGACTGAAACCTTTCTCACCTTTCAGGCATTCGGGGTCGCAACCGTCCTTTACATCCTTCTCGTCGCGCTGACAGAGGCTGCCGGACACGCTGTCGCGCGCAGCACTCCTTTCGCCTCGGCGGCAAGAAGCCGATGAATTTCTCCGTCATCCTCGACAACCTCGACTACCTGCTCATCGGGGCATGGCCAGACGGTCCCCTGGGCGGGCTTGCGCTGACACTGATCCTGTCGGTCCTCTCCGCCATCGCCTCCGGGGTGTTGGGGCTGATCTTCGGTATCGCGCTCGCGATGAGTTCCGGGCCTGTCAAGACCGCGCTCGTGATCTTCCTCGGCTTCTTTCGCAGCATTCCGATCATCATGCTGATCTTCTGGAGCTATTTCCTGCTTCCGATCCTGATGCGCGTGTCCGTGCCGGAAGTGGGGACCGTCGTTGTGGCTCTGTCGCTCGTCGGCGGGGCGTATCTGGCGTACACCGTGGCGGCAGGTATCGAGAGCGTCGATGCAGGGCAGTGGAACGCCGGCTATGCGCTGGGCTTCGGGCGCTGGCAGATCCTCGCCATCGTCGTCCTGCCCCAGGCCCTGCGCGTGATGGCACCGTCTTTCGTGAACCAGTGGGCATCGCTCGTGAAGGATACGTCTCTCGCCTACGTCATCGGTGTGCCTGAACTCTCGTTCGTGGCCACGCAGGTGAACAACCGCGCGATGATTTATCCGACGGAAATCTTCCTTTTCATCGGTGTGGTCTATTGGTGCCTGTGCGCGGCAATCGATCGCTTCGCCACATGGCTCACCGGGCGAAGCGGGTACTCCCGCAACGAGGCGGCTTCCGCAAAGCTGAAGGTGTCGAGCACCTGAAAGCGCGTGAAATCGGCATGGAAAACGTACAGCCCGGACAAGTGGCTTCCTTTCAGGCCAGCGCCACCCTGGCCTCGAAGATCGGCGGCTCTTCAAGATCGTCAGATGCTCGCGGCGCGTAAAGTCGAGCCGATGCCCTCCTTCGGAAGACATGGCCCAATAGCGCCCGCATGGAAAGGGGCGGGATGCCGTCGCCCATTCTCGGAGTAACCGCAATAGTTAAAAGCGGAGCACCAGGCGAAGGGTGCTTCAGGCCATAGGCATGTAGATGTGCTGCTTACGGTCTCCCCGCCAAGGGGACGACAGCCAAAGCGCGCAAGGCCCGTGGCCGTTTGTATATGAGAATCCTATTTTTTCGCGCTCTCTCCTCCGTCGAACACATATGCCCCTCCGACTATCCTTTCCCGTGTGAAATTAACTCATCGGGTGAGGAGTCCCATGTTCGAGGTTCTCATGCTCTGCATCGGCGTCGCGTTTTTCGCGGCGGCCGTGCTCTATGTCCGCGGCTGCGAGCGATTGTGAGGCGGCCATGCTGTTCGATTATCTGCTTGCGGGCGGCGTGACGGCGGCGCTCTTCGCCTATCTCGTCTACGCGCTTTTGAAACCAGAGAAATTCTAGGAAATCACCGCCATGACCCTCGCAGGTTGGGCGCAGATCCTCGTGTTCTGCGCCATCGTGGTGCTGCTCGCAAAACCCGCAGGCGCGTACATGACGCGCGTGTTTTCGGGCGAGCGCACGCTTTTTTCATTCGTTCTTTCTCCCGCCGAACGCGTCGTTTACGCAACTGCGGGCGTCGATCCGAAGACCGAGCAGCGCTGGAGCGCCTATGCGATCTCCATGCTCGCCTTCAACTTCGCGGGCTTCCTGTTGCTCTACGCGATCCTGCGGCTTCAGGATCTGCTGCCGCTCAACCCGCAAGGCATGGATGGCATGCCGTCGGATCTCGCGCTGAACACGGCGGCGAGTTTCGTCACCAACACGAACTGGCAGAACTACGGCGGCGAAAGCACGCTTGGCTATTTCGCGCAGATGGCCGGGCTTACGGTGCAGAACTTCGTCTCCGCCGCGACCGGCATCGCGCTTGCCGTTGCCCTCATTCGCGGCTTCACGAGGCGCTCGGCGGCGGGAATCGGCAATTTCTGGGCCGATCTCACGCGCTGCACGCTCTATATCCTGCTGCCGCTTTCCCTCCTGATCGCGGTCGCGCTGGTGTGGCAGGGCATGCCGCAGAACCTCAACCCCTACGTCGAGGCGACAACGCTCGAAGGCGGCAAGCAGGTGATCGCGCAAGGCCCCGTCGCGAGCCAGGTGGCGATCAAGATGCTGGGTACCAACGGCGGCGGCTTCTTCAACGCCAACGCCGCGCACCCATACGAGAATCCCACGCCGCTTTCGAACATGATCCAGATGATCGCGATCTTCGCGCTCGGCGCGGGGCTGACCAACGTCTTCGGCCGCATGGCGGGCGATCAGCGCCAGGGCTGGGCGATCCTTGGCGCGATGGGCGTGCTGTTTCTGGTGGGCGTTTCGCTCGCCTATTGGGCCGAGGCGAACGGCAATCCGCTTTTGACCGCGCTCGGCCTCGACGGCGCACCCGGCAACATGGAAGGCAAGGAGACGCGGTTCGGCATAGCGGCGTCGGCCCTCTTCGCCACGATCACGACGGCGGCGTCATGCGGAGCCGTGAACGCGATGCACGCCTCGCTGACCCCGCTCGGCGGCCTCGTACCTCTCGTCAACATGCAGCTCGGCGAGGTGGTCATCGGCGGGGTCGGCGCAGGGCTCTACGGGATGCTTCTGTTCGGCATCCTGTCCGTGTTCGTCGCCGGGCTGATGGTCGGGCGCACGCCGGAATATCTCGGCAAGAAGATCGAGGCGCGCGAGGTGAAGCTCACCATGCTGGCGATCCTGTGCCTGCCGCTCATGATGCTCGGATTCACGGCGATTGCGGTCATCGCGCCGAACGGCCTGTCGAGCATCTCGTCAGCCGGTCCGCATGGCTTCTCGGAAGTGCTCTACGCCTACACGTCGGCCGCGGCGAATAATGGCTCAGCGTTCGCGGGGCTGTCGGGGAACACCCTGTTCTACAACACGACGCTCGCCGTCGGCATGCTGGTGGGGCGTTTCTTCGTGATCGTGCCGATGCTCGCCATCGCGGGCTCGCTCGCCGCGAAAAAGATCGTGCCGCCGTCGTCAGGCACATTCCCGACGAACGGGCCCCTGTTCGCCGCCCTCCTCATCGGCGTCGTCGTCCTCGTCGGCGGGCTGACCTTCCTGCCTGCGCTCGCACTCGGGCCCATCGTCGAACATCTCGCGATGATCGCCGGACAAACCTTCTGAGGCACCCATGAAAACGTCGACCCTTTCCGCGCGGCCGTCCGCGCTTCATCCCGCCATTCTCGCCCCCGCGCTTGCAGGCGCCTTCAGGAAGCTCGCGCCACAGCACATGATCCGCAATCCGGTCATGTTTCTCGTCGAGGTGCTCGCGGCGCTCGTCACCGTGCTGTTCATCCGCGATGCGGTTGCGGGAACGGAGAACCTCGGCTTTCCGCTTCAGGTCATCCTCTGGCTCTGGTTCACCGTGCTGTTCGCAAACTTCGCCGAGGCGGTGGCCGAAGGGCGCGGCAAGGCGCAGGCGGCGAGCCTCCGGGCAACCCGGACCGATGTCATCGCCAAACGGCTGAAAAACGCGGCCCGCGACAGCAATTACGAGGGCGTGCCCGCGCTCTCGCTGAAGCCGGGCGACATCGTCCCGTCCGATGGCGAGGTGATCGAGGGCATCGCTTCGGTGAACGAAGCAGCGATCACGGGCGAATCCGCGCCAGTGATCCGCGAATCGGGCGGCGACCGCTCGGCGGTGACCGGCGGCACGCAGGTCATTTCCGACTGGCTCGTCGTGCGCATCACCGCCGCGCAGGGCTCCACGTTTCTCGATCGCATGATATCGCTCGTGGAGGGTGCACAGCGGCAGAAGACGCCGAACGAGATCGCGCTGAATATCCTGCTGGCCGGAATGTCGCTCATCTTCGTCCTCGCCGTGGCGAGCATTCCGAGCTTCGCGGCCTATGCGGAGGGCCAGATTTCGGTGCTGGTGCTCGTGGCGCTGTTCGTGACGCTGATACCGACCACCATCGGCGCGCTGCTGTCGGCCATCGGCATCGCGGGCATGGATCGGCTGGTGCGCTTCAATGTGCTCGCGATGTCGGGGCGCGCAGTGGAGGCGGCGGGCGATGTCGATACGCTGCTGCTCGACAAGACCGGCACGATCACGCTGGGCGACCGTCAGGCAACGGCGTTCATTCCGCTTGCAGGGGTGAGCGAACGCGACCTCGCGGATGCGGCGCAGCTTTCCTCGCTCTCGGACGAAACGCCGGAAGGGCGCTCCATCGTCGTGCTTGCCAAGGAGAAATACGGCCTGCGCGGGCGCGACCTTGCCGGACATGCCGTGCAGTTCATCGCTTTCAGCGCGCACACCCGCATCAGCGGTATCGATATCGATGGCGAGCCGATCCGCAAGGGCGCCGTCGATGCCGTTCTGGCGCATATCCGGCAGGTGCGGGCAGATCCTGTGATCGGACTGCCGTCCGACCTGCGCACCGCCGCCGAGACCATTGCCAAATCGGGCGGAACGCCGCTTGCCGTCTCGCGCGGCGGGCGGCTCCTCGGCGTTGTCCATCTCAAGGACATCGTGAAGGGCGGCATCCGCGAGCGCTTCGCCGAGTTGCGGCAGATGGGCATCCGAACGGTGATGATAACCGGCGATAACGCGCTGACGGCGGCAGCTATCGCGGCGGAAGCGGGCGTCGACGATTTCCTCGCCGAAGCCACGCCCGAAGCGAAGCTTAGGCTCATCCGCGAGGAGCAGGCGCAGGGCAAACTCGTCGCCATGTGCGGCGATGGCACCAACGACGCGCCTGCGCTGGCGCAAGCCGATGTTGGCGTTGCCATGAACACGGGCACGGTCGCCGCGCGCGAAGCGGGCAACATGGTCGACCTCGACAGCGATCCGACCAAGCTCATCGAAATCGTCGGCATCGGCAAGCAACTGCTCATGACGCGCGGCGCTCTCACCACCTTCTCCATCGCAAATGATGTGGCGAAATACTTCGCGATCATCCCCGCGATGTTCATCGCCTTCTATCCGCAGCTAGAGGCGCTGAATGTGCTCGGCCTTGCGACGCCGCAAAGCGCGATCCTGTCGGCGATCATCTTCAACGCGCTGATCATCGTCGCGCTGATCCCGCTGGCGCTTCGCGGCGTGCGCTACCGCCCCCGGCCAGCCGCGCAACTCCTTCAGCGCAACTTGCTGATCTACGGTGTCGGCGGGATCGTCGCGCCGTTCATCGGCATCAAGTTGATCGACATCGCAATAACCTCCATTGGATTGGTCTAGAGGCTCACCATGCTCGCAACACTCCGCCCCGCCCTTGTCATGATCCTTTTCATGACCGCGCTGACCGGGATTGCCTATCCTCTCGCAGTGACGTCGCTCTCTCAAGCCGTGTTCCCGGAGCGCGCAAACGGCAGCCTTCTGACGCGCGACGGCCATGTCGTCGGATCGGCGCTGATCGGCCAGACCTTCACATCGGGGCGCTATTTCCAGGGCCGCCCCTCGGCCACGGTCGCGCCCGATCCGGCCGACCCGTCGAAAACTGTATCCGCTCCTTATAATGCCGCGAACTCTGCCGGCTCCAACGCGGGACCCACTTCGAAAACGTTGGTCGACCGCGTTCAGACGGGCGTCGCCGACTACCGACAAGCCAATGGCAGCGCGGGGCCGGTTCCCGCGGATGCAGCCACCACATCGGCCAGCGGCCTCGACCCGCACATCTCGCCAGCGAATGCCGCCGCGCAGGTGGAGCGCGTGGCAACTGCCCGCAACCTGCCATCCGCTCGCGTCCGGGCTCTCGTCGAGGCCGCAACGGAAGAAAGAACGCTTGGCTTCCTTGGCGAGCGGCGCGTTAATGTCCTTCTGCTCAATCTCGCCTTGGACGATGAGCAAAAGGACTCCCAGCAGGCTTCCATTCAGAGCCGGTGAGCGCAAAGCCGATGGCCGACGCCAGGGAAACGAACCGTCCGTCGCCGGACGCCCTCTTGGAACTGGCCCGCGATGAAAAGCGCGGGCGGTTGAAGATCTTCCTCGGCGCGGCTCCCGGCGTCGGCAAGACCTACGAAATGCTGCTGTCGGCGCGCGCGAAGCGCTCCGAGGGAGCGGATGTCGTGGTCGGCGTTGTCGAAACGCATGGCCGCCCGGAGACGGCGGCGCTTCTCGCCGGTTACGAGATCGTCCCTCGCAGGGCCGCAAGCTATAAGGGCCGCATCATCGAGGAAATGGACCTCGACGCCATTCTGGCGCGGCGTCCGCAGGTGGCGCTCGTCGACGAGCTTGCGCACACGAACGCGCCCGGCAGCCGCCATCCCAAGCGCTACCTCGACGTGGAAGAACTGCTGGCGGCCGGGATCGACGTCTACACCACGCTGAACATCCAGCATGTCGACAGCCTGAACGATGTCGTCGCGCAGATCACGCGCATCCGCGTGCAGGAAACGGTACCCGATTTCGTGCTCGACAAGGCCGACGACATCGAGGTGATCGACCTCGCGCCGGACGAACTGATCCAGCGGCTTCGCGAGGGCAAGGTCTATGTGCCGGAGCAGGCGAAGCGCGCGCTTCAGCACTATTTTTCGCCGGGCAATCTGACGGCGCTCCGCGAACTGGCTCTCAGGCGAACCGCGCAGAGGGTGGACGAGCAACTGCTTACACACATGAAGGCGCACGCCATCGAAGGGCCCTGGGCCGCCGGCGACCGCGTTCTCGTCTGCATCAGCGAAGATCCGCGCTCGGCGGGGATCGTGCGGTATACGAAGCGGCTCGCAGACCGCTTGCGCGCACCCTGGACGGCGCTCTACATCGAGACGCTGCGCAGCCAGGAACTCTCCGTCGCCGAGCGCGACCGCATCGCGGATACGCTTCGGCTGGCGGAGCGGCTCGGGGGCGTCGCGGCCACGCTGCCGGGGCGCGGACGCGTGGCGGACGATGTAATGGACTTCGCACGGTCCAACAACGTCACGCAGATCGTCATCGGAAAATCGGAGCGCTCGCGCTGGTTCGAACTGCTGCATGGATCGGTGGTTCACGAGCTTGTTCGCCGTTCCGCCAACATCAGCGTGCATGTCATTGCGGGCGATGCGCTGAACAAGGAGACGATCCCGCGCAAGACGGTGCGGACCGCCGCCGCGTCGCACCATGCCAATCCGCTCGGCTACATTGCCGCGATTGTCGCCACCGCCGGTGTTGTCCTCGTGGCGCGCCTCGCGCAGTCCTTCATGGGCGGCGAAACGATCCCGCTCCTGTTCCTTATGGGCGTTCTCGGCATCGCCTATTATTTCGGGCTGGGGGCTTCGCTGTTTGCCGCCTTTGCCGCCATGCTTGCCTACAATTTCTTTTTCCTTCCGCCGCTCTACACGTTCACGATCGCGGACCCGATCAACGTCTCCGCGCTCGTCTTCTTTCTCTGCACCGCGCTTGCCGTCAGCAATCTGACCGCACGCGTGAAGCGGCAGGCGGAACTGGCGCGAAACAGGGCCGCAATCACAAGCGCGCTCTACGCCTTCTCGAAAAACCTCGCGAGCAATGTCACTCTCGACGATCTTCTGTGGGCGGCCGTCTCGCAGATCGCGACGTCGCTGAAAGCGGATGTGGTGATCCTGTTGCCCGATCAAGATGGACAGATGAGCGCCGCAGCCGCCTTTCCTCCCGGCGACACGATCGAGGACTCGGATGTCGGCGCGGCCAAATGGTCTATCGATAACGGCCTTGCGGCGGGCAGAGGGGCGGACACCCTGCCGGGCGCGCGGCGCTTGTTCCTGCCGCTGAGAACCGGGCGCGGAATCATCGGCGTCGTGGGGCTTGGACCCGGCTTGCGATCCGACATCATCCTCACGCCGGACGAGCGGCGGCTGCTCGACGCGCTGATGGATCAAACGGCTGTCGCCATCGAACGTGTGAAACTCGCCAAGGAGATGGACGACGCGCGTGTCGCTGCCGAGGCAGAGCGGCTGCGGGGCGCGCTCCTGACATCGCTTTCGCACGATCTCCGGACGCCGCTCGCATCCATCCTCGGGGCGGCGAACTCTCTTCGGGAATATGGCGACCTGTTCGACGCGCAGGCGAAATCCGATCTCGTCCTTACCATCGAGGAGGAGGCGCAACGCATGTCGCGGTTCGTAGCCAATCTGCTCGACATGATGAGGCTCGAATCGGGCGCAATCCAGCTCAGGCTTGAGCCGGTGGACGTAGCCGAAGTTCTCGGTGCCGCCGTTCGCCGGGTTGCCGCGCTGCTCAAGCACAGCTCTGTCGAGTTCGATATCGAGCCGGATTTGCCGCTGCTGAACCTCGACCCTGTCCTCATGGAGCAGGTGTTCGTCAACCTTCTCGACAATGCAGGGAAATATGCGCCCGCCGGATCAACCATCACGCTGAGAGCGCGGAAAGAAGGTTCCTCGGTCCGCATCTGCGTGATCGATGAGGGCCCCGCTATTCCCGAGGACAAGCTGTCGGCGGTCTTCGAGAAATTCCACCGCGCGGATCACGGCGACCGTCAGCGCGCTGGCACCGGCCTCGGTCTCGCGATCTGTCGCGGCTTCGTGGAAGCGATGGGCGGCGCCATTTCGGCCGCGAACCGGTCCGACCGGACGGGGGCGATCCTCGCGATTTCCTTTCCGGCATCCTCTACCGTCCGACCACCTCGCGAGCGGGGCGACACATGACAGTTGCAGACCGCACTCTCGTTCTCGTTGTGGAGGACGAGCCGCAAATCAGGAGGCTGCTGCGCACAAGTCTTGGTGCGAACGGATTTGCCATCATCGAGGCGACGAACGGCAAGGCTGCGTTGGAGACACTCGCGCGCGAGCGGCCCGAAGTCATCCTTCTCGACCTCGGACTGCCCGACATGGACGGGCTTGCGATCATCGGAACGCTGCGAAGCTCCGGCGACAAGACGCCGATCGTGGTGCTTTCAAGCCGTGGCGAGGAAGCGACCAAGGTCGAAGCGCTGGATCTCGGTGCCGACGACTACGTCACCAAGCCTTTCGGCGTGGCCGAGCTGATCGCGCGGCTTCGCACCTCGCTGCGCCATCGCGTTCAGGCTGAAGGCGGCGAGCCGGTTTTTGAAAGCGGCAACCTGCGCATCGACCTCGTCCATCGCCGCGTGACGCTTTCCGGCAGCGACGTAAAGCTTTCCCCCAAGGAATACGACATTCTCCGCCTGCTTGCGCTTCATGCCGGGAAAGTCTTGACGCACAAATTCATCATGGCCGAGCTTTGGGGCGCAAACGCCGACGTGCAGTATCTGCGCATCTATGTGCGCCAGCTTCGCGCGAAGATCGAAGCGCATTCCGAAAGTCCCGAGCACATCATCACCGAGACCGGCGTCGGCTACCGGCTGAAGTAGAAGCTGCTTTGAATGCGCAGCGCCGTTCGGCGGCGATTTGTTCCGGGCATCTAGATGCGCTCACGGGGAGTGCTTCGCCCCCTCGTGGAACTCGTCGATCACCACGGCGGATGCAGCCGTGCATCTGGTAGAAACCCGGGGTTGCCTCGAACGTAGAAGCCTGTAGTGTCGCGCGCTCCCAGAAGCGGCGCCAACGCCAGTTCGAGAGCGCGATCATGAATTCTTCGATCGGTATCGATTTCGGCACCACCAATACGGTGCTTGCCATGAAGACGGCGGATGGAAGCGTGCAGCCGGTCAGGTTTCCGCACGCCGATGCCGAGTTTTCGTCTTTTCGATCCGTGCTTGCCTTCTGGCGGGAAGAAGGCGAATGGCTGCCCGAAACGCATTGCGAAGCGGGCCCGTGGGCTATCGAAGCCTTCATCGCCTACCCGACGGACACGCGCTTTTTCCAGTCCTTCAAGACCTACGCCGCCAACCGGAGTTTCCAGAACACGCAGGTGTATGGAAAGCGCTATCTCTTCGAGGATATTCTGGCTGCGTTCTTCGAACAGGTGAACAGGCGCTCCGGCGATTCCGCGACCCTGCCGCGCCGGCTCGTGCTTGGAAGGCCGGTGAAATTCGCCGGACCCAAGCCGGATGCCGCGCTCGCCCAGCAGCGCTACGAGGCGGCGTTCAAGCGCTTCGGCTTCGAGGAGATCTATCATGTCATGGAGCCGATCGCAGCCGCCTACTACTATGCCCACAGGCAGACGCGGGCATCGACCGTGCTGGTCGGCGATTTCGGCGGCGGCACGAGCGACTTTTCCATCGTCTCGTTCGAGCCGACGCCGAGCGGCATGCATGCCCGGCCTCTCGCATTCTCCGGCGTCGGCGTGGCAGGCGACACGTTCGATTTCCGCATCATCGATCATGTCGTCGCGCCGGTACTCGGCAAGGGGTCGAAATACAGGAGCTTCGAAAAACTGCTCGACATGCCGCAAAGCTACTACCACAGCTTCGCGCGCTGGAGCGATCTCTGCCTCATGCGCTCGTCCGGCGCGGTCGCTGAGCTGAAAAGACTGGCTGCGGCGAGCGTCGAGCCGGAGAAAATCGAGCGCTTCATCGCGCTCATCGAGGGCAACGTCGCCTATTCGCTTTACAAGGCGGTGTCCGAGGCCAAGACGCGGCTGTCTCGCGACGCAAGCGCCAGGCTGACATTTTCGGCGTCTGGCGTGGAGCTTGATGCTGAAATCGCGCGCGCCGACTTCGAGCGCTGGATCGCGAGAGACCTCGCCCATCTCTCCGCCAGCATCGACGACGCGCTTGCGAAGGCCGGACTTGCCGCAGGTGCCATCGACCGGGTGTTTCTCACCGGCGGCACGTCCTTCGTCCCCGCGGTGCGACGGCTGTTCACTCAGCGTTTCGGTGCCGAGAAGGTCGATACCGGCGACGAGTTCGTTTCGATTGCCAACGGGCTTGCGCTGATCGCCGAGGAAGAGGACATCACGCGCTGGACCGTGGACGAATGTGCTGCCGGGAATGGCGTGGCGTAACGACGGCGCATCGTTGCCGCGTCGAGCGTGAGTGAGCCGCTCGAACGGTTTGGGCCGCGTCGATGGCGTTATCTTTCCCCGATTTCAACGCGACCGAGCCGGTCGGCCAGTCGAGCGGTGCGGCCACCTCGATGGCGCCGCCTGCGTTGGCCGCGAGGCTGTCCGAGCCGAGCGACAATGCGGTGCTGAAGGCCATGTCCGAACCGGCGTTGAGTCCGATTCGTTGTTCGATGCGTTTTGCGACGAAAGCTTCGCTCACGTGAGGTCGCCGGCCGGTCTCCATGGCAAGCAGCATGGAGCGGCGGCGCTCTCCCAAGGCGTCTTCAACGGCCTTGATGGCCTTCTCTGGGTAGTACCGGGGTTGGCAGCCGAACTCTCAGACTGCAAGAATGGGTACGAAGACTGGGACACACATGGGTACGCAGACCTTGTGTGGGCCTGCTACAAGTCTTTGATGTGTGTGAACTTCTGCGACCAATTTAGATTGGCTGGGGAACCTGGATTCGAACCAAGACTAGCGGAGTCAGAGTCCGCTGTTCTACCATTAAACTATTCCCCAGCAGCGGGCGGCGCGCCGCCCGCTGATCAGGGCCGGACAATGGAGCAGTTTTTGCCGCTTCGCAAGTCTTTGTTGCGCGTCGGGTCGACAAAGACGCCTTTTGCGGCGCAGTCGGAATGCCGCCCGGCCATTCGCTTACGCAGATGCCTTTTTCCGGCGCTGAAGAAGACCCGAAAGCGCCGGATTTTGCAAAATTGGGGGCGACCGTCCGATAATGCGGTATAAAATGCCCGGAGATTTTTTCACGAGACGAGGGCGCAGCATGAAAATCGCAATCGCAACGAAAGACTGGCAAAGTGTCGCCGGACATGCGGGGCAATCGCGATTCTGGTTGCTTTACGATCTTTCCGAGGTGAAGGCGGGCGACCCTTTGCCCACGCCACGGCATATCCAGCTCACCAATGCTCAAATCCTGCACTATTTCGAGGATGACGCGCCGCACCCCTTGGATGGCATCGAGGTGGTTGTGGCAGGCAGCGCGGGCGACGGTTTCGTGCGGCGCATGAAAAAGCGCGGCGCCGATGTATTGCTGACCGGCGAAACCGATCCCACGGCGGCGCTGAACCGAATCCTTGCAGGCGAGGCGCTGCCGGATCAGCGCTTCGACATCACGACGACACTTTGCAAGCTGCGGGATCTGTTCTCCAAGCACTGAGGTCAGCCTCGCTTCATCGGTGCAATCTGGCTGAGACAAGTCGAACGTCTGCATGAGTCTACAGCGTGGCGCCGCGCTCGATTTACGGAAGATGCTGTAGAGTCCCGTATTTGCTGCGCCGTTTGCTTTCCGCCCCGCCCATGTCGGATCAACCTCCACCCGGCTTGCGAATTATACGTCCGAGGCCGGATGCGGTTCGGCTGGGGCTTGATGGTGCCGCATGCGCCGCCGCTGCGTCGGAGCGAGTGGTCCCTGCGGTTCATCCTCTTGCGCTCGTCTCCCGACTGTTGCGCCGCGCCCAGAATGATTCGGCATTGCCAGATTTTGCGTCCTCTTTTTTCTTCCCGCTCTCACGCAGGAGAAGATCATTTATGCAACGAAGGATTGCATTTAAATAAGTGATGCAAATCAAAGGTTGAGCTTATTGCTCTCGTTCCTTGTCATCCTTTGTAATTTTGTTGCGTTACTGCAACAGGGCTTATCCGATTTCCTTATAATCGTTCCACATCCAAAGAACGATGGAATGCGATCTTGCGCATATGATTGCTGCTTCGTAATAATCTGACCATAGCGCGCAATATACGGGCGATAAAGGACCGCTTCTCAGTCGGGTCCGAGCGCGCAGAAAACGGGCAAGGAGGGGGCGCATGTTTTTCTCTAATTTGACCGGCTCTTCGTGTGGAGAGCCGGAGCGGGGGCGTTTGCGCCTTCGAAAGCGAGCGATTTGGACCCTGCCGGCACTTGGCCTTCTGGTCGCTATCGCGGGCGGGCAGGCGGTGGCAGGACAAAGCGCCGCGATCGGTTCCGACGTTTTCGTTTATGCGATGCAGTCTCAGGCGGGCGACAAGCCGCTTCCGGCAGGGCATCCCGACGTTTCGGGCATGGCCCCGGCCGATGCGCATGGCGCCAAGAGCGCGCACGGAGCAAAAAAAAGCGCGCACGGGGGCATTGGCACAAATCCGCACTCGGGTCTTTCCCTGTCGAAGGCGAGCCCCGCGAAAGCGCTCCTCAATCATGCGCTCTTCACGCCGGAAGCCGGTCTGGTCGGTAGCTCAGGCAGCTCCGGCGGCGGGGTCGACGCCGAAACCGAACATCTGATCATGGTCGCGGAATCCGTCCCGTCCGCCAAACCCGACACAGCCAAGCCGGACGCGGCCAAGGCTCCCGCAGGCAAGGCGCAGGCCGCCGAGGCCGCTCCCGCCGCCGATGCGAAGGCGAAGGTCGTCCGTGCCGCGCCCGACGATCCGGAAGGCCGGTATTACGTCGGCTCGGAGCCGTGCAAGGTCTGCCACGCCTATCTGTTCGACGAATTCAAGTTCACGGTCATGGGCCGCAATTTCGAGGCCGGCAAGGACACGCCCAAAGGCAAGATGGACTGCGAAACCTGCCACGGCCCCGCATCGGCGCACGTGAACGGGGGTGGCGGTCGTCTCGGCGGGGGCATCCGCTCGTTCCGCAAGTCCGATCCGCGCACGTCCGTCGCCGACACGAACGCTGTCTGCCTGCAGTGCCACGAGAAGAACGACCGCACCTACTGGAAGGGCAGCACACACGAGACGCGCGACGTCGCCTGCACGGACTGCCACACCGTCATGCGCAAGACTTCCCCGCGCTTCCAGCTCGCGAAGGGCACGGTGCAGGACACCTGCTTCCAGTGCCACAAGGATCGCCGCGCGCAGAGCCTCCGCAGTGCCCACATGCCGATGATCGAGGGCAAGATCAGCTGCTCCAGCTGTCATAACCCGCACGGCAGCGCTTCGGAAACGGCGATGCTGAAGGAAGCGACCATCAACGACACCTGCTACCAGTGCCACGCCGACAAGCGCGGTCCGTTCCTCTTCGAGCATGCGCCGGTTCGCGAGAACTGCATGAACTGCCACGAGCCGCACGGCTCCATGCACAACAGCCTGCTCGTGGTGGCTCGCCAGCGGCTCTGCCAGCGGTGCCATACAGTCCCGCATGCGACTGCAGGTCTGGCCGATCCCTCGGTGGCGAACAACATGCGCCGGACAACCAGTCTGGCCTGCCAGAACTGCCACAGCAATATCCACGGCTCGAACGCGCCGTCGGGATCTAGATGGCACCGGTAGCAATATAAACCAAGCAAAAACAATAACCTGACCGGTCTCGGGCGGACCGGTCAGGAATGGGCGGAGACGAATCAGGAGAGGCGCCTTGGGCGGCGCGGGAGGGGATCATGGAGTTTCATGGCAGGGTAGTGCTGACGAGTATTCTTTCGATTGCGGTGGCATCGTTCGCCGTGCAGTCGGCGCGAGCGGGCGACAAGCCGGCCCCGGCTCCCGCGCCCGCAGCCGAAGAGAAGATCGAACTCGACACCTGGGGCGACATCGAGTTCGGCGGGCGGTACTTCATTGAGAAGCCGCGCGACATCGGCAGGGCCTGGGTCACACCGAGCGTTCAGCGCCCGGACAAGGGAAGCATCGCGAAGTACGAAGAATATGGCAACGTTCCTGAAGGCGCCTATCTCGAGAGGCTGACCGCCGGCGCCCAGACCAAGGACGGCGCGTACGTGGCCGAGCTTCGCGCGACCGATGTGGGCAACAACAACCAGCGCTACATCTTCGACTGGGGAATCACCGGTGTGCTGACCGGCACCGTGACGTGGGACCAGATCCCGCATGTCTACAGCACGACCGCGCAGAGCATCTGGAACGGCGTCGGCACCAACTATCTGACGACGAATGTCAATCTCGGCGACTTGGCGAAGAAGTACGCGCAGACCGATTTTATCAATCCGCTCAGTGCCAACGGCATCGCGGCCAAAAATCTGATCAACAGCACGTTGGCGGCAAATCTGAAGACGATCAAGATCGGCATCGACCGTGATCGCTTTGAAGCGGATCAGCGCTGGACGCCAACCCCCAACTGGGAAGCGCGTGTCCAATATTTCCACGAAAAGCGGGAGGGCACGCAGGTCGCCGGCGTAAACTGGGGCGGCGTCGCCGGTACACAGATGGTGCAGGTGCCGCGGCCGGTCGATGACACCACCCAGAATGCGAAGGTGTCCGGCGAGCGCTCCGGCGACTGGGCTTACGGCCATTACAACGTCAAGATCACGGGTGGTATTTCCACGTACGATAACGAATACAGCTATTACACTGTGCAGAATCCGTTCTATACGCTGCCGGACGGTGGAACCTCGGCAGGCTGCGCCAGTACGTACAATACGGCGTTGAGCTCTTCGCCATGCGCACGCGTCAGCCTCATGCCAAGCAATCAGGCGTATTCCGGCAATATCACCTCCGGTATCGATCTGCCGTTCAGTTCGCGTTTCATGAACACCGTCCAGTACACGACGATGCGGCAGGACGAGCCGTTCATGCCGATGACGATCGCGACCGGGAGCACGACGTTAAACACGTACAACTCGCCCTACTATGACGCCACGACCGGGCGTACGTACAACACCGCCACCAGCCTCAATGGCGAGGTCAATGCGCTGCTCGTCAATAATGTACTCAACACGCGCATAACCGACGATCTCAAGTCGACGCTTCGTTATCGATACTACGACAACGATAACCAGACTCCCGAGACCTTCTGGAGATGGGTTTCGGAAGATACGGCCCTGAGTGTGGATAGAAGAAACTTCGGCTATTCCTATACCAAGCAGAACGCGTCCGGGGATTTGACTTACCATGTTCTCAAGAACGCCTCGGTCGGCGGCTCAGCGGGCTGGGAGAGGATCGAGCGCGACAACCGCGAGGCGCTTCGCACCGACGAGTTGATCGGCAAGGTCTACGCAGATGCACGCTGGAACGACATCGGCCAGTTGCGGGCAAGCTACCAGTACTCGGAAAGGCGCTACGATCGTTACGATCCACAAGCTTGGTATGCGACGATCTACCCGGACGGCACGGGTGGCACATCGAACAACTGGGGCGAGCGCAAGTTCGACCTCGCAAACCGCGACAGAAACAAGGGCAATGTGCTGTTCTCGTTCGACAATATCCCGTACCTGTCGAACCTCTCGTTGACGCCAAGCTTCGGAATTCGGAATGACGACTATCTGACGGACCCGAACAAGGCGTATTCCCGCAGCGTAACTTTCAACAACACGACAACCACCTCGACGACTTACGAGATGGGATTGTTGAAGGATTACAGCTGGAACGGAGGTATTGAGGCGGCTTACTCGTTCAAGCCGGGCACAAGCATCGTGTTTGCCTATGTTCATGAAAATTCCGACAGGGATCTCGTCGGCAGCAACACGCTGCAGAATACCGCAACAGGCGCCATCGCGGCTGTGAATACCCGCTGGGCGAGCAACATGAAGGAGGACGTGGACACCTTCATCGTCGGCGCGAACATCGCCCTGAATGATCAGTTTGACTTCAGCGCGAGCTATTCGATCGCCTTTGGCAAGGAGAACTGGACGGCCACCGACCTCTCGGGCAACAGCGCTTGCGCGACACCGGGCTCGGCTACTTACCTCGCCGGTTGTATGCCCTATCCAACCGTTAACACGAACCTTCAGCGTGTCGATGCGGTATTGAAGTACAAGTTCGACTCGGAACTTGTTACGAAAACGGGCTTCGATGGTGATGTATACTGGAAACTGAAGTACAGTTGGGATCACTCCCGTGTGGACAACTGGCAGAACGATCTTGTGACGCCATACATGTACCTGGTTGATCCTTCGGCTCAGGGCCGCGATATCTCCATGGCCGCTTACAATCCGAACTACGATGTTCACGTCGTCGCCACGTCGCTGAACTTCAAATGGTAAATGCCGCGCCCCGCCCGAAATATACGGCGGGGCGTAACCTGACTTCATCTTTCGTGCGCCGGGTCATGACGTCCCCACAGCGGCCCGGCGCACGGGAACGGATTTGCGGCGACTGGGGCACGAGGCGATGCCCGGCATTTCAGTGGCATCGCCCGTTGACCGCATTTTATTCGATTTCGATCTTTCCGCGAAAAATTCGACAATTACTACCTTGGAATTATTCTCGTTCGGCTTGACGCCGAGCTTAAGCACACTATAAAGTCTATCTCGGTAGAATTGTCGGATTGGCGCCAGTTCTACTGAAGTTATGATCAAAAGATACACCTGCTGCAAGTGCTGACGGGTAAATCCTAGTCTTTTGGCGGGGTATTATTTCGCCGCTTCAGGCGGGATGCGACGCGGAAGCATGTAACGATTATCGCAGCCAAGGGACTTTCCGCGGCGGCTGCCAATAGCGAAGAACCGGAAAACGGCGCAACGAAAACCAACAAAAGGAAAGAGGAACGCTCCCATGGACGATACCAGCAACAAGGCCGGAAACACGCGCCGCGAGGTTTTGAAATTCGGTGCCTATGCGCTCGGCGCGCTCGGTGCAGCCGGCCTCGTGGCCGGCAGCGCGGAGGCGCAGGTGGCGAAGAAGGCGGCGCAGTCGGCCGTCGGTTATCAGGGTTCTCCGAATAGCGGCAAGCACTGCGCCCTGTGTCAGCACTTCCAGGCTCCGTCAAGCTGCCGCGTCGTCGAAGGCACCATCAGCCCGAACGGCTACTGCAAGATCTTTTCCAAGAAGGGCTAGCGCGGGGCGGCGCGGTTTTTCGATGGCTCGACGGGACCGATTGCCGCGCCCGAAGGCGCGTCGCTCCGGCGGCGCGTCCTTTCGGCGTCGGGGCGCGGAGGCCGCGCCTGCTTGGCTTGGTTCGTCTTTCGCCGCTTGACGGCCTTCGGGGCCTCCCGGCGAAAATCGCCGCGACCGGCTTCCGCCAATGAGCGAGGCGGCTTGAACAGCTTGATCTCGTCCCCATTAACTGGTCTTTCACAGCCTTGACACCCGAAGCTGTCGGAGTACTGTCGCGCGCGATGATCTGGATAATCTTTGCTTTATTGACGGCCGGCGTAATTCTGGCGGTGACGCGTTCGCTCAGGCGCGCGCCCGCCGATGCCCATGCGGGCGCGTCAGAGGTGGAAGTCTACAAGGCGCAGCTCGCCGAACTCGACCGCGAGGCCGAACGCGGCACCGTCGGGCAGGAGGAAACCCGCCAGACGAGGCTTGAACTTTCGCGGCGCCTGCTGCGCGCCAGCCGGCAGGGCAACGCTTCATCGCAAGGCGTGGGCGTGGGGTTCGGCGGAAACAGCGCGGTGGCCGCTGCCGCCACGGCTGCGCTGCTCGCGCTCGGCACCATCGCGACCTATGTCGTCTATGGACAGCCCGGCTTGCGGGATATGCCGCTCGAAGCCCGTCTGAACGTGCCGCCCGAGAGGCAGACCGTCGACGTCTATATCGCGAAGGCTGAGCGCGAACTGCGAGCGAACCCGAAAGACGTAGCCGGATGGATACGCATCGCGCCGGTCTATTTCCGTAACGGTTTGTTCGACAAGGCAGCCGATGCCTATTCTCGCGCCATTGAATATGGCGGCATGGACGAGGAGAAGCTTCTCGGCCTTGGAGAGGCGCTGACCTTCGCCAACGATGGCAGCATCAACGATCGCGCGCGGCTCGCCTTCGAATCGGCGGCCAAGCTCAGCCCGACGTCGCTTCGCGTCCGCCTCTGGACCGGTCTTATCGCCGAGCAGGATGGCCGCAGAGGCGAGGCCGAGAAAATTTACAAGGCGATGCTCGCCGGCGAACTGCATCCCGGGCTCAGGCAGCTTGTGAACCAGCGCCTTGCAGCTCTTTCTGCGCCGGATCAATCGAACGATGTCGCCCAGGCAAGCCCCGAAGAGCAGGGCAAGATGATCCGCGGCATGGTGGACGGGCTTGCCGCGCGCCTCAAGGAGAACAAGTCCGACCTCGAAGGCTGGATAAGGCTGATCCGCTCCTACGCGGTGCTGAAGGAAAACGACAAGGCTAAAGACGCCGCCGAAACCGCGCGGCAAGCTTTCGCATCCGACGCGAAGGCTCTTCGAGAGATCGAAGCCGCCGTAAAAGAAGCCGGACTTGGCGCCAACGGGCAGGGAGGGCAACCGAGGACATGACGAGAAAGAAACGCCGCGCGGTTTTGATCGTGATGGGCCTTGCGCTGATCGGCGTGGCCTCGACGCTCGTGCTGAGTGCGCTCCAGACGCAGGTCACTTTCTTCATGAGCCCGGCCGAGGTGGCCAAGGCCGCGCCCGATCCTGCCACGCGTTTCCGCCTCGGCGGCCTCGTTGCAGCGGGCAGCTACAAGCGCGAAGCCGACGCGGTGAATGTTTTCTCTGTCACCGACAACGCGGCTTCCTTGCCCGTGAGCTACAAGGGCATCCTGCCCGACCTGTTCCGCGAGGGGCAGGGCGTGGTCGCGGAGGGACGCCTTGTGAACGGCGTGTTCGTTGCCGATACCGTGCTCGCAAAGCACGACGAGAATTACATGCCGCCGGAGGTTGCGGACGCGCTGAAAAAGAACGGCCATTGGCAGGAGAAGAGCGGGAAGCAACCCGCGCCGACGCCCGGCACCTGACCGGGCGCGCTTGGAACCGGGAGCATTTTCAGCGAAGCGATTTCGGCTCGCGAACGAGAAGCTTTCAAATCGGAAGGCTGAAACCTTTCGATGAACCTTGGCGAACCGAGGAACGCAACCGGATCCTGGCAAAGGCGTGCGGACCTCGGCAACGACAGACAATCACGCGAAACGGCGACCGAAAACGCCAGAGGCGCATGGGAGAAAGAAGACCGTGATCGTTGAACTGGGCCACTTCGCCCTCATCCTCGCTCTCTTCGTCGCCGTTGTGCAGTTTGCCGCGCCGCTCGCCGGTTTGCGCATGCGCGATACGCGCCTCATGGCCATGGCCGACGCCGCCGCTCCGATCGCTTTCCTGCTGATCGCGGGCTCCTTCGCGGCGCTGCTCTGGGCGCATATCAATTCCGATTTCTCGGTGGCGAACGTCTGGGAAAACTCCCATTCGGCAAAGCCGCTTCTCTACAAGATTTCCGGCGTGTGGGGGAACCACGAAGGCTCGATGCTCCTGTGGGTGCTGATCCTCGCACTGTTCGGCGCGGCGGTTTGGCTGTTCGGCCAGAACCTGCCGCTCGATCTGCGGTCGGCGGTGCTCTCCATTCAGGGGCTGATCCTCTTCACATTCACGCTGTTCATCGTCGTGACATCGAACCCGTTCGTCCGCATCCCGAATGCGCTGTTCGAAGGGCAGGGGCTTAACCCGATCCTGCAGGATCCGGCGCTCGCGATCCATCCGCCGCTGCTCTATGCGGGTTATGTCGGCTTCTCGATGGCCTTTTCCTTCGCCATTGCGGCGCTGCTTCTCGGGCGCGTCGACAGCGCATGGGCGCGCTGGGTGCGGCCGTGGACGCTCGCTGCATGGATTTTCCTCACCATCGGCATCGCCATCGGTTCCTGGTGGGCCTATTACACGCTCGGCTGGGGCGGCTGGTGGTTCTGGGATCCGGTGGAGAATGCTTCGCTCATGCCGTGGCTGACCGGCACGGCGCTGTTGCATTCCGCCATCGTGATGGAGAAGCGCGACAGTCTGAAGGCGTGGACGATCCTGCTTGCGATCCTTACCTTCAGCTTCAGCCTGCTCGGCACCTTCCTCGTGCGTTCGGGCGTGCTGACTTCGGTGCACTCCTTCGCATCGGACCCGTCGCGCGGCGTCTTCATTCTCGTCATCGTGAGTCTGTTCACGGCGGGCGGCCTGCTCCTTTTCTCCTGGCGCTCGAATTCGCTTGCCGCCAGCACGGCCTTTTCGGTGGTGTCGCGCGAATCGAGCCTCGTGCTGAACAATCTGTTCCTTACGGTGTCCTGCGGCGTCGTCTTTGTCGGCACCCTCTATCCGCTCGCGCTGGAAGCCGCCACCGGCGACAAGATTTCGGTCGGCGCTCCGTTCTTCAATTCGACGGTCGTCTGGATCTTCCTGCCGCTGCTCCTTCTCCTTCCGTTCGGCATCTTCACCGCGTGGAAGCGTGGCGATCTCGATGAAGCGGCGCGCCGGCTCATCCCGGCTGCGGTCGCCGCTGTTATCGTCGGGATCGCGTCCGTCATGGCGGGAGCCGGCTTCAAGACCGGCCTCGCGCTGACGCTGGGCGCATGGGTATTCGCGGGCGCGGTGTGGGAAGTGCTCTGGCGCGCGCGTTTTGCCCAGGTTTCCTTCGGCGAGACGGCGCGGCGCATCGCCAACATGCGGCGCAGCCAATGGGGCGCGACGCTCGGACATGTCGGCCTCGCTGTCAGCGTCATCGGCATCGCGGGCACGACCGCATGGAATGCCGAGCATCTCGCGGTCATGAAGCCCGGCGACAGCATCGATGTCGGCAGCTACAGCATCACCTTCAAGAAGGTCTATGACGAGCCGGGGCCGAACTACACGGCGCAGGCTGGCGACTTCGAGCTGAAGAGCGGCGATCGCGTGATAGGCACCATCACCTCGGCGAAGAAAAAATACGATGCGCCTCCGCAATCCACCACGGCGGCGGGCATCGCGGTGCGTCCGTTCGCGGATGTCTACGTGGTGCTCGGGAATGAGGCGCCGGGCGGTGCCTATTCGATCCGTGCCTATTATCACCCGTTCGTGCGGTGGATCTGGGGCGGCGCGGTTCTCATGTTCATCGGCGGGTTCCTGTCTCTGCTCGATCGGCGCCTGCGCATCGGCGTTGGCCAGCGAGCGGGGAAGCCGCCGCTTTCGCAATCGCCCAAGATCGGCCCGGCCCTGCCAGCGGAGTAAGACATGCGTTCCTTCCTTGCACTGCTCGCCCTGACGTTCGCCGCCGCGGTCACGCCCGCGCTCGCCGTCGATCCGCAGGAGCAACTGAAAGACCCGGCCCTCGAACAGCGCGCGCGCGACATTTCTGCCGGGCTTCGCTGCCTCGTCTGCCAGAACCAGTCCATCGACGATTCCGACGCGCCGCTCGCCAAGGATCTGCGCATCATCGTCCGCCAGCAGCTCGAAAAAGGGCGAACGAACACGGAAGTGCTCGACTATGTGGTGGCGCGGTACGGCAACTTCGTGCTTCTGAAGCCGCCTTTCACATTCAACACCCTGTTGTTATGGGCAGCGCCTGTGCTGCTCATCGGGGGAGGCTTGTTGCTTGCCGCGCGTCTCGTCCGCCGCAAACCCCTCGAAACGGCGGGTGCGAAGCCGCTCACACCCGAAGAACAGGCCGAATTGCAGGCCCTTCTCGGTGAAAAGCGTTCCTGAAGCCGAGCCGGGCCACGGAGAGTGCGCCGCAAAAGTTTGACGGGGTATTCCGTCAAGACGCGATAATCAAAGGATCGAGCGGGGGCCTTTGATACTCATCAAAGGCGGTGCCTCTGGCGTAATCAGCGGTCAGCCTGAATCGGGCGCTCGGGGCAGGCATCCGCGACGCTGACCGGAGGTCCGCGATCCGCGCTCGACGCGCCGCTTGTTTCGGCGATTTTCGCCCGCGATTTCCAATCCCCCGAACACAGCTTCGTGCCCAACCGGAAGCAGCAGGACGCCGAAGTTTCGGGTGTCGATCAGCTTCTCTGCCGTCAAATCGATGCCGACTTAACGCAGGCCGATCCGTTGTACCTGCCGAAAATTCCGCGCTCGCAGGCCAAGAGGTCGAAAAGCGCGTTCCTGATGGGCGATGGGATTTGGATCAGACCTGCGTCGAATCGGATGGATCGCACGCGAAGAAGTTCGATCGATCGTACGCGTTGTGCCGTTTCCGGGTTTGCGCCGCGACGCTGGAGGGCGCCCGCGCTTCCGGCGCTTTGCAAGACGGTTTCGAGGCCGCAAACCGGTTGGCCGGCTCGCCGCTTCGCTCGGCCGGGGAGCTACCGCATTTCGCCGATGGCCCCCCCGTGCGCGGGAGTGACGGTCACAGTGGTGGCTGTGCTGCTCGTGACAATCGATAGTCCGCGCCTGCGCGGGCGTGACGGCCTTTTGTTCGCCCTGTCGTATGGCATCAGCCGATGGCCCGCGCGTGCGCGGGCTTTACGCACGGCGGCGGTCAGCCACCCGACGGGCCGTTCGACAGCGGGCTCGACGCCGGAGTCGTGGCCCGCGCCTGATCCAGCGACTCTGTCGCCTTCTTTCCCGTTTGCGGCAACTGACCGTGGAGGAGGGCCAGCGCGGCCTGAAGCTGGTTGTCCTTTTCCTTCTCTTTCGGCACGTAGGAGATGCTGCCACCCCCTTCCTCCGTCGCGGCGGCGTTCTTGAGATGGCCGCGCAGCTGAGCCTCGGACTCGAAGGGCACGCTGGCGAGTTGCAGCTTCAGCTCCGGCGGAAGTTCGGGCTCCACAACATAGTCCGGCTCGATGCCGGTCGCCTGAATCGAGCGGCCCGACGGCGTGAAATAGCGTGCGGTGGTGACGCGGATCGCGCCCTTGTTGGCAAGCGGGATGAGCGTTTGCACCGATCCCTTGCCGAATGAGCGCGTGCCGAGCAGCGTCGCGCGATTGTGGTCCTGAAGCGCGCCCGCCACGACTTCGGAAGCCGACGCCGAACCGCCGTTGAGAAGCACGATCACCGGCTTGCCGTCGGAAATGTCCCCCTGCTTCGCGGTCGTGCGCTCGATGTCATCGGCGCCGCGACCGCGCGTTACGACAATGGTGCCCTTGTCGAGGAACGCGTCGGTCAGGTCGATGGCCTGATCGAGGAGACCGCCGGGATTGTTGCGCAGGTCGAGCACATAGCCCGAGACCTTGCCGTCGAGCGTCTTCTTGATGTCTTCGACCGCCTTCTGGACATACTCGGTCGTATGCTCATTCTCGAACGATTTCACCTTGATCCAGCCCGCGTCGCCCTCGACGCTGTACGCCACGGGGTTGACCTTGATGATATCGCGGACGACTTTCACGGTGATCGGGGCGGTGGCGCCCTTTCGCTGGATCGTGAGCGTCACCGGCGAGCCGACCGGTCCGCGCATCCGGTCCACGGCCGCATCCATGCTCAGTCCCTTCACCGATTGGCCGTCGAGCGCCGTTATTGCATCACCCGCGAGCACGCCCGCACGGTCGGCTGGCATGTTGTCGAGCGGCGCGATGACCTTGATGGCGCCTTCTTCCATCATCACGTCGATGCCGAGGCCACCGAACTCGCCGCGCGTGTCGGCCTGCTCGTCCTGATATTCCTTGGGCGTGAGGTAGGCCGAATGCGGATCGAGCCCGTTCACGAGGCCCTTGATCGCGTTTTCGATGAGTTTCGCGTCGTCGGGCTTCTCGACATATTCCGCGCGCACGCGCTCCAGCACGTCTCCGAACAGTTCGAGTTTCTTGTAGATTTCGGGGCTCGTCGCCTGAGCGGGTTGGCGCTGAACGAGCGGCATGGAGAGAAATCCGCCGGTAACGACCAGCGCGACGAGGAACGCACCCAGCGCGAGTTCCTTTTTCCGCATTACTTATCAACCTTCCAATTGCTGCAAGCTGAAGGGCCGGTCACCTGAGCGGGAAAAAAAGGTAAACGAATCCTTGCTTCGACGAAAAGACCACTGCTCTCCATCGAAGGCAATTTTTAGGCCAAGGTTGGGGATGGTTAATTCCTGCCACTTTTGGGTGTGGCTCAGTCTGCGCTCGGAGGTGCGGAGCGCCGAACGGCATTCACCAAAATTCCTGATGTCCTTGATATTAAAGGCACGACCACAATTTCGCTGTTGTTTTCGGCAACCTCGACGCGATGACCATGAATTTCTCACGCAGAGCGGTGCTTCAGGGCGCGCTCGCCACTCTGGTTTCCGGCGCTTGTGGAATCGGCGCCGTTGCCCCCTCGGCATTTGCACAATCCGCGCGCATGCCGTTCTCGCAATGGGTAGAGGCGTTCGGCGCCCGCGCGCGGTCGCGCGGCATCTCGGGTGCGACCTATGCGCGTGTCATGGGATCGCTCAAGCCCGACACCTCCGTCTACGCGCTCGACAAGGCGCAGCCCGAATTCAAGGAAGAAGTCTGGCAGTACCTCAATCGCCGCGTGTCCGACTGGCGCATCGGCATCGGCATGGAACGCGCGCGCGAATATGCGCCGCTGCTGGAGAAGATCGAGCGTACCTACGGCGTGGACCGTTATGTGATGCTCGGCCTCTGGGGCATGGAAAGCGCGTTCGGCGATGTCGTCACGAACCCGAAGCATATGCGCCCCGTATTCCCGGCGCTCGCCGCGCTCGCCTGGGGCGAACCGCGCCGCCGCAGCTACTGGGAGCAGGAGCTTCTGAACGCGCTCGTCATCGTCGATCGCGGCTGGGCGAAGCCGGAAGAGATGATCGGCTCGTGGGCAGGCGCGATGGGGCATACGCAATGGATGCCCGAGGTCTGGCTCAACATGGGCGTGGATTTCAACGGCGACGGCAAGATCTCGCCCTTCGGCTCGCCTGATGATGCGCTTGCGGGCACTGCACAATATATCGCCAAACGCGGGAAATACCGGCGCGGGGAGGGCTGGGGTTACGAGGTCCGCGTGCCGGCGGAAGGCGCGGGCGGCTGGAAATCCATCGCGGCATGGCAGGACAGGGGCGTGACGCGGGCGGACGGCAAGCCCTTCCCGAGGCCCACGGAACAAGCGCGGCTCTGGCAGCCGGTGGCGCGCGGCCCGGCGTTTCTCCTCACGCGGAATTTCGATGCGATCAAGTCGTACAATCCGGCGAACACCTACGCGCTGGCGATTGCCCACCTCGGCGACCGGCTGAAGGGCGAAGGGCCGTTCGTGCAGCAGTTCCCGGGCGGCGAGCGCGCGCCCACGCTGGCGGAGGTTCAGGAACTGCAGAAGCGGCTGACGGCGGCGGGTTTCGACACGGACGGCACCGATGGCCGCGTCGGCAAGGATACCATGAAAGCCATTCAGAGTTTCCAGCGGAAGGTCGGCATGCAGCCGGCGGACGGCTATGCCGGGCTGAAAGTGCTGGCGCGGTTGCGCGCAGGCGGCGTTTAGATCGCTGCGTCAACTCGGGTCCGATTCGGCGCAGGCAAGCTCGGCAATCGGCATTGGCAGCGTCGGTCGCGTCCGAGTTACCGCACGACGCGGTAGCGCCGCGCATTATCCCACGATTTCCGCGTTGCCTTTCAGCGCAAGGTCGAGCAGCATGGCGGGATGGCGCGCGGGGCGGCCCAGCCCATCCTGTATCTGCTTGCGGCAGGAATAGCCCGTGGCGGAAACGAGCGCGTCACGGCCCGCCTTGCGGATCGCGGGAAACAGCGCCTGCTCGGCAATGGCAAGCGATGCGTCCAGCGTGTCGGGCGTCATGCCCATGAGGCCGTTCAGCCCGCAGCAGGAGGGCGGCGCTGGCGTTATGGCAAGGTCGGGAATGAGGCGCAGCACCGCTTCCGCATGCGCGTCGACGCCGTGGGCGCGTTCGTGGCAATGCGAATGCAGCACCACGGTCGCCTCGATGGCCTTCAGCGGGAGCGGGAAGCCGTCTTCGATGCGCCGCGCGATGAATTCCTCGAACAGCTGCACGGGCGGCGGGTCCGCCACCGCAACGCCGAGCGCCGCATATTCGTCGCGCATCATCAGCACGCAGTTCGGTTCGAGGCCGACGACGGGGACGCCGCGCTCGGCATAGGCCGCCGCCGCGCGGGAGAGGCGCATCGCCTGCGCCCGCGCCTTTTCGATGTCGCCCGCATCGTAGGCGCAGCGCCCGCAGCACAGCGCGCCGTCTTCACCGTCGGTGAAGGCAACGACGCCGTAGCCCGCCGCTTCAAGCACGCTCTGCGCCGCGCGAAGGTTCGCCGTCTCGAACGAGCGGTTGAACGTGTCCGCGAACAGCGCCACAAGCCCGCGCGGCCCCGGCTCGGCCTCGATCGGCGCGCGGAACCTCCGCCCGGCCCAGCGCGGCCATGGGCGGTCGGCGGCTAGCCCGAGCTTCCTCTCGGTGAAGCGGGCCAGCCCCGGCAGCAGATCGCGGAGGGCGAGAAACCATCGCCAGCGGGCCGCTCGATCAGTGTACTCCGCGAGGTTCGCGTAAAGCTCCTGCGCGCGGGAAAAGCGGCCCGCCGCGCGCGCGGCGGCGAGTGCCTCGATCTTCATCTTCGGGATGTCGATGCCGAATGGGCAAGCGGAGTTGCACGCCTTGCACGACACGCAAAGCGACATGGTTTCGAGCATCGCGGGCGAGCCGAGCGCCTCGTCTCCGAGTTGGCCAGAAAGGGCGAGCCGCACCGTCTGCGCCCGGCCGCGCGGGGACTCGCGCTCGTCATGCGTCACCGCATAGGACGGGCAGGCGAAGCGCTGTTCAGCCGTGCGGCAGAGCGCGTGCCCGGCGCAGCGGCGCGCATGCTCCAGCGCGCGCGCGGGCGTCGCTTCGGCGTCCCATGAAAGGGCAACCGCCACATCGGCAGGCTTCCCCTCGCGCGGGGCGCGGAGCAGCGCCGCATCGTCGAAATCCGGCGGGCGTATGATCTTGCCGGGGTTCAGAACGAAGCCCGGATCGAGTTGCGTCTTCAGATCCGTGAACAGCCGCAGCGCACCCGGAGCAAGAGCGCGCTCCAGCGCCTCGCTTCGGGCGATGCCAATGCCATGGCCGCCGCTCAAAACGCCGCCATGGCGGACGATCAGCGCCGCCATCTCGTCGGACAGCGCGCGCATGCGCTCCCGGTCGTTCGCATGGCGCAGGTTCAGCACGGGCCGCACGATCAGGCAGCCGCGCCCCGCGCTGCCATAGAGCGCCGAGCGGACGCCGTGCCTGCCGAGCAGCGCCTCAAGCTCCGCTCCGTAGACGGCGAGGCGGTGGAGCGGCACTGCGCCGTCCTCCATGAAAGACAGGGGCTGTGCCGCCGACTTCATGCGCCACGCCCGCGTCACCGCGTTGTGCCGGAGCCGCCAGAGCGCGGCACGGTTATTCTCGCCGATGATTTCCACAAGCGGGAAGCGGCCCTTGTCGGCCTCGGCCACGGTGTCGGAGAGGCCCTTGAGGAGCCGCGTGTTGTCGACCGGGTTTTCCTCGTCGAACTCCACGATCAGCAGCGCCTCGGGGTCGCCCTGCAGAAGGCGGGCGGCGTGCGGGTCGCGCCGCGACGCGACGATGTCGATCAGCGTGCGGTCGAGGAGTTCGATGGTGGTCGGGTTCAGGAGCGCGATCTTCGGGATGACGCGCAGCGCGCCGCCGAGATCGGCGAAGCGGCAGACCCCGAGCGCGCGCGTTCGAGGGAGCCGCGCCAGCTTCAGTTCCAGGCTCGTGGCGACGGCAAGCGTACCCTCGGAGCCCGCAAGAAGTCGCGCCAGGTTCTGGTCTTCGGAATAGGGCAACAGCGCGCGCAGATCGTAGGCGGGCGGCTCCGGCGTTCCCGGCGCGCGCAACGGAAACTCGCGCGCGATATCCTTTTCGTGCGCTTCGCCGAATTGCAGGAGATCGAGCAGCCGGTCGCGGCCGGGGAATCTTGCCGTTTCATCCTCGCCGATGGCGCGGAAATGCACGCGCTGCCCGTCGGCCATGAGCGCCATGGCCGAGAGGATGCGGTCGCGCATCGAGCCGTAGCGCAGCGCCCGCAGGCCGCTCGAATTGTTACCGAGCATGCCGCCGATCGTCGCCGATTGCGCGGAGGCGATCTCTACGGGGAAGAAAAGGCCGTGCGGTTCGAGCGCCGCCGCGAGCGCCGCCGGCGTGCATCCGGGTGCCACCACGCACCGCGCGTTCTCCGCGTCGATCGCGCCGATGCCGCGCATGTATTTCGTAAGGTCGAGGACGACACCCTCGCCGAGCGCCTGCCCCGCAGTCGACGTGCCGCCGCCGCGCGCAATGACGGAAAGCCCTTCCTCACGCGCCATTTCGAGGACGATGGCCACGTCGCTCTCGGTCTTCGGGCAAGCCACTCCCGCCGGGAAGCTCTGATACATCGATGCGTCGGTGGCGTAGCGGCCTCGCGTGAAAAGGTCGCTTGAAGCGTCGCCCTCGATCTCATGGGCGAGCCTTTCCCAGAAAGCGGGCGACGCCTTGCGCAATGCCATCGGTCCTTGAAAAGAAGCGCGGTGGTCGCGTCGGCCCGCCGCCAGCCGCAGACAATGACCGAGAGTCTCAGCGAGCGCAACGGTCTGTTAACCACCCGCGGTTAGCCTCAACGCAGCCTTAAGTTGTGTCCGGGTTTTGCGTGTCCCATGAGCCGAGTTTGCATCTGCGACTGTTGCCCGATGGCGTCCCTGCCGCAAAAAGCGGCGGCAAACGCGCGAGTTTGGTGCAAGAAGAAAACCGCGCCCAGCATTCGCCCGAATCTGCCTACTGGACTTGTTTCTCCCCGCCTTCGGTTCGAGTTGCGGGGCGTTGTCAACAAATCCTTAAGCAGGGTCATGATCGTCACAGCGCTTGTAGCATCGCTTAGTGCGTGTTCTACCCAGAAGGGTCCGGTCGACGAAACCCACACGCTCAGTCCGCGTGTGATCAAGGTGGGGGATCCGGTTCCGAAGGGCGGCGGCGAATACAAGCTCGGCAGCCCCTATCTCGCCAACGGCAAGTGGTACACCCCCGTCAACGACGTGAATTACGATCAGGTCGGGCTTGCGTCCTGGTATGGCGATTTCTTCCACGGGCGCAAGACGGCCAACGGTGAAATATACGACATGGGCGCGCTGACCGCCGCGCATCCCACGTTGCCGATGCCGACCTATGCGCAGGTGACGAACCTCGAAAACAATCGCACCGTGATCGTGCGCATCAATGATCGAGGCCCCTACCACGATGGGCGCATCATCGACCTGTCGCGCAAGGCGGCGGAGCTTCTCGGTTTCCATGGACGCGGCACCGCCGCAGTGCGCGTGCGCTACTTCGCGCCCGCTCCGCTGAACGGCGACGATCACTTCGAGCGCTCCATTCTTGCCAAACAGCCCTGGGCCACGCATTCGGTTTCGAGCGTGCAGACGCCCGCGCGCCCGCAGGTGGCAAGCGCTCCGGCATCGTCAAGCGTTCAGATCGCCGCCGCCACCGCCGTTCCGGCCCGCAAGCAAGCAACCGCGCCCGCTGCGCCGGTGCGCGCGCAGTCGGCTTCAGCGCCCGTGGCCGTCTCGGCCACGATGACCGCCTGGGCTCCCGTGGTCACGACGACCGTTCCGACGCGTCAGGCGACCGCTGCCAAAGCCGCCGCGCCGGCGAAAACAGCGCCTCCGGTGAAGGCGGCCGCTGCTACACCTCCTCCGCTTCCGTCCGAAACGTACATGGCATCGGCCACGGCTTCCGCACCTTCGGTGGAACCCTTTGACAAGCCTCTGGTCGTCAAGAAAGGGGGCTTTGAGGCCTCGGTTCAGGACACGGGCAGCGGTTGGTCGACAAACTCGCGGCCTGCCTTCTCCACGGGCATGGCTTTTAATGGCGGCCGGTGAGACTATGTAAAGGGACATTGGCCTGAACCTTAGCCAACAGGCGGTCGGTTTGTTATGATTTCCCTGCCGACTCACCGGGACCGACGCCCATGCGCCTTGCCCTCTTGTTTTTTGTTTTCATCCAGATTTTTCAGCCCGCGCTCGCCCAGTCTTCGGGCGGCTATCAGACGGCTGCGGCGGAAGCGACGCTGATCGACGTCGACTCGGGCGCGACCCTCTTCGAGAAAAACGCGGACAGGCTGTTTGCGCCCGCGAGCATGAGCAAGATCATGACGCTTGCCGTCATCTTCAAAAAGCTCAAGGCCGGCGAGATTACCATGGACACCGAATTCCCGGTGAGCCTCTACGCATGGAGAAACGGCGGCGCGCCCTCGCGGACGACGTCGATGTTCATCCCGCTCAATCAGACGGCGAAGGTCAGCGACCTCATACAGGGCATCGCGGTGCAGAATGCAAACGATGCCTGCATTGCGGTGGCGGAAGGCATTTCGGGCACGGAAGACGCTTTCGCCAAGCTCATGACGGAAGAAGCCCGCGCGCTCGGACTGCAGAAATCCACGTTCGGTAACTCCACCGGCCTGCCGCATCCCGGCAACCAGATGACCGCGCGCGAGCTGGCCGCGCTTTCGATCCACGTCATCAAGACCTATCCGGAATGGTATCCGTTCTTCGGGCAGAAGGAATTCAAATACCGAACCTTCAACTTCAAGAACCATAATCCGTTGCAGGCGACCGCCATCGCCGCCGACGGCCTCAAGCCGGGATTCACCGAAGGCGTAGGCTACAGCATCGCGGCATCCGCAGTGCGCGACGGGCGCCGGCTGGTGCTCGTGATGAACGGCCTCGAAAGCGAGCGCGATCGCCGCGAAGAAGCGCAGAAGATGCTCAACTGGGGCTTCGTGAACTTCAAGCCCTACAAGGTCTTCGACAAGGACGAGGTGGTGGGCGATGTGCGCGTGTGGGGCGGCCAGAAATGGACGCTTCCGGTCAAGGCGAAGGAAGACGTTGTCGTTCTTCTCCCGGTAAACGCAAAGGATCAGCGCATCCGCGCACAGATCGCCTATCAGGGGCCGGTCAAGCCGCCGCTGAAGGAAGGCGATCCGGTCGGAGAGGTGCGCATCACCTCCGAAGCGGGCACATCCAACAGCGCGCCTCTCTACGCGGCGGCCGATCTCGAAGCGGGCGGGATCATTGCCAAGGGCGTCGATTCGCTGCTGCTCGGCGTGAACGCCTATGTCTCGCAGGCCGTGACGAAATATCTGAAGAAGCCGCACACGCAGCCCGTGAATACGGCGGTGCCCGCCGTCACGCCGAAGTCCTGACGTGCGCGGCCGCTTCATAACGCTGGAAGGCGGCGAGGGCGCCGGCAAGACCACGCAGGCGAAGGTGCTCGCGGAACGTCTTCGCCGCAAGGGCATCAATGTGCTCCTCACGCGCGAGCCGGGCGGAACGCCCCGCGCCGAAGCCATCCGGGACGTGCTGCTGTCGGGCAAGGCGAAGCGCTACGGCGCGCTCGGCGAGGCGGTTTTGTTTTACGCCGCGCGGGAATCGCATCTCGAACTCGGCATTCGTCCTGCGCTCGCACGCGGCACATGGGTCATCTGCGACCGCTTCAGCGATTCGACGCGCGCCTATCAGGGGGCGGCGGGCGGCTTGCCGCTTTCGGTGATCGAGACGCTCGACAAGGCTGTGGTGGGCGAAACGAGGCCCGATCTCACATTGATCTTCGACTTGCCGCCCGAACTTGGCCTCAGGCGGGCGGCCGAGCGGCGGCGCGACAGCATCTCTCCGGTCGCTTCCACCGAGGAACGGGCGCCGGCAAGCGCCGAAAACGCGCCCGGCGCGGTGGCCGACGACGCGATAACGCGCCGCTCTTCTTCGTCTTCGGATGCCCCACCCCCGGACCGTTTCGAAAACATGAACCTCGCCTTCCATCGCAGCCTGCGCAGCGAGTTCCTCGCCATCGCCAAGGCGGAGCCGGAGAGGTGCGCTGTGGTCGACGCGTCCGATACGCCGACGCGCGTCGAGGATAAGGTCTGGTCCATCGTCCGCGACCGTTTCCGGCTCTGACACTGCCGAAGGCAGCTTGATCCGCGTCGCGCGTTCCGGGTCTACCGCATCCTGCGCAACTCACGAGTCCGACTTAAGCAGGCCAACCTAATCCACCCACTTCAGGAGCGCGTTCAGTTCGTCGGCCTCGGCTGCCGGCTTGTCCCAGCGGATGCGATTGATGCGCGGGAAGCGCAGCGCCACGCCCGACTTGTGCCGCGTCGAGCGATGCACGGCGTCGAACGCCACCTCGAACACGAGCGCCTTTTCCACCTCGCGCACCGGCCCGAAACGCGCCACCGTGTGATGCCTCACCCACTTGTCGAGTTCCTTCAGTTCCTCGTCGGTGAAGCCGAAATACGCCTTGCCGATGGGCGAGAGCGCGCCGTCTTGCCAAAGGCCGAACGTGTAGTCTGAATAGAAGGACGAGCGCCTGCCCGTCCCTCGCTGCGCGTACATCACCACCGCGTCGACGAGCATCGGGTCGCGCTTCCACTTGTACCACAGTCCTTTTGGGCGCCCCGCGACATAGGTGCTGTCGAGCCGTTTCAGCATGAGCCCTTCGATATGCGGCGAGGCGAGCGTGGCGGCCTCCGCGCGAAGGGCTTGCAGTTCGCCCGGATTGCGGAATGTCAGCGGCGCGGCGAGTTCCATGCCGTCGGGCCGCGCCGCCCCGAACCAGCGCGCCATCTCCGCCTTTCGTTCGGTGAGCGGCAGCGCGCGGAGGTCGCGGCCGTCGATGTCGAGCGCGTCGTAGAGAATGACGTGACCCGGCCAGGCCGCGATGAGCTTCGGATCGGGCGACTTGCGGTTCAGCCGCTGCTGAAGGTGGTTGAAGCTCGCGATCCGCTCGCCCTCGCGAACGATGAGTTCGCCGTCGAGCACGCCGCGGAAGCGGACGCGCGCCAGGACGTCCGGGAACGCGCCTGAGATGTCGTCGCCCGTGCGCGAGAAGAGCGCCTTGCCGACGGGCGTGGAGACGATCTGCACGCGGATGCCGTCATATTTCCATTCGGCCATGAAGGCGTCAGGCGTGATCGCCGCCAGCTCGGTTTCCTCGATGGCATGCGCGAGCATCACGGGATGGAACGTCACAGCATCTTTCGCCTGGGGTTTCGGCGCGCGGCCTTCGAGCCACGCGAACAGATCGAGATAGGGCGGTGTCTGCGCGTGCCACACCTCCTCGATCTCACCGATTTCAACGCCGCCGAACTCCGCCAGCACGTGCTTTACCGAGCGCGCCGACATGCCGATGCGCAGCGTGCTCGTGCCGAGTTTGAGGAGCGCCCAGCGCTCGGGCGGCGTCATGTTGTCGAGCAGCAGCGCGAGATATTCGCGAATGGCGGGCTTGCCGCGCGCGCGAAATTCGTGGATCGCCACATGCAGCGGCGGCAGGCGGTTGAGGATCGTGCGATGCGGGTTGCGCGGCCAGATATGCGCCACCGTCTCCGACATCTCGCCCACGTACTCGTACGACAGGTCGAACAGCACCGGATCGACACGCTCGGCCACGAGATCGCGCACGAGCGCACGCTTGAACAGCTCGAACGTGACCGTGCCCGCAATCACGCCGACGGCAAAGCCGCGATCCGGGTCGGGCGTCCGCGCGAGATATGCCTTCAGCACGGCGGCCTTGTCGTTGATCGAGTGCGTGTAATAGAGCCGGTCGAGAAGGGCGGCGAAGGCTTGCATGCGGGAGATGTGGGGATGCGTGGGTGAACCGGAAAGCGCTCAAGCCTGCGGCATGCCGGAGATGTCGAAGCGCTTCTTGATGCGCTCGAAAAGCTGGTCTCGCACGGCGCGGTAGCCTTCGAGGATCTGCTCGCGGTTGCCGGTGCCGGCGGAGGGATCGAGCGTCGGCCAATACTCGACATCCACGGCCATGGTGCGCGTGAATTCGAGCGCCTTGTGATGGGCTTCCGGCGCGAGCGTCACGATCAGGTCGAAGGACGTGTCCTCCAGATCCTCGATTATGCGCGGCTGGTGGTGGGTGATGTCGATGCCGATTTCGTCCATGACCACGATCACGAAGGGATCGATTTCACCCTCGCGCACGCCCGCCGAGCGCACATAGATCCGGGTTCCCGCGAGGAAACGCAGGATCGCGGCCGCCATGGGCGACCTGATCGCATTGTAATTGCACGCAAAAAGTACGGCCTGGGGCAAGTCTTCCTGTCGCTGCGCAAAAGGGGTTACATAGAAGCATATAGTGTGACCGAACGGCGCTTCTCAAGCAAAGTCAAAGGTGCGAATTCGCGCCTTTGCGGTCGGCATCGATATAGCGCCTGAGCGAAATGTGTAAAAGCCGCCATCGGTTGCGGCATGGCTGGCCTTTTGCCGGAGAATGCTGGCCGTCGCCGCAGGGCGAGGCGGATTCGCCCTAAGTCTCGTTGATGGCGCGGCCGGTCATCCGTAAGGAGAGGTCAACCGGCGGACAAGTCGGACCAGGGAGCCTTGCTCCGGACAAGAGGGGAGGGGATGGTGCGGAAAATCGGCGTCATCATGATTTCGTCGGTGCTCGGCGCATGCGCCACGGGCGGCGACACGCGGCTCACCGCGGGCACACCTGGCGCCGCATCCGAGCCGGTTTCCGCCGAAAAGGTGGCTGCCATCGAACCGGCGAAGGTCAATCCCGCGCCCTATAAGGGATTCAGTTGCGAGAGGCTTGCGGGCGACAAGGCGCGCATCTCCGAAGACCTCGCCGCCGTCTCGGCCGGAAAAGCGGGCTCGCAAGCCGCCGACGTCAAGGGCCAGATCGCACGCCTCAAGGGCGAGGAGATCGCCGTTGCGAGCGCAATGCTCTCGAAGAAATGCAAATGATCCTTCCCCGCGCCGATGTGTGCGTGGCTGCCCCGGAGCCGGAAGGGGCTTGACGCCACCGCTTAGGACGCCATAGTTCGCAGGAGGGAGCGCGCCTATGCGAAGACTGTTGGCCCTGATCGTGACGCTTTGCCTGGTTTTCGCACCGGGCGGGCAGGTCATGGCCGCGAGTGGCACCCAGAGCGCTCCGCATCACGCCTCCGCTGTTGCGGGCCACGCAGGCCAGACCGGTTCCTCCGCATCCAGCCACCACGGGCAAGCGCTGGGCGCATCGGTCGGGAAGACCGGCGGATGTCATGAACCGTCGGCCCGATCCACACCGGACACCGTGCAGAAGGATTGCGAACATTGCTCCGGCAAGGGGAAATGCGCGCACCAATCCTGTTCCTGCATCAAATGCTTCAGCGCGGCTGCCATCCTGAAACCGGCCGACACCGGCGCCCGGCTGATCGTCGTCCGTCACGAGATCGCGCTTGTCGCGCTTCCGCCGGGAAGCGTGCGCCAGCCGCCGCCCCCTCCTCCCCAACTCTGATCCCGTTCGCCATCCGATAGCAGTGCTCCCGCGTGCGCGTTAGCGCCGGTTCGCGTCCGAACGCCGAGTTCGGAGCGTCAGGCAGCGCGCCGCATATCCGACGAACAGGATTTGAAACGATGACTTCGAAATTTCTCGCTGCCGCCGGCCTCGGCCTCGCGGCGCTGACGGTCGCCTGCCCGGCTTTCGCAGGCGCAACCGACTACGAGTTCCACGCCGCAACAGCCACGGTAAAGGTCGCCGACGACCAGCCAGTCGCGGTGCATCTCTTCGACAAGCGCACCGGAAAACCTGTCGAGAACGCGGTGATTTTCCGCGCCCGCCTCGACATGGAGCCGGACGGCATGGGCGACATGGCCGAGCGCGTGACGAGCGAGCCGTCGACAGAAAAGGGCGTTTATCGCTTCAAGGGCGATTTCACCATGCCGGGCCGCTGGGCGCTGAAGCTTCAGGCGAAGGTGCCCGGGGAAAGCGAGACAGTGTCAGGCTCCGTCGTCGTGACGGCGGGCGATGCCTCGGCTACGCATAGCGGCCATGGCGCGCGCTAAAGCTCTCGCGAGGGCCGCCGCGCTGGCGGCCCTCGCGTCCTCCGTCGCTCTCCATCGATATGAGGCGGGCGCGGACCATGGCTTCACGCTTCTGGCCGCGAATGCGGCCGGGCGCGCGGCGCTTTATTACAAGGACCCGGACGGAAAGAACGACTTCTCGCCCGAGCCGAAGAAGACGAAGGACGGACGCGCTTACCTCCCCGTGTATGAGGAGGACGAGCCGACCTTCAAGGCCGCCGAGCCGAAGAAGCCCAAGGGCACGGGCAAGATCCTCTATTACCGGAATCCGATGGGCCTGCCCGACATTTCGCAAACGCCGAAGAAGGATTCCATGGGGATGGATTACATCCCCGTTTACGAGGGCGACGCGGACGACGACGGCGCGGTGACGGTCGCGCCCGGAAGGCTTCAGCGTACGGGCGTGCAGACCGAGGCTGCCACGCGCCGCGTCATCGCGACGGAGATCCGCGCGCCGGGCACCATCGCGGCGGACGAGCACCGGCAGACGGTCGTAGCCTTGCGCTTCGACGCTTTCCTGGACGACCTCGCGCATATCACAACAGGCGCGAAGGTGAAGAAGGGCGAGCCGCTGATGCATGTCTACAGCGCGACGCTGTCGGCGGCGGCGGCGCAATATGTCACCGACCTCGGCATCAAGGACACAGCCCTGCCGGCGGGTCGCGGCGCGCGGCAGCGGCTCGAAAATCTCGGCGTGCCCGATGAGATCGTCCGCCAGATCGAAAAGTCCCGGCAAGGCTCGCTCACCGTGACGTGGCCCGCGCCTCGCGACGGCTATGTGATCGAGCACAACGTGGTGGAAGGTCAGCAGGCGAAGGCGGGCGACGTGCTGTTTCGCATCGCGGATCTGTCCGTGGTGTGGGTGCTGGCGGACGTTTCCGAGCGCGACATCGGGCTCGTCGCGGCGGGCCAGCCGGTTACGGTGACGCCGCGCGGGCTTCCGGGCAAGGCGTATGGCGGCACCATCGCGATGGTCTATCCGGTGTTAAACAAGGAGACGCGGACGCTTCGCGTGCGCATCGAGCTTCAGAACCCCGACACGCTCCTGAAACCGAACATGTATGCCGACGTGGTCATCGGCGCGGGTGCGGGCAAGCCGGTGATCGCAGTGCCTGAAACCGCGGTCATCGACAGCGGGGCGCGCCGCGTCGTGCTGGTCGAGAAGGGCGAAGGACGGTTCGAGCCGCGCGAAGTGGAGACCGGCCAGCGAGGCATTGGCCTTGTGGAGGTAAAGAAGGGCCTCCGTGACGGTGAGAAGGTCGTGACTTCGGCGAATTTCCTCATCGACGCGGAAAGCAACCTCAAGGCTGCGCTGAAGGGCCTCGCCGCCGCGAACGCGGGAGGCGGACAATGATTGCACGCCTCATCGAATGGTCGTCGCGCAACATCCTCGTTGTGCTCGTCTCAACCCTCATCGCGGGCGCGGGCGGCATCTACGCACTGCGTCACTTGCCGCTCGACGCCATCCCCGACCTCTCCGACACCCAGGTGATCGTCTACACGCCCTGGTCCGGGCAGGCTCCACAGGTGGTGGAAGATCAGGTGACGTATCCGCTCACCACAGCGATGCTCACCGTGCCGAAATCGAAGGTCGTGCGCGGCTTTTCCTTCTTCGGCGCGTCCTTCGTTTATGTCATCTTCGAGGACGGCACCGACATCTACTGGGCGCGAAGCCGCGTGCTCGAATATCTGAACGCGGCGCAGGGGCGGCTGCCGCAGGGCGTCGCTCCGACGCTGGGGCCGGACGCGACGAGCGTCGGCTGGGTGTATCAATACGCCGTCGATTCAAAGACGCTGAACCTCGCGGAGGCGCGCTCGCTTCAGGATTTCACGCTGCGCTATGGCCTTGCCAAGGCGGGCGGTGTGGCCGAAGTCGCGAGCGCTGGCGGCTTCGTGCGGCAATATAATGTGGTGGTCGACCCGCAGCGACTGCGCGACCTCGGCATCTCCCTCGACACGATCCGCGCCGCCATCAAGGCCAGCAACGCCGATGTGGGCGGGCGCACGCTTGAGCTTTCCGAGTTCGAATATGTCGTGCGCGGGCGGGGCTATCTGCGCGGGCTGGACGACCTGCGCCGCATCGTGGTGAAGGTGGACGGCGGGACGCCGGTTACGCTTGCCGACGTCGCACGCCTCGAAATCGGTCCCGACGAGCGGCGCGGCATCACCGAGCTTAACGGCGAGGGCGAGGTGGCGAGCGGCACCATCCTCCAGCGCGTCGGGCTGAACGCGCTCGACGTGATCGACAACGTGAAGGCGAGGCTCAAGGAACTGGCCACGGCTCTGCCCGCCGGAACGGATATCATCCCCGTCTACGACCGTTCGAACCTCATCCATGCCGCCATCGACACGCTGAAATCGACGCTCGTCGAGGAAAGCATCGTGGTCGCGATCGTCTGCGTGATCTTCCTGCTGCACATCCGCAGCGCGCTCGTCGCCATTTTGATGCTGCCGGTCGGAATCCTGATCGCCTTCGCCGCCATGCGCGGGCTTGGCCTCGGCGCGAACATCATGAGTCTCGGCGGCATCGCCATCGCCATCGGCGCGATGATCGACGGCGCCATCGTGATGATCGAGAACGCGCACAAGCACCTCGAACGCGACGGCGGGAGGAAACCGCGCCTCGACATCCTCATCGATGCGGCGAAGGAGGTCGGCCCCGCGCTGTTCTTCAGCCTCCTTGTCATCACAGTGTCGTTCCTGCCGATTTTCACGCTTGAATCGCAGGAAGGGCGGATGTTCGGGCCGCTCGCCTTCACGAAGACCTTCGCCATGGCGGCGGCGGCGATGCTGTCCATAACGCTCGTGCCGGTGCTCATGATCCTGTTCGTGAAGGGACGCATCATCGCCGAGCGGAAGAACCCGGTGAACCGCGCGCTGATCTTCGTTTATCGCCCCCTGATCCGGCTGGTCCTGCGCGCGAAGACGCTGACGGTGCTGCTCGCGCTCGTCGTCCTCGGCGCGAGCTGGTGGCCGGCATCGAAGCTCGGCTCCGAGTTCATGCCCGCGCTGAACGAGGGCACGCTGCTCTACATGCCGACGACGCTGCCGGGCCTCTCTGTGACGAAGGCGGCGGAACTGCTTCAGACGCAGGACCGCATCATCAAGAGCTTCCCCGAGGTGCAAAGCGTCTTCGGGAAAGCGGGGCGCGCGGAAACATCCACCGATCCCGCGCCGATGGAAATGTTCGAGACCGTCATCCAGTTGAAGCCGAAGGATGAATGGCGACCGGGAGTCACGCTCGAAAGCCTTACGGCGGAGATGGACAAGGCGCTGCAATTCCCCGGCGTGTCGAACGCCTGGACGATGCCCATCAAGGCGCGCATCGACATGCTGGCGACGGGCATCCGCACGCCGGTCGGCATCAAGGTGATGGGGCGCGACCTCGCCGAACTCGACACGGTGGCGCGCCGGATCGAGACTGTCGTGCGCAACGTACCGGGCACGACGAGCGCCTATGCGGAGCGCGTCATCGGCGGCTACTACCTCGACATCGCGCCGGACCGCGACGCGCTCGCGCGCTATGGCCTTCTCGTCGGCAGCCTTCAGGATGTGATCGCGGCGGCGCTTGGCGGTCAGGCGGTCGCGACGACGGTGGAAGGGCGCGAGCGCTACACAGTCAACGTCCGCTATCCGCGCGACCTGCGCGACCAGCCGGAAACCATCGCGCGCGACGTTCTGATCCCGCTCGCGTCGGGCGGCGCGGTGCCGCTCGGCGAGGTGGCGATGGTCGAGCGCACGCGCGGACCGAGCGCCATCCGCACCGAGAACGGGCAGCTTGCCGTCTACATCTATGTGGACATGCAGGGCCGCGACATCGGCTCTTATGTGGCCGAGGCGCAGAAGGCCGTGGCTGGCGAGGTGAAGCTCCCGACGGGCACTTATGTGCAGTGGAGCGGCCAGTTCGAGTATATGGAACGGGCCATCGCCAAGCTGAAGATCGTCGTGCCGCTCACGCTCGCGATCATCTTCCTGCTCCTTTACCTCAACTTCGGCAGGCTCGCGGAAACGCTGATCGTGATGCTGTCGCTGCCGTTCGCGCTTGTGGGCGGGCTGTGGCTGATGTGGTGGCTCGGCTTCAATTTTTCGGTTGCGGTCGCGGTCGGCTTTATTGCGCTCGCGGGCGTTGCGGCGGAAACCGGCGTCGTGATGCTGATCTATCTCGACCATGCGCTCGCCGAGGTTCGTCGCAAATGCGAGGCGGAAGGCGCGCCGCTCACGAAGGCCGATCTTCACCGCGCGATCATGCTTGGCGCGGTGGAGCGCGTGCGGCCGAAAATGATGACGGTGGTTGCGATCATGGGCGGGCTGCTCCCGATCCTCTGGAGCACCGGCGCGGGGTCGGAGGTGATGCAGCGCATCGCCGTGCCGATGATCGGCGGCATGGTGTCGTCAACCGCGCTGACGCTGATCGTGATCCCGGCAATCTATGGGCTCGTGAAAGGCTGGGGACTACCGAGCGGCGGCCCAGCGCCTGCGACACCGGCCATGGCGACATCGGCGCGCGCCGCACTTGACGCATAGCCGCAACCGAAGAGAAGAGCAGGCGGCGGCAGGCTGCCGTCTGCTCGTCAATGGTGCACGCCCTCGAAGGCGGCCTCCGGCCAGCGCTTGTTGGACCACATCCATTGCGAGGGGTGCTCGCGGATCCACGCCTCGAACTCCCGCTGGATGGCGGCCGTCAGCACCTTGATGTCTTCGTTCGCATCGCCGGTGCGCGGAACCTCAAGCTCCTTGAACGCGATGGAGAAGCGCGACTCCTTGCCGATGCGGATGCAGCGGCCCACGGCGAGGCGCGTACCGGCGCGCCGGGCAAGCCACGCGGGCGCTACCGTTGCATACATGGGGTGGCCGAAGAACGGCACCTGCACGCCGCCCCAATCCGCGAGGTCGGCCAGCATGCCGAGCGCGCCACCGCTTCGCACATGCGTGGCGATGCGCATGATTGTTGCGAGACCCTCATTGCTCTTGCTGGCGAAAAGGCCGCCCGGATAAAGCTGCGCGCGCTTGTTGCGGATGTAGCGGTCGACATAGGGGTTTTCGACGAGGCGATACACGCCCGCCGTGTTGGCGCCGATGGAAAGAAGCGGCAGGATCGCGATTTCCCAGTTGCCCATATGCGGCGCCGCGACGACGAGCGGCCCCATTTCGCTGCGGTACTGCTCCAGCAATTCCGGGTTTTCGATCGCGAAACGCGAGCGATCATTCAGAAGTCTGTCGATGAGAAAGGTTTCCGCCATGACGCGTCCGAGATTGTCCCACATCTCGTCCACGATGGCCTCGCGCTCGGCGCGTGTCGTCTCCGGCATGGCCTTGGCCAGATTGCGCAGCGCCCGGGCCTGACGGTGGGTCTTCGGTGCAAGGAAGCGCCAGGCGCGCGCAGAAAAAGCCGTGGCCACATCGAGCGGCATCGCGCGGAGAATCGCCGCGATGGCCAGAACGGCGCCGTATTCCAGCCTTTGACGGAGATCGAGAAACATGATGGGGAACGCGCGGTAAGAAGCCTCCCGCCTGTCTTGCAGCCGCAAACCGAGCCGTCAAGCCTAAACGAGACCGGCGGGAGCCATGCCGCGCCGCATGAAGACCCTTCGCAACGGCCCGATCGCGCCGAGCGCATAGAGGCCGAGGCCGCGCGCCGCTTGCATCGGGAGGAAGCCGGACAGCAGGCTGCGGTTCAGGAGGTCGACGCCGAGCGTCCGGCTGACGATGTCGGCACGACGGGCCGCCGAGTAGTCGCGCAGCAGATCTTCGCCGCCGAGATCCCCGTTCGCCGTCTTTGCGTTCACGAGAAGGCCGAGCAGCGCTTCCACATCGCGAAAGCCGAGGTTGAGTCCTTGTGCACCGATGGGTGGCACCGCGTGCGCCGCCTCGCCGACAAGCGCCACGCGCGCGCGGCCAAACTCGCGCGCCATGAGTGCCGAAAGCGGGAAAGCCCCGCGCGGGCTGAGATCGAAGATGCGACCGAGCGCGTAGTGCGACGCCTTTTCCATCTGCCGCGCGAAGGCGTCGTCGTCGAGCGCCACCAGACGCGCGGCCTCGGCCGTGCGCTCCGTCCAGACGAAGCTCGACCGGTTACCGGGCAGCGGTATGAGCGTGAACGGTCCGCCGTTCCGGTGAAATTCGATGCATAGCCCCTTATGCGGGCGTGCATGGCTGAAGCTGGCGGCCATGGCGGTCTGCTCGTAGGACCAGGTCAGCGCGCGTATCCCCGCGGCCTCGCGGGTGGCCGAGTTTCGGCCGTCCGCGGCAATGGCGAGCGGTGCATAAAGCTCGACACCGCTCTCGAAGGTGAGGATCGCGCGCGTTGCGGATTCATGGAATGAGCGAAGCGGGCCCGGCGCAAGAATCGCTATGCCCATTTCTTCGGCGATCTCCTTCAGAACGCGGGCGAGATCGGCGTTGGCGATATTGCAGCCGAAAGCCTCCTCGCCGATTTCGGCGGCCTCGAAAAGCGCGTCAGGCGCCCGGAAGCGGCGCCCCGTGTCGTCGATGAACTGGAGCGCCCGGAGCGGCTCCGCATGCGGGGCGCAGCGATCCCATATTCCAAGCCGCGCAAGAAAGGCGACGGTCGTGTTGAAGAGAGCGGCACTGCGCCCGGTCGCGGCACGAGCGGACGCAGCGGGCGACGTGTCTACGACGGTTGCGGTCAGGCCGGCATCCCGGCAGCCGATTGCCGCCGCAAGTCCCGCAGGACCAGCGCCGACCACGATGACATCGGACCTCTGTGTGAAGCTCATTTTTCGCTCCCTGTTCGACGACTGCCGCGCAGCTTATCGCACCGGACCTGAAACCGGGAACGCCCTCCCGATCATCTTTGCGCGAGGCGACGCGTATCGGGAGAAGACCCCGAATCGAAACAGGTTTCACGATGAGGGGCCTCATCGATCCGATTCGCGAACTACAACCCGCTTCGCTGATGCGTTGAGCGGATGATCGATGCCCGCAAGTATGAATGATGTTGAGTTGCATCGCGGCCGTCATCCAACACAACTCACTACAAGTAAAATTTAACATAGGTTGCGCTGTCGAACTCGTCGTTGCGCATGCGCCACAAATGCCCGCAAGTTAAATTCAATTTTAAGTTGCATTGTTTACGAATGGGTAAGACTCGGATAGCAACCAAAAGTAGTAACGGCCATCGAAAGATCGCAGGCCAATCCAGTTTGTCTCAGCACGAGTGGGGCCTCGCGGCTCGAAAGAAAAGGAGGCGGTGGCGCACAGCTCTCCCGCCAATAAGCCCGTATTTGCCCAACGCATTTTGGGTTTGAAGGGAGAAACAGATGATCGGCGGACTCGTGAGCAGAACGAGCCTTATCTGCGTTGCAACCTTTGGCGTTGTGCTGAGTTGCGCTCAGCTTCCTGCGATGGCGGCCGATACGGATGCGAAGCCGGAAAAAAAGGTTACACAGTCTGCGCTTGGCGGCGATTGCTGCGCCGACCTCGAAGAGCGCGTCGCGGAACTGGAGGTGACCACTGTTCGCAAAGGCAACCGCAAGGTTTCGCTCGAACTTTCCGGCTGGGTCGACAAGATCCTGCTTTTCTGGAACGACGGCAAGCAAAGCGATGTCTACGTCGAGGACAACAACTTCGCTTCAACCCGTTTCCGGATGAGAGGTGTCGGCCAAATGGCGCCCGACTGGAAGGCCGGGTTCCTGATGGAATACGAGTTTCGCGATGCGTCGTCGAATCTGGTCGATCAGCTCACCGAGCAGAACCGCAATATCGAGACGGCGCTCCGCATTCGTCAGGAAAATTTCTTCGTCGAAAACGAAACGTTCGGACGCGTCTCGCTCGGCTTCCAGAACACCGCGACGAAAGACTTGACGCTCATCAATCTCGGCGGCGGTTTCAGCAACGTCGAGAACTACCACGCCGCCGCCTTCTTCATCCGCGACAACACGCTGCCGACCAGTTCCTGGTTCAACACGACAACCAATACTTTCGTGACGACCGCGCCCACGTCCGGCGCTCTCCCCAACTCCACGCGAACCGTGGCGCCGACCCTCAGCGCCACCAATTCGGGGACTGTCGTCACCTTTGCACCGGGCGGCCTGGTCTGGAATAACCTGTCGAACGCGCTCGACAGCCAGCGCATGGAGGCGCTCCGTTACGACTCGCCGACGATCTGCGGCTTCATCGCTTCATTCGCTTGGGGACAGAACGATTTCTGGGACGCGGCGCTCCGCTATCAGAAGGAGTGGAACTCGATTCGCGTCGCGGGCGGGATCGGCTATCAATGGTGGGGCGAGCGTTCGCTGACGCTCGGCGCGCCCTGGGCGGCGAATTCGATCTATCAGGGTAGCGATCAGTCAAACCAGCCAAGCATGACGGCGGGGCCGAGCGGTGGCGTGGCCGCGTCGCAACTCATCTCGAACGCCAACAACATATATGGCGGCGCGCGTTACCGCGTGAATTCTAATATCGAAGTCGTGGAAGGTAACCTCTCGGTCATCCATCTGCCGACCGGTCTCTACGGCAGCATTGTCGCAGGCACGCGTCACATCGAAAACTCGCCGGTCGAGCCTCTCAACAAGGATGCGACCTACTGGTACACGCAGGTCGGTATCACGAAACGTGTCTTCGAGGTGGGCGCGTCGACAATCTATGCGGAATACGGCAACTACGACGATTTCGCTGCAGCGGCGGTCTATTTCCAGGTGTGGAATTCCGCCAATGGCAACACCCTCAGCACGACGCGCGTCCGGGACTCGAACGTCGACCGCTTCGGCATCGGCGTGACGCAGGCCTTCGACGGCGCGGCGATGGAAATCTATGGCAATTATCTTCACTACAATGCCAGCATCACGACCTCGACGTCCCTGGTCGGCAGCACGACCGGTGCGTCGGCGACGACCGGCTTCAACAATACCGAGCGCCGCGCGCCGGAAGACTGGGATGCGTTCTACACCGGCGCCCGTCTGAAATTCTGACGGTACAGCAGCCTGAGAAAGTGCAAGCCGCCCGTGAGGGCGGCTTCGTTACGTCTGCGAAGGGATGGCGCCAACGCAACGCCATCCCTTCGTTTATCGAGCGAAGTTTTCAGGCCTCACCGCGCCAATTTCACTGGCTTTCGCTTCGACAGATTTCGGTGTGCGCCCGAGCATTAGGCCGATGGTTTCAATTGAAACCCCTTCAGCAAACAAGCGCCGCACTTCAACCTTCTCGCCGAAACTCCAACGTTTTCCGTGATTAGAGGGGAAAATCATTCCCGTTTTCCTTATATGAAGGATGACGGGCTTGACCTCGCTGTATCTATAGATGACCATAGAAGTTCTATCAGTTGGGTCCGAGCCAGCATCCATAGGTTAGGGCGCTAAACGCGACGCCACCAAGGTTGCTCCCTTGGTGGCGTTTGTTTTTGTGCCATTGCTATATCTTGCGGGTGTTCGGCACCCTCGCGCAAGGTCTGGCGCTTTGGTCCAGAGCAAAATCGTAGTTTTGCCCGCTGTTCACCGAGTTACACACATTGTCGCGGCACACTTTTGTGGGCGGACCGTGGGTAAGCTGTGCAAAAGCATCTGATTCGCTGTTGGATAGGAGGTGGACAGCGGCGCTAGGATGCACGAAAGCGAATCGCTGAAACCCGAATTTGTGTGAGCGCGGCCACCATAGAACCGGCTACGGCCCTTCGCGATTCGAAGGCGAACGACCGCAGAGTGCCAGCAGGCATTGACCTGACGCCGAAGAAGATACTCGTTCTTACGCCGCTCCCGGGCCCTTCTTTTCGAAGGCGAACGACACCGTGTAATCTTGCGGGGTCGTGCCGTCGCGGACGGGAATCGCGACATCCCGCACCAGAGCGAAGTATGAAATCGGGTTCTGCGTGGTGATATTCACGGAGACGTTGAACGTCTCGGACTTGACCTTGTTCTTCGCCTTGTCGAGCACCTGCATCGTGATGGAGAGCGCGACAGCGCCCGGCTTGCCCTTGGGGCCGAGAAGCACACGGCCGGCGAGGCCGTATTTGACCTGCACCACACCCAACGTTGCCTGACACTCGCGCGCCGTCTTCGTGATTTCCGCGCGATGGATGACCGCAGACGCATCGCCGATGCGGTTGCTTTCATAGATCGTCACGTAACGCTGGCCGCCCTCGACCTGAAGGGGAGGGCATCCCGCCGCCGCCGCCATTTCCACCGGGCCGTCCGAGTTCGTGCGCGCCGCCGTGATCATACTGTCTTCAGTGATGATCGGGGTCCACGATGGCTCCGCCTTCTTGCTTGAGAAGATACCGCCATCGCCGATGGACGGCATTTGCGACAGCCCGCAGGCGCTTACCGACACGGCGATGCAACCGCAACCGAGCAGCCGCGACACTGCCGTTAAAGACCCCCTCATATGCCCCATCGTTCCTTCTTTACCAAAGGTTTGAACGCTTCCCTCAGAGCCCGCGACTTTGAGTAGCGTTGCTTTTTTATGGTTTGTCGCGCTCATTATTGCTACAACATGGCACCGGATTTCGAGCGCGCGCCGCGAGCCTAACGAGCCGGAGAGAGGGCTGCAAGCTTCGACGCTCCCCTTCCCTGCCAAATTTGACCTTTTTGCGGAGTTCCGCACGCCTTTTGCGATCGCTCAGTTCTGGAGATGGACCTGATGACGGAAAAACCACGCCTTGAAGTTCTCCTCGCCGCGCCCAGAGGGTTTTGCGCAGGCGTGGATCGCGCCATCCAGATCGTGGAAATGGCGATCGAGAAATTCGGGGCGCCGGTTTATGTCCGTCATGAAATCGTCCACAACCGCACGGTCGTCGAGAGCCTCGAAGCGAAGGGCGCGATCTTCGTCGAGGAATTGAACGAGATTCCCAACACCGACGCGCCGGTTATTTTCTCGGCGCATGGCGTCCCGAAGGCGGTGCCCGTGGAGGCCGCGAAGCGCAATTTCTTCTATCTCGACGCCACCTGTCCGCTCGTCTCCAAGGTGCATTTCGAAGCTGAACGCCATCACAAGGCGGGCCTTGAAATCATCCTCATCGGTCATTCGGGCCATCCGGAAGTGATCGGAACGCTGGGCCAGCTTCCGGAGGGGGCCGTCACCTTGATCGAGCAGGTCAAGGATGTGGAAAATTTTAAAGCGCGCGATCCGGCGAAGCTCGCCTATATCACGCAGACGACGCTTTCCATTGACGATACCATCGAGATGATTTCCGCACTCAAGGCACGTTTCCCGCTGATTCAGGGGCCGGCCAAGGAAGACATCTGCTACGCCACGACGAACAGGCAGCGCGCGGTGAAAGCCATCGCCAGCAAGTGCGACGCCATTCTCGTCGTCGGCGCCCCCAACAGTTCCAATTCAAAGCGGCTCGTGGAAGTGGCGGTGCGGGCGGGCTGTCCGAAGGCGATGCTGGTGCAGAAGGCGTCGGAAATTCCTTGGGACACCATCGAAGGCATCGGAGTGCTTGGCTTGACGGCCGGGGCATCGGCACCCGAGGTGCTCGTCGACGAAATCATCGAGAAATTCAAGGCGCGCTACGAAGTCACCGTCGAAATCGTACGTACGGCAACCGAGGACGTGATCTTCAAGATCCCCCGCGCGCTCCAGCAGGCCGCCGCGCAGTGAGCGCAGCGCGAAACGCGTAACATGGCTGTTTACACCGAAGTTTCGGTCGAAGATCTCGACGCGTTGCTGGCGAAATACGACATCGGACAAGTGATGGCCTTCAAGGGCATCGCGGAAGGCGTCGAAAACAGCAATTTTTATCTCGGGACGGACAAGGGCCAGTACATCCTCACGCTCTATGAAAGGCGTGTGGCTGCGGGCGACCTGCCATTTTTTCTTGGCCTCATGGAGCATCTCGCGCAGAAGGGGGTGAATTGCCCGTTGCCGGTGCAAGACCGCGAGGGGCGCATCCTTCAGACGCTCGCGGGCAGGCCGGCGGCGTTCGTCACTTTCCTGCCGGGGTACTCCCTCAGGCGGCCGCGGCCCGCTCATTGCCATTCGCTGGGGGAAGCTCTCGCGCGCCTCCATCTGGCCGGACGCGACTTTGCGCTTAACCGCGACAACGCTTTGTCGGTGAGGGGCTGGCAGGAGCTTTTTGCGAGCATAGAAGGGCTTGCCGACAGGCTCGTGCCGAAGATCTCCGCATCGCTCGAACGCCATCTCGGCGATATCGCCGCGCACTGGCCGACTGACCTCCCGCGCGGCGTCATTCACGCGGACCTTTTTCCCGACAACGTCTTCTTTCTCGATAATCGTGTGTCGGGCCTGATCGATTTCTACTTCGCGTGCAACGACCTGTTCGCCTACGATCTGGCGATCTCGATGAATGCGTGGTGTTTCGAAGTGGACGGCGCTTTCAACGTCACGAAGGCCCGCGCCTTGTTCGCCGGCTACAATTCGGTGCGCGCGCTGGAAGCGGACGAGGTGGCCGCGCTGCCGCTCCTCGCGCGTGGGGCGGCGATCCGCTTTTTCCTTACGCGCGCCTTCGACTGGTTCAACACGCCGGACACTGCCTTCGTGAAACGGAAAGACCCGATGGAATACTGGCGCAAGCTCGCCTTTCACGACGGCGTGAAGCACGCAGGCGCCTATGGCCTCTGAGGCCGAAGCCCCGCGCGAGGGCGCGGTCGTCGTCTATACGGACGGGGGCTGCCACGGAAACCCCGGTCCCGGCGGCTGGGGCGCGGTGCTCGTCTACAAGGGCCGCGAGAAGGATCTCTGGGGCGGCGAGCCGCTCACCACCAACAACCGCATGGAACTCATGGGCGCGATCAAGGCGCTCGAAGAATTGACGCGCCCGTGCGAGGTCGATCTCTTCACCGACTCCCAATATGTGCGCAACGGCATCACCCAATGGATCGGCGGCTGGAAGGCGAACGGCTGGAAAACCGCCGCGAGGAAGCCCGTCAAGAATGCCGAACTCTGGCAGCGGCTCGACGCGGCGCGGCAGCGTCACGACGTGCGCTGGCACTGGGTCAAGGGCCACGCCGGCAACGCGCTGAATGAACGCGCCGACAAGCTCACGCAGAAGGCCATCGCCGAGCAGAAAGATATCATCGAGCAGAAAGATATCATCAAGGGTGGCGGCGCTTCCGTCTCTCTGCCCGATGATGCCGTTTAGTCTGCGGCCGGTCGCGGCGGCGGCGATGCGCTTAAAGCTCCGCCAGTAACTTCTCCGCGCTCGAAGCCTCCGCCACGGAGGGGTTCTCCTCGACATGGAGCGCTTTCACGACACCGTCTTCGAGCAGCATGGCGTAGCGCTTCGAGCGCAGGCCGAGGCCGAACGCGCCCGCGTCGAGATCGAGCCCGGTCGCCTTCGCGAAATCGCCGCTGCCGTCGGCGAGGAACACGATCCTGTCCTGCGCTCCGGTGGATTTTGCCCACGCGTCCAACACGAACACGTCGTTCACGGCAGTGCACGCCACCACGTCGACGCCCTTCGCCTTGAAGTCGTCCGCGTGCTCGATGAAGCCGGGCAGGTGCGCGAGGCTGCATGTCGGCGTAAAAGCGCCGGGAACCGCGAAGAGCACGGCTTTCTTGCCGCCGAAAAGCTCGTCCGTGGAAACATCGGCCGGGCCGGACGCGGTCATGATCTTGAATTTCGCATGGGGGAGGTGAGTGCCGGGTGCGATCGTCATGATTTCTCCTCTGCGCCGCCTCGGGGTGGCGGACTTGCGCTTTGAAAGAAGCGTGCCGCGCATTGTCGGAACACACCCTTCCGGTAGCCACGTATGAAGCAGGGCATTTCCCGACAATCCGCCGGATGCCGCTTCACGATGACTTGAACGCGCGCCAGCCCGCGCAAGACCAACCCGCACATCCGACTTTCGGCGAAGGTGGTGGAAAGCCTCGCTTTGGTCCAAAAGATGTTGCCGCTTACAGCGTCGGCTCATACTTTCGCGCCAATCCCGGTGCGAGAACCGGACGCGCCGCATTGCGTCATTGTTTGGGGGAAGGCGATTGGCACGACGGTCTTTCGTTCTGTTCGTCTTTTGGGGCGTGCTTCTGGCGTGCTTGCCCGAGGCTGCCCGTGCCGCCGACGACCTGATCAGCAACATTTTCGGATCCGGCGACGCCGAAAAAGCGGGCGCGCAGATACCTCCGCAGCGCCCCCCCAGGCAGGCCGGCCCCAGGGCTCGAACCCCCAGGCCCGCAAACAAGGGCATCGAGAACCGGATCAACCCGAACCGTCGCTCAGGCAAGGAGGGGTCCGCCGAGGCGAAGCTCGATATCGAGCAGGCGCGCGAGCTTTACATCCGCCGCAAGACGCGTCTCGAAGAGCTAAAGGCGCGCCAGGGCGAACTGTCACGGGACAAGCGCACGCTGGCGAATAACCGCGCGCGGCTTCAGGCGCGGCTCGTAGAGACGGCGCGCTCGCTGCGGCTGTCCGAGAAGCGCCTTTCGGAGCTTGAGGCACAACTCGCCGAAACACGCGAAAAGATGAAGGACCAGCGGACGAAGCTCGAGGCCAAGAGCCAGCAGCTTTCTGCGCTCTTTGCTCTCATGCAGGGGCTTTCGCGCCAGCCGCCGCCGCTTCTCATCACGCACACGCGCGACGCTTTGAAGATGATCCGCAGCGGCATGGTCCTCGCGACGTTTTACGCTGACGTCGAGAAGCTGGCCGCTCAGCTCACGGCTGATGTCGATGCGCTGGAAGCAACCGAGAGGGAGGCCGCGCTTCAGGAACAGCGCAGGAGGAACGAGCAGGCGCAGAACGTCAGGATCAAGGGGCAACTCGATCTTCTGCTCGCTGAGAACCGGGAGCAGATCCAGGCGAACGCCGCCACTCTGGAAAGACTGGGCAGCGCGACAAAGATCAACGTGGCCGGGATCAAGAGCCTTGAAGACATGCTTCCAGCCGTCAGCGCGGCCGCAAGCAAAGATGAAGCCGCCAGCAAGTCGAGCGAACTCAAGCCGGATGCAACGCGGGTTGCACTTCAAGGCGGACGGATGAAACCGTCGATCCCCTTTGCTGCGGCGCAAGGTCTCCTGCCCATGCCGGTGGAGGGAAAAGCGCTTGTCAACTTCGGGCAAACAACCGAAGATGGCACCCCATCGAAGGGTATTCACCTAGAGTCGCGCCCCGGAGCGCAGGTCATATCGCCTTGCGACGGTCAGGTTTTGTTCGCCGGGCCGTTCCGCTCTTTTGGTCAACTCTTGATTATCGATGCCGGTGGGGGCTATCATGTTGTAATAGCAGGCATGGAGCGGATCGAGGTCGAGCAGGGTCAATTCGTTCTCGCCGGCGAACCCCTGGCAGCGATGGGCACTGAGACCCGCGCTGACGGGATGACGCCGAAACGCCCATCACTCTACGTGGAATTTCGTAGAGATCAGCAGTCTGTCGATCCCGCACCGTGGTGGTCCGCGGGAGGAAAAGGTTGAATATACATGCGCAAATCCGACCTCGCGCTCGGTGCTCTTCTTGTTGCGCTGGTTTGCACAGCCAGCTTTTTCATACTGCAATCCACGCGCCGGGATCAGGCTATCGCTGCGAACGCGGAAATCTACCGCCAGCTCGACCTGTTCGGAGAAGTGCTCGAGCGCGTCCGCGCTGAGTATGTGGAGAAGCCGGACGACACCAAACTGATCGAGAATGCGATCAACGGAATGTTGCAGGGGCTCGATCCGCATTCGAGCTACCTCACGCCGAAAGAATTCCAGGACATGCAGGTCCAGACCCGTGGAGAGTTCGGCGGGCTCGGCATCGAAGTCACGATGGAAGATGGCGTGGTCAAGGTGATTTCGCCCATCGACAACACGCCGGCCGATCGTGCGGGCGTGCTGGCGGGCGATTACATCACCCATCTCGACGGCGAATCCATTCAGGGGCTGTCGCTCAACGAGGCTGTGGAGAAGATGCGCGGGCCGGTCGATTCGCCGATCATGCTCACGATCATGCGCAAGGGTGCGAACGCCCCGATCCAGACGCGCGTCGTGCGTGACATCGTTCGCATCAATCCGGTGAAATACAGCGCCGAGGATGATGTCGGCTGGATAAAGGTCAAGACGTTCCAGAGCGAGCACACCTACGAGTATATGAAGCAGGGTATCGAGGATCTCAAAAAGACCATCGGGCCGAAGCTCAAGGGTTATGTCCTCGATCTGCGCAACAATCCCGGCGGTCTTCTCGATCAAGCCATCGCGGTATCCGACGCTTTCCTCGACAAGGGCGCGATCGTGCTGACGAAGGGGCGCAATGCAAGCGAGTCGAGCCGCGCGAGTGCCAAGGCCGGCGATGTGACCGATGGAAAGCCCATCGTCGTTCTGATCAATGGCGGTTCCGCCTCCGCTTCGGAGATCGTGGCGGGCGCTCTGCAGGATCATAAGCGCGCCGAGGTCGTCGGCACGCGCTCATTCGGCAAGGGCTCTGTTCAGACCATGATCCCGCTCGGCGCAAATGGCGGCCTTCGTCTGACGACGGCGCGTTATTACACGCCGTCCGGGCGCTCGATCCAGGCAACGGGCATTTCGCCGAACTATCTGGTGGAACCCGAACTTCCCGACGATCTCAAGCAGCAGATGGCATCCTTCACGCCGAAGGGCGAGGCGAGCCTGCGCGGGCATCTCAAGAACGAGGGCGCGCAGGAGGCTTCCGGCAGCATCTCCTATGTTCCGAAGGAGAAGGAAAAGGACGTGCAGTTGAAGGCAGCTATCGACCTTCTGCACGGAAAGAAGATCGAAGTGGCCAAGAAGGTCGAGAATGCTGCCGCCCCGGCGGCAGCGGCGGCGGCGGAAGTTCCGAATTAAACTTTCGCATTCGCGTCTGCGATCCTATAGTGAAAAGGTTCATGCGAGAGCGTGAGCCTTTTTTGCTTTCGCCGAAGCACAGGGGTGCTCAATGAGAACGCTTTTGATCGTCGCCGGGCTTTTCTTCACGCTTTTCGGAGGGGCAATCACATGGTTCGCCTTGTCCGATCCCGGGCATGAATACGACATCAGTCTGGTGATCCCGATCGATACGCGGCACATGCCGCGCCAGGTCAACATGCCAAAGGTTGAGGCCGCAACAAGTGAAGCAGGGGACACGGCGCCCGCGGATGGGCGCGCGGAAGCGGGAAGCGCGCCCGTTCTTCCCGAGCGTCCTCCCGTTCAACTCAACTATTCCAGCGGGGCCGCATCGGAAGCGCCGCGATAAGCCCACCTCCGGGACTCGTTTGATCGCGGAAATCCTGCCCTTTCATATGTATCGTTGAGATAGTGTCCCCCGACGGCGTCACTCGGCCCATGCCGACAGCCAGACAACGGCTCGAAGCGCGTTCGAGCGAACGGATCTTGCTACAGTGAACGAGACGCCTCGAACAGGAGAGCCCGCATTTCGGGAGCGACATCCGCCCGACAATCCCCCCGCAGCATCATAAGGAACAACCGCGATGCTCATCCAACCCTCCACTCTTCCATACCGGCTCTGCGCCGGGATCGTGCTTCTGAACGCCGAACGCCGCGTCTGGATCGGTCACCGCACGAAAGACTTCGCTTCGGGTGAGGCGAATCGGCGCTGGCAGATGCCGCAGGGCGGGATCGACAAGGGTGAAGACCCCAGGGCAGCCGCGTTGCGCGAGCTTTACGAGGAAACGGGCGTGACGAGCGTGTCGGTCCTCGCGGAATCGCGGGACTGGATCTACTACGACCTTCCGTCCGAATCCGTCGGCAAGGCCCTGAAGGGTAAGTATCGGGGACAACAGCAGAAATGGTATGCGATGCTGTTCACGGGGGACGAATCCGAGATGAATCTCAAGCTCGACGGGCACAAGCCCGAGTTCGATTCCTGGCGCTGGGCGACGCCAGCCGAAGTCATCGACGAGATCGTGGGTTTCAAGCGCGCTGCGTATGAGGCGGTTTTCGCTGAATTTGCTGAACTTCTCGTTCCATGAGGAATGGTCTTTCGCAAAGGCGAAAAACGATCATTCAATTCGCTGCACCGGGTTGCAATGCGTGAAGGGTCTATGCTAGAAGCGCGTCAGGCATAAGCCGGGCTTCAAATCCGGACATTTAATCACCTATTTCAGAGCATGCATCGACGCTCTTCGCGTTCGGCGGCTCTTTGACTGTTGGAGAGCACGTCTTGGCGCGGACCATCGCAGGATCGACGGTAGCTGAACGTTACGCAGGAGCGCTTTTCGATCTGGCACGCGCGGATAACGCGGTCGGCAGCGTCGAAGCTTCTCTCGAAATTTTCCAGAAATCGCTGCGCGAGAGTGACGACCTTCGTCGCCTCGTGCTGAACCCGACATTCTCCATCGCAGAGCAGGAAAAGGGCCTTTCGGCCGTGCTCAAGGCGGCGGGGATCGAGGGGCTTGCGCGCGACTTTCTTATCGTTCTCGCGAAGAACCGGCGCCTTTTCGCCGTCGAGAACGTGATCGCGGCCTTCCGCTCGCTTGCTGCCGAGGAGCGCGGCGAGGTCGAGGCTGAAGTCATTTCCGCCGTCCCGCTGAGCGAGGCCCAGACGCAGGATCTGGTCGACACGCTTCGGCAGAAGCTCGGCAAGACGCCCAAGCTTACGGCGATTGTGGATTCGAAGCTGCTCGGCGGGCTTGTCGTCCGCGTCGGTAGCCAGATGATCGATACGTCCTTACGTACGAAATTGAAAAACCTCGAAAAGGTGATGAAAGAGGCCAGCTGATGGAGCTAACGGAAATCCGCCCGTCCGAGATTTCTTCGATCCTGAAGGAACAGATAAAGAATTTCGGTCAGGAAGCAGAAGTCTCCGAGATTGGGCAAGTGCTCTCCGTGGGCGATGGTATCGCTCGCGTTTACGGTCTCGATAACGTCCAAGCCGGCGAAATGGTCGAGTTTCCGGGCGGCATCCGCGGGATGGCGCTGAACCTCGAAGCCGATAACGTCGGTGTGGTTATCTTCGGCTCGGACACCAACATCAAGGAAGGCGACACCGTCAAGCGCACGGGCGCCATCGTGGAGACGCCGGTCGGCAAGGGCCTGCTCGGCCGCGTGGTGGACGGTCTCGGTAACCCGATCGACGGCAAGGGTCCGATCCAGTACACCGAAAAGCGTCGCGTTGACGTCAAGGCGCCCGGCATTCTTCCCCGCGAGAGCGTGAAAGAGCCGATGCAGACGGGTATCAAGGCGATCGACGCGCTGATCCCGATCGGCCGCGGTCAGCGCGAGCTGATCATCGGCGACCGCCAGACCGGCAAGACCGCCGTCGCGCTCGATGCGATCCTCAATCAGAAGTCCGTGAACGCCACGGGCGACGAGAGCAAGAAGCTTTACTGCATCTATGTGGCGGTCGGCCAGAAGCGCTCGACGGTCGCTCAGTTCGTGAAGGTTCTGGAAGAGCAGGGCGCGCTGGAATACTCCATCGTCGTCGCGGCTACCGCTTCCGATCCGGCCCCGATGCAGTTCATCGCGCCCTATACTGGCTGCGCGATCGGCGAATGGTTCCGCGATAACGGCCAGCACGCGCTCATCATCTATGACGATCTGTCGAAGCAGGCTGTGGCCTATCGCCAGATGTCGCTGCTGCTCCGTCGTCCGCCCGGACGTGAAGCCTATCCCGGCGACGTGTTCTATCTGCATTCCCGCCTTCTGGAACGCGCGGCGAAGCTCAACAAGGATCATGGTTCGGGTTCGCTGACCGCTCTTCCGGTCGTCGAGACGCAGGCGAACGACGTGTCCGCCTACATTCCGACGAACGTGATTTCGATCACCGACGGCCAGATCTTCCTTGAGACGGATCTGTTCTATCAGGGCATCCGTCCGGCGGTGAACGTCGGCATCTCGGTGTCTCGCGTGGGCTCGTCCGCGCAGATCAAGGCCATGAAGCAGGTTGCGGGCGCCATCAAGGGCGAGCTTGCGCAGTACCGCGAGATGGCGGCGTTCGCGCAGTTCGGTTCCGACCTCGACGCCGCGACGCAGCGGCTTCTCGCTCGCGGCTCGCGCCTCACCGAGCTTCTGAAGCAACCCCAGTTCTCGCCGCTCAAGGTGGAAGAGCAGGTTGTGGTGATCTATGCCGGCACGCGCGGCTTCCTCGATCCGATCCCGGTTTCGTCGGTCGGCGAGTTCGAGCGCGAGTTCCTGACGCTGCTCCGCAACGAGCACAAGGACCTGCTGGATACGATCCGCGACTCCAAGGCGCTTTCGCCGGATTCGGAGCAGAAGCTTAAGGACATCCTTACCGATTTCTCGAAGCGCTTCTCGGCGTAATCGGGCCCAGCGGAGACACCAATGCCGAGCCTGAAAGACCTAAGAGGCCGCATCGCGTCGGTTAAGGCCACGCGCAAGATCACGAAGGCCATGCAGATGGTGGCCGCCGCGAAATTGCGCCGTGCGCAGGACCAGGCCGAAGCGGCTCGTCCCTACTCCGAGGGTCTGGACCAGATCCTCGGCAAATTCGGCGGCAAGGCGATACCGAGCGGCCCCCTGCAACTGCTGTTGCAGGGAACCGGCAAGACGCAAACGCATCTGCTCGTGGTCGCCACCGGCGAGCGCGGGCTCGCAGGCGCGTTCAACTCGAATATCGCCCGTCTTGCCCGAGACCACGCCCGCCAGCTTCTCGCGGAAGGCAAGTCCGTCAAGATCATCACCATCGGTCGCAAAGGCGCGGACGTGCTGCGTCGCGATTTCGGCAAGCTGATGATCGACCATATCGACCTGCGGAGCGTGCGCCAGATCGGCTACGTCCATGCGCTCGATATAGCGCAGCGTGTCGCGAAGCGCTTCGAGGCAGGCGAATTCGACGTCGCCACTCTCTTTTATTCGCAGTTCCAGAACATCATCACGCAGAAGCCGAAGGCGAGCCAGCTTCTCCCGGTGGAACTCACCGCGACCGAGGGGAACTATGAGTTCGAGCCGGACGAAGCGGAAATCCTGATCGACCTCGTGCCTCGCGCGCTCGCGACGAAGATTTTCAGCGCCCTGCTGGAGAACAATGCGGGCTTCTACGCGTCGCAGATGACCGCGATGGACAACGCAACGCGCAACGCGGGCGACATGGTCGGCCGCTATACGCTTGAGTATAACCGCGCGCGTCAGGCGATGATCACGAAGGAACTGATCGAAATCATCTCGGGCGCGGAGGCGGTCTAGCCTCCGGTTCCGAAGGCGCGTGCGTCCGCGCTCGCGCCGCTCCGCCGGGCAACGCGTTTGTTTCGGCTGTTGTTTTTGGGCCGTTTCCGTCCTATTCAGATGGTGCGGCCTGTAGAAACGCAGGATTTCGGCTCCCGGCGCGGCGTCCGTCGCGAGGGGTGCTTATCGTGTCGGTCCCGCGACCGGCCAGGGAGGCAGCCGAAGCAAGCGACCCGTAAGGGTTGCGCGGCGTGAAATGAATTGAGTGCGGCATCGGACGCTCGGAGTTCGTCGTCGCATCTGACAAAGATGGACCGGTTTTGGGGAAGACAAGATGAGCGATAGACGAGTTGGCCGTATCAGGCAGGTCACGGGCGCCGTGGTGGACGTGCAGTTCGATGGGCCGCTGCCGTCGATCCTGAACGCGCTTGAGACACAGAACCACGGCAGCCGCCTTGTGCTTGAGGTTGCCCAGCACCTCGGCGAAAGCACCGTCCGCACCATCGCCATGGATTCGACCGAAGGTCTCATTCGCGGTCAGGAAGTCACCGACACCGGCGAAGCGATCTCGGTTCCCGTCGGCGAAGAGACGCTCGGCCGCATCATGAACGTCATCGGCGAGCCGATCGACGAAGCCGGTCCGATCAAGTCGAACCAGCGCCGCCCGATCCATGCGCAGGCGCCGTCGTTCGTCGATCAGTCGACCGAAGTGGAAGTGCTCGTCACCGGCATCAAGGTCGTCGACCTGCTTGCGCCTTACTCGAAGGGCGGCAAGGTCGGCCTGTTCGGCGGCGCGGGCGTCGGCAAGACGGTGCTCATTCAGGAACTCATCAATAACATCGCGAAGGGCCACGGCGGTTACTCCGTGTTCGCGGGCGTTGGCGAGCGTACCCGTGAAGGCAACGACCTTTACTGGGAAATGATCGAGTCCAAGGTGAACGTGGACCCGCACGAGAGCGGTTCCGCGCAGGGTTCCAAGTGTTCGCTGGTTTTCGGCCAGATGAACGAGCCCCCCGGAGCGCGCGCCCGCGTGGCTCTGACCGGTCTCACCGTAGCCGAATATTTCCGCGACCAGGGCCAGGACGTGCTGTTCTTCGTGGACAACATCTTCCGCTTCACGCAGGCGGGTTCCGAAGTGTCCGCTCTTCTCGGCCGTATCCCGTCGGCCGTGGGTTATCAGCCGACGCTTGCGACCGACATGGGCGCGCTTCAGGAGCGCATCACGTCGACCTCGAAAGGCTCGATCACGTCCGTGCAGGCCATCTATGTGCCCGCCGACGACTTGACCGACCCGGCGCCTGCGGCTTCGTTCGCTCACTTGGACGCAACGACGGTGCTTTCGCGCTCGATCGCGGAGAAGGGCATTTATCCGGCGGTCGACCCGCTCGACTCGACGAGCCGTGCGCTTGAGCCGCGCATCGTCGGCGAGGAGCATTACAAGGTCGCTCGTCAGGTGCAGGCCATCCTTCAGCGCTACAAGGCGCTTCAGGACATCATCGCGATCCTCGGCATGGACGAACTGTCAGAAGAGGACAAGCGGACCGTGGCGCGCGCCCGCAAGATCGAGCGCTTCCTGTCGCAGCCGTTCCACGTCGCCGAAGCGTTCACTGGCAAGCCGGGTGTGCTCGTCGACGTGAAGGACACGGTGAAAGGCTTCAAGGGTCTCTGCGAAGGCGATTACGATCATTTGCCGGAGCAGGCGTTCTACATGGTCGGCACCATCGACGAGGCCATCAAGAAGGCCGAGGAACTGGCCGCCGCGGCCTAAGGCAGTAACGGCCGCCTTCGCACGCGTCGTTTCGCGCGTGTCAGGGCGGCCTTCGGATTTTTACGGACCAGCGCCGGAGAACGGACCGAGATGGCCGATACCATTCATTTCGAACTTATTTCGCCGGATAAGCGGCTCTTGTCCGCCGATGTGCTTGAGGCTGTGCTTCCGGGGCAGGAAGGCGACCTTTCTGCGCAGGCGGGACGTGGCCTTCTTATTCTCAAGTTACGCCCCGGCATCCTGACGACGCGCGCAAAGGACGGCGAAAAGCAGTTCTTCCTGCGTGGCGGCTTTGCCGATGTCGGGCCCGAAAAGGCGACCGTATTGGCTGAATTCGCCATTCCGCTCGAAGAGCTGACGGGGGCTGTCCTGACGGACGAGATCGCGCAGGCTCAGCAGGAACTCGACGAGGCGAAGGACGACGCTCGCAAGATCTCGTCATGGGATCGGCTGGAGCGCTTGCAGACCTTGAAAGCACGCCTGGCCCTTTAAGTGGCGTCGGCACCGCACGCAGCTTTCGATGCGCGTGTCGGTTTCGGCAAGGCACAGTGTTCGCGCGTGGGAGGAAACTCCCGCGCGCTTTTTTTTTGTCCGGCTCTGTCGACATGGCCGGGATCTCGTCGCGCCACGCGCGCCGATGGAGCGCGCATCGACAATCAAGCCCGGTCCGATCCCGATGGTAGCCGCACCGTCGCTCGATTAACCGCGGCATCACAATAATCTTCAAAAGTTCACAGAAACGCTTTTTACTGTGTGGAGAAAAAGTCGTTTCAAGGCTGGACGTCTGCGCAGCTTCAGCTAAGCATATGAAGCAGAGCGGATAGCCGTGCGCGGAGCGGGTAGGAATGGGAAGCGAGACAAGCCTCGTCGCGCTTTGGGCGTGGGCGTATGGGACAAGGTCGGGTGCTTTTGGAGAGACGACGATATCGAGCCGACCCGGCGCCGCTTCGGAGCGAAGCTTGAACACGCCTCGTTCAGCTTTGGAATATGCGGCGAGTGGCTGCCACGGCCGCTGCCCGCTACGGCGACATTTCTGCGCACCGCGTCGCGCTTCGACGCAATCGCTCTCGTCTTTCGGAGGTTGCAGACAGCATCCGGCGAGTGCGCGAGAGCCAGCCGCCGGGCGTTGCGACCGATCCTTTCATTCCCCCTCCCTTGCACGTGCCCGCCTCAATCGATCCTCCCCGACAGCGGACGCGAAATACACCCTCAAGTCTCGATTTACACACCATGGCGGGTAAGCGGCACGGTCTCAGGCTTGACAGGCGACACCGCATACGGCGTTCGGGCGCCAGGCTGAGGCTTGCGGTCGCGATCTCCGCATGCGGTGTCGTGATAGGTACCATCCTTTTTTTCTGCGCCGTCGTGAACGAGGCGCGTTCCTATGCGGAAAGCCGGGCCTGGAACGATGTCTCGACCCTCTCGGCCGCTTTCGAAGAGCAGGCGCGCCTGAACGTCGAGATGGTTGCGAGCGCGATTCGATTCCTGAAGCCGAAACTCGCAGCGCAGGGAACCAGCCTCAACCTCGCCGACTGGCGAACGTACCTTCCCGCTCTGGCCACGGCCTCAACCACGGTGCAGATCTCTTTCGTCGGGCCGGACGGAAAGCTGCTTTCGTCGTCTCTCAGCCAGGACCCGCAGCCGGTAGACTTGTCCGACCGCGACCACATACGCGTCCATTTGGAGGGTCGGCCGGGGCTTTATTTCGGGAAGCCGGTGATTGGCCGCATCTCGCGGCAGTGGACGATCCAGATCACGGACCGCGTGGAGGGCCCGGACGGAAAGCTTGCGGGCATTATCGTTTTCTCGCTTTCGCCGGAATCGCTGACGACGCTTCAGCGGTCGATCAACATCGGTAAGAGCGGCAGCCTGATGGTTCTGGGCACCGATGGTGTTATCCGTGCCTCTTTTGCGAACTGGCAGGAGTCCAACCTTGCGTTTTTGGGAACGGTGTACCCTGACTTGAAGGGGCTTACGGGCGGTCAGGACGCCGGGCTCAAACGCGCCCGTAATCCGCTGGACGGTTCCGACACCTTTTTCCGCTGGCGCAAGGTCGGCGACTATCCGCTTCTCGTCATGTCCGGCATCGCCGAGCGGGACGTTTATGCGTCCGTCGACAGCAGCGTGGCGAAGCTGGGGGTGCTGTGCGCCGGTGTTCTGGCTCTCCTCCTCACGCTGAGCTGGGTTCTCGTTCGGGAGATCGGTCGTCGCGTGGAACGGGAAGTCGCTCTTTACGATGGAAGCCGCAGGCTCGCGCTGGCAAACGATAGCCTGCGACGCCGTCACCGCCAGCTTGGTCGAACGAGCGCGGCTCTGGCGGCAGAGCGCGGGCGGCTTCAAGACATCAACGCCGAACTGGAAGCGGCGAAGGAGCAAGCCGACGAGGCCAACCGGCTGAAGACCGCGTTTCTGATGAATATGAGCCACGAATTCCGGACGCCGATGCATGCGATCCTGAACTACGGCGCGTTCGGGTTGAAAGCGGCGCGCGGAGGAGATCAGGCCCGGCTGGAGAAGTGCCTGACGAACATACAGACAGCGGGCGAGCGCCTGCTTGGCATGCTGAATGCGCTGCTCGATCTGTCGAAGCTCGAATCGGCCTGGTCGGATCTGCACAAGGAGCGCGGAAGCCTGATGAGTGTGGCCCGCAAAGCCGGGGTCGAACTCGGCTCACTTGTCGAAGACAAGGCTCTCTGCTTGAGTTTTGAGGCGCAAACCGGCGACGTTGAGGCGGTGTTCGATGCGCGGCGGATGATGCAGGTTTTCGTCAATCTGTTTTCAAACGCGATCAAGTTTTCTCCAAGGGGGGCAACCATCACGGTTACATTTGCCGACGCAGTCATGCCAGACGGCGGCGAGGCCATTCACTGTCACATAAAGGACCACGGCATCGGCATCCCGGAAGGCGAACTCGATCGCGTGTTCGATAAATTCACCCAAAGCAGCAAGACGGATACGGGAGCCGGTGGCTCGGGGCTCGGTTTGACGATATGTCGGGAAATCGTTCGGCTGCACGGCGGCCGCATCTGGGCGGCCCCTTCGGAATTGGGCGCTTCGATCCATTTCGTGATCCCGAGAGGCCGCGACAGTCGGGTTGCAGCATCCCGGCCGGGAGAACCGGCAGCAAGCCCTGAAAACTCCCTGCGCGGGGGCGACTAATCTCGGGCCAGGCGCAGATTTATCGTTGAACTCGCTTTCTCCAGGCTTTCTATTTTCATCCGTTTCTGACGAAAATGGTTGAACCCGCTACCTCGAAGCAGTCAGCAGCCATGCCGTCGCGGGAGAGCCGCTCACCCGGCGAACAGTGGCTCACTCTGCCTGATCGGGGGAACCGCGCTCGGCCCGTCGATCTGGCAAGACGATCGTTTCCGCGCACGGCGCAATGATATCGGCGCGGAACGGCCGAAAGAGGCTGGGGCGGCAGTGCGTGCTTCCCCCCGCCATCCGAGCCATTCCCGCGCATCGTTCGCCCAATCCATGGAACCCTTCAGGGCGTCTTCAGTTTTTTGTAGTTCCTTAGACTGAGGGCGCTTACCCGCCTTCGGACTTCATCGCTGGTTCGCGGATTTCAAATGCGCAAGATCCTTTATGTCGACGACGATGCGCTGAATCGGGACATCCTGCGCGACCTTCTTTGCGAAGGCGGCTACGATGTCGTGGAAGCCGACGACGGCGACACCGCGCTCAAGCGTCTTCACGACACGCCCGGTATCGATGCCGTTCTGCTGGACCGCATGATGCCGCGCATGAGCGGTATCGAAGTGCTGAGAGCGGTGAAAAAGGATGCGCACCTCGCCGATATTCCGGTGATCATGCAAACGGGCGCGACGGCGCGCGACCAGATCCTTCAGGGCATCAGGGCGGGGGTCTATTATTATCTCACAAAGCCTTATGAAGATCAGATGCTGCTCGCCATTGTCGGCGCCGCACTTCGGGATGCCGCGCAGAAGCGGCGGCTTCGCGAGGAGGTCGCACAGCATCGCACCTTGATGGGACTTCTTGAACAGGCCCGCTTCCGCTTCCGGACCCCGCAGGAGGCGCGCAGCCTCGCTTTCCTCATCGCCAATTGTTTCCCCGAGCCCGAAGCGGCCATTTATGGCCTGCACGAGATGCTTTCAAACGCGATCGAGCACGGCAATCTCGGCATCACCTATCGGGAAAAGACGCGCCTCATGCTTCAAGGGCGTCTGCAGGAGGAAATCGAGCATCGGCTTGCCCTGCCGGAGAACCGCGAGAAATGGGCTTGGCTCAGCTTTGAGACGGACAGCATGACGCTTAGGGTGCGCATTCGCGACCAGGGGGCCGGGTTCGACTGGCGGCCCTATCTCGATATAAGCCCAGAACGGGCCACGCATCCGCACGGACGCGGGATCGCCACGGCGCGCAGGATGTCTTTCAGTTCGGTGGACTACGTGGGCTGCGGCAACGAGGTGGTCTGCACATTCATCGCAGACGAAGCGTAGAAGCGCCGAGAGCGACAGCGTCATGTCGAAAGCCGCTTGCGCCGACGCTGCGGAAGCCGAGGCAAGAGCGCCGCGCCTGCGCCACGCACGCATGAAAACGCCGCGCTTTTCGGCGCGGCGCAGGCGATCACACGAAGCTGCGATGGCTTCAGCGAGAAATACCGCGAAAACCGGGCATCGGCGAATAGCCGTAAGGCACTCCGCTGCTCGCCGAGTTCTGCTGCTGGAAGCCGAAGGGGCTCTCGGACAGGCCGCTGGTCGCGCCGCCCGAAACGTAGAAACCGCTCTTGAATTCGCTCTTGCCGTCGACCTTGTCCTGAAGCGCTTTCAGCTTGTCGTCGTCGTTGAGAGCGGCTGCGGCGTCACTGTTCTGCTGGACGGGTTCGGTCGACCACGCAAAAACCTGCGCCGGCATCCAAAGAGAGACCGCGATGGCGGCCAGACCTGCAAAAGCAACTTTGCGCATTTTTTCCCTCGCTCGCAATTGCTGTTGTTTACCTAACATGCTCCTAAGCGTTTTGTACAGATTGTCGCTAAAGTTGTATTGCGTGAATTCGTGTCTGCAGAAGCAGCGCTCAAGGCCGGGAGCGCTTTCCGCGTCGAAGCTCTTAACGATTTATTCACATCGCGCTTTTGCGCGCGTCAAGATGGGTGCAGCATGCGCCCTTCAAAGGGAGGATGAAGACAATGTCGAAAGAGCATACGCCCGACACCCTCATTCGCCGCGCGAAAGAGACGCGCGCACAGGCTGAAGCGCTTGACGAGATCTGGCTGAAGAACGCCCTCGAAGACATGGCGCAGGCTTACGAATGGCTCGCATTGAAGCTCGCAGTCGCCCCGACAAACTCGATAAACTGACCTGCGCCGCAGCCAGAGGCCTGGCTTCAAGGCCGGGCGCGGAGTGCATCAGTTTACTCAAATCGTGGGATCTTCTTAACAAACACCAGCGTGTCCCGGCGGTTGCGTCCTTTGCCCGTCGGCATTACAAAACTGGCCAGATCAGGATGGAAGCGATGCTGTTTTTACGTGTGTCAGGACTGACGCTCTTGATCGGCGCTTTCGCCGCGCTCGTCTACGACGGCATTCGGCTGGTCGGCAGTCCGGGCCGTGCCCTTCCTCTCACATCACTCTCGGCGCAACTTGATCGCGCTCCCGATACTCATGAAGCGGTGCAGCGGTTTTTTCTCGATAACGCGCCCTCATACCTCTGGAACGGGGTTGTGGAACCGCTCCTTGTGCTTCCGATCTTCCTTCTTTTCGGCGTCTTCGGGGCCCTTCTCTATTTAGCGGGTCACCGGGAGCCGCCGCCCGAAATCGTCAGCGACTGATCGATTTTCCTCATCGATCTGGCGCAGGCAGGCTGATCGTTCGCGCCAGAAAAGCGCCGCACGTCAAAGACCCACGGCGCTTGGCAGAATTTGCCGAGTTGTTCCCGCGATCGCTACTTCAGCGGAGCCGGGGGCGTGAAGACAGCATAGTTCACGCCGAGCTTGAACGAGTTGGCCGTCAGATCGCCGATGTCTTTAAAGTCTGCTTTATAGCGGCTGAACGTTTCGCCAGGGTATGTATAGCAGCACGCGCCGCCGACGTTCGGCTCGCCGAAATTGAAGTACAGATATTCGGCCTTCACGGACCAATTGTAATTCCACTTGTACTCAAGGCCGCCGCCGACGGTCCATCCGGCAAGCGTATTGCCGTTGTCGGTCGTGGAACTCCAGTCGTAGTTGTAGGCGTTGCCATTTTCGCGAAGAATACCGGCGCGCACCGAGTTGTTGAGCCACGCGAAGCCGCCCTTCGCGTAAATCAGCGTATTGCCCGCCGCATAGCCGAGGCGCCCCGTGATGTCGCCGTAGAAGCCGCCCTTGCTCGTGAAGCGGATGCGAGTGGAGGCGTTGGGATCGAGGCCGCCACGGTCGTCATCGATGTAGAATGTCTTGCTCGCGTCATCACGCCAGCCGCCGACGTCAAGTTCGATGCCGTAGATGTAGTTGCAGCATTGGCCAAACTGCCAATTATAGCCGAGGGTCAGGCCACCGAAGATGCCCGATCCACTCAAGCCGCCATTGTAGTCGTAGCGGGTAAAATTGTCCGCGTCCCGCCAATAGTCGTAGTGGTTTCGACCCAGGTCGATATCGGTCCAGCCGCCGCCCAGATGCGCGCCGACATAGAAACCCGTCCAAAGCGGCGGCGGTGGCGCAATATCCTTATAGCTGGCGGGGATGCCGTCTGCATGAGCCGGGAGCGCAGCGATTGCCGCTGCGCCAAGTGCGGCGGCGCCTGCCAGAATCGTATGCTTGAGAGCCATTTCTCTCTTCTCTCGCTTGAGTTGCCAGTAGAATCAACGCCGAACGCCTTTTCTTGCGATACTCGCAAACAAGCTAAACTTAAAGTTGTATTTTTAGTGAATTGAGGTTTTTGCAGGTGCCTCCTTCTGGTGAGGCGAAGAAAAGATCTTTTGCTGCAATGGTTTGCTGTTGTCGGCTGTGCGAGTTTGTTGATTTCTCGCAACAGTGACGGGCGGTGCACGCAAGAATGATTGTAGGTTGCTTTCCGGCGTCAGAAATGAGCGAGGGGAGACCGGAGATCATCTACGATCTTCATCAGATCTTTCTGCCGGGAGGCGCCCGTCTTGGCGAAAATATTCTGCAGATGCGTTTTCACGGTGTTGACGGAGAGTGACAGCGCCGCCGCCGCCTCCGTTACGGAGCACCCTTTCGCGAAGTGTTCGAGCGCCCGCGCCTCGGCCTTGGTCAGACCGTAGCATTGCGTAACGACTGGCAGGGCGCTATTGCTCTGCGCGGGGTAAGTGGCAATGTGGATCGCCACCATGGGCCGACCATCGAGTTGTGCGTCGAGTGGACGGATCATGGCAATGGCGATGGCGCCTCGATTGAGAGGCGACGAGAGGGACAACTCTCGATCGAACGGCTTTTCGTTCGCCCGTGATGCCGCCTGCGCCGCCTCGAAAATCGCTCTCAACAGCAGCGCGGTGCGCTCGGCGTCCTCAGCGCGCAAGCGACCGTTTTCGATCCGAATAGGCCAGCCCGCGTCGGCCATGGAACGCGCAGCCGCGTTCGCATGGACGACTTCGCCATTGGCGAGCGAAGCGGCGAACCCTGCGTTAAACTGGTCGAGAGCGGACCCCAAAAGGGAATCGAGAGAGACATCAATCAAAGGATCAAACACCGTTAGTGCTGAAGCATGCAACCTAGGCACTTAGGTTGAAACTGCCGGGAAACAAGTTACAAAAATGGCGCGAGACAATTGATCACGGCCATCAATGATAAAAAAAGAAAACACTCTCAAGCGCAAGCTCCGAAAACCGAAGCAGCGTTGCGAATAAAGGCAGGCTTCGCAAAAACCGCTCGGTCGCGAAACTTTTCGTGAAAATTTAGTATCTCGCATAAAACCGAACTGCCTCGCATGCGCGGGCATGCGAGGCAGCGAAGATATCGAGAGTGACTGCGATTGCGCGAGCGCGGACCGTTGGCGATCAGTGCCGGAAGTGTCGCACGCCCGTAAACACCATGGCGAGGCCGCGTTCATCGGCGGCGCGGATCACTTCCTCGTCGCGCATGGAGCCACCCGGCTGAATGATCGACGTCGCGCCTGCGTCGGCAGCGGCGAGCAGACCGTCCGCGAAGGGGAAGAACGCGTCCGAAGCGACGGCGGTATCTTTCAACGCCTCGTCGGGATTTTTCCCGGCGTGCTCGGCCGCTTCGCGCGCCTTCCACACGGCGAGGCGAACGCTGTCCACCCGGCTCATCTGCCCTGCGCCGATGCCGATCGTGGCGCCGTCCTTCGCGAACACGATGGCGTTCGACTTCACATGCTTCGTGACGCGCATGGCGAAAACCATGTTGGCGCGCTCGACCTCGGACGGTTCACGTTTCGTGACGGTCCGCAGCGTCTTGCCCTCGAAGCCGCCGACATCCGCATCCTGCACGAGGAAACCGCCGGCGACCGAGCGGAAATAGGGCTGACGCGCGACCGGCAACAAGCCGCCCGTCACCAGAAGCCGCACGTTCGGCTTTGCGGCGAATGCCGCGCGCGCCGCGTCGGACGCCTCCGGCACGATCACGACTTCGGTGAAGATCTTGAGGATTTCGCGGGCAGCATCCTCTTCCAGACGTCCGTTCAACGCGACGATGCCACCGAATGCGCTGACCGGATCGCAGGCCAGCGCCTTCCTGTACGCTTCGACGAGTGACGAGCCCAGCGCGACGCCGCACGGATTGGCATGCTTGACGATGGCCACCGCAGGCTCGCCGCTCGGAAATTCCGAAATCAGTTCGAAGGCCGCGTCGGCGTCGGTAAGATTGTTGTAAGAGAGTTCCTTGCCCTGCACCTGCTCGGCACCGACGATGCCCGGCCCGTTCCGTTCGGTCGATTCGTAAAGAGCGGCCTTCTGGTGCGGATTCTCGCCGTAACGCAGGCTCTGCTTCAGCGTGCCCGTGATGGTGTGGGACGATGCCGCGGAGCCGGTCTGCCCGGCGAACCACGTCGCAATCGCGGTGTCGTAAGCGGCGGTGCGCGCGAAGGCCTTGGCCGCGAGGCGGCGGCGCGTTGCGTCGCTCGTCCCGCGCGTTTCGCCGGAAAGTTCGGCTGCGACCGCCTCGTAATCGGCCGGGTCCGTGACGACCGTCACGCAATTATGGTTCTTCGCCGCCGCGCGCAGCATGGCCGGACCGCCGACGTCGATGTTCTCGATCATCGTATCGAAGTCGGCCGCGTGCTTCTTGAGCGTCTCCTCGAAAGGATAGAGGTTGATGACCACGAGACCGATTGGAGCGATGTTATGCTGTGCCAGCGCCTCGCGCGCGCTCGACTGTTCGAGATTGGCGAGGATGCCGCCGTGGATGGCGGGGTGCAGCGTCTTCACGCGGCCTTCGAGGATCTCGGGGAATTTCGTGACATCGGACACCGACACGACGGCGATGCCATTATCGCGCAGGAAGGCGGCAGTGCCACCCGTGGAGACGATCTCGATGCCGAGTGCATCGAGCTTCCTGGCGAATTCCGCAAGGTTCGACTTGTCGGAAACGGAAATGAGTGCGCGGCGCACCGGAAAAACTTGCGGTTTCGTGGATTGTGCGGACATGGCTCGTAAGTGTGATGCTGCGAGAGAAGATCAAGATCAGACGAGACGGCGGGGATGGGCGCCCTGAATGATGGGCTTCTGCTGCTGCGCCACCTTCTCGAATTTCCAATGGACGGACGTTGCCGCCGAGCACGGTCCCTTGAGGACGATCTGAAGAGAGCGTCTAAGGCAGATCGGATCTGCGAAGAAAATGCTCTCCTCGATGTCGAGGTCGGCGCCTTCCGCCACCATGCGCCACGTCGCGCCCGAGGGCAAGGTGAGCGTGACGGCATTCGTATTGCGCGAAAGCTGCGCCGCGACACGCGGATGCAGATGGAAGCGGATCGCGAAGCGGGCATCCGCCTCGATGGCGGTCTGGTTGGCAGGCACGAGCTGGTCGTGGCCGGCAAATTCATGGCCCGATTTGTGGAGCGCGAGCTGCCTGCGGTGGTTCATGCCGAAGCGCTCGCGATAGCCGTCATGGCCGATGCGCACCCCGATGGAGGCGGCGTTTTCGATGATCTCGTGCTGGACGCTGCGCGGACCCGACAGCCAGAACAGTTCGCGCCCCGCGAAACTTTCCTGCGCCTTGATGAGCCGCGAAGACGACAGATCGTCGATGCTGAGCGTCGAATGCGCTGCCGTGGATCGCGAAACGACGTACCAGTCGCCCGTTTCATCCTGCGGTGCTCCGCAATTGGCGATCAGCGGCTCTGTCCCGACGCTCATTTCGAACGCGCCGCAACCGGCATGCGCCCGCGCCGAGAGATGCAGGGGCGGCGGCGCGCCCGCATCCGCGATCACGACGACGTCGCCCGCCGCAAGCCGGGCGTAACCCGAATTCGGCGCGTGGAGGTCGGGAAAGGTGGCACCCATATCGTCATAGGCGAGAACGGCGGAAACCTGATCGAGGAAGGTCGGTCCCATGCCGTTGAACCGCGCGAGGCTGCCGTCGCCGAGGCGCAGGAAGCGCACCATGGCCTGCATGCGTTTCAGCGCGGAGTAGAGCTTTTCCGGCGGTTCGAGCTGGCGCGCGACGAAGCACTGCTTCAGCGGCAAAAGTTCGAGCAGGATTTCGATGAGTTCGCCCGGGTCGCGGGAGACGTGGCCGCCGTCTTCGAGGATCTGTCGGTCGAGTTCCGCCGAGAACGCTGGCAGATAGGACGTGAGGTAGGTTTCGTGTTCGGCGATGCAAAGCCCGGCGAGGAGGATCGCGGTCAGCGCCCTGAGCTTCGGCACGCCTGAGCCGTCGCCATAAACGACGGTCAGATCGTGCAGGTCGCGCGACAGCATGCGCATCACGGCGTCGTAGAAGTCCGGCTCCGCGCCGTCGAGCAGGAAGGCCGCGTGCGAGAGGAGCGCGATCACACGCCGCGCGGTGATGTCCCGGTCGCGGCCGAGCGGCGGCGCACTGTTCGCGAAGGCGATCCAGTCGAGCGTGAGCTTGCGGGCTTTCTCACGGGCGATCTGATCCTCGGCGGCGTGCAGGTGGCGAAGCCAGCCGAAGCCGTAAAGTTCTTTCTGCCATGGAACCGACGGCGGCATGACGCGGAACGGCGATTCGGACCCGATGGGCGCGGTCGCTCCCGCCAGCCCGAAATAGCCGTCGTAAAGCTCGACCGCGAAGCTTGGGTCGCCCGTGCGCAAATCGTGCGGCAGGATGAGAAGGTGATAGGCGGCGGGAACACCGGACATCCAGCGCGAGAAAGGCGATTTCAACGCAAGCCGGATCGCGGACCGACCCGCCCTGTTCACGGCGAGCGCGGCAAGTCGCGCCTGATCTGACATCTGAGGTGGCATCATTAACTTTTTTAGGCGATCCGCCCTCGCGTAAGCAAGGCTTGATTATACCAAGCCTGCAAACAACCAGCGCATTTTTCAAGCATCAGCTAAACGGATGCATGATTCGTCTGTCGAAGCGGACGACATTCTCCCGTTGTCCACCTGATTTCAATCTTCATCCGCACTTTCATCGGCAAATCGGAGCCGCTTCAACGCGGGCGGATCTAACGTCTTGGGAAGGCTATCAGGAGCGTATTCATCGCGGAAGGGTCCGTATCGCCGAAGCGATGGCCCGCCAGGCCGTATGCGAACTGCGCGAAGAGCGCCAGCCCGAAGATGACCAGAACCACGCCCGACGCCTGATTGATGCGCTTCAGGCGGCTTTCGGTCAGCTTGTGGCGCACGCGGCTGATAAGGCGTGAAAGCCCCATCCACCACAGCAGGCTTCCCGTCATGATGGATGTGACCGCCGTTACGGCCTGCACCCAGGTGTCGATGCCGCCCATGATGGAAGTGGCGCCGCCGAACAGCGCGAACAGACCGAGGATCGCACCGGGGTTGGTGATGGTGAGGAAGAATGTCTGCGGCACGATGTTGAGATGCGGGATGATCCGCCAGATGCGAAAGCGCAGTGCTGGCCGGAAAAAGGGCGGGATCGTATTAGAAAGCCGTCTCAGGCGCGCGATATTGGTTGTCGCTGTGGCCACGATCGTCGGTTGCGCGCGATAAATGCTGAGGCCGAAGGCGACGAGGATGACCCCGCCAACCAACTCGATCTTGAGCTGGTGCTCGCGCATGAAGCCGGAAATCGCGGTTGCACCATAGGCTGCCACCGACGCAATGAGCCCGTCGGCAAGCACCGCCCCGAGGCCCGCGGCGAAACCGCCCCAGAAACCTCGCTCCAGCGTCCGCTGGATGCACACGATGTTCACCGGCCCGACGGGAGCCGCGATCAGCACGCCGATGACAAGGCCGATGATGGCAAATCGTGTCGGATCGATGATCGACTCTGCCCACATAGGCCCGCTTCTAGCTCTAGATAAGACCCGTGTCACGAGAAGGAGCGTTTCCGCCATTCTCGCGCCCAAAAACGCCCGCGAGGTCACACCGGATTCGCCGCGCCCGCAAGCACACATGCATGCCGTGAAACGGGGACGTCATGCAACAGGAGACGAACGTGAAAGCATCGCCGAAAACAATTTTCTTTAGGATGAGAGGGCGCTTATGTCCGCTGCCGGGGACGTTCGCGGTGGCGCTCGCGGTTTTGCTGATGCCATTTGCCGCTCTGCCCGCGCTTTCGCAGAATGCCGGCGCGGCATCTGCGGCTCAACCAGCCGCCGAGGTGCAATTCGGGCGTGACGCGACAAGGCTGCCTCAGCCGGTGCAGCGCATGCGGCAGGCGATCATGCAGGCGGCGACGAGCGGCGACATCGAGGCGTTGCGCCTGCCGATCGACATGAACGAACTGCCCCCGGTGTTCGCGAAGGAGCGCACGCCGGACCGGATCGCCTATCTGAAAGGGGCTTCGGCTGATGGCAATGGCCGCGAAATGCTCGCGATTCTGTACAGCCTTCTGACGACGGGCTACGCGATCAGGAACCCCGGCACGAAGGACGAGATGATCGTGTGGCCCTATCACGCCGCGCTTTCGCTCGACAAGCTGACGCCGAGCCAGGAGGTGGAGATCTACCGCTTCCTCCCTCCCGCCCGCGTGAAGGAGATGGCGGCGGCCGGAAAATATGCCTGGTATCGCGTCGAGATCAGCCCGGATGGCGTCTGGCACTCCTTTTCAAAGGAGTGAGGCGCGGGAAACAGTTCCGCGTTTAATGCTGGACTAAACACCTTTTCAGAATCGGAAAGGTGTCGGATCTAAACCATTTTTTGCTTTTTGAGGCGCCCATTAGTTGGCAACGGTTCATCATTCATTGGCGATCTACTTACATATTCAATCTTTTTATTTGTTCTATTTCTTATCTCTTCTATTTTGGCATTGTAATCTCTGACACGTTTTGAATCAATGATCCAGCATAACGCAAAACCAACCGCGGAAGCCGTTAGAACGATGATAGATAGAAGTCCAATTATATCCATCGGTTTTACGACGTGCGAAACGAAAGCATCGAACAACGCCTGACATGCGGGGATAACGGAACCGATTATTCCGCCTAATGCGGTTTGCCCGTATGATTGCACATGGTCGGTTCTCCAATGCCGAAACATTTCCAATTCCTCGTCGGATATATCGTGACGATTGAGTTCGGTTGGAGCTGATGTAACGATGCGTACAGCTTTATCGCTCATGGCAATATCCATCATCGCGAGAATCGGGCCGGAGACGCAACTACTATTGGCCTTTGTCGGTGTTTTTTGCCATAACTGCCAAAAATATCAAGGGGATAGTCACAGCATATGGAGCGGTTTGAACAGTGCATTGAGAAACGCGGAATTGTGCGTCCGACATAACGGACTGCCCGTTACCGCAGCCGCTCCCCACGTGGCATTGTGCGTTCTCGTTTCGCGGTATCGCTGCGCTTCTCGCCAGCATCGGCGCGAGCCGTTGCCGTCGCCTCAAGAAACTTGAACGGCGCTGTGTCCTTGAATTCGCCCGCCGTCTCGCCCGCATAGATTTCGCCGTTCGCCAGCGCGAGCTTCTTCACGGGCGCGCCGCGCTTCAGGTCGAGCTTGTCGAGCGAGACCCAGAAGGTGTTCGGGCGCGTGGCGGAATCGAAGAAGTAAACGCGGTCCTTCTGGTCCGACACCGTGCGCCAGATCGTAGAGGCGATGTTCGGCTCGTCCTTGCTCGCGGCAAGGCCGAGCGGCACGCTCACACTGCGCACTGTGCTCAGCACGCTGGCCGCGGCCTGATTTTCGAAGCTCTGGTCCGGCACGCTCTTGATGTAATTCGGGTCGATCTTCTTCGGCAGGCGGTTCAGGAAGAACGAGGCGCGCGCGAAACGATCGGAAGCGCGGCTGGTGCCTGGCAGAAAGGCATAGCCGCCGACATCCTCCCAATATTCGTTGATTGCAAGCTGCTTGTCGTAGGTCGGCGAGTTCGTCATCACCGTGTACTGCTTGCCGTGATGAATGAGGAGCTTGCCGCCGACATATTCAAAGATCGCGGAATCGCCCGAGGCGTCGGACAGCGAAAGATGCAGGGTCGACGCCGAGCCGTTCGGGAAGGTCGGCGCGAGAAGGGTGAACGGCTCCTTGCGGAATGCCTCGACGGCTTCCGAAACCGTCGCGAAATTGTCGAGCGCATATTGCGCCCAGGCGACGTTGGAAAGAAGCGGCTTCTGGCCGTCCGCCGATCCGTAATCCGCCTCAGCGAGATAAAGCAGGTTCGCGACGAGACCCTTTTCGTTCAAGCCGTCGCCGCTGCCCGCATTATAGCTCGCGGTGACGACGCTGCCATATTTCGAGGTCCATTTCAGCGAGCGCGGTCCGGCGGCGCCGTCGCGTTCGAGCCCTGCCGGGAAAGCCCAAAGGTCGGACGCCATGTCCTCCATCCAGTCGAGCGTGCGGCCCGTAAGGACGGTCTTGTCTTCGCCGGTGAAAAGGATGCGTGTGCAGGGAGACGCCGTTCCCGCCGATGTCAGCGCGAACGCGGCGGCGAACAGGGCAAGGGCGCGAGGCTTCATGAGACACACTCCGATTTCTGCGGAATGACGGAGCGTAGTGCCGATGACTTAATGCTCCCGCCTGTGCCGGACCGTCGCTTTTAATAAGATTCGACGGGCTATTTGCCGAGCGCCATCAGGCTTGCATTGCCGCCCGCCGCCGCCGTGTTGGTCGAAACGGTCTTCTCACGAACCAGCATCGTGAGAGGGTAGGGCGGACCGGGCAGCACGGGCACGATTGCCCCTTCGCGCTCGGAAGCCGCGCGCGCCGCTTCTGCCGCCCTTTCATCGATGGCGAGAACCGCCGCAATATCAACCCCCCGGATCGAGGGCGCCATGGAACACCGCGAAGCGAGCGCTGCCGGTAGCTTATCGCAGAGCGCGTGAGCCGCCTTGATGTCGAGGGATGCGAATTCGTTGCCGGTGACGAGTGCGGCGCCGAACTGGTGAAGCAACTCGGCAACCGTCTCGGCCACGCCAAGCACGCGCCCGCGCGGCTGGAAGAGCAGCCGGTTTTCCTCGCCGACAGGGCCGGGGAGGGTCACTTCACGCGCGAACGGCGTCGCATCGCGATAGACGCTGAACACGCTGGAGAGAAGCGCGCGGTCCGACGTGCCGAGGAGACCGCCCGCGCCGGACCGGACCCATGTGGCGAGGGCATCGAATGCCGCAAGCTTCTCCTCGTCGCGTGCGCCTTCAAGCCGGGGCGGTGCCGCGTCCCTCGCGAGCCTGCGCAGATAAAGCGGCCCGCCCGCTTTCGGCCCGGTGCCGGACAGCCCCTCGCCGCCGAAGGGTTGCGAACCCACCACCGCGCCGATCATGTTCCGGTTCACATAGATGTTGCCCGCTTGGGCGCGCGCCCCAACGGAGCCTTGCGTCTCGTCGATGCGCGAATGGACCCCGAGCGTGAGGCCGTAGCCGGTCGCATTCACCGCGTCGAGCGTCGCGGCCAGATCCTCGCGGCGGAAGCGCAACACGTGCAGCACCGGGCCGAACACCTCGCGCTTCAGCTCCGCGATGCGGTCGAGACGGATGAGCGTCGGCGCGATGAAGGTGCCCCTTGCTTCGGCGGGAACCGGCGTCTGGCAGAGCACGCGGTCGCGCTTCTTTTCGATGTAATTCGCCAGAGCATCGCGCGCCTCCGCGTCGATCACCGGGCCGATGTCTGTTTCGATTTTCGCCGGGTCGCCCACGCGAAGCTCGGCCATCGCGCCTTGCAGCATGGCGAGAATGTCGTCGGCAATCTCGTCCTGAAGGCACAGCACGCGAAGCGCGGAGCAGCGCTGTCCGGCGGAGTCGAAGGCGGAAGCGAGCACGTCCGCCACCACCTGCTCGGGCAGTGCCGACGAGTCGACGATCATGGCGTTCTGCCCGCCCGTCTCGGCGATGAGCGGCACTGGCCCGCGCGTGGCGAGCGTGCGTTCGATGGATTTCGCCACCGATGTCGAGCCGGTGAAGACGACGCCCTTCACACGCGCGTCCGAAATGAGCGCCGCGCCGACATCGCCAGCGCCGGGCAAGAGGTGCAGCACATCCTGCGGAATGCCCGCTTCGTGGAGAATGCGCACGGCTTCAGCGGCGACGAGCGGCGTTTGCTCTGCGGGCTTGGCGAGCACGGTGTTGCCCGCCGCGAGCGCCGCCGCGATCTGGCCGGTGAAGATGGCGAGCGGAAAGTTCCAGGGGCTGATGCATGCAATCGGGCCGAGCGGTGCCGCTGCGAGGGTCCTCGCGTCGGCGGCGTAGTAACGGCAGAAATCGGCTGCCTCGCGTATTTCCGGGATGGCGTTGGGCATGGTGCGGCCCGCCTCGCGAACGATGAGCGCGCCGAGACTGAGGCGAGCGTTTTCGATCAGGTCGGCGGCGCGCTCCAGCATGGAAGCGCGGTCTGCGGCGGGCGTCGCGGCCCAGCGTGGGACCGCATCGGCGGCTTGCACGAGTGCGCCCTCGATGTCGGCGGCGGTCGCGTCGGCGGCATGCCCCACGATGTCGGCGGGGTCGGCCGGATTGACGATGGCGCGCGGCGGGCCCGCGTCTTTCGCCGCGTCGGCTGAAATGGGCGCGGCGCGGAATGTCGTGGGCGCGGCGCGGAACGTCATGGCCCGGCTTGCCTCGATAGCGCGCGCAAAGGCGTCTCGCTCCACGGCGTCCGCAAGATCGAGCCCTCGCGAGTTCCGGCGCGGCGCGAACAGATCGGCGGGCGCGGCGATTTCGGGATGAGGAGCGCCGCCAAGCCGGGCGGCCTCCTCCACGGGGTCGGCAATGAGGTCGTCGACGCTCACGCGCTCGTCGACGAGCTGATGGACGAAAGAGGAGTTCGCGCCATTTTCGAGAAGCCGCCGCACGAGATAGGCGAGCAGCGTTTCATGCGTGCCGACGGGCGCGTAGATGCGGCACGGGCGATCAAGTTCCCCCTCGCCGACGACGCGGCTGTAAAGCGCCTCGCCCATCCCGTGCAGACACTGAAATTCATAGGCGCCGACGCGGAAATCGGGCGCCGCGAGGTGGTAGATCGCCGATAGCGTATGTGCGTTGTGCGTGGCGAATTGGGGAAATACGCGTTCGCCTGCCGCAAGCAGCCGCTTGGCGCAGGCGAGATAGCTCACGTCGGTATAGGCTTTGCGCGTGAAGACCGGAAAGCCCGCCAGCCCGTCCGCCTGCGCGCGCTTGATCTCGCTATCCCAATATGCGCCCTTAACCAGCCGCACCATGATGCGGCGGCCTGAACGCTCCGCGAGGTCTATCGCCCAGTCGATCACCGGCGCGGCGCGTTTCTGGTAAGCCTGCACCACGAAGCCGAGGCCCTGCCATTCGCGAAGCGCCGGCTCGAACGCGAGCCGTTCCAGAAGATCCAGCGACGGTTCCAGCCGGTCGGTTTCCTCCGCGTCGATGTTGAAGCCGATGCCGCGCTCCGCCGCCATCGTCGCCAGACGCAGAAGGCGGGGGTAAAGTTCAGCCCCGACGCGGTCCATCTGCGCGTAGGTGTAGCGCGGATGCACCGCCGACAGCTTCACCGAGATGCCCGGCGCCGCATAAATGCTCCGCCCGCGCCGCCGCTCGCCGATGATGCGGATGGCGTGTTCGTAAGATGCGAGATAGGCGAGCGTATCCGCGTCGGTCATCGCCGCTTCGCCCAGCATGTCGAAGGAATAGCTGAAGCCTTTGGCCTCGAAAGGCGCGGCATGATCGAGCGCTTCCTCGATCGTCTGCCCGGTGACGAACTGGCGGCCGACGAGCCGCATCGCGAGATCCAGCGCCTTGCGGATCACGGGTTCGCCGCCCTTGGCCATCGCACGGCTGAGTGCGGCGCCGAAGCCCTCCGCTTCACGCGCGGAGACGAGCCGCCCGGTGACGAGCAGCCCCCACGCCGACGCATTCACGAAGAACGACGAGCTTTTGCCCGCATGCGCTCCCCAGTCGCCCTTTGCGAGTTTGTCGCGGATGATGTGATCGCGCGTCCGGGCGTCGGGGATGCGAAGCAGCGACTCGGCAAGGCACATCAGCGCCACGCCCTCGCGGGTCGACAGCGCGAATTGCTGCATCAGCGCCTCGACGCCGAAGCCGTCCTTCTTCTCCGCGCGAAGCTCGGCAACAAGGCGGCGCGCCAGAGCGGCAACCCTCTCCGCCGTGGGTGGATCAAGCCGTGCCCGGCTGACGAGTGGTGGAACAATCTCCGGCTCCGGCAAGCGGGTGACCTTGCGGATTTCCTCACGAAGAGCGGCGCCAGACCCGGAATCGAAAACCTGGTTCATGATGTTCATGCCGACCTCCGCGCTCGCGATCTTCGCCCGCGACGCTGCACAAGGCGCGCTGCGGCAAAGCACCGCTTCGGATATTTGATGTTTTGTCGCAGGCAACAAGACCGGCGAGGCGAGAAAGCCGTTTGCTTGCGCCCTGAATGACGATAATATGACTGAACAGTCAGTCATATTGAGCGTTGCCATGGCACAGGACGAACCCCCCGAAGACACGGCCTCCCCGTTCGAAGGGGACAAGTCCGCGCCGGAGCGAAAAAGGCCATCGGCCGACGCGCGCCGCGCGGCCATCCTCGCCGCCGCCTTCGAGATCTTCTCCGATAAAGGTTTCGCCGCAGCCCGCCTCGACGATGTGGCCCGCAAGGCGGGTGTGGCGAAGGGCACGCTCTACCTCTATTTCCCCGACAAGGAAGCGCTGTTCGAGCAGCTTCTGCTGAGCTTCGCCGGTCCCCTGCTTTCGCGGATCAACGCCATCGCGATGCTGCCCGATGTGCCCGCGCCGATCATTCTGGAGCGCATCCTTTTACTGTTTCAGAGCGAAATTCTCGGGACGGAACGCGAGAAGATGCTGCAACTCCTCATCTCGGAAGGCCCGCGCTTTCCGCGCATCGCCGAGTTCCATCATCGCGAGGTGGTTTCGCACGGGCTCGCGGCAATTCGCGCCGTAGCCGCGCGCGGCTTCGAGCGCGGGGAACTTGGTAGCGACGCGCTGGCAAAATGCCCCCAGCTGTTTTTCTGGCCGCTGCTGGGCGTTGTCATCTGGCGGTCGCTGTTCGGACGTTTCGATCCGATCGACGTCTCGACGGCGATCGACGCTCACCGCGATCTGCTCGGTCTGGTGGAGCGAAACAAACCGCTTGTCGTGAAGGAGAAGCCGGAATGAAACGCGTCCTTCTCATCGTGCTTGCCGTCGTCGCGGCGGGCGCCGGTTACTGGTGGTACAGGGAGAGCCATCGCGACACCGGCGAATTGCGCCTCCACGGCAATGTCGAGGTCCGGCAGGTCAACCTCGGCTTCAAGGTTGCCGGACGCATCGAAACGCTCGCCGTCGATGAGGGCGACAGGGTCCGCACCGGACAGACGCTCGCGTCGCTCGAAAAGATCTACTTCCGCGAAACGCTGGCGCAGATGCGCGCACAGGCCGATCAGGCGGCGGCGAACTACGCGAAGCTCAAGGCGGGCTACCGGGTCGAGGAAATCGCGCAGGCGCGCGCGGCGGTGGCCGAACGCGAGGCGACGCTTGCGAATGCCACCATCACGCGCAAGCGCGCCGAGTCGCTGCTCAAGACGCCCGCAGGGTCGCAGAAAGTGTTCGACGACACGCAGGCGGCGGAGCGGCAGGCCGAGGCGCAGCTCAATTCCGCGCGCGAGGCGCTCCGGCTTCAGGAAGCGGGCTACCGCAAGGAGGACATCGTCTATGCGAAGGCGCAGCTCGACGAGCGCAACGCCGTCATCGCCACCATCGAGCGGCAGCTCGCCGACGCGGACCTGATCGCGCCCGGCGATGGCACCGTGCTTTCGCGCGTTCGCGAGGTCGGCGCGATCGTGCAGGCGGGCGAGACCGTCTTCGTGGTGAGCCTTACCAATCCCGTCTGGGTTCGCACCTATGTAACCGAGCCGGACCTCGGCCGCATCAGGCCGGGCATGCCGGTCACGGTTCACACCGACACGCCGGGTGGAAAGGTCTATCGGGGAAAGATCGGCTTCATATCGACGGCGGCCGAGTTCACGCCGAAAACGGTCCAGACCGACGAGCTTCGCACTTCGCTCGTCTATCGTCTGCGCGTCGTGGTCGACGGCAACGATGAAGAACTGCGCCAGGGCATGCCGGTCACGGTGGAGCTTGCCGCGCCCGCCTCCGAGGCGACGCCTCTTGCGAGCACCGCGCCATGACGACCGGGCGCGTCATCACTGAAGCGGAAGGGCCTGATATCCCGCCGATGGCGATTGCGCGCGACCTCGTCAAACGCTTCATGCCCGACGGACCGCCCGCGCTCGACACGCTTTCATTTGCCATCAAGCCCGGGCAGGTGACGGGGGTCGCCGGGCCGGATGGCGCGGGCAAGACCACACTGATGCGGCTCATGGCGGGGCTTTTGACGCCCACGTCGGGCTCGCTCACCGTTTGCGGGTTCGACACGATCCGCGACTCGATCGCGCTGCACCAGTCCATCGGCTACATGCCGCAGCGCTTCGGCCTCTACGAAGATCTGACAGTCCTCGAAAATCTCACGCTTTACGCAGACCTTCGCGGCGTGGTCGGCAGGGAGCGCGAGGACACGTTCAAGCGCCTTCTCGCCTTCACCGATCTAGCGCGCTTTACCGACCGGCTCGCGGGCGCGCTGTCAGGCGGCATGAAGCAGAAGCTCGGGCTTGCCTGCGCCATGCTGAAGGCGCCGCGCATCCTGCTTCTCGACGAGCCGGGCGTGGGCGTCGACCCGATTTCGCGGCGCGAGCTTTGGCAGATGGTTCACGAACTGACGGGCGAGGGCGTCGCGGTCGTCTGGACGACGGCCTATCTCGACGAGGCGGAGAACTGCGCAGAGGTCATCGTGCTGAACGAGGGCAAGCTGCTCTATCAGGGCGAGCCGAAGGCGATGACGGCGCGCATCGGCGACCGCGTGTTCCTGCTCGAAGGGGCGGGCGCGGAGCGGCGCGTCGTGCTCGAACGCGCGCTGGCGCGGCCCGACATCATCGACGGCGTGTTACAGGGCGCCGCCGTGCGCCTGGTCACGAAGGAAGGCGCGCCGCCGCCCGAGCCCGAGGAGATCGAGGCGGCGGCGCCGATCACCATCGCGCCCGCGAAACCGCGTTTCGAGGATGCGTTCGTCGTCATGCTCGGCGGCCAGCCGAAACGCACGCGCGAAATGAAGTCCGCCGGACGGATCGGCCACCGCGACGGGCCTGCCGTAGAAGCGCTGGACCTGACACGCAAGTTTGGCAGCTTCACCGCCGCGGACAACATTTCCTTTTCCATCCGGCGCGGCGAGATTTTCGGGCTGCTCGGCCCCAACGGCGCGGGCAAGTCCACCACCTTCAAGATGATGTGCGGGCTCTTGCGCCCAACGTCCGGCACCGCCCGCGTCGACGGCTATGACCTCTACCGCGCCCCGGCGGCCGCTCGCTCCCGCCTCGGCTACATGGCGCAGAAATTCTCGCTCTATGGCGATCTGACCGTGCGACAGAACCTCGACTTCTTCGGCGGCGCCTACGGGCTTACGGGACAGGGAAAGCGCGAGGCCATCGAGCGCGCCATCGCCGCGTTCGACCTCGGCCCGCATCTTGCCGCCAATGCGGGACAACTGCCGCTCGGCTTCAAACAGCGCCTCGCGCTCGCGGCGGCGATCCTGCACAACCCGCCTGTTCTCTTCCTCGACGAGCCGACATCCGGCGTGGACCCGATCACGCGCCGCGAGTTCTGGGGCACGATCAACGCCATGGTTTCGGGCGGCGTGACCGTGATGGTAACGACGCATTTCATGGACGAGGCCGAATATTGCGACCGCGTGGCGCTGATCTATCGCGGCCGCTGCATCGCGCTCGACACGCCGGACGCGTTGCAGGCGCGGGTCAGGACGGCCGAGCTTCCCAACCCGACGCTTGAAGACGCGTTCATTGCGCTCGTCGAAGAGCAGGATAGCCAGCGCCAGCGGGCGGAAGGCACGAATTCGCGCCTCGGGACGGCGGCATGACAACGCTCGAACACAGACCCGGCGAAGCGGCCCCTTTGGCCGCACCGAAGCAAGCGGATGCCGCGCTCCGCGATCGCAGCGGCCGCTTCCGCCGCATGAACGCGCTGATCCGCAAGGAGACGCTGCAAATCGTGCGCGATCCGAGCAGTCTCGTGATCGCCGTGGTTCTGCCGATCCTTCTCCTGTTCCTGTTCGGCTTCGGCGTATCCTTCGACGTGACGAAGATGCGCATCGGCCTTGTCATCGAGGAGCCGACCCCGGAGACGGCGCGGTTCGAGGCTTCGCTCACCAACACGCCATGGTTCCGGGTGAAGGTCGCGCACGACCGGCGCGAATTTCTCGACGATCTCACCGCCTCGCGCCTCGAAGGCGTGATCGTGCTTTCGGGCGACTTTTCGGAGCGGATCGGCCGGGGCGACTCCGCCGCGGTTCAGATCATCACCGATGGCACGGACCCGAACACCGCCTCGCTTGTCAACGGTTACGCGCAGGGCGCCTGGCAAAGCTGGCTGGCACAGCTGGCGGTATCCGGCGGCACGGAAGGCGCGGCGCCCATCTCCACCGACCCGCGTTTCTGGTTCAACCCCGAGCTTGAGAGCCGCCGTTTCCTCGTGCCTGGCTCCATCGCGCTGATCCTCATGATGATCGGGTCGCTTCTGACAGCGCTTGTGGTTGCGCGCGAATGGGAGCGCGGCACCATCGAGGCGCTGCTGGCCACGCCCGCGAGCGTGACGGAATTTCTCGTCGGCAAGGTGGTGCCGAACTTCGTGCTCGGGCTCTGCGCGATGACGGTCTCGGTGCTGTTCGCCATCTTCGTGTTCGACGTGCCGATGCGGGGTTCCGTGCTGGCGCTGCTTGGAGCTTCCACCGCCTTCCTGCTCGTGGCGCTCAGTTCCGGGCTTCTCATATCCTCGCTGGCGCGGTCGCAGTTCCTCGCGAGCCAGATCGCCATGATCACGGCTTTCCTTCCCGCGCTGTTCTTCTCGGGCTTCATCTTCGAGATTTCGAGCATGCCGGGGCCGTTGCAGGCCTTCTCGGCGATCATCCCCGCCAAATACTATGTGCGGAGTCTTCAGACGATCTTCCTGGCGGGCGATGTGGCCGCGGTCCTCGTGCCTTCGATCCTGATCCTTGCATTCATGAGCCTCGTCCTGATGCTGCTCACGGCGCGATACTCGAAAATGAGGCTCGACTGACATGCTGCCTCCGAGACTGTTCGCGCTCATCGTCAAGGAACTGCTCGCCGCCTTCCGCGACCCGAAGGCACGCATCGCGTTCATCATACCGCCGCTGATGCAGGTGTTTCTCTATGCCTATGCGGCGACGCTGGAGGTCAAGCATGCCTCCATCGCGGTTCTCAACGAAGACTGGGGCGAAACCTCGCGTCAGCTTGTGAACCGCTTCGAGCGTTCGTCCGCTTTCGCGCCGATCCTGTGGCTCAAGAGCGATCGCGAAATCGTGCCCGTCATCGACAGCCAGCGCGTCGTCGCCGTCGTCCGCATCGGGCAGGATTTTTCGCGGCAGGTGGCTGCGCGCGAGCCGGCGACCGTGCAGGTGATCCTCGACGGACGGAAATCGAACACCGCGCAGATCCTGAACGGCTATATCGGCACCATCGTGAGCCAGTTCGCCATCGATCAGGCGATGGGCGGAACCGCCCCGCCGGATATCAGCACCGTTGTCGAGCGTTCCTGGTACAACCCGAACCGCGACTATGCCACAACCATGGTGCCGAGCCTCGTTGCGACGCTCACAATGACGACCGTGCTCATGATCATGGTGATGTCGGTGGCGCGCGAGCGCGAACTCGGCACTTTCGAGCAGCTTCTCGTGTCGCCGCTTCAGCCGCATGAAATCCTCATCGGCAAGGCGGTGCCGGGGCTCATCGTCGGCTTCGTGCTCGCAACCGCGATCATGCTCATCGTGACGCAGTTCTTCCATATCCCCATGCTGGGTTCGCCGCTGGTGCTTTATGCGGGGCTGCTGGTCTTTCTGCTCGCTATCATCGGCGTGGGCCTTTTCATTTCCTCGCTCGTGTCGACGCAACAGCAGGCGATGCTGGGCGCAATGGTCTACATGATGCCCGCGATGATGCTGTCGGGCTTCACGAGCCCCGTGCAGAACATGCCGGATTGGCTCCAGCCCGTCGCGCTCATGAACCCGCTCACGCATTTTCTGGTGATCGTGCGCGGCGTTTTCCTGCGCGACATGCCGATGGCGCTTGTGGCCGAACGGATCTGGCCAATGCTGTTCATCGCGGTCTTCACCTTGACGGCGGCGGGGTGGCTGTTCCGGCGGAAAATTTCGTAACCCGGTCCCGCGCGCTGAACGTGGCTTTCGCCAGACCCGCATTCGTGATGCGAACCTCAGACGCGAACGAGATCTGCGCGCTTGCGGATGCGGCGCCCGAACAGGGCCTTTTTGATACCGAGGAGATTTATCTGGAAAAAGAGGTGCCCGGCGCGCCTTTTTGCAGACCTTAGTCCTTTCCGAACGGCGTCGCGCAGCACGCGCGCGGGCGAGCGGCGCGGCTTTGGCGCCTTCGGTGGCCTTGGGGCGCGTCCCATCTCGCTTTCTCCTTCCTGGACAGCGGGGAGCGGAAACAGATGGAATATCGCGAGGTCGGCGGCCGGTGGGTCGAAAGCCTGACGGTCGTAAGCGGCGATCATCACCGGCATGCGGGCCAGGAGAGATTTCGCTCCGCGCTGCGTCACGATGTAAGCGGCGGCTCCCGGCCATCCATCCGACGGCAGAAAGACAAGGTCGCGGCCCGCGCATGCGGAAACCCGGATAAAGGGAATTTTCGCGCGGGGCATCGCGATTTCCAGTTTCAGCACGTCGACCTGCGGGGGAAGATTTCGCGCGGCGTTGAGGATGGCCGCGAAATCGGGCGAAAGGCGCACATCGTCCTCAAGAATGCAGGCGAGGGGCAGGTTTCGCGCGACGACGGTTTCGAGAAGCGCGCGGTGGCTCAGGAAACAGCCGATCTCGCCCGAAGTGCGCCGGGGCCGTCCTTCCCAGAGGCGCGGCGGTGCGACAGCCTCAAGCTCTTCCACGCTCAGCAACTTGCCGGCCACGCCGGGAAAGCGCTCAAACGCAAGGCCGAGCGCATCGAGCTGCTCTTTCATCGCGGCGAGGCGGTGGGGCGCGCTGTCGAGGTTAAGCAGGAAAATCGGCATCAAGGACATGACGCGCCGTCGCTGTGAAAGTTCGAACGCAATGTTCTTCCGAGATTACCAAGGCTCTTTCAAGGGATCTTTTGCAAGAATAGAAAGGTGGCCTATGCGGCCCGCCGCGCCGCGCACTCCGATCAGCACTTTTGCTTTTTTTAATAAATGGCGCTCGCGACTTCACTAGCGCAAAGAATAACTCCCGCATAAGAAGGGATGCAAGACGGGAGGCGAGCCGCCATGAACTTGATCGATTTCCTGCATCCGGCTCGCATCTACACGGGCGAGACGCTGAGAACGGGTGCCATGGGGGGGACCGAAAGCTCGGTTGTCCATCTGGCGGAAGCTCTGGCGCAGCGCGGGCATGATGTGCGTGTTTTTAACCGCGTTGCGGAGCCGAGGCACGTCTTCGGCGTCGAATATCTGCCGATGGACGCCGCTGGCGCGCAAACCCGGGGGGACATCGGTATTTCCGTTGCGGCGCCCAAGGCTTTCTCGACCGCCTCGTTCCGCGTGCCCATCCTCTGGCTGCACAATCCGCTGAAGGGCTTCCGACAGCTCCGCCAGGGTTCGGTGCTGTCAATGTTGAAGTCGCGCCCCCATATCGTCCTTCTGGGCGAATATCACGCCCGCCACGTCCCGCGCTGGCTCCCATCCAGCGGTCGAAGCATCATTCATCATGGTATCGCGGGCGCTTTTCACCGTGAGCAAAGCGCTGCCGTGGCGCCGCAGCCCCGTGCCATATTCACCTCGCAGCCTTATCGCGGTCTCGACTGGCTTCTCGGTCTGTGGCCGGAAGTGCGCGCCAGGGTGTCCGACGCCAGGTTCGACGTGTTTGCGCCGAAGGCTCACCAGGCCAACGCGAATGCCGCCAAGGCCGCGCCGGATGGTGTCCTGTTTCGCGGAAGCATCGCGCGCGATGCGCTTGTGCGGGAGTTGGAGAACGCGAGAATCCAATTCATTCCCGGGCACAGGGATGAGACCTATTGCCTTGCCGCTGCGGAGGCGATTGCATCGGGGGTGCCCGTGGTGACGCTCGGGGCCGGATCGCTCAGCGAGCGTGTCCGCGACGGCGAGACCGGTTTCGTCGTGAAGGGCAGGGACGAGTTCGTGGCGCGCAGCGCCGCGCTTCTTTCCGACGACGCGCTGTGGGCAAGGATGCACCGCGCATGCCTGGCGGACAGCGCCATCGCGACATGGGATGCGCGCGCAATTGAGTGGGAAGCGCTGTTCGAGAGACTGTCCACACGACGCTCGTGAAAACGTCCGACCCGGCCACGCGGAGAGAGTTTTCCGCCCTGAACTCGTCGGGAACTGACAACATCCCGACCGGAACTTGTCTCGTCTGCTAAGCCGCTCTCGCGTCGCGAAGGTCTGCGCGTGAGGCAGGCTCTCCGCCAAGGCTGTTCTCGCCCTCTGGCGCGGGCAGCAGAAGCGGCTTCTCCGGCCCGTTGAGCCCGCGTTGTTTGAAGATCCGCACGGTATGCAGGCGGCGCGGCCCGGCTTCGACGATCTCGAACGTCACTCCCGAGGGATGGTGTATGAGCTGCCCGCGTTTCGGGAAGCTTCCAACCATTGCGAGGATCAGGCCGCCAAGCGTATCCACGTCGTCGGTCACGCCCGGCGTGGCGAGCGACAGGCCGAGCACCTGCTCGACATCCTCGATCGGGGCACGGGCGCTGGCGATGAAGGTTTCGTCCTTGATCGCGATCGAGAATTGCTGCGCATCGTCGTGTTCGTCGGCGATGTCGCCCACGATGGAATCCACGAGATCCTGCAAGGTTACGAGGCCGTCGGTGCCGCCGAACTCGTCGACCACGATGGCGAGATGCGTGGTCTTCGCCTTCATCTTCGCGAGCAGAGCCAGCGCCGACATGGAAGCCGGCACGAACAGCACCTCGCGGACCAGTTTCGAATCCGCGATAGTCGTCTTGAGCACATCCTGGCTCAGGTCGACCTGGCCCTGTTTCGCGCCGTGCTTCATCACCCACACCATCGCGTCCTTGATGTGGACCATGCCGATGGCGTCGTCGAGGCTCTCGCGGTAGACGGGGATGCGGGCATGGCCCTCCTGCGCGAAAAGCGCGAGCAGGTCCCCGACTGTTTGCTGTTCCTCCGCCGCCACCACGTCCGCGCGCGGGAGCATGATTTCGGAAACCTTCGATTCGCCGAAGCCCAGGACGTTGAGGAGCATCATGCGCTCCTGCTGCGACATCGATTTGTCGTCTTCGGCGACGCTTTCGGCGATGGCGCTTTCAAGCGTCTCGCGCAACGTCTCGTTGCTGGCGAAGCCGAGATTGGCCGCCATCCGCTGCAACCAACCAGCGGAAGGTTTCGATTTCCCCGTTTCGAGCAATATTTGTGGAGGCATGGCTTTGCGGTGAGTGGGCCCTGTTGAAGAGGTCAGAGTGTGTGAGCGGATGTGTTCGTATCGTCCCGATAAGGGTCGGGAATGCCGAAACGGCCAAGGATGACGCGCTCGGCGGCTTCCATTGCGTCGGCATCGGCGTCGCCCTCGTGATCGAAACCGACCAGATGGAGAACGCCGTGGGCTACGAGATGAGCGGAATGCTGAAGAGGCGTTTTCGCCTGTGCTTGCGCCTCGCCCGCGACGGCGTCGTAGGACAGCGCCACATCGCCAAGGAACGCGGGCTCGTCGTCAAGAACGGCGGCGCGCGCGGCTTCGGGCGATGGGAACGAAAGCACGTTGGTGTCGGAGTCCTTGCCCCGGAACACCCTGTTGAGAGAACGAACCTGCTCGCCGGACATGAGGGCAATGCTCACGCATGCATTCTCCGGCGTCAGGCCGGCCTCGCGCAGCGTCTCGGCCACGAGCTTGGGGATGAGGTCTTCCAACCCATCAACGGATACCCAGCGATCGTCTTCGATCGAGATATCCGTGCCTATTCGGTAAGGTTCGGCTGCCGCACCCGGATCGGGGTCCGGGGAGGTATTCGAGTCGGAAACTGTCAATGGCGGTGTCATGGCCTTCTTAATTTAGCGCTTTGTTTCGTAAGCTTCAATAATTCTCCCGACCAGCGGGTGGCGAATCACGTCTGCACGCGTGAAAGCCACGTGCGCAATTCCTTCCACGCCATCGAGCACGCCGAGCGCATCGGCAAGCCCCGAATGCTGGCCGGGAGGCAAATCGATTTGCGAAGGGTCGCCGGTAATGATCATGCGGCTGCCCTCGCCGAGACGGGTGAGGAACATCTTCATCTGCATGACAGTGCAGTTCTGCGCCTCGTCGAGGATGACGATGGAATGCGCGAGGGTGCGGCCGCGCATGAAGGCGAGCGGCGCGATTTCGATCATCTTCGTCTCAAGCCCGCGTTCCACTTTCTCCGGCGGAAGCACGTCATAAAGGGCGTCGTAGAGCGGGCGAAGATATGGGTCGACCTTTTCTTTCATGTCGCCGGGCAGGAAACCGAGGCGTTCGCCTGCTTCCACGGCCGGACGCGAAAGCACCAGCCGGTCGACCTCGCCGCGTTCGAGGCAACCCGCCGCATAGGCGACCGCGAGGTACGTCTTGCCGGTGCCCGCCGGGCCGGTGCCGAACACCAGTTCGCGGGATTGAAGAGCCTTGATATAGTTCGACTGCGCTGGCGTACGCGCGACGATGGTGCGCTTGCGTGTCTTGAGTTCGCCGACGTTCGGCACGGGCTGCGGCACCGCAAGCCCGGCGCCGCCCGACCCTGGGGCACCTGTCAGGTGGCGGATCGCGCCTTCGACATCGCCCTGCGTCAGGGTTCCATCGCCCTTGGCGCGGCCGTACAGCGTTTCGAGCACCGTCTTCCCGTGAAGGCACGTTTCCTTGTCGCCGTCGAGCACGACCACATTGCCGTGCACCACCGCGCGAATGCCGAGCCTGTTTTCGATGAGGGCGAGATTCGCATCGAACTCGCCCAACACATCGGCAAGCTTTCGGTTATCGTCGAACGTGATTTCAATCCGGTAAAGGGATTGGGACGATTGCGACGGTTTCGAGCCGGCGCGCCATGCCTGACGCGAGCTTGCGGTCATCGATCGCCGTGGCGGTATGTCGACACCGGGCAAAAAATATTTCTCCGCATTTCGCCTGCCGAGCGCTCTCTGGAGTATTGTCTCTTCATGTAGCGTCTTCGTCCAGATTTTTTATGACAGCACGAAGACTATTTTGGCTTGCGGCCATGATTTCCACATCGGTGATGCGTCCGATCAGCGCCGTATCGCCCTCCGCATACACCGGTTGAAGATAAGGAGAGCGGCCTACGACCTGTCCGTCATTGCGCCCGCGCGATTCCCATAGAACCGCAAGCGTTCGCCCCACCATGGCGGAATTGAAGGCGGTCTGCTGCGCGAAAAGAAGCGCCTGCAGGCTGGCGAGACGCTGCGACTTTGTATCTTCGGGGACATGTCCGGGGCGGTCGGCGGCGGGCGTGCCGGGACGCGCGCTGTATTTGAAAGAGTAAGCCTGCGCAAAGTGGACGCGTTCCACGATGCGCATGGTGTCCTCGAAATCGGCGTCCGTCTCGCCGGGAAAGCCGACGATGATGTCGGTCGACAGGGCGAGATCGGGGCGCGCATCGCGCAAGCGATCCACGAGGCGGAGATAATCCTCCATGCGGTGCTTGCGGTTCATCGCCTTGAGAATGCGATCCGAGCCGGACTGGAAAGGCAGATGCAGATAGGGCATCAGCCTCGGCAGGTCGCGATGCGCGGCGATGAGCGCGTCGCTCATGTCGTTCGGGTGGCTCGTCGTGAAACGAAGGCGCGCGATCCCGTCGACTTCGGAGAGCGCCCGAAGCAGGTCCGCCAGCGTCCAGGTCTTCCCGGATGGCCCTTGACCGGCCCACGCATTGACATTCTGCCCGATGAGCGTGATTTCGCGCACGCCGCGCTCGGCGAGGCGCTTCGCTTCTTCGATGATCTGTGCGACAGGCCGCGAATATTCCGCGCCGCGCGTGTATGGCACCACGCAAAACGTGCAAAACTTGTCGCAGCCTTCCTGCACGGTGAGGAACGCGGCAGGTGCGGCGCGAAGCTTTGGCGCGGGCAGGCTCGCGAATTTTTCGGCGGCGGGAAATTCGGTCTCGATGACGGGACCGCGGTTGCCGGCGCGTCGCTCGATCAGTTCGGGGAGGCGATGATAACTCTGCGGGCCGACGATGATGTCGACTGCCGCGCGTCGGGCTATTTCCTCGCCCTCGGCCTGCGCGACGCAGCCGGCAACCGCGATCATCATGTCACCGCCCTGCTCACGGCGCGTTTCGCGAAGCACGCGCATGCGGCCAAGCTCTGAAAACACCTTTTCGGCGGCCTTTTCGCGGATATGGCAGGTGTTCAGAATGACGAGATCCGCGTTTTCGGGCGAACCGGTCTCGGCGAAACCGGCCGCCCCCAGCGTGTCGGCCATTCGCTCGCTGTCATAGACGTTCATCTGGCAGCCGAACGTCTTGATGAACACGCGCTTTTCGGGCGCCTCGGCTACGGGCCGCGTGTCTTTCTCAGTCTTGGGGGCGCAAGCGTCGTGCATTCTCATGCCGCGCGCGGACGCGCCGTCACCTGCTCGACATAAGACTGACGGACCTGCGCTTCCGAGAACGCGGCAAGCGCCTTCCGGTCGCGCAGCGACGCCAGACGCACCGGCTCCCCTAGGCGAACGGTCACATCGATCGGACCGCTCTTCAGCACATTCCAGGCATGGCTCATCATGTCCATGTCGCCATACCAGGCGATGAGCGGGCGCTCATGGCGAAGGATCGGCAGCCCGTGAAGATGCGTGTAGGCAATGGAAACGGTCTGCACCACAGCGTCCGGGCCGTTGTCGTTGGCGGCATTCGGCGCAAGCGAGGCGGCGGAGAAAAGCGAGCTTCTGAACGGCAGGATGCGGTTGCCGTCGCTGCTCGTGCCTTCCGCGAACAGCACGATGGTGTCGCCCTTGGCAAGACGCTCGGCGATCTCGCCCGCCTTGTCCTTGACCAGCGTGCGCCGCGTACGGTCCACGAACACCGTGCGTTGCAGCTTGGCGAGGAGGCTGACGAACGGCCACACGCCCACTTCGGCCTTGGCCACGAAACTCAAGGGCGCGACGGTCGACAAGGCCGGAATGTCGAGCCACGAAATATGGTTCGAGACGAGCAGCACGGGGCGATCGGCGGCAAGCTTGCCTTCCACATGCACCCGGATGCCCAAAATGCGGCAGACGAGCTTGTGATAACCGTTCGGCAGCGTCTTGGCCTGCTTGAGGCCAAGCTTCAGGAACACCCATTGCACGAGCATCAGCGGCAGCGTCACCGCGAGGAACGCGGCAAGGAGCACCGACGCCCGAATTGAGCCGAGCAGCCGCATCATGAAACCGTGAAAAACGAGAGTATCCATGCCGCCTTCATATCCGAGCGCGTTCAATGATCGCTTCATTACGGACTGCTTATCTCCGGGTCAACGGCCGAACGCGCTATATCCAGCCTCATGACGAGAGCCGTTTCGGACGCAGAGCTTTCGTGCCGGTAATAATTATCTCGCCGCGCGACGACGCGGAAACCGAGTTTTTCATAAAGGCCGCGCGCTTCGCGATTAGTTTCCGCCACTTCCAGATAAATGCAAGCAGTGAATCGCTCGCGGCAAAGTTCGAACGCGGCCCGCATCAGCCGCGTTGCATGGCCGCGACTGCGGGCCTCCGGTGCCACCGCGATGGCCAGCACCTCCGCTTCGTCAGCGGCGAACTGGAACAACGCAAAGCCGCAGATGCGGCGGTGATTCGTCGCTTTGAGAAGGGCGCGATTTGCGTCGACCGCCGCTGCGGCGAAGTCGGACTCCGGCCAGCCGGGCGGCGGGGCTCCCGCGTGCAGCGCCGCGATGGCGGCCGCGTCCGCTGGTGAAGCAAGGTCGATCGGGACGTCGGCGCCGTTACTCATCTTTGCGGGGGATGAGATTGCGCGTCTGCGGCTTGGCGTCGGGCGGACGAACATAAAACGGTGTGGGCATATCGTGCGCAGGGTTCAGGGTGAAGGCAAGCTCCGCCAGCGAAAGCGCGTCCGGGAAAAGATCCGGGTCGGCCAAGGGGAGGGCGACAAACCCGCCGTCGATCAGCGCGGTGGCGGCGGGCCCCGCTAGGACATCGGCTTTGCCGTCGAAGAAAGCGGCGCATTCGGCATGAGGCAGGGTCACGATTTCCGTGACGGCTTCACGACCCGGCTTCAAAATCTGGCAAAAGACCGCGTTCACGCCGGCAGGCGCAGCCAGACCATACGGGCCCTTCGCATGTCCGGCTTTCTCGAACGCTGCCGCCATGATCGAGAAGCTCGTGGCGCCCACGACGGGGACTTTTGCGGCGAGCCCGAAAGCCCGCGCCGCCGCAACGCCGGTCCTGATGCCGGAGAAGCCGCCGGGGCCGACGGACACCGCGATGCGGTCGAGGCCGGCGAAAGCCAGCCCAGCTTCCGCCATGAGCGATCCGATGAGCGGGATGAGTTGCTCGGCTTGACCTCGCACGCTTTCAAGTCTCTTGACGCGTACCGCCTCACCTTGCCGCGCAGTTGTCACTGCGACCGAGGTGCGGCCCATGCTTGTTTCAATTGCTAAAACTCTCACGACTGAAGGACACAATCTTGTTTCTGGCGGGAAGGGCTTAAGGAGGAAGGGCAGAATACACTATAAGGTTGCAGAAATCTCATCGAAGGCAAAGCGAGGTAAACGCGAGCGTAGCGCTGCCGGATCACCATAGCCGAGATTGCAAAGAAAGTTCGACTTGATCTCCGTCCCGCCAAAGAACTCGCGATCGACGGCGGTCTGATCGAAGCCTGACATCGGGCCGGTATCGAGGCCGAGGGCGCGCGCGGCAATGATGAAATAGGCGCCCTGAAGCGTGCCGTTGCCAAGCGCTGTCGCTTCGAGCATGGCGGCGTCGTTGCCCTCGAACCAGGCCCTCGCGTTCTCGTGCGGGAAAAGTCTCGGAAGGTGTTCGTAGAACTTCAGGTCGTAACCGATGATCGCGCAGACGGGTGCGGCGAGCGTCTTCGCGCGGTTACCCTCGGAGAGAAGCGGGATGAGGCGGAGCTTGGCTTCAGGGGACTTCACGAAGACGAATCGCGCGGGCGATTGATTGGCGCTCGTCGGCCCAAGGACGGTCAGATCGACGATCCGCCGCAGAATGTCATCCGCGACGGGTCTGTCCTGCCATTTTGTATGCGTACGGGCCTTCAGAAAAATCTGATCAAGGCATTCCGCAGCGATGGGGCGCCCCATGCGTTCCCTCTTATTGTGTGCTTGGATACAGGACAGCACAACATATAGAGGATCGCGAATCGAAGTACTAGACGGGCTGGACCTCTTGAACTTCGGGGACGAAGTGTTTCAACAGGTTTTCTATGCCGTGCCGCAGCGTTGCCGTCGCGGACGGGCAGCCGGAACACGCGCCCTGCATCTTGAGGTAGACGATACCGTCGCGGAACCCCTTGAAGGTAATGTCGCCTCCATCGTTCGCCACGGCGGGGCGCACGCGCGTCTCGATCAACTCCTTGATGGTCGAGACGACTTCCTCGTCGGCGGCATCGAAATCTTCGTCTTCCGCGACGCGCCTCTCGTCAGAGAGCACCGCCTGACCCGACATGAAATGTTCCATGATGGCACCGAGGACCGGCGGCTTGAGACTGTCCCAGTCGCCGCGATCCTTTGTCACGGACACGAAATCCGAGCCGAGGAACACGGCGGTGACGCCTTCGATATCGAACAGCCGCGCCGCCAGTGGCGAAACCCCTTCCGCGTCGTCGCTCGTGAGAAATTCGCGCGTACCCTCTTCGAGCACCGTGCGGCCCGGCAGAAATTTGAGTGTCGCCGGATTTGGCGTCATCTCTGTCTGAATGAACATGTCTTTCCTCTTTTGCGCCCGTCCCCCGGCGCCTTCAACCATGAGCCAGATTAGGCAGGGTTGCGCCCGCCTTTCAAGAGAAAATCCGACTGCTCAAGTCGGAAACTCCGCTTCGCCTCAGGCGAGACCGTTCACTTCTTCGAGCGTGAGATGGCCGGGCACGATGGTGATGGGAATCGGAAAGGTGCCTGCCTTCGCGCCGGCGAGCGACGACACGAGCGGTCCCGGTCCATTGGGGTCCGTCGAGGCGCCGAGCACGAGAATGCCGATCTCGCGATCCTCGTCTATGAGCTTCACGATTTCATCCGCGAGATGACCTTCGCGGATGATGTCCTCAGGCAAGATTTCCTCGAAGCCCCAGGTTTTCAGTTTCCGCGCGCGCAGCCGGAAAACGGCACGTGCCTTGTGATATTGCTCCTCGCGAAACGTCTCTTCGACGCCGAGCCAATGCGTCATTTCCATCGGTTCGATCACGAACAGGAGCGAAAGGCCGCCGCCCGTGCGGTGCACCCGGCGCGCGGCGTAATAGAGCGCTGTCTCTCCCTCCGGCGACTCGTCCACCACGACGAGGAATTTTCGCTTGTGACCGCCGGTGAAAAGATCGCGTGGCTCACGGTTCGCCATGTTTGCGTCCTCTGCTGGAACGGCGTCGCCCTTGCATGTTCCAACTTGCGGAAATCGGTTCTCGTTTCCGGGCTTTGCGCGTCGCCCGGAGCAAAGCTTATCACGGACCGCTCTCAGGCAAACCGTGATTCGCCGTGTCCCCGACCGGGGCGTCGATGCGACGGCGAGCGATTTTTATCGCGGCGCCCTCGAAACGAAGCCGACGATGTTGCGCACGTGGCGCAGCGTTTCGGAGGCAATGGCGTCCGCTCGCTCCGAGCCGTCCGCAAGCACCGCGTCGATATAGGCGGCGTCAGCCGAAATGCGCTTCATCTCGTCGCCGATGGGACCGAGTTTCGCCACGGCAAGGTCGGCAAGCGCGTTCTTGAACACCGAAAATTGCGAACCGCCGAACTCACCGAGGATCTTCTCCACGCTGTCGCCCGACAGCGCGGAATAGATGCCGACGAGGTTCTCCGCTTCGGGACGTCCCTCGAAGCCTTTCGGATCGGTCGGCAGGGGCTCGGGATCGGTCTTCGCCTTGCGGATCTTCTTCGCGATGGTGTCGGCGTCGTCGGCCACGTTGATCCGCGACAGGTCGGACGGGTCCGACTTAGACATCTTTTTCGTGCCGTCGCGCAACGACATGACGCGCGTCGCGGGGCCGGAGATGATCGGCTCCGGCTGCGGGAAGAAGCCGTCGCTGAAGCCTTCGGCCGCGATCGTCTCCGCGAAATCGTTGTTGAACTTCTGCGCTATGTCGCGGGAAAGCTCCAGATGCTGCTTCTGGTCCTCGCCGACGGGCACGTGCGTCGCGCGATAGGCGAGAATATCCGCCGCCATCAGCACGGGATATACGTAAAGCCCGACGCTCGCATTTTCGCGATCCTTGCCCGCCTTGTCCTTGAACTGCGTCATGCGGTTCAGCCAGCCGATGCGCGCGACGCAGTTCAGAACCCAGGCGAGTTCCGCATGCGCGCTCACTTGCGACTGATTGAAGATGATGTGCCGCTTGGGGTCCACACCCGCTGCGATGAACGCAGCCGTCACTTCGCGGGTGGAGCGCTTCAGGTCGGCGGGATTTTGCGCGACCGTGATCGCGTGCAGATCCACGACGCAATAGATACAGTCGGTCCGATCCTGCAACGCGACGAAATTCTTGATCGCGCCGAGATAGTTGCCGAGATGCAGGTTGCCGGTCGGTTGAACGCCGGAAAACACAAGCTCTTTCATTGTGGTGCTGGCCTTGATGATCGAGGCGTTGTTATGAGCCGCACCGAAGGCAAAATGCAAGCCCGAGCTGTGTCGCGCCAGCGCCCTGTCGCCACGGCGAAGCGTATTCTGCCGTCGATGGCCAGCGTTACGCCTGTCGAGCGAAGCCGTCCCCGGCTCAGCTCGACCGTGTCAGCGGATCAGGATTTCCCGAGAACGAGCTTCTCATTCGCCGCGACGGCGGATGAAATATCCTGCTTTTCTTTTTCGTTGCAATTGACGGTGTTCGCGGGGGGCATCGGCGCGGTGGCCGGATCGCCCCGCTTGGCAGCCTCTTCCTGATCGACGACTTCCACCTTGCCGACGAGAAGCTGCACCGTGAAAAGGTGAAGCGTGTTGATGTACTGAAGTTGGCTCGAAGACCACTTGCCGGTCTTCTTTTCGCGCAGAAGCAGGGCATCGCGGTTTGCGATGACCAGTTCCTGAAGGTCGCATTTCTGGGCTCTGGCGCTGAGATAGGCGGCGCGGATGACTTCGCGCGCATCGGCGTCGGGGATGACGATCTTCGACGGATCGGATTTGTCGATCACGGTCACCGATTTGTCCGGCTGCATGATCTTGTTCGGCAGCGACTGCCAGGCGAGCGCCTTCAGCGTCTTGAGTGTCTTGTCGCTGATCTCGCCCTTTGCCGTCTGCGTCTGCGCGACCGCAATCGGCGTGGCAAGCAATGTGGCAGCGAAGATGATCGATCGCAAAATCATGCTGGCCCCGAATCCCCTGATTGACTGAACACCTGCGCCTTGCCACCGGCATTCGGCGCGTCAAACCCCGCTTCATGGCAACGGGAGAAACGCGGCAACACTATGGCCTCATTGCAGGCCGGTCACGCCTTGTTGGAGCCCTGCCACGGTCCGCGGCGGAGGATCGCGACGATGCCGCGAAGCGTCCGCACCTCCTGCTCCGTCGGCGCCATTCTGGCGAACATCGTGCGAATGTTGTTGACCATGGTTTCGCGCTTTTCGGGCGGGAAGAGAAAGCCGCAATGGTCGAGTTCGCCTTCGAGGTGTTCGTAGAAGCCGATGAGTTCACCGCGCTCGGCCGGGCGGCTTGCCTTGAAGCGGTGGCCAGCGCCGAGCGGTGCGTCCGGCAGCGTCCGGCCGAGCGAATGCGGGTTCACAAGTTTGCGCCACTCATAGGCGAAGAGAAGCACAGACTGCGCGAGGTTGAGCGAGGCGAAAGCAGGATCGACCGGCGCCGTCATGATCGCGTCGGCGATGGCGACGTCCGGGTTTTCGAGCCCTGTCCGCTCCTTGCCGAAGAGAACGCCGCAACGGAGGTCGGCGGCCTGCCGCTCCGCGATTTCGCTGACGGCGGTGTCGGGGGCCAGCACCGGCTTGGCGAGGAAGCGGCTTCGTGCCGTTGTGGCCACGATATAGTGCAGATCCGCCACAGCGGCGGCGAGATCTGGATAAAGCTGCGCCCCATCGACGATTTCCACCGCCAGCGCCGCCGAGGCTCGCGCCGCTTCGTTCGGCCATCCGTCGCGCGGCGCCACAAGGCGAAGCTCCCGCAGTCCGAAATTCGCCATCGCGCGTGCAGCCGCACCGATGTTTTCGCCGAGCTGCGGCTCAACAAGGATGATCGCGGGAGCGTATGACGCTGGGGCCGATGTCATGGAAGTGTTCCTGTTCGCGGGACTCCGAACAGGTTTACAGCGTTTTCAAGCGAAAAGGATACCGCCCGCGCGAAGAAACGCCGTTGGCGGGGGGCTATGAAGCATCCCCGCCGGAAGAGGCGCTAGCTATGAAGCGCGTGCGACGCGTCGGCCTTCGAGCCGAAGGGTGCGTTCAATTGCACGATCTTCCAGTTCAGGAAGGCGGCGAAGGCAACCCAAAGCAGATAAGGCACGAGGAGCCATGACGCCGTGGGAGAGATGTCGCGCAGGCCGATTACGAGCGCCAGGATGGAGAGCCAGAGGAAAGGAACTTCGGCCAAGGCCCAATCCGGCCGCTTGGCCGCGAAGAACAGCGGACTCCAGATCACGTAAAAGAAGATGTTGATCGCGAACAGCACCGCGACGCGTGTTTGCTCTGCGCTATCGGCTGCCGCCGTCCATGCAAAGACACCCGCCGCGCCTGCCAACGACAATATGATGGTCCACGCCGGGCCGAACGCCCAGTTCGGCGGATTCCACGACGGCTTTTTGAGGTTGCGATACCACTCGCCGGGGCGGCTCGCGATGCCGCCCAGAATGAAAACCACCAGAACGATGGCCACGGTTACGATGATCGTTAACGTCATGTCGATCCTGCCTGTTTCCCCGTAAGCGCGCGCACCGTGTTCAGCGCCTGGGCTTCTCCGCGCGAGCGGTCTTTCTTGCCGAACCGGAAGCGGCGGCGGCTGCCGCGAGAGCGGCGAGAACGAGAAGCGACGACGAGACGATAATGACGTAAGACATCTTCCGGCACCCTTCATGACTTCGGCAAAGGCAGAACGCCCCGGACGATGACCTGTTCCGCCCCTTGCCGGGGCGCGTCAAAACGGTCGTCCGAAAGCCATTGAAGATATGGGGCTGCATCTGCTAAACGCCAAGGATGCGCCTGCAAAACGGGCGGCGTTGCCTGTTGCGGAAGAGGGATTCGCATGAGCCTTGACACTCTCGATCTGAAATCGCTGGTTCGTACGATCCCCGACTATCCGAAGCCCGGCATCATGTTCCGGGATATCACGACACTCATCGGTCATGCTGACGGCTTTCGGGCAGCGATCAGACGGATTGCCGCTCCTTTCGAGGGCGAAAAGATCGACGCGGTGGCGGGCATCGAAGCGCGCGGCTTCATCGTTGGCGGCGCCGTCGCGGACCGTCTTGGCTGCGGCTTCATACCGATCCGCAAGAAGGGCAAGCTGCCTTGGCGCGCGGTCGGGCAGGATTATCAGCTCGAATACGGCACCGACATCATCGAGATGCATGAGGATGCCGTGAAGCCGGGCGAGCGCGTTCTGATCGTCGATGACCTGATCGCCACGGGCGGCACAGCGGAAGCGGCGGTGAAGCTCATCAGGCGCGTGGGCGGCGAGGTCGCGGGAGCGGCTTTCGTTATCGATCTGCCGGAACTCGGCGGCGTTGCGAAGCTTGCGGCGCACGCCGTTCGCTCACACGCGTTGATCGCGTTCGACGGGCATTGATCGGCCTGCGTCAAGGCAACGCGATTTGACGCAGTAAGCTGATCGACACCTGACATGGATAGCGCCGCGTCCCGTTGGGGCAGACGGCTTTGCCCGATACCGGTGCGCGCTATTCCCCGCGCGCATCGCGGTGAAGCGCGCGCAGTCTCGCGACATCGAGTATCCGCAAGTCAGCCCCTTCGCGGCGCGCGATGCCCATATCCTGAATGCGGCTCAGCACACGGGAAACCGCCTCGCGATGAGTGCTGATGTGCGCCGCAAAATCGGCGAGCAATGGCGCGGGAGAAATGAGCGCCTGACCGTTCTTTTCGCCCGCGAGCAGCGCGAGGCGGAGCAGTTCCGCATGAACGCGCGCTTGAACGCTCAGGGTGCTGAATTCGAAGATCCTGTCCGAAAGCGAGCGGACTTTTCTCGCGAGTTTCTTCATGATGAGAAGAGAAAACTGCGGGTGCGTCTCAACCAACCTCTGGAACTGATCCTTGGAGAGGATTGCGAGCGTGCAGTCGCTGCAAGCCTCGATGGTAACTGAACGCGGCTCGCCGTCGAGCGCCGACAACTCACCGAACATTTCGTCCACGCCGATACTGGCGAACAGGACCGGCTTTCCCTCCGCCGCCGAGTAGAGAAGGGCGCGGAGTTTTCCCTTGGTTACGAAGTAGACGTCTCGTGAGCGTTCGTTCGCCATCACGATCTGCTTGCCAGCCGCAACGGAATGCCAGGTGCAGCTGTGCGCGACGTCGCGAATGACCGTGTCGGGGAGGTCGCGCAGGATTTCGCATCGCCTGAGACTGGTCATTCTATGGGGCAAGCGACGCGCTCCTTTGCCTGAAATGGTTCGCCAAACGAGCACCCTCAGCTTCAAGAGGCATGCCCGCTTCGCTAATCGATCTTCTCCCGGCCGCGATCATGAGCATAGCACCCCGCAAGCCTAAGCCCTTCTATAAGGAACGCATTCCAGCTTCTATCTTTAAAGGGAAGCCTTTCAACCTCGCGCTGAAAGAACGCGGGCGGCCACTTCTCCATTTCGGCGCCGGCTTTCGCCGTATCGCCGCTTCGCGCAAGGGTTGCGATCTGGACGATCCTGGCCAGGCGGTATCGATTCCGAAGATGGAGCGCGCGCTCGGCATGGTCGGCTGCCGCCGCCCATTCTCCAATCAGATGATAGGCGAGTGCCGTTTCACCGAGAAAGTGAAAGGTCAGCGGGTCGCACGGACTGAGACGCATCGCTCGCTGCAAATGAGCGATCGCCATCGCCGGCGCGCCCGCCATAGTGCAACAGCTTCCAAGGCCGCAATGGGCCGCGGCGAAGCTCGGATTGAGTTCGATTGCGCGCTGGAAATAGATGCGCGCATGCTGCGGCGCATTCGCTGCCAGTTTCACGAGGGCAATGACGAAGTAGACGCGCGCATCCTGCGGATCGATAAGGCACGCCTTGCGCGCGAGGTCCTCGGTTTCTCGCAGGAGCCCCGGTTCCCTCCGATCCATCCAGATCTGCGCGAAATGGCAGGTGGCGAGCTGGATCAGCGCCTCGCTCGAACCGGGATCGCGGTCGAGGGCCGCCTTGAAGTATTCGGCCGCGATGTCCAGGTGGCTCTTGTTCAGCTTCTTGAGATGCCATGTGCCTCTGCGCACGAGTTCCCATGCGTCCAGCTGTTCCTTTTTCTTGACGCTGAGGCGGGCGAACTCCGCGCGTTCGAGTTCCACCTCAAGGGCGCTTACGGCGGCTGTCGTAAAGTCGTCCTGCGCGGCGGCGAGCGACGTGGCGTCGAAAGAGAATGTCCGTCCCCAGAGATTGTGACAGTTGCTTGCATCGATCAGATTGACCGTCACGCGAAGTTCGGTTCCGCAATGCTTGAGGCGACCTGCCACCAGATAGCGTGAACCGAGCGCCTGCCCGATTTCGCAGGGGCTCCGCTTGGCATTCTGGAACCGCAAGCTTGACCATTGGGAGAGGATGGGAAGCCAGCGCAGCCGCGACAGACCGTTGACGAGAGAGTCCGCCAAGGCCTCACTGCCGGTTTCATCAGCCGCCACATACCCTTGGACCTCGAAAGGCAGAACGGCGAGCGCGGGCTTCAAATCTCGGTCTTGCGTCGACTGGATCGCCGTGCCGGGCGAAACTTCGTCCTTTGTCGGGCCGAGATTGGCGGAGAATGCAAAAACCGGCCCGAGGATGTTCTTCAGATGGCAGGGTCCGAGCGGTTTGAATGCGACATTGATCTTCTCTTCCACGGCGCGGACAACGGCTTCCGAGAGCATAAGATGCCCCGGCGCGCAGATTTGCTGCAACCGCGCAGCAATGTTCACTTCGTCGCCGAAGAGGCCTGAGGAATCGACGATGACATCGCCCATGTGAAGGCCGATCCGAAAGCGGATCCGATTTTCCTCGGGCAACGGGAGATTACGCCGCGCGATGGCATGCTGCGTTTCGATCGCGGCTCGCACCGCATCGAGGGGGGTCGAAAATTCGGCCATCCAGGAGTCGCCGGCAACGCCGAACATGCGCCCCCTGTTCGAGCGGATGACATGTTCGGTTATCTCGCGATAGGTCAGGAAACGCGACAGCGTAATTTCGTCGTCTGCTCCCATGTGACGGCAATAGTCGGCCACGTCCGTAGCCATGATCGTGACGATGCGCCGTTCAAATTGCCAAGCACGCTTGTTCACCACTTTCATTTTAGGTACCGGGGCGAAGCGCTTATGCCATTTTCTTAAGAGTGACAGCCTATGTCAACATTGTGCGGCATAAAAGAAAACTTTATAAGAAGTTTAGCCATTGCCCCACATCGGGAGGCGACGCACCACCTTTAGATTGCACGTTGATTATGATAATTGACAGCACTAGCGTCAATGTCGTCGATAAGCTAACAGTATGCAGTCGCAAGCGTGCGACCCTAGGTAGCGCCATCGTTCCCCCCGGCCGAAGCGGTTTGCAGTCGCTGGACGGCCGCAGTTTCGACAGCGTGTTTCAGCCTCGCTTCAAGGCAGCCGCCAGCGTCGTCCTCTATGGCAACGGATTCAAGGTCGACCGATGCGGACCGAGCCGCTAGCCTGAGGTGAAAATACGCGCGTACTCCCGCGTGGCGAAACCTCATGGGCAACAGGATTTCCGGTGGCGCTGACCACGAGAGCAGCGCTTGTCCGAGTTCACAAAGCTCGATCGTTCCAGGTTTGAAATAAAGCTCGGCTGAGGAGTGAATGAGGCTCCTCAGGTTGGCAATCTGACCAATGCGGATGAAAGCAGCGAAGTCGAGCACGTCGACAAGACGGAGTTCCGAGGCGAAGCCGCCGAGCGCGGCTCCCAGAACCCGCTCCAGTGTTGCGAAGTCCACTTCCAGTTCCGGGGCGCTTTCCACGAAGAACGCACCCTCCGCTGTCATTGGACTCTGCTCCCGGAAAAAAAACGCGAGGCGAGCTGGGTCTTCGCGCGCGAGAAACGGCGGCGCTCCACCTCTTCGAGAATGACAGTCTTGACTTCCGCCGCATCGTGGCGTTCGCCGACGCCCGCCGGAACTTCGTCGGCGACGGTAATCCAGATCCTGCGGAATTCCGACAAGGCCTCGTGGCGGTGGTGCGAGGGCAACTCCGTGCCATTTGTAGCGTCGAACAAGTCGACTGCGTCTGCCAGTTTGCGCGCGGTCGAAACATCCTGCGAGGTCGGTTCCTCGCAGATGAAAGAATAGGCAAACTGGTACATCACATCCTCTTGGTGGCAGAACTGCAAGCGCGTCGCTTATCGCACGCGATGCTTATGCCAAGCGTGAGGCGTGAGTTGCCCTCGCGCGGCGTTTGCAGCGTCAAGTGGCCCCGTGACGCCGGATCTGTCACGACGCCTTTGTTCGCGAGACAGACGGGCTCGCCTCGAAGCGTCAAACCCCCGCGGGCTCAAGCGCAGCCGTCGAGGATTTTCCTATGACCGAGGCGCCCGGCAGGGCGATGGTTACGCGAAGCCCCCCCTCCGCCCGGTTCTTCAGGATGACGTCGCCGCCGTGAAAACGCACGATGCCGCGCGCGATCGCAAGGCCGAGCCCCATTCCGCCGGTGTCGGCATTTCTCGAATTTTCGAGGCGTACGAAAGGCGAGAAGACCTTTTCCATGTCGCCCTCGGGGATGCCGGGCCCATCGTCCTCGACCACGATCAAAGCTTCGTTGCCCGCGAGTTGCGTTGTGACGCGCGCATGGGTGCCATAGGCCACCGCGTTCACCACGATATTGCGAAGCGCGCGTTTCAGGGCGAAGGCGCGACAATGCAGGCTGAAGCTCGGTGTGTCGCTGCATTCGACCGGTGCGCCCATATCCGCGAGGTCGGCACATACCGACGAAACGAGCGCGCCGACATCGACGAGCCGCGATTCTTCCAGTTCTTCCAGTTCGCCGCCCTTGGCGTAAGCGAGCGCGGCTTCCGTCATCTGGAACATCTCGGCCAGCGTCTGGAGAATCTTTCGGCGCATTTCGTCGTCTTCGATGAACTCCGCGCGAAGCCGCAAGCTCGTGATCGGCGTCCGAAGATCGTGGCTGAGCGCCGCCAGCATCTTCGTCCGGTCCTGCATGAAGGTGCAAAGCCTGTCCTGCATGTCGTTGAAGGCGCGGATCGTCTCCACAACCTCCATGGGGCCTTTTTCTTCGAGCTTTGCTGTGTATTCGCGTCTGCCGAGCGCCGTGGCCGCGTCAGCCAGTTCCTTCAGCGGGCGCACGACGCGGATCATGATGAACATGATACCGAAGGCGCCGATCGCCGCCATGATGACGAACTGAACGAAGAGGGTCGGCGCGTGCGTCGGCGCGCCGCGAGGCCGGACGGCGACATTCAGCCACGCGCCGTTTTTGAGCGGCACCGAAATGTGCGCATAAACGGGGTAGTCGGATGCGCTCTTCGGGTCGGATGCACCGCGCAGCCGCTCATAGGCCCTGTGAAAACCGCGAGCGAGCGTTTCCAGGCGAAACTCCGCGCGGAAGGGATCGTAATAGGCAACGACGACATTGTTTGCCCGGCTGCCGAATACCTCGCGTGCGCCCTCGGGCTCGTCCATCGCATTGTCGGCTGTTTTTCTGGCAATGGCCTCATCGTCGATGGAGAACTGAAGGACGGGCGAACTTGCTGCCGCGAAGATGGTGTCGTGATATTGCGACGGCGTCGTATCGACGATATTCGCCACGGTTTCGACGCGCGTAAAAATGCCGTTGAGCCAATCCTTCATCATGCGGGACTGCTGATCACGGATGATGACGATATAGCCGACGGCCTGCGCTAGGATCAGCCCGGCGATGGTGAGAACGACGAGCTGGCCCTTCAGGCTTTTGGGGAAAATCTGCATTACACGCGCTCGACCGTGCCGACGAATTTGTATCCGCCGCCCCAGATGGTCTGGATGATCTTCGGATCTTTCGGATCCTCCTCGATCTTGCGACGAAGGCGGCTCACCTGATTGTCTATGCTGCGGTCGAACAGGTTGGCCGCGCGCCCGCGCGTGATGTCGAGAAGCTGGTCGCGCGTCAGCACCACGTTGGGACGATGCAGGAACGCCGCGAGAAGCAGATGTTCGCCGTAGGATAGCGGCGTCACCATCTGGTTGCCGTCGATGAGTTCGCGCCGGTCGGCGTCGAAGACGAATTGCCCGAACTTGATCCTTTCGCCGGGCGGCGTGTCGCGGCTCGGCGGCATGCTTTGCGCGCGGCGGATCACGGCCCGGATGCGGGCCAGGAGTTCGCGCGGATTGAAGGGCTTCGTCACGTAATCGTCGGCGCCGAGTTCGAGACCGATGATGCGATCGGTATCTTCGGCCACGGCGGTCAGGAAGATGATCGGAGCGCTGTTGCTGTCGCGAATATCGCGGCACAGCGAAAGCCCGTCTTCGCCCGGCATCATGATGTCGAGCACGAGCAGGTCGAATGCGCCCGCTTTCAAATGGCGCCGCGCTTCCGCCGCATCGGCCGCCACCGTCACACGCATGCCATGCTTGACGAGGAATTTCGCGAGGAGGTCGCGGATGTCCTTGTGATCGTCGACGACGAGAATATGAGTGGATGTGTCCATTGGCTTCTCCCTCTGGCGTGGATCAAAGCGCCCGCGAGCGAAGTCGCTGTCACGCGCCGGGCCGGTGTCGCGCGCTGTGGCTGAGCCCCTTGTCGAACCTGATTTTGTCAAAGTTGCGCAAAAGACACGATTTGGCTAACCCTAGCCGTAAAAAAGCGCGCCAATGGACAATTCCGGCAAATCGCGACACAATTTTCAGAGAGCCCGCAGGCCATTTTGCAGGGTGGGCCACTTGGGCGCGCGCGGTGACACGGTCTGGAAGGAAAAGCGGCTTTTCCCTTTTTGTCATAAAACCGCAGCCTGATTTCCTTAGCATGCAAGGCAGAAACGATTCGCGGAACAAGTGACGAGCACGCAGCGTTAGTCCGAGCGCTCCCCCTCCCCCTGTCGAAAGACGGTGCAGCGGCAGGCGCAAGTCGTTGATATAACCTACGACAGCAACCGATTCTGAAACCGGAGAAGGTTCGATGGAGCCGTTCGTTTTAGGCTGGCGCGAATGGGTTGCGCTTCCCGAATTGGGGCTGCCTGCGGTGAAGGCCAAGATCGACACGGGCGCGCGCACTTCGGCGCTGCACGCCTTTTCGATTGAAACCTTCGGTCCGATCGATGCGCCCCGCGTCCGCTTCGGCGTCCATCCCGCCGACTACAGCGACGACATCGAAGTGTGGTGCACGGCGAAAATCGTCGACCGGCGCATGGTGCGAAGCTCCAACGGTCAGGCCGAAAACCGTTTCATCATCGAAACGCCGATCAGGATCGGCGACCGCGAATGGCCCATCGAGATTTCGCTCTCGAACCGCTACACCATGGCGCACCGCATGCTTCTCGGCCGCACGGCTCTCGAAGGCGCATCCGCCACCATCCTGCCATGGTCGGAATTTCGTCAGGCGCAGCTCTCCTATGACGTCTATGGCGAGCAGGCGGGCAAGCCGAAGAAACGCTCGCTTCGCATCGCGCTCCTCACCATGGAGCCCGGCAATTTCTCGAACCGCCGCCTCATCGAGGAAACCGAGAAGCGCGATCACGTCATCGAGCCGATCAACACGCTGCGCTGCTACATGAACATCAAGTCCATCGCGAGCGCGGTGCATTACGAAGGCAAGACGCTCCCCGATTACGACTTCGTCATCCCGCGCATCGGTGCGTCGATCACCGCCTATGGCACCGCCGTCGTGCGCCAGTTCGAGATGACGGGCGCCTGCGTGCTGAATTCCGCGCAGTCCATCGTGCAGAGCCGCGACAAGCTTTTCGCCCATCAGCTTCTCGCGATGCACAAGCTGCCGATGCCCGACACGGCGTTTGCCAGCTCGCACCACGACACCGACGACCTCATCAAGATGGTGGGCGGCGCCCCGCTCGTGATCAAGCTCCTGCAATCGACGCAAGGCAAGGGCGTGGTGCTCGCCGAAAACCGCAAATCCGCCGTGTCGCTGATCGATGCGCTGCGCAGCGCCGAGACGAGCTTCCTCGTGCAGCAATTCGTTTCCGAGGCGGCGGGGCAGGATCTGCGCTGCATCGTGCTCGACGGCAAGGTGATCGCGGCGATGGTGCGGCGCGCGGCGGGCGACGAGTTCCGCGCGAACCTGCACAAGGGCGGGCTCGCCTTCGAGGCGAAGCTCACGGCGGAGGAGCGCAAGCTTGCGATCAAGGCCGCGCATCGGCTCGGGCTGAAATTCGCGGGCGTGGACATCCTGCGCTCGTCCAAAGGGCCGCTGCTGCTGGAGGTGAATTCCTCGCCCGGCCTCGAAGGCATCGAGCGCACCACCGGCGTCGATGTGGCCGGCCTCGTGCTCGATTATATCGAGCAGAGGAGCTTCGGCACGCGCTCGCGCATGAAGAAGGCAGCTTAGGGGGCAAAGTTCTGAGTTGCGTCGATAGCAGCTGCTCAACATCATGAACTAAAGTTCGCAGCGCGCGTACCAATCTGAATTTATCTGAAAGGGTTCAGACTGGGCTAATTCCGCAAAGCCTCTCTAAGTGTCTCTAATTGGGAGGGTTCCAAGCAATCTCTAAAAGTGCGTGGGCCGCGAAAATTCGGATGAGGCAAGAAAACTAGATATCTATTACCTAGTCCAACTTCAACTGGACCAGCCATGCGCGCGTTGGCGGGCATTTTGAACTCTTGCTTAAGGGTCTGACCCGCTATATTTCCCAGCACCACTATAATTTTTGCTCCAGAAGCCTCGGATAATACAGGCCTTAAGTAGCGTTTCACGCACTCGCTCAGAACCTGAGCAACCCCTACTTCATTTCGTGACTTGCAATGGACTACTTCTGTGAGAGCATAATCTTTGCCAGGCATAGGGGCTTTTTCGAGCAACTCTCTCGCGCGAGCCTTCACCGCTGCCCAGAATCTAACTGTAGTCCTTGAACCATCATTGTTTAGGCAGCGGATGCCATCCTCAATCCACTGTTGACGTCCGCCAAATCTATTGCTGAAATAGTCTTCTATTTGATCGTCAGGCCAATCCCAAACTGGATATTTTGAGTTATTATCAATGGAGGGATTCGAACTAAGGAACAGAATCGGCGCTTTAGTTATGTCTCCGCTCCAAGGTTCCGGTATCTGGTGTGCACTGAACTCAACTTGCTGAGTGGTTAATATTTCGTAGCATTTATTGGAAATCAAGTGATCATCATACCATGATTCGACAAGTGGACAGCGGGCGATCTTAAGTAGTAAATCCATCGGGCCACCACGGCATTTGGCTTCAGCTTCATCAAGGTTTTACCGCTGGGTCAAAGCTTAAGCAACTAGTCTATTGCGAGCTCCAACGAACTGATGAGGCGCTTACGCATGCCATTCGTACAGAATTACACACGCCCACATTTCCCCCATCTCGTTAACCCTTTTTGCGTCGGATTCTGCTAAATTCCCACCTGTTCCGGTATCCGTTGCAGTGGTGAGTCATGCGTTCTTGTGTTGTATCCGGCGGGGCGGCGCCCCTTGCCGCGGAAGGTATTCTTCAGGGCGATTGCCTCGACATCCTGCGGCGCATGCCGTCCGCCTCGGTCGACCTCGTCTTCGCCGATCCCCCCTATAATCTCCAGCTTGGCGGCGAATTGCTCCGCCCCAACAACACGCGCGTCGACGGCGTGGACCACGCGTGGGACCGCTTCGCCGATTTCGCCACCTATGACCGTTTCAGCCGCGCCTGGCTCTCGGAGTGCCGCCGCGTGCTCAAGCCGAACGGCGCGCTGTGGGTGATCGGCACCTATCACAACATCTTCCGGCTCGGCACGGCGCTGCAGGATCTCGGCTTCTGGATGATGAACGATGTCATCTGGCTGAAGACGAACCCGATGCCGAACTTCAAGGGCACGCGCTTCACCAACGCGCATGAGACGCTGATCTGGGCGGCGCGCGACGAGAAGGCGCGGCCGACGTTCAATTACGACTCGATGAAGGCGTTCAACGACGACCTGCAAATGCGCTCGGACTGGCTCATCCCGATCTGCTCCGGCCCGGAGCGGCTGCGCGACGACGGCGGCCGCAAGGCGCATCCGACGCAGAAGCCCGAGGCGCTGCTTGCCCGCGTGCTGATGGCGACGACGAAGCCCGGCGATCTCGTGCTCGATCCGTTCTTCGGCACGGGCACCACGGGCGCCGTGGCGAAGCTGCTGCGGCGCCGCTTCATCGGCATCGAGCGCGACCCGGATTATGTGGCGGCGGCCAGCGCCCGTATCGCGGCCATCGAGCCGTGCGACGAGAAGGCCGCCGCGCTCATCACCTCGAAGCGCGCCGAGCCGCGCGTGCCCTTCGGCATGGTGCTGGAACGCGGCATGCTGCGGCCGGGCGATGTGCTGTTCGATGCGAAGGCGGAAATCCGCGCGCAGGTGATGGCGGACGCGTCGCTGATGTGGAACGGCACGCGCGGTTCCATTCATGCGGTCGGCGCGAAGGCGCAGGGGCGCGGCGCGTGCAACGGCTGGACCTTCTGGCATTTCGAGAAGCCGAGGGACGGGCTCGCGCCCATCGATCTCTTGCGCCTCGAAGTCCGCAAGACCATGGGCATGCGCGCGGCGGCGTGAGCGGCGGCATACGGACTCTGACCGAGGCCGCCCGATCCTTGGGGCGAACTTTGTCGGTCTGCGTGAAATCGGCCCCGATTGGACAGGACGATTGTCGCACGGAACCCGGACCATCGGGCCCGCGTCATACGAACAAAAAAGGCCGGGTCGCGCGCCCGGCCAGTCCGCATGGATGGAAGCGTTATTCCGCCGCGCGAAGCGCCTGCTTCTCGACCTCGCCCGCGTGGCGCACGGCGACGCCCGTAAACGCGCCGCAATGGCCGCAGGAGATGTAGCGCTGCACGCCGCGATCGTGGCCGAAGCCGTATTCGACATCGCGCACGCTGAGCGAGGTCGAGCCGCAGCACGGGCAGGCGACGCTGGAGGCGGACTGTCGGCCGAGGCTGTTCGCGGTCTCGACCCATTGATCGAAGGGGGCTTTCGTGCTCTGCGCCATGGCGCTCACTCCCGGTTCTTCCGTTTCTTGGCGGCGGCTTTTTCCGAAAATGCTTCGCCTGCACCCGCGAATTTCTAAAGCTGCGGGCAACGGGCGAGCTTATGTTCTTTGATATATGACAAGTGTTGCAGCGGGATTTCGGAGGCGCAAGCGTTTCTTTGTCGCTTTCCCGCACTTTGGTAACGCGCTCGAAATACTTGGTTTTTTTGCCGCGATCGGGGACGGCTTTCGAGCCGTGAACGGATGATTGCGCACAATCCTGCCGCGATTGCACGAAAAAGTCCCGCGCGCTGCGGGACTTGTCTCGAAAACGTGATCCGACTCGGTCAGGCCGCCGCAAGCCTGCGCAGGACATAGGGCAGGATGCCGCCCGCGCGGAAGTAGGCGAGTTCATCGACCGTATCGATGCGGCACAGGAGCGGGACGTTCTTCAGCGAGCCGTCCGCGAAGGCGATTTCCGCCGTCATGCGCCTTCGCGGTGAAAGATCGCCGAGTCCGTGGATCGTCACCGTTTCCGAACCCGTCAGCCCGAGCGCCTGCCACGACATGCCATCCTCGAACACGAGCGGCAGCACGCCCATGCCGACGAGGTTCGAGCGATGGATGCGCTCGAAACTTTGCGCGATGACGGCGCGAACGCCGAGAAGCCGCGTGCCCTTCGCCGCCCAGTCGCGGCTGGAGCCCGTGCCGTATTCGCGACCCGCGAAGACCACGAGCGGCACGCCGTCCGCCTTGTACGCCATCGCCGCGTCGTAGATCGACATGCGCCCGCCGTCCGGCTGGTGCAGCGCCACGCCGCCTTCCACGCCCGGCACCATCTGGTTCTTGATGCGGATGTTGGCGAAGGTGCCGCGCATCATCACCTCGTGGTTGCCGCGCCTGGAGCCGTAGGAATTGAAGTCGCGGGGTTCGACGCCGCGCTCGATGAGGTAGCGGCCAGCGGGGCTCGTGCGCGCGATGGACCCGGCCGGGCTGATGTGGTCGGTGGTGATCGAGTCGAGGAACAGCGCCAGAACGCGCGCGTTTTCGATGTCGGCGACGGGGGGCGGCGCGTCGCCGGTCAGGTGCTCGAAATAGGGCGGGTTGCGCACATAGGTCGAGGCGTCGTCCCAGTCGTAAGTCTTGCCGGTCTGGTTGCCGCCGACGGCCTGCCAGCGCTCGTCCCCCTTGAAGACGTGAGCGTAGCGCGTCTTGAACAACTCGGGCGTGATGGACGTACGCACGATCTCCGCGATTTCCGCCGATGTCGGCCAGATGTCCGCGAGGAACACCGGCTTGCCACCGGTGTCGGTGCCGAGGGGATCGGTGGTGAGGTCGATCTTCATCGAGCCCGCAAGCGCATAGGCGACGACGAGCGGCGGCGATGCGAGGTAGTTCGCGCGCACGTCGGGATTCACGCGGCCCTCGAAATTGCGGTTGCCGGAGAGAACGGCGGCGGCAATGAGATCCTTTTCCGCGATGGCCTTCGAGATCGGCTCCGGCAGCGGCCCGGAATTGCCGATGCAGGTGGTACAGCCATAGCCGACAAGGCCGAAGCCGAGGGCGTCGAGATCGGCCTGCAGGCCGGATATGGTGAGATAATCCGTTACGACCTGACTGCCCGGCGCGAGCGACGTCTTCACCCACGGCTTCGGCTTGAGGCCCTTTTCGCGCGCCTTCCTTGCGAGAAGGCCCGCCGCGACGAGAACGCTCGGGTTCGAGGTGTTGGTGCAGGAGGTGATGGCGGCGATGACCACGTGGCCGTCCGCCATCGAGAAGTCCGCTCCTTCTACCGCGACGGCGCGCTCGACGGGGCCGCCGTTCGGCGCGCCTTCCGAGACCATCTCCGCCGCCTCGCTGCCGGGTTTCGGTGCGCGCATCTCGGCGACCGTATCGAAGAAGCCCGCCGCAGCCTGGCCTAGCGCGACGCGATCCTGCGGGCGGCGCGGTCCGGCAAGGCTCGGCTCCACAGTTGCGAGATCGAGTTCGAGCACATCGGTGAAGACGGGATCGGGCGTCGACGTCTCACGCCACAGTCCCTGCTCTTGGGCGTAAGCCTCGACGAGCGCCACGCGGTGCGGATCGCGGCCCGTCGCGTGAAGATAGGCGAGCGTGTCCTTGTCGGTCGGGAAGAAGCCGCAGGTCGCGCCATATTCGGGCGCCATGTTCGCCATGGTCGCGCGGTCCTCGACCGAGAGCGTATCGAGGCCGTGGCCGAAATATTCCACGAACTTGCCGACGACGCCCTTCTTGCGCAGGATCTGCGTCACGGTCAGCACGAGGTCGGTCGCGGTCACGCCCTCGTTGAGCTTGCCGGTGAAGCGGAAGCCGATCACCTCCGGGATCAGCATCGAAATCGGCTGGCCGAGCATGGCCGCTTCCGCCTCGATCCCGCCGACACCCCAGCCGAGCACGGAAAGCGCGTTGATCATGGTCGTGTGGCTGTCGGTGCCGACGAGGGTGTCGGGGAAGGCTTGGGCAACGCCGTCAACGTCCTTCGTCCACACGGTTTGCCCCAGATATTCGAGGTTCACCTGATGGCAGATGCCGGTGCCGGGGGGAACAACGCGGAAATTGTCGAACGCCAGCGCGCCCCAGCGCAGGAACTCGTAGCGCTCGCGGTTGCGCTCATATTCGAGGTCGACATTGACCTCGAAGGCGCGGGCATTGCCGAAGCTGTCCACCATCACCGAATGGTCGATGACAAGATCGACGGGCACGAGCGGGTTGATCCTGGCGGTATTGCCGGAAAGCTTCGCCATCGCGTCGCGCATGGCCGCGAGGTCGACGACGGCGGGCACGCCGGTGAAGTCCTGCATAAGCACGCGCGCCGGACGAAACGCGATTTCGCGCGTCGAACGGCGTTCGGCGAGCCATTGGGCTACCGCGCGGATGTCGTCGGCCGTCACCGTCTGCCCATCCTCGAAGCGGAGCAGGTTCTCAAGCAGCACCTTCAGCGAGAACGGAAGCTTCGAGGCGCCGGAAAGGCCGTTCGCCTCCGCGTCGTGGAGCGAGAAAATTTCATACGGCTTTCCATCGACAGTGAGCGTTTTCCGGCTGCGGAAGCTGTCGAGGGAGCGCGGAGTTAAGGAAGCCACAGCGATTCTCCATCTGTGCGAAAATGCTTCTTGTGGGCATGCGGCAGAGTACCATAAAGAGAGGCTCGGCCTCCCTTCGACACGAGATTTTCATTTGTGAGTATTACCCCGCTCACCCGTTCTGGTTCCGCTTCTGCTCGCGCGACGCCGGTTTCGAGCCTCGCAGCGGAGAAGCTTGCCTGTCAGCGCGGCGGGCGGATCGTGGTGCCAGCGCTGTCGTTCAAGGTTGAGGCCGGGCACGCGCTGATCCTTCGCGGACCGAACGGGGCGGGCAAGACGACACTCCTTCGCACCATCGCGGGCTATCTCCCGGCTGATTCCGGCCGCATCGTCGTGACCGACGACAAGGGCGAGGGGACCGGCGAAGGGCATTTCCATTACATCGGCCACACGAACGGCATCAAGCCGCGCCTCACGGTCATCGAAAATGTGAGCTTCTGGCAGCGGTTCTATTCGGGCGCGGACGACACGGAGGCTGCCGAGAACGCGCTCGACGCATTCGGCCTTCTCGACCTTGCGGAGTATCGCGCAGGCCATCTCTCTCAAGGGCAGGCGCGGCGCCTCGGCCTCGCGCGGCTGCTTGCGGCGAAGCGCTCGGTCTGGCTTCTCGACGAGCCTTCCGTCTCGCTCGACGCGGCCTCCACGCGGCGGCTGGAAACGGCCATTCGCGACCATCTCGCGCAAGGCGGCATCGCGCTCGTCTCGACGCATCTCGATCTTGCGCTGGGCGATGCGGCGACCGTTCTCGAACTGAAGCCCGGGCGGGCATTCGCGGCATGAAAGCCTTCCTCGCGCTCCTTACCCGCGATCTGACACTCGCTCTGCGCCAAGGCTCCGCCATCGGGACCGCTCTCGGCTTCTATCTCATCGCGGTGTCGATCATTCCGCTGGGCCTCGGCCCGGACCTCGCGCTCTTGTCTCGCATCGCGCCGGGCATCCTCTGGATCTCATTTCTGCTTTCGGCCGTGCTGTCGGTCGACGCGCTGTTTCAGGAAGACCGCGACGACGGCTCGCTCGACGCGCTTGCCATCGGCCCGCTGCCGTCAGAACTCATCGCCGCCTCGAAAAGCCTTGCGCACTGGCTGACCACCTGCGTGCCGCTCATCGTGGTGACGCCGCTCGCGGGGCTGCTTCTCAACATGGAACTCGACGCGGTGCCGAAGCTGCTTGCCACGCTGGCGGTCGGCACGCTCGGCATCAGCTTCGTCGCGGGGGCGGGGGCTGCCCTGACGCTTGGGCTACGGCGCGGCGCGTTGCTGCTGCCGCTCTTGATCCTGCCGCTTTTCGCTCCTTTCCTCATCTTCGGCGTCGGTGCGTTGTCCGGCGCGCCGGGGGCTTTCTCGCAAAGCATCCTGCTGCTCGGGGCGCTTTCGCTGTTTTCGGTGGCGGCGATGCCATTTGCCGCTGCCCTTGCCCTTCGCCTGAGTTTGGAGTGAGTTATATAAGATACAAAGTGGGGACGAGACGCTTATGGCAGACCTGACGAACACCGAAACGATACGGCCGGGGTGGTTTTCTACGCTCGCCAATCCGACAACCTTCATGCGGCTGTCGGGAAAGGTGCTGCCATGGCTCACGATCGCGACGCTTTTGCTGTTCGCCGTGGGCCTTACCGGCGCGTTCCTCGCCCCGCCCGACTACCAGCAGGGCGAGACGGTTCGCATCATGTTCATCCATGTGCCGTCCGCGTGGCTCGCCATGATGTGTTACACCATCATCGCCATCTCGTCGGCGGGCTACCTCATCTGGCGGCACCCGCTGGCTGACGTGTCGGCCAAGGCGGCGGCGCCCATCGGCGCGACGTTCACGCTGCTCGCGCTCGTCACCGGTTCGCTCTGGGGCAAGCCGATGTGGGGCGCCTACTGGGTGTGGGACGCGCGGCTGACGAGCGTGCTGATCCTGTTTTTCCTCTATCTCGGCCTTATCGCGCTTCGGCAGGCCATCGACGAGCCGGGAAGGGCGGGGCGCGCCGCCGCGATCCTTGCGCTGATCGGCGCAGTGAATATCCCGATCATCAAATATTCGGTGAACTGGTGGAATACGCTGCACCAGCCCGCGAGCGTGATCCGCGCCGACGGACCGACGATCCACTCTTCGCTTCTTTGGCCGCTCCTCGTGATGGCGATAGCGTTCACGCTCCTGTTCGTGGTGCTGCATCTCAAGGCGATGCGCGCCGAAATCCTGCGTCGGCGCTGCGACGCGCTGATTGCGCGGCATGTGCGCGGCGATGCGGCGCGCGCCGGGACTGAGGAGGCTGCCAATGCTTGATCTCGGACCTCATGCGGCTTTCATCTGGATATCCTACGGCGCGGCGGCGTTCTGCGTCATTGCGCTTGCATTATGGGCATGGGGCGACGAGCGCGGACAAACGAAGCGCCTCGCCGATCTCGAACGGCGCGGGCTCAAGCGGCGCTCGGGCCAGGGACAGGGAAATTCATGACCGACACGGAAAACCCGACAAAGCCGCGCCGCCTCGTGCTGCCTGTTGTCATCGTTGTAGCGGTTCTTTCGCTGCTTTATTACCAGCTCCGCACCGGCGACCCGCAAAGCCTGCCATCCGTGCTGATAGGCAAGCCGGTACCGGATTTCCAGCTCGCGGCGCTTCCCGGGGCGCCGAGCCCCACCGGATTGCCCGTGCCCGGCTTCTCGTCCGACGATCTCAAGAAGGGGCGCGTTTCGCTGATCAATGTGTGGGCGTCGTGGTGCGCACCGTGTCAGGTCGAGCATCCGTTGATCACGGACCTCGCGAGGCAGGGCATACCGGTGTACGGCATCAACTACAAGGGCGACACGCCCGAGGGGGCGAAACGTTTTCTGGCGCGTCTCGGCAACCCGTATAAGGCTATCGGCGTGGATGACACCGGACGGGTGTCCATCGATTTCGGCGTGTATGGCGTGCCCGAAACGTTCGTGATCGACGGCGCTGGCCGCATCGCGTACCGCCACGCCGGGCCGCTCACTGAAGAAGTCATCGCGCAGAAACTCAAGCCCGCGATGGAGAAAGCCGCGAAGGCTGCGCCGCCGCAGTCATAAGGGCTGGCGCCGGGCTTGAGGCGAGCATATCTCGCCCTCCCATCCACATATCAGCGGTTCATTTGCTCGAAAGCGAATCAACCTGGAGGGGCGCGCTTCTTTCGCGGAGATGGAGGCGTTCCAGAAGTCTCCTTCTGTAACGCTTCGATGCCCGTTTGAGCGCGATGCGTTGCCAGCCTAGCTTGAAAAGGAGCGAGCCTAGAGGGTCGTGGCGAAGAATGAATTCGGACGGGATTCCCGATACGGTGCGGTGCAGTTCAAAGAGCTGGCGATGCCGGCAGACCATGATGGTCATGATGTTTTCTTCGGTGCCCATCAGCCCTTCGGCAAGCGTTGCGCGCAAAATCTCATCGTAGAGCGGGACCGTTCTTTCGATGCTCGCCGCATCGCCGCCGAAAACGGCCGCGCGCACAGCATGGTCCAGAGGTTCGCCAGCCCATTCGTCGAATTTGCCTTTCTCGAAACCGTGAAGTTCTTCGGCATCGCGGCGAATAGGAAAAAGGACGAAGAACATCCTGTTCTGCATATAGGAGGGAAGGCTGCTCCTGAAGTTCCCCTCGAAATATCTCGTCGAGAAGCGCTTGAAATGCCCGGCAATGCCGCCGTCGACCCACATGAAATGATCGGAACCGAAGGGATTCAGCCTCGCGACATCACGCAGCCAGTAAATTTTCTGGGACACGAGCGGCATATAGAGATCGAGCGTTGCCTGCGGCGCCTTTATCACGCCTGGCCGCATGGAGAACTTCTCACGAAGTCTTTCGCGGGCCGCGACAATTGCCGGATAAGTCTCCGTTTCGCGCAGGCGATTCAGATCAGTGGATATGAAATAGGTAGGCGCGTGCTTACGCGCCTCAGCAATGGGTCGAAGTTCCTCGTCTCCGAAAACCACCATCGGATAATCGATTGAAAGAAGCTTTTTGAAATTCTCGACGTAATAGGAAAACGGCCTTCGAAAACTTTTATTGAGAGAGTCCCGGCCTATGTCGAATAGGCCGGTAACGATGGTGACTTGGCTCATAAAGTCCCTCAGAGCGGGATGTTGTCGTGCTTCTTCCACGGCAGTTCCTGCTGCTTGTGACGCAGCATGTTGAGCGCGCGCGCCAGACGGTAGCGCGTGTTGAACGGCATGATGACATCGTCGATATAGCCGCGCTCGGCCGCGATGAACGGGTTCTCGAAGCGCTCCTTGTACTCGGCGATGCGGGCCGCGATCTTGTCCTTGTCGCCGAGTTCCGCGCGATAGAGGATTTCGGCCGCGCCCTTCGAGCCCATCACCGCGATCTCGGCGGTAGGCCACGCATAGTTCACGTCGCCGCCGATATGCTTCGAGCTCATCACGTCGTAAGCGCCGCCATAGGCCTTGCGCGTGATGACGGTGATCTTCGGCACGGTCGCCTCTGCATAGGCGAAGAGCAGTTTCGCGCCGTGCTTGATGAGCCCGCCATATTCCTGCGCGGTGCCCGGCAGGAAGCCCGGCACGTCGACGAATGTGATGAGCGGGATGTTGAAGCAGTCGCAGAAGCGCACGAAGCGCGCGGCCTTGCGGCTGGCGTCACTGTCGAGCACGCCCGCGAGCACGATCGGCTGGTTCGCCACGATGCCGACGGGGTAGCCGCCGAGACGCGCGAAGCCCGTGATGATATTGCGCGCGAAGGTCTCCTGAATCTCGAAGAAGTCGCCCTCGTCGGCGATCTTCGTGATGAGTTCCTTCATGTCGTAAGGCTTCGTCGCGTCCGGGGGGACGAGCGTCGCCAGCGAAGGCTCCTGACGGCGGATGTCGTCATGCGTCGGCAGATGCGGAACGGCGGCCTTGTTGTTCTGCGGCAGGAAGTCCATGAGCCGCCGCATCTGGAGCAGGCATTCCACGTCGTTGTCGAAGGCGCGGTCGGCGATGGAAGAGCGCGTCGTGTGCACGCTGGCGCCGCCAAGTTCCTCGGCCGTGACTTCCTCGTTCGTGACGGTCTTCACCACGTCCGGGCCGGTCACGAAGAGATACGACGTATCGCGGACCATGAAGATGAAGTCGGTCATGGCGGGCGAATACACGTCGCCGCCGGCGCAGGGGCCCATGATGACGGAAATCTGCGGGATCACGCCCGAAGCCTGCACGTTCCGCTGGAACACTTCGCCATAGCCGCCGAGTGCAGCCACGCCTTCCTGAATGCGTGCGCCGCCCGCGTCGAAAAGACCGATGATGGGCGCGCGGTTCTTGAGCGCCATGTCCTGGACCTTGATGATCTTCTGCGCGTGCGCTTCTGAAAGCGATCCGCCGAACACCGTGAAGTCCTTCGCGAACACATAGGTGACGCGGCCGTTGATCGTGCCCCAGCCGGTGACGACGCCGTCGCCGGGGATTTTCGTGGAGTCCATGCCGAAGTCGGTGCAACGGTGCTCCATGAACATGTCGTATTCTTCGAAAGAGCCATCGTCGAGGAGCAACTCGATGCGCTCGCGGGCGGTCAGTTTGCCGCGCTTGTGTTGGGCTTCGATGCGTCTTGCACCACCGCCCTGGCGTGCTACGGCGCGGCGGCGTTCGAGTTCGGCGATGATTTCTTTCATGGTTTTTCCGGTATGCGGGCTGAAAGCATGCTTGAGAATGGCGCACACTAGCGCTGAAGGCGGATCGCCGCAAATTCGTAATTGGAATGTCATGTCGCGGCTTGTGCGGGCGAGAATCTTTTGTTAGACAAGCGGCTCCCCGGCGATTACATGACGGGGTGCTGCGGTCGTGGCGGAACGGTAGACGCGCTAGCTTGAGGTGCTAGTGGGGCAACCCGTGGAAGTTCGAGTCTTCTCGACCGCACCATTTTTCGTTTCCCCCGCCGGGAAGCGGCAAGAAAACCCCCATAATAACAATTCGATCAGCATTCGCCGCGCACCCGACACGGGATGTGCGCGCCTTGAGCGTGCCGATGGGATCGCTATCTCGAGCGCGCGATTGACCGCGCTGGTCGGGTCGCCGTGTTCGCTTGCCCGAGCGAAGCCCCGAAGCCTTGGCAAACGAAACGCTTGGCAGACGGTCATCTCTGCGGTTAAGTCATAGCAGCCATGTTGCACCGCAACGTGAATGCCCCTGGCACGTGGTTTGCGTTAAATCAAATCCGACAGTTAAATAACCGGAAGGGAAACTCGCTATGTTGGGAATTGGCGACAAGCTGCCGTCTTTCGAGGTTACAGGTGTGAAGCCGGGCTTCAATTTTCACGAAGAGAACGGCGTGAGCGCGTTCGAGGCGCTGACCGAAAGCAGCTTCCCGGGCAAGTGGAAAATCATCTTCTTCTACCCGAAGGACTTCACGTTCGTCTGCCCGACGGAGATCGCCGAATTCGCGCGCCTCTCCAGCGAGTTCGCGGACCGCGACGCCATCGTGCTCGGCGGATCGAGCGATAACGAGTTCTGCAAGCTGGCATGGCGCCGCGATCACAAGGATCTGCACAACCTCAATATCTGGCAGTTCGCCGACACGAAGGGGTCGCTGATCGACGGCCTCGGCGTGCGCTCGGATGCGGGCGTCGCCTATCGCTATACGTTCATTGTCGATCCCGACAATGTCATCCAGCACGTTTACGCCAACAACCTCAATGTCGGCCGCAATCCGTCCGACACGCTGCGCGTGCTCGATGCGCTGCAGACCGACGAACTCTGCCCCTGCAATCGCGCCGTCGGCGGGGATACGCTCAAGGCCGCGTAACAGCGACCGTCTTCCGAAATGCAAGGCTCGGGCGTCGCAAACGCGACGGTCCGGGCTTTTGCATGTCAACTTTCCGACAGTTCCAACTTTCCGACAGGACCGCACGATGTCGATCGACGCCATCAAAGACCGCCTCGGCAACTTCGCCAAGGACGTGAAGCTCAATCTCTCGTCCACGCTCAACGACCAGACTCTTTCCGAGCAGACGAAATACGGCCTCCTGCTCGCCTCGGCGATCTCCACGCGCAACCGCGAGGTTGCAGCGGCGTTCGAGGCCGAGGCCGCGAAGCACCTTTCTCCCGCCGCTCTCGAAGCCGCCAAGGCCGCCGCGTCCATCATGGCGATGAACAACGTCTATTATCGCTTCGTGCACCTTGCCTCGAACAAGGAATACGGCACGAAGCCCGCGCGCCTTCGCATGAACGTCATCGCCAATCCGGGCGTGGACAAGAACGACTTCGAACTGTGGTCGCTCGCCGTTTCCGCGATCAACGGCTGCGGCATGTGCATCGACGCGCATGAGAAGGTTCTGCGGGAGGGCGGCGTGTCTTCGGAGACGATCCAGACGGCGGTGCGCTTCGCGGCGATCGTGCAATCCGTCGCCGTCGCGCTCGAAGCGAGCACGCCTGCGCAGGCCTGATGCGAAATGCCGAACGCGCGCGCCTCTGCCTTGGGGCGCGCGCTCTTCTCACGAGATGCGAGCGACGAGCCTCAGCCCCACCTGCCGAAGGCTGGATTGGTTCCCGCGTTTGACGCGGGGTCGCTGCGAGGCGTCGGCTTAGGTGTGCGGTTGCGCGACACGAAGCTTCCGATGATCCCGATCACGAACCGCATCGCGATCGAGATGCCCACCAGTACGATCTGGTTGGGCTGAAGGAAGATATCGACCCACACCATGAAGTTATCCGGGAGATAAAGGGACTGCATCTGGTCGCGCACGTGCTGCGCGCCGGAGAGAAGCTCGCGCATCGTCGTGGGGAAGTGGATCGCCGTATACGTAAACGCGATGAGCGACGCGATCATCGTGAACGTGAAAAGCAAAAGCGATTGCAGCAGCTTCATGATCTGGCCTTTGTTGGCACGCGCGCGCTTGACCGGCGACAGAGATGCATCGCCTTTTTATTAAAATCAGTTTTATGCGGAGCGGAACGATTTTGTGAAGCGTGTCGTTCGTGGGCGGGGGGATTTTCGGCCCATCCGCTGCGGGCGAAGGCTCGGCTCGTAGCTCGCCAACTTGCTTTCTCCTCAATCGTGTCCGGCGGCGGCAATGCTCGCAAGCCCGCGCGCCACGACATCCTGCGCGCGCGTTCGCCTTGCATTTTGATGCCGGGCGCACGCTGACGACCAATCCAACCGTCTCTTCCACCATCACCGCGACGACCGTCGCCGTTCTGCGGATCGTTCTTCTCCGGCAGGTCTGCCGAGAGCGGCGTCCGCCCGCGCGCGCTGCCCGTCGGTCGGGTCGGGAGGTAACCGGCGACGAGAGCTGGTCTGCGAGCTCGCGGGCAATCATGTCCCGCGCGCGTGCATTAGAGAAGGCGACAATCACAAGTAGTATTAATTCCACGGCGTCCAATATTATATTCTCCACCGGCAAGTATTTACCATAATTTGTGACAAAACTGTCACGAACGTTCAAGGCAACTGGCGATACAAGTCAGTTGCTCTGGCAAAAAAATACGTTGCGGCTATTCAATACTATGTGGACGCGGATTCGATCGGCGCATTGATTTTTGAAATGGGCTTGGAACCGCTGGTTGAGTAGATCGGGTGAGAACAATGTCAGCTATTTTCAGATCTGCACGCACTGCGTGTAGTGTTGTTTTCTGTGGAATTCTGGTTTCAGGAAATTCGGTACTTGCCGCCGACCTTTATCGCAGCTTGAAGGATGGACCGGTTTACGAAGCGCCGGCGCTTTGGCAGGGCTTTTACATCGGCGGTCATGCCGGCGCAGGTTGGAGCAAGGCCGACGTCGACGACACCTTCATTTATGTGGGCGATCCGCAATACAAGGGCGGCCTGAACACCACCAGCTTCACGGGCGGCGGGCAACTCGGCTACAACTTCCAGAGCGGAAACTTCGTGTTCGGCGTTGAGGGCGATATTGGCTACCTCAAGGTGGACGCGAGCGAGAACAAGAGTTTCAAGACGGAGAACAAGCCAAGAGCTTGCGTGGGCCAGTACGACGGCGGGAAAACCGAAGTCGTCTATGACCACCGTATGTGCGATGTCGACGCGAGCTATTCCGCTTCCGGCGATCTGTACGGCGACATCACGGGTCGCGTCGGGTACGCTTTTGATCGCACCTTGTTCTATGCCAAAGGCGGCGTTGCGTTCCTGAATGGGAATTTCAAGGCAAACTATGCCGGCCAGAACTGCAATACGTTAGGCAGTGATAGCAACTGTGCTCGAAACGGGGCTCCCTCCAAATTCGATTATGACCACAGCGAGACGCTCGTCGGCTGGACCATTGGGGCGGGAGTTGAATATAAGCTGACTTCGGCATGGTCGCTCAAAGCGGAATATCAACGCTTCGACTTCGGCAGCATTTCCTACAACTACAGCGATTCATATAAAATTCCGCTGGCGCCGGGAAAATCTGCGGATCTTTACAATGGCGGCCATTATACGTCCACCCTCACCGGCAGGACAAAGGTCGACTTCACAGCCGATGCGGTCACTGTCGGCCTGAATTACCATATCGGCGGCGGCGAGTATGTCGGCCTGAAATAGCCGCGCCATCTTCTGAAACGGGGCGCGCGTTGCGCTCCGGGAGCCTGATCGGCGAATCCGCCTCTGAACTTCAAGAAGAGACCCGTTTCACCGACCCGATTGCGATTCAGTCGGATCGGAACGGGCTCTGGCCCCCGCCCCCCATCGGCGGGGGCCTTTCTTGTTGCTGTTAACCCGAGACCCGCGCCCCGTTACACATGAATCCCCGGGAACAGCGTCGAGAAGGCCACCTGCTCGGCGGTGAGGTGCGGTTCCGGCGCGCGATCCGCCGCGGCGCCGTTTCCTTTCGCCGCGGTGTCCGGGAAGAGCTGGAACAGCACGCTGTTGACAAGAAGACCCAGCCGGGGGGCGGTCGCGCCGACGAGGCCGCCGAACACGCCGAGGCCCGTGGCGACGCGCGCCGGGCGGTGCAGGATCGCTTCGGCCAGCATCTCGGCGGCCTGATCGGGTGTCAGCACGGCGGCATGGTCGTAGATCTTCGTCGGCGAGATCATCGGCGTGCGCACGAGGGGGAAATTCACCACGGTGAAATGCACGCCCTTTTCGAGATATTCCGCGGCCGCCGCGCGCGTCCACGCTTCGAGCGCCGCCTTCGACGCGATATAGGCCGAGAAGCGCGGCGCGCTCGTCAGCACGCCGATGGACGAGATGTTGATGACATGCGCATCGCCCGTCTCCACCATCGACGGCAGGAGGCCGAGCGTGAGGCGCACCGCGCCGAAATAATTCACCTGCATCGTGCGCTCGAAATCGTGCATGCGGTCGTAGGAGTCGGCGACGGCGCGGCGGATCGACCGGCCCGCGTTGTTGATGAGCACGTCGACGCGCGCATGCTCGCCGAGCACCTGCTTCACCAGCGCCTCGCACTCTTCGGCGTGCGTCACGTCGGCGGCGTAGGTGTGAAGCGTGAGCCCCTTCGCGGCCGCTTCCTCGCGCGCGGCTTCGAGCTTCGCCGGATCGCGCGCCACGATCAGCACGGTTGCGCCCGCGCCCGCGAGCTTCATTGCCGTGGCCTTGCCGATGCCTGACGAGCCGCCGGTAATGAGCACGACCTTGTCCGCCAGCTTCTTGCGCAGCGTCTTCGCCGTCATGAGATCCGGGTCGAGCTTGCGTTCCCAGTAATCCCAGAGCGCGGCGGCGTAATCGTCGAGGCGCGGCACCGTGATGCCCGCCGGTTCGAGGATCGCCTGCGTTTCGCTCGAATCGAAACGCGTCGGGTAATTGAGGAAGGTGAAGACGTCCTTCGGCAGCGCGAGTTCCTTGCGGAGCGCGGCCTGCAGGCGGCGCAGCACCGGCATCGACGACAGCCCCGCCTTGAGGCCGGGCGGCACGAGGCGGAGCAGCCCGACATTGACGCGCATGCTGATGTCGGGGGCATGGCCCGCATGCGCGAAGATGTTCATCACATCGCCGACGCGATGCGGATGCGGATCGGTGAGATGGAAGGCGCGGCCGTCGAGCCCGGGCTTGTGCGCGATGTGGTCGAGCGCGGCGACCACGAAATCGACGGGCACGATGTTGATGCGCCCGCCTTCGAGGCCCACGAGCGGCATCCATGGGGGCACCGCGCCCCGGATCTTCTTGATGAGGCCGAAGAAGTAGTAGGGCCCGTCGATCTTGTCCATTTCGCCGGTCTTCGAATCGCCCACCACGATGCCGGGCCGGTAGACGCGCCACGGCACGGAGCATTCGCGGCGAACGACGCCTTCGGATTCGTGCTTGCTTGCGTAATAGGGATGGTCGAGACCGCGCGCCTCCTCGAACATGTCTTCGCGGAACGTGCCTTCATAGAGTCCCGCGGCGGCGATGGAACTCATATGGTGGAAATGCCGCGCGCCGATGGTCTCCGCGAAGCGGACGACGTTGCGCGTGCCCTTGATGTTGGTGCGCATCTCGATTTCGGCGTCGGCGTCGAGATCGTAGATGGCGGCGAGATGGAAGAGGTGGTCGACCTTGCCCTTCAGCGCGCGCGTGTCCTTCGCCGACACGCCGAGGTCTGGTTTCAGAAGATCGCCCTGCACCGCGATGGCGCGTTTCGCCGTCACGCCCCAATATTTGCGAAGGGCGTCGGCCCGCGCCGGGTCGTGACTTCGCATCAGGAAGTAGACGGTCGCGTCGGTCCGGGACAACAACGCCCTCACGAGCCGCTTGCCGATGAAGCCGCTCGCGCCGGTTACGAAATAGATCATGGCACCCTCCCTAGGACGCGGCATGTTCTCCCGCCGTCGCCCGTCCCACTAAATGATTAGGCAGAACAGCCTAGAATGGTTTGATTGAGGTCAATCGACTTTCCGGCCCTGCAGATTATAAATACGAATACATAAAACCATTCGCACAGCGAAGGGAATGGGAGGATAAAATGGGAAAGAAACTCAACGAACTCGCCGGCGACGGCAGCGAAACCCATCTCGTTCAGACGATCCGCGATTCCGCCGCGAACATCTGGCTTGCGGGCCTCGGTGCCTTCGCCAAGGCGCAGGAAGAAGGCGGCAAGCTTTTCGAAGCGCTCGTGAAGGAAGGCGAAGCGGTGCAGAACCGTACGTCGAAGCAGGCGCAGGAAGCCATCTCGGACGTGAAGTCCAAGGCAACCGGCACGTGGGACAAGCTCGAACAGGTGTTCGTCGACCGCGTCGCCCGCGCGCTGCACAGCCTCGACGTTCCGACGAAGAACGACATCGACGCGTTGTCGAAGCGGGTGCACGAATTGACGAAGGTCGCCGAAAAGCTTTCGGCGAAACTCGACGAGGACGAGGAAAGCGGCGGCAAGAAGAAAACCGTCGCCGAAGCTGCCGAAAAGCCGGCCACGAAGAAGGCTTCGCCGCGCGCGCATTCCTGATGCGCCATGGGCGATAAAGCTGGAAGCGGTCGCATCAGGCCGCCGCGGACGGGGGTCGCGCTTGCGGGCGGGGGCCCTCTCGGCGGCATTTATGAGGTCGGCGCGCTCGTGGCGCTCGACGAGGCGATTTGCGGCCTGCGCCTCACGGAATGCGACGTCTATGTCGGCGTGAGCGCGGGCGCGTTCTTCGCGGCCGGTCTCGCAAACGGCATCACGCCGCGCGACATGTACGAGCTTTTCATCGAGACGGAGCGTGCCGACGATCCGTTCGAGCCGGAAGTGCTCATGAAACCGGCGTTCGGCGAGTATTCCAAACGCCTGGCGATGCTGCCGCCGCTTTTCGCGTCGGCGGTCGCCGATTACGTGCGCGGGACCAATCGGCGGCGCGTGGTGGAGTCATTCCAGCGGCTCGCGCAGGCGCTGCCGGGCGGCCTGTTCGACAGCAGGCCCATTCGCGATTATCTGCAAAGGCTGGCCGCCGCTCCCGGCCACACGGACGATTTTCGCGAGCTGCAGCGCAAGCTCTATATCGTCGCCACCGACCTCGACCGTTCCGAACTCGTCACCTTCGGCGCGAAAGGCTTCGACCACGTGCGCATTTCGAGCGCGGTCGAGGCGAGCGCGGCGTTGCCCGGCTTCTTTCCGCCGGTTCTGATCGACGGCCGCTATTATGTCGACGGCGCCTTGCAAAAGACGCTGCACGCCTCCGCTGCTCTGCGCGACGGCGTGCGCCTCCTGTTCGCGATCAATCCGCTCGTGCCGTTCAAGGCAGACGATCCTCATCCCGACATGAATATAAAAAGCCTCGCCGAGGGCGGCTTCGTCACCATCATGTCGCAAACCATCCGCTCGCTGATCTATTCGCGCATGAAGGTCGGCATGGATCGCTACCGGCACGAATATCCCGAAGCCGATATCGTGCTGTTCGAGCCGCGCCGGGACGACGCGATGATCTTCTTCACCAACGTGTTCAGCTATGCGGACCGGCGTCGGCTGTGTGAGCATGCCTACCAGCAGACCCGCGCCGATCTTCGCGCCCGCGCCTCGAAATTGAAGCCGATCCTCGCGAGACACGGTCTTTCGCTGGATGAGGACGTGCTTCGCGACACGACCCTCACGCTTCTGCCGCAAGAAGACGGCGGTCGGCGCCTCGGTACGACCTTGCAGGAGCTGTCCGACGCGCTGGCGCGGCTCGAACCCGCGCTGCGCGCGGCAGATGGGCCTTAGGAGCGGCCCGCGATGGAGCACAAGCCGAAACGCCAGACGCGCGCGCGCATCCGCAACGCCGCGCTTCTGCTTTTCAACCGTTTCGGCGAGCCGAACGTGACGCTGTCCGCAATCGCCGCCGATGTCGGCATCAGCCACGGCAATCTGCACTATCACTACCCGTCGAAGGAAAGGATCGTCGACGACCTGGTGCAGGATTATCTCGTCGAGATCGAAGCGACCTTCGCGCTGCCGGGAGCACGGGCCGTCGAGGCGGACGACCTCTGGCTTTTCCTGCATCTCACCTTCGAAACGATCCTCCGGCACCGCTTCCTTTATCGCGACCTGATCGAGCTGCTGTCCCGGCACCGCGTCATCGAAAAGCAGATACGCCGTGTCATCGAGGAGCAGACGCGGACGGCGGAAGCGCTTCTTGCCGGTCTTGTGGCGAGGGGCGCGCTTCTCGTCGATCCATCCGAGACGCGCGCACTGGCTGAGCGCATGGTCTTCGTTGCGACGTGGTGGCTGTGTCACGCCTACGTCCTCAATCCGCGTGCCGAGCCGGATGGCGACACGCTGGCCAGAGGCGTCGCACGGTGTCTTTCGCTGGCCGCTCCATATTTGCGCGAACAGGAGCGCGCTCATTTCGACAAGCTTTCCGGGCACTATACAAAAATGGGAGGAAACAAAAATGACGGCGAAGAAAACAAAGTGGCGACGTTATGAAGGTGAGGCATTCGAATATTCAAGCCAATTGCTGAAAAAGAACTGGGCGCGGCTTCATCGCGGCGACCGCGAGCCCTTTCCGGACGCGGCTTTCGTGAAGGCGCTTGCCCCGCTCGCGCCGGACGGAGACGCGGGCGACACGGCGGCGATCCTTCAGGATGCGTGGCGGGCCTACCATCGCGGCGATTTCGAGGACGCGTTCATGCTGGGCGCGTCGCTCGGCCCCATCGGCGCGAACGTCGCGAACAAGGCGGCCAACATTCAGGCCACCTATCTCGAACGCGACCACGACGCGAAGCTCGCGCTGTTTCTCGATGTCGTCCGCCGCGCCGAGACCCTCCAGAAGGCAGCGCCGAACCTCGCGAACGGCTGGTATCTCTACGCGCAGGCGCTCGGCCGCTACAGCCAGGGCATCTCGGTCGCGAAGGCGCTGGCGGAAGGTCATGGCGGCAAGATCAAGGCTGCCCTCGAACGTGCGCTTGAGATCGAGCCGAAGCACGCGGACGCGCATATCGCACTCGGCGCCTTCCATGCGAACGTCGTGAACAAGGTCGGCGGCATGGCGGCACGCCTCACCTTCGGCGCGACCAAGGAAGCGGCGCTGGAGCATTACGAGGCCGCGCTGAAGCTCGCACCGGACTACGCCGTGGCGCATATCGAATACGCGAACGGACTTGCGATGCTGTTCGGCAAGGCGAAGCTCGTCGAGGCGACGCAGCATTACGAGCAGGCGGCGGGATTCGAGCCGGTCGACGCCATGGAATGGCTCGACGTTGAACTCGCGAAGGCGGAGGTTGCGGATTGAGACGCGAAAGCGGCGCGGCTCCTTGCGGGCCGCGCCCTTCCTCTGCCGCCCCGTTCTCCCGCCGTTTGCGCCGCTAGCCACATGACAGCCCGAAATCACCGCGATAGGGTGAGGCCGAAGCTGACCGGAGGACGCATGGCAGAGGCAAGGCGCATCTTTATCGTCGCGGGCGAGCACTCTGGCGACGTGCTGGGCGCGAAGCTCATGGAGGCGCTGAAGGCGCGAGCGGGCGAAGACGCGTTCGAGTTCGCGGGCGTCGGCGGCGACGAGATGCACGCGGCGGGGCTGGCCTCGATCTTCCCGCTTTCCGACGTCGCCGTGATGGGACCGGCCGCGATCCTGGCGCGCCTGCCGAAGCTCGTGCGGCGTGTGTGGCGCGCGGTGGACGCGGCGCTCGCCTATAATCCGCATGCCGTCATCATCGTCGACAGCCCGGAATTCACCCATCCCATCGCGAAGCGCATCCGCCGCCAGCGGCCCGACATTCCGATCGTGGATTATGTCAGCCCGAGCGTGTGGGCGTGGCGGCCCGGGCGCGCGAAGAAGATGAAGCCCTATGTCGATCACCTGCTTGCGCTCCTGCCCTTCGAGCCGGCCGCGCATGAGCGGCTCGGCGGGCCGCCGTGCAGCTATGTGGGCCATCCGCTGATCGAGCGCGCGCCGTGGATCGACAGCCTCGACACGGAGCGCTTCCGCGCCCGGCTGGGCATCGCGCCGGGGCGCCCCGTGCTGCTCGTACTCCCCGGCAGCCGCACATCCGAGGTGTCGCGCCTGATGCAGCCCTTCGGCGAGACGGTGCTCGCGCTCGGCCAGAAGATCGGGCCGTTCTCGATGCTGCTGCCCGCCGTGCCGCATGTGCGCGGCATGATAGAGGAAGCCATCGCGGACTGGCCGAACAAGCCGCACCTCCTCGAAGGCGATGAAGACAAGTTCACCGCGTTCCGGCTCGCCGATGCGGCGCTCGCGGCGTCGGGCACCGTGACGCTCGAACTCGGCGTGGCGGGAACGCCGATGGTCGTGGCCTATCGCGTCGATCCGTTCGCCGCGCGGCTCCGCTTCCTGCTCAAGGTGCATTCGGTGGTGCTGGCCAATCTCGTGCTCGGCGAGAACGCCTTTCCCGAATTCATTCAGGAGGATTGCACCGCGCCGAAGCTCGCGGACGCGCTCGCGCCGCTGCTTGGCGGCGATACGCCGGAGCGGGCCGCGCAGCTTGCCGCGCTGGCGAAGATCCGCGAGCGCATGTTCCTCGCGCAGGGCACTCCGAGTGCCAGAGCGGCCGAGGTGGTGCTTTCCGTGCTCGACGGTGCACCCGCCCGCGCCGCCGCAGCGTGATGCAAAAAGAGGCCGAACCGATGCGCATTCTCCAGATCATGACGAGCAAGGCCAACGGCGGTGCGGAAACCTACGCCTGCGACGTCATCATGAAGCTGCACGAAGCGGGTGTGGATCAATGCGTGGTGATGCGCGAGGATCAAAGCCGCTTCGGCGAGCTGAAAGCGGCGGGCGTGCGGCTTGCGCCAGAGGTGCTGCGCTTTCCCTTCGCGCCCGCGCAGCGCTTTCTGATCCGCCGCCTCGTCGCGCGCGAGAAACCCGACATCGTGCAGACATGGATGCGTCGCGCGGCGAGCCTCGCGTCGAAGGGCGCTCAGCCCTTGATCGGCTGGTTCGGCGGCTATTACGATCCTGCGCATTTCGCCGCCTGCGAGCGCATCGTGGGCGTTACGCGCGATATCCGTGCGCACATGGTGAGGAACGGTGTCGCGCCCGACAGGGCGCATTACATCCCGACCTTTCCGACGATCACGCCGCTTGCCGCTGCGGATCGCGCCGCGCTCGACACGCCAGCCGATGCGAAGGTGCTGCTCACGCTGTCGCGGCTGCATCAGAAGAAGGGGCTCGATACGTTCCTCCATGCGGTAGCGGGGCTGCCGGGCGTCTATGCGTGGCTTGCGGGCGACGGGCCGCTTGAAGCCGAGCTGAAGGCGCTCGCCGTCGACCTGGGCCTTTCGGATCGGGTGCGCTTCCTCGGCTGGCGCACCGACCGCTCGGCGCTGCTGCGCGCGGCGGATGTCTGCGTGCTGCCCTCACGCTACGAGCCGTTCGGCAATGTCATCCTCGAAGCGTGGGCCGCGAAGACGCCTTTCGTCGCCGCGATGAGCGCGGGGCCCGCCGCGCATGTGACCGACGGCGTGAACGGTTTGCTCGTGCCCATCGACGATGTGGAGGCGCTGCGCGCGGCGCTCGCCCGCGTGCTGGCAGACGACGCCCTTGCGGCGGCGCTCGTCGCGAACGGCCATGAAACCTACGCCCGCGATTTCACGCCCGACGCCGTGACGGCGCAGTGGCTCTCATTCTACGACGCGGTTTTGAAGAAGGATGCCGCAACTCTGGCGCAGCTGAGCGCTGCGGCGTAGGAAACCGCGGTGTCCCACCCACTGAAAAACCGTGAAGAAACAATGCCAAAGCATTCTGGTGCGCGCGGAGAGGATCGAACTCCCGACCGTCCCGGTGTAAACGGGATGCTCTACCGCTGAGCTACACGCGCGGAAAGCGCAAGCGCGCCCCGGCGGGGACGCGCCGCACGCCTATAGACACCGAACCGGGCCGGATTCGTCAAGGCGTTTCTTTGAAAAGCGGCCCGCGGCAAGCCGCTGCGCTTAAGCTTCTCCGATCACCCTCCGAAAGCGGTCTGATAAAGCAGCACCGCGTTCAGCGTCAGGATCACGGCGGCGCCCGTCATCGACGCGATTTTTGTCAGGCGGCCGTTGGCGAAGCGGCCCATCAGATCGCGGTCGCTCGACAGCACGATCAGCGCGATCATGGGGAAGGGAAGCGCGAGGCTCAGGACCACCTGGCTCATCACGAGCGCTTCCGTCGCGCCGACGCCCAATGCGACGATAGCGAAGGCCGGGACCATGGTCACGAGGCGGCGCAGCCAGATCGGGATGCGGCGGCGGAAGAAGCCCTGCATGATCACCTGTCCGGCCATGGTGCCGACGACCGAGCTTGAGACGCCGGAAGCGAGCAGCGAAACGAGGAACGCGGTCGCCGCCGCGCCACCCAGCAAAGGCGTCAGCATGTGATAGGCGGTCTCGATCTCGGCGACCTCGGGGTTGCCCGCGTTGAAGGCCGCCGCGGCCATGATGACCATCGCCATGTTGATGACGCCAGCGATAGCCAGCGCAATCAGCACCTCGCGGTTCGAGAAACGCAGCACGCGTTCGCGCTCGGCATCGGATGTGAGCACAGCGCGCGATTGCGTCAGCGCGGAATGCAGGTAGATCGCATGCGGCATGACGGTTGCGCCGACGATGCCGACCGCGATCATGAGCGCGTTCGCGTCAGCGATCTGCGGCGTTACGAGGCCCGCCGCCGCGCCGCCCCAGTTCACCGGCGCGATGAACAGTTCGACGACGTAGCAAATGCTTATGACGGCGACGAACAGGCCGACGACAAGCTCGACGCGCCGGAAGCGCTCGCCGTTGAACATCAGGATGCCGTAGGTGATGACGGCGGTCGCCGCCATGCCGGTGAGGAGCGAAACCCCGAACAGGAGCGAGAAGCCGATGGCGCCGCCGAGAAATTCGGCGAGGTCGGTGGCGATGGCGGCTATTTCGCTCACGATCCACATCACGAGCGCCAGCGGCCACGGAAAGCGCTCACGCGCGAGTTCGGCAAGGTTGCGTCCTGTGACGATGCCGAGTTTCGCGGACATGGCCTGAAAGAGCATCGCGATGAGGTTCGCGGACAGCACCACCCACAAGAGCGTATAGCCGTATTTCGCGCCCGCCTGGATGTTGGTCGCGAAATTGCCGGGGTCGATATAGGCGATGGAGGCTACGACGGCGGGGCCGGTGAACAGCCATCCGGTGACGATCCGTCCGCGCCTCCCGGCGATGGCTTCCCGCAACGCGGCGTGCGAAACACCGCCCGCGGTTGGAACATTATCGATCGGAAATGACGCGTCGGAAGCCATTCATTTACCTCCCTATGAAGTATAGTCTATGCTATAATGGGCGGGTGCGGTTCGACAAGCCCCTTGCGTTTGCGTGGAGAACAATTTCCGGTGAGGCGAAGGGAGGGCTAGATGGAATGCGGGAACGCGGTGGCGGTGCGCCAAGTTGGCGCTCACCGAGGCCCGAACCGCGTCAAAAGAGATTCCGAATCCCCGCTCACCGTTCTAGGATGCAAGACAGATCGCCTTTTCGCATTAACGCCATGTCCACGCAGAACACAGACAGCAACCCTCTTATCGACGCCGACATTCAGTCCGCGAGCTTCCGCGAGACGCGGCGCGCGCATCGTCTGGAGATCGTGGAAGATTATGTCGAGTTGATCGACGATCTGATCGCCGCGCGGGGTGAGGCGCGCCAGGTGGATATCGCGGAGCGCCTCGGTGTGGCGCAGCCCACGGTCGCGAAAATGCTGAAGCGGTTGATCGAGGACGGCTTCGTGATTCAGCAGCCTTACCGGGGCGTTTTCCTCACGCAGCTTGGAAAGAATCTGGCGTCGGAGGCGCGGGAGCGTCATCGCGTGGTGGAGGCGTTTTTGCTGGCGCTCGGCATATCGCCGGAAACGGCGCGCCGCGATGCGGAAGGCATCGAGCATCATGTGAGCGGCGAAACGCTTGATGTGTTTCGCGAGTTCACGGCAAAGCAGACGGCGTAAGCGCTCATTTTCCATGGTTGGAAACGATCCGCTCCGTGAGCCGCGCTCGCGCGCGGGTTTCGCGAGATGCTGCGCAAGCGCCCCTCAGTTTTGAGGTCATTACAACCTTGCGTAACATTTGCGAGTAAAAGCGTGGTATATTTTGAAAATGATGCGTCTGAAATCGCCTTCAGGTTGCATGTTTTCAATATTATCTGGGGATGTTTTATCTCCAGCGCAGTTCATGTCCTTCGCCGGACTTGAATGGAATCGTTAAATCAATAAAGTTCGCTCAAGTTGTGAAATTTGTAACGACAGTTTGAGCGGAATGTTCGACCTCCATAGTCATCTTCTGCCCGGAATCGACGACGGCTCGCCCAATATGAAGGTTTCTTTCGACATGGCGCGCGCCTATGTCGATCAGGGCGTGCTCTGCGTCGCCTGTACCCCGCATATAACGCCCGGGCTCTATCACAATACCGGCCCTCAGATCCGTAAATCGGCGGCTGCGCTGCAACATGGGCTCGATGAAGCCGGCATCCCGCTGCACATCGCTACGGGCGCAGACAATCATATCGTTCCCGATTTCGTCGATGCGCTGCGCCGCGGGCATCTCCTGGCGCTCGACGATACGGCTTATGTCCTCGTAGAGCCGCCGCACCACACGGCGCCCGCACGCCTCGAAGAGCTGTTTTTCAGCATTCTCGTCGCCGGTTATGTCCCGATCCTGACCCATCCCGAGCGGTTGAGCTGGATCGAAGGGAAATACGACGTCATCGAACGGCTTTCAGCGCGAGGGGTCTGGATGCAGGTTACCGCCGGATCGCTTCTGGGGAGATTCGGGCGCCGTCCACGCTATTGGGCTCAGCGGATGCTCGAAGAAGGGCGCGTCCATATCCTGGCAACCGACGCGCACAACAACGATTCTCGTCCCCCTGACCTTCTTCAGGGGCGGGAAGCCGCCGCCAAGATTGTCGGCGAAGCCGAGGCATATCACCTGGTCGTCACGCGTCCTCTGGGCGTCCTGAAGAACCTCCGTGCGGGCGGTTTGCCGGAGCCGGAAGGAATCACGAGTGAGAATATACATGGGGATCAAGGCTCTGTTCGGATTTCTGGCTCCGGTGATGGTCGCCGCCTTCGTCGGCGCGTGTGGCGGCTCTTCGCTCAGTGACGCGTCTGCCGAAAAGATATCTCTCGCAGGCAAGCCCTCAGCTGCCGAATCCGCTGCGCCGAAAGCGGACGTCGCGGCTCGGGGCGCTCCCGTGAGGCAGCCGAGCGCAGCCGATGCCCTCAAGGATGCTGCCATCACTTATGGCGCGATGAGCGATCCGAAGAGCAAAGCCTACAAGGTCGGACCGCTCGACGTCCTTGATATAACCGTGTTCAAGGTTCCGGACCTGTCGAAGACGGTGCAGGTGTCCGAAGCGGGAACGATCAACTATCCGCTCGTCGGCGAGATCCAGGCGGGTGGCCGTTCCGCGCGCGAAATCGAGCAGGAACTTACCGCGCTCCTCGGGGCGACGTATCTTCAGAAACCGCAGATTACCGTTTTCGTGAAGGAGTATAACAGTCAGCGCGTTACCGTGGAGGGCGCGGTGAAAAAGCCGGGCGTTGTGCCCATCGTCGGCGGTCTGTCCCTGATCCAGGCTGTGGCGCAGGCTGGCGGTACTGACGATTTGGCCGATTCAACGGTCGCGGTTTTTCGCACTGCCGACGGGAATAGATCAGCCATTCGCTATGATATTGCGGATATTCGCAGCGGTAACGCTGACGACCCGCCCCTGCAATCGGGCGATGTCGTCGTCGTGTCTACTTCCACCGTAAAGCAAGGTTTCGCCACGTTCATCAAGATGCTTCCGCTTGCAAGCGTGGTTCCTTTGCTTTAGAGCATCACCGCTTCGACGAAAATGAACGGTTTTGTCTTGATTTCAATAGGATCCTGCTTTGCGGACATTTTTCGGTTACTCGCGTCAGGAGGCATTCAAGTCCCGGTCTATTGCTTGCGACGCATCGGGCGGATCGCGCGATCTGACCAAGGCGTCTGTCTGGCCCAGGCTCTCCCCGCAGAAATCGCGCGGTCTCATCGTGCCGGGGCGTGGTATCGCCTTCCATCGCCCGATCCGCAGACATCGCATGCAAACTCAACAATTCCTGGAGAGAACATGACCCTCTGGATAAAAAATTTCGCACTTCTCGCAGGCGCTGCCGCGCTGGTTCTGACAGTTTCCGCCCCGGCTTCGGCGGAGGATGCGGCGCCCGCCCCGGCCCTCGCGCCGGAGCTTGAGGCGCGCCTCGTCAAGGAAAAGGAAGACCGCAAGGCGTGCAAGCGCGAAATCTGCCAGGCTTTCGCCGAAGCGAAGGGCGGCGCGCCCATCTCGTGCAACGTCACGAAGACGTGGCTCGGCTCCAATATTCAAGCGCGCTTTCTTGGAGACAAGCTGACATGGCCATGGGGACATGCGCAGTGTTCGGCGCAGATCAATCTCGACCGCGACGCAATCGGCCAGGCCGCCTCGAAATCATCCGCAACGCTCAAGCTGAAGAAGCATGACATCGTCTGCAAGCTCGACAACAAGAACCCGGCTGAGGGCGCCGCTTACGATGTCAAGCTGTCGATCGAGCCGGTCGTCACCTTCGAGAACGGTCGAGCGACCAAGGCACAGTTGAACTGGGGCACCATCGAGGCGCCCATTCTGGCCAAGACCGCAATCTGGTCGGCGACGGCGGTCGACGCGAACTTCAGCGTGATCGCAAACGGCGTGGTCAAGGAAATCAATGATTTTCTCACCGTGAGCTGTAAGGAAGAAGGCTTCGACATCGCCGCAGCCCGATAAAAATCCTGTCTCGCGGCCGGTCGTCGGTCGCGAGACTTCTTCCAGCGAAGCCGCCGCCGGCCCGGAGCGTTTATGGATGCGGAAACGCGCTGTGTTATGGTCCGGCGCAATCCCGGACGTTTCCTCGTTTTGCGCCGATTGAAAATTCTCCCGAGGTCACGCCGGGTGCAACGCAACCTTTTTCAAGCGAACCGGTTCAGCAGCCGGGGCTCTTAAACCGCTTGCGAACAAAAAATCGCGCACCGCCGCAATCTGGTCGTCCGCCATCAGCCACGGCGCGTGACCGATTCCCTCGAACTCGACGATCTTCGCGCGAGGTCCGCGCCGCGTCATGTCATCGGCGATTTTCCTGAGCAGAAGGTCGCTTTCCGCGCCGCGCAGCACGAGCGTCGGGCAACGGATCTCCTCATAGGTCGGCCAAAGATCCACACCGGCCAGAAACTCATTGCCGAAGGCAACGCCCGTAACGCCGCCAGAGCGCATATGCGTGATGATCGCGGGATCGAAAGCGAGGACGTAGGAACCGTCGCGCTGCTCGATAGCGCTGTTGGTCGTCACGTTCCGCCATTGCGTTTCTGAGAGCGGACCGAATGAAGCGCACGTTTCGCGAAGATGGAACTCGACATCTTCGAGGCAAGCGAAGGAGCGGCCGAGCCCGGTCTGCGCTTTCTTCATGCGCATGAGGGCAGGCCAAGGCACCAGCGGCCCCACGTCGTTCAGGATGAGCCTGCGGATCGGCGAATTCCGCCGCGCGGCGAGCATCATGCCAATGAGGCCCCCCATCGAAGTGCCGATCCAGTCGACATGGCGCTTCGGCTTCGGGCTGGCGCGCCTGAAAACCCGCTTCAGGCCGGTTGGCGGTGGAGCCGGGGCGGTGACGCGCGCCAGAAGCGCGGCCGCGTCCGTGAGGTAAAGCGAGAAGGAATAATCGCTTTTCTTTGGCAGCCATTCGCTTCGCCCGCGCCCGGCAACATCCATGCAAACCACATGGCATTCATCGGCGAGGTTTTCCGCAAGGACATCGAAATCGCGGCTGTTGCGCGTGAAGCCATGCACGCAGAAAACGAGATGCGGGTTTTGCGGGTCGCCCCATTCGGTATAGGCAACCTCGTGAAAGCCGTTGGGACCGAGGCTTTGAAAGCTGCAAAGACGCGGTTTCTCTGACATCGAATTCCACTTCCGGCGCACGGGCGCCATGCTTGAGCAGGATAACGGCTCATTGTGCAGTGCACAATCGCAGCGGGATGAGACGCAACGAAGGCAGAGTGCTTGCCGAGAATCACTTCGGCCCAAATTAGCCCTGCCTGCGAGCCTTCGCGAGACTTGCGTGGCCTTTTCAACACCGCGAAAGAGAATTGGGGACTAAGCGCATGGCTGCTGCCCGAACCTCCGCTTCGCAATGACCTTGATTTCCCGCAGTGGTTCATCGACAGCGCATCGAGCCGTAAGATAAGGCCACGCCCAACGCCGGATTGCCTTTGCCGCAAGCGCGCGGTAGATGCGGGGCTTGGGCCGCGCCGATGCTGCCCGGGAGTGTCGCATTTGAACCCGTTCACCCGCCTTGAAACGCTGCCGCGAGCCCGGCAGTGGCTGTTGCTCGCGCTTTCTTCGGCGGCGTTCGCGGCGCTCCTCGACCTCGCGGGCATCCCGGCGGCGGTGTTTCTGGGGCCGATGGCGGCGGGCGTGTTGCTCGGCGTCAAGGGCGCAACGATCCGCGTGGCGAGCGTGCCGTATGTCGGCGCGCAGGCGCTGATGGGGCTTTTCATCGCAAGCGCGATCACGCCGTCGATCCTTCAGTCCTTTGCGAAGGAATGGCCGATCATCCTTGGCGTCGTCTTCGCGATCATCGCGGCGTCGAGCCTGCTCGGCTGGGCCATGAGCCGCTGGCGTGCAATGCCGGGGACGACGAGCGTATGGGGATCGTGGCCGGGCGCAGCGGGCGCGATGGTGATCATGGCGGGCGAGTTCGGCGCGGACGCGCGGCTCGTCGCCTTCATGCAATATTTCCGCGTGGCCTGCGTGGCGAGCCTCGCCTCGGTCGTGGCGACTTTCTGGGCGCATTCGACGGGCATTCCACACCCGGAAATCACCTGGTTTCCCGCCGTTGACGAGCGCGCCTTCGCCGTGACGCTGGCGCTCGCGGGCGTCTGCGCCGTTCTCGGCCGCGCCTCTCGTTTTCCTTCCGGCGCGATGCTGCTCGCGCTCCTCGCGGGGTCCGCGCTCAACCTCGCCGGGCTCGTCCACATCGAACTGCCGAAATGGCTGATGGCGGCGACCTATGCGCTGCTCGGCTGGAATGTCGGTCTGTGCTTCACGCCGGCCATCCTCGCCCATGCGTTTCGCGCGCTGCCGAAGATTCTCCTTTCGGTCGCGTCGCTGATTGCGTTTTCGGCCTTGCTCGCGTGGCTTCTCACCGAGACGCTCGGCATCGATGCGCTGACGGCCTATCTCGCGACGAGCCCCGGCGGCATGGACTCGGTTGCCATCATCGCGGCGTCCACGAATGTCGATGTGCCCTTTGTCATGGCGCTGCAAACCATTCGTTTTCTGATCATCCTCATGATCGGGCCGCCGCTCGCGCGCTTTGTCGCGCGACACATGGAGGTGAGTGGGCGCTATGGGTGAGACGGGAAAGACGGCTGCCGTCATCGGCGGCGGTCCGGCGGGGCTGATGGCGGCGGAGGTGCTCGCGAACGCGGGCGTCGCCGTGACCGTGTACGACGCGGTGCCGAGCGTCGGGCGCAAGTTTCTGCTCGCCGGGCGCGGCGGCCTGAACCTCACGCATAGCGAGGAGATATCGCGCTTTCTCTCGCGCTACGGCGCGGCGGAGCCGCATCTGCGAGGCGCTATCGAGGCGTTTCCGCCGTCCGCGCTCGTCGCATGGTGCAACGCGCTGGGGCAGGAAACGTTCATCGGCACGAGCGGGCGCGTGTTCCCCAAGGCGATGAAGGCGTCGCCGCTGTTGCGCGCATGGCTCGGGCGGCTTCGAGCCCTCGGGGTTGCCTTCCGCCAGCGTCGCCGCTGGCGGGGCTGGGACGAGTCCGGGGCGCTGTTGTTCGATACGCCCGACGGAGCGTTGAGCATTCGCGCCGATGTCACGATCCTCGCGCTTGGCGGGGCGAGCTGGCCGCGCCTTGGTTCCGATGGCCGCTGGGTGCCGATCTTCGAACGTCAAGGCATCGATGTCACGCCGCTCAAACCGTCGAATTGCGGCTTTGTGGCGGACCTTTCAGACATCTTCGTCGCGCGCTTCGAGGGCGAGCCGCTGAAGGGCGCCGCGTTTTCGTTTGAAGGACAGAGCGTGCGCGGCGACGCTGTCATCACGAAAGCGGGCATCGAGGGCGGCGCGATCTACGCGCTTTCGGCGGCCTTGCGCGATGGCCTTGCGCGCAACGGCGGGGCCGAGCTTGTGATCGATCTGCGTCCGGGGATCGAAGCCGGGGCTCTGGAAGCTGCGCTTTCGAGGCCACGCGGCAAGCAAACGCTTTCGGCGTATCTTCGCAAGGCGGCAAAGCTCGCACCCGTCGCCATCGGCCTGCTTTACGAAGAAGCCGTGCGGGGCGGTTCGCCTCTCGCCGATCTCGACGCGGCCGAGCTTGCACGTCTCATCAAAGGCGTTCGCCTGCCGCTCACCGCGCCTGCGCCCATCGAGCGAGCCATCTCATCGGCTGGCGGCGTGCCCTTCGCGGAACTGGACGGCTTCATGCTTCGCAAGAAGCCGGGCGTCTTCATTGCCGGCGAAATGCTGGACTACGAAGCGCCGACCGGCGGCTATCTCTTGCAGGCGGCGTTCTCGACCGGGGCAGCGGCGGGACAGGGGGCACTTGGCTTCCTCTCCCGGGCTTGAGGGAACATGGCGGCTTCCGAGCCCTTTTCCTCTCGAAGAATAGGGAAGGTTATGCCGTGAAGTCGACAAGGACACTCTTCGCCATGGGGTTCGCCGCAGTTGCGCTCTCCGCCTGTGAGAGCCAGACCGCCACGCCCGTCTCGGAAGGGATGGGGCCGAACCCCAATCTGCCGCCGCCGCAGGAAACCACGCTTCCCACGGTAAACATCGCCATCGCAAGGGGCTGGGGCGAAGGCCAGAAGCCGAAACCCGCCGAAGGGCTACAGGTCGCGGCGCTTGCTCGCCATCTCGATCACCCGCGCTGGCTTTATGTGCTGCCGAACGGCGACGTGCTGGTGGCCGAAAGCGACGCGCCGCCCAAGGAGGCCAAGGGCTTCCGCAACTGGGTACAGGGCAAGGTCATGAAGATGGCGGGTTCGAACCGTGGCAGTGCGAACCGCATCACGCTCCTGCGCGGCGTCGGCCCGAACGGCGAGGCGAAAACACGCGAGGTGTTCCTGGAAAATCTGTTCTCGCCCTTCGGCATGGTGCTGATCGGCGACACCTTCTATGTCGCCAACGCCAATTCGATCGTGAAATATCCCTATCAGGAGGGGCAGACGAAGATCACGGCTGCGGGCGAGAAGCTGACAGACCTTCCGGGAGAGCTTAACCACCACTGGACGAAGAACATCGTCGCCAGCAAGGACGGCACGAAGCTTTTTGTCGCAATCGGCTCGAACAGCAATATTGGCGAAAACGGCATGGAGCTTGAGAAGGATCGCGCCATGATCTGGGAGGTCGACGTTGCGACCGGCCAGCATCGGGTGTTCGCGAGCGGCATCCGCAATCCCGTCGGCATGGCCATAGAGCCGCAAACCGGCGTGCTCTGGGCGGCGGTGAACGAGCGCGACGAACTCGGCAGCGACCTTCCGCCCGATTACCTGACGAGCGTGAAGGAAGGCGGCTTCTACGGCTGGCCCTACAGTTACTGGGGGAAGCATGTCGACGAGCGCGTGCAACCGCAGCGGCCCGATCTCGTGGAAAAGGCCATTGTGCCGGATTACGCGCTCGGAAGTCACACCGCGTCACTCGGGCTGACCTTCGCGGAAGGCAGCAGATTGCCCAAGCCCTTCGCTAACGGGGCGTTCATCGGGCAGCACGGCTCGTGGAACCGCAAACCGAAGAGCGGCTACAAGGTGATCTTCGTGCCCTTCGAAAACGGAAAGCCGAACGGGATGCCCGTCGACGTGCTGACGGGTTTCCTCAGCCAGAACGACGAGGCGCTCGGGCGCCCCGTGGGCGTGACCTTCGACAAGGACGGAGCGCTGCTCGTCGCCGACGACGTGGGCAATGTCGTGTGGCGTGTGACAGGTGCAGGCGCGGGGCAGAGCGCGAAAGCAGATTAACCGAGGCTTTTTCGGATCCCGGTGAGCAAGTGGCGTAATAAAACGGCAACTTGATCCACCGGGGCTCTCATTTCTCGCCATCGCGCAATTGACGCGAGCCGCCAAAACGCCCTATCTATGGCGTTTAAGAGAGAAAGCGCCTTGTCATGAGCAAAAGAACCTATCAACCGAGCAATCTGCGCCGGAAACGCAAACACGGCTTCCGCGCCCGCATGTCTACCAAGCAGGGCCGGGCGGTGCTGTCGCGCCGTCGCTCGCGCGGACGCACGAAGCTCTCGGCTTAAGCCGTCCGAAAGCGCTGCGGCCATGGAAACGCTGAAGACGCGCGCGGAATTCAAGCGCGTTCAGAAGGGCCGCAAATGGGTGACGCCTGCGTTCATCATGCAGGCCCTCGCGCGCGCGGACGCCGAAAACCAAGGTCCGCGCTTCGGATTCACCGTGTCGGGAAAGTCGGTCGCCGTCGAAGGCGAGGGCGGCAGGAAAAGGGGCAAGGCCGTCGACCGCAATCGCGCGCGACGCCGCCTCAAGGAAGCCGTTCGCCTGACTTTCGGGGAAGCCGCGCTGCCGAATCTGGATTACGTGATCATTGGCCGCGCCTTCGCGCTGACCAGAAAATTCGAAGATCTACTTGCGGATATGCGGCGTGCATTCCATAAAGTGGGCCAGCCGGCGCGCGCCGACAAGGAAAATAACCCTGCCCCGTGATCGCTGCGCCGCAAAAGCCGGATTGTCTTCCCACGAAGTCGGGAACCGGCTAAAGCGATTTGGCTGAACGGATTGGCAGTCTTTCTTCGATCGCGTGGCGCGCATCGAACGGTTCTTCTGAGCGGGTTCATGGACAACAACAGAAACTTCATCATCGCGATTGCGCTTTCGCTTTCCGTGCTGCTTGGCTGGCAGTTCCTCTACATGAAGCCCGCATCGGACAAGGCGCGCCAGCAGGCCATCGAGGCGCAGCAAAAAGCCGCCGAGCAAGGCGTGGACCCCTCCGCACCAGCGGGCGCGGCGATTGCTCCGCGCGCGTCATCGGCGATCCCGGTGCCCTCGACGCCGAAATTCATGTCTCGCGAGGCAGCTCTCGCCGACAGATCCAAGCGCATCGCGTTCGACACCTCTTCGCTCACCGGCTCGATCAACCTCAAGGGCGGCAGCGTCGATGACGTCGTGCTGAAGCAGTATCGGCAGACGGTCGACCCGAACAGCCCGCCGGTCACGCTTCTTTCGCCAGCGGGCAGCCCCGAACCCTTCTATGCCTACACCGGCTGGTATACCGACCAGGCCGACATTCCCGTTCCCGGCCCTGACACGGAGTGGAAGCAAGAGGGCTCGGGCGCTCTTGCTCCCGGCAAGCCCGTCACGCTGACGTATGACAACGGCAAGGGCCTCCTCTTCAAGCGCGCGATCGCGCTCGACGAACACTACATGTTCACCATCACCGACACGGTGGAGAACAAGTCAGGCAAGCCTGTCACGCTTCGGCCTCGCGCCGAGGTGGCGCGCCTCTACGAGCCGACGAACCTTTTCGGTTATTCCGTGCTGCATGAGGGGCTGATCGGCCTCTTCAAGGACGCGGGGCTGAAGGAATTGACCTATTCCGCCGCGATCAAGAATTTCGACCCCGCCGCCGATAACAACAAGGGCGCGTCGAAGGAGATCATCTCCGACAAGGGCGGCTGGCTCGGCTTCACCGACCAATATTGGGCGGCGGTGCTCGTTCCCGACCAGTCCAAACCTCTGACGGCCCGGCTCTTTGGCACACCGCAGAAGGATTTCTTCGTCGAATTCAGTGAAAATCCGGTCACGGTCGCTCCGGGCGCCGCCGAAACCTTCACGAACAAGCTGTTCGCGGGCGCGAAGCAGGTCGCGCTCGTCGATCAGTACATGGAAGACAACAAGATCGACCGCTTCGACAAGCTCGTCGACTGGGGCTGGTTCCCCTTCCTCACCCAGCCGCTTTATCATCTGCTCAACTGGCTGTATCAGCATGTCGGCAATTTCGGCATCGCGATCCTCCTGACGACGGTTCTCGTGAAGCTTCTGTTCTTCCCGCTCGCCAACAAGTCGTATTCGGCGATGAACAAGCTGAAGATGCTTCAGCCGGAAATGAAGAAGATCCAGGAGCGCTTCAAGGACGACAAGCCGCGCCAGCAGCAGGCCATGATGGCCCTCTACAAGAAGGAGAAGGTCAATCCGGCTGCGGGCTGCCTGCCGATCCTCGTTCAGATCCCGGTGTTCTTCGCGCTTTACAAGGTCCTGCTCGTCTCCATCGAGATGCGGCACGCGCCTTTCTATGGCTGGATCCACGACCTTTCCGCCCCCGATCCGACGAATATCTTCACTCTCTTCGGTCTCATCCCGTGGTCGCCGCCGCACTTCCTGATGCTTGGCGCGCTGCCGCTCATCATGGGCCTTTCGATGTGGCTCCAGATGCGGCTGAACCCGACGCCGCCGGACCCGATCCAGCAGAAGATCTTTGCCTGGATGCCGGTGCTGTTCACCTTCATGCTTGCGCCCTTCCAGGCCGGCCTGATCCTCTACTGGACATGGAACAACATCCTGACCTTCGCGCAGCAGGCGCTGATCATGAAGCGCCAGGACAAGACCATGGACCTGCTCCAGCAGATCGGGCTCAAGCGCGCGAACGGCGCTGCAAAGCATGGATCTCATGAGGCCGCTCACAAGCCGAAGGCGGAGCCGGTTCGTCCTGGCAAGGCCGCCGACGGCAAGCCTTCGTCCGTGCCGCCCGCAAAGGCCGAGGTGACGGCGCCTGTTGCAGAAGCCGCCGAAGCTAACGAGGCCGCATCCACGGCCGCGGGCGAACAGGCCGTGATCGACAAGCCGCAGCAGACCGATTCCGCAACCGCACGACCGGCTGCGCAGGCTCCCGTCGCGCCAAGAGGCAACCTCGCGAGCAAGAAGTCCGTCAAGCAGCGCGGCAAGAGCGGCCGCAATCGTCGTCCCGGCCGGTAACGGCGGATGACGGCAACCGACGAGGAAAACCACGCGCGGGAGCTGGCAGCCCGCGCGGAGGCGCTGTTCAAGGCTCCCGCCGAGTTCGTGCTCGGCGTCACCGATGTTGCGGCGCTTCCGGCTGGCGAACGGCCGGAAGTGGCGTTCGCCGGGCGCTCGAACGTCGGCAAATCGAGCCTGCTCAATGCACTCCTGTCGCGGCGCAATCTCGCGCGCGTCTCGAATACGCCAGGGCGCACGCGCGAGGTGAACTACTTCGCGGTCGGCGATGCGCTCTATGTGGTGGACATGCCCGGCTACGGCTACGCCAAGGCTCCCAAGGCTCTCGTGAAAGGCTGGACACAGCTCATCCATGACTACCTTCGCGGACGCCCCCAGCTCAAGCGCGTGATGCTTCTCATCGACAGCCGCCATGGTCTGAAGGCGTCGGACAAGGAAATCATGACGCTGCTCGACAAGGCGGCCGTGTCCTATCAGGGCGTGCTGACAAAGGCAGACAAGCCGAAGTCCGGGGATCTGGCGCAAGTCATTCGCGAGACCGAGGCCGTGATGCGGACCCATCCCGCCGCCCACCCCGTCGTCCTTGCCACCTCTTCGGTCGAAGGCTCGGGGATCGAAGAACTGCGGAAAGCAATCGCAGAACTTTGTTAACCTTTCATTAATACTTGCGAAACCTTGCTGCCCTCAAGATAAAGCGATCACGCAAACGTGATCATAAGGGTATTTACAACCGGCGATTTTCCGAGGTTGGTGTAAAGACGGCGGGGCAGAGCGCTCGCGCGTCCGCAATTCATCGCCAAATATCCCTTGTAAAACAGTGAGTTAGGCCAAGTGCTTGCGCCTTTGGAGGCGCAGCGCTGAATTCCTCGCGCGCCGATCAGGGCAACCTGTAAGGGTGAACGGCGATACAAGCTCGGCATGCAATTCCCATGTCTTTTTTTTCGCGTTTACCGTATTGTTCAACCAGAAGTTGCACAAAACTTCCTGTGTTCGGTTGGTCTGTAATGCGTGGTGTTATCTGTAAAAGTAAATGTAAAAATGAGTGAGATAGTAATGGCACGTCAAAATCAAAACAAGACGGCGGAGCCCACTGCAGTAACAGTAGCCTTCACCCTGTCCCTTCTCGCCAGCGTCAGCACCATCGCAATAGCCGTATGCCTGTCGCCGGCTCACGCGCAAAGCATCTCTTCCGGCGGTGTGGATTGGACCTCCACCAATTCGACGAACGGGGGAAGCAGCTATACGAAGAAATCCCAGCTCTATAACGGCCAGGTTATCGGCACCGACAGTTCGGGTTACACCACGACACTGCAAGGTTCGGGCGTAACGTCGTCGTATGGAGCGGCGAGCGCTTCTTTCGGAGCCGGCGGCGTCTCCGTGTCGAACGGTACGAACGTCACCACCGTCGGGCCGACTTCCGTTACGACGGGAACCGTCTACGCAGATACGTTCAGCGGAGGCACCCTCGCCACGAACAGTGTGAGCACATCTTCGCTTTCAGTGTCGAACGGGACAAACGCCACGACCATCACGCCGACCTCGGTGACGACGGGCACGCTGAAGGCGAGCACGCTCGACGTGGACAACTTCAGCGCAACGAACCTGTCGGTTACCAATGTCAATGCGACAGGAGCGATTTCCGCCACATCGCTGACCACGACCGGAGCCGTCACCTCGGGTTCGGTAAACACCGGTATCGTGAATGCCACAACCGTGAACGCCTCGTCTTTCAACGGCGGGGCCTTCAAGGGGCAGTCGCTCACGGTGACGGACGGCACGAATACCAGCACGATTCTGCCGGGTTCTATTTCAACCACCGGAACCCTGAGTTCAGCCTCTCTGTCGACCGGCGCGATCAATTCGGACAGTATCACGACGAACACGATCACGGCGAACACGTTCAACGCAACGAATTTCGGCACGTCGAACCTCACGGTGTCCAACGGCACGAACACCACCACGATCACGCCGACATCCGTCACGACGGGATCCATCAACACCGGGACGCTGACGACGGACCATATCTACATCCAACACCCTGGTGGAACGAATTACATCGATCTGAATGCCAGCGGCGACGCGGCGACCTTTCAGGGCATGACGCTCACGGTCACGACAGCAGACGGATCGAGCTATACGAAGGTGGTCGATGGTCATGTCGATGTTTCGGACAAGGTCACCACCAAGGATCTGACCGCGACCGGAACCACGACGCTTACGGACCTCAAGCTTGCTAGCGGAGGCAGCGCGGATATGGGCGGCGCGGTCGTGCATAATGTCGGGACGCCGCTGGTTGCCACCGACGCCGCGAACAAGGCGTATGTCGACGCGACATACGCCGATGTGGCCGGCCGCATTGCCGACACCAACAGTCGCCTCGATGCGGGCTTGCGTTCCGCGAACCGTCGGATCGACGAAACGCAGGAAGGCGTCGCCATTGCGCTCGCGCTTCAGCAGCCGATCTTTGCGCCGGGGCAGAGCTTCGCGGTGCGGGCCGGTTGGGGCAATTTCGAGGGCGAAAGCGCGTTCGGCCTCTCGGGTGCGGGCATCATCGGCCGCGATGTGTTCGGGCCGGGGACGCTCGTTGCTCTCGATGGCGGCTTCGGTGTCGGCGCGAGTAGTGGCGTCATGGCGGGCAAGGCAGGCGTCACATTCGGCTGGTGACGAGCGCGGACGAAGACGCGCCGCGTATGCCGCCGCGATCCTCCCACGTTCGACCGACACCTGAAAACATCTTTAGGTTGTGCCGCGCTAACGAAAATGAAGGCTTCAAGACCATAAGCTTGGCTCGCCGTCTGGGCAACGGCGCGTCAAAACTGTGCTGCAATCATCAAATGCGGGACGTCGTTTCGAGCGACGGGCGTGTCATGAAATCCACCTTGTTCCGAGTTGCCTTGTTCCGTGCCGCCCTGTGCTCTGCCGCCATCTTCTGCGCGAACGAAGCGCTCGCGGAGGGCAAGGGGGCACCCCTCGCCAAGCGCCCTGCCGAGACCGCCACGAAACCTCAGCAAGGCGCAGGCATCGACGGCATCCAGCTCGCCATGCTGATCAAATCCACCGTCATTGCGCTTCAGCACGCCAATCAGACCGGCAATTACTCGGTCTTGCGGGATCTTGGAACGCCGCTTTTTCGCGAGCGCTTCGATCAGGTCAAGCTCTCGGCGATCTTCTCGGGCCTGAGAGGAAGAGGGGTCAATCTCAGCCCGGTCCTCGTGCTGTCGCCGAACCTGACGAAGCAGCCCGAACTGACGGATCAGAAGCAGCTTCGCGTCATCGGCAATTTTCCCACGCAACCGCTTCAGATCAAGTACGAACTCGTCTTCCAGCAGATCGACGGCGTCTGGCGCGTGGACGGCGTGTCGGTCGAAGCCGTCGCCGCCCAGACGACGCAGGCCGGGCAGACAAGCGGCGGGCCGTCGCTGGCCGCGCAGATGCCCGCGCCGGGCAAACCCGTCGCCAGCGCGAAGTCGGGAAAGAAGGCGGTACAGCAGCAGAACTGAGGCTCGGCCGCGCGCAACCAAGGCGTGCATAACCCCGGACACCGGCCCTTTCGTCTTGAAGTCGCGCCTCCCGGCTATTAAGAATGGCTCGCGGACTGTGGATGGTCGAGGTGTGCCCGTGAGAAAGTATAGCCTGAGCCTATGTTGTGCGGTGGCGCTCGCGATGGCCCCGGCCGCGGTCCTGGCGCAGCCGGCGGGACAGCAGCAGGCGCAGTCTCCAGACGAACTGCGCCTGATCCTCATGATCCGCAATGCGATCGTGGCGCTCAATCAGGCGAACATCACCGGCAATTACTCGGTGCTGCGCGATCTCGGCACGCCCACGTTCCAGCAAACGAACAATCCGGCGAAGCTTGCCGAAGCATTCGCGACCTTGCGAAATCGCAAGATCGACATATCGCCTGTCATGTTCTTTCCGCCGCGGCTCACGGCGCAACCGGCCATGCTGGAAGGGCAGGTGCTCCGCCTGACGGGATTCTTCGCGACAACACCCGAGCAGGTGAATTTCGATATCGCGTTCCAGCTTGCGGGCGATCAATGGATGCTTGCGGCTATCGCCGTCAATGTCGCGCCTCCGGGCGAGGGCCAGCAGGCTGCGACCATGAACGAGGCTCAGGCGCAGCGTACAACCGAGGCAAAGCCCATCAGGATCGACCTGAACCAGCCCGCGGGCGTTCCCGCGCAGCAGCCTCAGAAGAAATCGCCACCGCCCCCAAAAAAGCCGAAGCCGGAACAGTCTGCGGCACCTCAGCAACCTGCGCGGCCCGTCCCCCAGCAACAGGCGGCCCCCGCGTCGGCGCCGTCCAATCAAGCTCCCGCTCCGGCGGAGCAAACGCAAGCGGAGGCGGCGTCCGCCCCGGCACCGGCGCCCAGTACCGTCTGGACCCCGTTTGGCCGCTGACGTGAAGCAGAAACTCTCAGGCGCGGCCCTTTGCGCGTTCGCGACCGCCGTCTTTTGTTTTGCCGCCAGCGCGGAGAATGTGACCGCGCCAGCCGCAGAACCCAGAGAGGCAAAAAAGGCGTTTGGAGCAATCAAGGCTCCGCCAGCGCTGCCGCCGCAGGCCATTGGCCGTTATGATCTCGGCTGCGTCGCGGGTGCGCAGCGAATTCCGGTGAATGGCGATGCCTGGCAGGCGATGCGCCTGTCGCGTAATCGCTACTGGGGCCATCCCGCTCTCATCTCCTACATCGAGACGCTCGCGCGCGACGTGAAGCGCCTCGACGGCCTTCCCGGCATCCTCGTCGGCGACATGGCGCAGCCGATCGGCGGGCCGCTTCTCGGTGGGCATGCGAGCCATCAGAGCGGCATCGACGTCGACCTCTGGTATAATCTCATGCCCGCGCGGATATTGTCGGCCGAGGAGAGGGAGAAGTTCGCCGCCACCAACTTCGTCGACCAGACGACGCTGGCGGTCGATCCCGCACGCTGGACCGACGCGCAGACCAAGCTCGTCAAGCGTGCCGCCTCCTACCCCGAGGTTGCGCGGATTTTCGTGCATCCAGCCATCAAGAAAGCGCTATGCGACAGCGCAGGCGGCGACCGCGCATGGCTGCAAAAAATTCGTCCGTGGTACAAGCACGATGACCATCTGCATGTGCGCCTGAATTGTCCGGCGGGCAGCCATGGCTGCGTCTCGCAGCCCGCGACCAAGGCGGACGACGGCTGCGGCGAAGAACTCGACACATGGTTCAGGAAGCTGCGTGCGCCGCGTCCCAAACCGTCCGGGCCGCCGAAACCTCAGCCCAAGCCGAAGCCCATGCTCGTCACCGATCTGCCGGGCGAGTGCCAGGCGTTGCTCGATGCAGCCGAGAGCGCCGAAAAAGCAGGGCCGACGGGCGCGCGATAAGGACCGGCGCTGGCCTTGCGTGTGCGGGACGGGTTGGAACCCTTGTTGCCGTGGGCGCCTTGGACCGACGCCGGGAGACGTGCGGAGCCCTGCGCCGATGCAGCGATATGTCGGACTGTACCAGTGTTGTCAAATCGGCCTCCTTTCAATCGGCATGGATCTGACGCGGGCAAGCTGATCGACGGCACGAAATCCGCAGCGTCGTGTCGTATCCGATTTACGGCATCGCCGTGGACCGGGCGACCGGCGCGATCTTGTCTGAATCATGAGGACGGCTGCCCAACACGGTGCGGCCCCTGCTCCGTCTGCGCTCCGCAGGCGCGAGGCAGAATAGGCGATGTTGAAATCGTAGCGCTCCATCGTTGCGCTCCGCTTTCCCGATGACAGGGCGCCCGTCAGCTCCTCGGCAGTTTTCGGCGAGACGTGGCTTTCGGTGGGGGCGACGCGGGCGCTTCCCCGCCGCTTCGACTGCGCGCGGGCTGGCGGGCCTTTCTCGGTGTCGGCGCGGGGGCTGGTGGCGGGGCCGCCTCGCTGGCCCGAGCTTTTACCAGGCTGGAATCTCTTTGTGTTTCGCCGGGGCGCGAAATGGTTTCGGAGCGTTGCCTTGACCCGCTCTTTGGCCTCGAACCGGCGTCCAATCTGCTCGAAGGGGCCTTTGCCGTTCGCCGGGCATGCGCCTTTTCGGATGCCTCGCTCGTGTCGTCGACCCGCCCGCTTGTCCCGATTCTCACGGGCGCGGCGGTAGTTGGCGTTGCCTCCGAAGAGGCGGCGGCGAGATCGGGCTTGAACCCCCGGGGAGATCGGCGCGCTCGCGGTGCGGCGCCCGTCGCTTCGGCGGCAAGCGCCCTTTCGCTTGCATCGGGTGTTTCGGACCGCTTTCGGCCGCGAGCGACGCGGGGTGCTTCTGCCGATGCGACGCCAGCGGGCGCGTCTGCGGCCGGATCGTCCTTGGCTTTGGGAGTTTGGGGGGCGGGTTGGGACGCGGACGGAGCCTTGGGCGCTTTGCGCGAACGAACCGCAGGCGGGATCGCCTCCGCGCCGGTCCCGGTCGGCAGGGTCTGCTCTCTGGCCGCCGATGCCCCTTTCTGCCGCCGTGCCCCCGTTTTGCTTTCGACAGCGTCATGCCGCAAATCGCGACGCTTCAGACCTGTATCGTCGATCAGCGTGTCTGCGTCCGATCGATGCCGATTCGATGCCGGCCGATCCGGGAACGCCGCCGCCGCTTCGGCAGCAAGCGGCGTGGGTTTCTCGTCCGCGTCGCCCCAGGAGCCCATCAGGACGTAATAAAGCAGCTGCTCGAACTTCGGCCGGAACTCCGCGATGATGGCTTCCGGGTCGGGCACCATGGCGGCATCGGTGATCAGCCCGAACTGCACCATGTCGTTGAAGGACAGGATCGAAACGCCCATGCCGATGTCGCCGGACTGCGGCACCCAGAACATGATCTGAGAGATTCTCGCGCCGCCGAGATACAGCGGTTCCTTCGGTCCCGGCACGTTCGTCATGACGGCGGTGGCGCGCTTCATCAGCATGTTGAAAAGCCGGTCCTGCACGATCTGCGGCGCGTGACCGATCACTTCCAGCAGGCCGAGGGTAACCGGCGGCTCAAGCGACTGCTTCAGCGCCTGCATGCGGCGCTGAACCTCGGCGAGGCGCGTGAGCGGATTCTCGATTCCCGCCGGAAGCTCGACGCCGACAAGTCCGAAACGGTTGCCGAGCTGCCCCGCCTCGTGGCTCTGGCGCATGTCCACCGGTATGAACGCGCGGATTTCAACGCCGTCGGTATCGTCGCCCTTCGCCTTGAGATATTCGCCGAGCGCGCCCGCGACCGAGGCGAGCAGCATGTCGTTCAGCGTGCAGCCAAGCGCGTGGCTCACCGCCTTAACCTCCGGCAGCGGGATCGGATCGGTCCACGCGACGCGCTTGTTACCGGACGCCTTGCCCTTGAAACGCGTCGGACTGTCTTCCGGCATCATGAGTAGCCAGCCTAGTTCGCCCGCCACGCCCGCGCCGAGCCGCGCTGCCTGCGTGGGGTTTTGCGCCAGCGCTGCGGCTTCCTTCCAGAGATCGACGCCCGCGCCGAGGCCGCGCTTCAGAAGCCCGAGGCCGGGCAGCGGGATGCGAAAACCGGCTTTTTGCTCCCGCGTCCCGGTCCAAACCGAACGATTGCCGCCATCGGTGATCGAGAGCATGACGCCCACAAGCGCCATGCCGTCCCCGATGGCGTGATGGACGCGAAGGACGATCGCCGCGCCGCCTTCATAATCCTCCACGAGACGAATCTGCCAGAGCGGGCGGGATTTATCGAGCGGCTCCGAGGCGAGGCTGGCGATGTAGCGCTGAAGCTCGGCCTGCCCGCCCTTGCCCGGAAGCCGTACGCGCTGGATGTGCCGCGCGCGGTCGAACCAAGGGTCGTCAACCCACCAATAGTCGTTCGAACGGGTCTCGACATGCTGCCGAAATCGGGGGATCGCAAGGAAGCGCTCGGCCAAAGTGTCTTCCAGCGTGTTGAGATCGAGCGGCCCCTCAAGTATAAGTACACCTACAATGACCATCGGGTTGGATGGCCGGTCCATTCGAAGCCACGTGGTGTCTACCGCTGAGACGCGTTCCGCTTTCGACATTGGCGGGGACCCCTTGAGGTTTTAAATTGCGTTCATGCGTCTTGTGTGAAGCCTTCATGCGCCGGCGGGTAACGATCATCCAAAATGGGCGACGTTTCTTAGTAAATACATCACAAAGGAAAACGATTGACTACCAAGAACGAGATTGCCAAGCGCATTGAATCGCTTCTCGACGCTTCGGCTGAGCTTAGGGCGCGGCTTGCGGCACGGCCGCAGGGCGAAGCTGCTCGCGATGCTCTGCGGCAGTGGCAGGCGGAACGTCTTCAGCGTGAGCACGCCCACATCGTGGCTAATCCGCTCTACACCAAGACGGCAACGTTTTTCCTGAGCGATATCTACGGTCCCAAAGACCTGAGCCGCCATGAGGAAGAAGTTCGGCGCATCCTTCCTGTGATGAAGGCTGTATTGCCTGAAGCGGGGCTTGAGACCGTGGCCGATGCGATAGAGGTCAATACGATTTCGGAGTCGCTCGACACCGACATGCTGGAGGCGCTTGGGCAGGGCGTTTTTGCGTTGGACATCGACAAGTGGGTGGCGGCCTACAAGAAGGTCGGACGCCGCGCCGACCGTGAGCGCCAGATTGCGCTGATCGCGAGTCTGGGCCGTTCGCTCGACCGGCTCACGCGCAAGCCGTTCATCGGCACTGCGCTTTCAATGATGAAGAAGCCCGCCGAGGTCGCGGGGCTGGCTGAACTGCAAAGTTTCCTTGAGCGCGGCTATGATGCCTTTCACTCCATGAAAGGCAGTTCGGCTGCATTCGTGCGCGGCGTCACAGAGCGCGAGACGCAGTTGATGAACGAGTGGCTTCCGAAGGAAGGCGCGGGGGCGCTTTGATCGGCGTCGGCCCATCGTTTTGCATCGGATTGGCCGGGTGCGCGCAATCAAGATCTTTCTTGCTGGGAGCCTCACCTGAATGGCCCAATAGCCCAATGATTCAGTATTACATGACCTGAAGAAGGTTGATCTCCGCACGCATCTTGGGGTCAAGACCGTCGCGAATGCGCTCAATGGAAGATGATCGAGGGATCAGGCGCGAGCTTCGACAGGCCGTCACGCTATTACAAGAAAACTGCGGGTAGATTCGTTGCTGACCTGCCCAAGATCGTGGCTCCATTGGGTGCGACGAAAGAATACCTCCGCTTGATGCACCGCCACGGCACTAAATTAATCTGTGTACGTCCATGAACAAAATGGAACATGCGGGAGAAAATTTGAGCGATGCAAGGGCAAAACGCCCTGCTTTGCAGTGTGGGTGCAGAAAACCGATGTTCGCCCTACGTCCCCCCTTGAATCCCCGTGGCATCAATGTTAAACCCCGTGAAATGCCAAAAACTTGGCAATTTACCCATTGGGGCGTAGCCAAGCGGTAAGGCAGCGGATTTTGATTCCGCCATTCCCAGGTTCGAGTCCTGGCGCCCCAGCCAACCCGAGGTTGCGCCTGAAAGCCGCCATAGCAAAGACTCGGTTTCCGCTGTGGCTATCAACTCGGAACTTTGCAGCCAGATCCCGGTGACGCAAGCTTGACGGATGCGGGGAAACGTCGTCGCGCGCATCGTGACGGGTTGCCGCGACTTTCACTAAGAAACGCTCCAAGACCAGGGTTTCAAGCCGCTCGTTCTCGTTGAAGAACTCTCTGAGTGTCGAGGCGTTTAGATCTGTAATTTCGATTGTCACTTGAGACGTCTATGATTTCTATTCTTGCCTCTCGTTCCGCTCCTATGCATTTAGTCATAACTCATTTTCAGAACTATAGCGATAATTCACAAGGTGTATTTTGTGTTTATATGCTGCATGACTAGAACATCATGACGAGTTCTGTGGCGTCCGAGGCCAGATTTTCCGGGGCCCCATCGAAAACGACCTTGCCGGTTTTCAAGACAAGTACTCTGTCGGCGTGTCGAAGCGCCTGCTCCACGTTCTGTTCAATGAGCAGCACAGAAATCCCCAGGCTGCGCGAAACCGATTCGATGCTTTCGAACACGTGGGCGGTCATGCCGGGCGATAGTCCTGTCGAAGGCTCGTCGAGAAGAAGAACGGTCGGTTCACTCATGAGGGCCATCGCGATCGAAAGCATGCGACGCTCGCCACCGCTCATGGTGTAGGCCGGCCGCAAGTAATGAACGCGCAGCTTTGGGAAAAGGGTAAGCACTTCCTCCGTGCGTCGCTCGATGCGCTTGCGGTCGCGCCAATGGGCATAACCGCCAAGACGCAGGTTGGTCTTTACGGGAAGCGTAGGGAAAACAGGGTCATCCTGAAATGATACGGCAAGCCCCGCCCGAATACGCTCCTTTGATGGCCTTGTGGTGACGTCGTGTCCTTCGATCTCGATCGTCCCCTCCCACGCAGGCAGAAGTCCGACGAGGGAACGGACAAGGGACGACTTTCCCGCACCGTTATGGCCAAGCACAGCAAGAAGCGTCCCGGCTTCGAGATCAAAGCTCACCCCATTCAGGATTGGATCCCGATTGTAGCCCGTGACAAGCTTGCTGACCTTCAATCTCATGCCGCCACCGCCTCCCTTTGTCCGAGATAGCGCCGCATCAGCCCCGCGTCTCCCAGCACGTCATCAGCCGTGCCGCTCGCGAGAACCTTGCCTCCATCCATGTACACAACGCGGTCGGCCACGGCCTTCACAACAGCCATGTTGTGTTCGATCAGGCAGACTGCCCGGCCATCGCGCTCCGCGAAATCCTTGATATGCCCAAGGAAGGTATCGAGACGCTTGGGGTCGACGCCTGATGTCGGCTCGTCGAGCAGGACGACATGCGGGGCGAAAGAGGTGATCCGGGCGAGAGACAGCATCTTGCGTTGCGCATAGGACAACTCGCTGCCGAGATGGTTTGCTTTTTCGCCTAGTCCGAAGCGTTCGAGGAGCGCCCATGCCCGCTTGAGGTTGTCAGACTCGTTGTCCCCGACACGCCCCGGCGTGAGGAAGAGTCGAGCGGGATTTTCGCCCGCCTGATGAGGCGATGCCGCAAGTATGTTCTCAATGACCGTAAGTCTGTTCCAGATTCTTACGTCCTGGAACGTGCGCCCAAGCCCGAGCCTGGCAATGTCTTGCGATGCCAGACCGAGAATCGGCTTGCCGAGTAGCAGCGCCTCGCCACCATCCGCGCTCTCGAACCCGCTCAGGATATTGAAGACGGTCGTCTTGCCCGCGCCGTTCGAGCCGATGATAGCGACGATCTCACGAGGGTGCAGACTGAAACCGGCCTCGTCCACGGCCTTTAATCCGGCAAACGATTTATGCAGGCCGGAGCATGTGAGAACCGGCCCGGCGGAAAGCGGGTCGACGCTGCGATCAGCCGCCGCTCTCGCATTCGGGAAAACAGCCGGGCTGTCGCCTGATGGCTTCACGTATTCTGCTGTGCGCTCGCGAAACAAGCCGTTGGGGCGCAAGACGAGAACGCCGATGAGAAAGAGCGCATAGGCGGCCTGGCGAAGAGGCGCCGTCATTTCGAATGGCACCCCGAGCCAGTTGTCGAGCGCGAAGCGTAGACCCTCAAGGAGCCCCATCATCGCGAAGACGCCGATAGTGGCGCCCGTGAGGCTGAACTGACCGCCGAAGATCAGCATGGCCAGCATCAGCATCGTGAGGTCGAGTTCGAACTGGGATGGTCCGACGTAGTTGAAGTGATGAGCGAAGAGTGCTCCAGCCGCGCCCGCAAGTCCCGCCCCGATCAGCAGCACCGACAACTTGACAAGGGTGGCGCTGCGTCCATGGGCCTCGACGACGCGCTCGTCGTCGCGCACGGCCCGAACGAGGCGACCGTAGGGTGAACGAATGATGCGACTGCAAAACCAGAACGACACGGCGGCAAACGAAACGACGATCAGCAGCTTGACCTGCGCATAAGTGATCTGCGCGATGCCGAGATCGAGAACCCAGCGCCGACCCGGCTCCCAGGTGCCTAGCGAGAAGCGTGGAATACCGGAAAGGCCGTCCGGGCCGCCGGTGAAGCCGAAGTTGATCACGAGCGTCACGAAGATGAGTTGCATCGCGAACGTCACGATCATGAAATAGCGGGCGCGTGCCTTGAGCGCGGGCCAACCGATCAGCAGCGCACCGAGGCTTGCGGCAAGTGCGCCGAGAATGACGGTCAACGGGAAAACGTTCGGCGGCAGTACCTTTGTGGAAAATATCGCCGCCGCATAGGCTCCGAGACCGTAAAACACGGCGTGTCCCAGATGCATGAGACCGCCGAGCCCCTTGATGAGCATATACCCGTGCACGGCGATAACCAGAATGAGGGCGAGCGTCAGAACGTCGACTATGTATGCCATGATCAGGCGCGCTCCCTGACGGGATTGATACCGCCGAACAGACCTTGAGGACGGGCCAGCAGAACCGCGAGAACGAAACCGTAAGCGACCACTTCCTGCCACGTTGCGGGCAGGATCCAAACCGCGAGATGGAAGGCGAGACCGAGCAGAACCGCCCCGAGGATCGGACTTTTGAAAGTGTTGAGGCCGCCGATGATGATTGCTGCAAGCGCGAGAAACACGGGGTTCATCGCCACGAAGGGATCGACTCCGGTTTCGAGCGTGTCGGGGATCGCGGCGAAGGCCACCAGCAGTCCTGCTATTGCGTACACCCAGATGTAGGTCCGATTGGGTGCGATGCCGACACCTTGAGCCAGCGTCTTGTTATCCGCGACAGCACAGATGGTAAGGCCCGGCCCCGTTCTCGTGCAGAACAGAGCGACGCCAACAAGCGCGATCAGGCTTGCGGCCATCTTCGCGATCTGGGCGGCGTTGAGCCGGGTACCCAGCAATTCGATGCCGGGCAGGATCTGATCGATGACGTAGCGCTTTTCAGGGCTCCCGAAGGCGGAAATCAGGTTCTGCGTTGCCGTAAAGAACGAAATCCCGACGAGCACCATTACGAACAAGGGCGCGTGGTTTTTTATGAAACCGCGATAAATGAGGACGTAGAGAAGGACGGATGTTGCGCAGCCGACGGCCAGCGCTCCAAGGATAGCGGCGGGGAGAGGCAAGCCAACGATTTTGGTCAGAACGAATGTGGCATAGGCGGCGAAGAGATAGACCGCCCCCAGGCCGAAATCCACGATTCCGGCCGTTCGCCAGATAAGTGCCATCGCAAGCGCCACAAGAGAGATGCTGAGACCAAGCGATATGCCGTTGACGATGAACGGCAGCACCGAATGCACCGATGTCATGAGTTTGCTCCGGGCTGCCGTTCTTTTTCGCGATTACTCGATTTCCGAGGCGGAGAGGATGCGTTCGAGCTTCCGTCCACCATTTGCGATTGTGAAGATCGCGAGCGGTCGGCTGGTGTTGCCGTCGGCCTTGAAGATATAGCGATTGACCGGGGTTTGGATGTCGCCTTCTTCCCTGAGCTTCGCGATAAGCTTCTTGCCCGATATTTCGCTGCCGCCAGCTTCCTTGATCAGTTTCGCTGCCAGCCAGACATACTCGTAGCCGAACGGCGTATAACCGCCGTAGGTCGCCGTTGTTTGCTTCACCACATCTGGCGCAGTCTCGGGCACTTCATTGCCGACAAAGAAGAAGTTCTTTTCTGCAACCTTGAGGTTATAGATGTCGGGCGTGTCGCCAGCGCCGTAGGTGACGAGGAGCCCATCGAAGCCGAGTTCCCGCGCGGTGCGAATTCCGAGGGCGACAGTGCCGCCGCCGATCGGAGCCAGATAGATGGCATCGGGTTTGGCTTCCAGCAGCTTCGTTACCTGGGCGCGAAGATCCGGCGGGGCGTTCGGGTGGCCCTCGGACGCGACGAGCGTGATGCCGAGCTTGCCAAACTCGTCCGCACATTTATCGCGCATCTCGATGCCGAACTCATAATTGACGTAGAGCACGGCGAAGGTCTTCACATCCGGATACTGTGCCTTGACGTGCTTGGCGGAAACCTTGCAGTAGAGCGTGGTGACGGCTTCCAGCTGCTGCGTCAGCTTCGACGCCTTGACGACGCCGGTCCCGGAAGATGTGGTGAAGGCAGCGATATCGGCTTCGTCGATCAGCGGCCCGTTCTGCACCATGACGTTGGTGCCCCAGCAAACCAGTGTGACAATCTTGTCAACGTCGATGGCCTTGTTGAGAGACAGGCGTGCTTGCGCCGGATCGTTGTTTCCGACATCGACAGGCACCGGTTTCAGCTTGCGGCCATTGACACCGCCTTGCGAGTTGATCTCGGAGATCGCGATCTCCGCGCCCTTCCAGAGGGCGGTAGAGAATTTCGCCGGGCCTTGTGCTGTACTCTGACAGATGCCGAGCGGAAGCTCGTCCGCCCAGGCCTTGCCGCCGCCGATGCAGGCTGCGGCGATGGTGAACAAGAATGCCAAGCGCCACAGGCGTCGGCATCCCTCGTTGATTGACATGGGACCCCACTAGGTAAGAGTTGTATTGACCTGATATATTTTATCGACTTAATGGCGCAACAAAAATTTTGCTGTCACGGAGGATTAATCCGGTGTTTCTCCAATCCGAGGAAAGAGCTTGGCGCACATGCTGAAAAAGCATTCCCATTTTTCACATCAGCTCGTCGATCCAAGCAACAAATTCGTGAGCGGCGATCTCACGCGCGATCAGCCGGGCGAAGCGGCTGTGCTGACCTGCAACGACGCCATTGCTCGCGGAGCGATCGAGGCCGGCGTGCGCGTCGTGGCCTGCTATCCGGGCGCGCCCGTGAGCTATGTCATCGACGCGCTTTCGGCCGCCGCGCAGGTTTTCCCGGAGATGCATGTCGAGTGGTCGGCGAACGAGAAATGCGCCTATGAAGTCGCCCTAGGGGCTGCGATGAGCGAGACGCGTTCGATGTGTCTCATGAAGAATGTGGGTGTGCCTTGGATCCTCGACCCGCTCGCATCGTCCAGCATGGTGGGCGTCGGCGGACTCGTGATCGTAGCGGGAGACGATCCGGGCGCGGAGACGACGCAGGCCGAGGAGGATTTCCGTAACCTCGCCCGCTTCGCTGAAGTCCCCGTTCTTGAGCCTGCGACGTTGCAGGAGGTGAAGGACATGGTCGCCTACGCCTTCAGGCTTTCCGAAGACATCGCCATGCCGGTCTTCGTGCGCGTCACGGTGCGCCAGGGATACAGCCGCGGGAAGGTGACGTTCGGAGCGATCGACCACGAGAAGCGCCGCATCGCTCCTCGGTTCGAGAAAAACGTTACGCGGGGCTGGAGCGGCTATCCGGCGCTGGGTTGGCCGGAAACCGGCACCGCTCTGCTGCACAAGCGGTTCCACGGCGAAGCGCCCGGCGCTTATCTGGCGCTCATGCGCGATGCGCCGACAGAGGAAGGAGTGCTGAAGGCCGCTGACGGCTGTCCGTTCAACAGACTCTCAGGTCCGGATAGAGCGTCGCTTTGCGTCATTACTTCCGGCTTGGCGTCCATCGAGACGACAGAGGCGCTTTCACTGCTCGATGCGGAGGAGGAAGTGGCCGTTCTGAAACTCGGTTTTACGCTCCCGGTGCCTCCGGCTCTCGTGAAGCGCACGCTCGCCCAATACGAGCAGTTTCTTATTGTCGAGGAGACTGAGGCCGTGATTGAGGAACAGGTGCGCGCACTTGCAAGCGAGGTGGAGGGCGCGGGACGCATTCTCGGGAAAAAGACGAAGGATATCCCGTACTCCGGAGAAATCACCTCGGAGGTCATCGAGCCGGTGATTGCGCGTCTCCTCGACCGGCCATCCACGCTGGCGGATTCGAGAAAGGCGCACGAAGCGACGCTCGATTTCGTGCGCGAGAGCGTGCCGTTCAAAGTCGGTGGCCAGTTCTGCGCCGGCTGTCCGGAAACCGCGCCGACGCGCATTCTTCGCGAGGTGCTCGATACGCTCCCAGGCGAGGGGATCGCCTGCGGCGACTCCGGCTGTGGCTTCGTTTCGCAATACGCGCCTGTAAGCCTGACGAATACCTTCGTCTGCATGGGCGCCGGCCTCGGGGTCGCCACCGGCATCAGCCATGCGGGATTGGGGAAGATCGCCGCCGTGATGGGCGATAGCACCTTCTTCCATAATGGGATCGTGGAACTCATCAACGCGGTCTACAACCGTGCGAACGTCCTGTTGCTGATCCTCGACAACAAGTCGTCGGCGGAGACGGGCCACCAGCCGCATCCGGGGGCATTTGGTCTGACAGCGACGCGAAAGCCCACGAAAGAGCTTTCGCTCGAAGAAGTCATCAAACCCCTGCAGGTGGACTTTTTACGCGTTGTCGACGCCTACGATGTGGCCGAACTGCGCAAGGCCTTCGAGGAGGGGATGGCGGTAGAGGGCGTTTCGGTCGTCATCACGACGGGAGCCTGCGCACTCATCGTCGACCGTCAGCGGAAGGAAAAGCGCGCAACGAGCGAGGACACCGTCTGATGACGAACAGCAACATCATCATTGTCGGCCAGTCCGGGCAGGGCATTATTCTTGCCTCGAAAATCATTGTGGCTGCGCTTGATCGCGCGGGTCTTCGGTTCGCAGCCACTGAATACCCTGCCATAACGCATCGCTTCGCGATTACCTCGGCTCATATCCGAACCGGCGACCGTTTTCTTTCACCCCGCATCCGCCCGCGCGAGGGGGATCTCATCATCGGGCTCGAACCGTTTGAGACTTTCAGGACGAGCCTCCTTTTCGCAAATGCCGGAACCGAAGTGATCACGAACGACGCTTTTGTTCGTGTCAACGGCGAGCCAAACCATCTGTTGAAGGCACCCATTGCTGCGGATTCGGTGGAAGAGATCCAGCAGCATCTGGCCACGCGGGGCGTAGCGCGCGTAACCGCGATCCCGGCGACACGGCTTGCCTTCGATGTCGTGAAAAGTCGCGCGGGAGCCAACGCGATCCTGCTCGGCGCTGCTTTCGCCTCCGGCCGACTTCCCGTCTCGCTCGACATCATCGTAGAGACGATTTTCGCCCTGTCCCCCCGCGATACCGGCGCGCGCAATCGCGACGGTTTCAGGGCCGGGATTGAAGCCTACCATTCATCGAAGAGTTGAAAATGGCATTCGAGCAATATGCGCTGACCGACAGGACGGTCGGACACATTCTTGCGGACAAGGCGCGCAAGAACGGCGGCAAGACTTTTCTCACCTTTGAACACAGCCGCGTCTCCTATGAGGAGTTGCATGTGCGGACCAACCGCCTCGCCAACGGATTTGCGGACCTCGGTATCCGCAAGGGCGAGCGTGTCGGCCTTCTGCTCGACAACACGCCCGACCTTTTGCTCATAGAACTCGCGCTCGGCAAGATCGGCGCGGTTGCGGTGCCGATCAACTCGGCCGCACGCGGAGATCTGCTGCGGTACTTTGTTCAGAAAGCTCGCTGCGTGGCGGTCGTCGTGGAAGCGGAACTCTCCGACAGGCTGTGGGCGTATGAAGAAGACCTTACGGATGTGCGCCTCGTCATCGTGCGGGGGAAGGGCGCCGCGGTGCGAAGTTTTCGTGGCGTGACGGCGCAGGGATTCGAGGGCGTCGAAAAGGGAAGCGACGCCACGCCGGACGTTGATGTGAGATTTTCGGACCCGCATTTTGTGCTCTTTACCTCCGGGACGACGGGGCCCTCGAAAGGCGTTCTCGCCGCCCAGGCGCAAGGCTGGGGTACGGCCGAGATTTTCACGCGGCACACGTCGCTTTCCCGTGACGATATCCTGTACACCTGTCTGCCGCTCTTTCATGTCAACGCGATCTGGAACACTTCCTACACGGCGATATGGACCGACGCCGAGGTTGCGCTGTCGCGCCGGTTTTCCGCGAGCCGCTTCTGGGACGAAATCCGGGCTGCGGGGGCAACACAGTTTGCCGCGCTGGGGGCGATGATCACCATCATCTGGAACCAGCCGGAACGCCCTGACGATGCGGACAACCCCGTTCGCCTTTGCTTCACCGTGCCGACGCCCGCAGATTTCATCCAGAAATTCGAATCCCGCTTCGCGCTCAAGAACGTGACGTGGTTCTCGATGAGCGAAAATTTCCCGATCGTGATGTATCTGCCCGGCGATCCTCTTGACAAGATGGCGTCCATGGGCAAGCCGCGCGGCGACGCCGAAGTCAGGATCGTCGATGAGAATGACGTCGAGCTACCTGCCGGCGAAATCGGCGAACTTGTCTTCCGGCCCGCCGATCCGTGGCGCGTGATGCTCGGCTACGACCAGATGGCGGAGGCAACCGTCTCCAACAACCGCAACTTTTGGTTCCACACGGGCGACCGCGCGTGGAAAGACGAGGACGGCTGGTTCTGGTACGTCGATCGCATCAAGGACAGCATCCGGCGGCGCGGCGAAAACATTTCCACGCAGGAATTGGAAGCCCTCGTCAGGCAGCACCCGGATATCGACGATGTGGCGGCCATTGCGGTTCCTTCGGAGCTTTCCGAGGATGAGGTCATGATCTACGTGAAGGCGCGGGAGGGGGCGGCGCTCACAGCCGAGGGGATCATCCGCTTCTGCGACGGCCGGATGCCTTACTATATGGTTCCGCGTTATGTCGATTTTGTCGATGAGTTCCCGCTGACTCCAACCGAAAAAATCCAGAAATACAAACTTAGAGAACGAGCGTTAGCAACGCTTTCAAACGTGTTTGACCGCGAGAAGGCTGGCATCAAAGTGTCGCGCTGATGGATCGGACAGTTCACCGCCAGGCAGGAACAAAGAGCGGCGAGACGGCCCCCAAAAAGATGAGCGATTGACAGGCCGCGGCACGCGTGAAGACTCGAAGCGACGTCCGTCTTCGCTCCGCGAAGAGAGTCCCTGCCGAGGTAGAAGCCCATGCCGCCGCGTTTCAGTATCGACGACATCCTCGCGAAGCCTTCGGGAGCCTCCTTTTTCGACGGCTTCATTGCGCAAGGTCACGAGAAGGGAGCGCTCATCAGCGCGGGCCTTCTTGATCGCGACGGCGTCCTGGTGGTGATGCACGGCAAGCTGCGCGTCTATCTGATCGGCGAGGACCGCGAGATGACGCTGTTCTACCTCGTCCCCGGCGACATGTTCTGCACGCATTCCGGCTGCCTGATCGAGGCCGTCGAAAAGACCGATATCCGCTACGCCGACATCGCGACCTTCGCGAAGAAGCTTGAGGAAAATCCGTCCCTGGCGTTCGGCCTCATTGGCATCCTCGGCCGGGCGATGATGGGCTGCATGCGGACGATCGAGGATCTGATGTTCCGGGACATAAAGCAGCGGCTCGCTCGCTTCTTCCTCGACCGCGCGAGGGCGGAGCGGAGGAATGTCGCCGCACTGGGAGGCGACGGAACCGAAATCCGGCTTTTCATAGAGTTGACCGTCGAGGAAATTGCCAACCTTGTCGGCTCGTCTCGCCAGACAACCTCCGCCGCGCTGAACAGCCTCATGCGGGAGGGGCTCATCAGCAGGAAAGGCCGCTCCAACTATACGATCGCCGATGTCGGACGGCTCGCGGCTGCGGCCGGGACGGCATTTCCCCCGCCCGAGGAGGCGGCAAGCCTCGCGCAGTAGCTGGCGGCCGCGCCCGGCGACACAGCCGCCACGTGGATCTTCGCTTCTTTCACACCCGGCCACGACGGGGGAAACGTTCCTCCCGGCGCTCCCCGCTTTGGTCGAATGCTCAGCGTTTGGGCTTGCTGACGCAATCCGCCCAGCGCCATCATGGTTGCGGGAGCAACGCCAGCCCGAAAATGGAGGCGACATGACTTTGGGCCACAAGGAACTGGGGCATTTCATCGGGGGAAGCCGCGTCGCCGGAACGTCCGGCCGTTTCGCGGCGGTGTTCAATCCGGCGACGGGGCGGCCAGAGAAGACGGTGGCGCTCGCGAGCGGGGCGGAAATCCGCGCGGCTGTGGAGAACGCGAAGGCCGCGCAGCCCGCCTGGGCCGCGACCAATCCGCAGAAGCGCGGCCGCGTCATGATGGCTTTGGTACAGCTTCTACATCGCGACATGGACAGGCTTGCCGAGGCGATCTCGCGCGAACATGGCAAGACGTTGCCCGACGCGAGAGGCGATGTGATCCGCGGCCTTGAGGTGATCGAGTTCTGTATCGGTGCGCCCCACTTCATGAAGGGCGAGTTCTCCGAGGGCGCGGGGCCCGGTATCGACATCTGGTCCATGCGCCAGCCGCTCGGCGTCGTCGCGGGCATCACGCCGTTCAACTTCCCGGCCATGATCCCGATGTGGAAATTCGGACCGGCCATTGCGGCGGGCAACGCCTTCATCCTGAAGCCGTCCGAGCGCGCGCCGTCCGTGCCGCTGATGCTCGCCGAGTTGATGCAGGAGGCGGGTCTGCCCGATGGCGTGCTGAACGTCGTCAACGGCGACAAGGAAGCGGTGGACGCGATCCTCGACGATCCCGACATTCAGGCCGTGGGCTTCGTCGGCTCCACACCCATCGCCGAATATATCTACACGCGCGGCTGCGCGGCGGGAAAGCGCGTCCAATGTTTTGGCGGCGCGAAGAATCACATGCTGATCGCGCCTGACGCGGATCTCGATCAGGCGGCGGATGCGCTCGTCGGCGCTGGCTACGGCGCGGCGGGCGAGCGCTGCATGGCGATTTCGGTGGCGGTGCCTTTCGGCGAGGGCACGGCGGACCGGCTGATGGAACGGCTCATCCCCCGGGTCGAGGGGCTGAAGGTCGGGCCCTATACGAGCGAAGACGCCGACTTCGGCCCGCTCGTTACGGCGGAAGCGAAACGCCGCGTGCTCGGGCTGATCGGCAAGGGCGTGGAGGAGGGCGCTACGCTCGCCGTCGATGGGCGGGGCTTCTCGCTGCAAGGGTATGAGGACGGCTTCTTTGTCGGCCCCTGCCTCTTCGACCATGTGACGGCGGATATGGCAATTTACGAGGAAGAGATTTTCGGCCCCGTGCTTTCGGTCGTGCGCGCTCGGACCTACGACGACGCGCTGCGCCTGACGATGGACAATCCTTACGGTAACGGCGTCTCCATCTTCACCCGCGACGGCGACACGGCCCGCGACTTCGCGGCCCGCGTGAATGTCGGCATGGTCGGCATCAACGTGCCGATTCCGGTGCCGCTCGCCTACTACACGTTCGGCGGCTGGAAGCGCTCGGGCTTCGGCGATCTGAACCAGTTCGGCGCGGACGGGTTCCGCTTCTATACGAAGACGAAGACCGTCACATCGCGCTGGCCATCGGGTGTCAAGGAAGGCGCGAGCTTCGTCATTCCGACCATGTCGTGACTGTCGCCCGCCCAAAAGATCAAAAAACGAGGAAACGGCCATGCAACGGATCGCATTCATCGGGCTCGGCAATATGGGGCTGCCCATGGCGGTCAATCTCGCGAGGGCGGGGTTCGACGTGAAAGGCTTCGACACGACGCCCTGGGCGTCGGAGCGGGCACAAGCCGCCGGGATCGCGATGGCGGCCAGCTGCGCCGATGCGGCAGCGGATGCCGACGCGGTTGTGACCATGCTGCCGAACGGCGCGATTCTCGCGTCCGTCTACGATGAGGTCATCGCGGCGGCGCGGCCCGGCGCGCTTCTGATCGACTGCTCGACGGTGGACGTGGAGAATGCGCGCGCGGCGCACGAGGCGGCCGCGAATGCCGGACTGAAGTCGCTCGACGCGCCGGTTTCGGGCGGTGTGGCGGGCGCCGCCGCAGGCACGCTTACGTTTATGGTGGGCGGCAGCGAGGCGGCGTTCGAAGCGGCGCGGCCGATCCTGTCGCGCATGGGCAGGACGCTCGTTCACTGCGGTGACCGGGGCGCGGGGCAGGCGGCGAAAATCTGCAACAACATGGTGCTGGCCGTTTCAATGATCGCTGTGTGCGAGGCGTTCTCGCTGGCGGACAAGCTCGGCCTCGACCGAAAAGCCATGTTCGATGTGGTGTCCACGTCTTCGGGGCGTTGCTGGTCGATCGACACCTATTGTCCCGTGCCGGGCATCGGGCCGAATTCACCTGCCGACAACGATTACAAGCCCGGATTTTCGGCGCCTCTCATGCTGAAAGACTTGAAGCTCAGCCAACGCGCGGCGGAAAGCGTGGGCGCCGAGACGCCGCTCGGACGCCACGCTGCCGAACTTTACGAGGCGTTCGTCGCGGAAGGCGGCGCCGACAAGGATTTCTCGGGGGTCATGCCCTGGCTTGCCGGGAAGCCGCGCGCGGGCTGAGCGATGCGCAAGGGTGCCTTCATGGCCGCGAATGTGTGGACGCCCGCCTGTGATTCGCGTAAAAGCAGGTCAAAGACCGAGGGCATGTATGGGCTGGTTCAGCGACATTTTTACCTGGTGGAACGGCGCTACGCTGTCGACGAAGCTCTACACGAACGCGCGCGGCATCTTCGTCGGCGAAGACGACGAAGGCAATCGCTACTATCAGGACGCGAGCGGGACCGGCACGGCTGGCAGGCCGCGCCGCTGGGTCATCTACAAGGGTTATGCGGAGCCGAGCAAGGTTCCCCCCGATTGGTTCGGCTGGCTGCACTACATCGTCGATACGCCGCCGACTGAAGATACCTATCATTCGCGCCCGTGGCAGAAGCCGCATCAGCCGAACCTGACCGGCACGCCGTTGGCCTATCGTCCGCAAGGCAGCCTCGTCGGCGAGATGCGCCGTCCGAAAGGCGATGGCGATTATCAGCCCTGGAATGCCGAATAAGCCCCCAATTCATGCGCGCGCGGCCTCCGGCGAGCAGAGCTGGAACGCGGCGGGCTACGAGGAAAACGCGCGCTTCGTCTCCGACCTCGGAGCGGAAATTTTGTCGTGGCTCGATCCCAGACCCGGCGAGCGCGTGCTCGACATCGGCTGCGGCGATGGCGCGCTGACCGCAAAGATCGCGGAGCGCGGTGCATCGGTTCTCGGCATCGATACGAGCGAAGCGCTTCTTGCGGCGGCGACGGCAAGCGGTCTCGACGCGCGCGCCATGAGCGGCGAGGCGATCGACCTTCCGCGTGACTTCGACGCTGTGTTCTCGAATGCGGCGCTGCACTGGATGACGCGCGCCGAGGATGTCGTTCAGGGCGTCGCCCGTGTGCTGAAGCCGAACGGGCGTTTTGTCGCCGAGTTCGGCGGCTTCGGCAATGTCGCTGCCATCGTTACGGCGTTGCGCTCGGCGGCACGCCTCTATCAGGGCAATCCCGCCCTCGCACATCCCTGGTATTTTCCAAGCCCGCGCGCCTATGAAGGGCTTCTCTATAAAAACGGTCTCATGTGCGAGCGAATCGAACTCGTGCCGCGCCCCACGCCGCTGCCCACCGGCATCGAGGGCTGGCTCGCAACGTTCCGCAAACCATTCTTCGACCAGTTCTCGGGCAAGGTCCGCGAAGCGGCGCTCGCACATGCGGTCGAGCTGCTGAGGCCGAGCCTTTGCGACGAAGAAGGGCGCTGGTGGGCGGATTATGTGCGCCTGCGCGTCGCCGCCAGACTTTTGCCGCGATAAGGCGCTTGTGTTCGTTCAGCGATCTTCGGCGTCGAGACATCGTTTTTGCTGCGCTTGCGCTGCCGGACGGCTCGCAGTGGAGATCGCGCCCTTCGAGAAGCCCTTCGCGGTGGCGTTCCATCATATTCGCTCACGGCACCGGATCTTGCATCGACCCGGATGCGGCAGAGTGAGGTTTCGATCGGTGTTCCGGTGTCAAATCGATTTCGATCTGACGCGAGCTGATCTATTGGTGAACAGCGGCCGCGCTGGCTGCTCGGGAGATCGGCAGGCGCTCACAATGCGGCCACGTCGATCGGCAACAAGAACTTCGGGCGTCGGCGCGAGCGCGGGACGCTTCAACTGTCCAGGCTTTCCGGTATGATCATGAACGCGCGGCAGATAGCTCTTTCGACGGTCCTCGCCGGTTTTGCGGTCGCGGCGCAGGCCATTCCCGCCTCTGCCGACAGGCTCGCGAATTCAGTCGCGGTCTTCGCGGCGCTCGACAAGGTGACAGGCCGCGTCCAGCCGCTCGAAATACCCATGGGGCGAACGGTTACGTTCGGCGCGTTGATGATCACCCCGCGCGCCTGCTATACGCGGCCGTCCACCGAAACGCCTCTGACGAGCGCATTCATCGAGGTGGACGAGGTCGTGCTGGACGGCTCGTCGCATCGCATCTTCACGGGCTGGACGTTCGCGGAGAGCCCTGGGCTTCATGCGGTGGAGCATCCGACTTTCGACGTCTGGCTCACGAGCTGCAAAACGCCCTCGGCGGACATATCGGCCGGGAGACGGTCGAACGCCCCGAAACCCTGAAGCGCTCGCTCCAGCCGCCGGTGGAATGCCGCGCGGCTGATTTCCTGCGCGCCGAATTGCCGCAGGTGTTCGGTGACAAACTGCGTGTCGAGCAGGCAGAAATCGCCGTAGCGAAGCCTCGCGGCGAGGTAGACGAGCGCCACCTTCGACGCGTCGGTTTCGTAGGAGAACATGCTTTCGCCGAAGAACGACCGCCCGAGCGCCACGCCGTACAACCCGCCGACAAGCTTGCCGTCCCGCCATGTCTCTATTGTGTGGCAGTAACCCATCTCGAAGAGATCGGCGTAAAGCTCGCGGATGCGCTTGTTGATCCAGGTGGTGCGTCGCCCTGCGCGCGAGGATGCGCAGCCTTCGATCACGCCATGATAGTCGCTGTCCACGCGGACATCGAACTTGCCCTGCCGGATGACGCGGGCGAGCCGGCGCGGCACGTGCAGTGCGTCGAGGGCGAGGATGCCGCGCCGTTCCGGTTCGATCCAGTAGAGCGTCGTATCCTCGGCGCTTTCGGCCATCGGAAAGATGCCGCAGGCATAAGCTTTGAGCAGAACCTGCGGCGTGATTTCAATGCTGAGATTGGAGGGCGATCCCATTGTCCGCGAACCTGCCTCTTTCGTCGCGTAAGAACCCGTCCCTCTAATCTAATGCTTATGGAGATATTTTTCGAGCCAATGAATGTCGTACATCCCGTCGACGATATCGGACTGCTGAATCAGCGATGAAAACAGCGGGATCGTCGTCTCGATGCCGTCGATCACGAACTCGCCCAGCGCCCGGCGCAACCGCATGAGACATTCGTTGCGGTTCTTGCCGTGCACGATCAGCTTGCCGATGAGGCTGTCGTAATAGGCGGGGATGGTGTAGCCCGCATACACGCCGGAATCGACGCGCACGCCGAGACCTCCGGGCGGGTGGAAGTAGGAGATCTTGCCGGGCGACGGGCGGAAGGTGGACGGGTTCTCCGCGTTGATGCGGCATTCGATGGCATGGCCGTCGAAGCGCACGTCCTCCTGCGTGAAGGAGAGGCCTGCGCCCGCCGCGATCTGGATCTGCTCGATCACGAGGTCGATGCCGGTGACCATTTCAGTAACCGGATGCTCCACCTGAAGGCGCGTGTTCATCTCTATGAAGAAGAATTCTCCGTCTTCATAGAGGAACTCGACCGTACCGGCGTTCCGGTATTTCAGCTTGCGCATCGCGCGCGCGACGATCTCGCCGATCTCCTTGCGCTGCGCTTCGTTCAGCGCGGGCGAGGGGGTTTCTTCGAGGATCTTCTGATGGCGGCGCTGAAGCGAGCAGTCGCGTTCGCCGAGATAGACGGCATTGCCCTTGCCGTCGCCGATCACCTGGATTTCGATGTGACGCGGCTTCGACAGATAGCGTTCGAGATAAAGCGCGTCGTCGCCGAAGGCGGCCTTCGATTCCGCGCGCGCCGTCGACAGCGCAATCGGCAGTTCGGCTTCCGTGCGCGCAACCTTCATGCCGCGTCCGCCGCCGCCCGCCGCCGCCTTCACCAGCACCGGGAAGCCGATCTCGCGCGCAATGGCGATGGCTTCCTCGTTCGTCGTGACGGCGCCGCCGGAGCCCGGCACGACCGGGATGCCGAGTGCCTTCGCGGTTTCCTTCGCGCGGATCTTGTCGCCCATGAGCCGGATATGCTCGGGCGTGGGGCCGATGAACGCGATGCCGTGTTCTTCGAGAATTTCGGCGAAACGCGCGTTCTCGGACAGGAAGCCGTAGCCCGGATGAAGAGCGTCGGCGCCGGTGATCTCGCAGGCGGCGACGAGACGCGGAATGTTGAGATAGCTTTCGCTCGCCGCGGGCGGGCCGATGCATACACTCTCATCGGCGAGGCGCACATGCATCGCATCGGCGTCCGCCGTGGAATGCACGGCGACTGTCTTGATGCCGAGTTCCTTGCAGGCGCGCTCGATGCGAAGTGCGATCTCGCCGCGATTGGCGATCAGGATCTTGTCGAACATGAGCCTGCCGCCTTATTCGATAATCATGAGCGGTTCGCCATATTCGACGGGCTGCCCGTTCTCCACCAGGATGCGCTTGACGGTGCCGGAGCGAGGGGCTGCAATCTGGTTCATCGTCTTCATGGCTTCGACGATGAGGAGCGTATCGCCCTCGCGAACCTGGGATCCGACCTCGACGAACGTCGGTGCGCCCGGCTCAGGCGAGCGGTAGGCGGTGCCAACCATCGGCGATGTCACCACGCCGGGATGATTTTCAAGGTTGGAAGACGGCGCAGCCGGTCCGCCCGCAGGTGCGCCGACGCCGGCGGTGGCGGGCGGCGCATAGCCGGAGGGAACGAGATGGGTTGGCACGCTCAGCGTGCGCGCCACGCGAACGCGAAGGTTGTTCTCCTCGATCTCGATTTCCGTCAGACCCGTCTCGTTCAAAAGCAGGGCAAGATTTCGGATCAGCTCTTCATTAGGATATTTATGGGCCGTTTCAGGCATGGGGACTCCGGTTGATTGGAGCGGAAGACTTCAGGAATTCCGCCACCGCGTCGAGCGCGAGCCCGTACCCTTGCGCGCCAAGTCCACAGATGACCCCGGTTGCGGCCGGGGAAACATAGGAGCGATGGCGAAAGGCTTCGCGCTTGTAAATGTTGCTCAGGTGCACTTCGATGATCGGGAACGAAAGCGAACGCAAAGCATCATGAATTGCGACCGATGTATGCGTGTATGCGCCCGCGTTCAGAATGAGGCCAGACGCCGCATGGCGCGCTTCCTGAATTTGGTCGACCAGCACGCCTTCGTGATTTGTCTGCCGAAAATCGATGGTCAAACCGAGGCTGACGGCACGATTACGCAGAGCTTCCTCGATGGTCGAAAGCGTGTCGCCGCCATAAATCTCCGGCTCGCGTTCGCCGAGGAGATTGAGGTTCGGGCCGTTGAGGATGAAGATGGGCTTCAAGGCGACAGGTCCACGGTTTTCCGAAACGGACAAGCGGCAAGCCGGGCGAACCCGACCGCGCTCTTGTTAACAGCTTTCGTACCGGAGCGCAAAAGCGTCAGGATTTTTTCTCTTCTTTCGCACCGGGCGCCGATGCGGCTTCGGCGCATGCCTTGCAGCCGTCCTTGCGCGTCTCTTCCACGATCTGTTTCAGCGTGTCGAAATCGGCGGCACCGGGGTTGACCTTGTCGCCGACGATGAAGGTGGGCGTTCCGTCCACGAACATGCGCTTGCCGATCTCGCCGATCTTTGCCACGAGCGCTTCGGTCTCGGCGGAAGAGCTGTCGGCCTTCACCTTCTCCAGGTCGAGGCCGATCTGCTCGGCGACCTTGAGCGCGCTTTCCTTGTTGGCGCGGCCAGCCGCGAACATCGCCTTGTGGAATTCGAAATATTTGCCCTGCTTCGCTGCGGCGATGGCAACTTTGGACGCGTCGGCCGAGCCCTGCGACAGGATCGGATATTCGAGGAAAACGACCTTGATCTTCTTGTCGGCGTCGAGGAGTTTCACGACGTCCGGCAGAGCGTGGCGACAATAGCCGCAATTGTAGTCGAAGAACTCCACGAGCGTGACATCGCCCTGGCCGATGGTCAGCGGCGCGAGTTCGGATTTCAGGCTCGACAGGCTCTTGTAGAATTCGGGCATGCGCGAACGCGTGGCCTCGCCGCGCTTGGCTTCGGCCTTCTTCTCGAAAGCGTCCTGAACTTCGAGGAGGATTTCCGGGTGGGACACGAGGTAGTCCTTCACGATCTTCTCGATGGACCGCGTCTGTCCCTCGGTGAACGTGTCCGACTGCGCGCTGGCAGCAATCGGCGCCACGGCGGAAAGGGACAAGGCCATAGCCGCCGGGATGGCGAGCGCGACGGCTCTCTTGACGATCGTTTTCATAAGGCTCTCCGGGATTTCCGTTTCTGGTGGCTATCGCAGGGTGCGACTAGCCACGCACTTTTTCCATTTTAAAGTTCACGATGTCGTCCGCCTTGACCCATCCGGGCGAACCGGCGGCAAGACCGTTCTTGGCGCGCTCGGCGAGCATCTTCGCCGCCTTCACGTCGCCTTTGTGGAACGCGGCTTGCGCCGAGGCGAGTTCGGCTTCCGGGAAGCGTCTCAGCTTGCCGTAAGCCTGTGCCTGGAGGCGGTAACCGAGATAGGACTGCTCCTCTTCCACCATGCCAACGCGCAACAACTGAAGCGCCTCGTCGGCGCTGCCGCCGCCGCTTTCGAGGATCGCCTGCGCCAGCTCGATGCGCATGAAACCCGACTTCGGAGCGAGGGACACAGCCTTGCGGAACGGAACGACCGCTTCCTTCGCCCTGCCGCTTTCAAGAAGAAATGTGCCTTTCAGTTCGTGAAACCAAGGGTTCTGCGGCTGCTGGGCTATAAGGTCTTCGAGAGCGGCGGCGGCGGCCGGGTAGCCGCCGGCGTGAAATTTCATGATGGCGCGCGCGTAGCGGGCCGGCAGGCCGTTGTCATTATACTGTCGCTGGATCGCCTGCGGGTTGCCTTTCAAGGAATAGGCCGCGATCTTTGCGCGGACGAGATCGTGCCGAAGCTGCAACTGCGCCGAGTCCTTCTGGTCGAAAAACGGGCTTTTCCGCGCGATTTCCTCAAGCTGCGCGATACGGTCGGCGGGCACCGGGTGCGTCTGGATGTACGGATCGATCCGGGTGTTGCCGAGCGACTGGTTCGCGAAATATCGGAAGGTCTTGAGCATCCCCGCCGGGGATTGCTGCGACTTCGTCAGAAACTCCACGCCCGCCTGATCCGCGGCGGATTCCTGCGCGCGCCGATAGGACAGGATCGAGCGCATCAGCACCTGCGAGCCGCCCATCATCATCGCCGAGCCGCCCTGCATGGCTTCGCTGCTGCCGCTCGCCGCGCCCCCGACCATGGTGCCGATGCTCAGCACCTGCAGCATGAGAGCCGCCGTCTGCATCTTCGCGATCTGCTGCCTGAGGCCGGTGATATGGCCGCCCTTGATGTGGCCCGTCTCGTGAGCGATCACGCCGATGATCTGATTCGGAGTTTCGGACTGAAGGATCGCACCCGTGTTGATGAACATGTTGCGCCCATCGACCACGAACGCGTTGAAGCTGCTGTCGTTGACGAGATGAACCTTGATATTGTTGCCGGAAACGCCCGCAGCGCGGAAGATGGGCGCAGTGTAATCGGCGATGAGCGCCTCGGTTTCCGCGTCACGGATCAGGCTGATCTCCTGAGCCGTGCCCGGAGCGGCTGCCGCCGTGGCAAAAAATGCCGCGCAAGCCGCCAGTTTGATAAGGCGCGGTATCGCTTGTGTTAAAGCCATGGAAACTTCCACCCCGGATCTCGCCGCTTGCCGAAGGGTCTAACGAGCCGACGGGGCTGCATCGAACGGAAATTTTTGAGGAAGAATGGCGGTGAAATTCGGGCGTAAGGATGACACGGGCGCGGTTCGCTGTGTGCGATCCGTGACCGGATTGGCTCGCGAAAGGACAAAGGCCATGGTGGAAGATAACGAGACGAGCGAAGGGGTGCCCGCTGGCGAAGGGCTTTTGCCGTCGCTTCGCAGCGCCATCGGCGCGTTTGTCGTCATGGACGTGATGCGCGACGCGAACAGGCTTGAGGCGGCGGGCGGCGACATCATCCACATGGAGGTTGGCCAGCCCGGCACGCCCGCGCCACGCCTCGTGCGCGAGGCGGTGAAGCGCGCGATTGATGAAAGCCCGCTCGGCTATACGGACGCGCTCGGGCTTCCCGCACTGCGCGAACGCATCGCCCGGCACTACGCCGACGCCTACGGTGTCGAGGTCTCGCCGTCGCGCATCGTTGTGACGACGGGGTCGTCGGGGGGCTTCGTGCTGGCGTTTCTCGCTCTTCTCAATCCGGGCGACGGGCTTGCGCTGCCGCGTCCCGGCTATCCGTGCTATCGCCAGATCGCGCGGGTGCTCGACCTCACGCCGGTCCCTGTCGCTGCGGGAGCGGCGACGGGTTACGCGCCGACCCCGGATGCGCTGGCGGCCGCGTTCCGCGAGCAAGGCGCGCGCGCCGTGGTGCTGGCCAGCCCCTCGAACCCGACGGGCGCCGCACTCTCTCCGGCCCACCTTGCCCGGCTTGTCGAAACGGCGCGCGAAGCGGGCGCGTGGTTCATCTCGGACGAGATTTACCACGGGCTGACCTACGGCGCCCCGGCTGCGACCGCGCTCGCCTTTTCGGACGACGCCATCGTCATCAACAGTTTCTCGAAATATTACTCCATGACCGGATGGCGCGTCGGCTGGATGGTCGTGCCGGAGCGGCTCGTGCGGGTTTTCGAGCGCGTTGCGCAGAACCTTTTCATTTCGACGCCAGCCGCGTCGCAGATCGGCGCGATTGCTGCCTTCGATGCGATCGAGGAACTGGAAGCGTACAAGACAGTGTATGCAAGGAACCGGGCGTTGCTTCTGGAGGAGTTGCCGCGCGCAGGCTTCGACCGCCTCGCGCCCGCCGATGGCGCCTTCTATCTGTATGCGGACGCCAGCGGCATCACAGAGGACTCCGCCGCTTTCGTACGCCGCATGCTCGATGAGACGGGCGTGGCTGCAACCCCCGGCGTCGATTTCGACGAGGAGGACGGGCACCGCTTCATCCGCTTCAGCTATGCGGGGCCGTTCGAGCGCATGCGCGAGGCAGCCGCGCGGCTGAAGGTTTGGCGCGGCTGAAGGCTTGGCGCGGCTGAAAGTTCGCGCGGCCGACATGCGGAGCGCATCGAACCCGGAAAGCTCGCGGGAGAGGCCGCACGGGCGTCGGGCGTGACAAGCGGCCTCTCCCGCTGTCACCGGGCCCAGGCGGGGCCGGTGTTTTCAAGCGCCACCGTGCAAGGCGTCCCAAGCTCGGCGCTGTGCTGCATCAGGCAACGGCGGACCTGTCCCTGCACATGCTCGACCTCGGGACAAAACTTCGCGATCTCGGTCATGCAGAGGCTTGCCACCGGGCCGGAGCCGGGGCCGCGGTCCGCGCCCGTCGATTCGACCGCCGTCAGGCATGGTTCCGGCAATTCCTTGATCTTGCCCGCGAGGCAATCGCGCTGGGCTGCCGCCGGAACGGTTGCGCAGTGCCTGGCGATCTCGGCCGGGCAGAGCTTCGTGACGACTCCTTGCCACATGCCTCTTCCGCCGCCCATCCCGCCGCCGCCCATCCCACCTTGCGCGGCTGCGCCGGTCGCGAGCGCGAGGCCGAGTGCCGCCGCCAGTGCTGTTTTTGCAGGTCTCATGCAATCCTCCTGTCGCTGCTGCTAGGGAGATTGCGCCTCCAGATGTGAGGCGTTGCTGATCGGCGATGTCAGCGAACTGTCAGTTTCGAGACGGAGATGCTCTCAAAGCCGTCCGGCGCGCATGATATTTTCGACTAAGCCCATGAAAAATAGAAAGGCGCCGCCTCGGCATTCCGCAAGCGCTGCGGCGTTTCGAAGCGCAAGGCGAGCGGAAGACGGCTGCGCTTTATCTCGAAAATCGTGCGGGCCTCTTTCAGGCGCGCCGAAGCGACGCGCCTTCTCACCCTACGGATGCTTCGGCCTTGAACGGACGGGCTTTACCGCCTTTATGGTGAGCGGCGAGGCTTGACGAACCGCCCATCGCTGCGACCGGGCCTCGACATTCCTCAATGGAGCACAGACGTTGAATTTTCAGAATCGCTTTTCGCGTCCGGGCGCGACCGCCGCCCTGATCGAAAGGCTTAACGCAGGCCTTCTTTCCCATCCGAGTGCGACAGACACGCTTGACCGCTGGTGCCGCGCGTCGGGCAAGCTTCCAGGCGCCGCTCTGTCAGCCGAAGTGCATCGCGACGGCGTGCGGCGCGAACTGACCGCCGAGGAATGCGCGCGTCTTGCCGTTTCGCCGGGCGATGCGCTGCGCTATCGCCTCGTGCGCATCTTCTTCGGCGACAAGTTCCTTTCCGAAGCGGAAAACTGGTACGTTTCCGCGCGGCTTCCCCTCGAAATGAACCGTCTTCTCGAAGAGACCGAGACGCCGTTCGGACGCGTGGTCGAGGATCTCGATTTCCAGCGCGACACGCTGTCGTCGGACGTGCTTTGGACGCCCGAGGCCGACGCGCGGGCGCCGATCCTCCGCCACCGCGCGATCCTCTCCAACGGCCTGTCGCCGATTTCGCTCGTGGTCGAAACCTACCAGCCGGACGTGCTGTTCTTCCACGCGGGGTGAGCAGACTTCGCCCGCGCGATCAGCGCGCGGCCTGCGCCGTGGCGCCGGGGCGCTTGTCCCACACCACGCCATCGAACAGGTCGAGCCGCTCCTTCAGATGGTCGCGTTCGACATAGGAGCGGTCGTTGCCGAAGACGAGCGTCTGTTCGCTGCCCTCGCGGAAGGCGGGCCAACGTCCCTCCCGCCCCGCGTTCGGGTTGCCGGTGCGCGCGAAATTCGTCCAGTAGGACATCATCGCTTCGCTCACCTCGTGATTGTGCGGGTGTACGAAATTGCCGACAATCGGCAGGATTTTTTTCAGCGTTCCAAAGACGTAAACAACTTCGAGGCCGTGCGGCGTGCCGCCGAGGATGCGCAGCAGCGGCGGCTGGAAATCGAAACTGTAATGGTAGACGGGCTGTCGGCTGCGGCTCGCGAGCCGCGCGATCATGCGCGCGGGCTCCACGAAATTGGCGTCGCCCCAGATGTGATCGGCAAGCGTTTCGGGCGTCATGATGAGTTGCGGGCGATAGAGCGCCGACATCTCGTCGATGCGGTCGGACACTGCGCGGAAGACATCGTCGGTCTTCACCTTCAAGGCCCCGCGCAGCAGCACGCCTTCATAGCTGTTCGATCCGACGACAAGCGGCACCTGCGCCTGTTCTCCCGCCTCGAACGCCTCCGCGATCTGCGTCGTGAAGAAGGCTCCATCGATGAAGGGCGAACTGTCGGAAAGCTTCGGAATGCGCCCGAGCGTTGCGACGAGGTCGCGCCAGTTGATCGCGCGAAGACCCGCCAGGGCGAGGTCCGGGGGCAGTCTGAAGGCGCGCGCGGATGTTTCGCCGATCTCGTGCGCCGAGAGGTAGGTGGAGGTGGACGCCGACAGCGTCGGCGCGATCCAGCGGCCGCCGCCCGATTGCACGATCGCTTTCTGAAAGAGGCCGCGCGCCGACGGGGCCGTCATGAGCGCGAGCACGCTGATGCCTCCAGCCGACTCGCCGAACAGCGTCACGTTGTTCGGATCGCCGCCGAACGCCGCGATGTTGCGCCGCACCCAGTCGAGCGCGGCCTTCTGGTCGAGAAGGCCGAAATTCGCGGTGGGTTCTCCAACGGCGGCGGCTTCACGCGTCAGATCGGGATGGCCGAAGAAGCCGAGCATGCCGAGCCGGTAATTCAATGTCACAACCACGACGCCGCGATTTGCGAGCGCGGCGCCGTCGTAGATCGGCATGCGCGACGATCCCGTCGTGAATGCTCCGCCATGGACCCAGACCATCACCGGAAGATGTTCGCTCGCGGTTTGCGAGGGAGACCAGACGTTGAGCGTGAGGCAGTCCTCGTTCATCTCGCCGGACTTGATCTGCCTGCTCTCCTTCTGAGGGCAGGCGGCGCCGAAGGACGTAGCGCTGCGTACGCCGTCCCATGGCCGGGGCGGCTGCGGGGCGCGCCAGCGAAGCGCCCCGACCGGAGGCGCGGCGTAGGGGATGCCACGGAAGATGCTGAGCCCCGTGAAGTCGCTTTCGCCCTCGACGATGCCGGTATCGAGGCGCGCGGTGGTGCGGAACTGGGCTGCGGCGGGATGGACGGTTGCTGCGAGAAACAGCGCGGCGAGCGCGGCAAGAAACGGGGATGCGGTACGCATGGTCGCCCCTGGGCGAGAGCAGTCGCGCCACTGTCGGCGCCGGCATTCTTCAAGCGCACGATGAAAGCAATCTGATGGCGAGCTTGCGTCAGGGCGCGGCAGACGAGCGAGGAAGCGGGCGAAAGACCTGATGCGCCGCTTTGAAGGTGACGCGGGCGCGGGCTTGGCGTAAAAAGCCGCCATGCGGATCCTCATCACGAACGACGACGGCATCGAAGCGCCCGGGCTCGATGTTCTTCAAAAGATCGCCAACGATCTTTCCGACGATGTCTGGGTGGTCGCGCCCGAGACCGACCAGAGCGGCGCCGCGCACTCGCTCACGCTGCACGAGCCGCTTCGCCTGCGCAAACTCTCGGACCGAATCTTCGCCGTGAAGGGTACGCCGACGGACTGCGTGATCATGGGCGTGCGCCATGTGCTGGCCGACAAGGCACCGGACCTCGTTCTGTCGGGCGTCAACCGCGGCTCGAATGTTGCCGACGACGTGACCTATTCCGGCACGATCGCGGGCGCCATCGAGGGGACGCTGCTCGGCATTCCGTCCATCGCCATGAGCCTCGCCGTCGACTGGGAAGATCTCGACAGGATCCACTGGCAGACGCCGATGCAGCTTGGAGCCGACCTCGTTCGGACGCTGCTGGAAGCGGGATGGCCGAAAGATGTTTTTTTAAATGTAAATTTTCCGGACAGGGAACCGGAACGTGTCCAAAGAATTAAGATCACCGAGCAAGGGCGTCGTGACCCTGACTATCTCCGCATCGAAGACCGCATGGATACGCGCAACAACCCCTATTACTGGCTGGGGTTCAAGCCGCTGTCCATGATCACGGGGGAGGGGACCGACCTTCACGCGGTGAAGTCGGGCGCAATATCTGTCACGCCGCTTTGCCTGAACCTGACGCACAGAGAAACCTGTCGGAAACTGTCAGCCTTTATCGAAAAATAGGGGGTGGCAGTCGCGTCCGGAGGGGAAACCTTATGATGGACGAGCGGCTGGAAAGTCTGATCTACCTTCTGCAGCGGAACGCCATCGCCGATCCGCGCGTGCTCGCTGCCATGAGGGACATCCCCCGCGATTTCTTCATAGAGGCCGCAAATCTGAAGCCGCTTGCCTATGCCGACGAAGCGCTTCCGATCGAATGCGGCCAGACGATTTCGCAGCCCTATATTGTCGCCTACATGACCGAGCGGCTGAACGTGCAGCGCAAGCACGATGTGCTCGAAATCGGCACCGGTTCAGGGTATCAGACCGCCATCCTCTCCCGGCTGGCGCGCCATGTCTATACGATAGAAATTCACGAGGAGCTTCACCGGCTGGCGGTCGGTCGTTTCAAGGCGCTTGGTCTCGACAACATCACCGCGCTCTGTGGCGATGGCTCGAAGGGCTGGCCGGAGCACCGGCTTTTCGACCGGATTCTCGTCACGGCGGGTGTCAGCGCGGCACCGCCCGACCTCGTGGGCCAGCTTGGCCCCTGCGGCGCCATGGTGATTCCCCTCGGCAAGACGTCATCGCAGCGGATCGCGCTCGTCGCCCGCGCCGAGACCCGGGTGGATTATCAGAGCCTTATTCCCGTCCGCTTCGTGCCGCTCCTCTGACCTGCGCCGCGCCGCTTGTGGCACGCAAAATTCTGCTTGCCTTGGCGATGGCATCGGCGCATTGAGCCCCGCTTTAGCGCGTTGAGGGGCTCATGGACTATCTTTCGCCTGAGGTCGCTGTCCTTCTGACGGCGGTCGGTCTTGTCGCCGGCTTCGTCGATGCCATTGCCGGCGGGGGCGGGTTGCTGGCGATACCGGCGTTGCTGGCGGCGGGCCTCCCGGTGCAGGCGGCTCTGGCTACTAACAAGCTGCAAGGCACATTCGGAAGTTTCTCGGCTTCGCTGAAGTTCATCAGAAGGGGTTACGTTTCCTTCGATGAAATCCGCGTGCCGATCGCATTCACCTTTGCCGGGGGCGCGCTCGGGGCAATCCTCGTTCAAACGCTCGACCCGGGGTTCCTTCGGTCGCTGATCCCGGTGCTTCTGATCGCCAGTGCGCTTTACTTCATGTTCTCGCCTCACATTTCGGACGTGGAACGGCACCAGCGCATGAGCCACGCAATGTTCGGTGCTCTGGTCGGAACGAGCATCGGCTTCTACGACGGCTTTTTCGGACCGGGAACAGGCTCCTTTTTCGTGGTGGCGTGCGTGTCGTTGCTCGGCTTCACGATGACGAAGGCTACCGCGCATACGAAAGTGCTGAATTTCACCAGCAATATTGCCTCCCTCGCCTTTTTCATCGTCGGCGGCAATGTGGTCTGGGAGGTTGGCCTGCTGATGGCGCTGGGGCAGGTGATCGGGGCCCGTCTGGGAGCCGAAGTCGTTATCGGGAGGGGCGCTGCAATCGTCAGGCCGATGCTCGTGACGGTCTGTTTGATCATGACGGTCAAGCTGGCCCTCGACGCCTATGCGCCGGGTTGGGGACGAGCCGTCCTCGCGTTTGCCCATTAGCGCGGCCTGCGCCAGGTCGCACGATTGATGCAGCGAAGGGATCGCCAACCGATACGCAGGGCGCGGATCGCCGCACCCCGAACGTTGATCCCGGGTCGCCGGGTTCATTCGATAATCGTCGATCCGTTTAAATCAATATTAAGCACTCGCACGCATAACCTAAGGAAAGTGAGGTGTGCTGCGATGAGTAAAGTAAATGCGGTGGGCAAGCGCGAGCCCTCATATGTACGCGCAGCGTTAAAGATCGGTATCGGTTGCGTCCTGTTGGGCGGATGCAGCTCCGGCGGAACCGAGCGGTTCAGTTCAACGTCGTTCGGAAGCGGCTACGAGACGGCGGCCGCCCCTTACTCCCAAGCTGCGCCTTCGAGTGTCGCGGACGCGTCGCGTCAGGGAAGCGGCTCGGCAAGCTACAGCCAGAGCGCTTACCGGCAAAAGGCCAATCAGACTCAGGCGGCCTATCAGACGCAGGCCAATTATCAGCGCCAGCCCGCCGCCACCGGATATGCCCAGACTGCCGCGTATCAGCCGAACCAGCAGGGTGGCGGCTTCCAGCTTGCGAGCTCAACTCCCCAGCAGGGCGGTTATCTTCAGGTTTCGCGCGTCGATCTGCCTCCGCTTGCGGGGCAGCAGCAGTCTTCGGCCGCGAACGGCGTGAAGACGGCGGACGGTTATGGCCGCTACAATCAGGCGCCGCTACCCGATGGCAGCTATGCGGGGCCGCGCGTCTACACCCCCTACGATGACGGGCCTCGCGATTACACGCCCCCGGCGCCTCCGCCGCCTCCGACGGTCTATGAACCGCGTTACGAGCGCGACGCACCGCCTCCTCCTCCGCCGCCGGTCTATAATGATCGGCGATCGGAGGTCGCGCCGCCCTACGAGCAACGGCCCGCGCCGCGCTACGCCGAACCGGCACCGCGCGACTATTCGCCCGCGCCGCGCGAGTACTCTTCGGCCCCCGCCGCCGGAGAACGCGACTTCTATGAGCCGCGCCGCCGCGAAGAAGCGCTTACGCCGAAGCTCGGCCCGCGCGCTGGCTCTGGCGTGAATGGAACGGAGATCAAGTCGCCGAACTCGACGGTTGCGTCGGAACGCGGCATCGGCAAGACCGTCACCGTGAAGCCCGGCGACACGCTCTATTCGCTGGCGATCCGCCACGGCGTCACGGTCGACATGATCGCCCGCGCGAACGGCCTCGACCGGCACAACAACGTCCGTCCGGGCATGGATTTGCTGATCCCCGGCTCAGATCCAGCGAAGATGGCGACGGATCAGGCGCCGAAGGCTCAGCCGGTCGGCTGCCAGGGCGACGGCTGCCACGTGGTGAAAAAGGGTGAGACGGTTGCCGCCATCGCTCGCGGGTATGGGCTCACCGAGAAGCAGATTCTCGAAGCCAACCATATCCCGAACGCGCGGCTCATCAAGGTGGGCCAGACGCTTGCCATTCCGGGACGAGAAGCCCCGCGCCAGGAAATCGCGTCGAACGGCGTGAAGCCGGAAGCACCGATTGCGGAGCCGCAGCAGCGGCAGGCCGCCGATGCACAAGCCGCGCAGGAGCCCGCTCATCCGCAGGTGGCCGACGCGACCAACCCGCTGAAGGCGCCGCCGACCGACGTCAAGATGACGTCCGCGCGGCAGGAGCCGACCTGCGAGGCCGCGCTTGCCAATCCGCTGCCGCGCATGGGCAAAAGCTTCCGCAAGCCGGTGGAAGGCATGATCATCGGGCAGTTCGGTCCCCAGCAGGACGGCAGCGTGAACGAGGGGCTTACGATCTCCGTGCCGAAAGGCACGCCCGTCAAGGCCGCCGAGAATGGCGTCGTGGCCTATGTCGGCGACGAGCTGCCGGGCTTCGGCAATCTGATCCTGATCCGTCATGCCGACGAGTTCGTAACGGCTTACGCCCATACGGACGAGATCATGGTCAAGAAGTGCGATGTGGTGAAGCGCGGGCAGGTGGTTGCCAAGGCCGGTTCGACCGGCGACGCGAGCCAGCCGCAGCTCCACTTCGAGATCCGCAAGAACGCGAAGCCCGTCGATCCGGCTCCGCTCCTCGGCTCGTAATCTGAAATCGCGGGTACCGGCGCAACCGGTATCCGCTTCCCGCCCCCTCTCTTCTTTCCGTCCCCCGTCTTCCGATCCGAAATATTTCGCCGCCGTTTTCCCGTGGCAGGGAGATGGCGCGAACGCGAAGGGAAAAGCCCTTCGCCCTAAATCCCGTGACGCGCCCTGTCCCCTTCCAGTACGGCGCGCACGGGATTTTTCTTTTCGACGGGTGACGCGTCGAGTCGGGTGGCGTCAGCTCCTGAACAGATCCTTGTGCGTGTCGCGCAGCACGTTCTTCTGCACCTTGGCCATGGTGTTGCGCGGCAGGGCGTCCACGAAGAACACGCGCTTCGGCAGCTTGTAGTTCGCGAGCCTCACCTTCAGCGCATCGTGGATCGTCTTCTCGTCTGTGGTGGCGTCCTTCGTCTTCACGACGACCGCAACCACGCCCTCACCGAAATCCGGGTGTGGCACGCCGATGACGGCGCTTTCGAACACACCCGGCAGCGCGTCGATCTCGCTTTCCACTTCCTTCGGATAGACGTTGTAGCCGCCGGTGATCACGAGATCCTTGCCGCGCCCGACGATATGCACATAGCCCGACGCGTCGATCTTGCCGAGGTCGCCCGTGATGAACCAGCCGTCGCGGAACTCGGACGCGGTCTTCTCCGGCATGCGCCAGTAGCCGATGAATACGTTCGGCCCCGTCACCTCGATCATGCCGATTTCGTCGGCGCCGAGAAGCTCGCCCGTTTCCGGGTTCGCGATGCGCACCGCCACACCCGGCAGCGGGAAGCCGACGGCACCCGGCACGCGCTCGCCGTCATACGGGTTCGACGTGATCATGTTCGTCTCGGTCATGCCGTAGCGTTCGAGGATGCGGTGGCCCGTTTTCTCCTCGAAGGCGCGATGCGTGTCGGCGAGAAGCGGCGCCGAGCCAGAGATGAACAGGCGCATGTCCTTCGTCGTCTCGCGGGAGAGGCGCGGGTCGTCGATGAGGCGGGTGTAGAAGGTGGGCACGCCCATCATCGTTGTCGCGCGCGGCAGCAGGCGGAACACCTCGTTCGGCTCGAACTTCGGCAGGAACAGCATCGACGCGCCGGAACGGAAGATCACGTTCGAGGCGACGAACAGCCCGTGCGTGTGGAAGATCGGCAGCGCGTGCAGCAGCACGTCCTTGTCCGTGAAGCGCCAGTATTCGGCGAGCGCGCGCGCATTCGAGGCGAGGTTCTCGTGCGTCGTCATCGCGCCCTTTGAGCGGCCCGTGGTGCCCGACGTGTAAAGGATCGCGGCGAGATCGTCCGGGCCGCGCGCGATATTTTCGAAGGTTTCGGCCTTGTCGGCGGCAAGCTCGATCAGCGTGCCGTCCCCTACGGTGCCGAGCGTATAGCAGCCCGCGACGCCCGTTTTGGTGCAAAGCGCAGGCGCGTTGGCATGCGAGGGACGGGCGATGAAGACGGTCGGCTCCGCGTCGCCGAGAAAATACTCAAGCTCGGCGTCGGTGTAGGCCGTGTTCAGCGGCAGATAGGCGGCACCGGCGCGCACGCAGGCGAGATAGAGGAACAGCGCTTCCGGCGACTTTTCCACCTGCACGGCCACGCGGTCGCCCGGCTTGACACCGGTCGCGACGAGAGCGTTCGCGAACCGCGCGGTCAGCGCGAGGATGTCGCGGTAACGGAACTGTCGGCCTTCACCCGTCTCCAGCGCGACCTTGTCCAGATCGGCCCAATTCGCGCTCAGCTCTGAAAATAGATGGTTTGTTCCTGACATGGTGACACGTCCTGCTGCCCTGTTTTCAGGCTAGCAAACACGCATGACGTGGCGAAACAACCACCTCCTTAAAAAGCGTTGCACGCTCTGAAGTTAGCGTGATCGCGGCATTTGTATGCAATATAGCTTTTTGAAAGCACGTATTGCATACACAAGGTCCGGTGATTGCGTATTGTGCATGCGCCTCCCGTTTTGCGGTCCGAGCGCAATCAACCGACATTTTTCCGCGTCCGTCGCGGCAGATGTGGATGGCCCATCGACGGCCTGGATCAACCCGATCGGATCCCGCTCCGGCGATTTTTGGTTGGAGTCAGAGAACGGACGATGCTCGAATTCGGGACGGCATGTCTCGTGAAGCGACGGTTTCCGAGGTGGCGGAACCCGGCTGTCAGGCGCGCGTCATGACCAGCGCCGCGCCGACGAAAATCAGGCCGACGCCGATCCAGCGCGTCCTTGTCACTTCCTCGCGCAGGATGAACCGCGAGAGGATGGTGATGGCGATGAGGTTCAGGCTGCAAATCGTGAAGGCCACGCTCACATCGAGGAGCTTCAGCGCTTCGGTGTAGATCAGCGCCTCGGCGGCGAGCGCGATCACGCCGGCCGAAATCCACATGAACCAGCGCATTTTCGTCATGGTGGATTTCTTGAGGAACACCTGCCCGATGCCTTCGAGAAGAGCGCAGAGGACGACGAGCAGGATTCCGAGGGTGGTGCCGTTCATGATGCTTCGGGCCGGGATGAAAGGTTGGGTTCGCTTGTGAGCGGTTTTGTCTGGCTGATGAAGAAGACGCCCGCGATCACGAAGATCACACCCGCCACCTCAACCGCATCGAAGGTTTCGTGCAGAAGCAGCACGGACGTGACCGGCACGGAAGCGAAGCTAAGCGACGCAATGGGCTTCGCATAGGAGAGATCGGCTTCACCCAGCACCATGAGCCAATTGAAGAATTGCAGCGTCATGATGGCGACGACGCCGAGGAACAGCGGATTTCCGAAAATTCCCGACACTGTCGATGATACCGAGAGGTTGACTTCCGGCGCGTCCAGAACGGCGGTCTTCCAGACGATTTGAAGCGTCGTGTCGAAGGCGATCGCGGCGATAAGCCCGATGAGGAGTTTCCACCTCAGCCTGCCGTTTATGATCATGACGTTCCTCGATAGATTGGATGCATGCCATCCGCCATTATCGAGGCGATTTCAGGACGGCCCGTTAACTTGTCGTTGCCTTGGCTTTCCTGAGGCGGACGAGATCGAGTTCATGCACCGCTTCGCTTACGAGATGGTCGAGGCGCGCGTTTGCCGCTTCGTCGATGATCCGGCCGCCCTCGATGGTCTTGTCGGACAAAAAGATGCCGGTGGGCAGCGTCTTTGCGCCGAAGAATCCGAAAAGCGGGCGAAGCTCATGCTCGATGACAAGCGCGTGGCGGTCGCTGCCGCCAACCGCGATGAGGCCCACCGGCGTCTTGAGCAGGGCAGGGTAGTTGAGAAGATCGATCAGGTGCTTCAGCATCCCCGTATACGATCCCTTGTAGACGGGGGTGCCGACGATGAGGAGGTCCGCCTTCTCGATGGCGTCAAGCGCGCGAATCACAGGCGGCGCCGCCTCGTCGCGGCAGCGGATGGCGAGCCAGGGCAGAAGTTCCGCGATATCGAGGAGCGTTTGTTCGACATCGGGCGCATCCCCGACGCGGGCGAGCGTCGCCTCGACGACAGAGCGCGTTCGCGAGGGCGAGGACACGCTTCCCGTAACACCGACGATTTTAAGCACGTCTCATCTCCGGATCGGCGTTGGCTGCGCGAGCTTCGGGGCGCGAATCATGTCACGCGGCGGTGTGGGCGCCAAGCCCATGCACGCGGTTCATAAAAAAGTCTCAGAGTCGTGTCCCATAAACTTTAGTTAAAGGAGCTTTGATATTGGTCAAGTCTGCACTGCCCGCCCTTGAAGAAAGTGCCTCGGCGCATCGCCTTCTGAAGAGCCGCTCCGACCGGCGCCGGGAGGACACGCGCCGCAAGCTTCTGAGGGCGACATATGAAATCGTCGCCGAGCGCGGCCTCGAAGGGCTTGTCATTCAGGACATTACCGCGCGGGCGGACGTCGGCTACGGCTCCTTCTACAATCATTTCCCCTCCAAGGAAGCCATCGTCAGCGCGGCAATCGAGGCGTTTCGCCTGCATACGAAGGGTATGTATGAAAACCTCGACGGTCTCACAAGCGACCGCGTCGAAGCGTTCGCCAACGATGTGCGTGTCTGGCTGCGCGTCGCGAAAACCGATCGCATGTGGGGTTGGTTCATGATCCGCGCGGTTCTCTCGGGGAATGACTTCCGCTTCGGTATCGGCGACCTCATCCGGCGAGCCGTCGCGGCGGGCATCGAAGAGGGCGTCTTCAGGCATCAGGATGTCGACATGGCGCGCGAAACCGTCGCGGGTCTCTTGCTGCTGGCGACACTGAAGCTCGTTTCGGGCGAGGTGGACGACGATTACGCCGACAGGATCATCAGCACGGCGCTTTCCGTGCTGGGCGTGCCGGATGCGAGCATTCGCGAGGTGATGGCGAAGCCGCTGCCGGAGGTGGCGCTGCCCGCCTTTCTCGCGGCCGCCTGACGTCAGCGCGATGCGTAAAGGAAGTCGGCCGGCAAACCGAGACGCTGGCATGACTGTACGGCAGGGCTCGAATGAAGCACGATCCGGTCGGCAAGCGCGGCTGCCTGATGAAGGAGCGCGCGTTCAAAGGGCCGCAGTCCGTAAGTTGGCCCAAGCCCGAGACGTTCGCGGATCCGTGGCGGCGTCAGGCTCACTGCGGCGCGCACGAACAGCGGCTGGGCAAGATGGGCGGCGGGCGTGAGTGCCCGCGACACGGGCGGCACGATGCGTGTTGTGCGCATGATGTCGAGAAACTCGAAAATGATCGGCGATGGTTCGAGGCGCGGCAGCATGGCTGCGAACGCCGCGTCAAGCTCTGCCTCGGACCGGGGCGGCAGCGTAGCGCCATAGAGGCGGGCGGCGGTCTCCCCCTCGCGGTAGTAGCGGTCCCGGTCGGCCTGCGGGATCGGCTTGGAATACGTGTGGTAGGCTTGCAGGAAGCCGTAGGCGGCTGTCGCCTGCACCCAGTTGAGAAGTTCGGGATCGTCGGCGCAGTAGGGCTCGCCGCCCGGCGTCGTGCCTTTCACGCGGGCATGCATGCGTCGGACGCCCACGATCATCGCTTGCGCGGCGCTAGCCGGACCGTAGACCGTCATCATCGCGGCGAGCCCGGTCCGGCGCAGCCGTCGCAGCGGCTGCGTGCGAAAGGACGTGTGCTCCCACACGCCGGTACGGACGCGCGGTTCCGCGAGTTCGAGGATAACGGCCGCCACCCCGCCTATGAAGACGGTGAGCGGGTTCTTGAATACGCGCCATGAAACCTGCGTCGGCTGGCCGAGGGCCGGTTCACCGGCCGCGCGGCTGAAATCCATCGCGCGCCCGTCTTCGGGTTCGAGGAGCGCGCGGCTTGCCCGGTCGAGGCGTCTTGCGAGCGCGCCGTGGAAAAACGTTAGCGCCGTTACGGCGTTCGATCCCGACAAGGATGCTCCCGGCTCCTGAGGTTCAGCGCGAAAATCGCGGTCGCATAACACCTTGCCGCATAACACCTTCAGGTCGATACGGGTCCGCGCAGCGGCGCTCCCGTGCCCGCCCAAGTGTGACCGAACGTTGTGGTTTTTTCCACGGGTGCTTGATGCAGCCCTTGTGGATTGGGCTGCGATATGCAATTTCACACGATCAGATGCGGGGCGAATGCGCCCGCGGCAACGATTCCCGTTGCTTCGATAACTTCGCCGATCAACGGCCAACGAGATTCCGGACAATGCAAGTTACAGAAACTGTTTCAGACGGGCTGAAACGCCAATTGAAGGTCGTCGTGCCCGCCGCCGATCTGAAGGTGAAGGCTGAATCGAAGCTCGAAGACCTGAAATCCAAAGTGAAGCTCAACGGCTTCCGGCCCGGCAAGGTGCCGCTTGCCCATGTGCGCCAGATGTACGGCAAGTCGGTGATGGCCGAAGTGCTGGAAGAAACCGTCGGCGAATCGAGCTCGAAGGCGCTTCAGGAGCGGAACGAACGCCCCGCCTTCCAGCCCGACATCAAGCTCCCGGAAGACGCCGAGGCGGTTCAGCGCATGATCGATGGCGCGGCCGATCTCGAATATACGATGTCTTTCGAGGTGCTGCCGAAGATCGAACTCACCGATCTTAAGGCGATCACGCTGACGAAGGATGTCGCCGATCCCAAGGAAGAGGACGTCAAGGGCGCCATCGACCGTCTTCTCAAGGCGAATGTAGCCTATGAGACGAAGGATGGCGCCGCCGAGGCCGGCGACCGCCTCACCATCGACTTCAAGGGCAGCATCGATGGCGAGCCCTTCGAAGGCGGCGCTGCCGAGGATGCGTTCCTCGTGCTCGGCTCCGGCCGGTTCATCCCGGGCTTCGAGGACGGTCTGATCGGAGCGAAGAAGGGCGATCAGCGCGACGTCAAGGTGACGTTCCCGCAGGACTACCAGGCGGCGCATCTCGCGGGCAAGGACGCGGTCTTCGACGTGACCGTCAAGGACGTCGCGAAGCCTGTCGACGCGAAGGCCGACGACGAGTTCGCGAAGACGCTGGGCCTCGAATCCTTCGCAAAGCTCGAAGAAGCGGTCCGCGATCAGCTTCAGAAGGAGCTTGACGGTGCGACGCGCGCAAAGCTCAAGAAGGCGGTGCTCGACGTGCTGGACGAGCGTCACTCCTTTGAATTGCCGAATACCCTCGTGACGAGCGAGTTCGAAGGCATCTGGCGCGGCATCACCCGTCAGCTCGAACAGGCCAAGAAGACCTTCGAGGACGAAGGCTCGACCGAAGAGAAGGCGCGCGCCGAATATCAGAAGCTCGCCGAGCGCCGTGTGCGCCTCGGCCTTGTGCTCTCCGAGATCGGCAATCAGAACGAGATCAAGATTCTCGACGAGGAAATTCGCCGCGCCGTCATCGACCGCGCCCGCCAGTTCCCTGGACAGGAACGCGAGGTCATCGAGTTCTATCGCAAGAACCCGAACGCGCTGAACGAACTCCGCGCACCGGTCTACGAGGAAAAGGTCATCAACTTCGTCCTCGAACTCGTGAAGACGGAGGAGAACAAGGTTTCTCCCGAAGAATTGATGAAGTCGCTGGCGGAGCTTGAACGCGAGCAGGCCCTGCTTGACGGCGGCATCGAAGAAGAACACGAGCACGTGCATGGTCCCGATTGCGATCACGACCACGATCACGATCACGACCACGCCGGGCACAAGCACGGCTAAGGCAGCGCCGCGCAAGTTTTCGCGCGGATGATGCCGGACGGATCGTGATCGCGTTGATGACAACGGGATCGGCTTTCGAATGAGCGCGCGCCACCGACCGGTTGCGCTCCCGCTCAAATCATCCCATGTTTGGTGTGGCACCCCGTGTGCCGCACCAAATTCACAAGCCACCGGCTTCGGTCGCGCCCGCGCCTTGCGTGCTGCGGGCTCTCCCCAGAACGAAGTCATCTTCGGCTCTCATCACGGCCTGGAGTAACGCCATGCGCGATCCCGTTGAATTCTACACAAGCCAGCTCGTTCCCATGGTCGTCGAACAGACCAACCGCGGCGAGCGCGCTTTCGACATCTATTCGCGCCTACTGAAAGAGCGCATCATCTTCCTGACCGGGGTCGTCGAGGACAACATGGCCTCGCTCGTGATCGCGCAGCTTCTGTTTCTCGAATCCGAGAACCCGAAGAAGGAAATCAACATTTACATCAATTCGCCGGGCGGCCATGTGACCTCCGGCCTCGCCATGTACGATACGATGCAATTCATCCGCCCCCCCGTTTCCACGCTTTGCGTCGGTCAGGCGGCGTCGATGGGTTCTCTGCTGCTTGCCGCGGGCGAGCCCGGCATGCGCTGGGCGCTGCCGAATGCGCGCGTGATGGTTCACCAGCCTTCGGCCGGTTTCCAGGGGCAGGCGAGCGATATCGAACGGCACGCCGAGGACATTCTGAAAACCAAGCGCCGGCTTAATGAAATCTATGTCAAGCACACAGGGCAGCCATACGAAGTCATTGAACGCACCCTGGACCGTGACCACTTCATGTCTCCGGAGCAGGCGAAAGCGTTCGGCATTATCGACGACGTTCTGACGAAGCGCGCCGCCGCCGAAGAAACGGGAAATCCGGGACGTTCGTGACCGACCTAGAGCTTCACGGGCACGTTCGAAAGTCCGGGTATGATTTTTAACGGACTGGAAAGTATAAGCAGTCCAACGTCCCAGACGGCCTTCGGGCAGAGTTGCGAATCGAAGCTATGGACAATCGCCCCAGAAGCCGTAAGACTATGGGGAAGCATGCGAGGAGGGCGGTGGATCGCTGGCTTTGCGGGTGCGGAATAAACCGGGAACGGTTGTTCCGGTCATCAGTCGGGCACAATCCATCGCCACATTCTGGCATGTGGGTGCTAAGGTAGGTCAATGACGAAAGAAAGCAGGGGTCACGACTCCAAGAATACGCTCTACTGCTCGTTCTGCGGCAAGAGCCAGCACGAAGTCCGCAAGCTTATTGCAGGGCCTACGGTGTTCATTTGCGACGAGTGCGTCGAACTCTGCATGGATATCATTCGCGAGGAGAACAAAAACTCCTACGTGAAGTCCCGCGACGGGGTTCCGACGCCTCAGGAAATTTGCACGGTCCTCGACGACTACGTGATCGGCCAGGACTATGCAAAGCGCGTTCTTTCGGTCGCCGTCCATAATCATTACAAGCGCATCAATCACTCCGCGAAGAACAACGACGTGGAGTTGGCGAAGTCCAACATCCTGCTGATCGGCCCGACCGGTTGCGGCAAGACGCTGCTCGCGCAGACGCTCGCGCGCATTCTGGACGTGCCCTTCACCATGGCGGATGCCACGACGCTGACCGAGGCGGGCTATGTCGGCGAGGATGTCGAAAACATCATCCTGAAGCTGCTTCAGGCGGCGGATTACAACGTCGACCGCGCGCAGCGCGGCATCGTCTACATCGACGAGGTCGACAAGATCAGCCGCAAGTCGGACAACCCGTCCATCACGCGCGACGTGTCGGGCGAGGGCGTCCAGCAGGCGCTGCTCAAGATCATGGAAGGCACGGTTGCGAGCGTTCCCCCGCAAGGCGGCCGCAAGCATCCGCAGCAGGAGTTCCTGCAGGTCGACACGACGAACATCCTGTTCATCTGCGGCGGCGCGTTCTCCGGCCTCGAAAAGATCATCGCTCAGCGTGGGAAGTCGAGTTCGATCGGTTTCGGCGCCAAGGTATCCTCGGAGGACGACCGGCGCACGGGAGAGATCCTGCGCGGCGTGGAGCCTGAAGACCTGCTGAGGTTCGGTCTCATCCCGGAATTCATCGGGCGCCTGCCGGTTCTGGCAACGCTTGAGGATCTCGACGAAACCGCGCTTGTGAAAATCCTGTCCGAGCCCAAGAACGCGCTCGTGAAGCAGTATCAGCGCCTCTTCGATATGGAAGGCGTGCAGCTCACGCTGTCCAACGAAGCGCTCAAATCCGTCGCCCGCAAGGCTATCGAGCGCAAGACCGGCGCAAGAGGTCTCAGGTCGATCATGGAAGCGATCCTGTTGGACAGCATGTTCGAGCTTCCCAGCCTGAAAGGCGTCGAGGAAGTCGTGATCAGCCCGGAAGTGATCGAAGGGAACGCCAAGCCCTTGCGGATTTACGCCGAGCGACTAGATGAATCATCGAGTGCCTGATGACACGGTTTGTTAACCGCAAGCCCGTCTCAGCCTATTTTCATCGGACCCCACCAAGCACAGGCAGCGCCGTTTTCGGCGCTCCCTTTACTGCGGCCATTAACGTCTTGATAACTGCGCTATGGACTGACGGCTTATCCGGCATGTACTGTCGGATGAGCGGCGGCGAGACGCGGGTGGCGGCCATAAGGCCGGGATCTCCGGCTGCTACAGGATGATGACAGCGGGCCTTTGCGCTGTCGGATTGAGGAGAGCGACATGACGAATCCAACCGACAATCCCAGGGCGCCGGGCAAGGGCGAGATCTTTCCGGTGCTTCCCCTTCGGGACATCGTCGTTTTCCCATACATGATCGTTCCGTTGTTTGTGGGGCGCGAGAAGTCCATCAATGCGCTCGACGAGGTGATGCGCACCGACCGGCAGATCCTGCTCGCCGCGCAGAAGAACGCGGGCGACGACGATCCGGAGCCCGACGCCATCTACACGATGGGCATGCTCGCGACCGTGCTTCAGTTGCTGAAGCTGCCCGACGGGACCGTCAAGGTGCTGGTGGAGGGGACGACACGCGCGCGCATCAAGGATTTCGTTCCGAACGACAATTACTTCGAGGCGGAAATCGAGCGCATCGAAGAGACGCTCGGCAATCAGGACGAGATCGAGGCGTTCGCGCGCTCGGCGATCAGTCAGTTTGAAAATTACGTCAAGCTGAACAAGAAGATCTCTCCCGAGGTTCTGAGCACGCTCAACCAGATCGACGACTATTCGAAGCTCGCGGACACCATTGCTTCCCACCTCGCGATCAAGATCGGCGACAAGCAGGAAATTCTTGAGCTTCTGTCCGTGTCGGAACGGCTTGAACGCGTCTTCACGCTCATGGAGAGCGAAATCTCGGTGCTTCAGGTCGAGCGGAAGATCCGCAGCCGCGTGAAGCGCCAGATGGAGAAGACCCAGCGCGAATATTACCTGAATGAGCAGATGAAGGCCATTCAGAAGGAACTCGGCGATTCCGAAGAGCGCGACGATATCTCCGAGTTCGAGGAGAAGATCGAGAACACGAAGCTGTCCAAGGAAGCGAAGGACAAGGCCGTGGCCGAGCTGAAGAAGCTCAAGCAGATGAGCCCGATGTCGGCCGAAGCGACGGTGGTGCGCAACTATCTCGACTGGCTGCTTTCCATCCCGTGGGGGGTGAAAGGCAAGGTCAAGAAGGATCTCGAAGAAGCGCAAGCCGTGCTCGACGAGGATCATTATGGTCTTGAACGCGTGAAGGACCGCATCGTCGAGTATCTCGCGGTGCAGAAGCGCACGAACATGCTGAAGGGCCCGATCCTGTGTCTCGTCGGCCCTCCGGGCGTCGGCAAGACCTCGCTCGGCAAATCGATCGCGAAGGCGACGGGCCGCGAGTTCGTGCGCATGTCGCTCGGCGGCGTCCGTGACGAGGCGGAGATCCGCGGCCATCGGCGCACCTATATCGGCTCGATGCCCGGCAAGGTCATCCAGTCGATGCGCAAGGCGAAGAAGACCAATCCGCTCTTCCTCCTCGACGAAATCGACAAGATGGGCATGGATTTCCGTGGAGACCCGGCATCCGCGCTGCTTGAGGTACTGGACCCGGAGCAGAACCACGAGTTCAACGACCATTACCTCGAAGTCGATTACGACCTCTCGAACGTGATGTTCGTCACGACCGCGAACACGCTCGACATTCCGCCCGCGCTTCGCGACCGTATGGAGATCATCCGGCTCGCGGGCTATACGGAAGACGAGAAGCTCGAAATCACGAAACGCCATCTTCTGCGCGGCCAGATGGAGGCCCACGGCCTTCAGCCGGGCGAGTGGACGGTCGATGACGATGCCATCGTCGAGGTCATCCGCCGCTACACCCGCGAGGCGGGCGTGCGCAGCCTTGAGCGCGAGATAGCCAAGCTTGCCCGCAAGGCCGTGAAGCTGATCGAGAGCGGCAAGCAGGTGAAGGTGCATGTCACGCTTGAAAACGTGCACGATTTCCTCGGCGTGCAGAAATACCGCTACGGCGAGGCCGAGCTTGAGGATCAGGTCGGCGTCGTGACCGGTCTCGCCTGGACGGAAGTCGGCGGCGAGTTGCTGACTGTCGAAGGCGTCATGATGCCGGGCAAAGGCCGCATGACCGTCACGGGCAATCTGCGCGACGTGATGAAGGAGTCGATTCAGGCCGCGAACGCCTATGTGCGCAGCCGCAGCATCGCCTTCGGCATCGAGCCGCCGCTGTTCGACAAGCGCGACATCCATGTGCACGTGCCGGAAGGCGCCACGCCGAAGGATGGCCCCTCGGCGGGTGTGGCGATGGTCACGGCCATCGTTTCGATCCTTACGGGCGTTCCGGTTCGCCGCGACGTGGCCATGACGGGCGAAATAACCCTGCGCGGTCGCGTTCTGCCCATCGGTGGTCTCAAGGAGAAGCTGCTTGCGGCTCTTCGCGGGGGCATCAAGCGCGTCATCATTCCGGAGGAGAACGCGAAAGACCTCGCGGAAATCCCGGATAACGTGAAGAACGCGCTCGAAATCATCCCGGTGGCGCGGATGGACGAGGTGCTGGCGATTGCGCTCACCCGCAAGCTCGATCCCATCGAATGGGACGAGGCCGCCGCGCTTGCCGCCGCGCAGATCAAGGAGATCGGCCAGACATCGGTTGCGGATGGCAGCGGCCTGCCGCACTGATGCCCGACTGCTGAAAAGTCAAAGTGCGAAGGACGAGGCCGCCGCCTCGTCCTTTTCTTTTTATCGGCTCCGGTTCAGAGCGTCTGCGGCGACCAGCCGGGTGGCGCGAGTTCAAAGCCTTCGAAGCTGAACGCCGGAGCCACGATGCAACTCACCAGCGTCCATGCGCCAAGGCTCACCGCCTCCTGCCAGGCGAAGGCCGGAACGACGCCCTGAAACGCTTCGCCGCCGCCCGCATTCGGGCCAAGAGTGATCGTTTCGCGTCTTCCATCGGGGTGGGCTATGCCAAGCGCCAGCGGTGCGCCAGCCTGCCAGATCCAGATCTCCGCCGCATCGACGCGATGCCAGTGCGACCGCTCACCCGCAGCCAGCAGGAACAGGATCGCGCTTGCTGCTCCCCGTCTATTGGCTTGCGGGGCGTCGTCGACTTGAGGCTCGTCCCGCCACAACTCGCGATAATGGCCGCCCTCGGGGTGTGGCTTCAGATCGAGCGCCGCGCGAGCCTGATCGGCGGTCAGCATAGGGTCGCGAAAATCGGCTTGCACAATCGTCATCGGAACCATCGGCATGTTGGCAATCGCGTTCGAGACTGGACAGCGTCCCATCGTCGGCAAAGGTCACAGAGCGATTTCAGCTTGTTCCAGCCGTCGTGGAAGCAGCGTCGAGCCGGGAATGTAGGCATCGAATGCGGCCCAGAATTGTCCACGAAGCTGATCGCGCTCCATGAGGATCTCATGATGCGCGCCCGGAATCACGATGAGGCGGCAGTTCTTCACGCGGCTCGCGAAACGCTCCATGGCGGCGTTGGACACGATTTGATCGTTGCCGGCCGCGAGCATGAGGGTCGGCACGCGGATGCTCTCCATGAAGGCGGTCGAGGCGAGCGTCGCGATAGAAGCGCACGCGGCCTGCACCCAGCCGATGGTCGGCGCGCCGATGCCAAGCTCCGGGGCGGCGCGGAGCACGTCCTGCGCGCGCTCGTATCGAAGTCGATCCGACGTCAGCGGGTTGCCCTCGAACGGCGCACGCTCCCAAAGCTTGTCCTTCCCGCCGGGTATGAAACTGTCGCCGAAGCCCAGCAGCGTCAGCGCTTCCGCCGCAGCGCCGATGCCTCCCTTGCGCTTTTCGGTCTGTGCGAAATCGATCATCGGCGCGGTAAGAACGATGCGATCCCACCAGCACACCTTCGTCTGAGCGAGACGCAGCACGAGATGTCCGCCCATCGAATGCGCGAGGCAGTAATAGGGCGGCGGGCAATCGGGCAGCACGATGCCCGACATGAAGCGGCGAACGTCGTCGTCGAACTGCGCGAAGTTCTCGACGTGTCCCTTGGAGCGGTTCCTCAGCATGCGCGATGAGCCGCCCTGTCCGCGCCAGTCCATGGTCGCGACGGCGAAGCCCCTGCGGCGCAGGTCGCCGATGGTCTCGAAATATTTCTCGATGAACTCCGTGCGGCCGTGGAAAAGACAGACCGTGCCGATGCGCCGCTCCGCCGTCGTGTCCCACCGCGCATAGCGGATCTGCAAGCCGTCGCGCGTGGGGAAGGTGCCGCAGATGGCGCCGCCAGGGACGGGATTGCGGGTGATTCCGGCCAATTCGGCCGAGAGTGAGGGCGCCTTAGTCGCCATGTACGGGCGGTCCTTGCTGTTCGTGGAAAAACTCTACCGCATGCGCACTGCGCTGCTCAAGCACCCCTTGACAGCGAAGATGTCCGAAATAAATTTATGGGTGCAGGCCAGTCGGCTGCAAACCTAAACTCCGGCCTTTAAGGCGGAGGAAACTTCTCGCTTGATAAGGAGAAAACACATGCGTCGTCTTGATCTATCCCCCCTGTATAAGTCCGCGATCGGCTTCGATCACCTTGCCAATGTGCTTGACCAGCTCTCTGGTCTCGAAAGCGAAGGCGGCTTTCCGCCCTACAACATCGAACGTCTGGGCGAGAATGTCTATCGCGTTACCATGGCAGTCGCCGGTTTCGGTGAGAACGACCTCTCTATCGACGTGAAGGAGGGTACTCTTACCATCCGCGGCGAAAAGAAAGGTGAAGCCGCCAACCGGGCCTACATTCATCAGGGCATCGCCGCGCGCAATTTCGAGCGCCGTTTCCGGCTTGCCGATTACGTCGAGGTGTCTGGTGCCGCGCTTGAGAACGGACTTCTGCATGTCGATCTGAAGCGCGAATTGCCTGAGGCCATGAAGCCGCGCACGATCCAGATCACGAAGGGCGCTCCCCAGCCCCGCGTGATCGAGGGCGATGCGGCTCGCAAGGTGGAGGCGGCTGCGTAAGGCCGCCCCGCGCCTCACGGCCTCAGCGAAGGGCGGGCGCAAGCCTGCCCTTTTTTGTGCGTGGGCGGCGGAAAAGCGCTGCGACCTCCACATGTGCCGAATAGCGAAACTGATCGAAGGCCGCGAGCCGCGTCAATTCGAACCCGCCTTCCGCAAGAATGGCAGCATCACGCGCCAAGGAGGCGGGATTGCACGACAGCATCACGACGGCAGGAATTTTCGACTGCGCAAGCGCGCGCGCCTGCGTCTCGGCTCCCTCGCGCGGCGGATCGAGCACGGCGGCTGCGAAAGCGTTCAACTCCTGAAAGCCGAGCGGATTGCGAAACAGATCGCGGCCGACCGCCTTCACGGGCTTGAGGCCCTTCGCCTCTTTCGCGGCAAGGGACAGCGCGGCAACGGCGGCAGCATTGTCTTCGCAGGCGGTGATAGGCGCGCGTGTCGCCACCGGAAAGGTGAAGGCGCCGAGGCCCGCGAAAAGGTCGCATACCGGCCCCTTTGCCGCTCCCGCCGCGTCGAGCGCTTCGACCGCGAAGGCAGCCATGTCGCGCTCGCACGCCTCGACCGCTTGCAGAAACGCGCCTTCGGGCAGCAACACGCGCGCAGGCCCGGCGGCGACCCGCGGCGGGGCGTTGATGAAGATCGCTTCGCCATTCCATGCGGCCCGGATCGCGCCGGCCGCCTGAAGTTCAGCCTCGATCGCGTGCCGGGCGCTCGTCTGAAGGCGGGGCCCGGCGATGGCGACGTCGAGCCCGTTATCTGCGGCGGTGACGTGGATCTTCGCTTCGCCGCGCTCGGCCATCGCGCCCTTGAGCCCCGCGCGAAATCGCGGAAGCGCGGCGGCGATCCGTGGCAGCAGGATGGGACATTCCTCTATGTCGACGAGATCGTGACTGCGCGACGCGTTAAAGCCGAGACGAAGCGCGCCATCCTCCTTGCGGGCGGTAAAAACGGCGCGGCGGCGGCTCGAAACGGGGTAGGTCTTCAGCGGCTCGACTGACGGCGCGCGGACGCGGGCGTGAGCGAGCGCCGCTTCCACAAGTCCGGCTTTCCAGGCGTCATAGGGCGCCGCTGCCCAATGCTGGAGCGCGCATCCTCCGCAGACGCCGAAATGGCGGCATACGGGCGCGATCCGCTCCGGGCTTGCGGCTTCCACCGCGATGAGCCGATTTTTGTCCGCGCCCACCTCTGCACGCACGACTTCGCCCGGCAACGCGAAAGGAATGTGCACAGCGGTGCCGCCGACCCGCGCGAGGCCGTCGCCCTGCGCGCCCATGGTCTCGACGGCGAGCGTCACCGCTTCCGCGCGGTTCGGCGGGCTATCGCTCGCGCGAGGCTGCGACGAGTGTTTCTTCATTGCCGTCCTGTCCCTTGATCGGCGAGGCGATGGCGCCAATCGCGCGCCAGCCTTCCGCCTCGATGCATGCCGTGACGCGCTCCACCGCCGCGCGCCGCAGGCTTTCGTCCTTCACGATGCCGCCCTTGCCGACGCCGTCGCGGCCGACCTCGAATTGCGGCTTGACCAGCGCTACGAGCCACGCGCCGGGCGCGGCGAGCGGCAGCACCGCGGGCAGCACCTTTTCGAGCGAGATGAAACTCACGTCGCAGGTCACGGCTTCGATCGGCGCATCGAAGTGCGCCGGGATAAGAGTGCGCGCGTCCTGCGCTTCCATCGACACGACCCGGACATTTTGACGCAGAGACGCATGGAGCTGATCGCGGCCCACATCCACCGCATGGACGCGGGTTGCACCCCTCTCAAGCAGCACCTCGGTGAAGCCGCCGGTCGAGGCGCCGACATCGAGGCAGTTTCGCCCGTGCGGAGACAGGCCGAATGCGTCGAGTGCCGCTGCGAGCTTGAGGGCGCTCCGCGCGACATACGGCATCTTTTCAAGCACTTCAACGTGTTCGTCTTCAGAGACTTCGAGTCCCGGTTTGACGTCGGTTCGTCCGCGCACGCGGACAACGCCCCGGCGGATCATGTCCTGCGCCTTCGAGCGCGTTTCCGCCAGTTCGCGCCGGACCAGAAGATGGTCGAGTCGGATTTTCACACGCAGTCCCAAACCTTCGTAAATATCGACATTAAGCTTGTTGCAAATGACAATGTTTGGCGCAATCATCGGCACCCTGTGTTGTCTTCGGCAACCGGATCAAGCGCTATTTCCAATCCTCTGAAGGATGTTGAAAAAGCACATGTGAGAGAAGACTGCCTCCTTCGCGGCCTAGGTCGCCAGAAGGCCGTGAAGCGCGAAGTAACCAGCGCATAGCCGTTCAGGCTCGAAAAGCAACCAACCTCACACAATACTTGGGAAATCAAACCATGATGCTTGTCCGCACCTATCTCTCGAACAGTGCGATCGAGGGAGTAGGCATTTATGCTGCCGAACCAATCAAGAAAGGAGACGTGATCTGGCGGCTGGAGCCGAAGTTCGACGTTTTCTTCACCGAGGCCGACATCGAAGAATTGCCAGCCCATATGCAGGATTTCATTCAGCGCTACTCCTACCCGCATATGACCAGGAAGGGAATCTGGGTTCTTGAAGCGGACAACGGCCGTTTCATGAATCATAGCGAGACGCCCAACACCGACTTCACCGATGCCGATCTGGGCTACGCCATCCGCGACATCGCGGTGGGCGAGGAAATCACCTGCAACTATCACGAATTCGATTCCACTTTCCAGGGGTGGTTCCCAAGCCTGACGAAGGTGAACGGGGACGCACACTCCCACACGTAAATTCCCGCAGAAGAGGCCCCCGGATGTAGCGTGTCCGGGGGCTCCGGTGCGCAAAGTGCTGTTGCGGCTCGGCCATAGGAACGAAATTATCGATTTTCGGCACGTGATATTTACCCAAACCGTGTCTATAGATTCCTGTTGGAATTTTTAGCGGGGACGAATCATGCGGTCGGCTGCAAGGAAAAACTGGACGCGGGTTTTGTGCTTCGGGCTCGCCGGTCTGTCGGTGCTGACGGTCGCCGTGCCGGAAAACGCGGGGGCGGAGTGCTATGTTCAGGCGCCGCTCCGGCCCGTCCATCGAACCTTCATCCGCCGGGATGTGGTGGAACCGGGCGTTTACGAGGTGAGCCGTCGGCCGGGCCAGCATGGGGTGATACAGCAACAGGTTGCCGTCGCCGGCGCTGTCGTGTGGCACGAGACCCCGCCCGTATACAAGACGGTGACCGTGCGTGTCAGAAAGCCCGGCGGTTCCATCTGGCGCGAGCAGTGCGTGGGCGGTCAGGCCGCCGTTTGCCGTGTGCGCGTCCCGCCTCAGGAATTTCTCGTCGAAAAGCAGGTGCTCGTGCGTCGGGGACACCGCTGGGCCGAGCGGGTGACGCCCGATGCGGTTGCGCTGACCGAGCGGCGCGTGCTGCTGCGTCCCTACAAGAACTATGCCCATTTCCAGCGGCCCTATATCGCGTTCTCCCGTGAGCGTGTGGCCGTGCAGCCCGAGGGCGCGCGCTGGGTTCCGGCTCCGTCGCAGCCGCAGTGCTGCGAGCCGAAATGCTGAGTGATCGGCGGCGCCGGTCGAAGTCTCGCTGACTTTGCACGGGCCTCGCTGAGGCGGCGCGGCGGGTTGTCCGACCGATAGCGCCGATCTGCGCGAGGTGCTGGGGGCGGCCATCATGAGCGGAGCAGGCTAGCGGCCTGATCAGTCGCTCGCAGGCCGACCGCTCGAACTCCTTCGCACATTGAGCGGAGACGTTGTTGCAGCCAACGCCTCTTGCTTGACGTGCTGCTCGCCGGGGGCGTCATCCGGCCTGGATCGGCGTGCGTTTAAATCGGACTCGATTTGACGCGACCAGGATTTCACCGCGTCGCGCCCACACGACGCGGCAGCCTCGCGCGGAGGGGTGGCCTAGAACGCGAGGCGACTGCCCGCCTGCCTTGAGCTTGAGCTTCCCCGTTTTTTCTAAATCAGAAGGTGCGCTCTATCTCTTGCCTCGTGGTGCGTCCTGCCAGCAGTCCCGCCATGCCGCGCTCCAGCGGGACGCCTGGAGCGAACAGGTTACGGCGCACGGACATTCATGCACTCGATGCCGGAACGCTTGAGCTTCTGGCACACCGATTTCGCCTGTGCCTCGTCGTCGAAGCGGGCGAAGCGGGCGCGGAACATCGTCGCGCCGCTCGACAGCGAAACCGGCATGATGAAGTCGGGATGCGACTTGCAGAAGGCCGGCCCCAGCGCTTGCCGCACGCTTTCAAGCCTGAGTTGCGCCTGCGAGTGGTCGGGGAACGCGCCCACCTGCACATGATAAGGGCCGGGCTGATTCATCGCCTCGCGTGCGCCTGTCGCTTCCGCGGTGGCGATGGTTCGAGGTTCAGGCGCGGCAGTCGACGCAAGCGTAACTTGAGCCGAAGCCAACCGAGGCGATGAATAAGGGGCGGTTTCCGCAGCCTCTCCGTCGGTCTGGACGGCGGCAGCGGCGAGAGGCGCAACCTCGGGAAGCCGGACTGTCTTGTTGTGGACCGACATGTTCTTCGGCAATTTTTCACCGGGAGCGGGAAAAGTGACGGTGACGGCCACCTGCTTCGCGCCGGAGGCCGTCGCGCCATGATCGACCATCGCGCGGCCCGTCGCCTCCTCGGGCTCGTCCGTGGCGGTGTCTGATGTCTCGGCGGGCTCGCGGGTGGCGCGCACGGCAAGGCCGTTTTCGAGCGACGAGAAAAGAATTGCGTTCGAAGTGCTGTCGGGCTTGCGCTTGAGCTGAAGTTCGGCGGTGGGTAGGCGCGACACGCGCCTCAGATGCCCCGTGCCGCCCGATTGCGCGGCCGCAGCCGGAGCAGGTTCCTTCGCGGCGGGCTCGGCGGACGCGACACGCTGCGGTTCCGGTGCGCGGCTCTCGCTCTTGCGATCGGCCGCCGTCGAAGGTTTCTGCGGCGAGGTTTGAGCGAATTGTTTCGGCGCGAAAGACGACACGAGCGCCCCCGCGTTCTTCGCGGCGGTGAATGTCATGGCTTTCGGCCATGAAGCGTCAAGGATATTGCGCATGGCGGCGTTTCGCACGCTGGCGGACGATCCGCCCAGCACCACCGCGATGAGCCTCTTCTCTCCGCGTCGCGCGGTGGCAAGAAGATTGAAACCCGACGCCGAGGTGAAGCCCGTCTTCATGCCTTCCATGCCGTCATATGAAAACAGCATGGTGTTGTGGTTGCGGTAGATTTCGCCGCCATACTGGAAATATTTCGTCGAGAAGACGCGGGACCGCTCGGGGTAGTCGGTCAACACCGAGCGGGCGAGGATGACGAGATCCTGCGCCGTGGTCCGCTGTTCGGAATTCGGCAGGCCGGACGCGTTGCGGAACGTCGTGTTGAGCATGCCGATGGTGCGCGCCTTCTGCGTCATGCGGCGGGCGAATTCCTCCTCGCTGCCCGCCAGCGCTTCGGCAACGACGACAGCCATGTCGTTCGCCGACTTGGTGACGATGGCGCCGATGGCGTCGGAAACCGTGATTGTGTCGCCGGGATCGAGGCCGAGCTTGGTCGGCGACTGCGAGGCGGCGTAGCTCGAAACGCGCAGCCTGGTGTTCATGGCGAGCTTGCCGTCGCGGAGCGCGTCGAACAGCAGATAGAGCGTCATCACCTTGGTGACGGACGCCGGGAAGCGCGGATCGGTTGGGTTCTTCGAGATGAGAATACGCCCGGTGTGGAAGTCGACCACCATGGCGGAACTCGCCGGAGAGTAAGACGGCGCTCTGGCGGCTCTGCGGCGAGCATCGGCGGGACTGGAAAGCGCGAGGAAGAGAAAGGCCGCGAGCGCGCAAAGAAGCGTCCCACGCAAGGGCGCACCGGCGCATGCCATGTCGACCCGAGGCCCCTCAGCCGGTGCCAAGCCCCTATTTTGCCACGGAAATTGAAAACGCAAATTTCGAACCACGGCGGTGTGAAACCCCAGAAACGTGTCTTCAGCAAGGCGCCGCGTCAAGGCGTCGCGTGAGCGATCAACCTCAATGCAAGGTTGTTCGTTCAGCTTGCTATACCTGCGCGGGCATTAATTCGGTCTTACCCATTCCAGACGTGGGGCGTGGCATTTCGATCGGGCCGACGGCATTCTTGAGTGTTTGGAAACACCGCTGCGTGATGAACAAGGTGCCGCCCTTCCAATGTGTGAAGGGGAGCACATATATTCGATGTGGCGCCGGGCTTCGGGGGCCTTGACAGACGAAACCGATAAACGGGATGATGCAAGGTGATGGCCTCGTTTCCGCGCGCGTTATGGAGGCGTCAGGCAGAATGGCAGACGCTTGAAACGTTCAGGCTTCCGATAGGGTCTCGAATGGTTGCTGCGATGGCGGGCAATAACGGTTTCAAGGACGACAACGGCCTGAAAACAGGTGTCGTAACAAAAACTCGTCCCAAGACGAAACGACCGAGCCTCTACAAGGTTCTCCTCCTCAACGACGACTACACGCCGATGGAATTCGTCGTCTACGTGCTTGAACGGTTCTTCAACAAGCCGCGCGAGGAGGCCACGCGCATCATGATGCATGTTCATCAGAAAGGCGTCGGGATCTGCGGCGTTTATACCTACGAAGTTGCTGAGACGAAAGTCACCCAGGTGATGAATTTCGCGCGCCAGCATCAGCATCCCCTTCAGTGCACTATGGAAAAGGAGTAGGTGCGGCAGTGCCATCATTCTCAAACAGCCTGGAAGAGTCGCTCCACCGCGCTATCGAATACGCCAACGAGCGGCATCACGAATACGCAACGCTGGAACACCTGCTCCTTTCGCTGCTGGATGACCGCGACGCGTCTTCCGTCCTTAGAGCCTGCAATGTCGATGTGGAGCGGCTCAGGGCCAAACTTACCGAATTTCTCGACAAGGAGCTGAACAACCTCGTCCTAGACCAGGACGGCGAGGCGCAGCCGACCGCGAGCTTTCAGCGCGTGATCCATCGCGCTGTCGTGCATGTGCAGTCTTCGGGCCGCGAAGAAGTGACGGGCGCGAACGTGCTCGTCGCAGTCTTCGCCGAGCGCGAGAGCAACGCCGCCTATTTCCTGCAGGAGCAGGACATGACGCGGTTCGACGCCGTGAACTTCATCAGCCACGGCATTTCGAAGCGGGCCGGCATGTCCGAACCGCGCGGGGTGCGCGGCGTCGAGGACGATGCGACGACGGTCGACGGCTCCGATGACAAGAAGCGTTCGACCGATGCGCTCGAAGCCTATTGCGTCAACCTCAATCAGAAGGCAAAGGACGGCCGCATCGATCCCCTGATCGGGCGCGACAAGGAAATCGAACGCACCATTCAGGTTCTCTGCCGCCGGTCCAAGAACAACCCCCTTTATGTGGGCGATCCGGGCGTGGGCAAGACCGCCATCGCCGAAGGCCTCGCGCGCAAGATCGTGCGCGGCGAGGTGCCGCAGGTGCTCGCCAACGCGACGGTGTTCTCCCTCGACATGGGCACGCTGCTTGCGGGGACACGCTATCGCGGCGACTTCGAGGAGCGCCTCAAGGCGGTGATGAAGGAGATCGAGGCCTATCCGGGCGCGATCCTGTTCATCGATGAGATCCACACCGTGATCGGCGCGGGCGCGACTTCGGGCGGTGCGATGGATGCGTCGAACCTGCTGAAGCCCGCGCTGCAATCCGGCGTGCTGCGCTGCATCGGCTCGACCACTTACAAGGAATATCGCCAGCACTTCGAGAAGGACCGCGCGCTCGTGCGGCGCTTCCAGAAGATCGACGTTGCCGAGCCGACCGTGGAAGATGCGGTGGAAATCATGAAGGGGCTCAAGCCTTACTTCGAGGACTTCCACAACATCAAATACACGAACCAGGCGATCAAGGCGGCGGTTGAGCTTTCCGCGAAGTACATCCACGACCGGAAGCTGCCCGACAAGGCGATCGACGTGATCGACGAAACCGGCGCGTCGCAGATGTTGCTGCCGCCCTCGAAGCGCAAGCGCACCATCGGCGTGAAGGAAGTGGAAGCGACCGTGGCCACCATGGCGCGCATCCCGCCCAAGACGGTGTCCAAGACCGACACGGAGCTGCTCCGCAACCTCGAAGGCGATCTGAAGCGCGTCGTGTTCGGTCAGGATCAGGCGATCCACGCGCTTGCCGCCGCGATCAAGCTCGCCCGCGCTGGCCTTCGCGATGCGGAAAAGCCAATCGGCTCGTATCTGTTCTCCGGCCCGACGGGCGTCGGCAAGACGGAAGTGGCCCGCCAGCTCGCGAGCCTGCTCGGCGTGCAGATTCTGCGCTTCGACATGTCGGAGTACATGGAGCGGCACACGGTGTCCCGGCTCATCGGCGCGCCTCCCGGCTATGTCGGCTTCGATCAGGGCGGCCTGTTGACGGACGGCGTGGACCAGAATCCGCATTGCGTGCTTCTCCTCGACGAGATCGAGAAAGCGCACCCGGACCTGTTCAACGTGCTGCTTCAGGTGATGGACCACGGCAAGCTCACCGACCATAACGGCAAGCAGGTCGATTTCCGCAACGTCGTGCTCATCATGACCACGAACGCGGGCGCGGCCGACATGGCGAAGCCCGCCATCGGCTTCGGCAGCCAGCAGCGCGTGGGCGAAGACGAGGAGGCGATCAGACGCATGTTCTCGCCGGAGTTCCGCAACCGCCTCGATGCCGTTATCCCGTTCGCCCGCCTCTCGCGCGAGATGATCGGCAAGGTGGTGGAGAAGTTCATATTCCAGCTCGAAGCGCAGCTCGCGGACCGCAACGTGGTCATCGAACTGACGCCAGAAGCCATGGAGTGGCTCGCCGAACACGGCTACGACGAACATTACGGCGCACGGCCCCTTGCCCGCGTCATTCAGGAGAGCATCAAGAAGCCGCTGGCCGAGGAACTTCTGTTCGGCAAGCTCGAAAGCGGCGGGACGGTGCGCGTCGTTGTCGAGCCCAAGGACGGCAACAGGACGCTGGCCTTCGAGGTCATCGAGACGAAGCCGCCGGTCAAGATCGAAGATGCCGAGGCGGGCGACGGCGATGGCCCGGCTTTGTTGCCGAAGGGCGCAGCCTGATCGAGTGAAAGTCGCTGCGGGTTTCGCGGCGTTCGAGAGGAAAAAACGCCGGAGCGCAGACCTGCGCCCGGCGTTTCATATGTGAAGGCCGTGGGCTTGGCGGTCGGCAACCCCGGCCAGCGTTCTATCGCCATGCCGCGAATCGGGTGCACACCACGACGCCGTCCGTTGAGTTGAAGGCCGTTCAGCTTTTCCGGGTAGATCGATGCCGACTGACCGCAGGAAGGACACGGCCCTACCAAACCCGGGTTTCAAAAAATCGCGAATACACGAAGGCCGCAGAGCGAAAGCTCTACGGCCTTGTGGAGGTTACTCTTGTCTGATTGGCGAAGTGCTGACGGACTGTCAGCCAGCATAAGGAACCAGCGGGATCAGCGTCAGTCCCGTGGCCAATGCAATTGCCGCCCACTCGGAGAAATTAAGCCTAGCCATATGAAGTCTCCTTCAACATGTTGTTGCCAAGGGTTTATTTTCCCTAGTCTGTATTCTCACTTTAGCCGCTGTATCGAGGACAATGAAGTAACAAAGTCTCACAAAGTCTTTATGGAACGATATCGCAACGGCGGCTCCTCGGCATGCCCATGTGCCTCCGGCTTGTTTGCAGGGTCGCCTCGCTGCCGCCAACGCCTGACTGGCTCCCGCGCGGGGCACGACCCGGCGTTTTTGAGCGTGCTTTCGAGCGCATCAGAAGCGATAACGCTCGAACGTTCATGGCCGCTTCGGCCGTCTCTTGAGGCCAGATTGCTTTGCTCCCCAACCGTCGCCGCGCCGGCGAACACCACCCCAGATGACACGCACTGAAACCGGTTTCCGCATGGCGTTTCGCGATGCCGCCCGGGCGCCCGCCGCCGTGCTCTGCCTTTCCTTCGTGGGCTTCGGCGTGCTGTGCCACGGCAATGGCGTGGGCCTCACCTTCTCGCTTTACACCACCATTTTCATGTATGCGCTGCCGGGGCAGGTGATGCTCGTCGACCAGATCGGGCGCGGCATGCCGCTCTGGACCGCGGCGCTGGCGGTCTCTTTCACGGGCGTGCGCCTGCTGCCGATGACAATCGCGCTCGTACCCTATCTGCGTGCGGGGCGAGGGACGCGGCCCGTCGATTATTTCGCCTCGCATTTCGTATCGGTGACGCTCTGGATCGAGAGCATGCGGCGGGTGCCGTTCCTACCGCGCGGGCTTCGGCTACCCTTCTATTTCGGCCTCACGACGATGCTGGTGGGCGTGAGCACGCTTGGCACGGTGGCGGGCTATCTCATCGCCGACCGCCTTCCGCCCATCGTGGCTGCGTCGCTGATCTTCCTCACACCCGTCTATTTCCTCATGGGGCTTTCCGCCAACGCGCGCGCCGCGGCCGACTTCGCGCCGATCCTCATCGGCTTTTGCCTCGCGCCCGTGTTCATGTGGCTCGTGCCGAGCCTCGACCTCGTGCTGAGCGGGCTTGTCGGCGGAACCGTCTCGTTCCTGCTGTTCCGGCGCAAGGTGTTGCGCGCAGGGAAAGCGTAAAGGCAGCCGCGATGCACGACAGCACATGGATCTGGCTTTCATTCGCCATCGTCGGGACGGCGGCGAGCGACATATGGCGGTTTGCAGGCGTGTTCCTGTCTCGCGGCGTCGACCCGGACAGTGCGGTGATCGTGTGGGTGAAGGACGTGTCGACGGCGCTGGTCGCCGCGCTCATCGCGCGCATGCTGCTTTCGCCCACGGGTGCGCTCGCGGGCGTCGGCGATGCGGTGCGTTTCATCGCGTTCGGCGCCGGGCTTGCCGCCTTCGGGCTGTCCGGACGCAGGCTCGCGGTCGGACTTCTGGCCGCCGAGGCCGCCTTTTTCGCCGCGCACGCCTTGCTCGAAACGTAGGGAACGCGCGTTTCGTTCGGCCATTGGAAATGGCCGTGCAACCGCCGATGTAAGGGGCTCGGACGCAGGCAATCGTATCGCCGTCAAGAAAATTGCGAAAAATCAAAACTGCGGTCGGCTTCCTGCAAGCCCCGCACGGTTTGATTATCGTTTATGGAGATGTCAAATGTCTCAAACGGCAGACCGAACGGGCGCAGGGTCTTCGATCCTCGCAGGCACACGCCCGCTCGTGGCGGATGATCTGGCCGCCCGCTTCGCCGCGCAGCTTGTGGCCGAGTCCGGGTGCTCGGATCTCGCTTCCGATCGCGCAGCCACGTTTTCGGCGCTCGCGGCCGAGGCCTTCGAAAACCTGCGTCGGCGTCATTCCCACGCGCCGGAGATTTCGATCCGCTCCCTGACCTCCCACGAGGGCGAAAACATCGTCATCGACATCGCGAACGACGACATGCCCTTCCTCCTCGATTCTGTGCTGGGCGAGTTGCGCGAGCTTGGGCTCGTGCCTTTCCTTGTCGCGCATCCCATCTTCGAGGTCGAGCGGGACGGCAACGGCGTCCTTGCCGCGCTCGCACCGGCCGCGCCCGAGCCGAACGGCCACGCCCGCGAAAGCGTCATGCATCTCGAAATCGCAAGGCCCGGCATCGCGCCGTCGTTTGAAACCATCGACCGGGCCCTCCGCCGCGTCATCGCGGATACGGCGCTCGTCGTCGGCGACTTCCACGCCATGACCGACCGCCTCAAGGCCGCGATCTCCGACATCGAACGGAACCCGCCGCCCGCGTCGCCGCAGACGAACGCCGAAGGGCTCGATTTCCTGCGCTGGATCGCCGAAGACAACTTCATCTTTCTCGGCGTTCGAGAATTCGCCTATGACGCACGCGTCGGCGAACTCGTCCCGCAGACGGAGCGAAGCCTCGGCCTTCTGCGCGATCCCGGCCGCATCGTGCTGCGCGTCGAGCCGAGCCGCGTGCTGACGCCCGAAAGCCGGGCCTATTACCTTAACGCGCCGCCCGTGGTCGTCATAAAGGCGAACGCGAAATCGACCGTTCATCGCCGCGTTCACATGGACGCAATCGCCGTCAAATTGCACGACGCCGAACGCCGCGTGACGGGCCAGATCGTCTTCGCGGGACTGTTCACCGCGAGCGCCTTCAACCTCCCCGTCCACGACGTTCCCATCCTTCGGCGCACGGTGAAGAAGGTGCTTCAGCGCTCGCGACATCCGGCGGAGAGCCACTCCGGGCGAGCGCTCCTGAACGTCCTTGAGACCTTCCCACGCGAAGAGCTGTTCCAGATTTCGCCGGAGCGGCTGTCGACGGTCTCCGAGGAAATCCTCAAGACCGAGCTTGCACCGCGACCGCGCGTGCTGGTGCGCCGCGACGAGTTCCGTCGCTTCGTCACGGTGCTCGTCTACGTGCCGCGCGAGAAGCACAACACGAGCGTCCGCGAGCGGATCGAGGCGATGCTCGCCGAGGCGTTCGACGGCCGCTTCGAGCAGACGACGCCGTATTATCCCGAGAGCGCGATGGTGCGCCTTCAGGTGGAGATATGGAAGGCGGACGGCGACCTGCTCGACCCCGCCGAGCGGGATCTCGAAGCGAAGGTCGAGGATATCATCACCACCTGGGCGGATCGCTTTTCCGCGCGCGTGCTCGCCGAGCGCGGCAGCGACGGGCAGACGCTGATCGAGAAATACCGGGACGCGTTTCCGGCTGGCTATCAGGAGCGCAACGACGCCGACCGCGCGCTCAAGGATATCGAGCGGTTCGAGAAGCTGAGGGAAGGGCACCGGACCGGCATCGACCTTTATCGCGCGGCCGACGCGGAGCCCGGTGCCGTGCGGGCGACGCTGCAACAGCTCGACGAGCCGCTGACGCTCTCGCGGCGCGTGCCGATCCTCGAAAATCTCGGCTTCGATGTGATTTCCGAGCGCACCTATCTGCTCACGCCGAAGGCCAATGGCGGCGCCAGGCGGTTCTATCTGCACGACATCGACCTCCGTCTGCGCGAGGGCGACGCGGCGGCATTCTGCGAGCGGCGCGGGGCGCTTGAGGACGGCTTTCTCGCCGTGTGGGCCGACGCCGTGCCGAACGACCGCTTTAACGGCCTGATCCTCGCGGCGGGGCTCGACTGGCGGCAGGCGGCGCTCATCCGCGCCTATGCGGCCTATTACCGTCAGACCGGGGCGACCTATGCCGCTGCCTATGTCGCCGAAACGCTCGACAAGCATGGCGCAATCGCCGCCGACCTGTTCCGCCTGTTCGAGGCGATGTTCGATCCCGCGAAAGGCGGCGATGCGGATCGCGAGGCGGCGCTGGCCGAGATTTCGGCGCGCATCTTCGCCGCGCTCGACGCGATCCCGTCGATGGATGACGATCGGATCCTGCGGCAACTCACCTCGCTCATCGAGGCGACGCTGCGCACGAATTTCTACCAGAAGGGGCCGGATGGTGCGCCGCCCGAAACAATCGCCTTCAAGCTTAGAAGCCGCGACATTGCATGGCTGCCCGCGCCGAGGCCCCATGCCGAGATCTTTGTCTCGTCGCCGCGCTTCGAGGGTGTGCATCTGCGCGGCGGACCCATCGCGCGCGGCGGGCTTCGCTGGTCGAACCGCCCGCAGGATTTCCGCACCGAAATTCTCGGCCTCGCCAAGGCCCAGCAGGTGAAAAACGCGGTCATCGTGCCGCAGGGCGCGAAGGGCGGTTTCGTGCCGAAAGCGACGGGTGGCGCGAACCGCGACGCGACCTACGACGAGGGTATCGCGGCCTACGAGGCGTTTGTTTCGAGCCTCCTGTCGCTAACCGACAATCTGGTGAAGGGCGAGATCGTGCCCCCCGCCGACACCGTGCGCCGCGACGGCGACGATCCGTATCTCGTCGTTGCCGCAGACAAGGGCACGGCCACGTTTTCCGACTTCGCAAACGAGATCGCCGCGAAGCGGGGCTTCTGGCTCGGCGATGCGTTCGCGAGCGGCGGCTCGGCGGGCTACGATCACAAGAAGATGGGCATCACCGCAAAGGGCGCATGGGAGGCTGTGAAGCGCCATTTCCGGGAGATGAACGTCGACATTCAGACGACGCCGTTCACGGTGGCGGGCGTGGGCGACATGTCGGGCGATGTCTTCGGCAACGGCATGCTGCTTTCGCGCAAGATCCGGCTCGTCGCCGCCTTCGATCACCGCGACATTTTCATCGATCCGGCGCCCGACCCCGAGGCGAGCTTCGAGGAGCGCAAGCGCCTGTTCGAGCGCCCGCGTTCGAGCTGGCAGGATTACGACCGGGCGAAGCTTTCGGCTGGCGGCGGCGTCTACAGCCGCAAGGAAAAGTCGATCGCGCTTTCGGAGGCCGCACAAAAGCTTCTCGGCGTCGGCGCGCAGGCGACCCCGCAGGACGTGATGGCCGCGATCCTTCGCGCTGACGTGGATCTCCTCTGGTTCGGGGGGATCGGCACTTATGTGCGCGCCAGCACCGAAACGGACCAGCAGGCCGGCGACAAGGCGAACGACGCGATCCGCGCGGCGGCGAACGAGCTTCGCGCGAAGGTGATCGGCGAGGGCGCCAATCTCGGTGTCACGCAGAAAGGGCGCGTCGAGTTTGCGCTCGCGGGCGGGCGCATCAACACGGACGCCATCGACAACTCGGCGGGAGTGAACACGTCGGACGTGGAGGTGAACATCAAGATCGCGCTTGGCCGCGCGGTCGCGGAAGGCAAGATCGACACGCCGGAGCGCAACGCCGTTCTGTCCGCGATGACGGACGATGTCGCCGCCTCGGTGCTGCGCAACAATTACCTGCAAACGCTGGCGCTCAGCGTCGCGGCAAGCGACGGGCTGGCGGAACTCGGTTTCCACCAACGCCTGATCCAGAGCCTCGTGAAGGATGGCCGCCTCAACCGCGCCGTGGAAGCACTGCCGACCGACGCGCAGCTTGCCGAGCGCGCGGCGCAGGGAAAGCCGCTGACGCGCCCGGAACTCGCGGTGCTGCTCGCCTACGCGAAGATCGTGCTCGAAGACGATCTCGTGAAGTCGATGGTGTTGGACGATCCATTCCTTGCCCGCGAACTTCCGGCCTATTTTCCGCCCGCCATGCGCGAGCGCTTCGCCGCCGAAATCGACGCGCATCCGCTGCGCCGCGCCATCATCGCGACGAGCCTTGCGAACGATATCGTCAATCGCGGCGGCCCGACCTTCGTCGTGCGGCTGACGGACGAGACCGGCCAGCCGCCGGAGGCCGTCGCCTGCGCCTTCGCGGCGGTGAGCGCGATTTACGATCTGCCGGCGATCCATGCAGGGCTCGATGCGCTCGACGGCCGGATCGACAGTGCGGAGCAGCTTCGGTTGTATCGCACCGCGCGCGATCTTCTGCGGCGGCAGGCGGGCTTCTTTCTGCGTCACCACCGCTTCAGGGACGGGCTGGAGCAGGGCATTGCGCCCTATGCGCGAGGCGTCGCGGCGCTTGCCGCCGCGTTCTCCGGGGATACGGCGGCGCTCCTGCCGGAAAGGGCGGTCGCGAGGCTCGCCGATGCTGTGGCGCGGCTTCAGAAGACGGGACTTTCGCCGGAATTTGCACGGCGCTTCGCCGCGCTCGAACCGCTGGCGCAGGCGCTCGATATCGTGCGGGTGGCCGGGGATATGGAGGCGCCGGTTGAAGATGCCGCGCGCGTCGTCTTCGCCATCCGCGACGCGTTCCATCTGGACGACATCGCGGCGGCGTCGGAAGCGCTCGCGGAAGGCGACCATTTCGACCGTCTGGCCGTGGATGCCAGCCTCTCGGGGCTCGCTTCGGCCCAGCGTCGGCTTGCGCGAAGCATTCTGGCACAATCGGCTCGCCGCTCGGATTTCGCGGCCTGGCGCGCCCGAAACGAAGCCGCGGTGAGCCGCGTGGCCGAAGGGCTGGCCGAGGTACTCTCGGGGCGTGGGCTGACGCTCGCGAAACTCACCGTCGCCGTCGCGCAGTTCCGCGATCTCTCGGCGCCGTAAGGCGCAAAGGGCGCGCGCAAACGCACTTCCCCGATGGGGCCCGCTCGTGTATCCGTTGGAAGAACAGCCGATTTTCGGGAGGATGCCATGACACGTCGCGCCATTATCGATGCACCGGGCCTTGGAAGGGCCCTCGGGCCATATTCCCGTGCCGTCTGGGCAGGGAACACGCTGTTTCTGTCGGGCCAGCTCGGCACCGACCCGGTGACGAACAAGCTCGTCGAGGGCGGGGCGGGACCGGAGACGGACCAGATCCTGAAGGGTATCGCCGCCGTGCTGAAAGAAGCGGGCCTCACTCTCGACAACGTCGTGAAGTCGAACGTCTACCTCACCGACATGAACGACTTTGCGGCCATGAACGCCGTTTATGAGACGCATTTCACGGCGCCGTATCCCTCACGCACGACAATCGGCATTACGGCGCTTCCCGGCGGCGCGCATGTCGAGATCGAAGTCGTCGCGGTGAAAGACTAAATCCCACGAATACGGTCGCAGCGACTCGCGACCACGGCAACTGCGACCTGTCCTCTGGCGCACGGCAAAGCGGAAGCGCGGCAATGTCTAAGGTTGCGCTATCGTTAACTTGCCACGTCAGCTTTTACCGCATAACTTGTGCGAAACACGAGTGGGCGACTGGGGCGCGTTCGCGAGAATGCGCATTCGGCTGCCCTTTTTTCTGTGAGTTGTGGCTGTCTGCCGCGCGTCGGGCAAAGCGGCGAACGTGTTCTGATGGGGCTGGAGAGGGTTGTCATGAATCTGAGTTTCACGTCGCGGCTGGCGCTGATCGCCTGTCTCTCGACCGTTGTCCCGCAGGCGATGGCACAGGACGCCGATAACCGGCCGCCGCTCGCCGATCTGGACGCGCTCGCGACGACGGAGCCGCAGACCGAAGCGGGGCCGGAAAACGCCGCGCCCGCTCCCGGTTCGCTCGACGACGTCAAGGCGGAAGTCACGCCGCACAAAGCCCCCGCCGTGCATGCAGCCAATCCCTCCGTCAAGAATGCCGCCGCGAAGCACGAAGCCCCGGCGGCGTCAGACTCCCCGATCGAAAGCGCAATCCCCGATCCGCTCGCTCCGCCTGAGGATGATGGAGCAGCGCTGCTTGCCCCCGGCGCACCCGCGCATCCCGCGGCTGCCGCTGAAGCGCCTGCCGGCGATGCCGTTGCGCCGCTTGTCGTCGAGCGCGCCGCCAACGCGGGCGGCAAGGCGGACGCGCGCGACGATGTCGGCGCAGTGAAGGCGTTCTATAACGCGGCCAAGGGCAAACCCATCTGGACCACGGCCGAGGGCTTCACGCCCGCCGCCCTCAAGACCATTCGCGAGATCCGCGCCGCCGACAGCTACGGCCTCGATGCCACAGCGTTCGAGCTTCCCGACAGCGCCGGCGCCACAGCCGAAGCGCGCGCCGATGCCGAAGTGAAGCTCTCGCTCGCCGTGCTGAAATATGCGCGCCACGCGCGGGGCGGCCGTCTCGACCCGCCGTCGATCAGCCCCGCGATGGACCGCAAGCCGCACGTCTACGTGCCGAAATCGGTGCTCGAAGCCATCGCCTCGGCTGACGAGGCCGATGCATATCTGCGCGGCCTGCATCCGAAATCCGAGCAGTTCAAGCAGCTTCGCCAGGCACTCATTGCGCTCGGCAAGGCCACAGACAGCGGCGCCCCATCCATCCGCATCCCCGCCGGGAAGACGTTCAAGCCCGGCGACGACGACGCGCAGATCGCGCTCATCAGGAAGCGACTCAATGCGGGTCTCGAAGCGCCTCGCGACACGATTTACGACGAAGCGTTGCTCGTCGCGGTGAACCGTTTCCAGAAGGAGCGGGGCCTTGAGGTTAACGGTATCGTCGACAAGAAGCTCCGCGCGGCCTTGAACGAAGGCGTCGGTGCCTCGGTCGAAGAAAAGAAGATGCGCCTCATCGTGAACATGGAGCGCTGGCGCTGGATGCCGGACAATCTCGGCGATTTCTACGTCTGGAATTCGATCCCCGAACAGATCACGCGCGTATACGATCGCGGCCGGATGGTGTTGCAGGAGCGTATCGTCGTCGGCAAGCCAACTTCGCAAACCCCGTCCTTTTCGGCGAACATGCAATTCGTCATCTTCAACCCGGAATGGGGCGTGCCGGACGGCATAAAGGCCAACGAGATCGCGCCGAAGCTCAGGCGAGCGGCGCCAAGTGCCCCCGTCGAAGATTTCTTCGATTTTCTCGGTGGCCGGCGCAACGCGGGCGGCGGTGGCGGAGGAGGCGCGTCGAGCGTTCTTCAGCGGCTCGGCGGTCTTCGCGTGACCTACAACGGACGCGATGTCGATCCCGATTCGGTCGACTGGTCCCGTGTGGACGTGCGCCGCTACAGCTTCATTCAGCCCGCCGGGCCGCGCAACGCGCTCGGTATGGTGAAATTCCGCTTCCCGAACAAGCACGACGTGTACATGCACGACACGCCGGAAAAGAGCCTGTTCGGCTCGGCCACGCGCGCGTTCAGCCATGGCTGCATGCGCACGCAAAATCCGCTGCGCTTCGCGGAAGTCATCCTCGCTTACGACAACGGAACGACGCCCGAGCAGATCCGCCGCCAGATCGAAACCGGTCAGACGGTAGAGAACAAGCTCACCAAGACGATCCCTGTTCACATGGTGTATTTCACGGCCGCGCCGGATGAAAAGGGCGAGATCCGCTACTTTTCAGACCTTTACGGCCTCGATGCACGTGTCGCCAGTGCTCTCAAGGGAGAGAGTTTCCGGTTCGCGGGCGATCCCGTCGTTGCTGTAGCGCAGGAGCCGGCCCAGCCGCAGCGCGAGGCACGGGATACCACATCCGACCAGCGGCTCGATCAATATGGACGCCCGCTTCGCGGCGCCGACCCCTACGGGCGCGAACCTCAACCCCGTCCGCGCAATCGCGAAGCCTGGAGCCCGTTCGACTGGTAGCGGCGGGGGCGTGCAGCCCCCGACAGCACTCGCTCATTCACGAAGCGCATGCGCTTCGAGAAGGGCGCCGGTGCTCAGGCAAGAGGTGCCGTTCTGAAGGTCAGGGCGAGCTTCTGGCGGACGCCAAGCTGGTGTTTGTGCTTACGCCGGTTTCCCCGCAGGACAGCGCTGCAACGAAGAGTTGTGGCGCGCTTTTCAATGCGTCATGAGCGTGCTTCGGGCGTATCGCCGTGTCGTCCGCCGGTTTTCTTCAGAAGGCGCACACCGTCGATTGTCATCGACCTGTCCGCAGCCTTCAGCATGTCGTAAAGCGTGAGACAGGCGACCGAAACCGCCGTCAGCGCCTCCATCTCGACGCCGGTCTTGCCGGTGGCCTTCGCGAGCGCCTCGACACGCACGCCCGGACGGTCGCGGCGCAATTCAAACGCGATGCTGACCTTCGAAAGCGAAAGCGGGTGGCATAGCGGGATGAGGTCGGCGGTGCGTTTCGCCGCCATGATCCCCGCGACCCGCGCAACGGCCAGCACGTCGCCCTTGGCGATGGCGCCGTCCTCGATCAGCGTCAAGGTTTCGCTCGCCGTGACGAGCCAGCCTTCCGCTATCGCCGCGCGCAATGTTTCGGCCTTGTCCGCAACGTCGACCATGGCGGCCTCGCCCTTCCCATCGATATGGGAAAGCCCGCTCATGCGGTTGCGGCCTGCCCTTGGCCGACAGAACGGCCGAGAAGGGTGCGCGTCGCGGCTGCAACGTCGTCGTGGCGCATGAGACTTTCCCCGACGAGGAATGCGCCCGCGCCTTCTCGCATGAGCCTTTCAATGTCCGACGGGGCGAAGATGCCGCTTTCGGAAACGATGATCCGCCCCGGCGGGATGAGGCGCGCCAGCCTTTCGGTCGTCTCCAGCGTGATATCGAAGCTGTTGAGGTCGCGGTTGTTGATGCCGATCAGCCAGGAATCGAGCGCGAGCGCGCGGCTTAACTCGTCCTCGTTATGCACTTCCACGAGCACATCCATGTTGTGAGTGCTCGCGTTCGCAATCAACTCTTCGGCCAGCGCATCGCTCGTGCAGGCCATGATGACGAGGATGCAGTCCGCCCCCATCGCGCGCGCCTCCGTCACCTGATAGGGATCGACCATGAAATCCTTGCGCAGCACCGGCAGCGAGCAGGCTTCTCGCGCAGCGACGAGATAGGCCGGCGCGCCCTGGAACGACGGTCCGTCCGTCAGCACCGAAAGGCAAGCCGCTCCGCCAGCTTCATAGGCGCGCGCGATGGCGGCGGGGTCGAAATCCGGGCGGATCAGTCCGCGCGACGGGCTGGCCTTCTTCACCTCGGCGATCAGCGCCGGCTCGACCACGGCCACGCGGCGCGAAAGCGCGTCGAAGAAGTCTCGCGCTCTCGGCGCGGCGGCGGCGCGATCCTCAAGCTCGGCAAGCGGAACCTGCGCTTTCGCGGCGGCCACTTCCTCTTTCTTGTAGGCGACGATGCGGTCGAGAATGCTCATGGTTTATCCTGTCACGGCCGCGTTCGGCCGGTCGTCATTGGCGGCGTCGGGAGTGTCGGCGCTGGCGGCGATCAGCGCGTCGAGTGCCTTTTCGGCGTATCCTTCATCGATGGAGGCCGCAGCGAGCGCCGCACCGTCGCGAAGGTCGGCCGCACGGCCCGCGACGATGAAGGCGGCTGCGGCATTGAAAAGCACGATATCGCGGAAGGGCCCCGGCTTGCCGCGAAGAAGCGCGCGCATTGCGATGGCGGCGTCTTCCGGCGTCCCCGCCTGCAGATCGTCGAGACGCGCTTCCGGCAGCCCGGCATCCCTCGGGTGCACGTCGAATGTCGAGAGCGTACCGTTCTTCAATTCGACTACGCGGCTTGTGCCCGTTGTGGAAAGTTCGTCCATGCCGTCGGCGCCATGCACGGCCCATACATGGTGCGCCCCATTGCGCCGAAGCACTTCCGCCATGGGTTGGAGCCAATCCTCCGAATAGGCCCCGATCAGCATGCGCTTTGCGCTGGCGGGATTGGTCAGCGGCCCGAGCAGGTTGAAGATCGTGCGCAGTTTGAGAGCGGCCCGAACCGGCGCGGCGTGGCGCATCGCGGGGTGATGCGTCGGCGCCCACAGAAACGTCAGCCCGGCTCGTTCGAAGCAGCGCGCGTGCCGCTCGACCGGCATTTTCAGCGTGACGCCAAGCTTTTCGAGCACGTCGGCCGCGCCCGATTTCGACGATACCGCCCGGTTGCCGTGTTTCGCCACGGGCACGCCGGCGCCCGCCAGCACGAATGCCGTGGCGGTCGAGATATTGAATGTGCCCTTTGCATCGCCGCCGGTACCGACGACATCGAGCGCGCCTTCCGGCGCTTCGACCGGCACCATCAGCGACCGCATGGCGGCGACCGCGCCCGCGATCTCATCCACCGTTTCCCCGCGCGCCTTCAGCGCCGCGAGGAAAGCCGCCAGTTCGATCTCGGAAACCGCGCCGTGCATGATGGCGAGGAAGGCCGCGCGCGCCTCCTCCTCGCCGAGCGTCGCCCCGGTGGCGGCTTTTTCCAGCGCGAAACGGAAGCCGGCATGAAGGTCGGCGGGGGAAGCCACAGGCGCTGTTGCGGGCGAAGTCATCGTCAGCCTCACGCTGCCACGGTTGCGGAGGGCGCGGAAGGCAAAAGCCCCGGCTTTCTCGGCGAGAAGCGGACCCCCGCCAACGTCAGGAAGTTCGCGAGGATCGCATGACCGTACTGGCTCGCGATGCTCTCGGGATGAAACTGCACGCCATATGTCGGCTCGTCCTTGTGTTCGAGCGCCATGATGAGGCCATCCGAGGTGCGCGCCGTCGCGGTGAGGCAGTCGGGCAGCGTGCCGCTTTCGACGATCAGCGAGTGGTAGCGCGTCGCCTCGAACGCATCCGGCAGGCCGCGAAACAGGCTCGTGCCCTCATGATGTATGTGCGATATCTTGCCGTGCATGAGGATCGGCGCGCGGATGACCTTCCCGCCGAACGCCTGCCCGATGGTCTGATGGCCGAGGCAGACGCCGAACAGCGGGATGCGGCCCTTGTTCTCGCGCACGAGTTCGAGGCAGATGCCCGCCTCGTTGGGCGTACACGGGCCGGGCGACATCACAATGGCTTCGGGCTTCTCGGCGAAGACTTGGGGCACCGTCTTTTCGTCGTTGCGATAGACCAGCGTTTCCACGCCGAGATCGCCGAAGTAATGGACGAGGTTGTAAGTGAAGCTGTCGTAATTATCGATGATGATGATCATTATTCTTGTCCTTGGCCATGCGGCGGAACCGTATTTCCCAGGCCCGATGACGGAAGCGTGTTCGGCGTGATGAAGAGGCGGACGCGGCCCGCCCCCGGCTCCAGATCGCTCCACGCGTCAGCGTCGAAATTGAAGCTGACGATGGCGGCGGTCGGCAATTTTTCCTTCAGCGCGTGACGCTCGGCGCTGCCGGGCTGAGCAAGCGTCACGGCCAGATCCTGCAAGCCGGGGTTATGGCCGACGAGCATCACGTGATCCGCGTCGCCTGGGCTTTCCCGCAGAAGCTTCAACAAGGTGCGTTCGCTCGCCTCGTAGATCTTCTTTTCGAAGCGCTCATCCGGCGGATTGTCCCACGCGGCGGCAGCTGCCAGCTTCAGCGTCTGCCGCGTACGGACAGACGGCGAGCAGAGGATGAGATTGGGGCGGACGCCGCGATCGCGCAGGGCGGCTCCCATTTTCGGCGCAGCCTTGAGGCCTCGATCGTTCAGCGGCCGGTCGAAATCGTCGATATTCGGATTGTCCTTGTCGCCGGATTTGGCGTGGCGGAAAAGCGTTACGGTCTTCATGGCAAACTACTCCAGAACGCCCCGCTACTGACCCCGCCCGGCCTGTCCGGCGAAACGCACCGCCTCTTCCGCCGCCCGGAATAGCGCCTTCGCCTTGTTTTCGCACTCCGCCTGCTCGGAGGCAGGAACGGAATCGGCAACGATGCCCGCGCCCGCCTGCACATACATGGTGCCATTCTTCACGATCGCGGTGCGAAGCGCAATGCACGTGTCCATCTCGCCGTTCGCCGCGAAATAGCCGATGCATCCGGCGTAGACGCCGCGCTTGTCGGTTTCCAGCTCGTCGATGATCTGCATCGCCCGCACCTTCGGCGCACCCGACACCGTGCCCGCCGGGAAGCCCGCCATCAGCGCGTCGATGGAATCATATTTCCCATCGAGGCGTCCGACGACATTCGAAACGATGTGCATCACCTGGCTGTAATATTCGAGAAAGAAGCTTCCGGTGACATGAACCGTGCCGACCTCGGCGACGCGGCCGACATCGTTGCGGCCGAGGTCGAGCAGCATGAGGTGTTCCGCGCGCTCCTTCGTGTCGGCGAGGAGGTCGGCGGCGAGGCGCTTGTCGTCTTCCGCCGTGGCGCCTCTGGGGCGCGTGCCCGCGATGGGGCGAATGGTGACTTCGCCGTCGCGGACGCGGACGAGGATTTCGGGGCTTGAGCCCGTCACAGCGAAATCGCCGAAGTTCAGGAAATAGAGGAAGGGCGACGGGTTCACCCGGCGCAGTGCGCGATAGAGCGCGAAGGGCGGCAGCTCGAACGGCGCCGCAAAGCGCTGCGACAGCACCACCTGGAAGATGTCTCCGGCGGCGATGTACTCCTTCGAGCGCGTCACCATGTCCATGTAAGCCTGCGCCGGCATGTTGGACGTGGCGGCGGGGATCGCATCGAAGACGCCGTCTGCCGAGGAGGCATGCGCGCTTTTCTGTTCGAGCGTGTCCTGGATTTCCGTCAGCCGGTCGATGGCGCGCGAATAGGCGGCTTTGGCCGACAGGCCCGGTCGCGGGCGGACCGCCGCGACGATGGTCATCTCGTCCTTCACCCCGTCGAAGATGAGCATGACGGTCGGGCGCATCAGGAGCGCGTCGGGGACGCCGACGGGATCGGGCTTGTCGGACGGCAGCCGCTCCACGAGGCGCACGGTGTCGTAGCCGAGATAGCCGAACACGCCCGCCGACATGGGCGGCAACGTCGCCGGGATATCGATGTGCGAGGCCGCGAGCAGCGATCGTAGCGCCTGAAGCGTGCCTTCACCGGTGCGCGCGAACGCATCCGCGTTGACCAGCGGATCGGTATTGATCTCGGCCACGTCGCCATGAGCGCGGAACAGAAGGTCGGGATCGAGGCCGATGATCGAATAGCGGCCGCGCACGGCGCCGCCCTCGACGGATTCCAGCAGGAACGAATATGGCCGCGACACGCCGAGCTTCAGCATGGCTGAGACAGGCGTTTCGAGGTCTGCGACAAGGCGGGTGAAGACGAGCTGCGCGGCGCCCGCGTCGTAACGGGCGGTGAACTCAGCAACAGAAGGTTCGACCTTCATCGGATTTTTCTCGGAATTGGGATTGCGTCTCTCGGGGGAAATCAAACGAGAGAGAGACGCCATCGAAAGCTATTCACCGTCATACGAGCCTCCCGCCACGTTGGCGAATGCCTTGCGGTCGATGGAGATCGGCGACGTCGTCGTGATCCTGTTCAAGAAGCCGGAGAAATTGTCATCCGAGATTGCACCGGCGAGTTGCTGTTCCAAGCCCTTGGCCTGCTCTTCCGAAAGGGGACCGGGAGGCGTGATTTTTGCGACCTGGAAAACAGCGCGCGACGTGCCGTTTTCCGAAGCGGCCGAACCGGCGCCGCCTTCGGGAAGGGCGAAAGCCTGTGCAACGGCGGCTGGCGGGAGACCGTCTTCCTTGCCGTTACGCTTCAGCGGCTGGCTCGTCTTGACGGTCGCGCCGACGCTTTTCGCAACGGCGGCGATGGCTTCGCCCTTGTCGAGCCGCGCTACGAGATCGCGAGCCCTCGATGAGAGCCTGTCGCGAACCTGATCCGCGCGCCATGCCGCCTCAACCTCTCCCTTGACCTCTTCGAGAGGCTTCTGGCGCGGCTTCACGACATCGTTCACTTCAAACCACGCATAGCCCCCGCCCTGAAGGCGGATCGCCTCGTTTTCGACGCCCACATCGGATTTGAAGGCGGCATCGACGAGTTGCGCGGCGGGCACGGCGGAGATCGTCAGCGGCTTGCCGTCGGCGCCATTGGCCGAACGGTCGAACGTGACTTCCTCAAGCGGCAAATTCAGTTTCCGAGCGCTGTCGGCGAGCGGAACGCCCGTCGTGCGGTCTTCCTCGAAGGCCTTGATGAGGCGTTGGAATTCGCTCTGCGCGCGGACCTTGGCGAGGTCGGCGCGGATCTGCTCCTTGACCTGATCGAAGCTGCGTTCCTGCCCCGGGATCACGTCCAGCACGCGGATGATGACCGTCGACACCGGGCCGTCCACGGGCCGCGCCGTCCATTCCTTTTCGGTCGAGAAGGCCGCCTTCACGATGGCGTCGTTCATGCCGAACTTGTCAGCGAGTTCCTGCCTGGAAACGACGCCCGCATCGATATCGGGCTGGTTGAAGCCTGCGTCCTTGGCCACGCCGAGGAAGTCCCGCGCGCCGGACTTGAGCTTCGCATAGGCTGCGTCGGCATCCGCGCGCGTCTTGAAGGGGATGATCTCAAGCTTGCGACGCTCGGGCACGGAATAGACGGAAGCCTTGGCCGCGTATTCGGCCTTCAGATCGGCGTCCGGGATGGTCAGGCTCTTCGCGACCGACTGCGGCGAGATGGCAAGCGCCGCGACCTTGCGAAGTTCGGGCGTCGTGAATTGCGGCTTGCGGTCCTCGTAGAAAACCTGCAGTTCGGCCTCTGTCGGAGCAGGCACGGCACCCGCCGCCTCGGGCGCAAGGATGAAATAGGCCAGCGTGCGCTGTTCGTTGCCGAATTTGTTGTAGGCTTCGAGAAGCGCCTTCGAAACCACGCCGCTGCCTTCAAAGACGCCGCGCAACTGACGGCGCACGAGATCGCCCTTATATTCCTGCTCGAAGAAGGGCGCCGTGTAGCCGATATTCTGAAGGAAGCGATGATATTTGTCGGCGCTGAACACGCCCTTGTCCTGGAAAACCTCAAGGCTCGTGATGCCCCGGCGCACGCCCTCTTCGGACAGACCGACGCCGAGTTGCTTCGCTTCGAGATCGAGCGCTGCGTCCTGGATCAGGCCCTGAAGCACGCGGTTCGGAAGGCCGAACGCCTGCGCTTCCGCGGGCGAGATGCGCCGTCCGGCCTGCTGGCTGACATTTTCGAGAACGCGCTGATACGCGCGGCGGAAATCTTCCGGCGATATGTTGACGGAGCCGACGGTCGCCACGCTCTGTCGCCGTTCGCGGTCGCCGTAATAATTGCCGCCCATGCTGATGGCGAACGCGCCGATCAGGATGGCGAACAGAACGAAGACGGCCACTTTCCGGAGGAAATGCATCAGCTGAAGTCCTTGAATGCTCAAGCCAGAGCAGGCTTGATTCGGGCGCGCATTTCTTGCACGTTTCGCGTTGGCCGTAATTTAGAGAATAAAAACGTGCGCGCAATATCAAGATTCGCGAGGTCGGCCCGCTTCAACAAATTCCTCCGCGCGCCCCGTTCCACCGAGAGAAACGCTATGTCCGGACCGAAGCTATATGTCGCAGGCAATTGGAAGATGAACGGCCTGCGGCCCGACCTCGCACAGATACAGGCCATCCGCGATGGCATTGCATCCGTTGAGAACGCGCCCGACGTTACCGTCTTCCCACCCGCGACACTTCTGCATGCCGCATCCCAGATCGTCGAGGGGTCGTCAGTCGAGATCGGCGCACAGGATTGCCATGTCGGTGAAAGAGGCCCGTTTACCGGCGATCTCTCGGCGCTGATGCTGAAGGAGTCGGGCGCGACCACCGTCATACTCGGTCATAGCGAGCGGCGCGGCGAACATGGCGAGACCAGCCGCGAAGTGCGCGCGAAGGCTGCGACCGCGCTCCGCGCCGGCGTCAAGATCGTGGTCTGCATCGGCGAGACGCGCGGTGAGCACGTCCGTGGCCTGACCGCGAGCGTTTGCCGCCGCCAACTCGCCGACAGCCTTCCGGACGAATCGACGCCAGAGACCACCATCGTCGCCTACGAACCGGTCTGGGCCATCGGCTCGGGCGTCTCGCCGACGACGGAACAGATTACGGCCGTCCACGAGGTCGTGCGCGGCTGTCTCAAGGATCGGTTCCGCGAGACGAGCGGCATGCGCTGGCGCGTCCTTTACGGCGGCTCGGTAAGCCCCGCGAATGCCGCATCGACTTTCGATAGCCCGGAGGTGGATGGCGTGCTGGTCGGCGGAGCGAGCCTCAAGGCCGCGACGTTTCTTGAAATCGTCACTGCGGCGGCTCGCGCCTCGGAGAGGCGGGCCTCGCTTCCAACGCGTTGATCTTTCCGTTATGCAAGGACGCTACAAGATACGCTCGATGCGAGACAACGGCCTGATCGCTTCAGGAAAGGCGCTGGCGATGACATGCGATGCGAAACCTGCCGGAAACGGGGGCAGAGGTGCGTTGATTGGCGCGGCGGCTCTCGCGGTCGTCCTTGCGATGGCTGGCGGGGCGAACGCCGCGCAGGCTGACAAGGCGTTGTGCGCCAAGCTCACGCAGGATCTTCAGGCGCTCAAGGCGCTCGACGTGGACCGCCTCATGGAGCGCGGCCCGAACTGGGCCGTGGCGAACCTCTCCGCGTCCGACCTCAATCTCGTCCGTCAGTATATCGATCTCGACGAGCAGATGAAGTTCCGCTGCATGGCGCCGAGTTCGCTCGTGCAACTCAAGAACCTGGAAGACGAGGACGAGGAGGGCGCGAAACCGCAGGCCGGTCCGGACAGCGCGCCGGCATCGGCTGGCGCCGATCAGCCCGCGAAACCCAAGCCGAAGGCTGGCGCGACGACGCAGGCACAGAAACCCGTCGCGCAGAAGCCCAAGCCGCCCGCCCCGGCGCAGGCCGGTATTGTCGGCGCCCAGTAGCGTAACGCCGACGCCGAACCGATTCAGCACACATCGATCGCGGCGCGACGGTCTTCCGGCCGAAGGCCACGGGGCGACAGAGCCGCACGGACATCCTCCGAATCGAGGACGCGCGCGCAAAGCCTTGCCGCATTCCGCAGCCCTGCCGCGTGATCGGCCGCGCTCATGTCGGCAGTCGCATCCGCCACCACGAAGGCGCGGATATCGCGCGCGAAGGCTTCGAGTGCTGTGGAGAAGCACCCTATCGACGTGTAGAGACCCGCGATGATCACGCTGTCGCGTCCAAGCCTGCGCAACATCACTTCGAGATCGGTTCCGTAGAACGCGCTGTAGCTGCGTTTGGCGATGGAGCGGATGCGCGCATCATTGCCGAGAAGGGCCGGATCGAGCTTCGCGCCCTCGCCGCGCGGCCCCCGCCCCCACAGCTCCGACATGAGCCCTCGCTCCTGCATGCCATGCGCTTCTGGCACAATGGACGCGAACACGGGCACGCCCAGTTCCGTGCAGGCAGCCCGCAGGCCCGCAACCTTGCCGACGAGGTCGGCGCGCGTCGCAGCATCCGGCAGCGCATCGAGGTAATGCCGCTGCATATCGTGAATGAGAAGCGCACATCGGCCGGGTTCAAGAGCCCAGCTCGCCCTGTTTTCCTGTATCACCGCATCTATCCCCTTCAAGGACCGCCGTGACAGGTGAGGGCTGGACGAAAAGACCATGCGCGCGCCGGACACGGCGGCAATGGTCACGAATGACGACCTGCCGCTCCCTAGAGGAAGCGCCAATAAAACTTAGCCGGCATTGGTGCGGCGGACATCGTCATCATGGGCGGCTTTTACACCGGTTCCATGTCTTCGGCAACGGGGGCATTGGTGCCCACCTCCGGCTAATATCAGCCCGCGCGCTTGATCTTGCCGCCGAAACCGGTATGTATGGGGCAACTTTTCCGAAATTCCCGACCGGTCGAGAGAAATGGCAAACGTCCTTCTTGTGCTTCATATCGTCGTCGCCGTGACGATGATCGTGATTATCCTCCTTCAGCGGTCGGAAGGCGGCGCGCTCGGCATGGGCGGTGGCGGCGGCGGTTTCGTCAGCGGGCGCGGCGCGGCCAACGTCATGACGCGCACGACGGCAATTCTTGCGGCGATCTTCTTTCTGACGTCGATCACCCTCGGCATTATCGGCCAGCGCAAGACGCCCACCTCGGCGATCACGCCCACGAACACCACAGCGCCCGCGACCGCCCCTTCTCAGGCTCCGGCCGAAAGCGCGCCGGCTTTGCCCAAGCTCAGCATTCCGAAGCCGGCAGCACCCGCTCAGTAGCCGCCGCAAGGCAGACCGAGGCGGCGCAGCGGCGCCCCTCACCCGACAACGCTAGAAGTTGAAAACCGCAAGCACGCCCTTTCCCTCGGGCGCGCGAAGGATTACGTTCAAGGTCCATGGCGCGATATATCTTCATTACCGGCGGCGTGGTTTCCTCACTCGGAAAGGGGCTCGCATCGGCGGCTCTTGGCGCGCTTCTGAAAGCGCGCGGCTATTCCGTGCGATTGAGGAAGCTGGATCCCTATCTCAACGTCGATCCCGGCACGATGTCGCCCTATCAGCACGGCGAAGTGTTCGTTACCGACGACGGCGCGGAAACCGACCTCGACCTCGGCCATTACGAGCGCTTCACGGGCGTCTCGGCCCGCCGCGACGATAATATCACCACCGGCCGCATCTATCAGAACGTGCTCTCGGCGGAGCGCCGGGGGGATTATCTCGGGGGCACGGTGCAGGTCGTCCCGCACGTGACGAACGCGATCAAGGACTTCGTGCTCTCCGGCAACGAGGATGCTGATTTCGTGCTCGTGGAGATCGGCGGCACGGTCGGCGACATCGAGGGCCTGCCGTTCTTCGAGGCGATTCGCCAGCTCGGCAACGAACTGCCGCGCCGCGAGGCGATCTTCATTCATCTGACGTTGCTGCCCTACATCAAGGCGGCGGGCGAGTTGAAGACCAAGCCCACGCAGCACTCGGTGAAGGAGCTGCGCTCCATCGGCATCCAGCCCGACATCCTGCTCTGCCGCTCGGAACTGCCGGTGCCGAAAAGCGACCGCGCCAAGATCGCGCTGTTCTGTAACGTGCGGGAAAGCGCCGTCATTCAGGCGCTCGACGTGCCGAACATCTACGACGTGCCGCTCGCCTATCACGACGAAGGGCTCGACCGCGAAGTGCTCGCCGCCTTCGGCATCACCGACGCGCCGGAGCCGAACCTCGACGTCTGGCGCACGATCTCGCATCGCATCGAGCATCCCGACGGCGAGGTTTCCATCGCCATCGTCGGCAAGTACACGAACCTGAAGGATGCCTACAAGTCGCTCACCGAAGCGCTGAGCCATGGCGGCATCGAGAACGGCGTGCGCGTCAAGATCCACTGGCTCGACTCGGAGCTTTTCGAGAAGGACGACGTCGCGCCCTATCTCGAAAACATCCATGGCATCATCGTGCCGGGCGGCTTCGGCGAGCGCGGCACGGAAGGCAAGATCGAGGCCGTCCAGTTCGCCCGCACCAAGCGCGTGCCCTATTTCGGCATCTGCTTCGGCATGCAGATGGCCGTGATCGAAGCGGCGCGGCACGTGGCCGGCATCAACGGCGCCAGCTCGACCGAGTTCGGCCCGGCGATTGAGCCGGTCGTCGGCCTGATGACGGAGTGGAAGTCCGGCGAACAGGCCGTGCAGCGCCACGCCGAAAGCGACAAGGGCGGCACCATGCGGCTCGGCGCTTATGAAGCGGTGCTGGCGGAAGGCTCGAAGGTCGCCGAGATCTACGGCAAGACGCGCATCAGCGAGCGCCATCGCCACCGCTACGAGGTGAACATCACCTACCGCGACAAGCTCGAACGCGCGGGCCTTCGCTTCTCGGGGCTCTCGCCGGACAAGAGCCTGCCGGAAATCATCGAGATTCCGGATCACCCGTGGTTCATCGGCGTGCAGTTCCACCCGGAGCTGAAATCGCGTCCGTTCGAGCCCCACCCGCTGTTTTCGTCGTTCATCGCGGCAGCCGTGGCGCAAAGCCGCCTGGTCTGAGGCGGGAGGCTCGCGCGCTTTGTCCGATCGCCACGGAATAGCCGCCGTGGCGTGCCGTTCTTTCACGTCAAATGCCGCCGCGGGACGCCGTTGGCGGCGCCCATAACGGATCGTTCTCGAACCGAGGCCCATTCATGACCCTGCAATCGCCCAACAGCGTGGTGGATATTCGCGGCGTGCGCGTCGGCAACGCGCTGCCGCTCGCGCTTTTCGCGGGGCCTTGCCAGCTTGAAAGCCGGGCGCACGCGCTGGAAATGGCCTCGGCACTGAGGGAGATTGCCAGCCGTCTGGGCATTGGCCTGGTATTCAAGACGAGCTTCGACAAGGCGAATCGCACGAGCGCCAACGCCAAGCGCGGCCTCGGCCTCGACGCGGCGCTGCCGATCTTCGCCGAGATCCGCGAGAGCCTCGGCCTGCCCATCGTGACGGATGTGCACGAAGCGTCGCAATGCGCGCGCGTGGCCGAAGCGGTGGACGTGCTGCAGATCCCCGCCTTCCTGTGCCGTCAGACGGACCTGCTCATCGCCGCAGCAGAAACGGGCCGCGCGGTGAAGGTGAAGAAGGGGCAGTTTCTTGCGCCGTGGGACATGAAGAATGTCGTCGCGAAGGTGCTCGCGGCGGGCAATCCGAACGTGCTCGTGACCGAGCGCGGCGCGAGCTTCGGCTACAACACGCTTGTGTCGGACATGCGCGCGCTGCCGATCCTCGCCGAGACGGGCGCGCCCGTGGTGTTCGACGCCACGCATTCGGTGCAGCAGCCGGGCGGGCAGGGCACGGCAACGGGCGGCGAACGGCGTTTCGTGCCGGTGCTGGCGCGCGCGGCCGTGGCGGTGGGCGTCGCGGCGGTGTTCATCGAAACGCATCAAGACCCCGACCATGCGCCATCCGACGGGCCGAACATGGTGCCGCTCCGCGAGCTTGAAGCGCTGCTTCGCAATCTCCAGGCATTCGACCGGCTGGCAAAAGCGTAGGGCGGGGCAGGCGCGCCATCATGCGCGTTTAGCTTCGCGTCAGCCGCGCGGCGAAGAACCCATCCATCCCGCCAGCATGAAACGGCAGCGTGCGAAGGCAGCCCTTCGGCGCGACTGCCTCTGGCGGCAGATTGAACGCCGCCGCATCGATGGGCAGCAGCCGCACGTCGGCGCGGTCCGCCAACAGCGCCGCGATCTGCGCCTCGCCTTCTTCCGGTTCGAGCGAGCAGGTGGCGAAAACCAGCGTGCCGCCCGGCGCAAGCAGCGTCAGCGCGTGCGCGAGAAGCCGCTTCTGTACGCGAGCGAGCGCGGCGATGTCCTCAGCCGTCTTGAGGTAGGCGATGTCGGGATTGCGGCGGATGGTGCCCGTCGCCGAGCAGGGCGCATCGAGCAGGATTGCGTCGAAGCGGTCTCTCGGCTGCCACTCGCCGACATTGGCCTTCACGACCTCGACCGAAAGCCCGAGCCGCGCGGCATTTTCGCCGAGCCGTCTGAGCCGTGCCGCCGAAATGTCGACCGCCGTCACCTGCGCACCCGCTGCTGCAAGCTGCGCGGTCTTGCCGCCCGGCGCGGCGCAGAGATCGGCTACGCGCTTGCCCGCGATATCGCCCAGTAGCAGCGCCGGGATCGCGGCGGCTGCGTCCTGTACCCACCAGGCGCCTTCGGCGTAGCCTTCGATTTCCTCCACCCGGCCTTTGTGCGACAGCCGCACCGTCCCCCACGGCAGGGCCTCGCCCTTGAGCTTCGCCGCCCACTGGCCCGCGTCGCCCCTCACGCTGAGGTCGAGCGGCGGCTCTTCAAGATGTGCGCCTGCGATTTCGCGCGCCGTAGCCTCGCCGTAAGCAGACACCCAGCGCTGCCAGAGCCACGCGGGCGTGTTGAGGTGGGCGGCGTCCTGCTCGCGAAGGATGGCGGCGCGGTTCTCGCTCACGCGGCGCAGAACGGCATTGATGAGCCCGCCCAGATGGCGGCTGAAGCGCGACGCCTTCGCCTGCTCGACGGCCAGCCCGATGGCGGCATGCGGCGCCACATCCATGAACGCAAGCTGAGTCGCGCCGGCGATGAGAATGGCGCGCGCCTCGAAGGCATCGGCGGAAAGCGGCTTTTCGAGGAAGCGCGAAAGCATGTCCTCGATCTGGCCGAGGCGCCGCAAGGCGATGGTGGCAATCGCGCGGGCGAAGGCGCGGTCGCGCGCTTCCATGGCTGCGAAAGCGTCGCGCGCGGACGATCCGGCGAAGGCTTCGTCGAAGGATTGGTAGTCGTGCAGCACCGACTTGAGAAGGTAGACGGCGAGACGGCGGGCCATCAGCCCGGACGATGCGCCGCTTGCGGACGCGGGTTGATCGGCGGGAGCATGTCTCGAAGAAGGTTTCGGCGCCACGAACGGGCCTTTCGCGTTGGCTCGAAGCGGATGGCTCGCTTCGTTGAAGGTCCGCACTTATGAGCAAAAGCGGCGCGTCGCACAATGGCGCTCTACCGGCGACGCGCTACATTCCCGAGGAATCGCCGCTTTCGCACGCTTTTACGCCGAATAATCAACGGTTCCACGGCCCGACTTCAAACGGGCGGCGGCTGGAGCGCGGGCGTTGCTGCCACGGGCCGCTTCCGCCCGCGCCATCCTCGAAGCCCGGTACGGGAGACATGTGCGCGGCCGTCGGCTCCTGCGTATGGCCCATTTGGCGCGCCTGTTCGACGAGCGCGGCGATACGGTTCGCCGTGTTCGGATGCGTCGAGAAGAGGTTGTCCATGCCCTGGCCGGACAGGGGATTGATGATGTAAAGCTGCGCTGTCGCGGGGTTGCGCTCGGCCTGCTCGTTCGGGATCTGGTGTGCCGCCTGCTCGATCTTCTGCAGCGCGGACGCGAGCCACAGCGGACGCTGGCAGATCTCGCCGCCGTCCTTGTCGGCCACATATTCGCGCGAGCGGCTGATCGCCATCTGGATGATGCCGGCCGCCAGAGGCGCGACGATCACCGCGAGAAGCGTGCTGATGATGCCGCCGCCGCCGTTGTTGTCGCGGTTGCCGCCGAAGAACATGCCGAAATTCGCGAGCATTGAAATCGCGCCTGCGATGGTGGCGGCAATCGTCATCGTGAGCGTGTCGCGGTTCTTGATGTGCGCCAGTTCGTGCGCAAGCACGCCCGCCACTTCCTCCTTGCTCATGATGCGCAGAAGGCCCGCCGATGCCGCGACCGCCGCGTTTTGCGGGTTACGCCCGGTGGCGAACGCATTGGGCTGTTCGGTGTGGATGATGTAAACCTTCGGCATGGGCAGGCTCGCGTTCGCCGCGAGCTGCCGCACGATGGAGTAAAGCTCGGGCGCGGTGCGCTCGTCCACCTCCTCGGCGCCCTGCTGGGCGAGCACCATCTTGTCCGAGTTCCAATAGGCGAACAGGTTCATCCCCGCCGCGATCAGGAACGCGATGAGCATGCCCGTCTGGCCGCCGATGAGAAAGCCGATCGCCATGAAAAGCGCCGTCAACGCGGCGAGCAGAAGCATGGTGCGGAAGAAATTCATGGGGCTTCGTTGCCTTTTGTCGTCCAGGTTTGCCGTTCTGCGTGATCGTCACGCGAAATACGGTTCCGATTCTTACGGATTGCTTGTGTTGGTTCCGGGCCCGCTTCCCGCGGGCTCAAGTGTATTTCGGTATTGCCGCCTTTTCCCGCAAGACCTTTCCCCACTCGCTGAACGGTGCAAAACTGTCAGCCTACGAACGGGAAACGCCGGAGCGGAGCGTCCGTTCCGGCGTCATGTCGAGATGAGGCGGCACTTCGAGTGCCGGCCGATGCAAGCGGTTCAGCTCACGGCAGGCAGCGCGACGAACCGCTGGTCGCCGTTCCGCTTCACGAGCGCGAGGGCGTTCTTCTTGCCCGACTTCGAGGCGTCGGAGAGCGCACGCTTCAGATCGCCGGGACGGTTCACCAGCTGATCGCCGACGCGCAGGATGATGTCGCCTTCTGCGAGACCGGCCTCCGCCGCCTTGCCGCCCGGTTCGACGCCGACGACCGCGAGGCCTTGTCGATCCGTCGGGCTTACATCCGCCGCCGGAGCGACCGCGATGCCGAGATCGTTGAGCCCTGTCTTGCCGTCATCCGAGAGGCTTGCGCGCTGCGTCGGCTTGTCGGGCAACTGGCCGATCTTGAGATCGACGGTCTTCGTTTCGTCGCCCCGGATCACGGTCAGCTTGGCGTTCGTGCCCGGCGCAAGGTCGGCGATCTTCTTCGCAAGGTCGCGGCCGTCCTTCACTTCGGCGCCGTCCACCTCGGTGATCACGTCGCCTGTCTTGATCCCGGCCTTCTCGGCGGGGCTTCCGCTCTGCGGGGCGGCGACCAGCGCGCCCGCGGTGTTCTTGAGGCCGAGGCTGTCGGCGAGTTCGGGCGTCAGGCCCTGGATCTGCACGCCGAGCCAGCCGCGCGTGACGTGACCCTTGTCTTTCAGCGCCGCGACCACGCGCTCGACGGTCGGGGCGGGAATGGCGAACGCGATGCCGACCGAGCCGCCCGACGGCGAGTAGATCGCTGTGTTCACGCCGATGACCTCGCCGCTTTCGTTGAAGGTGGGACCGCCGGAGTTGCCCTTGTTCACGGATGCGTCGATCTGGATGAAATCGTCATACGGGCCTTCGCCGATATCGCGGCCGCGCGCCGAGACGATACCCGCCGTCACCGTGCCGCCGAGACCGAAGGGGTTACCCATGGCAAGAACCCAGTCGCCGATTTCGGCGCCCGAGTGCGAGAATTTCGCGTAAGGAAAGTCGGTGCGTCCATCCACCTTGAGAAGCGCGATGTCGGTGCGCGGATCGGTGCCGACCACCTTCGCGGTGTAGGTCTTGCCGTCGTCCATGACGACTTCGAGACTGACGGCGTCCTGCGCGACGTGATTGTTCGTCACGAGATACCCGTCGGGCGAGATGAAAAAGCCGGAGCCTTGCGCCGTCACGAGCTGACGCGGGCCGCCCTTGCCGCCCGGCGCGCCGCCCCATGGACCGAAGCCGCCGCGCGGGCCGCCGGGGCCGAAGAAGCGCTCGAACGGCGTGCCCTCGTAAGGATTGCCGCCACGGGGGCCGCCCTCATCATCGCCGAACGCCGCCTTGGCCGCCGCGTCGGCCTTCACACGGATCGAGACGACGGCGGGTTTCACCTGCTTCACGAGCGGCGCGAAGCTCGGCAGCCTCTGCCGTAACCCCTCACCCTGCGAAACGTTTTCGCCCTGCGAATAGGCGCGGGCGGGATTCGGCTCGAACGAGGCGGCACCGGCAAACGCGCCGAGCGCGAGCGCCACCGCCGAGACGTAGATCGTACTCTTCTTGCCGAGCCGTGATAGAATTACAGAAACGTTAGATTGCTTTTGTGCCGTGTTCGTCCGGACTTCGGGAGAAGACTCCGTCATCACTGCCTCCGAGATCGCATGAACGCGGCCTATACCGTAGCTATTCGCCGACGGGCCGCTTTTGAACTGATGCGAATTTGGGGAGAAGCTTCGCAATGTGAAGCCGTATCTGCGATTAAATATCTGAAAGCTTGATGCTGTCCGGCAAGCGCGGCCGCGCGAAAGGGGGATGTCCCGGAGCGCAACGAGGCCGATAAAGCATCCGCGCCGCCAGCCATTTGCCGCCGAGGCGTAAAAAAAAGCCGCCTGCGGAGAGGCGGCCTTTTCATTCATGCGGGGCGCGCTGGAAGCGACGCAAAGCGCGATCAGACGGAGGCGATGGCACCCGAGATCCACGCGCGAAGCTGCGCTTTCGGCAGCGCGCCGATCTGCTGGCCAGCCACCTCGCCGTCCTTGAACAGGAGCAGCGCCGGGATGCCGCGAATGTTGTAGGCCTGCGCGATCCCCGGATTGCTCTCGACGTCGAGCTTCACGACCTTGAGCTGGCCAGCGAACTCTTCGGAAAGTTCCTCAAGGATCGGGCCGACCGTGCGGCACGGTCCGCACCATTCCGCCCAGAAGTCGACGAGCACGGGAAGCTCGGCCTTTTTAACGTCCTGTTCGAAAGATGCGTCGGACACGGCAGTGGTTGCCATGGAAAGCCTCTTGGTGTTGCGCGGCCCGGCAGGCCGCTGATTCATTCCCCCGGAAAGTAGGGGGGCGTGACCGGCAGCGTCAAGATGTCCGGGGCCTGCCCGGAGCTTGCGCACAGGGATTTGACGCTGGGGGGACAACGCGAAAGAGCGCCGTGTCGATATCTTCGCCGATGGAGTAAGCCGCTCTTGTCGGCCTTGTGGGGCGCGCCGAAATAGGACGGGCGCGTGGTGTCGCCACGTGTCGAATCGCGAACGGGAGACCTCATGGCGCAACCGGTTTCCATTGATGAGGCGCTGTCGAAAATTCTCGCCGACGTCGACCCGGTCGCCGCCGAAGCCGTATCGCTCTGCGAAGCGCGAGGCCGCGTTCTTGCTGCGGACCTCGTCGCGAAGCTCGCGCAGACGCCTTTCGACGCCTCTTCGATGGACGGCTACGCGCTTCGCGCCGCCGACATCGCCAACGCGCCCGCGCACCTTGCCGTGATCGGCGAGGCAGCCGCCGGGCACGGCTTCGCGGGGACGGTTGGGCGAGGGCAGGCCGTGCGTATCTTCACGGGCGCTCCTCTTCCGGCGGGTGCCGATGTCGTGGTCGTTCAGGAGGCAGCGCGCGAAACCGGCGGCGGCGTGACGGTGCTCGAACCGGCGCCGCCCGGGGCGAATATTCGCCGACGCGGATATGATTTCGACGAAGGCCAGACGATGCTCGGCGCGGGCGAGATGCTCGACGCCCGCAAGGTGATGCTCGCCGCCGCGATGAACCATGGCACGCTGCTGGTCCGCCGCAGACCGGTGGTCGCCATATTGCCGACCGGCGACGAGCTTGCCGAGCCCGGCGCTGAGCTTCGCGCGGGACAGATCGTGTCGTCCGTTCCGGCGGGGCTTTCTGCGGCGATCGAAGCCTGGGGCGGGAAAGCGAGGTGCCTTGCCATCGCGCGAGACACACGAGAAAGCCTCGCAACCGGCATATCGGGTGCGCGCGGCGCCGACATTCTCGTCACCATAGGAGGGGCATCGGTCGGCGCGCACGATCTCGTCCAAGGCGTTCTCGAAGCGGCTGGCGCGAGGATGGAAATCATCCGCGTGGCGATGCGGCCGGGAAAGCCGCTCATGTCGGCGCGCCTCGGGAGCCAGCGCGTGCTAAGCTTGCCCGGCAACCCCGTCGCGGCGCTCGTTTGTGCGCGGCTTTTCCTGAAGCCGCTGCTCGACCGTATGCTTGGCCGCGTTCCAAACCATGCTGTCGAAGAAATGCCGCTCGCGTCTGCCCTTGCCGCCAACGGCCCAAGGCAACATTACATGCGGGCACGCCGCGAGGGCGGCACCGTTACGCCGCTTGGCGATCAGGACAGCTCCCTTGTTTCGGTGTTCGCCGCCGCCGATTGCCTCATCGTGCATGCGCCTTGCGCCGCCGCGCTCGATGCAGGCAGCATGGTGCCGATCATCCCGCTCGATTTCTGAGGCGGTCTGAACGCAGATTTGCGCTGGGTCAGTGGGTCCAGCTGCCGATGCGCCCATACTTGAAGTTGTCGGCGTAGGACTTCTTGATCGCAGCGCGCGGATTCGGCTCGAACACGCGATAGGGGATCGCGTTCTTCTGCGCGTACTCCACGGCCTCTTCTTTCGTCTCGAAGAACAGGCGCACCTGGCTCAGCATGTCTTTGGAACTCGTCCAGCCCATCAGAGGCTCGATCTCGCGAGGGGACGCGGGTTCGTAGTCGAGCACCCAGTCCTTGGCCTTCGCAAGACCCGACTGCATGGCGGTTTTGGCCGGTTTATAAATTCGCGCGGTCATCTGCATTTCAATTGGAAGAAATTGCTCCTGCACTGAATTTGGGCCATACCGGCTCAAATGACAATCGCAAACAGCCAGGTCGAAGCATGACAATTCTGGTAACAGGCGCTGCGGGGTTCATCGGCTTTCACGTCGCAAAAGCCTTGCTCGCCCGTGGCGAGGAGGTTGTCGGCTTCGACAATATCAACACTTACTACGACCCCTCGCTCAAGCATGCCCGGCTGGAACACCTCGCGGACAAGAGAGCGTTCGGCTTCGTGAAGGCGGATCTCGCCGACGCCGGAGCCGTGCGCGATACGTTTGCTCGCTTCAAGCCTGCCAGGGTCGTGCATCTCGCCGCGCAGGCGGGCGTGCGCTATTCGCTGCAGAACCCGCAAGCCTATATCGACTCGAACGTTACAGGCTTTCTGAACATCCTCGAAGGGTGCCGCGCGCATCGGCCGGAACACCTCGCCTTCGCCTCGTCAAGTTCCGTTTACGGGCTGAACACGACACTTCCCTTCGCCGAGGTCGACAAGACCGATTCGCCCGCGAGCCTCTACGGCGCGACCAAGAAGGCGGGCGAGGCGATGGCCCACGCCTACGCCCATCTCTTCGGGCTGCCGATGACCGGCTTGCGCTTCTTCACCGTCTACGGCCCATGGGGACGGCCGGACATGTCGCCGATGATCTTCACGAAAGCCATTCTCGAAGGCCGGCCCATCGACCTTTTCAATTACGGCCATCATGCCCGCGACTTCACCTATGTCGACGACATCGTGGATGGCGTGCTGCGCGTTGTGGATACGGCGCCTGCCGCCCAGCCGGGCAAGCCCGCATTCGAGATCTATAACATCGGCCACAACGAGCCGGTGCCGCTCACCGATTTCGTGGCCTGCATCGAGCAGGCGACGGGCAAGCAGGCGATCCGCAACCTGTTGCCGATGCAGCCCGGCGATGTGGCCGAGACACATGCGGACATCGAGCGGCTCGCGGCGGCGACCGGGTTCCGGCCCACGACGCCGATCGAGGTCGGCATTCCGCGCTTCGTGCGCTGGTATCGGGAGTATTATCGCGTTTGACGCGCAGGCGAGCGCGGCCAACCTGCATGCCGGGCGACCGGCTCCACGCCTGCCCCGATGTTTTTCGACTATCTTAGATATATCTTTGTTGCCGTCGCGCTGAGATCGGCGTATGAGAGTGCGAATGAATAAGATATATCGAAGAAGGAACGAAAACATGTCGTTTAGCGATGGGGTTGAAGACCGTCTCAACAGCGGCGAACGCCGCCGGGAACGCGGCTGCGACCATCACCAGAAGTGGAGCTGGTTCGCACGAGCGCGCGGCCGTTTTGACGCTCACAAGGGAGAGACGCAAACGGGCGAACGCGATTTCGCCGGACGCTGGCGCTCGCGCGGGGGCTGGTTCGATGATATAGCCGCGCACAGACATATCGAAGGAGGTGACGAAGTGTTCGGGCATCATGGCAGGCGTGGCGGTTCTCGTCATGGCGGCGATTGGCGGGATCACCCGTTCGGGGGCAGGCGCGGACGTCACGGCCGCGCGCTGGAACAGGGCGATCTACGCTGGCTCGTTCTCGACCTGATCGGCGAGCAGCCGCGCCATGGCTATGAGATCATCAAGGCCATCGAAGACGCTTTCAACGGCGCCTATACGCCAAGCCCGGGCGTTATCTATCCGACATTGACGCTGCTGGAAGAAACCGGCCTGATCGTCAGCGAAACGCAGGGCGCGAAGAAGCTCTACAGCCTGACGGATCAAGGGCGTGCCGAACTCGCCGCCCGCGCTCAGGAGGTCGCAGCGGTTCGCGGGAGGCTTGCGGAAGCCCGCGCCCGCTTCGGCGGCGAGCCCGCGCCAGAGATGATCCGCGCCATGGACAATCTCCGGGCAGCCGTTCAGGTTCGTCTGTCGAAGGGGGCGCTCTCGCCGGAGGCCGTTCGGGCGATCACCGCCGCGCTCGACAGGGCCGCGGGCGAGATCGAACAGAGCTGACCCCGCCTGGTCGCCGCTTGCTCCCCGAAGCGGCGACCTACAACATTTCCGGGCGAAACAGCGACCGCCTGGAGATGATCTTGCCTGAAATCATGAACTCGCCGCCGCCGAGATAATGCAGCGTCTCCGGATGCTTTGGCGACGGCGCGACATGCGCCTTCACAACCTCGAAGATAAAAAAATTGTAGCTGTCGACGAGCGCATCGTCATGGAGGCGGCACTCGAAAGAGGCGTGGCACTCGGCGATGAGCGGCGCGCCCACCTCGCTCGCGGGTTCCGCCGTCAGGCCGAACTGCGTGAATTTGTCGATGTCGGCGCCGGACGTATTGCCGATGCCGACCACGATATCGGTGAGCGCCGTCGTCGGCAGGTTGATGACGCATTCGCGCGACTGCCGGATCAACTCGAAGCTGTGATTTCCCGCCGAGATCATGAGACCGACGAGCGACGGCGAAAACTCCATCACCGTCTGCCAGCCGAGCGTCATGATGTTCCTGCCCCCCTGCCACGCTGAAGAAACGAGCACGATAGGCCCCGGCTCCAGATAGCGGCGCACCTGGCTCACGGGAAAATCGGCTTTCTTCGGGTGCTTCGTCATTTTTTCGGTTTCGTGGCCTTCACCGGAGCAGGCTCCGGCTTGTACGCCGTTTGCCAGGCCTTGAAATCCTTGAGCGTGCGATCGCTCACAGATATGGCGGCGTCGCTGAGCCAACCTGCGGAGCGCGCCTTCAGATGCGCGGCGATGTCCTCGCTCCGGCCGCTCGCTGCGTGAACAGCGCCAATGTCGTGGCCCATCGCCTCAAGGAACAACCCCTGGAGGCGCTTCGGGATTTCGCCGCCAAAGTCGAGCTTGCGCGAATCCGGGGCGATGCGGCGTATCAGGAAGCGACCGCGAATATCGAGGAAAGGATCGGGCGCGCGGAAAGGTCCATCCGCCAGTTCGCGAAAGCGCGGTGGCCATCCTTCCTTCTTGTGCGCGAAATCCCACGCCGACGGCACGAGAGCTTTCGCCTCGCGCACGATGGACCCGCCCCGCCACGTCGCCACTGCGATGACGCGAGGGCGGCCGAGGCTGCCGCCGCCTTTCGCTCGCGGCGCATATCCTTCGATGACGGCACCTTCCGGGAAACTTTCGGCAAAACCGGCCTTGACCTCGCCGGGCGGATCGAAATCCGGGAGCGTTTCGATTTCCGCCGCGAAATCCGCGCGCGTTTTCTCCGTCGGGGAAACGAAGGGGCGCAGCCACGAGGCGTCACCATCGAGCACCATCGGCGCCGGTTCGGCGAGGCCACGCTCGTAGCCAGCAAGAATCGCGTCGGCTGCATGCGCGTGATCGCCGAGATCGGGCGAAAGTCCGGCGCTCACGCAAAGCCGCACGAGATCGAACGTGTAAGGCATCACGGCCGCTTCATCGAAATCGTTCACGCCCCAGATGAGACGCCCCTCGGCATCGCGCCAAGTCCCGAAATTCTCGATGTGAATGTCACCTACGGCCAGCACATGCGGCGCGTCAGCGAGGTCGGGCAAAAGCTTCTCGACCTTTCGGGCGTAACGGAAATAGGTCGCTCGCAGGAACCTTAACGGGCTCTCGGCCATGCGCTTGTGCTTCTTGTCGAGATCGACGTCGACCACATCGCACTGCGTGCGAAGCCAGCTCTCGTATTCAGCGTTCCGTCTCACGAATGCCATTGCGCGTGCCTTCCCGTTTCCGCTGCCATCCTAACAGCATCGGGCGCGCCTTCTATCCCGCAGGTTTTGCGAAAGGAAGTTTTCGGTGCGTTATCCGCTTACAGAGGTTCGCCGAGACGGTCGTCGCCCGACCGGCCCCTGCGTGCCGTCATGAGGATGATCGTGCCCACGACGAGCAGCATGAGCAGGACGAACACGAGCACGAGCGCCGATTCCTCGATCCAGGCGATGGCGGGCACGGATAATGCCATGACAAGGCCGAGCACGCAGGTTTGCCACGAAAGCGTATGGACCCCCGCGACGAAGGTTCCAAGCGCAAGGAGCAGAAGGATCGCCAGCCCCGTGGCATCGGTGCTCAGCATGCGCTGCACGTCCGAGATGAGGAGCAGGTTCATGGCCACGAGAAAGGCGGTCCAGTGCAGCGCCTGCGTCCATACGAGGCGCACGCGGTCGGCGCGCGTGCGCGCGTGCGGCCAGCCGCTGATGACACAGACGAGACCTGTGATAAGCGCAAGGAACTCCCAATAGCCGACGAGCGCCTGTCTCGTCATGCTCGTATAGGCGACGCCGACGAGCGTGAGGACGAGAACCACGACCTGCGGGATGGCCTTGTACAAGACGTGGCCCTGACGCGGCTCGACCGATTCCTCATGAATGCGGGTTTCGACGTCGGAGTCTGCCATGTGACTGCCCCTGCTTCTAAGTCGAGAGCAGTATCGCCGCGAAAGCCTTCGGGACTCTGCCCGGCTCTAACCTGTTTCGATTCAAATTGCGGGGGAGGGTTCGAAAGCTCGCCCCTACCTGCGCGCCCCGCAACTATTCGCCTGACTGCCGCAGTGGGACACGCAAAATCTCACGCCCTATGGCGTGCTTATCTTCTCTCGCTCAAAAGAATGGACCGGGTGCGCCAGATTGTTTCATGGCACATCCGGCTTGCTGGCCAGCAGGAGGAGCGGAAGCTACTTGATCCCGCTCTTCATGTTGAGAAGGAACACAGAAATAACTGCCGAAAGAACAATGATGTCAACCCAGATCCACACGGGGTCCATGGGAAGCCTCCTATGTTGACGTGATCACCAAGTTGAAGCCGCCATGTTGCCATGGCGAGCTTTATGCGATTTGACAAAAATCATCCTAGTTCTCACGAAATATTGGATGGGTTGTCTACAGCATCTCAACTTGATGGAATAAAACTATACCCGATAATGTATATGAGTAAATAAACCCGTTTCGTTCTTCGCCGTGCCGACGAACGACGACGCGAAAGCCCAGGCGCAACCGTTTGTATTTTTCAATTCAGTTTCAGCGGCTTGTGAGGGCGCTCGCGTCGTCATGCGACATTGCGTCTCTCGCTCCCGATCATCGGATTATTCGATCGGGTCGGCGCGAATCGACGTTCGAAGCATCGACAGGGCGGCTGGCCTTGTCAGGCGCGGCCGCCGCCGGAGTCCGTCGATCAGGTGTCAGCGGCTGCGCCAGATGCCGAAGGCCGCCACGATCGCGAGCGCGCCTGAAACCAGCACGTTGTAGCCCGCCAGCGACACGCCCCAGATGCGGAGCGCCGCCTCGTCGCACCGCACGACGGCGTTGTTCCTCAGGCTTTGGAGCAGCGCTCCCGGCTTAAGCGTGCCGTCGCTCGCGCAGGTGTCGGGGCCCGGCCAGAGCTTCCACTCTGCGCCCGCGTGATAGACGCTGAGCCCCGCGTTATAGAGAAAGCCGATCATCAGCGCGGCAAGGATCAGCGCGGCAACTCTGGGCGCGCGCGTGGCGAACCATGCGGCGAGGATGCCGCCGGGGATGCCGGCATAATAGGGGATGCGCTCTTCAAGACAGAGCGGGCAGGGCGCGTAGCCGGCGAGTTCGAAGGACCATGCGGCGGTCAACGAGATGACGCTCACGGCCGCGATCACGAGAGCGGCGGTCCGTGCGTCGAGGGATGCCCGTTCGCCGGGAGTTGTTGCGGAGTTATATGACATATCGAACAATGAGAAACCCCGAGACGATCACCGCCGCGAACCCTGCCGTCACCATTTCGAGGCGGCGTTCGAGGAAATCGCGGATCGGTTCGCCATAGATATGCAGCAACGTGGCTTCAAGGAAGAAGCGAACGCCCCGGGTGATGAAGGAAAGCAGGACAAACAGCCAGAAATCGTAACCTGCGAAGCCGCTCGCGATGGTCACGAGCTTGAAAGGGATCGGCGTCAACCCCTTGATAAGGATGATCCATGCACCCCACTCGGCATAGGTGGCCCGGAACGCATCCATGTTCTGGCCGTAGCCGTAGAAGTCGATGATCCACTTGCCGAGCGTGTCATACAGCAGCGCGCCGATGGCATAGCCGACGATCCCGCCTATCACCGATGCCACCGTGCACCATGCCGCGAGCTTGAACGCGCGTTCGCGCTGCGCCAGCACCATCGGGATGAGGAGTGCATCGGGGGGAATCGGAAAGAAAGAGCTTTCGGCAAAGGACACCAGCACGAGCGCGAGCAGCGCACGCGGGCCTTCGGCGAGACGCATTGTCTTTTCGTAGAGGCGTCGAAGCATGAGCGGAGCTTTCGAAAAAGGCTGATGCCGGATAGCCCGGCCCGCTCTGCTTGTCCATAAGGTCGTCAGAGCAATCGTCTTTGCATGCGCTTGCGTCAGGAAACGTGCAACAATAAGGCTGAGGCCGGTGGAGCGATTTTTGACATTAGATCCCCTGTTCCTGCGAACTTTGGCTCGACTGTCAAATTCAGAGGCTCCATCGGGATCGTATCAGCGGTCCTTGCGATTTTTGCATTTGCTCGCAAGGGGCCGTAACCGGTTGAAAGTGGGAAGCGGACCACCAGGCGAATGTCCCGACTGAGCGTTACTTATCAGGTCCGTAGCGAAGCGGCGTCGATCGAGGCGAGAGCGGCGGCGATCGCGGTCGAGCAGAGCGTGGAGATGCCGCTCGACGCCATCGCCGACGCGGGCGTTCTCCGCGACATCGTCGGCGAGGTGCAGGGCATAAGCGAGGCGGCGCCCGGTCTGTTCGAGGTTCGGATCGGCCTCGCGGTCGACACGACGGGTTACGAGGCGGGTCAGCTTCTCAACATGCTGTTCGGCAACAGCTCGATCATGCCGGATGTGACGCTCGTCGACGCGGAGATCCCGGAAGCCATGGCGCGGGCGTTCGGCGGGCCGAATGTCGGCATCGGCGGGCTTCGCGAGAAGGCTGGCGCAGGCGTCCGCGCGCTCACCTGTACCGCGTTGAAGCCGCAGGGCTTGGCGCCGGACGAACTCGGTGCGCTTGCCGCGCGGCTCGCGGCGGGCGGCATCGACTTCATCAAGGACGATCACGGCCTTGCCGATCAGATCTACAGTCCCTTCGCCGACCGTGTGCGCGCGGTCGCCAGCGCCGTGCGCGAGACGAATGCGAAGACGGGCCACCGCACGCTCTATGCGCCGAATGTTTCGGGCAGCTTCGATCAGGCGGCGGACCAGATCGCGCAGGTCGAGGCGGAGGGGGGCGAGGCGGTGCTCGTCGAGCCGATGCTGATCGGCGTGTCGAACTTCCATCGCCTGACGCGCCTGTTTCCGAATGTCGCGTTCATCGCGCACCCTGCCATGGCGGGCGCGGCCCGCATCGCGCCGCCCTTCCTCCTCGGCACGCTGTTCCGTCTATTCGGCGCAGATGTCACCATCTACCCGAATTATGGCGGCCGCTTCAGCTATTCGCCCGAAACCTGCCGCGCCATCGCGGAAGCCGCGCGCCGGCCTTGGGGGGATATCAAGCCCTGTTTTCCCTGCCCGGCGGGCGGCATGACGCTTCAGCGCGTGGACGAACTTCTGGATTTCTACGGTGCGGACACGATGTTCCTCATCGGCGGCAGCCTGCTCGCGGCACGCGAGCGGATCACGGAAGAGGTCGCCGCGTTTCAGGCGCGCGTGGTCCGCCATTTCGAGGGATCGCTGGCATGACGGATCGCGAACGCTCCAACATTCGCAGCGCCAGGATATATTCAAGCGCGGCGGACGCCGGTTCGCTTGAAGAAAACGCGTCAAAACAGGAGGCCGGGGCGCCCTCCCGCCTCGGCGACGACGCCTTCCGCTGGGATGGCGTGGACGTTCTCGCCTACAAGGACGAAGGCAGCGCGCCGTTCAGGGCGATCACGCGGCAGGTGCTTTTCCAGCGGCCCGAGCTTTCCTGCGAGCTTCGCTATTTTGAGATGGCGCCGGGCGGCCATTCCACCTTCGAACGGCACGACCATGTGCACGGCGTGATGATCTTTCGCGGGCGCGGGCTTTGCCTCGTCGGCGAGGAGGTGCGCGAGGTGGCCGCGCCGGATCTCGTTTTCATCCCGCCGATGACGTGGCACCAGTTTCGCGCGAGCGCGGGCGAGCCTTTCGGCTTCCTGTGCATGGTGAACGCCGAGCGCGACAAGCCGCAGCTTCCGACACCGGAAGAACTGGCGGAGTTGAAGAAGAATCCAGCCATCGCCGCGTTTCTGGGCCAAGCTGATTAGCCTGCCAGCCTGCCGCGCCGGTGCCTACTTGCCGAGCGCCTCCACCATCGCTGCGACGGCTTTCATCTGCGGGGCGTTCTTCGTGAGAAAATCGAGGCCGGTGTAGCCCCACCAGTCCCAGCAGGCGTTGGGATTTGCGGCCGACGCCTCGACCTGCGGGAAAAGCACGATCAGCCGGTTCGTCGCGGCCCAATCGGTGAAGCCCGACTTCTTCGTCACCGCGTCGCCGACGAGCGCGCGGGTCTGCTTGCAGCCGTGGAACAGCACATGCACGCGGCAGCCACCGCCGCGACAGGCGGGCGGCACATAGACCACGCCTTCATCCGCCAGCGTTGCGTCGGATGAAGCGTAGCGGCGCTGGTCGAAAAGCGCGAAATCCGCTTCCGCCGCCGTGCCCTTCGGTTCGAGGGCGCCATAGAGGAAACGCAGGATCGCCCCGGCCTGATCGTAGTTGCAGTTGTTGACGAAAGGCGGCTCGGACAGCTCGCACGCATTTCCCTCGCCTGCCGTGGAAAACGCATGGCCGCCAGCCCCGCCCGAGACGAAATCGATGTTCGCTTCGGGCACCCCCGCCGCGAGATAAAAGTCGCGCGCGGCCTTCACCACGGAGAGCGCAACCGTGCGGTCGTTCGCGCTCGAATAAAGGTAGATCTTCGACGTCTTGAGATTCGACAGCGGATCGATTGAGCCCGCGTCCGCAAGCTTCTTCGCCTGCGCCAGCAGCCGGCTCGCGTCGAGCACGCCGAGCGACGAAAGGTAGTCGGCCATGCAGCCGTTCTGCGCCTGCGCCGTGTTCAGCGCGAGCGCCGCCGGGAAGACGGGGATCGCCTTCGCGCCCGCGCTCATGGCGCATCCGAACGGCCCGGCCGCCACGATGCCGGCGCCTTTGACGCGCTCAGAAAAAGCAACCTGAAACTGCCCGGCCATGTAGCCGCCGGACGAGAGCCCCGATACGGTGAGCCTCGATGTATCGGCCTTGAGCGAAGGCAGACTGTCGGCGGTGGTGGCCGCGCAGCCTGCCGCCGCCAATGCTGACGCCACCGCTGCCATTTTTACCGGCCCGAGCGACATCACCGGAAAAGCCAGCCGAAGATGCCGGAGCCGCCGCGCCGGGCCCCGCCGTTGCCCCCGCCGCTTCCTCCACCGAAGACCGTCGTCCACGGGTTGTCGTCGCGTCGGGCCGCCTGCGGCATCTCCTGCCTCGGTTTCCTCAAGTCGTAGGTGCTCGAAAGTCCGTCGGTGTCGGTGACCGTGACGCCATATTGCGTCCACGCCCATTTCGATTTTGCCTCACCCGTGATGTAGGGCTCGATGCCCGCCACCTGAGCGCGCGAAAGATCTATGATGGCGACATATTCGTGAGGGAGTGCGCCTTTCTCGCCCGACCGGTAGCGCAACAGGCCGATGCCCGCGAGCGTTTCCTTCAGCGGCGTCCATTCGAGGATCTCGGCCGGCGCGTCGCCCTGCGTTTCGAGGATCACCGGCAATTTGGGATAGCGTTCGTTCAGCGCCGTATAGTGGCCGGCCGAAGAGCGGAACACCTCCCAGCCGTCGACGGCAGGCGCGAGAGGCTTCACCACGGCATCGGCCGTCTCGCCGCTCGCCGTCTTGTAGCCGTCGCGCAGGTCGCGATTGAGCGGATCGAGTTCGAGAGCCCTGCGGTAATCGGCGATGGCTTCGTCACGGCGCCCGCCGCGCTCTCGGTAGCTGCCCCGGAAGCGATAGGCGTCGGCGTGGGCGGGCGCAAGTTCGATGGCCTTCGACAAGTCCGCGTCCGCACCGTCCGTGTCGCCCGTGCCATATTTCGCCTGACCGCGCCAGAACCAGGCTTCCGCGGCGTTTGCGTCCAGCGAGATCGCATGGTTCAGGTCTTCCAGCGCGAGGTCGGCCCGCTTGCGTTCGAGGTTCTGCGAGGCACGCCCGATCAGCGCCGGGACGTTGTCCGGAGCGATTTCGACGGCCTTGGTGAAATCGCGAAACGCCTGAGCGAAGCGCCTTTCCTTTGCGTGGGCCTGTCCCCGCGCCACATAGAGCGCGGCGTTGTCCGGGGCGAGCGCGATCACCTTGTCGAGATCCTGCGCCGCCTCGTCGTTCCGCTTCAGCGCCGCGTAGATCGCCGCCCGGTTCTGGTAGGCCGGGGCGAATTGCGCGTTCAGCGCGATGGCGCGGTTCAGATAGCGAAGCCCGGTGTAGAGGCGGCCGAAGCCAGCCGCGATCCTTCCGCACCCGTTCAGGGGAATGGAACTTGCGGGCATCAGTTCGATTGCCTTGCGGAAATCCTTTTCGGCGGCGTCCTGGCGGTTGAGCTTCTGGCTCGCATTGGCGCGGTTCGCATAGGCCGCGCCGAAATCGGGCGAAAGCGCCACCGCGCGGTCGAAGTCCCGGAAGGCGTCCTCCGGCCGGTTCATTTCCAGAAAGACGTTGCCGCGATTGTTCCAGGCGAGCGCGTAGTCAGGGTTGAGCGAAACCGCCTTGGTGAAGTCGGCCGCGGCGTCTTCAAGCTGTTTCAGGCGCCATTTCGCGACGCCGCGATCCGAAAGGATGGTAGCCTGACGAGCGGGCGGTAGACCCGCCTCGCGAAGCGCCTCGTCATAGGCAGTAACGGCGAGGTCGTAGCGGCCGCGAAGGAGCGCCGAACTTCCCTCCTGCGCCTTGAGCGCCGTCTTGTCGGGCGCGGCACTTGCCACCCCCGCGATACCGAAAGTCAAGACTGCCGCGGTTAGGATCGAGGCGAAAGCCACGGTCGCGCCCGCGCGCCGGACGGCGGCAGAGCCTGCTTTACCCTGTTCGCGCATTCCGCTAACACAATGAAAACCACTGCGACGTTTGAGCCAATGGCGCATCGAAACATTCCCATCCTGCGCGGACTCGCTCTCGGCCTAGCCCTTATCGCCGCCAAACCTTGTGCGGGGAGCGGCGCGGTGGAGTATAGCGGTGTGGCGTCCGCCAAGGAAGCACCGCTCGAAGCGCGCACCATCGGCGACAATAGCCGACAATGGGTAAAAACCGCGCAAAACAATGGCGCATCCGCTGACGATGCGGACGCCGAAGCGCAGCGGAAGCTCAAGCAGGAACTCGATCGCCTGCGGCGTCAGCCCCGCGAGGGCTGGGCAACGACGACGCCCACCACCCCGCAGAAACCGCAGCAGCAGCAACAGAAATCATCGCCTGTCAACGCCGGCGAAGCGCAGCCGAAACCGAAGCGGCCCACCGCCACAAACGGAACCGCCGAGGCGCAGCAGAAGCCGAAGCCCGTCGCTCCGGCGACCGCGCCCATCGAAGCGCCGCTTCCGATTGGCCCCGCCATCGACCCCGAGATCGACCGTGCGGTGGGAAAGGTGCTGTTCCTTCGCTTTCCCGGCACGCTTCCCGCCGATGTCGGTCCGAAAGCCATGCGCGCCATGCTGCAATCCGGCCAGATTGCAGGCGCGATGTTCTCGCGGCAGAATATCGCTTCCAAGGCTCAGCTGCGCGACCTCGTGAAGTTTCTTTGGCAGGGAAACGCGGCTCAACGGCCCTTCTTCGCGATCCGTGAGATCGGCGGCAAGGAAGACGCGCTGCCGCAACTGAAGGAGTTCGAGGCGTGGCCAGCCCCTGGCGACATAGCGGGCAGGGGCGATCCGGAGTACGCCTATTCCACCTATCGCTCGCTCGGTTTCAACCTTGCGCATCTCGGCTTCAACCTGAATTTCGGCCCGGCGCTCAGCCCTTCGGGGGCGGCGGCGGACCCGTCGAGCTTCGGCGCGAATCCGTTGCAATCCGGCGTTTTTGCCAAGACTTTCATCCTGGGCCACAAGGACACCAACGTTATTGCCGTGCCGGTGGTGGATCAAAGCGAGCTTTCCGTGCGCGCCCTGAAGTCGCTCCTCGTCGCCTATCCGGGCACGCCGGTCGCGGCGACGATCGGCGATGAGACGGCATCGCTTTCGGCCTATGAAAACCTCGTGCGGGGCCCTCGCTTCTGCCTTCTCACGATGACGGCGGGCGCCGCTGAAACGGTGTCCTCCTTCGCCAAAGGCTGCGACGTGCTGGTGGTGGATGGCGGCAAGGAAAGCCCGGCGGCGACGCGCGCGGCTCTGGCGGCCGCGATTGCCGACGCCGTGAGAAACGGCACGCTTGCGCTGGCGGACCTTCAGGCGTCGGCGCAGCGCCTGTCCACGCTTCGCGGCTCCGCGGCAGCGATATCCAACGGATTTACGACGACGTCGCAGTAAGACGCTTGAATGTGCAACCATAGGTTGGTATGAGCCGGTTGATACAGTTCGGCGAGCAATCCCTTGGCGACGATCGCGATTCTGCATGCGAACCACAAGCATCCCGCCTATACGGGCGCTTCGCTTCGCGCGGGCGCGTTGGGCGGGACCGAAAGCTCGGCGATTTATCTCGCGGAGGCGCTTGCGCGGCGCGGCCATCGTGTCTTCGCGCTGAACCGCCTCAAGACGTCGTCTGTGGAGAGCGGCGTGACGTGGCTACCGCTCGACAGCCGCTCAGATCTGCCGCCTGTCGATGTCGCCATCGCGCTCAACTCGGACCGGCTTTATTGGGGCTTCAAGGCGCGCCACAAGCTGACATGGCTGCATACGCCGCCGACGCTTCGCAAATTTCTCAAGCGGCGTAATGCGCTCGCCCTCCTCTGGCATCGGCCGATGGCGGTGCTGCTCGGTGGCTACCACGCATCGACGCTCGACCGGCGCGTGCCGTACCGCCGCCGCGTGGAGATCGCCCACGGCGTGGCGCAGATATTCTTCGCGCCGGAGCCGGACGCGACGCCGCGCGCCGCGAAGGCCGTCTTCTGTTCGCGGCCCTCGCGCGGGCTCGATTTCGTGGCGCGCCTCTGGCCCGGTATTCGCGCGGCCGTTCCCGATGCGGAATTGCACGTGTTCTGCCCCCAGTCGAGCCTTGATGAAGCCGCCGCGCGCATCGGCGGTGCCGGACCGGGCGTGCAGATACGCGGGGGCGTCGCGCGGGCAGAGCTTGCGGCCGAACTCAGGACCGCGCGCGTGATGCTCATCCCCGGCGACCTCGACGAAACCTTTTGCCTTGCGGCCGCGGAGGCAACGGCCTCGGGCGTTCCGCTCGTCACATGCGGGATCGGCGCGCTGAAGGAGCGCGTGCGCCACGGCGAAACCGGCTTTCTTGCCAGCAGCGCCGAGACTTTCACGCGGCATGCCAGCGAGGTCCTCGCGGATGACGCGCTCTGGCTTCGCCTCAATCGCGCGTGCATAGCCGGGAGCGGGCTCGCCCGCTGGGACGACCGTGCCGCGGAGTGGGAGCGGCTTTTTTCGGCCCTCGATGCGTGCGATGCTCCTGCCCTCGAACCTTTCCTCGTTGCCGCGCGATAGATCCGTCCGGTTGGCGGACGCCCCATCGCCGACAACCTCGCTGGAGAAAAGATCGCATGACCACGGAACTTACGATGCTGGCGTGGACCGTCGTGCTGGCCATCGTGCAGATCGGCCTTTTCTCCATCGCACGGACGGCGCAATACGGCGCGAAATGGAACATGGGCGCGCGGGACGAAAGGCAGCCGCCGCTCAATCCGATAGCGGATCGGCTGGGCCGCGCGCAGGCGAACCTTTACGAGACGCTGCCGCTGTTCGTCGCCGCGGTGCTCGTGGCACACGCCGCGGGGCGGGAAAGCGCCACCACCGCGCTCGGCGCGCAGCTCTATTTCTGGGGACGCGTCGCCTACGTGCCGCTTTATGCCTTCGGCGTTCCCTACATTCGCACTCTCGTCTGGGGAGTGGCTACGGCCGGGCTGCTGATGGTTCTTTGGCCGCTTCTCGGATAGCGCGACAAAAACGTGAGGGCATGAAAGCCACGCGTCGTCGCCGCAAGGTGCTCCGTGTTGCCCCTTATGTCTTGCCTCTTTGGGGCGCGCCGCTACAGTCGCGCCCACAAGCAGGGCCGGTTCGCCGCTCCGTTTCCGCGCCATTGAGGCAGCGAAGGAAACTCTGCCGCGGCTCGAACGTTGATGCGAGCGGCCCTCGCTTCGACAGGCGGCAGCGCCGGCGCCTTCAACGGACGATAAATAAACCTATCGCTTGGATTCCAGGCGAAAAGCCATCAGGCTCAGGGAGTAAAGCGTCAGCATGGACAATACGATCCGTCTCTCCCCGCATGCCACGTTCTGGGTGGCGGTCGTCGCCCTCGGCACGATGGGGCTCATGGTGTTCGCCGACGTGCTCATGCCCTTCGCGGCGGGGTTCGTGCTCGCCTACCTGTTTCATCCGCTGGTCAATCGGCTTAACCGCATCGGCGTCCATCGCGGCGCGGCGGCGTTTGCGATCATCGCGGTGCTGATCTTGATCTTCGTCGCGATCTTCGCGCTGCTCATTCCTCCGCTGGTCGATCAGCTTCGGCAATTTGCGCAGGATCTGCCGGGCTATTATCAGCGCGCGCGCGCCTATCTCTGGGAGCATTACCCGCAATATATCAAGTCGATTCAGAGCACGGTTCAGCAACAGGAGGGTACGGGCGCGGCGCAGGGGCAGGCACAGGATGTGGCTGGCGTGGTCGCCAGCTATCTGCGGAGCCTTGCGGAAAGCAGCCTCGCCTTCTTCAACACGCTCGCGCTTCTCTTTCTGACGCCGGTGGTAACGTTCTTCCTGCTGCGCGACTGGGACAAGATGCTCGCGTCCGTCGACAGCCTTCTTCCGAAGCGGGACGCGCCGACGATCCGCAAACTTGCGGGCGAGGTCGATGACACGATTTCCGGCTATCTGCGCGGGATGTTCATCGTCCTGTCGATCCTGTCGGTGTTCTACATGGTGACGCTCGGCCTGATCGGGCTGAATTACGGCCTCCTCATCGGCCTTTTCGCAGGCATCGTCAGCTTCGTGCCATACCTCGGATCGACGAGCGGGCTGCTGGTCGCGGGCGGCGTGGCGCTTGCTCAATTTGCGCCGGATTACGCCATGGTGGCGCTCGTTGTCGGAGTTTTCATCTTCGGGCAAGTCGTCGAGGGCAACGTGCTGACGCCGAACATCGTCGGAAATCAGGTGCGGCTACATCCGGTATGGCTCCTTTTCGCGCTCGTCGCGTCGGGTTATCTTCTCGGCTTCACCGGCCTTCTGATCTCGGTACCGCTTGCGGCGGTCATCGGCGTGCTGGTGCGCTTTGCGATCCGAAAATATCAGGAAAGCGAAATTTATGACGAGCAAAAGGGTAGCGCCGCAGTGGAAGCGGTCGAAGGCACGAAGCCGCGCAAGACAGCGGCCATCGGCTGAGGCCGGTTGATGTCATCCCAGCTCGTGCTCGATCTGCCCCGGCGTTTCGCCTATGACGAGGGCGACTTCTTCGTGACGGCCAGAAACGGCCGCGCCTTCGGCCTCGTCGGCCAATGGCCGGACTGGCACGCGCCTGCGGCCGTCATCTGGGGCCCGCCGCAATCGGGCAAGACATATCTCGCCCATATCTGGAGCGCGCGGGCGAACGCGGCATTCGCCGACCCCGCGCTTCTCGGAAGTCACATTTGGGCCGCGCCCTGGCAGCCGCTCGTTCTGGAGGATGTGGACGCGTCAGGTCTGCCCGAGACGGCGCTGTTTCATCATCTGAACCTGGCGCGCGAACACGGCTCATTCATTCTCCTGACCGCGCGAACGCCGCCCGGAAGCTGGCGGATCGCACTGCCGGATCTGCGCTCGCGCATCCGCTCCTATCCAACGGCCGAAATTCAGCCCCCGGACGAGGAGCATCTGGCCGCGCTTCTTCTGAAGCATTTCAGCGATCGCGGCATCGAGATCGCCCCGGACGTGATTGCCTATCTCGTCCAGCGCATCGAGCGCTCGATGGCGGCGGCGGATGCCGTGGCGTCTCTGCTCGACAAGGCGGCGCTGGCCGAACGCCGCCGGATCACGCGCAGCTTCGCGGCCAAGGTCCTGAAGGCGGCGGGGGGCGGACCGGACAGCGGGGACGACGAGCCGGACGACGGCATCTGAAGCCGCGCGCCCCGGAGGCCGCGCAGCACCGCCCTGCGCCGGCGGGAGCCAACGCCTTTGCGTCTCCGGATTGCCCGAGCAAATCCGCCGGAAGAAGCTCTTGCGACGGTGCGGGCGCGGCGTCATCTTTTCAAAATCAGTTTGTTCGTCGCGTGAACGTCCGCACCATCGACCGCTGCGAGCAAAACGTGCCTTCCGGCGTTTTGCCTCGGTGTCTTGTGTTCGTCATGTCACAAAGCGCTTCCAAGCTCTGAGTGCGCAATTCACGCGTCACAAGGACGCCAAAACGGAGATCATGGAAATGAAAATCGCCGAAGCCGAACCTGCCCCCACATACCGGGACAGAATAGAAGCCTTTGGCGTGGAACGCTTCTTCAACAGGGAATTGTCGTGGCTCGCATTCAACAAGCGCGTCCTTGAGGAATCGGCGAACACCCGCAACCCCCTTCTGGAGCGCGTTCGGTTTCTGGCGATTTCGGGCTCCAACCTCGATGAGTTCTATCGCGTGCGCGTGGCGGGGCTGCACGAACAGGCGGCGACCGAGATCGTTGAAGTCTCGCCCGACGGACTGACGCCGAAGCAGCAGGTGGACAAGATCAACGAATCCGTCGTTCCGCTTTCCGCGATTCAGCAGGAGCGCTGGAACGCGCTTCGCGAGGAGATGGAGCAGGAGAACATCCAGATCGCCACCGCGGCGTCGATTTCCGACGCGGAACGGGATTGGCTCGAAATCTATTTCATGCGGCGGGTTTTTTCGGCGCTGAGTGCCGTGGCGGTGGACGCCGCGCATCCTTTCCCGCACGTGCAGAGTCAGGAACTGGTGCTCGTGCTGGAATGCACACGGGAACTCACTCTCGTCCGCGATTCGGATTTCGAGGGCGAACCGCGCCTGATGTATGCGCTTGTCGTGATCCCGAACGGTCTCGATCGCTTCATCCGTCTGCCGCAGACGGAAGGCGAGGGCGGCAAGCCCGTGATCCGCTTCATCGCGATGGAAGTGCTGATCGCGCTTTACGCGCACACGCTGTTGCCGGGCTTCAAGGTCAGGCATGTCGGCCTCTTCAGGCCGCTGCGGAACAGCGAGATCGAGTTTCAGGAAAAAAGCGAGGATCTTCAGAAGGTGCTCCGCAAGGCGCTGGTGCGGCGGCAGCTCGGCGAGGTGATCAGGCTCGAAATGAGCGCGTCGTTGCCTGCGCCCGCGCGCGAACTCATCATCGCCGGGCTCAAGATCGGGCGAGACGACGTGGTGCCGGTCGATGGACTTTTCGCCATCGCCGACGTCTCGCAACTTATCGTGAACGATCGGCCGGACCTGCTCTACAAGCCCTTTGAAATCCGCTTTCCGGAACGGATCGCCGAGTTCGACAATGACTGTTTCGCGGCCATCTCGGCCAAGGACATCATCGTTCATCACCCGTACGAGTCGTTCGACGTGGTGCTGCAATATCTGCGGCAGGCCGCATCCGATCCCGATGTCGTCGCCATCAAATGGACGCTCTACCGCACGTCGAAACGCTCTCCCATCGTGGAGGCGCTCCGGCAGGCGCGCGAGGCGGGCAAGAGCGTGACCGTGATGATCGAGGTGACGGCCCGCTTCGACGAATTGAACAACCTCGAATGGGCGAAGCAGCTCGAAGCGGTGGGCGTGCACGTGGTCTACGGCCTGACCCAGCTCGACCTCAAGACGCATGCGAAGCTCGGTCAGGTTGTGCGCAAGGAGAACGGCGAGCTTCGCACCTATTGCCACATCGGCACCGGCAATTATCACCCGGCGACGGCGAAGATCTACACGGACCTGTCCTATTTCACGGCCGATCCGGCTGTCGGCCGTGACGTGTCGCGCATCTTCAATTACGTGACGACCTACAGCCGCCCGAACAACCTCGAACGCATGTATATCTCGCCCCACGGCATCAAGGCTCGGATCATCGAGGAGATCCATAACGAGATCGCTCACGCCAAGGCTGGGCGCCCCGCCGCGATCTGGATGAAGCTCAACGCGCTCGTCGATCCCGAGGTGATCGATGCGCTGTATGAGGCGAGTCTGTCAGGCGTACCCGTCGACCTCGTCATCCGCGGCATCTGCTGCCTCAAGCCCGGCATTCGCGGACTTTCCGAAAACATCCGCGCGAAAAGCATCATCGGACGATTTCTGGAACATTCACGCATCTATTGTTTCGGGGCAGGGCACGGATTGCCATCCGAGGATGCGCATGTGTATATCAGTTCCGCCGACATGATGCCGCGCAACCTTGAGCGGCGCGTCGAGGCCATGACCGCGATAACGAATTCAACCGTCCACGAACAGGTTCTCGACCAGATCATGATCGCCAATCTGAAGGATAATCTCCAGAGCTGGAAAATCGAGAGCGATGGCAGCTCCCAGCGCTTTCATCTGAAGCCCGGCGAGGAACCCTTCAGCGCGCATGAGTATTTCATGACCAATCCCAGCCTTTCCGGGCGCGGCGGCGCACTCAAGCAGAATTTCCCGCGACGTTTCGCGGTCGCATCGGCGCCGCATGCCTGACGCAGAGAATTTACATCGAGCCACCGGCTGCGGCAGCCGGATCAAATGTAAAACTCCAGCCTTCACGGGCTTCAACAAGTGTCATGGGTGAAGCGCACGCGCCTGCTTGAAGGCGGGCAGCAATGTCAAGCAAACCCATGCCCCAGCGCACGAGGATGATTTGTGGATAATTCGACGCTCGGTTCGATAAGTGGGCGGTTGCCTGGCGCGCGCCCGGTGGCCGTCATCGACATCGGTTCGAACTCCATCCGCCTTGTCGTGTATGAAAGGCTCACCCGCGCTCCAACTCCCCTTTTTCAGGAAAAGGCGATGTGCGGGCTCGGCCGCTATCTCAACGAGCTGAAGCGCCTCAATCCCGAAACGGTGCCAAGCGCGCTCGCCTCGCTGGCGCGCTTCCGCAAGCTCGCCGACATCTGTGGCGTTCGCGAGCGCGACATTCATCCGTTCGCGACAGCAGCGGTCCGCTGGGCTGAAGACGGCCCGGAATTTCTCGCGAAGGCGGAGGAGGCCTGCGGCGTCCCGATCCGCGTGATCGGCAACGCCGAAGAGGCGGAGCTTGCCGCCACGGGCGTTCGCGCGGGGTTCGTGAATCCGCGCGGCATCGTCGGCGACCTCGGCGGCGGGAGCATGGAGCTTGTGCGCATCGATGGCGAAACGCTGTCCGACAAGATTTCCCTGCCGCTCGGGAGTTTGTCGCTGGCCGAGAGAACCCGTGGCGAGAAGACCGAAGCCATTCCCATCATCGAGGATGCGCTTGCCTCGGTGGAGTGGCTGAACCATGTGCGCGGCGAAAATTTCTATGCGATCGGCGGCACGTGGCGTGCGCTCGCCAAGCTGCATATGGCCCAGACGAACTATCCGCTTTCCGCCGTGCACGGCTACAAGATGGATGCACGGAAGGCGCTGCAAATCACCGCGCGCTACGCCAACAACTCGCCGACGGGGCTGAAGCGGCTCGCGGGCATGTCGGCGGGACGCGAGGAAACGGTGCCGTTTGGCGCGTTGCTGCTCAATTCGCTGATCCGCAAGATGCAGCCTTCCGACGTGATCTTCTCGGCGTTCGGCGTGCGCGAAGGCACGATCTACCGGCTTCTCAGCGAGGCGGAGCGCGCCGAAGATCCTCTGCTCTCGGCGTGCGAAACGGTTGCGGCGATGCGCGCGCGCTCACTCCAGCACGGGCGCGAGCTGATCGAATGGACGGACGGTCTCTTCGCGCGTTCCAACGAGCACGAACATGCGGACGAGCGCCGCCTGCGCCACGCGGCCTGCCTTCTGTCGGACATTTCCTGGCGCGCGCATCCCGATTACCGGGGCGAGCAGAGCGCTGTTCTCATCTCGCAATCGGCGTTCGCGGGGATCGATCACCCTGGCCGCGCCTTCCTTGCGCTGTGCGTCTACCATCGCTACGAGCGGAAGCTTCAAGGCGAGCTGATGCCGAAACTTGCACATCTTCTGCCGCGACCGCTTCAGAAGCGCGCGCTGATCATCGGGCAAACGGTTCGCCTCGCCCATACGCTGACGGCGGGAATGAAGGGCCTGCTCCCGCAGACGACACTTCTTTGTGAGCAGGGCAAGCTTGTGCTGTCCTTGCCGACGAAGCTCGAATCGCTCGACGGCGAGCAATTACGCCGGCGCCTGCGCTCCGTCGCGCGCGAGATGGCGTTGCAACCGGAGGTGGTTGTGTCTAAACATGTGAAACAGACATTTTTCGGGGGGTTGTTCGGGGGATAATGCGCGTCCGCGTTGAGGACGGCCCCGGCGGGGATAAGTTAAGCTTGACTCCCGTCGCTCTGTAACGGTCTTTGCATAGTTCGCAACGCTGACACACTCCTGCACCCGACGTTCCATGGATCAAGATCTTTACGCTGTTCTAGGGCTGAAGCGCACCGCGACGAACGACGAGATCCGTCGGGCGTACCGCAAGCTCGCCAAGGACCTGCATCCGGATCAGAACAAGGGAGATCCGGTCTCCGAGGAGAAGTTCAAGCGCGTGTCGGCGGCCTTCGCCGTGCTTGGGAGCCCGGAGAAACGCAAGCGTTACGACGCCGGCGAGATCGACTCGATGGGCAATGAACGCGCTCACCAGTTCTACCGCGATTACGGCGCGGGCGGCGGAGGACGCGAATACGAAGGCTTCGGCGGCTATCAGAACGGCGGCGCGGGCGGCGGAGATTTCTCGGACATCTTCGGCGACCTGTTCGGCAGACGCGGACCGTCCGGCGCCTTCACCATGCGCGGCATGGACTACCGCTACAACCTCGAAATCAGCTTTCTCGAAGCCGTCAACGGCGTGAAGAAGCGCGTGCAGTTTCCCGATAACGAGACGCTCGACATCACGGTGCCGGCGGGTGTCGAGAGCGGGCAGACGCTCAGGCTTCGCCACAAGGGGGGCCCGGGCGCCGGGCGCGGCGAGCCCGGCGACGCGCTCATCGAACTGAAGATACAGCCCCATCCGCTGTTTGCGCGCGACGGCGACAACATCACGCTGGAACTGCCGGTTTCGCTTCATGAGGCGGTGCTTGGCAGTCGTGTCGAGGTTCCGACCATCGGCGGGCGCGTGACGGTCGCGATCCCGAAGGGCGCGTCGAGCGGTCAGGTGCTGCGGCTTCGCGGCAAGGGTGTCACAAACGCGCGTACCGGCACGCATGGCGATCAGCTCATCACACTGAAGATCATGTTGCCGCCCGCGATAGACCCCGAGCTTGAGCGCTTCATGCAGGAGTGGGCGAAGAAGCACCCCTACGATCCGCGTGCACGCTTCCGCGAAGCGGCGGGGGTCTGAGCGGCACCTTTCCGCCATCGGCGCGGCGAGGCCTTGCTGTCGCGGTCCTGTTCCGATGGTCTCGGACCTCTTGGGGTACGGCCGATAGCCGCCACGATTTCCACGATCACCCACACTGCAATGAGTGCGCCAAGGACGGCGATCGCTTCGACCGTGTGCATTCCGAAATTCAGCACCGAAAACAGCTCGTCTCCATAGTCGCCGCCAGCGACCGGGCAGGGCAGCGGCTGCCCGGGATCGAGATCGCATCCGGCGACACGCGCTGCCGCTCCCGCGCCCACCAATGCCAGAATTGGCACGAGGCACAGAAAAACGAAGAGGAGCATCAGCAAACGAAAGGCGCGCATGGGCTGTCCCTAATCCGGCGAGCCGAACCTTTACATACTCTAATTTGCGCGTCTTGCGTAGGCCCGACCGTTTTCGTTCCCGATTGCACGAGCTTCCGCTCGGCCCCAAATGGAGGGTGCAAGGAAAAATCAGACGATACGCGAAGTCTGGAAGCGATAGCGCGGACCCGCCGCGCCAATCTCCGGACGAGAGGAGAAACAGAGATGACCAACATCGAGGTGCCGCTCGATTCGAAATTGAGGCTGCTCACCTTCGCGAATGAGAACGGAGCCGTGAGGCTCGGCATCGTTCGACCGGACGGCCACGTGACCGATGTCGCCGAAGCGGCGCGCAAGGCAGGCCGCTCGCTCGGTTTCGACGGCACATCCATGCGCGCGCTCATCGAGGGCGGCGCGGAAGCGCTGGCGGAAGTGCGCGAGCTTGCGGCGATCGAGGCGCGTGGCGGTTTCAATGTATCGGATTTGCGCGTCCTTCCCCCGCTGCCGCGCCTGAACGGCAACATCTTTTGCGTGGGCTGGAATTATCTGGAGCACTTCAGCGAGGGCGCTGCCTTCCGCGATCCGAACCAGAAGCTGCCCGAGCATCCGGTGTTCTTCTCGAAGGGTGTTGCGGCGCTGAACGGGCCGTTCGATCCGATCCCCTACGATGCCGAAATTTCGGCCCAGATCGACTGGGAGGCCGAACTCGGCGTCGTGATCGGCAAGCGCGGCAAGAACATTACCGAGTTCGAGGCGCTGGATTACGTGTTCGGCTACACTGCCATCAACGACGTATCCGCGCGCGATCTTCAGAAAACCCGCCATGGCGGTCAGTGGCTCAAGGGCAAGAGCCTCGACGGCACCGCGCCGATGGGACCCTGGATCGTGCCCGCGGGCGAGTTCGACGCGAGCGCTGTGCGGATCGTGACCCGCGTCAACGGGGTCGTGAAGCAGGACGGAAACACGCGCGACATGTATTTCAAGATCCCGCGCATCATCGCGGAGCTTTCGCGGGGCATGACGCTTCAGCCGGGCGACGTCATCTCCACCGGCACACCGTCCGGCGTCGGCATGGGCCGCACCCCGCCCGAGTGGCTGAAGCCCGGCGACGTGCTGGAAACGGAGATCGAGGGTATCGGCAGGATGCGGAACGTCATCCGCGAGGCTTGATGCCGAGCGCTGCGGTTTCGCGGAAAATCGGCGGGACGACGATGGCCGAAACCTCAAACGAAACGGAGCGCGATTTCTCGCGCCCCGCCTTTCGACCGAAATCGGAACCGAGCTTACTTGCCCTTCTTCGCCTTCGGAGCGGGCTTCGCCGGAGCGGCGGCGGCCTTGGCTGTCGCCGGCTTCTCGGCTGGTTTCGGAGCTGCTGGTTTCTTCGCCATCGTCTTATTGCCTCTAGCAATATGTTTCGGACATTGAATCGTGAGCCCGATTCGTATCGTAGAAACAAATGACGGCGATTTGTTTCCACAATTATTCAGTGCAGGCCGATTTTATTCGACCTGATCGCGGCCCACTCCAAAAACGCCGCGTGAACTCCCCTGCAACGTGACGCGCGGCATGCGCCAGCCGAGCAGCGACTGAACCCAGCGCTTGCGGAACCTGTCGAGGGAAACGCTCTCGTGCATTGCGTGCGCGGGCTCGCCGAGAAGATGCGTGGCGATCATGGAGCGCGAATAGAACGGCGTGTCTTCGAGCGTTTGAAGCACGTTCGCCGTGTGCCCTGCGTCGATCCGGGTTTCTCGCGGCATCTTCCAGTAGCGCGTCAGCGGAAGGTCACAACGCTCGCGAAGCTCTACCGGGCCGACGCTTCCATCGGCCGCGATCCTGACACCCATGTTGAACCTCGCGCCGTTCTGCCGGATGCCCTCATAGAGCATTACCGCGCTGTCCGAGAGGGCGGCGCGCGACCAGTTCCAGTAAGAGAAACCGTCCTCCAGCGGCTCGTCGCCGCGATTGGTGTCGAAATAGCCGGTGCCGGTCCATGATACGGCGGGCGCGTCGAACCGCGCCTCCACGCGGGCGCGCGGTGCGATCGGCGCCCACAGATGGCGGCCGCTCGTGCCGAAGTCGGTGGCGAAATCGCTGCGTATTTCGGGTTCGAGCGTGACGACGCCTCGCACGGGAAGCCCCGTCACCGGAGCCTTCTCGTCGATGTTCACGGTGAGGCGCGTTCCGTCCCACGAGAGGCTCGACGGTCCGATGGCCAGCAATTCAGGCGTCGCGCCGAGCGCGTGGCGGCATCGTTCGGTCATGGCCCAGCGCGCAGCGCCCCGCCCGTAAACCGCAACATTGATGGAGCAATGTTGCGTTGGGTCGATGAGCGCGCGGCGGCGTTCCTTCGCATAATACGGCGAGAAAACGCTGCCGATGAAGGCGATGATCGTCAGTCCGTAGCGATGGTCTGAACTGAACGCATCGACATACCACCAGGCGTAGCCATTCGGCGCAACAGTCTCGGCAAAGCGAGGTCCGAAAGTAGCGCCTCCGATGCGAGAGCGCCAGACAGCGCCGCCATCGGAATGCCCGGCCCCGGATGGACGCTCCCCCCCGCGAAATAGAGGCCCGGCATCGCCGAGCGCGTCCCCTGTCTCTGGAACGAAGCCATCCACCCGTGCGAGGCCCGGCCGTAGATCGCGCCCCCCGTCCCCGGCAGCAGCGTCTCGAAATCCTGCGGCGCGGCTCTCACCATCGCTCCCGGCAGCGGGCGAAGCGTGAGGCCGCATGTTTCCATCAGCCGGAAAGTCTTCGTCTCGCATTCTTCGATCTCCGCTAGGCTGAGGCCGGAACCATTGACAAGGGCAGGCGCGTTGACGACGGTCAGGAAGCGTTCGGCGCCGTTTCCGCTTCGCTCCCCGCTTCCGTCGCGATCCTGCGCGCACAGATAAACAGTTGGCGCGGCCGGAAGTTTTCGCTGCCGGAATATAGCGTCAAATTCCGAGCTATAAGGTGCGGCTGGAAAGAAGACAGTATGCCGCGCCAGAGGCAAGCCCGAAACGTCCGCCTGAAAGGCGAGCGTCAGCGCCGACAGCGAACGTCGGCGAGGCGGAACGCGGCGGGTGGCGTTCGCGGCATCGCGGCCCAGGTGGCCCGCCGCGACGGGAGAGGGGTCGGCGTTGAGCACCACGGCTTCGGCGGCGACATGCTCGCCACTCGCGAGGCGAACGCCCGAAGCCCGGCCGAATTCGGCGGTCACTTCCGCCACTTCCATGCCGTAGCGGTAGACGACGCCGAGCCTTCGCCCGAGCGCTTCGAGCGCGCGGGCGATCTTGTGCATGCCGCCGTTCACGAGCCACACGCCCTGCTGCTCGACATGCGCCACGAGCATCAGCGTCGCGGGCGAGGCGAAAGGCGAGGCACCGCAGTAGGTGGAGTAGCGCGCGAAAAGCTGGCGCAGCCGCGCATCGCTCATGTGGCGGCAAACGGCGTTCCAGAAGGTCTCGTAAGGGTTCATGCGCCAGAGATCGGAGAAGGCGAGGGGGCCGACGCGCCAGATCAGTTTCGGCAGGCTCGGCTTCTGCGCCCGGATGAACGAGCGGTCGAGGATGTGATAGATTTCGGCTGCCTCACGGCAGAAGGCGCGGTAGCCTTTCGCGTTCTCAAGCCCTGCGAACCCCGCGATCGCGTCGAAGCTGCGCCCTTCGTCCGCGAAGAGGTCGAGCGTGCTTCCGTCTTCCCACGCGTGGCGCGCAATGATTTCCGCGGGCGTGACGGTGAGATAATCCGAAAGCGAGGCGCCCGCCTTTTCGAAAATCGCCTCGAAGACGTCGCGCATGGTAAAGACGGTCGGACCGGCGTCGATGGCCACTCCGCCTGCGTCGACTTCGCGCATCTTGCCGCCCGGCTTGTCGAATTTCTCGACAACGGTGACGGCCAGACCTTCTGCGGCGAGACTGACAGCGGCGGACAGCCCGCCTATGCCCGCACCGACGATGACGACACGAGTCTCCGGCAAATGTATCTCCCGCAAGAACGGCGTTGACACGCCGACCGGTGACCGTCCAAGAGTGACGGCAGGGCTTGGGACAAAAAGCAGAACGAACAGGCCACGCGCGGTGACTCTCTCTCGAAATATCGCAAAATTGGATAAACGAAGCAACTTTACCGCGCTGCTGGATCGCGCGTTTGCGTTCCGCGACCGGGTGCTGTCGAGCCCGCGCTTCATCCGCTTCGCCGAAACATTTCCGCTGACCCGCCCGATTGCGCGGCGCGAGGCGGGGGCGCTGTTCGATCTCTGCTCCGGCTTCATCTATTCGCAGGTGCTGCTTTCGTGCGTGCGGCTCGGCCTGTTCGATCATCTGCGCGACGGACCTTTGGCGCGGGACGAAATCGCGCGGCGGCTCGGGCTTGGCGAGGATGCCACGGCGCGGCTTCTGACGGCGGCGGTCGCCCTGCGGCTCGTGGAGGAGCGAAGCGGCGGGCGTCATGGCCTCGGGCGGCTCGGCGCGGCGGTACTCGCGAGTCCGGGCCTCACCGCGATGGTGGAGCATCACGGCCTCGTTTATCGCGATCTGACCGATCCGGTCGCGCTTCTGCGCGGCGAAGCGAAGGCGCATGGCGCGGGCGAGCCGACGGCGGACAGGGGCACGCATCTCGCCTCCTACTGGCCCTATGCCGAGGGCGACACGAGCGCGGATCTCGACGCGGTTTCAGCCTATACGGCGCTGATGGCGGCGACGCAGCCCGCCATCGCCGAGGAAGTGCTCGACGCCTACGATTTCAGGCGCCATCGCTGCCTGATGGATGTCGGCGGCGGCGACGGCACGTTCCTGCGCGCGGCGGCAAGGCGCGTGCCCGGCCTCGACCTCGTGCTGTTCGACGTGCCCGCCGTGGCCGATCTCGCCAATGCGAAATTCAAGGCGGCGAACCTCGCTCACCGGGCGAAAGCGGCGGGCGGCGATTTCACGAAGGAATTGCCGAAGGGGGCGGACGTCGTGACGCTCGTTCGCGTGCTGCTCGACCATGACGACGACACGGCGCTGAAAATCCTCACATCCGTCCGCGCCGCGTTGCCGCAAGGCGGCGTGCTGGTGGTGGCCGAACCGATGGCGGGAACGCGTGGCGCTGAAAAGGTCGCGGCCTATTTCAGTTTCTATCTGATGGCAATGGGACGCGGCAGACCCCGCACCGAAGCGCAGCTTCGCGACCTGCTGCGGCGCGCCGGTTTCACCTCTGTCAGGCGGCGCGGCACTCATCAACCCCTGCTCGTTCGCGTGCTCGAAGCCTCATTCTGACATCTAGGAAGCCTCATTCTGACATCTAGAACGAGTGTAAGTTTGAATTGACATATAAGTCGGTCAAGCTAGGATGACACGGCTTCCGAAGAGACTAGTTGCGCAATGGCCCTCCTTCAAGAGTTCCCAATCGAGACGATCGCAGTCGTTCTGGAAGAGCCCGAAAAGCTCGGCCTGCGGCGGCTTGCGCTTCCATCTCCGGGGGATGCCGATGTCGTCGTCGACGTCGAATGGAGCGGCATCAGCACGGGCACGGAACGCCTTCTTTATACCGGGCGCATGCCGCATTTTCCGGGCATGGGCTATCCGCTGGTGCCGGGCTACGAGTCCGTAGGCCGCATTTCATGGGCGGGTCCGGCTGCCGGGATCGCGGTCGGCGAGCGCGTTTTCATTCCCGGTGCAAACTGTTACGGCGAAATTCGCGGGCTCTTCGGCGGCACGGCGTCACGCATCGTGATGCCGGGCGCACGCGCCATTCCGATTGCCGAAAGCCTGGGCGAGCAGGGCATTCTTTTCGCGCTCTCGGCGACCGCGCATCACGCGGCGTTCTCGGACAAGGGCGTTCCCGCCGACCTCATCATCGGCCATGGCGTTCTTGGTCGTCTCATCGCGCGGATCGTGGTCGCGAGCGGTGCTCCGGCGCCGACGGTTTGGGAAAAGAACCCGGCGCGTTTCGATGGCGCGCAAGGATATACGGTGCTCGATCCCGAACAGGATCCGCGCCGCGATTATCGGGTCATCTGCGACGTGAGCGGAGACTCAGGCATCATCGACACGCTGGTGGCGCGGCTCGCGCCCGGCGGCGAAATCATCCTCGCCGGTTTCTATGCCGACCGGCTCTCCTTCAGCTTCCCGCCCGCCTTCATGAAGGAAGCGCGGTTCAGGGTCGCCGCACAGTGGCAGAAGGCCGACATCGCGTCCGTGTCGAAACTCGTGGACAGCGGCCTTTTGTCGTTTGACGGGCTGATCACACATCGCGTTTCTGCCGACAATGCGCCTGCCGCATATCGCACGGCGTTCGAAGATCCGGCCTGTCTCAAGATGGTATTAGATTGGAGAACGTTAGCATGAGCCTTGACGCCAACGAAGCCAACGCCCTCGAACGGCAAGCGGCGCAGCTTCGCGCCGAGGCCCATGAAGAACCCGCCGCTCCGCCTTCGGGCGAGGCGAAGAAAGAAACGCAGATCATCGCGATCTACGGCAAGGGCGGCATCGGCAAGAGCTTCACGCTCTCGAACCTCTCCTACATGATGGCCCAGCAGGGCAAACGCGTGCTTCTCATCGGCTGCGACCCCAAGAGCGACACCACGTCGCTCCTGTTCGGCGGACGCGCCACCCCGACCATCATCGAGACGTCGTCGAAGAAGAAGGCCGCCGGCGAGGAACTGCGCATCGAGGACGTCTGCTTCAAGCGCGACGGCGTTTTCGCGATGGAACTTGGCGGCCCGGAAGTCGGGCGCGGCTGCGGCGGTCGCGGCATCATCCACGGCTTCGAGACGCTGGAAAAGCTCGGCTTCCACGAATGGGGCTTCGACTACGTGCTGCTCGACTTTCTGGGCGACGTGGTGTGCGGCGGCTTCGGTCTGCCGATCGCGCGCGACATGTGCCAGAAGGTGATCATCGTCGGCTCGAACGACCTCCAGTCGCTTTACGTGGCGAACAACGTCTGCTCGGCTGTGGAATATTTCCGCAAGCTCGGCGGCAATGTGGGCGTCGCCGGTATCGTCATCAACAAGGACGACGGCACGGGCGAAGCGCAGGCGTTCGCCGAAGCGGTCGGCATCCCGATCCTGTCGGCGATTCCGCAGCACGAAGAACTGCGCCGCAAGAGCGCGAATTATCAGATCGTGGCGATACCCGGCACCACCTGGGGGCCGACCTTCGAGACGCTCGCCACCAACGTGGCCGAAGCGCCGCCGGTGCGTCCGAAGCCCCTTTCGCAGGACGGTCTGCTGAATTTGTTCAAAGGGGATGCGGTGGGCCGTGGAATCGTGCTCGAACCGGCATCGCAGGCCGACATGCGCGGCCATGAGATCGTCGAGAAGCCCTCCCTCGAAATCGTCTACGACGTAGCCTGAAGCAGTTTTGCGAGTTCCCATGACAGCACTTGAACGCCATTCCTCACAAGCCGCGGCCGGCGAAGTCGTTCACGACGACGCCGGACGGATCGCGGCTGCGGAGACATCGGCCGTCAAGACTGAAGCGGGCGTCGACGGTATCGCGGGCGTCGGCTGTCATGCGGGCGCCGCGGAAATGAAGAAGGCCGCCGCCGCCGCCGGCCAGAGCGAGCTTCTGGAGAAGTTGGCGAAGGATTATCCGCAAGGGCCGCACGACCAGCCGCAGACCATGTGTCCGGCCTTCGGGTCGCTGCGCATCGGGCTTCGCATGCGGCGCACGGCAACCGTTCTTTCCGGCTCCGCCTGCTGCGTCTACGGCCTGACCTTCACCTCTCATTTCTACGGCGCGAAACGCACCGTCGGCTACGTCCCCTTCAGTTCGGAAACGCTCGTCACCGGCAAGCTCTTCGAAGACATCCGCGAGGCCGTTCACAAGCTCGCGGACCCGGATCAGTACGACGCTATCGTCGTCACCAATCTCTGCGTTCCGTCCGCCTCCGGCGTTCCGCTGCGTCTCCTGCCGAAGGAGATCAACGGCGTTCGCGTGGTCGGCATCGACGTCCCGGGCTTCGGCGTGCCGACGCATGCGGAGGCGAAGGACGTGCTTTCCGGCGCGATGCTGCGCTATGCGCGCGGCGAGGCCGAAGCGGGTCCCGTGCAGGCGCCGCGCGGCGGACGCTCCGAAAAGCCGACCATCACGCTCGTCGGCGAGATGTTTCCGGCCGACCCCGTCACCATCGGCATGATGCTTGAGCCGCTCGGCCTCGCCGCCGGGCCGGTCGTGCCGACGCGCGAGTGGCGCGAACTTTATTCCGCGCTCGACTGCGCCGCCGTCGCGGCGATCCACCCCTTCTACACCGCGTCGTTCCGCGAATTCGAGGCGGCTGGCCGCTCGATCGCGGGCTCGGCGCCCGTCGGGTATGACGGCACGGCTGCGTGGCTTCTAGCCATCGGTGAGCTTTGCGGCATCGCGCGCGACAAGGTCGACACCGCGCTGAACCGCATTCTGCCCGCCGTCCGCACCGCGCTCGCGAAAGCCCCGGTAAAAGGCCGCATCGTCGTTTCCGGCTATGAAGGGTCTGAGCTGCTGGTTGCGCGCCTGCTGATCGAAAGTGGCGCGGATGTGCCCTATGTCGGCACGGCTTGCCCAAAGACTCGCTGGTCGGACTCAGACCGCGAATGGCTGGAAGCGAAGGGTGTTCGCGTCCAATACCGCGCCTCGCTCGAACAGGACATCGCTGCGGTGGACGAGTTCCATCCCGACCTCGCCATCGGCACCACGCCGGTCGTGCAGCACGCGAAAGCGAATGCGATCCCCGGCCTCTATTTCACCAACCTCATTTCCGCGCGACCGCTCATGGGCGTCGCGGGCGCGGGCTCTCTCGCGCAGGTGGTCAACGCGGCCATCGCCAGCAAGGCCCGCTTCGAGGAAATGAAGGCATTCTTCGGCAGCGTCGGCACGGGCTACCAGGCCGGTGTGTTCGATGAGGCTCCGAAAGAGCCCGCGAAGGTCAAGGAACTGCCGTTGAAAAAATCGTCGGCAACCGATCTTCCGAAGGAGGCCATCGGATGCTGATCGCCGATCTCGACAGGGCTGGCGGCTATTGGGGCGCGGTTTACGTCTTCACGGCCGTCAAAGGGCTTCAGGTCATCATCGACGGCCCCGTGGGCTGCGAAAACCTGCCGGTGACGGCGGTGCTGCATTACACCAACGCGCTGCCCCCGCACGAGCTTCCCATCGTCGTCACGGGGCTTTCCGAGGAAGAACTCGGCAAGACCGGGACCGAGGGCGCCATGAGACGCGCCCACAAGGTTCTCGATCCCAGGATGCCGAGCGTCGTCGTCACGGGCTCCATCGCGGAGATGATCGGCGGCGGTGTCACGCCCGAGGGCATGAACATCCAGCGCTTCCTTCCGCGCACGATCGACGAAGACCAGTGGCAGAGCGCCGACCGTGCGCTCGTCTGGCTCTGGAAGGAATACGGCGTCAAGAAGAAGGCCAAGGCGAGGCCGAAGGCGGCCGACTCCAAGCCGAGCGTGAACATCATCGGGCCGAGCTACGGCGTCTTCAATACGCCGTCCGACCTCGCCGAGATCCGCCGCCTGGTGGAAGGGATCGGCGCCGAGGTCAACCTCGTCTTCCCGCAGGGGACGCACCTCAACGACGTTCCGCGCCTCGCCGACGCCGATGCGAATATCTGCCTTTATCGCGAATTTGGCCGCCTCTTGTGCGAGGCGCTCGACAAGCCCTATCTGCAGGCGCCGATCGGGCTGCACTCGACGACGAAGTTCCTGCGCGCGCTCGGCGAGACGCTCGGCCTCGATCCTGAACCGTTCATCGAGCGGGAGAAGCAGACGACCATCAAGCCGCTCTGGGATCTCTGGCGGTCGGTGACGCAGGACTTCTTCGGAACGGCAAGCTTCGCCATCGTTGCGAACGAGACATATGCGCGCGGCGTCCGCCATTTCCTAGAGGATGAACTGGGTCTGCCTTGTACTTTCGCAGTATCCCGGCGCACGGGAGCGAAGACCGACAACGACGAAGTGCGCCGACTGATCCGCGAAAAGCCGCCGCTGGTGCTGTTCGGCTCGTATAACGAACGCATGTATCTGGCCGAAGCGGGCGGACGTTCGATGTATATCCCCGCTTCTTTTCCGGGCGCGATCATTCGCCGCCATACAGGAACGCCCTTTATGGGCTACGCTGGCGCTACCTACCTCGTGCAGGAAGTCTGCAACGCATTGTTCGACGCACTTTTCAATATTCTGCCCTTGGGGAAAGATCTGGACCGGATCGAGGCGACGCCTTCTCGCCTGGTGCGCCAGCTCCCCTGGGACGAGGACGCCAAGGCACTTTTCGACGAAATCGTCGAAGCGCAGCCGGTGCTCGTTCGTATCTCGGCGGCAAAGCGGCTGAGGGACGCAGCGGAGAAATCCGCGCGCGATGCGGGGGAAGTGAGGGTTACAGTGGCGCGCCTCGGCCAGACGAGCGCACTGGCTGTCGATGGGAGGGCCGCATGACGGCTGCGGATCTCGAATCGGGCAAGACTGAGAAGGATACGAAGACCGTGTCTTCCCTGACCGCTCAAGGCTGCCATACGCACGCCCGCATCCGGGCGCGGGAGGCGCAGGAGTTTCGGCTGATGTTTATCGCCACTTTTCCGCTTTTTCTGGCGGCAGGGCTGGTGAAGCGTGCAGTTTCCCCGCGACGCGGTGCCGCGCGGCGGAAATCCGTCTTCGCTGAAGCCCGCGCGGCTGCCAATACGTGTATTCCATTCGCTTTCATGCGATAGGAAAAGGTTTCGCCCGGAATTCGGGCAACAAGAACTCCATGGCGGAGAACGCCATGGCGACCCGGCCGCGAGGGCAATGCGCGGTAACTGCAAGAGTCCACTTTAGCGGAGATCAAGCTTATGGCTCAAGAAGAAAGGGATGTCTCGCTCACCGGGCTGACCGAAGGCGAGGCGAAGGAATTTCACAGCATCTTTGTTGCTAGCTTCATCGGCTTCAGCATCGTTGCGATCATCGCTCACGTTCTTGCTTGGAACTGGCGTCCTTGGGCTCGCCCGCTCGCCGACCTCGGCGACGGCGTGCAGACCGCGGCCCTGACCATCGTCCAGTATCTCGCCTAATTCATAAGGAGAAAATCACATGTGGCGCATTTGGCTTCTTTTTGATCCCCGCCGGGTTCTGGTCGCGCTGTTCGCGTTCCTGGTTGTCCTGGGTCTCCTGATCCACTTCATCCTCCTCAGCACCACCCGCTACAACTGGATCGACACTCCCGCTCCGGCTGCGGCTGCTCAGAACTCCGCCCTTCCGGCTCGCTGAGCGGTTGGGACCACACAGAATGGCGGATGAGGATAGTCGCGCCTCATCCGCTTTCTTGGGACTTTTTCAAAGGGAGGTCGAGCGGCGGCTCGCCTCCTAATTGGAGGTGAGCGATGGCATTGCTCAGTTATGAAAAAAAATACCGTGTTCGAGGTGGCACCCTCGTAGGGGGCGACCTTTTCGACTTCTGGGTGGGCCCATTCTATGTCGGATTTTTCGGGGTCACCACGCTGTTCTTTGCTATCCTTGGAACGGCTTTGATCGTTTGGGGGGCTGCCCAAGGGCATACTCTCAATATCTGGAAAATCAACATCGCTCCTCCAGACCTCAGTTACGGTTTGGGTGTGGCTCCCCTTGCAAAGGGCGGTCTGTGGCAGCTCATCACGATCTGTGCCACCGGCGCGTTCATCTCATGGGCGCTGCGCGAGGTTGAAATCTGCCGCAAGCTGGGCATCGGGTATCACGTGCCGATCGTCTTCAGCGTCGCGATCTTTGCGTATCTCACCCTTGTCGTCATCCGTCCGGTTCTCCTGGGCGCCTGGGGCTTTGGCTTTCCCTATGGCATCCTCAGTCACCTAGATTGGGTATCCAACACCGGATATCAATATCTGCACTTCCACTACAACCCTGCCCACATGCTCGCGATTTCGTTCTTCTTCCTGACGGCGCTCCTACTCGCGATGCACGGCGGTCTCATTCTCTCGGCCCTCAATCCCGGTGACCGCGATGTCGTGAAGACCCCCGAGCACGAGAACGCCTTCACACGCGATCTTCTGGGTTATTCCGTCGGCACCATCGGCATTCATAGACTCGGTGTTTTCACAGCGATCATGGCGGTTCTCTTTAGCGCCCTCTGCATCCTGCTGAGCGGACCCTTCTGGACCAAGGGTTGGCCCGAGTGGTGGAACTGGTGGTTCAACATCCCAGTCTGGCGCTAGGGGGGGAACATACCATGGCCGAATATCAAAATATCTTTACGCAAGTTCAAGTTAAGGGACCGGCCCATCTGGGCGTGCCCCTCTATCGCGACCAGTATGGCCGCACCGGCAAACCGTTCCACGTCTATCTGCTCGGCATCATCGGTGACGCGCAGATCGGCCCCATCTATCTCGGCTTGACCGGCGTCGCTTCGATCATCTTCGGGTTCATCGCCATCGAGATCATCGGTCTCAACATGGCCGCCTCGGTGGATTGGAGCCCCGCGCAGTTCGTGAAGCAGCTTCCTTGGCTCGCCCTTGAGCCGCCGGCACCGGAGAACGGGCTTAAAATCCCGCCGTTGAATCAAGGCGGCTGGTGGCTCTGGGCCGGCTTCTTCATGACGGCTTCGGTGCTCTTGTGGTGGGCTCGTACTTACCTCCGCGCCCGTCAGCTCGGCATGGGCACGCACATCGCCTGGGCTTTCGCTTCCGCGATCTTCCTGATGCTGTCGCTCGGTCTTTTCCGCCCCGTCCTCATGGGCACCTGGGGTGAAGCGGTTCCGTTCGGCATTTTCCCGCATCTCGATTGGACAACGGCGTTTTCGATCCGCTACGGGAACCTGTACTACAACCCGTTCCACATGCTCTCGATCGCCTTCCTTTACGGTTCCGCGCTTCTCTTCGGGATGCACGGCGCCACGATCCTCGCGGTCAGCCGTTTCGGCGGTGAGCGCGAAATCGAACAGTCGACCGATCGCGGCACCGCGCTTGAGCGCGCAGGTCTCTTCTGGCGCTGGACCATGGGCTTCAATGCGTCCATGGAATCGATCCATCGCTGGGCTTGGTGGTTTGCGGTTCTCTGCCCGGCCACTGGCGCTATCGGTATCCTTCTGACCGGAACTGTCGTCGATAACTGGTACCTCTGGGGCATCAAGCACGGTATCGTGCCCGTTTATCCCGAGACTCTGCCCGTCGTCGTTGACCCGGCCCTTCTTCCGGGAGCTCCCAAATGAGTTACAAGCAACGAATCCTGACCCTTGCCCTTGCGGGCGCGGCACTGGCGGTCTTCCTGGTTGTCTTTGCCTATTACACGCTGCAGCGTCCTACCGTTGAATGGCTGCAGTGGGGGTATCGCGGTACGGGCTTGGTGCACATCGTCAACTCCCGCGATATCGACAGCCCGAAGCAGAAGGCGCTGCATGCTGTCCCCGAGCCGGAAGAGAAAATCGATCCGGCTGGCACGAAGGCTTCGGCCGTGTATCAGAACGTCAAGGTTCTCGGCGATCTCGACTCGAACGAGTTCCTGCGGTTCATGACGGCGATCACCAAGTGGGTGGCGCCGGAGCAGGGCTGCGCGTACTGCCACAACGAAGCGGATTTTGCTGACGAGAACGTCTACACCAAGATCGTTTCTCGCCGCATGATCCAGATGACCCAGGATATCAACGCGAAATGGAAGTCTCACGTTGCTATCAAGGGACAGGGCGTCACCTGCTACACCTGCCACCGCGGCAATCCGGTCCCGAAGAACGTCTGGTATACCCCGGTCGAACCTCGGTTCTCGAAGGCTCTGCTCGGCAATCTCGCCGGCCAGAACCAGCGCTCTCCGGCCGTCGGCCTGACATCGCTGCCGTTCGATCCGTTCACGCCCTTCCTCGTGAAGAGCGAGCAGATCCGCGTCACGGGTCCGACCGCCCTGCCGACGACGAACCGCCAGTCGCTCAAGCAGGCGGAATGGACCTACGCGCTGATGATTTCCTTCTCGAAGGCGCTCGGCGTGAACTGCACGTACTGCCACAATACTCAGGACTTCGCATCCTGGGGAGCGAGCTCCCCGCAGCGTGTGACTGCCTGGTATGGCATTCGTCTGGTTCGGGACATCAACAACAACTACATCAATCCGCTGACGCCGCTTTACGCGAACGTCCCAGGCCGCAAGGGCCCGGCTGGCGACATCGCCAAGGCGAACTGCTCGACCTGCCACCAGGGTGCTTTCAAGCCTCTCCGTGGTGTGAGCCAGCTGAAGGATTATCCCGTGCTCGCGGGTCCCTCCGGTGCGGTGAAGACGCAGTAACTCAAAGACAGATGCCGGCGCTTGCCGCCGGCATCTTTTTGCCATTGCTCAAGAACAGAAACCCTCGCTCCGGCGGGGGTTTTTGTTTTTCGCGCCCGGTCGAGAGGCCAGTGCGCCCTGAGGCAGTGTCCGTTCGGGCCGCGTCGCATTCATCGGCCTTCGCGCATTGTCCGGCTTATTCGGGATGACGTGGCCGCCCGACCGCCCCGCGACCATCGCGATCCGAACGGACGCCTCAACCTTCTTGCGTTTCCGAAAGTTGGAAAACGCCCGAACTTTCTGTCGGGCGCGCTGCGGGAAGACTCAACTGCGGTCTTCAAACGAGGGGCCCATGTCCGTCGATCCAAGGCGGCGGATGCGGGGGGCGTCGCCACAATCCGCGCCCAGAGACACGCCAAGCGCCAACGACGCCAAACACGCATCGAGCGCCTTTTTCTCGGCTTCGACGATCGAAGCGGTGCGGGTGTTGAGAAGCGACGCGCGGATGTTCGCAGCGGGGTAGAGCTGCCTGAGCGCCAGGCGATAGGCTGTCAGTTGCGCAACGTAAGCGGCAGGCAGTTGCTTGCCGTCCGATGGCGCGCCCGATTTGTAGTCCAGAAGCTCGACGTCGCGCCCGCCGAACGAGATGCGGTCGCACTGTCCAAGGATTGCGGCTTGCCGTTCTTCTGTTCGCAGCACGACGGCAATGCCGGCCTCCGTGAGCACCCGGTCGCCGGATCGCCGAAGGCCGGGCATGGCAAGCAACATCCCGACACTTGCCAGGGCGGCTTCGATGCGGTTGTCGGGAAGACTGTCGCGGAACGCCGCCGCCATAAGCTGGCCAGCCTCGGAACGTCTATCTGCGGGCAGGCCGGGAAGGATTTCGAGAAGGCGGTGAACGAGAAGGCCGGTGTTCCGTGCAACCTCTCGCGGGATGGCGTCTTGCGGTGTGGCCGACTCCGATCCAAAGAGTTCCAGCGCCGGCTCGGCGAAGGCGCCGGGGAGAGAAACGAGAGCATCCCCATCAAAATTGGCGGACGGATCGCCAGAAGGCGATCCCGGCGCGGCGCAAACACTTTCGAGCGCGGACGCGGCGAGAAGCATGCGGCTCTGCCCCGTGGAAGGCGTCCTGCGAGCCCAGTCGGGCAAGGCGGTCAACTTTGATCCGCCGAAGTCTCGCCCGGCGAAGCCGACGCCCGGCAATACCGATCCGAAGCACCAGAACGCTCGGCCGCTATCGTCGACGCCATCGACCGCGTGCGGCTCAAGCGCCGTCTTCACCGTGTCGAACCAGCAGCCTTCGGGCAGCGTCTCGCCCGTATGGGTGCCCACGATACAGAGACGGTCGCGCGCTCGCGTCATGGCTACGTAGAGAAGGCGCGCCGATTCTCGCCTCGACGCTTCGGAAAGCTCGCTTTTTTCATTTGCGACGGGCGAAAGCGCGCCCGAACCCTTTATCGCCCAGACGGGCACGCGAACGCCATCGGCGGGATCTTCAAGAGCCAGCACGGGTGGCTGCCGTCCAGCCTTCGTGCTGCACGCATCGGCAAGGATGACGACCGGCGCCTCAAGGCCCTTTGCCCCGTGAACCGTCATGATCCGCACTTCCCGGGGCGCCTGATCCGTCTCGCGCTTAACCTCGGCCGCGCCCTGACGCACAAAACAGAGGAAATCCGCGAGCCCTCCGCGCTCCGCCGCGCTGAAGTTTTCAGCGAGGTTCAAAAGCTCGTCCATCGCATCGAAGCATTGCGCGCCGAGCCTTGCGCCGAAGACCGAGCGGCCATCGACGCGGCCGTCGACAAGGCCGTCGATGCGCGCGCCGCCGTTCCTTGAGCGGCTTCCCTCGCCAGGATCGGACGCCGCAGGCAACGGATGATCGAGGATGCGGGCGTAGAAATCGAACGGGGAAAGACTGTGTGCCAGATCGCGCCATAAAGCGATTCGTGTGGCTGCTTCGGTGAAGCGGGCACCTAAGCCAGCCTCGCCGCTTACGCCAAGCGCGGTCCAAAGTGAGCCTCCGGGCGGATGGCGCAACGCGAACAGGTCGTCGTCGGAAAATCCGAACAGCGGACCTTTCAGCACAGCCGCGAGGGCCAGGTCGTCTTCCGGCTGGAGCAGCGCATCGCCAAGCGCGAGCAGGTCCATCACCGCGAGGTCGTCCACGAGCGACATCCTGTCCGCGCCCGCTACGGGCACACCCTCGCGTTTCAGCGCGGCCTGAAGCAGGCTCGCCATTGGCTGCCGCTTCTTCAGGAGGATCAGGATGTCGCCCGGCTCGATGGGGCGGCCCGCGCGGCCGAGCGCGGCGCCGCCGTCGAGCCAGGCGCGCACCTTCGCCGCGATCCGCGCCGCAAGCGCTTCCGCCGGTTTGGCGGTGGCCGCCGCGTCTCCTTCCGGCGTCCAGACATCGCCCTTGTCTTGCCGGGCGCCGCGTTCGGGCTGCCAAAGCTCAACAAGGCCCCCATCGTCGTCGCGATTGGCGATGTGCGGCATGGGCGCGGTGCTCAAGCCATCGCCCAGCGCCGCGGAAACGAGGTCGACCGCCGAAAGCACCGGCGCGAGTGTCCTGAACGAGAGGTCGAGGCCCACGGTCCGGAACGGCATCTGCGTCATGCGCGCCTTCTCCGAGTAAGCCTCGCCGAAAGCGGCCAGAAATTCCGGGCGTGCGCCCTGAAAGCCGTAGATCGACTGCTTTTCGTCGCCGACCGCGAACAACGTCGGCATGCTCGCGCGCGCGCTCTCGCCGGAGAAGAACTCGGCGGTCAGCGCGTTGACGATGGCCCACTGCTCGGGGCTCGTGTCCTGCGCCTCGTCGACGAGGACGTGATCGATGCGGCCGTCGAGCTGATAGAGCACCCATTCAGCCGCGTCGTCGCGGCGGAGAAGCTCCAGCGTCTTTTCGATGAGATCGTCGAAATCCACGGCGCCCAGCGCGCGCTTCTCGGTCTCGTAGGCATCGAAGATCGCCGCCGCGAGCCGAAACAGCGCGGCCGTCGCCGCGACGACCCTGGCGGCGCAGATCCTTCGGTCGAGGTCGAAGAAGACGGCTTGAGCCCGTGAAAGATGCTCGCACAAGGCAGGCGCGCGGCGCTGGGTCGGAGCGGTGGCCAGCCTTTTTTTCGGCTCCCCGCTTTTCGTCCCGAGCGCCACTTTGATGCAGGCGCATCTGGATGCAGCGTCCGGCGCGCCCATCGCCAGACGCAAACTCGCGGCGATCTCGGCCTCGGTCTTCCCCCCCTCGGCAAAAACGGCGACGATCTCGCGGATCGCGTCATCGCTCAGCACCTCCGCCGCGCGATCGGTGAGACCGGCTGCGGTTTCGTTCGCCGCAAGTCCGAAGATACGCCGAAGCCGCGCTTCCACCGGCGCTATGCGGTCCCCTTCCGGCCCGACGCTCAAAAGATAGCGGATCGTGCGACGATGGCCGAGCATCTCCTGCAGCACGCGACCGAATTCGTCCTCGGCGGCATGGGCGACCGCGGTGGTGAGCGCATCGCGCATCGCGCCGGTTTTCGCCCCGGAGAAGGCTTCCGCCTTCGCAGCCGCCAGCGCGTCGCGCGCCTCCTCCTCCGTCATCACGCTGAAGCCCGGCGGCACGTTGGCCTCGAAGCTGAAGCGGCGCAGCAGGCGTTCGCAGAAGCTGTGAATGGTCATGATCGGCAGGCCGCCCGGCGCATCCGTCACAGTCGCGAACAGCGTGCGCGCGGCGTCCAGCTCGTCAGCTTCGGCCGGCCGGTCGAGCAGCGCCGAAAGTGCCGCATCCAGCGTGGGCGCATCGGCGGTGGCCCATTCGCCCATCGTCTTCAGCACGCGCGCCTCCATCTCGGCGGCGGCGTTCTTGGTGAAGGTCAGACAAAGGATCGAGCGCGGCGCGGCGCCCGCGAGACAAAGCCGCAGGATGCGCTGGACGAGAACGTGCGTTTTGCCGGTTCCCGCATTCGCGCGCACCCAAGCCGAAACGAAAGGATCGGCGGCCGACCGCTGCTTGCGACTGGCCTCGGCGAGGCGGGCTTCGCGGATTGCGTCAGTCATCGCCGCCGCCTCCGTCTTCCTCTCCACTGTCTTCACCGCCGGCCGCCGCCGACCATTCCTTGACGCGCGCCAGATGCGCATACGGGTCGTTGTCGGCCTTGTCGCGGAAGATCGCGCGGGCCTCATAGGTGTAAGGCGTCGCCTCGTCGTCGAAGCGCGCGATGCGCAGGAGCAGCCCCGCCTTCGCGGCGGCGATGGCTTCCCCGCACGGCATCTTCAGCGTGACGATGTCGCCCGGTGGCTCTCCGCCCGACGCCACGATATAGCAGAGGTCGGGCGCGCTGTTCGCGGGCAGTCCAGCGAACGCGCCTTCGATGGCGAGCATGCCTTCCAGCGCGAGCTGAGGCGCGCCTCTCCGCGCGGATGTGGTTGCCGCATTCGCGCTGGTCTTGAAGTCGAAGATCCGCAGCGAACCATCCTCGCCAAGGTCGATGCGATCCGCTCGCGCCGTCACTTCAAACGGTCCCGCCGCTCCCTCTGCCGTTAGCTTCACGTTGCCGCCGACCTCGCTCTTCAGGAGCCGCAGGCCCTTTCGCCTTTGCGCTTCCGTCGCCGCGAACCAGTCGGCGAAGCGGGCGAAGCGTGGACGCCAGAACGGCGCGGAGTCGAGGTCGAAGCCAAGTTCCTCAGCCGCGCGGTCGAGGCATGCGACGAGGCGTGCCGCCGCATCGTCCGGCATGCGGTCGGGACAGGCCTCGAAAAAGCGGTTGAGCGCCGCGTGATAGAGCGTGCCTTTGTCGCGGGCGTCGTGGGTCTCGCCGATGCGGCGCAGCGGTTCGAGCCCGAGGATGGAACGCGCATAGACCGCATAGGGGTTCGCGAACCACGTCTCGATGGCGGTGACGGAGAGGCGGCGCGGGCGAGCGGAGAGCGGCGGACGCGGTTCCGGCGGCGCGACGGGCGTAACCGCCGCAGGAGCGCGGCGCGCCCGCGCCAATTCGAGCCATGCCGCGCCGGTGTCGATCTCCGCGAACCGGCCCACGCCGCGCGCGAGCGTGGCGATGCGCGCGATCCAGCGGCTGGGGCGTGCAAGGCTGCCGTTCGCCTTCTTGGCGCGGGTGAGCACGACGCGCGGTGCGGCGGCGGCGAGCGAGGCGAAATCATGCGCGGCCTGCCCGATGCGGCGTTCCTCGGGCGAGAGGCCCACGATAGCCCGGTCCTGCCGGTTCAGCCAAGGGCTCGGCCCCGGCGTCTGCGGCCAAACGCCCTCGTTCAGCCCGCCGAGCACGACGACGTCGGCAGCAAGAAGGCGCGCGTCGAGAGGGCTCAGGAGCAACAGGCGGGGATGCGGACTATGCGCGTCGGATGTCGGTTCCGTCCGCGCCAGTTCGGCGAAAAAGGCGGCATATTCCTTTATGTCGAGCGCGAGGGTCGGCACGTCGACGGCAAACACGTCGGCAAGCGAAGATCTCTCTCCGCCCTCATCGCACACGAGGCCGATAGCGGCGAGACGCCCCAGCGCTTCGTCATGCACGCTCACCCAGCGGAAGAAGGGAAGGGGGGAGGTGTCGCCGTGCTCCGGTGCCGGGTCCGCGGCGTTCGCGGTCAGCGGCGACAGCGCATCGAGCACGTCGCCCGCGAGAAGCCGCGCGGCTTCCCATTCCTCGGCGCCGATCCTGCGCATGGCCGGGTGCCGGGCTTCGCCGCTCGCAACGGCGTGCTGCGCGCGGGCAAGCGCCGCCGGAATGCCGTCCATGGTGGCCGGGCGCCACATTTGCCGCGCCGCGCCGAGATCAACGAGTTCGGCGAGGCGAAGAAAACGGGCGCGGTTCGCGCCATGCGCGAGCCTGAGCAGCGCCGTGAAATCCTCGGGCTTGCCGCTTGACACGGCGGCCGCCACGCGCAGGGCGAAAGCATGGCGCGGCGCGGTGGGTGGTTCGCTTGCCATTCCCCACCCCGCAAGGGCATGGCGGACGCGAGCCCTCAGCGCGTCGTCGGGCGTGACGAGCGCGACATGCGCAGCTTCATCTTCGAGCGCGGCGCGAAGGATCAGCGCGACGACCGCCGCTTCTTCCTGACTCGTTTCGGCTTCGACGAGCGTCAGCCCCGGCGCGAGCGTGCCGCGCGGCGCGGCATGCAAGGAAACGTCGGAGGAGACCTCGCGGCCGGTTGCCTCTGCGCCAGCGTCGGCGCGGCCTGCCTCGGTCTTCCGGGCTGCCACATATTCCGCCCATCTCGCCGTCGCGGAGGCGGGCCGCAGGGCCTCGCTGAGGAACGCCGCGCGGATCGGATCGCCGCCAGCGGGCAGAGCGCGCGCGGTTTCGATCTCGCGCACACCGTCGCGGTCGACGCCAAGTCGCGCGAGCAACTGCCACAGGCCGTGCTGCGGATGCTCCGGGTGCTGTGAGATGGTCTGCCACGATGCGTCATCGAGCGCGCGGTCGAGGTCGTGCAGAATGACGGCCGAGCGCGCGCGCCCGACAAGCGCCTCCATCAGTCCCATGGTCGCGGCGACGCTGCCGGTCGACCCGGCGACGATCACCGGCGCGCTGCTCGCTCGGATGAACGCCGCCTCAAGCGCCATGAGGCGATTGCGCCGTTCTTCGCGGTCGAGACGGCGGCTGCGCTTCTTGTGCGCATCCCAAGCCCTGCGCACGGCGCGCAGGATCTGCAGCGAGATCTGCTCGCTGCCGGAAGCGTGGCCCCTGTCGAGCCGGTCGATTTTCGAGAGGTCGGCCCGTTCGCGGTGAGCATCGTCGATGAGGCTTGCTATGTCCGCCGCGATCTTCGCCGCGCTCGCCGCCGTCACGGCAGAGAAAAGTTGCTCGCCAAGCTCCATCCGCGTGCTGTGGATGTCTCGCGCGGCCCTCATCGCCGCAGCGCTCACATGGACGCGGCGTTCGATATCCCCGACAGGTTTCGGCACGTCCAGCGCCTCGCGGAGGAGGGCGAGCGCGGCCCCTGGGTCCATATGTGGGGCGTAGGCCGCGAACATGTCGAGCGGATCGGCGTCGCCCAGCACTCGGATGCGCGGAAGGAAGGTTGCACCGCAGGGGCTCAGGTCGAGGAGCGCGAGCTTCAGCGGCGTGACGGCGGCTTGCGACGGCACATAGACATTCAGCGCGGGGAGGTCGTGCGGCTCGGGCTCGCCTTCGCCGAAAAACGCGCCGTCCAGGATCGCGGCGGCGAGCGCGGGCAGAAACGGGCGGTGCGGCGGACAGGTGAAGACAGGGGCGGCAGCGGCGCGCGCGGCCGAAAACCCAAGTTCAAGCTGTGCGCCGCCGTCCCTCATTCAGGAACCGTTCCGCATCCGCCAGGGCTTCAGGCGTGCCGACATGCATCCACGTTCCATCCAGTTCCACCCCGAACAATCGACCTTGAGCCATAGCCTTGTCGAAGATTCGGTTCAAGGAGAACGCCCGATCGGCGATACCGTCGAACAGCGCCGGGTCGAGGATCGACACGCCCGCATAGACATGCGCCGCGCCGCCCTCGGAAGGGCGCCGCGCGAGGCGGCCATCCTCGCCCAGAGTGTAATCGCCGCGCCCGTCATAGCCAAGGCTCCGGTCGCGTCGCGCGAGCAGGAGAAGCACGTCCATGCGATGCGGCTCCCACGCGGCGGTCAGCGCGGCAACGTTCGAGCGCCCGCCGTCTTTCCAGACGCTGTCGGAATTGTGCACCATGAAGGGATGCGGGCCCAGAAGCGGCAAGGCCCTTGCGACGCCGCCACCGGTTTCAAGTACGGCGTCGCGTTCGTCGGAAACGACGATCTCCGGCGTGAGTCGCCCCTGGAGATGAGTTTCGATCAGGTCCGCGAGATAATGCACGTTCACCACGGAGCGGGTGACTCCCGCCTCCGCCAGCCGGTCGAGCGCGTGATCGATCAGCGCGCGCCCGTCCAGGCGGACGAGCGGCTTCGGGATCGTGTCGGTGATGGGCCGCATGCGCGTTCCGAAGCCCGCAGCCAGCACCATCGCGGTATTGATCTTGTCTTCGCGCGCCATTCCATCTCCACGAAAAGGCCGCGAGCCGGTATGCAAGCTTCGCGGTCACACACCGCTAGCCGCACCCCGCGCCGCGTCTGCCAAAGGGCGAAGGAGCGCAGAAAATTGCCGTGAGCATGGCGGTTCGCGTTTTGCGCGGGGAAATATGTCAGCGGACACTGGTCTGGCGTGGGTGCCCGGGCTGGCAGTCTGCTGGAAGTCGGGCGGCTGCGAAAGCAAGCGCTCGACATGAAAATGGCCGGGAAGCCCCGGCCATCGCGTCGTCTTTGCCGTCGTCACACCGCCAGATGGCGCAGCCTGTCCGGCCGGGTGCTGGGCCGCGCAAGCGCGCTGTATTCTTCCATCAGCGATTTCGTGATCTCGCCGACGGTAAAGCGATATTCGCCGATTTCCGAGACGGGCGTCACTTCCGCGGCCGAACCGGTCAGGAAGCACTGCTCGAAACCCGCCATCTCCTCCGGTTGGATCCGGCGCTCATGCACCGTGATGCCGCGCGCCTTCGCCAGCGCGATGAGGGTCTGGCGCGTGATGCCGTTCAGGAAGCAGTCGGCGTTCGGCGTGTGGATCTCGCCATCCTTCACGAAGAAGACGTTTGCGCCCGTGGCCTCGGCGACGTAGCCGCGCCAGTCGAGCATCAGCGCGTCGTTATAGCCGAGGTCCATCGAGCGATGCTTCTCGATGGTGCAGATCATGTAAAGCCCGGCGGCCTTCGCGGTGGAAGGGGCGGTGGCCGGATCGGGCCGGTGGTATTGCGCGAAACAAAGGCGGATGCCCTTCAGCCGCTCCTCCATCGGGAAGTATGAGCCCCAGTCCCAGACCGCGACGGCGACGTGGATCTTGGAGTGCTTGGCAGCGACGCCCATCTCTTCCGGGCCGCGCCATGCGATCGGACGGATGTAGCCTTCGTCGAGCTTCTGCGCCTTGATCACGTCGCGATACGCCTGATCGAGCTGCTCGGCCGAATAGGGAACCTCGAAGCCGAGGATTTCAGCCGACGCGCGAAGCCGTTCGGAGTGGCGCCGGGAGGCGAAAACCTCGCCTTCATAGATGCGCGCGCCTTCGAACACGCCGCTGCCGTAATGGAGTGCATGCGTCAGGACGTGAACCTTCGCATCGCGCCACGGTACGAGGCCGCCGTCCATCCAAATGAAACCGTCGCGTTGGTCATAAGGAATAGGGGCTGGGCCAGCCATCGTAAGTCTCCATTCGTTCTTGGTCTTGTTCGTCGAAAATCGGTGCGCAACGCACACGAATCCAGCCTCGGAAATGCCGAAGTGGATGAAATAAAGCGCTTCAATATCGCTTGCGTCCAGTCAAAAGTTATCATCACTTATCGTCAAGCTCTTGCAAAGAATGAGGCCCGCCTGCCCATGACTTCCGTGACAGCGTCCGACGTGTCGGCGTCCGAGATGGACGCGCCCCCGCTTTCCGACGACGCTCCGCACATTCTCGTTGTCGATGACGACGAGCGCATTCGCGATCTGCTCGCGGGATATCTCCGTCAGAACGGGTTTCGCGTGACGCAGGCCAGCGACGGCGCTGTCGCGCGCGCGAAGCTTCGTAGCATCGCGTTCGACTGCCTCATCCTCGACGTCATGATGCCGGGTGAGAGCGGTTTCGACATCGCCGAGTGGTTGAGGACGGAATCCGACGTCGCCATCCTGATGCTGACCGCGCGCTCGGAGCCGGAGCACCGCGTGCGCGGCCTGGAACTCGGCGTGGACGACTATGTGGCGAAGCCCTTCGAGCCGCGCGAACTTCTCCTGCGCCTGCAGAACATCCTGCGCCGCCACGCTTCGCCCAAGACGAAGCATGGAGAGGTGCGCTTCGGGCCTTTCGTGTTCGACCTCAAGAAAAACGAGTTGAAGCGCGGCGACGAGCCGATCCGGCTCACGGACCGCGAGCGGGAGGTGCTGCGCGAATTTGCGCTGGCCGGCGGAGAACTCGTTTCGCGCGAGGATCTCGCGAGGCTTGGCGAGTATGAGAACGAGCGCGCCGTCGACGTGCAGATCAACCGGCTTCGTCAGAAGATCGAGACCGACCCGGCAAACCCCGCCTACCTCCATACGGTGCGGGGCAAGGGCTATATTCTCTATCTGGACTGAGGCCGTATGCGGTTTGCTGCGCGCAGACCGCCTCACGCCGGACGGCGCCAAACAGAGGGGTGCGGGCCATTTCGCTGGACCTGACCGATAAGGCAAGCGGCACAGCCGCCACCGTCACGCCCTCCGTGGTGCAGGAAGGCGAGCCTCTGGCGCGCGCGTCATTCCTTTCGCGCGTGTTTTCCGTTCTCGGCTCGCTCGCGCCGAAGGGCCTCTATACGCGCGCGCTCATCATCATCATCGCGCCGATCGTCATCCTTCAATCGATCCTCGCCTTCGTCTTCCTCGACCGGCATTGGCAGGTCGTGACGCGCCGCCTGTCCGTCGCAACCGCGCAGGATATCGCGATGCTCGCCGATACCTACGAGGCGATGACGGCGAAAACCCCGGACGATCTCGACCGCCTTTCCCGTCTTGCGCGCGAAAATCTCTCGCTTTCGGTCCGCTTCCTTCCCGGCGATCAACTGCCGGTTACACGGTCGAAGCCATTCTTCGGCTTTCTCGACCGCTACCTTTCGGGCGAAATCAGCCGCCGCATCAACAGGCCATACTGGATCGACACGGTCGGCTCGTCGAACTACATCGAAGTACGCATCAAGCTTGACGGTGCGGTGATGCGGGTGCTTGCCCAGCGCGCGCAACTCATCCCGTCGAACACGCATTTCTTCATCGTGTGGATGGTGACCTCGGCGACGATCCTGCTCATCGTCGCCATCCTGTTCCTGAGGAACCAGATCCGCCCGATCCTGGCGCTGGCCGACGCCGCCGACCGCTTCGGGCGTGGACGCCCCGCGCCACCGGATTTCCGGGTTCGCGGCGCGCGCGAGGTGCGGCTTGCGGCGCAAGCTTTTCTCGACATGCGCGACCGCATCGAGCGCCATGTCGAACAGCGTACCATAATGCTCGCGGGCGTGAGCCACGATCTGCGCACGATCCTCACCCGCTTCCGTCTCCAGCTTGCGATGATGCGCGCACCGCAGATCGAAGCGCTGAAGCGCGACGTCGACGAGATGCAGCAGATGCTTGAAGACTACATGGCCTTCGCGAAGGGTGCCGCGGGCGAGAAGATCCGACGCGTCGATGTCCGCAGCATTCTCGAAGAATTGCAGGCGGCGGTGGAAGAGCCTGGCAAGACGCTTCGGCTCGACGTGCGGCAGAATCCGCTGATCGTGGCGCTGCGCCGCAACGCGTTCAAGCGCGCGGTGCTGAACCTCGTCACCAATGCGACGCGCTACGCGAACACGATCCAGATTCGCGCGCTGCGTTCGCACGGATGGCTTACGGTCGTGGTGGAGGATGACGGCCCCGGCATTCCGGCGGACAAGCGGGAAGTCGTGTTCCGCCCGTTCCACAGCCTCGACGCCGCTCGCAACCAGAACAAGAAAAGCTCCGGGCTGGGGCTCGCCATCGCGCGCGATATCGTAAGGAGCCACGGCGGCGACATTACGCTCGACAAAAGCAATCTCGGCGGCCTGAAGGCCGTGATCCGCATTCCGTCGAAGCACGTGAGCGAGGACGTCGCCGCCGATTAGGCCGACGCCAAACCGCCCGCCGGAATGAACCCCTTCCCTCGGTCGTTATGTCGCCGCGTTCGCCGGGCAAGCCTCGCGCAGGCAGCGGCGGTTATGCAACCCCCATGGGATCAACACCTGTCATCGACATTGCGGAAGCGCCCCGCTCCTCCGCACTTTCGCCAGGCGCGCGCATCCGACAAGACGCGCCGCCTTCGCCCGCCACGATTTGCATCGGCATCTGCACGGTCAGGCGGCCTCGGATGTTGGAGCGCTGTATCCGCTCGGTTGCCGCCCAGAAAGGCGTCGACAGTCATGCCGTGCGCATCGTTGTCGTGGAAAACGACACCGCGCCCGCATGCAAGGCCATTGTCGAGGCCTGCGCCGCCGCGTCCCATTTTCCCGTCCAATATATTCACGAGCCAAGGCGCGGCATCCCGATGGCCCGCAACCGGGTACTCGACGCGGCGCTGGCGATGAATGCAGATCACGTCGTGTTTCTCGATGACGATCAGGTTGCACACCCGACCTTTCTCGCGAAACATCTCGATGCGGCGAGGCGCGACGGCGCGGACGTGGTGCAGCCGCACATCGTGCCGATCTTTCCGGACCCGCCGCCGTTCTGGGCGACCGGCGACACGGGGGTGGTGGAGCTGGTGGAGACAGATACGCCCCTCTCCGAACGACTCCGAGGCTCCGCCGGGACATGCGGCGTGATGTTCTCAGCGCGCCTGATCCGCCCCGAAGGCATGGCGCTGCGTTTCGACGAGCGCCTCGCGCTGGCGGGCGGCGAAGATACAGACTTTTTCGCCCGTGCGCGCTCGAAGGGCGCCGTTGTCGCCTGGTCGCGCCTGCCGGTGGTGATGGACGAGGTGCACCGCTCGCGCCTGACCTACAGGCGGTATGTTGCGCGGGGCCTTGCGCATGGTGGGCGGAAGTTTGCCCATTTCCGCGAGACGAAAGGGTTCGGTGCCGCGCTGCGCAAGCATGGGCCGGAGGTCGCGTCTCGGTTCGTGCGCGGTGTCCTCCAGCTGATCGTTGCGCCGCTGTTCGCACCGTTCGATATGCGCCGGTTCAAGTTCAGCGCTCTCGAAGGGGGGCGCAACATCGCCATCGCGGCGGGCGTGCTCGGTGCGATCTTCTCGCTTCAATACGAGTACTACCGGCAGATCGATGGTTATTGACCGCTGAAGGGGGCGACCATGGCCGCCCGCAAGCGGGCTGAAGAGCGCTTGAAAGCGTCCAAATCCACCGGGGAGCGCTTCAGGCGTGCCCGAGGCGGCGCTTCAGGAAATCCTCGACCGTAAAGGCCGCCTCCATGGCGCCGCTGCGGATCAGGAAATTGAAGGTCGGCTTTCCAAGCCGCTTGCCGAGCTTGCGAAGGCGCCTGCGTCCGTCGTTGTGTTCAATCGTGGCGGGATGGTTCAGCGGTCCGTAGATCGCGGAGTTCGGAACGCGCCAGAGATTTTCCTCGACGCCTCGCGACTTGCCACGCGCCGGGTCGATCAGATGCAGCCATTTCTCGCGATAGGTGGGAACGTGGATGAGATGCGGGTTGTTGGATCGCATCGGCGTGCGCAGCATCGGCACCGACGCAAAATTCGCCTCTTCCAGTTCGACATCGTACCGGTCGACGGTGTTTGCACGCAGGTTGAAACGGAGGTGATCGATCCCGCCCGTCCGCATGGCTGCGAGCAGATCTTCGATCGAATGCTGAATCAGCGGCGCGTTGAAACGCCAGTCATGTTCGAGCTGGAAGGCGTAATCCGTCTCGCTCAGCACGATGCTTTTGCGATAACCGAAGGCGAGGCCGTATGTGTAATGAATCTCGAAGGGGCCGAGCGGCTTGTGAAACTCCGAGATCCGCCGGCAAAGCGCATCGTAGCTCCGCTTGAAGGGAAAGGGGTCGACGAAATAGCGCGTCCGCGCGACTGCGTCGCGGCCGAAGCAGGCAACGAAGCTTTCCACCGTCTCCTGCAACGGGATTTTCCGGACATCCACTTCCGAGCAATTCGAAAACACGTTCAGCGTGATCTGCGCGCCAGCGTTCGTCATGGGCAATCCTCCGCACCGGAACGCTCTATCATGGGTAGCGGTTGATATCCACGGCGCACGTCAAGGTTGATGTGGACGAAAGCGGATAATCTCGCAGCCGAGCGAGGCGCCGGGGACGCGGTCAAGCTTCTCCACGACGACGCGCACTTCCATCGCGCGCCGGTGCGAGAGGCAATGCTCGGCGACGCGCTCGGCCAGCGTCTCGGTCAGAAGGACGTGCCCCGCGGCCACCGCGTCTCGAATCCCGTCGATGATGAAATCGTATGACACGACGCTCGACAGATCGCCCGGCCGATGCGCGCCCGGGAGCACGGAAAGCTCGACCGTGAAGCGCACGCGTTGCTCGATGCCTTTTTCCTCGTTCCAGATGCCGATACGGGCGGGCAAAACGAGGTCGCGCACGAGAACCCGATCGTAAGGGCGCTGGCGCGCCTCGCCGGTGTCGGGCGCGAGGATATTTTGCAGGGAATATGTCGTTGCCATTGGAATCTTCCTGAATCCACTCTTCCCGAGGCCGAGGGAATTGAACGAGCGCCCTACACAGGTCGCTCCGGACGTCGCGCCACATCAAAGCGTTTCACAACGCTTGGGCAGGTCGTCTTGTGCCGGGCCGTTTGAAGAAGCCCTTTGCGCCCGCGCTCGATCGCAACGGCGCTGGTACTCCGATTGCAGCCATCGCCCTTTCGCTCGGGTCATCGCATATCCACGCCTGAGGCAAATGTCGAGGTTTTCCGCGCGGTAATTGCGGCTTCGTCATGAAGGCGCCTGGCTCGGCTGCGGTTCCGCCGCATCGCGAAGAGGTCTTGGATGAAACACACCAATTTTCCAAAAATGGAGACTAAAGGAAATACTCTATTATACAATACTTCACTAATCGTCGCCTGTTCCGCGATGTTCCTCCAAGTATCGTGGACTTCCATGGCACTTTTTGCCCTAAATCGCATCAACGCAGTTTAGGAGCAGAGGAAATCAGCCATGAGACGACAATCGATGCTACCGGGGGCGGCTTTTCTAGTTGCCGCTTGCGCACTTTGTCTGCCGCTTGTATCCGCGTCTGCCGGCGGTTGGGACGCCTCGGACTATTCGGGCGCGCGCGCCGACATGAGTGAACGCGCCGGCGAATGGAGCGAACGCCTCAGGGATCGCATGCGCGACGATTATGAAAGGCGTGAGCGGCGCGCCGCTCTCCGCGAAATGCTGGCCGACCCCGAGGCCCGCGCGGAATTGCGCGCGATGCTGGTCGAGGCCATGCGTGAACGCAGCATGCAGGGCGGTATGTACGATCGATCGGGCGCTCCGCGCAGCGACATGATGGATCGCATGCGCGATCGGGCCGGGATGATGGGACGTGGCGATTGCCCGGGCCGGAGCGTCATGCGTGACGAGATGCGCGGTGAAATGCAGGGAGGCATCAAAGAGCGCCTTCAGTCCGGTGCCAATCGCATGGCTGACCGGAGCGACGATATCCGCGAACTCATTCTTGAGAGGCTGCGGAACAATGGAGAGGTAAGGCTTCTGATTGCGCGGATTCAGGATCGGGTCGCGCCAGACTCCGATGAAGGCGACGATGACGACGACGACGGAAAACTCTGAACGGCGATTTTTCTGAAAATCGGACGAGCCGCGACGCAGTCGTGAGCTTCGAGCCGGGTCGGGGCGGGGAGGACCGACACCAAACAATACGGAGAACGACCATGTACAAAGCAGTGCTTCTTGTGGCGGCGCTCGCGCTGACGCCGCTTTCCGCGATGGGTCAGGAGCCGCAGCAGCAGCGCGGCCAGAGCGGCGGCGGCCAGCAGATGGATATGGGGGGAGGCCCGACGGGTGGGGCCATGCAGCGGCGCGAAGGATCGAGCGGCGGCATGGATGAAGGCTCCCGCACCAGTCGCCGCGACGACATCCTCGACCGCCTGTCCCGCTCCGAGCTTCGCGACCGCGTTGCAATGGCCATGGGCCGCATCGAGGACGCGTGCGGCGACGACATCGACCGTTTCTGCGGAGAAGTGACGCCCGGGCGCGGGCGCATCGCGTCTTGCATGGAAGCCTATTCGGACCAGTTGAGCCGCCGTTGCCGCTTCACGCTGCGGCGCGTGTCGCGATCCATCCAGACCGCCGTCCGCGACGTCGCCGATTCCTGCCGCGCCGCGATCCGCACGCAATGCGGTGACGCGGAAAACCGTGACGCCTGCATGGGGCAGAAGGTTTCGTCGCTTCCGCCTTCGTGTCAGATGATCGTCGCCGCCGCGAAGCAGTATCCCGGCATGATGGCGTCGGCGCAAGGCGGCCGCATGGATGCATCGGGTAACGCACCGGCGGATAACGGCCAGGGCCAACAGCAAGCGCAATCCGGCAAGTCGGATATGCGCAACATGCCTGTGTTCAGCTCGGACGGTGTCAATCTCGGCAAGGTCGTGCAGGTCGACCGCGCACCCGACGGGAGCATCAAGTCGGTCAAGATCGAAATCGGCCGCTTGCTCGGCCTCGGCGAGCGGGTGGTGAACATCACCTCCGACGAGCTTCAGCAGATGGCGGACCGCATCAAGCTGAGGTTGAACAGCGATCAGGTGCGCAATCTTCCCGACACCAGAAGCGGCCAGCAGACGCGATAGGTGCCAGGACCAAGATGAAAATGGCCGGGTTATCGCCCGGCCATTTTCATGCGATTCTGCGGAATGGCTAAGGCGTCAGGCGGCGCCGCGTATCAGATACGGAACCGCATCGGCGGTCGGGGCCGGTTGCGGAGCAGGCGCGGGCTTTCGCGGCTGGGGCACGGCTGGCAGGACGCGGGCCTTCGGCAGAATGAGCGAAGCTTCGGTGCCAACGCCAAGCTTGCTGCGGAGTTCGAACCGTCCGCCGTGAAGCTCGGCCAGGCCGCTGACAATGGGAAGTCCGAGGCCCGTTCCGCTTTCGCCGGTCCTGAGCGCGAGAGATCCCTGCCCGAAAGCACGCAACACCTGCGAGATTTCCTCTTCCGGAATGCCGGGGCCGTTATCGCGCACGGAAAGCACGGCCTCGCCGCTCGGCAGGATACCCGCCCGAACCGCGATCAGGCCGCTTTCGGGCGTGAATTTGATCGCGTTGGAAAGAAGGTTCAGGCAGATCTGGCGGAGCGCGCGCTCGTCGGCCATGATTCGCGGCATGTCGGGCCGGAAGTCGGTCACGACACGCAGGTTCTTCGCATGCGCATCGATGCGCAACAGCCGCAGGCTTTCGAGCGCTGTCGCGGCGACGTCGATCGGCTTTTCGGTCAGCTCGTATCGACCGGCCTCGATGCGCGACAGGTCGAGGATCTCATTGATGAGCTTCAGAAGGTGGCTGCCGGACTCGTGGATGTCGGCGGCGTAGGAGCGATAGTTCTCGTTGTCGATCGGGCCCAGAACTTCATCCTTGATCATCTCGGAGAAGCCCATGATCGCGTTGAGGGGCGTGCGAAGCTCGTGGCTCATGTTGGCGAGGAACTTCGACTTCGCCACGTTAGCCGCTTCCGCCCTTACGCGCGCCTCGTCGGAGGCAGCTTTCGCCTTCTCCAGTTCATCGATGAGCCTGTCCTTTTCCGCGCGGTAATCGAGCATTGAAAGCGCGGTCCGCTGGAGGTTCTTCACGAGGAAGACGAAGTAGAAGTGGATGCCGACCGCAACGACCGCGAGGGCCCAGTAAAAGGGCTCGCCCGTCATCAGGAAGCGCAATACGAGCGCGCCCGTTACCGGCGCCGTCCCGGCATGCAGAATCTGCATCACGGAGGCGGCGAACATCATCCTGATCGCGGTAACGACGGTCAGCGCCGCAAACAGGAAGAAGAAAGCTGCCTGCGATTGCACCACGAACGGCGTGAAAGCCACAGCCGCCCAGCAGACGCCGTACAGGAATTCAGCAGCCGCAAGGTTGCGCCGCCATTGCACCAGATCGACCGTCTCGCGTGGCTGGCGCTTGAACCGGCGACAGAGGGCGAGAAGGATGCCCTCGGAAATGAAGATGGTCGCAAGCCAAAGGAGAAGCTGACGCGGCTCCGCCGCCCAGTTCAGCATGGTGGCGGCGACGAAAATGGCGAGAATGGGAACGGTCAACGCAGCAACGGTTTCGTTGCGTACGAACATGATCAACAGGTCGTAGGCGAAATCGTGCTTGACCGCAGGGGTTTCACTCTGTTGCGGAACAACGTTGCTCGTATTTTGCTTGAATCGACGCCATCTCAAGGAACGAGCGGTACTCATCAACCCATCATCCACTTTTCTGGAGGGAGTTCTGCGCTCTGCTGCCCAAGGCACGCGCCGTTCCTGAAGGATCGCGCCAAAGTGCTAATATTGCGTTGATATTTGTTTATCCGCTTGAAAGGTCGTTTTTGTTCCGCGACACTTGAGACTTTCGCGGAGCCTGGTTAAAAAAATGAAGATCCTCGACGAGAAGCGTGCACCAAATCCCCGCCGTGTCCGTGTGTTTCTGGCTGAAAAAGCCATTGCAGTTCCTTACCAGGACGTCGACATCATGACCGGCGCTCACAAGTCGGAGGCGTTCGGCCGGGTTAATCCGGTGCGGCGCGTTCCAGTTCTTGTTCTGGACGACGGAACGGCGATTTGTGAATCGATGGCCATCTGCCGTTACTTCGAGGCGCTGCAACCCGAGCCATCGCTTTTGGGGCAGACCCCGCTCGAAATCGGCACCATCGAAATGTGGAATCGCATTGCGGAGATAAATTTCCTTTTTCCGGTCATGCATTATTTCCGGCATACCCACCCGGCGATGGCGAGCCTGGAGGTTCCGCAGGTCGCCCCCTGGGCCGAGGCCAACAAGCCGCGCGTTTCCGACATCATTCGCACCCTCGATCGCAGGCTGTCCGAAACGCCGTACCTCGCGGGGGAGCGCTTTTCGGTCGCCGACATTACAGCCATGGTCGCGACGGATTTCATGAAGCCCGCCCGGCTTGCCGTGCCAGACGGAGTGCCGCATTTCGCCCGGTGGTATGCCGATGTTGCCGCCCGTCCTTCATCCAAAGCATGAGGTTCGTATGGATCTGACAGTCATTGGCTGTGGCGACGCTTTCGCCTCCGGCGGCCGGTTCAACAGCTGCTATCTTCTCGATACTTCACACGGCCGCCTCATGATCGACTGCGGGGCGACTTCGCCGCACGCGTTGAAAAGGGCCGGCATCCGCGCCGCCGATGCCGACGCGATCCTGATCTCGCACTGTCACGGCGATCATTTCGGCGGCCTGCCGTCCCTCATTCTCGAACGCATGTTCATCGACCGGTCGGACAAGCCGATGGAAATCCTCGGTCCCTCCGGCATCGAAAATCGATTCGGGAACCTGATGGAATGCGTCTACCCCGGCATTCTAGGCGGGAAGAAGGGGTTCGAGATTCTCTTTCGCGACCTTAATCCGGGTTTCGCCGTCGAATGGCGCGGCCTTCTGATAGAGGCGTTCGAGGTAGACCATTTTTCCGGTACGCCCTCGCTCGCCTTGTCGGTCAGCGACGGCGACAAGCAGTTCAGCTTTTCCGGGGATAGCGGGTTTTGCGGCGGCGTGATCGCGGCCGGCCGGGGCGCAGATCTCTATCTCGTCGAATGTTCGACGTACAGCACGAGGGTCGACATGCATCTCGACTATCTGAGGCTGGCGGCGAAATTTCCGTCCATTGGCGCAAAGCGTTATCTCCTGACCCATATGAGCGACGAAATGCTCGCTGCGCTGGGCCGCATCGATACGCGCGTTTGCATGGTGGCCGATGACGGCTTGAAGGTGACTATTTAACGCAGGGGGCGTTGGGAAAAAATATTCTAGTCAAGGCCGCCGATCAATTGTAGTGTGGGCGCTGATTGCGCAGACAGGCGCATTGCGGAAAGAATTTACTGGATTTGCCCATGCTCGACCTGATGGACATCAAAATTCTCACCATTTTGCAGGAAGACAGCACGCTTCCTGTCGCGGAAATCGGCAAGAAGGTCGGTCTGTCGACGACGCCGTGCTGGCGGCGTATCCAGAAGCTCGAACAGGACGGCGTAATCCAGCGCCGCGTCGCGCTTCTCGATCCGAAGAGCGTCAGTGCGGGCGTCACCGTTTTCGTCGCCATTACCACGAATCAGCACAATGCCGTCTGGCTGGAACGGTTTCAGAAAGTGGTGGCAAGCTTCCCCGAGATCGTCGAGGCGTACCGGATGAGCGGCGCCGTGGATTATCAGCTTCGCGTGGTCGTGCCCGACATCGCGAGCTATGATCGCTTCTACAAGGCGTTCATCTCGCAGATTGACCTGACAGACGTCAGTTCCAGCTTTGCGATGGAGCAGATCAAGTTCACGACCGCGCTGCCGCTGTCCTTCGCAGCCGCCGCCGCGTCTAAACGGCCTCAAACGCAACCGGCTTGACGGACGGCGCAATTCGGCGTTTTTCAGGCCATCATGACGCTCTCCGAGACACATGCCGCGCGCTCTGCAATCGACACGCGGCCCGAATGGCAAAACGCACGCCGCATCGCGGTCAAGATCGGTTCGGCGTTGCTGACCGACCGTGAAACGGGCACGCTGAAAAAGGCGTGGCTCGAAGCCATCGGCGACGACGTGGCGGAGCTGAAGGCGCAAGGGCGCGAAGTCATTCTCGTGTCGTCGGGCGCCATCGCGCTCGGCCGCCGCGCGTTGGGGCTGGCTCCCGGCGCGCTCAAGCTCGAAGAGGCGCAAGCCTCGGCAGCGGTCGGACAGGTGACGCTTGCGCACGCTTATCAGACGGTGTTTCGCGAGCGCGGCATCACCACGGCGCAGATCCTCGTGACGCCGGGCGATACCGAAGAGCGCCGCCGCTATCTCAACGCCCGCAGCACCATCGCGACGCTTCTGAAACTCGGCGCGGTTCCCGTGGTGAACGAGAACGATACGGTGGCCACCGCCGAAATCCGCTATGGCGACAATGACCGCCTCGCGGCACGTGTCGCGACCATGATGACGGCGGACTGCCTCGTGCTTCTGTCGGACATCGACGGCCTCTATACCGCGCCGCCTGCAAAGAACCCCGACGCGAAGCACATCGGCGTGGTGACGCAGATCACGCCCGAAATCGAGGCCATGGCGGGCGACGCGGGCACGGAACTTTCACGCGGCGGCATGGTGACGAAAATCACCGCCGCGAAGCTTGCCGTCTCTGCTGGCACCCACATGGTGATCGCGAGCGGCAAGGGGCATCATCCGCTGCGCGCGCTGGCCAACGGCGCGCCCTGCACATGGTTTCTCGCTTCGGCGAACCCGGTCGCGGCTCGCAAACGCTGGATCGCGGGCACGCTTGAGCCGAAGGGGGTCGTGCTCATCGACGACGGCGCGGCGCGGGCGCTCCGCTCCGGCCGCAGCCTGCTGCCTGCGGGCGTAACCGGCGTAAGCGGCGCATTCGAGCGCGGCGAGGCGGTCATCATCCGCGACGGGCACGGGGCGGAGATCGGACGCGGGCTCATCGCCTATAGCGCCGATGAGGCCGCGCGGATCGCCGGGCGCAATTCGCACGAGATCGAGGCGACGCTCGGTTACGAGGGCAGGGCGGCGCTGATCCATCGCGACGATCTGGCGCTGCTGCACGACCTCGATTAAGCATTGCCGCGAGGCGCTTGCGCGGTTTTTCGGACGACGCGACGCAAGAGGCAATGAGGGCGTCGACGCTCCAATCGATGCGGCGGGCAGGGGATGAAGGCCAGCTATATTTACGCACTCGGCGACTATCTCGACATCGCAAGAACGCTGCGGGGGCAAAGCTTCCTGACGCGGTTCGGCCTGCATCTGCTTGCGGCCACCGTGCTTTCCTCGGTGCTCATCATCACGCTTCCTTTGACGGCTGTTCAAAACGGGCGGCTCTGGTTCGCGGTGGCGCTCGCGGGCGTTCTCGTTGCGGTGGAGGTTGTCGTTCGCGCCAACCTCATCGAGAAAGCGGCGTTTCGGAAAAGCGGCATGGCGCAGCAGCCGGTCGCGTTCGATCTCCGCCATGACGGCATCCAATGGGAGAAAAGCGGCGCGAGCGGCCTGATCGGTTGGGAACAGGTTTCCAACGCGGCGTTTCTGCCCGAGACGATTGTGGTCGTTTTCGGCGAGCGGCATGGAATTGCGCTCCCTGCGCGAGGATTCGAGACACCGGCGGCGTTCGACGAAGCCCGCCTCTATTTGCGCAGCCGGTTGGCAGAACGCAGCGTTGCGCTTAATAAGGAGTCTTGAACTCCGACCCTTACGGAAGCCATGACGCTCGCCATCGCCGACACAAAACTCGACCAGCGCCTTTTGAAAACCGAACTTCTCGCGATCGGGCGGGACGCGCGAAAAGCGGCCCGCGCGCTGGCTCTCGCGCCAACGGAGCAGAAAAACGCGGGCCTTCTTGCGGCGGCGGCGGCTCTTCGCGCGCGCTCTGACGAAATCCTCCAAGTCAACGCCGAAGACAGGGAGGCGGCGCGCGCTTCGGGTCGCCCGGAAAGTTTCATCGACCGCCTGACGCTGACGCCCGCCCGCGTCGAAGCCATGGCGAAGGGCCTCGAAGATGTCGCGGCGCTCGCCGATCCTGTCGGCGAGACCGTCACGGCATGGGAACGGCCCAACGGCCTTCGCATCAGCCGCGTGCGTGTGCCGCTCGGCGTGATCGGCATGATCTACGAAAGCCGCCCGAATGTGACGGCGGATGCGGGCGCGCTCGCGCTGAAGGCTGGCAATGCCGTTATTCTGCGCGGCGGCTCGGAGACCATCGCATCCAACCGCGCGATCCATGCCTGCCTCGTTGAAGGCTTGCGCGCTGCCGGTCTTCCCGAAACGGCGATCCAGCTTATCGGCACCACCGACCGCGCGGCTGTCGGGCTTCTTCTTGAAGGGCTCGACGGCGCAGTGGATGTGATCGTGCCGCGTGGCGGCAGGAGCCTCGTCGAGCGCGTGCAGAAGGAAGCGCGCGTGCCTGTGTTCGCGCATCTCGAAGGCATCTGCCACGTCTACGTCGACAAGGCCGCCGACCCGGAGAAGGCGCGTGCCATCGTGCTCAACGCCAAGCTACGGCGGACGGGCGTCTGCGGCTCCGCCGAAACGCTGCTCGTGGACGAAGCGGCGGCGGATCGCCTGCTTGCGCCGCTCATCGTTGCCCTTCTCGACGCGGGCTGTGAGGTGCGCGGCGACGCGGCTGTGCGCGCGGTCGATGCGCGCGTCGTTGCCGCCACGGATCAGGACTGGGCCACGGAATATCTCGACGCGATCATCTCCGCGAGGGTTGTGTCAGGCGTCGCGGGAGCCATCGCGCACATAGAGCGCTACGGCTCGCATCACACCGACAGCATCGTCACCGAGGACACAGCCACGGCCGAAACCTTTCTGCGCGAGGTGGACAGCGCCATCGTGCTGCACAACGCGTCGACACAGTTCGCCGACGGCGGCGAGTTCGGCATGGGCGCGGAAATCGGCATCGCGACGGGACGCTTCCACGCGCGAGGGCCGGTCGGCGTGGAACAACTGACCACCTTCAAATATGTGGTGCGCGGCGACGGGCAGACGCGCCCGGCATGACCCGCCCCGCCGGGATCAGCGATGCCGATCTGAGGCCGCCGCATGCCGCGCCGGGCATGCGCATCGGTCTTCTGGGCGGTTCGTTCAATCCGCCGCATGCCGCGCATCGGCTCATCAGCCTCAACGCCATGAAGCGGCTCGGCCTCGACCGCGTCTGGTGGATGGTGACGCCGGGAAACCCGCTGAAGGATCACAGCGAACTGGCGCCACTCGCCGAGCGCATCGCCTGCTCGCGCGCCGTGTCGCGCCATCCGAAGATCGAGGTCACGGCCTTCGAGGCGGCCATCGGCACGGCCTACACGGCGGGCGCGCTGCGCCACCTCCGGCGCCGCATGCCGCGCGCTCACTTCGTCTGGCTCATGGGCGCGGACAACCTCGCTGGTTTCCATCGCTGGAACGAGTGGGAAACAATCTTCGAGACGGTGCCGATCGCGGTGGAGGATCGCCCCCATTGGCGTCATCGCGCGCTTGCATCGCCCGCGGCGCATCGCTTCGCGTGCTCGCGGGTGCCGGAGAGTTGTGCAGCCGCGCTTCCGAACCTGAAGCCCCCGGCCTGGTCTTATCTGTCCGGTCCGCTATCGACGCTTTCTTCGACGTCTCTTCGTGAACAGCGGCGCGAGCGGTGAGGTGCCGGCAGCGGTGGAGATGCTGCGAGCGCCGACCGATGCGCTGAGCCTATCCTCCGAAGCATAGTGCGATCTAGAATAATTTTCGCTTTAGGTCTTTAATAACGCCGGTCCTCGAAAAAATATTGCTTTTTTGTCGGGTTTTTCCGCCTTTTCGCGGCTCCGTAAGGTTTGCGCTAGAATTGTTGCATATATAGTCGCGCTATCGGAAAAATTGTTGCTCCTTCCTGGCTCTACACCCTTTCACACGCGAATAAAATCTTTGATCCGGGCGAAGCGCTGTGAGATGTTCTCGCCACATCGCATCGGGTCCTAAAGACAATGCAGAACAAAATCATGCATAAACACTCCCTCCGGCACTTCTCGGCCGTCACCGCGATGTGTTCCCGCGCCTAGCGCTCCAGCGTTTTCAAAGACCTCATTCAGCTTGAAACGCCGGTTTTCTCCGGCGAAGGGAACTTCCATGTCCGACGCATACGTCATCGAATTGCAAGGTAACGCCGTGGGTATCATCGTGCGTCAGAAGCACGAGCCGAATACCTTCCGGTTTCTGTCTGCGCTCCACGCCTTCAACGATCTCGAAGGCCGCGAATTTGCCAGCCCGTTCCACGCCGAAAAGGCCGCGCGCGAACTGTGGCGCCAGCGCCCCTACATCATTCCGATGAGGAAGGGCGAAAAGGCCGCCTGACTCCATTCGTAACGTCAAGTCCGCGAGTGTCGTCTTCCGGGGGGATCAGCGACGCTCACGGATGCCTTCTGGCAACCACGTTGCGGTTCGGCCGCCGCAGCGTGGTCTTGTTTTTCGGAAGGTTCTCCGGGCGGCGGCTGGCCTGGTCCGGAAGGGGCCAACCCATCAGGTTTCCGATACCCGCAGCGGCATCAGCGCGGCTCTCAACCCATCAGGTAACGGCACGGGGCGGCGCGTCGCGCGATCCACATAGACGTGGATGAAGTGGCCTTCGGCACAGGCGATGTCTTCGTCTTCGCGGAACAGACCGATTTCATAACGCACCGACGAGGTTCCGATGCGGGCAACGCGGATGCCCGCTGTCACCGCTTCCGGGAAGGTGATCGGCGCGCGATAACGGCATGACGTTTCGACCACGAGACCGATTACGGCGCTTTTCTCGATGTCGAGCGCACCCGCCTCGATCAGATAGCGGTTCACGGCGGTGTCGAAATAGGAATAATACGTCACGTTGTTGACGTGGCCATAAACGTCGTTATCCATCCAGCGTGTCTGGATGGGCGCATGATGAGGATAGTCGGCACGGATGGCCGTGTCCTTTCTGGTCGTGTCGCTCACGAAATCCCTCCGCATCCGATACGCCGCTCATCTTACAGCGGAACGCTCAGGGGCGAAGCGTTTCCTGGGCAAGTGAAGCGCTCGCTCAGGTCAAGAAGCCGCGTCGAACGAAAATCTGGATCAAGAATGACCGACTGTTTCCGCCGCTATGCGATCTACTGGACGCCGGAACCGGGCAGTGCGTTCGATGCGTTCGGTTCGGCCTGGTTCGGGGGCGAAAATTTCGGTCTCGATCCCGCTCTCGCCGAGCGCGCGAAACGGGCGCCAGCGCGGTATGGCCTGCATGCCACGCTCAAGGCGCCGTTCCGTCTCCGCGAAGGCATGACCATCGAGGATATGCAGCGCGCGCTCGACGCGTTCTGCAAGGTGCGACGCGTGCCGCAGGCTGCGTCGCTGCCCTTCATGCGGCATCAGCGTTACGTTGTTCTGGCACCTGGCGATGAAACCGCCGCCATCGACTGGCTCGCAGCCGAATGCGTGACGCATTTCGACCGCTTCCGAGCGCCGCTCACCGGCGCGGATCGCGCCGCCCGCGAGATCGACACGATGACGGGGCGCGAACGGGCGTATCTGGAGGATTTCGGCTACCCCTATGTGCTGAGCGCGTTTCGGTTCCACATCTCCCTTGCCGGGCCCCTTGAGCGAGGCGACGGGGAAGCCGTTCGGCGAGCGCTGGAGCCGCATCTCGCGCCGATCCTGCGGGAGCCGTTTCGCATCGACGCGCTGACCCTCCTCGGCGAGCCGGATGATGGCAAAGCATGGCGCGCCCGGTTGATTGAGCTCGGGCGCGCTGCATGGTCAGGCAGAGGCAGCCTCGAAGACCGTTGAAGAGATCTTTTCGCAGTCTTCCGCGCGTTCGCCGGCTGTCGCGCCGATTTCCTCGCCGTCGCCTGCAAACGGGTGCCAGAGCCGGGTGAGGCTTCCTCCGCGCGCATCCGTGGAATCGCCTCTCTCGTCATGGTCGGCGATGAAGGAGAAAATGCGCGGCACGACTTCGGTGCGATAGCGCGAGCCGTTGAAGATGCCGTAGTGGCCGACACCCGGTTGCGTGTAATGCTGTTTCTTCGTTTCCGGCAGCCCGGTGCAGAGATGAACCGCCGCCTCGGTCTGGCCGCGTCCGGTTATGTCGTCCTTCTCGCCCTCGATCGTCATGAGCGCCACCCGGCGAATGGCCGAGAGGTCTACCAGATGACCGCGATGGCGCATCTCTCCCTTCGGCAAGGTGTGTTTTACGAAGACCTGATCGATGGTCTGGATATAATACTCGGCGGCAAGATCCATTACCGCGAGATATTCGTCGTAGAACTCCTTGTGCTTCTCGACCGAGTCCCCGTCGCCCTTCACGAGATCGAAGAACAGATCCTTGTGAGCCTTCACGTGGCGGTCAAGGTTCATCGCCATGAAGCCCGTGAGTTGCAGGAATCCCGGATAGACGAGACGCCCCGCGCCTTCATTCGGCCACGGAACGGACGTCACCACGGTGCGGCGGAACCAGTTCGTGCCGCGCTCCTCGGCGAGCCGGTTGACGGCCGTCGGGCTGACGCGCGTGTCGATGGGGCTTCCCTTCAGAATAACGCTTTTCGGCACGAAAGGATGGTTGCGCGCTTCCATCAGCGCCACCGCCGCCATGACGGGCACGCCCGGCTGGCAGACGCCCATCACATGCACGTCGCCCTGGAAAAGCTCGATCATTTCGATGATGTAATCGACGTAGTCGTCGAGATCGAACCCGCCTTCGCGAAGCGGCACGAGCCGCGCGTCGGTCCAGTCCGTGATGTAGACGTCTGCGTGAGGCAACATCGCTTCAACGGTGCCACGCAGCAACGTGGCGTAATGGCCTGAAAGCGGCGCGACCATCAAAACGCGGGGCGCGTCATGCCGCGCACCTTCCGGCATCGCCTTCCTGAAATGGATGAGGTTGCAGAACGGCTTCCTCCAGACGACTTCTTCTGCAATCGCGACGCTCTGGCCGCCAACGGTACATGAGCGCAGGTTGAAGGCCGGCTTCTTGTAACGGCGGGTGGTCCGTTCCACGAGTTCGGCGGCGGCAGCCGCATTGCGTCCCATCTCGGTATAGGAAAGGGGATTGAGCGGATTTCGCATCATAAGGCGCGTGGAACTTGCTGCCATTCGAGCCGGCGACATGGCCGCGTGGCCCAGCTCATAGAGATGATAAAGCACCGGATCCTCCCCTCGGAAATGCTTGATTGGAAGGACAACCCGCCAATCGCGTCAAAGATCGACCTCACAAAAGTCGATCCATGAACAACTCCAAGGGTACGCGGGTAGAACGCCTATCGATATTAACTTTTAGTCGGGGGCGCAATTGCCTCTCGCGCATTGTCGGCGGCGATCTGCTTTTTAAGTCCGTCGACCATTACATCGACGGGGGCGTTGAACATGAAATTCGTAATAAACTTTCCGTTACGATCCATCAAATACACGTAAGCTGAGTGATCGACGGAATAGTCGTCGCCACTCCCCGCCTTGCGATAAAAGACGCGGTAAGCCTTGGCGGCGGTGGCCACCTCGGCTGCGTCGCCGGTCAATCCTGCGATGCGCGGGTCGAACTGCTCGACATAGCTTTTCATGACCGATGGCGTATCGCGAGCGGGGTCGACGCTGATGAACACCGGCACGACCTCGCCCGCATCGGGCCCGAGTTTCGCAAGCACATCCGCCGCCTGCTGAAGCCCGGTCGGGCAGACATCCGGGCAGTGAGTGTAGCCGAAGAATACCAGCATCAATTTGCCGCGAAAGTCGGCGTCGGTGACGCGCTTGCCGTTCGTGTCGACAAGTGAAAAAGCGCCGCCGATCAGCGGCCTTGTCTCGCTTGGGCCTGTAATCGCGGGGGGCGACCATGCATAAAGTCCCGCCCCCCCGGCCCCGAGAAGGGCGAGCGCTATCACGATTACGGAGTTGCGTTTCATGGTGTACTCCATCGATTGAATAGGGAACGCCATTGATTTCGGCCGCGCTTGGCCTAGAAGGGTCGTCGCGGCACAACTCACTTGCCGTCGATGACGTAAGAAAGCGCGCTGCTGTTACGATCTAACGCGGCTGGCAGCGCCAAGTAAACAGGTTCAACTCATGGACATCCTGCGCTTTCCGGCAGACAGCCCTCGTGCACAGGCGAGCCGCCTGCGTCTTCGTACGACGATCAGGCACCGATGGTTCGCCGTAGCCGGACAGACGGGCACGATCCTGCTTCTGTATTACGGGTTCAAATTCCCGGTGCCTCTCGTTGCCTGCTTCGTTTTCATTCTTTTGTCGGCTGCGCTCAACGTTGTGCTGAGCGTGGCGTTTCCGCGCTCGCAACTCCTCTCCACGCGCTATTCCGCGGCCCTGTTGTGCTTCGACATGCTCCAGTTGACCGGGCTTTTGCTCGTCACCGGCGGCATAGAAAATCCGTTCATATTTCTTCTGATCGTGCCGGTCGCCGTTTCGGCCTCCACCCAGAGACTTCGCGTTACGGCTTCGCTTGCGGCGCTGACCGTGGTGCTCGCGACGATCCTCGCGATATGGCATTGGCCGCTTCCCTGGGCGGGCGAGCCGCCGGTGCTTCCGCCTGATTATCAGGTCGGCTTGTGGGCGGCCGTCGTGTCCTGCATCGTCTTCATGGCAATCTATGCGTGGCGCATCGAACAGGAGGCTCGCGAGATGGCGCAGGCGCTCTCCGCGACCGAAATGGTTCTGGCGCGGGAGACCCGTCTCACCGCGCTCGACGGCCTCGCCGCCGCCGCCGCGCATCAACTCGGCACGCCGCTTTCGACGATCACACTCGTCGCCCGCGAACTGGAACGCGAAATCCCGAAAGACGCACCCATCCGCGACGATATCGAACTGCTTCAGACGCAGGCCGCGCGTTGCCGGGAGATCCTGAGCCAGCTTTCTCGCGCGGGTCGCGAGGAGGAGCAGGACGAAATCTTCTCGCAGATGCGCCTGCGTCATCTGCTCGAAGAGGTCGTGGCGCCGCTGAGAACGCCGGAAACCGACATCATCGTGACGGTCGGCGACACGTCTCCGGCCGGGAAATCGGTTTCCGAGCCGATCATATTGCGCAATCCGGGGCTGATGCACAGCCTGGAAAATCTGATCGACAACGCCGCCGAATTCGCGAATACGCGCGTCACGGTAGATGCCACCTACAACGCCGAGGAGGTCAAGGTGCGTGTAGCCGACGACGGCCCCGGTTTTCATCCGACGGTCTTCAATCGCCTGGGCGAACCGTATGTCACGAACCGGCCACGCGCCGAGGCGGAGGACGAGGAGCACGGCATGGGGCTTGGCTTCTTCATCGCGAAAACGCTGCTGGAGCGTTCGGGCGCTTCAATCAGTATCGCCAACCGTCCGGCACCCGAGACGGGCGCAATCGTTGAGATTTCCTGGCCGCGTGACAGACTTGCTGCAGCGCTGTAAGTTGCAGGAAAGATTTGGCTTGTGTCGCTTAAATTTTGTGCGTCGCATTTTTGTGGCGTATAGTGCGACACAATGTGAGATGTGACAAAAAGGTAAATGGGCAGCTCATGGCAACTCTCGCAAGTCCGGACCTACGGACAGACAACTCGCTCCTGATCGTCGATGACGACAAGCCGTTCCTCTCGCGGCTTGCGAAAGCCATGGAGGCTCGCGGCTATGCCGTGCGGACCGCCGACACGCTTGAAGCCGGCAAGCAGGCGATTCGCGAAGCCGCTCCCGCTTACGCGGTGGTAGACATGCGGCTCGACGACGGCAACGGCCTCGAAGTCATCAAGCTTCTCAGGGAGACGCGGCCGGATTGCCGTTCCCTCGTGCTGACGGGCTACGGCAACATCGCCACCGCCGTCACGGCCGTGAAGCTCGGCGCTGTGGACTATCTGTCGAAGCCGGCAGACGCCGAGGATATCCTCGCGGCGCTTACCGCATCCGGCGAGACGAAGCCGAAGCCGCCGGAAAACCCCATGTCGGCCGACCGAGTTCGCTGGGAGCACATCCAGCGCGTCTACGAGCTTTGCAACCGCAATGTCTCCGAGACGGCGCGCCGTCTGCACATGCATCGCCGGACGCTTCAGCGCATTCTCGCGAAGCGGGCACCGAAATAATCGGTACGGGACGGAAACCCTCCGTTTCTAATTTTGATGCGTTCGCGACGCGTTGACCTGGGCGCGCTCGTCGCGACGCTCCCGAAAAAAGGCTCGCAGCAACTCCGCTGCCTCGGCTTCGGCAATCCCGCCGTAAATCTCCGGCGCGTGGTGGCATGTGCTCGCCGAAAAGAAGCGCACGCCGTTTTCCACCGCGCCGCCTTTCTCATCCCACGCGCCGAAATACAGCCGCCTTATTCGCGCGAACGAAATCGCCGCGGCGCACATCGTGCATGGTTCCAGCGTCACGTAGAGATCGTATCCCGGCAAGCGCTCGCTCTGGGCAGCTTCGCAGGCTTGTCGGATCGCCCGCATCTCCGCGTGACCGAAAGGATCGCGCACCGAGATGACAAGGTTGTGACCGCGCCCCGCGATCGTTCCATCCGGCGCGACGACAACGGCACCCACCGGCGTTTCGCCCAGAGCGGCGGCCCGCTCCGCTTCGGTCAGCGCTTCCTGCATGTATCTGTTCGGTTTCACGCGCCTTGAGCCTGCCCCTTCATGAAAATCTTTTTCGGAAACACCCGTCCGGCTCTGCCGCAATACGCGTCGTAAGCCGGGCCGAACTGCCGCCGCATCATCGCTTCCTCTTTCGGAACACGAATGAACCACATCAGAGCAAAAGTCGGAAGAACAAGAAATCCCGCGATCCAGTTCTGGACGAGCAGAGACTGTGCGGCGGCGGCACCCCAGATCGCCGCATACATCGGGTGGCGAATGCGGGCGTAGATGCCGTTCGTCACGAGTTCATGTCCATCCCGCACTTCGAGGCCGGGGCTCCAGTTGCGGCCAAGATCGGCATGGGAACGCCAGAAGATCCAGAGCGAAATTGCCATGAGCGCCGCGCCAACGGCTGCCGCCCATTCAGGCAGCCCGTAATCGGCGAACGAGAAGACACCGAGTCCGAGGTAGAGAAGCGGCAGAACCATCATCGTGGCGAACATCCCCATAAGAAGCGCCACTTCGACGGCATCCTTCTGTGAAGTCGAGATCGTGTTTTTCGCGTTGCGGATGGAGTAAGGAGCGCGGATCGCCGTCTGAACGAAGAAGGCGATGAGCCACAGCATCGCGGGCCACTCGATTTCGCGCCAGCGGAGAACGGCGAGAACGAGCAACACGATCCCGATCAGCGAGGTGATGGCGCCAATTCCACTCCTTATCATCGATTTTTTCTGAACAGCCATCGAAACAACCCAGCGTTTAAAACCGCGCGCGACCAAGCGGGGCTCTGGCGACTATATAACAAGTTGCCGGACCGGTTAAGAGGTTTAAGAGAGATAATCTATAAAAAACAACGCGTTAGAATAAAAACAAGAATGGATCGCGACAAAAAAATCCCGGCACAACGGCCGGGATTTGTCTTCTGTCGATCTCAGCGCGGTCAAGCCGCCTCGGCGGTTTCCTTCAGATCCAGTTGATCCTGGAGATCGCGCAGGATGTCGGCGGCTTTCGGCATCGGCACGGCTGAGGGCCCGGGCGCTTCGAGCCGCGCATCGTCGCGCTTCACGTCGGCGCGGTCTTCATGCTTGAACTCGATGAGCTGTGTGCGCGGCTTCAGCACGGTGCTTGCGCGCACCTCGCGACCGGCGTCCATCTCCTCCGTATAGGCCCCCGAGCGGAACAGCGTCTCGATGGACTTCGCGACGACGCGCATTGTGCGTTGCGCGAGTTCCTCGCCGATGATCTGCTGGGCCTGCGCCTCCTTGATGCGCGACACAAAACCCGCCGCCATCATGGCCACCTCGATCTGATAGCGGAAATTCTCCTCGGGCGAGTATTTCACACGGTCCCAGACGTTGACGAGCAGCGTGCTCAGGTCGTCCATGACGACGCCTGCGCCGAAGAAGTCGAAGGACTTCGCGCCGCCCGAGTCGATGGAGCCGATGGCAAGGCTCACGCCCATATCGGGATGGAGCGCGGACAGGGAGCCGTAAAGCTCGTCCATGGAACGGATGACGTTGATGACGATCTGCGGATCGGTCAGCGAGCGCTCCTTTTCGGCGATCAGCACGCGCACGCGCCTGATCTCGCGCTCCACGCCCTGCGCGTCGGCGATGACGAGTTCGCCCTTGTCCGTGTCGCGCGTAAGGAGTTCCCGCAGCTTCGGCATGACGAAGATGACGTTGTACGCACCGACATCGACATCAGACAGAAGCTTCCGGTTCACGGCCTGCTCGCCATCGATGAGGCTCGACCAGAAAGCCAGATCCAGCAGCGGGTTAAGCCCGAAAAATGTCATGAGGTCTTTTTCTTCGTCGCCGAACTGCTGATAGTGGCGCGTGAACTCGTTATATGCGAGAAGTATGCGTTGCGTGCGGTTCACGCCATCGGCCTGCTGGCCGGTTCGAGCGACTCGCAGCAATTCACGAATCTGCGCGGCATGAAGGGCTTCCCGCAAACTGTTGACAGCCTTTATAATCCTCTCTCGCCGCATGTCTCTGTCTCCTAACCTCGCCGAATCATTTGCGGTTTTCGGAAGGTTAGCCTTTTTTATTGGTTCACATCATGCCTTCACCGAACGATACACGCGATCAGGACACTGCGGGAGCCGAGAGGATCGCAAAAGTCATAGCCAGATCAGGGCTTTGCTCTCGAAGAGACGCTGAAGTTCTGATTGGGGAAAAGCGGGTTTCCGTCAACGGCTCGATCATAGAAAGCGCCGCGTTGGACGTTTCTCCCACCGACCGAGTCGCCGTAGACGGCCATCCGCTGCCCGCTCGCGAGCCGCCGCGCCTGTGGCGTTACCACAAGCCGAAGGGTCGCGTGACGACCCATAAGGACCCGGAAGGCCGCCCGACGGTGTTCGAGGCGCTGCCCGACAACCTGCCGCGCCTCATCTCCATAGGGCGTCTCGACTTCAACACCGAAGGGCTGCTGCTCCTGACCAACGACGGCGAGCTTGCGCGCCATATGGAACTGCCGTCGACCGGCTGGGCGCGGCGCTATCGCGTGCGCGCTTTCGGCGAAATCGATCAGGCGTCGCTCGACAAGCTGAAAGACGGCGTGAAGATCGCGGGCGTGAATTACGGCCCCGTCGAAGCGTCGCTCGAACGCGAGACCGGCGACAACGTCTGGATCACGCTCTTGATCCGGGAGGGCAAGAACCGCGAGGTGCGCCGCATCATGGAGCACCTCGGCCTTACCGTGAACCGGCTTATTCGCATCTCGTTCGGCCCGTTCATGCTCGGCGATCTGGAACCTGGTCAGGTCGAGGAAGTGAAAACGAGCGTCCTGAAGGACCAGCTCGGCCCGCGCCTCGCCCGCTCGCTCGGCGTTCGCCGCGAGGTCGTGCGCGAGGAAAAGCGCCTTCCGACGCCGTCGCGCGGCAAGCCGACCTATCTGCGCCGCAAGCCGGCCGAGCTGGAGCGTCCGCGCCGCGTCGCCGATGAGCCGCAGATGCGGCAGCGGCGCGTGCTGTCCGAAGACGCCACGGAAGCGCTCATCGTCGAACTCGTGCCGGTGCCGAAGCCGCCGCGCGCAGAGCGCGGAGAAAAGCGCGATTTCGCCCCACGTGATCGGGGCGAACGGAGTTTCGACAGGCCGCGCGATGGCGATCGCGGTGAGCGTCGTCCGTTTGCGCGTCGCGAGGATAGCGGCGGGGAGCGCCCGGCGTTCCGCAGCCGCGCCGAAGGCGACCGCGCGCCCCGTGTCGCGAGAGACGGCGATGGCGGCGAGCGCCAGCCGTATCGGACGCGGCGCGAAGGGGAGGGCGAGAGCCGCTTCAACCCCCGTGATGCGGGAGACCGTCCCGCTTTCCGCAAACGCGACGGCGCCCGGTCGGAGCGTCCTTCTCGTACGGACGGCGGCGACCGTCCGCCTTTCCGGCGGCGCGAGGCGGAGAGCGGCGCGGATCGAGGCGGCGACGCGCCGACGCGCGGATGGGCGCCCCGGATCGACGCGACGACAGAGGAGCATTCGGCGCCGCGCTTCAAAAGGCGCGAGGAAGGCGGCGAAGGCAGGCCGTCGCGTCCGAGCGATGCGCGTGGCGAGCGCCGTCCGTTCAACCGCGATGCACGCCCCGAGGGCCGCTTCGAGCGCAAGCCGCGCGACGGCGATGCGGGCGGCGAACGTCGGCCGTTCGTGCGCCGTGAAGATGGTGCGGAGCGCCCGGCGTTCCGCAGCCGCAGCGATGGCGAGCGCCCCGCGCGTTTCGCGAGAGATGGCGAGGGCGGTGAACGCAGGAGCTTCCGTCCGCGCGAAGGCAGCGGCGAGCGCAAGAGTTTCGGCCCTCGCGAAGGGGGCGACCGCCCGACTTTCCGCAAACGCGAGGGAGACCGCGCGGAGCGGCCTTCGCGTGCCGCGGGCGAAGACAGGCCGCGCTTTCGCAGGTCGGAGGACGGCGGCGATACCGCGCGCGGGCCACGGCCCGATCGTGCGGGCGGCGAGCGTCCCGCCTACCGGAGCCGCAGCAACGACGCGGGCGCGGGCGGCGAGCGCAAGAGCTTCGACAAGCCTTTCCGCGAGCGGCGGGAAGGTTTCGGCGATCGTGCCCCGCAAGGGGAGGGCGAACGCGCTTCGGGCGGTGGACGGTCGTTCGGCAAGAAGCCGTTCGGTACACGAGACGGTGCAAAGTCGTTTTCGGGCCGGAGCGGTGCGGGCGGCAAGCCTTTCGGGGCCAGGTCCGGTGATGCCCCGGCAAGGGACAGCAGTGGTGGCGAAGGCGGCGAACGCAAATCTTTCGGCGCGCGCAAGTCGTTCGGCGCACGCGGCGGCAAGCCCGGCGGCGGCGCTGGCGGAAAGGGCGGCAAACCTTTCACCCGGCGCGCCGGCCCGTCGAAGCCTCGCACGGGCGGAGGCCCCCGCAAGCCGCGCGGCGATAAGGCGTGAGGATCGTCGGCGGGCGATTTCGCGGGCGCGCCATCGCCGCGCCCGACGGCATGACGACGCGGCCCACCTCGGACCGCGTCCGCGAATCGCTGTTCAACATTCTGGCGCACGGCGTCGACGGCCCGCCGCTTGAAGGCGCGCGGGTGCTCGACCTCTTCGCGGGCACGGGCGCGCTCGGCCTCGAAGCCCTCTCGCGCGGCGCGGCCTATTGCCTGTTCGTGGAGGACGAGGCGGCGGCACGCGGCGCCATCCGCGAGAACATCGAGGCGCTGGGGCTGACGGGCGCGAGCAAGCTCTGGCGGCGCGATGCGACGAAGCTCGGGGTTGCGGCGCCGATGCAGCCCTTTCAATTCGTCTTCGCCGATCCGCCCTATGCGAAGGGTCTCGGCGAACTTGCATTGAAAGCCGCGCTCGACGGCGGCTGGCTCGCGCCGGGCGCGATCTGCGTACTGGAAGAGCGTGCAGACGTGGCTGTCGCGCTGCCGGAAGTCTTCGAGCTGGTCGATACGCGCGTCTACGGCGACACCGCGCTTCATTTTTTCCGCAAGCCCTGAACAGCGGCTTTTTTCGACGTCCCGACGCATGATAAGCTTCCCGCACGCGCCGAACGCCTGAGCGGGGCGCAATCGGAGGCGTGCATGCCGTGGTCGTCCGAGCAATACCTGAAATTCGAGGATCAGCGCACGCGCCCAGCGCGCGACCTGCTCAATGCCGTTCCGGCCGATGTGATCGCGAGGGCCGCCGATCTCGGCTGCGGGCCGGGTAACTCCACCGAACTCATCGCCGCGCGCTTCCCGGAAGCCGACATTGTCGGCGTGGACAGTTCCGCCGATATGCTCGACGCGGCGAGGAAACGCCTTCCCGGCGTGAAGTTCCGTTTCGGTCGCATCGAGGAGTGGAGCGAACCGGGGCCATGGGATCTGATCTATGCGAACGCGTCGCTGCAATGGGTCGGTCAGCACGAGCGGCTGTTGCCAAGGCTCGCCGAACGGCTTTCGCAAGGCGGCTCGCTCGCCGTGCAGATGCCGGACAACCTCGGCGAGCCGTCGCATGCGAGCCTGCGCGCGGTGGCGGCCACGCCCGTCTATGTTGCGAAGCTCGGCAAGGCGATCAAGGCCCGAAGCCCTTTGCCGCGCGCGGAGTGGTATTACCGCCTGCTCAAGCCTTATGCATCGCGCGTCGACATCTGGCGGACGACCTATCTGCACGTGATGGAGAGCCACGACGCCATCGTGGAATGGGTGAAGGGCACCGGAGCCCGCCCGTTCCTGAAGCCGCTCGACGCGGATGAGCAAACGGCTTTCCTCGCCGCTTATCGCGAAGAACTGACGAAGGGCTACCCGGCGCTTGAAGACGGCACCGTGCTGCTGCCGTTCCCGCGCTTCTTCCTCGTCGCGACGCGGTGACCGTTCCGATGCCTTATTGCAACGCGACTTCTGGAACAGTCGCTTGATTTCGATACCGCTTTCGACGGGCGCGGCGGTGCGGCCTCAATATTCGTCCTCGCCGATCCACTTGACGGCGGCGGGCGCGCGGTAAGCTTCAAGCGCCGAGAGCAGCGCGCCCGGTTCGTCCGCCACGATCAGCATGTCGCGGTGGAGCGGGCGAAGGAAGCCCTGCGCCACGACGTGGTCGAGAAAACCGCTCAGGCCGTCGTAGAAGCCGTTCACGTTGAGGAGCGCGCAGGGCTTCTCGTGGTCGGAAAGCTGCGCCCACGTCCACACCTCGAAAATCTCCTCAAGCGTGCCGATGCCGCCCGGCAGCGCGACGAAGCCGTCCGAAAGCTCGGCCATCAGCGCCTTTCGCTCGTGCATCGAGCCGACAACGCGAAGGTCCGACAAGCCGGCATGGCCGACTTCCTTGCGCACCAGTGCCTCGGGGATGACGCCCGTCACCGTGCCGCCTGCCTCCATGCAGGCATCCGCGAGAACCCCCATCAGGCCGACGGCGGCGCCGCCATAGACGAGCCCGATCTCGGCCTCTGCGAGCGCGACGCCGAGCAGCCGCGCGGCCTCGGCATAAGCGGGGTGGACGCCCCGGCTCGATCCGCAGAAAACACAAAGCCTTTTCATGATGTCATCCTGCATTGCCCTGCCCGATTCGAAGGAAGGCGCGCCAGCTTTGTCGCGCATGACGAATTGCGCAAGCGCCGCCGCTTTCCCGGATCGTGCCGAGGCGGCTGTGTACCATTTTTCGCGGAAGATGGAAGCGGCGCAATTCCCCGGCCTGCCGTGGCGGCATCGGGTGGCACATCATGCCTGAATCGTACCCGGCGCATCGCATTTCAGATGTCGACAGACGGCGGGCACAAAAAAGGCCGGGCGTTGCCCGGCCGGAGCTGACCGCCGGAGCGGTCCTTGAGCGGTTCTGATGCCGCTGCCAATCTGGTATTCGGCGAAGCTCGCCGCGAAGCGCTTACGCCTCGGCTGTTTCCTCGGCGGGAACTTCGCTGGCCGTGGTTTCGGCGAGCAGCTTCAGCGCCTGGCCCGGCCAATCCTCGCGTTCGAGGCGGCCGCCAAGCTTCAGGTAATCGTCGACGAGGGCGATTTCCTCATCGGTGAGGTTCGCAAGCTGCTCGAACTTGATCACATTGATCTCGGCGAGGCGCTTTTCGTCAGCAGCCTGCAGGCCCTTGATGAGCTTGAGGTCGTCGGGGTTGCCCTTCGGACGCTTGAAGCCCTTGAATTCGGCCTTGAGCGCCTTGGCGCGGTTGTCGGTGCGCTCCGGAATACGGGCCGCCTTGCCGCGCAGGCCACGCAGGTAATACAGCTTCGCGCGGCGAACCTTGCCACGGCGGATGACCGTGATGCTGTCGATGAGCGGCGAGTAAAGCGGGAACACGCGTTCCACGCCTTCGCCATAGGAAATCTTGCGGACGGTGAAGCTTTCCTGGAAGCCGCCGCCAAAACGCGCGATGCAGACGCCTTCATAGGCCTGAACGCGTTCGCGGCTGCCTTCGACCACCTTCACGTTGACGCGCAGCGTGTCGCCGGGCTGGAAGGTGGGGATGCGGCGCTTTGCCTCAAGCTGCGCCATCTGCTCTTTTTCAAGCGTTTGGATGATGTTCATCTCTGCGAAATCCTTCTACGGCGATCAAAGGCACCTTCTTGCCGCGCTGAAAAGCGCAAGCCGCCGCGCCAGTTGAGCTGGAATTTCGCCTGTGTAAGCGAAAAAATCCGGCTTGTCGATTGCAACATTTCGGTGAAGGGCCGATTTCCGCGCAAGATAGCTGGATTATGTTGGCGGAAATGCAACGTAGCCCCCATATCAGGAGTATGATGCGACATCTTTCGTTCCGGGCCCCCGCCGCCGCATTCATTGCGCTTTTCGTGGTCCATTCCCCAGCCAGCGCGGGGGATCAGGCGAAGACGATCATCAATTCGCTCGATCCCAAGAGCATGACGGAGCTGTTTGAAGTCTCGCGCCGTCAGCCCGACGCCGCGCTGACGAACATCACGCCGGTTTCCGCAAACACATTCCGTTTTCTTTTCATATGGCCCGGCTCGAATCCGGTCATGACCTACGATCGCGTCGGGCGGAGCTTCGCCGAGCGATTCGTGGGGTTCGCGGATCAGTTGAAGCTGCTGGTGAAGGGCTTCTGCCTGCCGTCGAGCCACATGTTCTTCGGCACCGCGTCCTATGGCGGCGAAGAGGTGAACGTCGCCTACCGCGATATCCAGGTGCGCTTTCGCGCGGGGTGGCAACCCGATTGCGCGGGCCGGTATCTCTCGGTTGCGGACGTAGATCGCCTGTTCGCGCCGCTGCCGTTTACCGGTTACGGGGCGGCGTTGCCCTATCGTCCCAGGCCGGACAAGCCGACGGCCCCGCAGGAAAACGAGCTGAAGCCCTTCCTCAACCCCGCTCCGGCCGCGCCTGTCCAATAGGCGGCTACGGCTGATCGCCGAGCACCGGCGGAGCCATTCGCAGTGATCGAACCGGAATGGCTGTTTCCCGGGCCGTCTACCGCGTGGCCGAGCCGGTCGCGAGAGATGTCTGCTCGGTGCTCTCGGCGTCGCGGAACATCACATCGACGCGCATGCCGGGAAGCAGCGGTCCGCCGGGTTCCATGTCGAGGACCACTTCCAGAATGTCGACGTCGGTATGCTTGCGGGGGCCTCGCGAGGTCAGCTGCGGGCTGCCGAGCGTCTTCGCCATCGACGAGACGCGCGCATCGAAGACGCGATCCGGGAACGCCTCGGACTTCACGACCGCGCGCTGTCCGACGAATACCTTGCGGACGTCGCGCTCTTCCACCTCGGCGCGGGCCTGCATGTGGTCGCTGTCGCCGAGCAGGATGAGCGGCGCGCCGGCTGCGGCCATCTCTCCGGCGCGCGCATCGACCTTGAGCACGCTCGCATCGGCCGGAGCGCGGACTCGCAGGCGTTCGAGGTTCGCGGAAACGGCGGTCACTTCGGCGCGCGCGGCGGCGAGGGCCGCTTCCTCGCGGGTCAGCGCCGGAAGATCCCGCTCCTCCACACGCCGGAGCCTCTGCCGCTCGCGTTCGAGCCGGTCGGCGGCATTCGCGACAGCCGTGCGCGCCTTCGCGACATCGGGCTCGCTCGCCTTGTAGTGCTTCCAGTTCGCAAGCGTGGCATCGAGGTCCATACGCGCGTCGAAGGCTTCGCGCTCGGCATCGTAGACCGCGTCTTCGGCTTTGCGGCGGTCGAGCGCGCCGCCTTTCGCTTTCGCGTCGTCGCGGTCGGCGATTTTCACCGCCACCTGCGCTTCGAGCGCCGCGAGCCTCGCGGCCAGTTCCCCGTCATCGAGACGGAACAGCAGGTCGCCTTGCTGCACATGATCGTCCGCGCTGACCAGAACGTCTTTTATCGCGGCTGGCACCGGCGCGGCGATGCGAAGCTCGCGCCCCTTCGGTTCGACCCGGCCCGGCGCGGCTGCCGCCCAGAGTGGCGTCGCGGGCGAGGCGGGCTGAGGCTCCGACCAAGCGGGGGCGCCGCCCGGCTGGTAGACACCGGTGGCGATGAGGATGGCGAGGCCGAGCCCGGCCGAGCCGGAGACGAGCGCTACTGAACCAAGGCGGAAATTAAGCATGCGCTTGTCTCTTTCTCTCCTGATAGGCGGCGGCATTGCCGTGGGCCGCCTGCGCTTGTCTCGGCCGTGCCGGGATGACGGTCGCGGCGTGCTTCTTCCGCTCTCCCGAGATGCAGCCATCCTCTATTTCGATCACGCGGTCGGCGAAGGGGATGGTGCGGGGATCGTGCGTGACGGCGAGGACGGCGCGGCCGTCCTTTCTTGCCACGCGGCTCAGAAGCTCCATGATCGCGTAACCGTTTTCGGTATCGAGGGCAGCGGTCGGCTCGTCGGCGAGGATGACCGGCGGCTCCGGGGCGATGGCGCGCGCGATGGCGACGCGCTGTTTCTCGCCGCCCGACAGCGTGCCGGGATAAGCCTTGAGCCGGTGCCTGAGGCCGACCTCGATCAGCGCTTCTGCCGCGCGCTCCTTGCACTCGCGAGCGGAAAAGCCGCGCACGTCGAGGCCGAGCCGCACGTTGTCGAGCGCGGAAAGCGTCGGAAACAGGTTGTAGGACTGGAAGATGAAGCCGAGATGGCGACGGCGCAGGTCGGCAAGATCTTCCGCCGAGCGATGGGTGACCGTCTCGCCGCCGAGGGTCAGCGTGCCGGATGTGGGCGTCAGCAGACATCCGAGGATCGACAGCAGCGTGGTCTTGCCGCTGCCGGAGGGGCCCATCAGCAGTGTGAATTCTCCCTCGCAGAGCGCGAGGTCGACGCCTTTCAACGCCTGCACCTTGCCTTCGCCCTGACCGAGTTCCTTCACGATCTGGCGGGCTTCGAGAATGGGAAACGCTCTCATCGTGCAAACACCATGGCGGGATCGATCTTGGTCACCTTGAAAATGGAGGAAAGGGCCGACACCGCGCACATGACGACGGTGACGACGAGAAGCATTGCGGCGAGCTGCGGGGTCAGCATGATCGGCATGGGCGTATGGAGGCTTGCCCGCGCCACCGCGAACGAGACCGCGATGCCGAGCCCATAGCCGAGGAAAGCGCTCGCAGTCGCCTGGGTGAGAATCACCTTGTGGATATAGAAGGACGAGGAGCCGAGCGCGCGCAGGGTGGCGAACTCGGCGAGGTGATCCTTGGTGCTGGAATAGAGAGTCTGCGCGACGACAACCGTGCCGATGATGAGACCGAGCACCGCGCCGCCTAGCAACGCCACGCCCGCGCCGGTGCCGAACAGCCAGTAGTCGAGGTTTGTCTGCCGGAACTCGGCCTTGGTGAAGATCGACGTGCCGGGAAGCTTCTTTTCGAGCGCCCGCTTCACGCCGGAGATGTCGACGCCCGGCTGCACCGTCACGAGATAGAACGTCGCCTGGTCGGACGGTACCGAAAGAAGCTCCCGCGCTTTTGCCAGCGACATGAAGATATAGGGCGAGGTCGTGAAGGAGCGGATGCCATCCGTCAAGGCATCCACGCGCAGGCGCTGGCCATTGATCTCGGCCACAGAGCCGATCCCGGAAATACCCAGCGTGTCGGCATAGGTGCGGTCGACCGCGACGCCATCGGGCGAGATGGCGGACACCGCGCCTTCCACCACATTCCACGGCGGCAACGTGCCGTCAGCCCCTACGATGACGACGCTCGTCGTGCTTGTGTCGCTCCGCGTCCACGGAGCAAAGGAGGCCACGATGGGCTCGACGGCGGTGACCCCTGGAACAGAGAGCGCCGCGAAGCGTTCGCGCCCGTGAAGGATCGTCGCCTGTTCAAAGCTGTTCGAGCCGTAGGCGGCAATCCAGATGTCGCCGCCCGCGTGATCGATGGTATCGACGATCATCTTGCGTGCGCCGAGGTACAGCCCGAGCTGCACCGCCAACAGGACGACGGCAAACAGAATGCCGACAAGCGTCACGAGAAAGCGGGCTCGATCGTGAACGAGGTTGCGTATTGCGAGTTTGGTAACCATATGAACGCGGGCGGTATCCGTCCTTTGGCGCTGCGAAGGGCGGGTTCCGAAGCAAAATCTGCAACGCGCCGTGGGTCGGCAAATATGAACGCCCAACTTCTGATAGAGGGGCGAATGAACAAACAACTGTGGCAAGATGCGGGCGAAGTGTAACGGGCCTTCGCGGCAGTGCTACGATCTTGACTTGGAACGCGTTGAACGTCATAAGGGCTGCAATCATCGCGATTGTAAGTTTTTAGCGTCTTCAAGACCCCGCCAGACTTGGCGGGAGTTCGTGCGATAGGGGGCGACATGGGAGCAGTCGATCTGCCTCCGGACTACCGGCCATCTGAAGACGAACCTTTCATGAATGAGCGCCAGCGCGCTTATTTCCGGAAGAAACTTCTGGATTGGCGGGACGAGATTCTTCGCGAAAGCAAGGAAACCCTCGATTTTCTTCAGGATTCAACCCAGCATCCCGACGTGACCGACCGTGCGAGCTACGAATCCGATCGCGGGATAGAGCTTCGCGCGCGCGATCGTCAGCGGAAACTCATCGCCAAGATCGATGCGGCGCTAGGCCGGATCGAGGACGGCACCTACGGCTATTGCGAGGAGACTGGCGAGCCCATCGGCGTGAAGCGGCTGGACGCCCGCCCCGTCGCGACGCTGAGCCTCGAAGCGCAGGAGCGGCACGAGCGCCGCGAGCGGATCTATCGCGACGACTGATCGTATCGAACTTCTTGTTTGCCATCGCACCCGCCGCTTGCAAAAGCGGCGGGTTTCTCTTTGCGAACGATCAACCCGTGACGTCGAAGGCCGCGAGCGCCGCCATGTTCACGAGGTCGTTATCGGACGAGCCGAGGGAGGCGATCTGCACCGGCTTCGACAGGCCGACCAGCATCGGGCCGATCACGATCCCGCCGCCCAGCTCCTGAAGCATCTTCGTTGCGATGCTCGCGGCATGAAAGGCGGGCATGATGAGCACGTTCGCCGTATCCGACAGGCGGCAGAACGGATAGAGCGACATCGCACGGCGGTTCAGCGCCACATCCGCCGCCATCTCGCCGTCATACTCGAAGTCGACGCCCCGCTCGTCGAGCAGCTTCACCGCGCCGCGAAGCTGATCCGACCGATCGCTTTGCGGGTTGCCGAAGGTCGTGGCGGCAAGCATGGCCACGCGCGGCGTCATGCCGAAGCGGCTTGCCACGCCCGCGGCTTCCACCGCGATGTCGGCAAGCTCCTGAGCATTCGGCATATCGTGCACGGAGGTGTCGGCTATGAGCACCACCTTACCCCGGCTCACGATCACCGAGACGCCGATCACGCGACGGCCCGGCATCGGATCGAGCACGCGGCGCACGTCCTGAAGCGCGGTCGACCAGTTGCGCGTGACGCCCGTCACCATCGCGTCGGCGTGGCCCATCGCCACCATGCAGGCGGCGAAGACGTTGCGCTCGTTGTGCACGAGGCGCAGGCAATCGCGGTAGAGATAGCCCTTGCGCTGAAGCCGCTGGTAGAGGAATTCCGCGTATTGCTGGTTGTACTCCGACGTCGCGATGTTGTGCTGCTCGAAGCTTTCCTGATTGTTCACGCCCGCCATGAAGAACGCCTGCCGGATCTGCGCCTCGCGGCCGATCAGGATCGGCGTGCCGAGCTTCTGGTTCGCGAAAGAACTTGCGGCACGTATGACCTGCTCTTCCTCGCCCTCGGCGAAGACGACGCGCTTCGGGCGCAGGCGCAGCGCGTCATAGATCGAATTGATGAAGCCCGCCGCCGGATCGAGCCGGGCTGAAAGGCGCACCTTGTAACCTTCCATGTCGACGATGGGACGGCGCGCGACGCCCGAATCCATGGCCGCCTTCGCAACGGCGGACGGGATCGACGTGATGAGGCGCGGGTCGAAAGGTGCGGGGATGATGTAATCCGGTCCGTAGCGGAGACGGCGCCCATAGACCTTCGCCACCGCGTCCGGTACGTCGGCGCGCGCGAGTTCGGCAAGCGCATAAGCCGCCGCGATCTTCATCGGCTCGTTGATCGTGCTCGCCTGCACGTCGAGCGCGCCACGGAAGATATAGGGGAAGCCGAGCACGTTGTTGACCTGGTTCGGATAGTCCGAGCGTCCCGTCGCCACGATGGCGTCGCTGCGCACTTCGGCCACTTCCTCCGGCGTGATCTCCGGGTCGGGGTTCGCCATCGCGAAGATGATGGGCTTGTCAGCCATGCTGGCGACCATCTCTTTCGTGAGAGCGCCAGCCGCGGACAGGCCGAAGAAAACGTCCGCGCCTTCGACTGCGTCGGCGAGCGTGCGCGCCTTCGTGTCGATCGCATGCGCGGACTTCCACTGGTTCATACCCTTCTCGCGGCCGCGATAGATCACGCCCGTGGTATCGCACAGGATCGAATTCTCGTGGCGCACGCCCAACGCCTTCATGAGTTCGAGGCAGGCGATGCCGGCCGAGCCTGCGCCGTTGACGACAAGTTTGATATCGGCGATGTCGCGGCCCGTGAGGTGGACGGCATTGATGAGCCCTGCCGCCGCGATGATCGCGGTGCCGTGCTGGTCGTCATGGAAAACGGGAATGTCCATCAGTTCGCGCAGGCGCTGCTCGATGATGAAGCAGTCGGGCGCCTTGATGTCTTCGAGGTTGATGCCGCCGAAGGACGGCCCGAGATAGCGCACGGCATTGATGAAGGCGTCGACGTCCTGCGTATCGACTTCGAGATCGATGGCGTCCACGTCGGCGAAACGCTTGAAGAGAACGGCCTTGCCTTCCATGACGGGCTTCGAGGCGAGCGCGCCGAGATTGCCGAGCCCCAGGATAGCCGTGCCGTTCGAGATCACGGCGACGAGATTGCCCTTCGCAGTGTAGTCGTAGGCGAGGCGCGGGTTTTCGGCGATGGCCTCCACCGGCACGGCCACGCCGGGCGAATAGGCGAGCGAAAGATCGCGCTGGGTCGCCATCGGCTTCGTCGGCACGATTTCGAGCTTGCCGGGCTTGCCTTCCGCGTGGAACTGGAGCGCTTCCTGCCGCGTGAATTTTGGCGGTGCGGCGACCGGCGTGGCATGGCGATTATCGCCGGTCTGGCCTTCGGAAACGGCTTTCGGTCGCGTCGGCGACGTGTTTTTGGAAACGGACATGTCGATCTTCTGATGAGATGGGGACGCGGCCCGGTCTCGCACGCCGGAACGCTTTTGGGTTGGACGTTAGCGCCGGCGAACCGGCCACACAAGCGCGCTGGCGTCTCATGCTGAACCTTTTCGCCTCAACCTTTCGATTGATAACAGCTTTTGACGATGGCGTTCAGCAGCACCGAAGGCGTTGCGCGCGCAGCCTGCGGGCGAGGCGCGCCGCGTGTGCAATCATAGGGCGTATAAAGAATATTTTGCTTCCGGGCGATCGGTTTTTATTCCAGTTTGTTGATCATATATTGAAGCAAAGTTTTAGGCATGGCTTGCGAAAACCTGCGACACCTGCGGGTCGTTCCATCGGTTGGCGGCCCTGCACGCCCGATTTCAGCGCGTGGTAACGATGCATGGAGTAGACGTGGAGCAGTGTATCGATTGGAAGCATCCCATGATTGGCGCATTTATCGTTGTGCTTGTTCTTCTGTTCATGCCGCAAAGCGCCGATGCACAGCGGCGTTCCGCGCGGGTCGAGGCTCCCAAGACACTTCGCGATTGCCCGAACTGTCCGGAGATGGTGCCCATTCCGGCCGGCGAGTTCCTGATGGGGTCGCCCGAGACGGAGCGCGGCCGCAACAAGGACGAAGGGCCGCAGCGCCGCGTGTCGGTTCCGGCCTTCGCTGCGGGCAAATATGAAGTGACCTTCGCCGAATATGATGCCTGCGTGGCGGATGGCGGCTGTGCCTACAAGCCCGGCGACGAGGGATGGGGACGCGGCCGCAAGCCCGCCATCAACGTCTCGTGGGACGACGCGCAAGCCTATGTCTCGTGGCTCTCGCGCAAGACCGGCCAGCCCTATCGCCTGCTCACGGAAGCGGAGTGGGAATACGCCGCACGCGCTCAGACGACCGTCGCCGAGCGCGCGTTACCCTTCTCCACGGGGCGAACCATCAACTATCGACAGGCGAATTACGACGCCAATTTCGTCTATCCCGGCGGTCAGCAGGGCGAATACCGGCAGAAGACGACCGATGTCGGCTCATTCCAGAAGAACGCCTTCGGTCTGCACGACATGCACGGCAATGCCTGGGAATGGGTGGAAGACTGCTATCGCCCGACCTACGAAGGTGCGCCGACGGACGGCGCGGCCGTACAGGAGGCCGCCTGCGAGCTTCGCATTTTGCGCGGCGGCTCCTGGAACTATCACCCCCGGCTTTTGCGTTCGGCTTATCGGTATGCCACGCCCGGCACCATTCGTCTCAATTCGTTCGGGTTTCGCGTCGCGAGGCCGCTTTGATGCATCTCTGAGGGCCACGACATGAAATTGAAGCTGATCACGTCCTGTGCTTTTGCCGTTCTCGTCACGGCGGCGCTGACCGCTCCCGCGCTGACGCCTGCCGATGCCCGTTCGAACCGCTACATCGACGACGATTACACGCGGCCGAGATATGGCGCCGCGCCCGTTCTCGCCATCGTCGGCCTGAAGGAGCAGCGCATCACGCTCTACGACGCACGCGGCAAGATGCTGGAGTCTCCCGTATCGAGCGGCGCGACCGGCTATGAGACGCCGCCCGGCATCTACAGCATCGTCCAGAAGAAGGAAGAGCATCATTCCAACCTCTATGACGATGCATCGATGCCCTATATGCAGCGTCTCCTGTGGACGGGCATCGCGTTGCACGAGGGCGTTCTGCCGGGCTATGCCGCAAGCCATGGCTGCATCCGGCTGCCGGGCTCGTTCGCACAGCGTCTGTTCGGCCTGACAAACATGGGCATGCGCGTGATCGTGACACGCGAAGACATCGCTCCCGCTCCGATCGCGCAGCCCTTCCTGTTCGGAACGCGCGAAGTCGCGAACGAAAGCGAAGGCGAGACTTCGATTCTCGGTATTCCGGTGAGCGTCGGCCGCGATAACGGCTCAGACCTCTTGCAGCGTCTGCGCCTCAACGCGATGGCGAAGACGGGCGAAGCGGAAGCCGCCGCCCGGCGCGAGAGGGAGCTGAAACAGACAGCGCAGAAAAAGGCAGCCGAGGCCGCGCCCGCGCTGAAGGTCGTCGCCGCCGCCGAGCGCGATGTGGCGAAGGCTGAAGCCGACCTCGTTGCGACGGCGAAGCTGATCGAGACCGCCGACACCGATGCCAAGGCGGAAAAGGCGGCGCAAGCGAAGGAACTGGCTACCACGAAGCTCGCTTCCGCGCGCGAAAGGCTTACGCAGGCGAAGGCGCAGGTCGAGGCGAAAGCAGCCGTAGCGGCAACGGCAAGGCAGGAGGCGGAAGCGGCCGAAGAGGCGAAGAACGTGGCGCAGGGTGCCGCAGAGGAGGCGGAACTCAACACCGCGCCGGTCTCGGTGCTCATCAGCCGCAAGACGCATCGTCTTTATATTCGCAAGGCCAATCAACCGATCTACGAAGGCCCGGTCTCGATCCGCGATGCCGACAAGCCCATCGGCTCTTTCGTCTACACGGCTGTCGACACGTCGCGGTCGGGCGCGCTGAACTGGAACGTGGTTTCGATGTACAAGGACGCGCTCAACGTCGAGCCGTATGTGAAGACGAAGGAGCAGGCGGCTTCTAAGAAGAAGCAGCCGCCCGCACCGCCGCACCCGACCGATGTCGCCGCCGCGAGCGCGGCTCTCGAACGGCTCACGGTGCCGCAGGAAGCGCTTGAAAAGATTTCAGCCGTGGTGCTGCCGGGCTCGTCGCTCATCATCACCGATGAAGCCCCAAGCGTCGAAACGGGTAAGGATACCGATTTCGTCGTTTTCATGAGCGGCGAACCGGCGGGCAGCATGGCGATCCGCAAGCGCGCGCCGAGCCAGGGTTATGCAAGACGGAGCGGTGGCGAGAGCGACTTCTGGGGCAATCCGCGCCCGCGCCGATATGGCGGCGGAGGCGGCGGCTGGTCGCGCGGCGGTTTCCCGTCTTTCTTCGGCGGGTTCTAGTGGAGCGGAGCGAATTTGATATTTGAGTTCCGTTTGCCGAGAAACTCTCGCTCAGATGTCAAATTCAGAAGCTCTACCAGGCAAAGATTAAGCGCGGCTTTGACACGATCAGGGGCTCGCCCGATCCACAAGGCGTTCGCGGAACCGTCGCGTAGACTCGCGGATATTCATCCTCCGGCTTAACGACACGGAAGCACTCGGGAATTCGCTGGGTGAGCCGCGACGCGGCCTTCAAGACGAAGCTGCCTTAACAGTGCGGCTCGCGGACGGGGCCGACCGATGCTGGCCGATTAAAGACGCGCGCGCCGCTTCTCGATGCGCTCGCCGACGATATGCGCTTGCGGCGCTCCATGTGCGAAAGTGGCCGGTATTGCGGCGTCGTAGCCGAGAATGCGCTCGACCTTGCCGGAAAGGCCGCTCAACGGAAGGCGCAACCAGATGAGGAGGAGATGTTCGCGGCCCGCGGCTGGACCTCGCACGGTGCCTTGCATCGGCATTTGGTCTTCGATGACGCTGCGGTAGACCGTGCGCCAATAGTCGCGCTTGTGCTGGAAGCCGATGTCGAAAACCGCGCGCCCCGTGATTTCCGCGCCGTAAATCGCGCCGACACGCGTGCCGGCCAGTCTGTAGCGCAAGGACTCGAGATCGTCACCGCAATCGAGAAGGCTCAGGCCCGAGAGAAGATGAGGGATAGCGATCGGGTCAATGTCGAAGCGAGATGGCAGCGGACGCGACTGTGCGCAGGCCCGCCAATAGCCATAAAGCTCCTGTTGCTCGCGCATAATAGCCTGCGCCCGGAAATCGATTTCCGAAGCCATCCAACCCTCCGATGTCCGCGCGCAGGTCCGCCACCAGCGCCGACCACCATGTTTCGCGAACTATCGGTGATTTGCATGTTGCAGTGCAAGTCATTCGAGCCGGACTGCGCCCCTCAAATCGAAGAACACGTGATCGAGGGGCGGAGCAGCGGCGACAACAGGTCTCGAAGGAGGAAGATTCTATGTGAAAGGGCGCTCTAGCGGCCCTTGCGCTGACCGAGGCCCATTTTCTTGGCAAGATTGGAGCGAGCTTCGGCGTATTTCGGGGCAACCATCGGATAATTCGGTTCCAGACCCCATTTTTCCCGATATTCTTCGGGCGACATATTATAATGCGTGCGCAGGTGCCGCTTCAGCGATTTAAACTTCTTGCCATCTTCGAGGCAGATGATGTAGTCGGGCGTCAACGATTTCTTCACGGCGACAGCCGGCTTCAGCTCTTCCTTCGGTACTGCAACGACATTCGATGAGGCGCGAGTAAGGGCCGAATGAACCTCGCCGATAAGGCTGGGCAAGTCACCCGCAACGACTGCGTTATTGCTAACATAGGCAGAAACGATTTGGGTCGTGAATTCGACCAGTTCATTATTCTCAAACGTCTCATCAAGCATTTGCGGGCTCCTGGTTCGGCCTTGAGCTGCACTCTCCAATCCTTTGTATGGATTGCTCTGGATTTCCGCTTTGTCAAGCCAGCGCGGCTCGGATTTACGCTTTGTGCCGAGATCCTTGACCTTATTTGCTTGTTTCACAATCGTCTGCCTTTCGTATTTGGACGGAATACATGCTATATATCATACCACCGGAACCACTCAAGATTTCATTCAAGGATTCTGGTCTCAAATTTGTACGCGGATTGAGCGCTTCTTTCGGAAAACAGGCCCGTTTTTGTCGTCGTGGAAACTCTGCTTCGCGTGTACGCAATGTCGCAGCGGTAACTCGGCGGAAATCATAGGCTCCGCGATTCGACTGCGCCTGCGCGCGGAAAACGTTTGTGCAGTTGCGCAAAAGATACAGACCGCAACCTGAGAGCTGAGGCGCTATATTGGCCGCTTGCTTCGGGTAGCGACCGCTACGTTGAGGGTTAAGTTCATTTGATTGGCGAGATGCGCTTGTATTGCCTTCGGGGTGGACCTAATTTCATCAAGGTTTTTTGCGAAACGCGGTTATGTCGTCGCGGATTGCGCACACGGTCATAGCTTCCGGTCCGGCGTTTGCTCCGCCTGCTTCAAATCAAGGGGATGACCGTATGCCATCAGAAGACGGAGCCGCCGCCCCCCCATCTTCCTTGACTCCGAAGGTATACGACTGCGGCGAAAGCGCCGTCCTCGTGGAGTTTGATGTCGGCTACAGCAAATCGATCAGTCTTGCCATCCTTCAAATCTCGCAGAGGCTGCATGGCAGCCATCTCGAAGGCTATGTGGAAAGCATACCGGCGGCGTCTTCTCTCACGATTTCCTATGATCCTCTTGTGCTGTCGAGGGAAAGCCTCGTCGCGGCAATCGAATCGGCGTGCGCGATGCCACCCGGAACAAGCGCTGGCGGCCGTCTTTGGACGATTCCCTGCGTTTATGGTGGCGCTTCGGGTCCGGACCTTGGCGATGTCGCCCGCGAGGCCGGGGTTTCGGAGGCCGAGGCCGCCGTTCTTCACGCGAGCCAGACTTATGTCGTTTCGATGCTCGGGTTCCTTCCCGGCTTCGCCTATCTTGTCGAACTCCCCGAGCGGCTGCGCCTGCCGCGCAGGGCTACGCCGCGCCCACGCGTTCCGGCCGGGTCCATCGCCATCGCGTCCGGCATGACGGCAATCTATCCGCTCGAAAGCCCCGGCGGCTGGCACCTCATCGGGTGGACACCCGTGCCCATGTGGGATGTGTCCCGGCAGGAGGAGCCGCTTTTCGCGCCCGGCGACCGCGTCCGCTTCGAGGCGGTCGACGCGCAGCAGGCGGAAGCGCTGCGCGCTCGCGTCGCCGAGGGATGGGTGCCCGCTCCGGAGGCCGCAGTTTGAGGCCAGCGCTGACAATTCTCGACCCCGGCTTCGCTGCGACCATCCAGGATCGCGGGCGCGTGGGCTGGCAGCGTTTCGGCGTTCCGGTGTCGGGCGCTCTCGATCCGGAAGCGCTAGCGGCAGCCAATATCCTCGTTGGCAATGCGCCCGGCTCCGCCACGATCGAGGCGATGGGCGCGGGGCTTCGCCTGCGCGTCGATGCCGAGAGCGCGACGCTGGCCTTGGCGGGCTGCGCCGCGCCGTTCCGTATCGAGGGTGCAGGGGCGGTGCTTTCAGCGAGCCCGCTCCGCGGCGTCACGGTGCATAGGGGCGACGTCTTGCGATTTCCGCCACCGAAGAACGGAGCGGTTTATTACATCGCGGCGGCGGGCGGTTTCGACATTCCCCCCGTGCTTGGCAGCCGCTCGACCTACGCGCGCGCCAGCCTCGGCGGCATCGAAGGCCGCACGCTTCGGGTGGGCGATGCGATACCGCTCTTGCGTAAGGCCGCCCCCGTCGCGCCGACGCTTCTTCTCGACGCGAGCTTCGAAGCGCCGAAGAGCATTCGCGTGATGCGTGGGCCGAATGCGGATTATTTCACGGAGCGCGCGTTCGAGGCTCTGGCAGGCGCTCCTTACACCGTTTCGCCCGCTTCCGACCGCATGGGGCTGCGCTTCAAGGGGGAAGCGCTCGACCGGCTCAATTCCGGGGAGATCCCGTCGCAAGGCACGACTGCGGGCGCGCTTCAGGTTCCGCCGGACGGGCAGCCGATCCTCTTGCTGGCGGACCGGCAGACGACGGGCGGCTATCCGCGCATCGCGACCGTGATCGGCGCCGATATCGCGGCGGCTGGGCGGCTCGCGCCGGGCATGGCGGTGCGTTTCATCGAGGTTGGACGCGAAGAGGCGCTTGCGGCGCTCAAGGCGCGGGCCGAGTGGCTGGCCGCGCTGCCGTCGCGCCTTCGCGCGGCGCCACAAGACGCCCTCACCTCCGAACGCCTTCTCGGCGAAAACCTCATCGGCGGCGTGACGGCGGGCGAGATGTAGAGCGCGCACTATCTTTCTGTTTTTTCGCGGTTGTGTCGGAAAGCCGCGTCGGCCCCCTTCAGCCTCGCGGCGGCGCGTGTGCGCGGCTTTCGGGACACTCGATGCGCGGCGAAGTCGCGAGACGGCAGCGCCGCCGCCTACTTCGCGGCCTTTTCTCGGATCAGCCCTTCCTGCGCCACCGATGCCACGAGCGTCCCGTCGCGCGAGAAGATGCTGCCCCGGCAGAAGCCGCGCGCGGCCTGAGCGCTTGGGCTGTCCATCGCATAAAGCAGCCACTCGTCCGCCTTGAACGGGCGATGGAACCACACCGCATGGTCGAGGCTCGCAAGCATCAGGTCCGGCTCGAACAGCGAGCGGCCATGCGCGACGAGCGCGGTGTCGAGCAGGGAAAAATCCGACGCATAGGCCAGCACGCATTGATGCAGCCGGAAATTGTCGGGCAGCGCGCCGTTCGCGCGGAACCAGATATATTGCTTCGGTTCGAGCTTCTCCTTGCAGAAGAAGCGCGAGAGATCCACGGGCCGCAGTTCGATGGGCCGGTCGCGCTCCCAGTAAAGGCGCATGACGTCCGGCAGAATCGGCAGCAGGCGCGCCTTTAACTCTTCTTCCGACGGCAGCTCTTCCGGCTGGGCGACTTTCGGCATCTCGATCTGATGCTCGAAGCCCGTCTCGGGTGCGTGGAACGAGACGGCCATCGTGTAGATCGGCCGCCCGTGCTGAATGGCCGTCACGCGACGCGTCGTAAAGCTGCCGCCGTCGCGGATGCGGTCGACGTGGTAGATGATCGGCACTTTCGGGTCGCCGCCGAGCAGGAAATAGGCATGCAGCGAATGGGCCACGCGATCCTGATCCTCGACCGTGCGATAGGCGGCGGTGAGCGCCTGCCCGACCACCTGACCGCCGAAAACGCGCTGCCAGCCGTTTTGCGGGCTTCGTCCACGGAACAGATTGTGTTCCAGTTGTTCAAGATCGAGTATCGACAGAAGTTGATCGACCGCCGGCATGGGTGCCCTTCCTAAGCTTCTCCATCCGAGATAACGGTTCTCCTTCGAAATCTGTCAAGTTAGTCGGAAGCCTGACGCGAGGTGGCCGTGAACGATATTCAGAAGAGCCGGTTCGACATCGTCATCAGCGGCGGCAGTTTTGTCGGGCTCGCGCTGGCCCGTGCGCTTGAAACGTCGGCGCCCGGCGCGTTCGCCATCGCGGTCATCGAGCAACGCACGCTCGCCGCCGCCACCGCCGACCCGCGCACCGTCGCGCTCACGGCTACAGCAAGGGCGATGCTCCAGGCAATCGGCATATGGGAACGCATCGCCGACAGGGCCGAGCCGGTGCGCCGCATCGTCCTGACCGATTCACCGCTCGAATCGCCCGTGCGTCCCGGCCTTATCGGCCTCGACGCGGCGGATACCCCCACGGGCGAGCCGACCGCCTACGTCATCGAGAACGCGGCGCTTCTGCCCGCGCTTCTCGCCTCGCTCGACGGCTTGCCGAACGTGTCTCTCTTCGCGCCGGACGCCATCGACCGTTTCGAGACGCGCGATGAGGACGTGTCCATCGCGCTGCGCTCCGGGGCTGTGCTCTCGGCGAAGCTTCTCGTTGCGGCGGACGGGCGCAACTCGGCTTTACGCGAGATGATCGGCATTCGGACGCAAAGCTGGCCATCGGACAAGGTCGGCATCGTGGCCACCGTCGGCATCGAACGGCCTCACAATGGCACGGCGTGGCAGCATTTCCTGCCTGCGGGACCGTTCGCGATTTTGCCGATGACGCCGGGGCCGGATGGCGGCAATCGCGCGTCCGTTGTGTGGACCGAGTATGCGGCCGTCGCCCGGCGCATCCTTGCGCAGGATCGCGAGACCGTGCTGGCCGAGCTGTCGCAGCGTTTTGGCCCGGAACTCGGCGCGCTGACGCTGCTGTCGATCCCGCAGGCGTTTCCTTTGTCGATGGTGCTGGCGCGCGATTTCGTGCGACCGCGCTTCGCGCTCGTCGGCGATGCCGCGCACGGGTTGAACTGGATCGCGGGACAGGGGCTTAACCACGGACTGAAAGATGTCGCGGCGCTCGCCGAAACCCTCGTCGACGCGGCGCGTCTGGGCCTCGATGTCGGCGATATCGCAATCCTGCGTCGCTACGAGCGCTGGCGGCGTTTCGATGTCGTCACTTCCGCATTCTCGGGCGCGGCGCTCAATGCGTTCTTCTCGAACGACTGGACCGGGCTTCGCATGCTGCGCAACGCGGCGCTTCGCACGGTCGACGGTATCGGGCGGCTGAAGACGCTGTTCATGAATGAAGCGGCTGGCCGCACCGGCGACGTGCCGAAACTTTTGCGCGGCGAGGCGCTGTAAGCTGGCGCGCGCCATCCGCCTATTTTGCGTCGTCCGAGCTTTCAATGCGGGACCAGAACAGTTTGAGCAGTGCCGCCGTTCGCGCGGGTGCTTCCAGCATCGGCAGATGGCCGACATCCTTCATCATCAGGATTTCGCTGCCGGGAATGAGGCTGGCGAGGACGCCGGCTTCCGCCGGGTCGAGGATCTTGTCGGCGTCGCCCCAAACAACGAGCGTTGGCGCTGCGATTTTCGGTGCCCATTGGGTGGCGGGAAGCTCCGGCGACAGGATCATCTCGCGGAAAAGGTGACGGTAGACGGGTGCGCGGGCTATCTGGTCCCGCGCCACGAGCGCCGCCAGGATGGAATTCTGGAGACTGCCGCCGTTCCGGCCGGAAAGAAGCCGGAAGATCGCTTCCATGTCCTCGGGCTTCTCGGCGATGAGGCCGTTCTGGCCGTCGAGCAGGCCCGCCTCGAACGGGCTTAGCCCTTCGCCCGCGACGCCCGCGCTGTCCATCAGGATAAGGCTTCGCACGAGGCCCGGACTTGTCGCCGCGATGAGCCCCGCGAGCGCCCCGCCCATTGAACTGCCGACCCAGTGCGCCTTCGGCGCGCCCGTCTGCGCGAACCATGCCTTGAGGCGCGCGGCCTGCGCGTCGAGACCATAGTCGGCGTCCGGCACGAAGCTGCTTTCGCCGAAGCCTGGAATGTCCGGAACGAGAAGGCGATGCGACCGCGCAAGAAAGAAGACGGCGTTGAGCCAGTTTTCCTTGGAGGCCGAAAAGCCGTGAAGAAGCACGGCGGCGGGTTTGTTCATGGGACCGGCGTCCCAGTAGCGAAGGTCGTGACCATCGACATTCGCCGTTTTCCGGCGAATTCCGGGCAGGAAGCCGATAGCGCGGCGGACGCGGCGATAAAAGCCGCCCGGCTGCCGCCATTCCCGCAGCAGCGCGGGATCGACGCTTGCCGCTTTATTCAGATATTCGGCGGCCGCATGTTCGAAGATGGCGGATTGTCCGTCATCGGACGCGTGTTCAGACGTGAAAGAGTTCATCGCCGCCGAGCCCTCGATTGGTTTTTTATATAAGTCGGGCGTTCTCCGGCGGAACAAAAGGGCTCGCCGTCACTTTTCGCCGGTTAACCCGATCGAACAATTTTCAACAAATATAAGTAAAGAGGGCGCGCATGGGGGAAATGGCAATGAGGGCGGGGACGCGGGGTGCGGCTGACGCGGTAGCTGGATACCCTCGTGGAAAAGCGCTTCTGATCGATGCGGCAATCAAACTGGCGGCGGAAAAACGCGGCTTCGCAGCCATGGGGCTTCGCGAGGTTTGTCGGGAGGCGCAACTGACGCCGAACGCCCTTTACCGGCATTTTTCGTGCTTCGACGAACTCTGCTACACGGCGCTTGAAAGCACGCTGCGCGACTGGCGGCCGAAACTGTCCGCGTTTCGCAAGCAGGCGGCGGACGATGCCATGGCCCGCGTTCCCGTGAGGTCTGAAGAGGATGAGTGGAAGCTGGCGTTGATCCGGGCGAGCATCGTGGTGCGCGGCACGATGGAAAGTTTCTTCGACTACGTGGCCGAGAAGCCAGGGTCTTTCATCATCGCGGGGAGTGTCTCGATCGGACCGTCGCCGGACCAGAGGCGGCGACTTAGGGAAGAGATCAACAACATGGCCCTCGACCTCTATGATGATATTCGCCGCTACAACCTCATTCCGGCTGTGAGCGATGCCGCCGTTGCCGATATCGCGGCGAACGTCATAAGGCAGCATCTGCCGCTTTCGGCCGAATATATCGACATGCCCGAGCGGCGCGACGAGGTGAAAGCGACCGCAATTCGCCAGATGATCCGGCTCAGCGCCGGGGTGATCGCGTTGGAGGTTACCGATCAGGAGAGGCTTTCAAGCCTGATCGAGGTGGCCCAGTCGGACGGCCGCTATAATCAGGCACGCCTGACCCGTCTCAGCGCGGACAGCCTCACGGCGCCGGATGCGAATATCACGGCCGTATAAACCGCGCCGCCAGCGGTGACGAGCAGCAGCATCGCACCCGCCTGCGTCATGGTCGAGCGGTCGCCGGCGAAATAGGGCGTCAATGCCGCTTCGAGCCCGTAAAGCGCCGCCCCCATCGCCACACTGGCGCCGACGATGCGGGGTGCGCGGCGCTTCAGCGCCGCATCGAAACGGAAATGGCCGCGCCGCATCAGCGTGATCATGAGGAGCAGCGCGTTTGTCCAGCCGGAAAGGCTCGTCGCGATGGCGATGCCGACATGGCCGATGAACGGAAACATCAGGAGCGAGCCGCCGATATTCACCGCGACGGACGCAGCGACGAAGCGCATCGGCGTGGCTGTATCCTCACGGGCGAAGAAGCCGGGCAGGAATACCTTCGTGGCGACGAAGGCTGTCAGCCCCGCCGCGTAGGCCGCGAGCGCGAGCGAAACCTGCCGCGTCGCCTCCGCCGTGAAGCTTCCGCGCTGGAACAGCACCTGAATGATCGGATCGGGGATCACAATCAGCGCAACGGAAGCGGGCAGCGTGAGCAGCAGCGCGAATTCGAGGCTGCGGTTCTGGCTCGCGAGCGCTGCGGTTTCGTCGGCGTCTGCGAGGTGGCGGGTGAGCGTCGGCAGCAGCACGACGCCGATGGCGATGCCCACCATGCCGAGCGGAAGCTGCATCACGCGATCCGCATAATAAAGAAAGGACACGGCGCTCGCCTGCAGCGACGCGATCATCGTGCCGATGAAGATATTCACCTGATTGATGCCGCCGGTGATAAGGCCCGGCACCGCGAGCTTCACGAGGCGGCGCATGTCCGGCGTGAGGCGGGGCAGGCGGAAGCGCAGGTCCATGCCAAGTCCGCGCGCGGCCCAGGCCACGAACAGAAGCTGCGCGAAACCGGCGATGGCGACGCCCCACGCCTGAATGATGCCAGCTTCGGGTTGGTCGCGAAAGCCGCTCGCCGCCGCGAACAGCGTTACCGCGATCAGCACGAGATTGAGAAGGATCGGGGTCGCGGCTGGCGCGCGGAACTTCTGATGCGCGTTGAGCACGCCCGCGGCCAGCGCCACGAGCGACATGCATACGAGGTAAGGGAAGGTGATGCGCGTGAGCAGCACCGCGAGTTCGAACTTCTTCGGATCGTCGCTGAAGCCAGGCGCGATGGCGCGGACGAGATACGGCATGAAGATCTCGGCCAGGATCACGGTCGCCGTCACGCCGACGAGGAGAATGGAGAGCGCTTCCTCCGCGAATTCGCGGGCGCGCGCGTCGCCCTCCGCGCGAAGCCGCTTCGTGAAAAGCGGGACAAAGGCGGAGTTGAACGCACCCTCGGCAAACAGCGCGCGAAACAGGTTCGGGAAGCGGAATGATACGAAGAACGCGTCCGCCACCCAGCCGGTGCCCATCACGGCGGCGAGCAGCACGTCGCGCACGAAGCCGAACACGCGGCTAACGGCCGTCAAACCGCCTACAGTCAGGAAACCGCGATAAAGGCTCATTTACAACCGGGAGTGTGCGTTTGCAAAGCTATGGGCGACGATTCCCCCGGAAGCAAGCGCGGGCTTTTCGGCGCCGGAGCGTTGTCGTGTTGCGGCCAGCTCATTCCTTTGGCAGGGGCCAGGCGACTGGCGAGCCCTGCCTGCGCGCCGTCTCGTAGGCCGCGCGAAGATCCTGCTTCATGGTGTCGCGATTGGGATAATCCGCCGGCAGATGCCCCACGACGCAAGCCTGAAGGCACAGCTTCGCCTCGGCGCGGGCGCGCGCGGCGGCGGCGATGTTGGGAAAGGCCGTGTTGCCGAAGGAGTCGACGCAGAGGAACTGGCAGAAGCCGCCGATGCGCTTCAAGGCGGCGCCCCTCTCGGCGTCGCTCCAGCTGCTGAAGGGGCCCTTCGGAAGCCCGGAAATCGGTGCGGTCGCGATATAGCCGATGGAATCCGCGACCTGCGCGAAGGCCCGCGAGGCCGGCGCTGCGAGTATCGCTGTCGCGACGAGGAGAAAAAGGCTGGGCTTCATCGGCTAACCGGGTCTGTTCTGAGGGTGCTTAAGCCTTGAGGGCGCTTTTGGGCGATTTCGTGGGAGCTTCAAGGATGTAAGGCGCAACCCAAGTTCGTTGTGGCGCGCATTCACAAAAACGTCAGTAAAGCCGGATCGTCGCGCCTATCTTCTTTACTGTTTCGGCCTTGCCCAAGCCCAAATTTCGCGGCATCAGTCCCGATCTAAAGTTGTATCCGATGTCCTTGAGGTCGCGCGATGTATTTGATGCGTGTTTTGCTCGCTTGTTTCATCACTTTCAGCACCGTCGCGGCTTCAGGCGCCGAGCCTCGATCTCCCATAGACGACTCCGTCGTCCGCGAGTCCGAAGCTTTCGAAAACACGCTCACCGCGACATGGCCGACCAAGGGTAAAGATGCCAGAGGCTGGAAGGCCGAGGGCGCGAAAGCGATCGCCGCCAGCGATCCGCGCGCGGCCACGGGCTATTTCGCCTCCTCCGCGCTCCTCGACCGCAAGAACGCCGATACGTGGCTGCAACTTGCCCGCGCCTATCTCGCCATCGAGACGGAAAAATACGGCGAGAAGATCGCGTTCGCCCGCAACGCGGGGTCGTCGGCCTACATCGCCTATGCCCGCGCGGCGACGCCCGCCGCCAAGGCCGCGGCGCTCGCGGTGCTGGCTGAAAGCCTCGCCGCTCGCGAACAGTGGCGCCCCGCGCTGCGCGTCTACAAGCTTAGCCTCGGCCTCGACGCGAACCCGGATGTGCAGACGGCTTATGACGAAGCCTTCAACGAGCACGGCTTCCGCATGCTCGACTACACGGCCGATAATGAGTCGAACGCACCGCGCATCTGCGTGCAATTCTCCGACACGCTCGCCAAGGGCCGCGTCGATTACACGAATTACGTGACCGTCAACAATGCGAAGCCCGGCTCCGTGCGCGTCGACGGTCAGCAGCTTTGCGTCGAAGAGCTTCAGCACGGCAAGCGCTACGAAGTGAAGGTCAGGAGCGGCATTCCGTCCACGGAGGACGATCTGCTGCCGATGCCCGTCGATCTCACGGTCTACATCCGCGACCGCTCCCCCTCCGTTCGCCTGTCGGGCCGCAATTACGTGCTTCCGCGCACGGGGCAGCAGGGCATTCCCGTCGTCAGCATCAATACGAAGCTCGTGAAGGCCTCGATCTACCGCATCGGCGACCGCCGCCTCGCGGATGAAGTGCTCGACGGCAATTTCCAGTCTTCGCTCGAAGGCTACCAACTGAACCAGATCGCGAACACCAAGGGCGAAAAGCTCTGGTCGGGTGAGATGCCGGTCGAACTGAAACCGAACGAGGAAGTAACGACAGCGTTTCCGGTCGACACGCTTTTGCCGAATCTGAAGCCCGGCCTTTATGTCATCGCGGCGTCCTCCGCCGAAGAAGCCGCCAAGGTCGATGCCGACAGCGCCGACGCCTCGGAAGATTATTCCACGAAGTCCACGCAATGGTTCGTGGTGTCCGACCTCGGCCTGACCGCGTTTGCCGGCGCGGATGGCGTCCACGTCTATGTCCGCTCGCTCGGTTCCGCTGCGCCTGTCGAAGGGGCGGAAATCCGGCTCGTCGCGCGAAATAATGAAGTGCTCGGCACGCAGAACACCGACGTCAATGGCGAAGCGGTGTTCGACGCGGGCCTCGCCAAAGGTGCCGGCGGGCTCGCGCCCGCGCTCGTGATCGCACGCGGCGCCGACAGGGATTACGGCTTCCTCGACGTCACCAAGCAGGCGTTCGACCTCTCCGACCGCGGCGTCGGGGGCCGCACGCCTCCCGGTCCGCTCGACGCGTTCGTGTTCACCGAGCGCGGCGTCTATCGTTCGGGCGAAACGGTGTATGTCACGGCGTTGCTGCGCGATCAGGCGGCAAATGCCGCGCCTTCGACGCCGCTCATCCTGAAACTTTTCCGCCCCGATGGCGTGGAAGATCGCCGCGAAACGCTCGCCGATCAGGGCAATGGCGGGCGAAGCTGGCAGATCGCGCTGCCAGAGACAGCGATGACCGGATCGTGGCGCGTCGCGGCCTATGTCGATCCGAAAGCGCCCTCGCTTTACGAGAAGACGTTTCTCGTGGAAGATTATGTGCCCGAGCGTCTTGAGATGAAGCTCAAGGCGGAACAGCCGCTCATCTCGGCGGCAAAGCCCGGCGTGATCGCGCTCGATGGCCGCTATCTCTACGGCGCGCCGGCCTCCAATCTCGGCCTCGAAGGCGAAATCGCGGTTTCTGCCGCAAGCGAAGTGACGGGCTTCCCCGGCTTCCGCGTCGGGCTTGAGAGCGAGAAGTTCACCACGGTTCGCACGGCGCTCGACGGTCTGCCGACGACCGATGCGCAAGGCGCGGCGAAACTCTCCATCGCGCTGCCGGAATTGCCGCAAACGACGAAACCGCTGTCGGCGGACATCACCGTGCGCCTGCGCGAACCATCGGGCAGGGCGCTGACCGACCGCATCGGCCTCAAGGTCGATACCGGCAAGAGCTTCGTCGGCGTGAAGCCGCTGTTCCAGGGCTCCGTGCCTGATGGCGACGAGGCCGCGTTCGAGGTGGTCGGCATCAGCGCGGACGGCAAGCAGGCCGAAATCAAGGGCCTGAAATGGGATCTCCTGCGCGTCGAAAACCAGTTCCAATGGTATAACCGCGACAACCGCTGGTCCTACGAACTCGTCACCTATGAAAGCCGAGTCGCGGGCGGCACGCTGGATACGCCCGCAAGCGGCACGGCCAAAATCTCCGCGCCCGTGAAGCCCGGCAATTATCGCCTCGATATCGCGTCCACCGATGCGAAAGGCCCGGCTACAAGCGCCACCTTCTCGGCGGGCTGGTACGTATCCGAAACCTCCGATACGCCGGAAATCCTGAACCTCGCGCTCGACAAGGCGTCCTATGGCCCCGGCGACGACATCAAGGTTTCGATTCTGCCGCGCATGGCGGGCAAGGCGCTCGTGGCCATCGTCAGCGACAAGGTGCTCGCGACCCAGTTCGTCGACGTTGCCGCGTCGGGTGGCTCCGCCACGTTCAAGGTCGATCCCGCATGGGGACCGGGCGCCTATGCGACGGCGATCCTTTACCGGCCGACGGACAGCGCAGCGAAGCGCATGCCGAGCCGCGCGGTCGGCGTGAAGTGGGTCGCGCTCGACACGAAGCCGCGCACGCTTTCCGTCGCCCTCGATACGCCTCCAGCCGTGCGCCCCGCCGGTCCCGTCACCGTCACGGCGTCCGTCTCCGGCCTCGACGCAGGCGAAAACGCCACGCTCGTCGTCTCGGGCGTCGATCTCGGCATCCTCAACATCACGCGTTACAAGACGCCGCAGCCCGCCGCCTATTACTTCGGCCAGCGCCGCCTCGGCCTCGAAATGCGCGATCTCTACGGCAAGCTCATCGACGGCATGCAGGGCGTGCGCGGTCAGGTCCGCTCCGGCGGCGACGAGGGCGGCCTCGACATGAACGGCCGCCCGCTCGCTGAAACGCCTCTCGCGGTCTATTCCGGCCCGGTCAAGGTCGGGGCGGACGGAAAGGCGCAGGTCACGTTCGAGCTACCCGCGTTCAACGGCACGGTGCGGCTTTCCGCGCAAGCCTGGTCGCCGACGAAGCTCGGGACGGGCGAGAAGGATATCATCGTGCGCGATACGGTCGTCGCGCAGGCGACCACGCCGAAATATCTGCTGCTCGGCGACCGCTCGAACCTCCATCTTTCCATCGAGAACGTCGAAGCGCCCGCCGGGGCCTATCGGCTCGCGGTGAAAGGCGAGGGCGGTGTCGAGGTGGAAGGCGATGGCGAACGCACGCTCCAACTCAATCCTGAAAAGCGCGTTTCGGCGGTCATTCCGCTGCGCGCCGCGTCTGTCGGCGACGGCAGCGTCAGCTTCTCGCTCACCGGTCCCGGCAATGTCGCCATCGAGCGCACCTATGCCATACCCGTCGAGCCGCCCGCGCCGAACGTGCGCCGCCGCTCCACGGTGACGCTCGCGGCCAACACGGGTTCGCTGCGTGTCGGCCCGGAACTCGTGGCCGACCTCGTGCCCGCGACCTCGCGCATCTCGCTTACCGCGAGCCGCACCGCCTCGTTCGACGTGCCGGGCCTGCTTCTCGGCCTCGACCGCTACCCCTATGGCTGCGCCGAGCAGACCACGAGCCGCGCACTTCCGCTTCTCTATTATGATGAGGTCGCCTCGCGCGCCCGCGTCTCGAAGGAGCCGAAGGCGAAGGCAGCCATTGAAAAGGCCATCGCGCGCCTCTACGAAATGCAGGGCTCGAACGGCGCGTTCGGCCTCTGGGGACCGGGTGGCGAGGACATCTGGCTGACCGCCTATGTCGCCGAGTTCCTGACCCGCGCCAAGGAAAAAGGCTACGCGGTGCGCGACGGCAATTACGTCCTCGCGCTCGACCGGCTCAGGAATGCCGTCAACAATGCGGGCGATTTCAAGAAGGGCGGCGAGGATCTTGCGTACGCGCTCTATGTGCTGGCGCGCTCGGGGCGTGGCGTGCTCGGCGACCTCCGCTATTACGCCGACACCAAGATCGACGCCTTTTCGACGCCGATCGCCCGCGCCCAGCTTGCCGCCGCGCTTGCCATGATGGGCGACCGCGAACGCGCCGCCCTCACCTTCGAATCCGCGCTTCGTTCCATCTCGAAGAAAGATCCGAACGTGCCGCTTTCGGCCCGCGCCGACTACGGCACCGAGCTTCGCGACGCGGCGGCGGTTCTGGCGCTCATGGGCGAAAGCAACGCCGCGACGCCGCAGCTTCAGAAGGCGTTCGATCAGGTCACGCGGCTTCGCGCCCAACAGAAGGAGACGACCACGCAGGAAAGCCTGTGGCTGCTTCTCGCCGCGCGCACGCTTGACGCGCAGAACAAGGATCTGGCGCTTGAAGTGAACGGCCAGCCTGTGAAGGGCTCGTTCCAGACGGTGCTTGCGGGCAGCGACTTCAAGGGCGACCGTATCGCCGTCACCAATGTCAGCGCGATCTTGCCGAACGCTTCGGCCGCGCAGTTCGAGACGGCGCTGACGCGCGCGCAGTTCGCGGCCGAAGGGCTCGTCGTGAAGAATGCCGGAACTGAAGCGGTCCCCGCGTCCGTGCTCATCACCGGCGAGGGCCTCGAACCGGAGCCCTCCGCCGAGAGCGGCTTCAAGATCGAGCGCAAGACTTACGCGCCCGACGGAAAGGAAATCGCCTTCGACAAGCTGAAGCAGAACGACCGCGTCGTCGTGGTGCTGAGGGTGACGGAGGTGGAGGCTAAGACCGGCCAGATCGTCGTTGAAGACCGTCTGCCCGCAGGCTTCGACATCGAAAACCCGGCGCTTCTTAAAGGCAGCGACCTCAAGGCGTTCTCCTGGCTGCCAACGACCTGGACGCCCGCCTTCACATCCTTCCGGGACGACCGCTTCGTGGCAGCCTATTCGCTGACGGATGCAAGCCGCAAGCAGCCCGCGCAGCTCACCATGGCCTATGTGATGCGCGCGGTTACGCCCGGCGCATATACGCATGCCGGGGCGCGCGTGGAAGACATGTATCGCCCCGACCGGTTCGCGCGGACGTCCGGCGCGAAAGTGGAAATCGGCGCCGCGCAATGAGGATGAGGAGGGGCGGCGCACCCTCGCGCCGCCCTGAACATTTTTTGAACGATGGCGTTGCCAAATAAGCCTTGGGACGGGTTCGGCATTTATTTCTCATTTGAAGGAACCCGCCCGTGAAGGTGGCGTTTCGGATGTGATTTGATCGATGGTGTTGCGTGGCATGATGCGGAAAAGAAGAGTTTGGCTCGCGGCCGCCCTTTTTGTAGGACTTATCGCCGTTTCCGCTTATGCCTTGAAGCTCTTCGAGCCGCTGCCGCTCGATGCAGCCGCGTCCTCCTCCCGCCTCGTGCTCGACCGCGACGGACGCCTGCTGCGCGCCTTCACCACGCCCGAGGGCCGCTGGCGCCTCGACGCCCGCCGCGAGGATGTCAGTCCCACCTATCTCAACCTGCTGTTCGCGTTCGAGGACAAGCGCTTCAACACCCATTACGGTGTCGATCCGTTCGCATTCGGTCGCGCCGCGCTTCAGGCCACGCGTCACGGCAAGGCGATCTCGGGCGGATCGACGCTGACCATGCAGGTCGCCCGGCTCCTGCGAGGCTCGCCCACGCGGTCGATCCCGGCGAAGTTTCAGCAGATCGCCGACGCCATCCGTCTGGAATGGGCGCTTTCCAAGGATGAAATCCTCGCGCTTTACCTGAAGCTTGCGCCTTACGGCGGCAACCTCGAAGGTGTCCGTGCCGCTTCGCTCGCCTATTTCGGCAAGGAGCCTCATCGCCTTTCCATCGCGGAAGCGGCGCTGCTCGTCGCGATCCCGCAATCCCCCGAGACACGCCGCCCGGATCGCGGCTATGCGTCGCTCGTCGCGGGGCGCAACCGGGTCATCCGCCGGGCGGCGGCAGCGGGCATCATCCAGGAGGCGGATGCGCGTGCGGCCATCGCCAGCGTCGCACCGCGCGGCCGCTTCGATTTCCGGGCGCTTGCCCCGCATCTGTCGGAACGGCTGATCGCAAGGCATCCCGGTGTGCCGGTCATCGCCACCACCATCGACCGCGGTCTCCAGGAACAGGCAGAGGCCATCGCCAGGCGAAACGCGGAAGCCTTCGGCGAGAAGATTTCCGTCGCCGCTCTCATCGTCAGAAACCGGACCGGGGAGGTGCTGGCGCATGTCGGCTCGGCGGGCTATTTCGACGGCGACCGCCTCGGCGCCATCGACATGACGGGCGCGATCCGTTCGCCGGGCTCTGCGCTGAAGCCGTTCATCTACGGCCTCGCCTTCGAGGAGGGCATCGCGCATCCCGAAACGCTGATCGACGACCGCCCCGTCCGTTTCGACACCTACGCGCCCGTGAATTTCGACAACGTCTTTCACGGCACGGTCACGGTGCGTTCGGCGCTTCAGCTTTCGCTGAACATTCCTGCGGTGAAGGTGCTGAACGAGGTCGGCCCGGTCAGGCTCGCGGCGCGGTTTCGCGACGTGGGCATGCCTTTCGCAATGCCCCGCAATCTTACGGTCGCGCTCGGCGGCGCGGGGCTTACGCTCGAAAATCTGACGACACTCTATGCGGCTCTCGCTCGCGGCGGGACGCTAGTCCCGATCCGCTACGAGAAAGAGGGCGGCCCCGTCTGGGGCGCGAGCGAGCCGCCCGCGCTGCTTCAGCCGGCGGCGGTCTGGTATGTGACGGACATCCTGCGCGGCGCGCCGGTGCCGCCAAACGTGACGCCGGGGCAGGTCGCCTTCAAGACCGGCACCTCATACGGGTTTCGGGACGCCTGGGCGGCTGGCTACGATGGCGAATATACCGTGGCCGTGTGGGCGGGGCGTGCCGATGCCAGCGCCGCGCCCGGGCTCGTGGGCTTGCGCGTCGCGGCCCCGGTCATGTTCGAACTGTTCGCCGCCATCGGTCCGCGCAGGGCGGCCTTCGGTTCACCGCCGCCGAACCTCATCGGGTCGCGCCGCAATGCCGATTTGCCGCCGCCGCTTCGTGTCTTCCGCGAGCAACGGCAGGAGACTTCGGGCGGAACGGCGGAGCAGGCGCTTCATATCGCATTCCCGCCGCCGAACGCAGAGGTGGAACTCGCGAAAATGGAAGGCGGCGATGGCAATGCGGAGCCGCTGCCGGTGGCCTTGAAGGCAGAGGGCGGCGCGTTGCCGCTGACCTGGCTCGTGGATGGCACCCCGCTCGCCTCGTCGCCGCATCGCCGCGACGCCTTTCTCAAACCGCGCGGACCGGGCTTTGTCCAGATAACCGTGGTCGACGCGGAAGGCCGGTCCGACCGAACGCAAATTCGGCTGCGTTGAGCGAGCAGCCGGTTTGCGGGGCTTCGATCGGCTCCGATGACACGCGCCTCGCCTCGAAGCGATACCCCCCGACGTTTTGCCGAGCGATTGCAACCTGCGTCGGAACGGGCTCCGGATCATCCTGCGTCAGATCGGACCCCGATCCGACGCAGACAAGCTGATAGACACTCCGCAGCGTCTTGCTGCGTCGGCTGAAGGAGCAAATGAGCACGGGTGATCTCCCGCGCGCGACACGATGAACGGACGCCGTACAACCTGATCGCAAATTGCGCCTTCCCATTTCCCGAAAGCCCCGCTAGAGACATCGCCACAAGGCGGGCGGCTGACCCGCGTCCGAGGATTTCACCAGGGGCACTTTTCCCATGCTCGATCGCCGCAGTTTCATGAAACTCGCGCTGGCGGCTCAGGCGGCCGCAGCGCTTCCCGCGTTCGCCGGCACGCCTGCGCCCGGCCTTCGTTTCGGCGATCCGCAGCCGTTTTCCTTCGACTGGCTGAAGGCGCATGCGGAAGCTCTGTCGAAAGCGCCCTACGCGCCTCCTCCGCGCCCCGATCCCGCGACCGTTGCCGCCATCGACTACGACGCGCACGGGAAGCTCAAATACAGGCAAGAATACGCGCTTTACGGCGACGGCCACGACGCCGCGTTCCCGATCACGTTCCAGCATGTCGGTTATTACTTTCCGAAGACGGTCCGAATGCACGCGCTCGAACCGAACGCGGGCGGAGCGGTCAGCCGCGAAATCATCTATGATCCGGCCTATTTCACCATCGCGCCGGACAGTCCGGCCGCGCGTCTGGCACCGGAGCCATCCTGCTTCGCGGGCTTCTGGGTGATGGAGCCGCGAGACGGCAAGGATGATTGGAAGAAGGCCGAACCGTGGGTGACGTTCCTCGGAGCGTCCTATTTTCGTGCGAAGGGCGAACTCGGACAGGTGGGCATGTCCGCGCGCGGTATTGCGCTGTCGCCCGGCGGCTCGGGGCACGAGGAGTTCCCGGATTTCGTCTCCTTCTGGTTCAGCCCCGCACCGCCTGCATCGCGCACCGTCACCGTTTATGCGCTGCTCAACAGCCCGAGCGTTTCCGGCGCATACAAGTTCGACCTGCATCGCACGAGCGGCGTCGTGATGGACATCGAACTGACGCTGTTCTTCCGCGAGGCGGTGGAGCGGCTGGGCCTCGCTCCACTCACCTCCATGTACTGGTATGGCGAGAAGGCGAAGCCTGCCGGTATCGACTGGCGGCCCGAAGTGCACGATTCCGACGGGCTCTCGCTGGCGACGGGGCAGGGCGAGCGCATCTGGCGTCCCCTCAACAATCCCTCGCATATCACGATTTCGAGCTTTGCCGACGAGCACCCGCGCGGCTTCGGCCTGCTCCAGCGCGACCGCGTCTTCGATCACTATCAGGACGGCGTGGGCTATGAAAAGCGCCCGTCGACATGGGTCGAGCCAAAGGGCAACGGCTGGGGCAAGGGCACCGTTCAGTTGGTCGAGATCCCGACCGACGACGAGATCAACGACAACATCGTCGTTTACTGGAACCCGGAAAAGCGGCCCGAACCCGGCGACCGCATCGACCTTGCCTACAGGATTCACTGGCTCGCCGACGAGCCCTATCCGACGCCGCTCGCGCGCTGCGTCGCGACCCGGTTCGGACGGGGCGGCGAACCCGGAACGGTCCGCCCCTACGGTGTGCGCAAGTTCACGGTGGAGTTCCTCGGCGGCCCGCTAAAAGACTTGCCAAACGGTGTGAAGCCGGAAGTGGTCGTCTGGGCCTCGCGCGGCAATATCCGCTCGACGGTCGCCGAGGCCGTTCCCGACGACGTGCCGGGGCACTGGCGCACGCATTTCGACCTCAGCGTCGATGGCCGCGAGCCGGTTGAACTCCGTCTCTATCTGCGCGCGGGGGACAAGGTGCTGAGCGAGACATGGCTCTATCAGTATCACCCGTTCGTGACGGATGCGCGGCCGCTCGGCTACTGACGACATGAGGCGGGCCGCGGTCGTGCGGCCCGATCGGGCGACGGCGCGCGCGCTTCAGCGCCGATCGCGCCCGCGCCCGGATGAACCACGCTGCTCCCCGAAATCGAGGGCTTCCAGGCGCTTCGCCTGCACCGTCATGCCGTAAATCAGATGCGGCACGACGCTGTCGATGATGGATTGCCGATCAGCTTTGCCCCGTAAGGCTATGCCGGCTTGACGCAGGCTCGACCCAGGCTGGACGGTGCGCGCCGCGAGCATGCGCCGCGTTCGGGCTTGCGGCTCGGCCGCGCCCGCCGGAACTCCGGTCCGCGTCATTCGTTCACGTTAATTGAAGCGGGTATCGGTTTTGCCTCTCTTTTGCCGCACGTTGCCCGCGTTCTGAGCCCTCCAGCCTAGCCACCGTGTTCATTGCGCAGGAAATCTGTTCCGTTGGTCATGACATGACGAGAGAGCCGAGTGACCGGCTGAAGGATCTTGCCGGCGGCGGGATTCTACCCGCAGGGGAGGCGGCGTTTGCTACCCTCGACGCCCGGGGGCAATTTCTGAGCGCGAACGAGTGGTTCTGCGCTCTCGCTGGCCGCGCCGAGGCGGATCTTCTTCGTTTTCGTCTGTGCGATGTCGCGTCGGGCGATTGGGCGGCGCCAGACAAGCTCGACGGACTCGCGCATCGGGGGTGCGAAACGCGGACGAATCTCGTGCGCGCCGACGGGGGCACTGTTCCGGTGATAGCAACCCTGACGCCTGTTCTTCGCGGAATGGAATTCGTCTGCTTTCACGTCCTCGCGCGCGCCCAATCGAAGGCGCCCAGCGAAGCGGAGGATCGCCGATGCCGCGCCGTGGTGGACGCGGTGCGCGGCGTTCTGTGGACGAACACCGCGAAAGGCGAGATGCGGGGCGAGCAGCCGGGCTGGGCCGCGCTGACCGGCCAACGCTTTGACGAGTATCAGGGGTTTGGCTGGAAGGACGCGCTTCATCCCGACGATGTGCAGCCGACGGTCGACGCATGGAAAGCCGCCGTCGCGGCGAAGAGCATCTATGTTTTCGAACATCGCATCCGCCGCCCCGCCGATGGTCAATGGCGCCGCTATTCCGTCCGGGCGCTTCCCGTTTTCGACGATGCGGGGGAAGTGTCGGAGTGGGTCGGAATTCACACGGATATAACGGAGCAGCGCGCCGCCGAACGCGCGTGGCTCGATCTGACGGCCAACCTGAAGCAACGAGCCCGCGCAGCGGACGAGGCGCGAGAGCGCACATGGAACCACGCTCGCGACATGTTCCTCATCACGGATAGCGAGGGCATCTTTCGGGCGGCAAATCCCGCCTGGACCACCGTGCTCGGCTGGGCGCCGGAGGAGGTTATCGGCAAGTCCTACCGGGATTTTCTTCACCCCGACGACAGCTCAGCCGCGACGGGCGAGGCTTTTTTTGCGCGCGGAGGCGCAAAAGGGACTGAAGTCCGTTTTCGGCACAGGAACGGAACCTATCGCTGGACGTCATGGCTCGTGGCGCCCGATGGCGATCTCATCTACGCCAACGGGCGCGACGTCACCGCCGAGAAGGAAAGCGCGGAGGCGTTGGAACGCTCCGAGGCGCGCATGCGGGCCATCTTCCACACGAGCTATCACTCGAAGTGCATCTCCGCGCTCGACGGTACGCTCCTCGACGCCAACCCTACCTCGCTCGCCGCTATCGGCGCCGATACGGCCGAAGTCGTCGTCGGCAGGCCCTTCTGGGACACGCCCTGGTTTTCGGAGACGCCCGGCATGACGGAATTCATCCGGTCCGCCTTTGCCGAAGCGGCGAATGGCGAGACGGTCCGGCGCGAAATTCTCCTCGCCCTTCCGGGCGGTCCGCGCTGGTACGATTTCACCATGCGGCCGATCTGCGGGGCACGCGGGCAAGTCATCTCCGTCGTCTCGGAGGGGGCCGACATAACGACGCGCCGACAGGTCCAGGAGGCGCTTTTGCGAAGCCAGCGCCTCGAAGCGGTCGGCCAGATCACGGGCGGGATCGCTCACGATTTCAACAACCTGCTGACGCCCATCATGGGCGCGTTTGAGCTTCTTCAGCGGAGGATCGCGCCGGACGAGCGGCTGCGGGCACTGGTCGCCAATGCGATGCAATCGGCGGAAAGCGCTCGTGTTCTCGTTCAGCGTCTGCTTGCCTTCGCGCGGCGGCAGCATCTCGACACGCGCGCCGTCGATCTCAAGAGTCTGATCCTGGGGATGCGCGATCTGATCGCACGCGCACTTGGCCCGCGGATCGTTTTTCGCGTCACGATTGCCGAGGGGGTGCCGCGTGTGCGGGTGGACCCAAGCCAGTTCGAGGTCGCGCTCCTGAATCTTGCGGTGAACGCTCGCGATGCGATGCCGGATGGCGGCACCATCACGATTTCGGCCTCAGCGAAGACGGTTTGCGAGGGAGACATCGCGGAACTCGCGCCGGGATCTTACGTTGCGTTGGCTTTCGATGACACCGGAGTGGGGATGACGAGGGACATGCTGGCCCGCGCGGTGGAGCCATTCTATTCGACCAAGGGGATCGGCAAGGGAACCGGCCTTGGCCTTTCGATGATCCACGGTCTCGCCGCTCAGTCGGGCGGCAAGCTCGACCTCGAAAGCGAGCCTGGCCGGGGGACCTGCGCGACGTTGTGGCTTCCGGTCGCCGATGCGGAGACGACCGCCGATGGCACGCCATCTCCGGAGCAGGCGGCCCTTGCGCCGCTTGCCATCCTTCTCGCGGACGACAACGGCTTTGTGCGCGATGGAGTATCTGCGATGCTGGAGGGCATGGGACACACCGTGATTCAGACGGAAAGCGGTCCCTGCGCGCTGGACCATCTTGCGAACGATTGTGCCTGCGACGTGCTGATCACCGATCAGCGCATGCCGGGGATGTTGGGCAATGAACTCGTCCGGCGCGCGCGAGACCTGCGGCCGGGTCTGCCCGCCGTGCTGATGACGGGCTTCGCGGATGAGGAGGATGCGGTCATGGATACCTTGCCGCGTCTTTCCAAGCCGTTCCGCTCATTGGAACTCGAACGCGCAATCGCCTTGGCGCTGGGCACGCACAAGGCGGCGCCGAAATCCTAGGCGGAATCGCGAATTCCTTGCCTTTGCCTCTCTCGCGACCGCGGCAAGGGAAGGCCGCTTCGATCACGCCGACCTTTGCGCCAGCGCCTGGTTGAGCGCCTGCGCGAGGGCGGCGACTGTATAAGGCTTGTCCACCACCGGGATATTCATGCCGGGCAGCTTGATGTCGTAGCCGCTGCAAATGATGAACGGCAGATTCTGTTGCAGCAGATAGGTTGCTATGTCGCTCGAAAGCTCACGCCCGAGACGAACGTCGAGCATCACGCAGTCGAGAGGCTTTTTGCTGTTGATCTCGTCGAGAGCCTGATCCACGGAAGCGGCCACGCCCGTGACACTACAGCCAAGCTCCGCAAGCATCTCCTGCGCCACGTGGGCTGATAAAGCGTCGTCCTCGACAATCAGAACGCGCGCGCCCGCAAGGGCTCGTTGCTCCATCATAATACGCTGGCTCCTACTCGCTGGCGGTGCAAGCGTTTCGGCGCGCTCGCGCCGAAGATACTTGATCTAGTCAGTCGGCTTTTTGATGATGCAACCCGGCATGAGGGGAGTCCACCCTTTTTGCAGAGCGTCGGTCCGATTTCGCCTCGCCGCCGCTTCAAGGTTGCGTGAGCAGGAGTGGCAAACCTCAGATGGACCCGCATGCCGCGACGTGCGGGAGCGAATTCGCGCCACGGTTGCGGGTCGCCTCAGAATTTGCGCGCAACCACGAATTCTGCAGCGTCGGCGAGCAGGGCTTCGCGGCCCTTGAACGGCGCCAGCGCGGCGAGCGCTTCCGCCTTGAGATCCTGAAGTTTCGCGCGCGCGGTTTCAAGGCCGAGCAGCGAAACGAGTGTGCCCTTGCCCGCTTCCTGATCCTTGCCGGTCGCCTTTCCAACGACGGCGGCATCGCCTTCGGCGTCGAGCAGGTCGTCCGCAAGCTGAAAAGCGGCGCCGAGCGCATCGCCATAGGCTTTCAGCGCTGCCAGTTCGGCCTTGCTTGCTTCACCCAGAATGCCGCCCGCGACACAGCCGTAGGTAATGAGCGCGCCGGTCTTCATCGCCTGAAGCCTGCGAATGTCCGCTTCTCCGAGCGTCTTGCCCGGCGCCATGAGGTCGAGAATCTGGCCGCCCGCCATGCCTGCGCCACCGCTGGCGCGAGCGAGTTCAAGGCCGAGTGCTGCGCGAACAGCCGGATTCGGATGCGTCGATTCATGGGCTATGATTTCAAAGGCGACGGTCAGCAGCGTATCGCCCGCGAGGATTGCCGTGGCATCGTCGAACGCCTTGTGAACGGTCGGCCGCCCGCGCCGCAGGTCGTCATTGTCCATGGCGGGCAGGTCGTCATGCACGAGCGAATAGCAATGGATGCACTCGAGCGCGGAGCCCGCGTTCAGCGCCTTTTCGACCGGCACCCCAAACAACGCCGCGCTCTCGATGACGAGGAACGGGCGAAACCGCTTGCCGCCTCCAAGCGTCCCGTAGCGCATGGCGTCGAGCAGCCTGTCCGGCACGGCGCCGAGCTTCTCGGTGGACAGCCATTCATCGAGATGGCGTTCGACGAGGCTTGCATGGTCTTCGAGGCGTTCTGTAAAGGTCATGACAGGATTGGGATTTATTGTTGGATGCCGGGTATTTCTGCGGGCGCACCATGGACCAGATGATTATGATCCTCAAGCGCGATTTGCGAGCTGCGTCATGACGGATTTAGCGCCAAAGACTTTCGAGCGACTGGTCGAGGCGACGCGCCCGCACGACGACAATGGACGCCACCATCGCTGGCGCGACCGCGCGCTGCGCATCGTTCTCATCGCTCTCGCCCTGTTTCTGCTCGCGCCTTACGTGTTGACGCTCGTCTTCACAGTCGTAAATCCTCCGCTCTCGGCGCTCATGGCGCGGCAGGCGCTTCTGGGGCGGCCCGTGATCCATGAGTGGCGCGACCTCGACGAGATTTCACCGAACCTCATTGCTCAGGTCATCGTGTCCGAGGACGGACGGTTCTGCCAGCATCATGGTGTCGACTGGCAGGCGCTCGACAAGGCGGTCGATGCGGTGAAAGCGGGAAAGCCGAAAGGCGGCGGCAGCACCATCACCATGCAGACCGCGAAGAACATGTTTCTCTGGAGCGATCCGGCCTGGCTCAGGAAGCCGTTTGAAATTCCGCTCGCGGCCTTCATGGATGCGGTGCTCGGAAAGCGGCGCGTGATGGAGATTTATCTCAACATCGTGGAATGGGCGCCCGGCATCTACGGCGCTCAGGCTGCGGCGCGGCACCACTTCAAGACGTCGGCGGACGATCTCTCGATGCAGCAGGCCGCGCAGCTTGCGGCGGCGCTGCCGAACCCCAAGCGGCGCAATGCGGGCAAGCCCGGCCCGCGCGTGGCGGCACTCGCCAACAGGCTGCGCGCGCGCGCGGTACGGGAGAGCGACGGCTCGTTCTGTGTGCTTGAGGAGGAGGCGTCGGCGGAGGAAGAGGCGGGTCGGGAATGACGATCAGCCATCGGCCGCCTGAACAACGCAAGCCAAGCGGCGCGACGGATGTTTTGCGCTGACAGGACTGGGCTAAAGCCTCAGCTGGAAGCGGCGGCTCTTATTCCGCGTCGCCTTCGCCGGGTTCGGGCGAGAAATATTTCTCGAACTTCTCGGCTTCCTGCTGGAACTTTTCGTAATCGGGCAGGGGCGGCTTCTTCACGGTGATGTTCGGCCAAAGCGCCGCGTATTCGCGGTTCACTTCGAGGAACTTCTCAAGGCCCGGCTCGGTATCGGGCTTGATCGCGTCGACCGGGCATTCCGGTTCGCAGACGCCGCAATCGATGCATTCGTCCGGGTTGATCACCAGCATATTCGCGCCCTCGTAGAAGCAATCGACGGGGCAGACCTCTACGCAATCGGTGAACTTGCACTTGATGCAGGCATCCAGCACAACGTAGGTCATGGAACTTCTCCGAAGCCGGGCGGCGCGGCTTGTCCTTTGAAGCGCCTCGATAGCGCATTCGGTAAAGGGAAACAAGCCGGGAGGTGATTGATCCGAATGACGTTATCGCATTCGCAAAAACCACGCTACCGGCCCGGCTTTCCCGGAAACGAAACTTAGCGCGAGTAGAATTCGACGACCAGATTCGGCTCCATCACCACCGGATAGGGAACATCCGAGAGTTGCGGGATGCGCGAAAGGCGCGCGGTCAGTTTGCTGTGATCGACTTCGAGATAGTCCGGCACATCGCGCTCGGTGCTCTGCGTCGCTTCCAGAACGAAGGCAAGGCTCTTCGCCTTTTCGCGCACTTCGACCACGTCGCCCGCGCGAACGCGGTAGCTCGGGATGTTGACGCGGCGGCCGTTGACGGAGATATGGCCGTGGCTGATGAACTGACGGGCGGCGAACGGCGTCGCGACAAACTTCGCGCGATAGACGACCGCGTCGAGACGGCGTTCGAGAAGGCCGATCAGGTTTTCCGAGGTGTCGCCGCGAAGGCGCGTCGCTTCTGCGTAGATCAGGCGGAACTGCCGCTCCGTGATGTTGCCGTAATAGCCCTTGAGCTTCTGCTTCGCCTTGAGCTGTGTGCCGAAGTCGGACGTCTTGCCGCGGCGGCGCTGGCCGTGCTGGCCGGGGCCGTATTCACGCTTGTTGAGCGGGCTCTTCGGGCGGCCCCAGAGATTTTCGCCAAGGCGGCGGTCGATTTTATGTTTCGCGGTCGCGCGCTTCGTCATGTCTGTGCTCCAGAATGATGATGATGATGGTGGAGCAGGCCCTTCCTTTGCAGGTTTCCCTGCCGACAGACGGCGTGTAGCCGTCACGGGCATGCAAAAAGGCGGCTCGGATGCCGCCATCGCGCACAGATAGCGCTTCGGATCATGCGAGGCAAGCGTAAAACGGGAGCTGCCTGCGGCGGCGTCAGAACAAAGGGAACGATTCTGGACGAGATCGAATGCGGCAGCAAGCTCGGGCTTGAGAAACCCCAAACACGAAAAAGTCAAACGACGTAACTGGATTTATAGGCGGTTTCCGGGAAACCTTATACGCGTAGCGCCGTTGACATAGGTCAATTTGAGGCAGAGTCACCGTATGAGCGACCGCGATTTCGACGTCATCCTTGCTGGCGGTGGTCTTGCCGCCACGCTTGCAGCCTACCGTCTGCGCCAAATCAGGCCGGAATTGTCGGTTCTCGTTCTCGAAGCCGACGACAAACTCGGTGGCAATCACACCTGGTCATTCCACACGTCAGATATATCAGAGGACGCGTGGGAGTGGATTGCGCCCTTTGTCGCACATTCCTGGTCCGAGCAGCAGGTGCGCTTCCCCAAACACACGCGCATGCTGAAATCCGGCTACAACTCCATATTCTCCGAAACGCTGCACGCCGCCGCTTTTCCGGTTCTGAAGGACAGCGTCCGATTCTCGGCGCGCGTCTTGAGCGTTTCTCCACATCAGGTGGTGCTCTCCGGCGGCGAGGTGCTGCGCGCGCCCTGCGTCATCGATGCGCGCGGGATGGGTCGCGTCGATAACCTCACCATCGGCTATCAGAAATTCCTCGGTCTTGTCGTCCGCTTTGAGCGGCCGCACGGCCAACCCTATCCCATCATCATGGATGCGACGGTTCGCCAGCGTGACGGATATCGTTTCGTGTATACCCTGCCTTTCACGGACGACACCATGCTGATCGAAGACACATATTACAGCGACAACCCCGCGATCGACGCGCACACGCATCGCGACCTGTGCCTCGATTATGCGCGTGAGCGCGGCTGGGCGGTTGCGGAGATCGAGCGCGAGGAGCGGGGCGTCCTTCCGATCGTGCTTGGCGGCAATGTCGACGATATCCTGGAAAAGAATGCCGACGGCGTGCCGGCGCTTGGCCTTCGCGGCGGCTTCTTTCACCACACGACAAGCTATTCCTTCCCTTTCGCGGTGCGCTGTGCCGACGCAATCGCCAGAATGGATCATCTGACGAGCGAATCGCTCCATCGCCTGACCGTCAGATGGGCTCATCAGCACTGGAGCGAGCAGCGGTTTTTCCGTCTGCTGAACCGGATGCTGTTCTGGGCCGCCAAGCCGCAGACCCGCTACCGCGTGTTGCAGCGCTTCTACGATCTCAACGAGCCGCTGATCGAGCGCTTCTACAGCTCTAGCCTTACTCTTGCGGATCAGGCCCGCATTCTTATAGGCTGGCCACCCGTTCCAATTCATAAGGCCTTGAGGGTCATGGGAGAAACTCGCGTCAATCCCATCCCTCAGCCCGTTTCATCGCCGAGCTGATTCATGGACCCAATTATCGCACTCAGTCACGAGCTTATCGAGAAAGGTTCCAAAAGCTTCGCCATGGCGGCAAAGCTTTTGCCGCGCGACACGCGCTACGACGCCATGATGCTTTATGCGTGGTGCCGTCATTGCGACGACGTGATCGACGACCAGATTCTCGGATTCAACCGGGAAACGGGGAGCGAAAAATCGCCGCAGGAGCGGCTCGAAGGATTGCGCCGCGACACGAGCGCGGCGCTTGCCGGAACGGCATCCGAACCCGTTTTCGTGGCGCTGGGGCGAGTGGCGCACAAGCACCACATCCCCGAGCGCCATCCGATGGAACTTCTTCGCGGCTTCGAGATGGACGTGAACGAGCGTGTTTACGAAACCCTCGAAGATACGTTGGACTATTGCTACCATGTCGCGGGCGTCGTCGGCGTGATGATGGCGATGATCATGGGCGTGCGCGAAAGGCCTACCCTGAACCGCGCCTCGGATCTGGGCATCGCGTTCCAGCTCACCAATATCTGCCGCGATGTCGTGGAAGATGCCAAGGGCGGCCGTCTTTACCTGCCGCGTCAGTGGCTGCGCGAGGCCGGTGTGCCGGAAGACAAGGTCGCCGATCCGCAATATCGTGGCCAGGTCTACGAAGTGACGAAGCGCCTTCTGTGCGAAGCCGACGAATATTATCGCTCCGCGTTGTTCGGCATGCAGCGGCTTCCGCTTGGCGCGGCAGTCGGTATCGGCGCGGCGCGTCGCGTCTATAGAGACATTGGCAGGCTCGTCGCTAACAGGGGCGAGAGTGCCTGGGATGGTCGCGCCATCGTTGGGCCGATGCGCAAGCTTGCGGCGGCCCTCTCGGGAGCGACGGCGGCGGTTCGCGCTCATACGACGCTCAGGATCGGCTACGCGCCGCCGCGCGATGGTCTTTTCACTGTGCCCGAACTCGGCAAGCCTACGCAGCGGAACAGGCCGTTCGCATTCCTGCGCTAGAACCGAACCCTTTCCGATCTGATTTGTATCGCGATAATGGGCTCTTCCTGAAGTTCAACCGATCGGGTTGCTCGACCCGGTCGGATTGCGCTTTCCGACAAGACGCACGACAAAATAAAGAAAAGCTCGCTTTTGATTCGATCAGAAGCTGTCCCGGATGCGACCCGGTTTTGACGGGCGATCGATTCTTCGGCGCGAGATTTCCGCAACAAGGTTGGGATTATGGAATTTGCCGTCCTCGGCCGTGGCGATGAAGATCGCCTCGAACAGCTCATCGCGATCTATCGCGTCTCCATCGCGCGCGCCGAGCAGAAGCCGGAATGGATGGTGCGGGCGATGCTTGGCGATACAAGCCGCCGGCTGCTTGTCGCCCTCGATGACGGGCGAGTGGTGGCGTTCGCCGTCAGCTATTTCGCGCCGGATGCATCTTTCTGGCTTCTTGAGTATCTGGCGGTCGATTCGAACGCCCGGTCGGGCGGCGTCGGCGGGCGAATCTATGACGCGGCGCGCGCTCTTGCCGCCGAAGCGGCGCCTGGCGCTCCCGGGCTTCTCGAAGTCGACGCGCCTCGCGCCGATGCACCGGAAACCGACGAGGCGAGGCGGCGCTTGCGTTTTTATCGGCGGTTCGGCTGCCGGAAGGTCGAGGGGCTCACCTATGTGCTGCCGTTCGGCCAGCCCGGCGAAGTACCGCCGATGTGGCTTCTGGTCGACGGGCTCGAAGAGCGGGACACCGTATCGACCGACAGGGTGGCTGATTGGCTTCGCGGAATTTACGCAGGCGTCTACGCGCAATCTGCGGAACACTCGCTGATCGGGGCGATGATGAAGCCCCTGAAAGGCGACTCGGCGGTTCCTTTGACAGCGCTCTGACGCGATGCCCTGTGGCGCGGTTCAAGCGGGCTATGTGAGAAAGGATGCGTCGAATTGGAGCCGCGCTCCGTTGCCTTATCGGAAGACCGCTTCACACTTTTCCGGACGCGCCCTAATGCAGCGTTTCGCCGCCCGATGTGAAGCGCTTCGCATCGAGCTTGCTGCGCTGGGCCGCCCGCAGCGGAGCGAGTTCCTGAAGCTTCCTCTTGAGGCGCTCCGGCGATGGCGCGAATACGAAGCCGAACGATACGCAGCCGTCCCTGCCGTCGACCGCATGGTGCAGGCGGTGCGCCTGATAGAGGCGGCGAAGATAGCCGCTCTTCGGATGGATGTTCACGCCGAGGCGGTGATGCACCAGCACGTCATGCGCGAGGAAATAGACGAAGCCGTAGGCTGTGACGCCCGCGCCGACGACCCAGGCCCATGTCGGCCCGCCAAACTGTACGCCCCAGGCGATGAGCGCGATGGCGATACCCGCGAAGAAGATGCCGAACGCGTCATTCAGCTCCCACGCGCCGGTGCGCGGCTCGTGGTGGCTTTTGTGCAGGACCCATAGGAAACCGTGCATAACGTATTTGTGGAGGAACCATGCGGTGCCTTCCATGAAGAAGAAAACGGCGAAGAACAATGCGATGTAAAATAGCCAGTCGCTCATCGATCCTCGCCGTTGTTCGATCCCTATGCGCTGACGACGAGCTTCCCTTGAAACTCCGGCATCAGCTCCGAAAATGCTTCCGCAAGACGCGAGGCGAACGCCGTGAACAGACGCCCGTCGCTCCCTGCTGCCTGAGCAGCGGCAACCGCCGCACCCACGCCGCCTTCGATCTTCGCGCGGCCGATTTCCGCGGCTTCGGTCACGCCGAGGAGGCTGGGGAATGTCGTCCGTCCTGAATCTTTGGACGTATCCTTGCCCGCGCGGTCGCTTGTCGCATGCGCGTCAAGCACATCGTCTAAGATTTGAAATCCTACGCCGAGATCAAGACCGAATTTGCGCATTGCGGGGCGCGCGGCTTGATTATTCGCAACTATCGCGCCGCATTCGGCCGCGGCGGCGAAAAGCGCGCCGGTTTTCTGCGCATACATGGTTTCGAGCTGCGCCTCGTTCATGGTGGCGCGGTAGTCTGCGAGGTCGTCATGCTGGCCGCGCACGAGCCCTTCGAGGCCGACGGACCATTCGAGCACGCCGACGGCTTCGGCGCGCTGGTCGGCCGAAAGCTTTGCCGCCGCCGCCGCGACCCCATAGGCGCGGTTCATCAGGCCGATGGAGGCGAGGATCGCGGTCGCCTCACCGAAAACGCGGTGATTGGACGGGATGCCGCGCCGCGTGGCGGCGTTGTCCATGCAGGGCAGATCGTCGAGGATCAGCGAAGAGGTGTGGATCATCTCGACCGCGCATGCGAGGTCGAGAGCGTCGGTTTCACGCCCGCCGAGTTCGCGGGCGGCAACGAGGGTCAGCACGGCGCGGACACGTTTGGCGGGGGCGAGGAGGCTGTGCCGCAGCGACCCCTGCAACGGATCGAGTGGCCCGTCCAACTCTACCAGTTCCGCAAGCCGCGACTCGATTTTCGCCCGCAGCATCATGTAAACGTCTAGCTGGCCGCCCATGTAAGATTCCCGCACTGGTAACTTGACGATGGCTTGAAGTGGCCTCTATCTCTCCGAAGTCGGTTGAAAGACCGCGTAAAAACAGCTTGGCCATCAAAACGGTATGGCCCATGCGCCATAGCTTGTAAACTGAACTTTACACACTGCGGCATTCGGGGCCAAGGTGTTCGGAGAGGTTGACACCCATGCCGAAAGCGTACTGGATCGCCCGCGTCGATGTGAAAGACGCCGAGGCATACAAAGCTTATGTTGCCGGCGCGGCAGACGCGTTCAAAGCACACGGTGCGCGCTTTCTCGCCAGGGGAGGACGCTTTACCGCAGCGGAAGGCACCGCCCGCGCTCGTAATGTCGTCATCGAATTTCCGTCCTTCGAAGCGGCGGTGGACTGCTACAACTCGGCGGAATATCAAGCCGCCCGCGCGCATCGCGTCGGTTTTTCCGAGGGTGAGATCGTCATCGTCGAAGGCGCCGAACCGTAAGACCAGATAAGGAAGAGCCATGGATCAGATCGTCGCGAACACTGAAGCGCCTTCGCGCTCGCGCGCCGAAGGTGCCGAAACCGCACTCGTCGTCGGCGCAGGATTCGGCGGTATCGCGGCGGCGCTCCGGCTCGCGGCCAAGGGCTACCGCGTGACGTTGATCGACCGTGGCCGCATGCTTGGCGGGCGCGGCCAGGTTTTCGAGAAGGACGGCTTCAGGCACGACGCCGGGCCGACGGTGATTACCGCGCCGTTCCTCATCGAGGAACTGTTCGACCTGTTCGGCAAGAAGAGCGAAGACTACATCACGCTCAAGCCGCTCACGCCCTGGTATCGCTTCTTCTTCGACGAGGACGGCTCGACCTTCGATTACGGCGGTACGCTCGAAGAAACGCTCGCCGCGATGAATCGCCTCGACCCGCGCGACGGCGACGGTTATCTGCGCATGCTGGAGCACTCGAAACAGCTGTTCGACGCCGGCTTCACGAACCTCGCCGATCAGCCGTTCCACAACCCCTTCACGATGGTCGGCCAGATCCCGCGCCTCGTTCAGCTCGGCAGCTATAGGACTGTGTGGGACTTCGTGACGAAATATTTCCACAGCCCGAAGCTTCGGCAAGCGCTGTCGATCCAGCCGTTGCTCGTCGGCGGCAGCCCCTTCCAGACGACGAGCATTTACGGCCTGATCCATTACCTCGAACGCAAATGGGGCGTGTTCTACGCGGAGGGTGGCACGGGCGCGATTGTCGCCGCGCTCGGCAAGCTGATGGAAGAGGAGGGCGTCGATATTCGCCTAGGCGAGACGGTGTCTTCGATCGTGATCGAGAACGGGACGGCGAAAGGCGTGCGCCTCAAGAATGGCGAGACTGTTTCTGCCGACATCGTGGTGTCTGACGTCGACCCGATGCATCTCTTCGGCGACATGATCCCCGACAGTGAAATCGGCCTCTCCGCGCGCCTGAAGCGCAGGACGGCCCGGCTCTCGATGGGGCTGTTCGTGCTTTATTTCGGCACGGGGCATCAATATCCCGACGTCGCGCGCCATACGATCTGGCTCGGCAAGCGCTACAAGGGGCTGCTCGACGACATCTTCAACAAGAAGGTGCTCGCGGACGACTTTTCGCTCTATGTCCACCGCCCGACGGCGACCGACCCGACTTTTGCGCCCGAGGGCTGCGATTCGTTCTACGCGCTTTGTCCCGTGCCCAACCTCAAGGGCGACATCGACTGGGATGTGGAAGGGCCGAAGCTGCGCGACCGCATCGTTGCGGGCCTCGAACGCACGATCCTGCCGGGCTTGTCGGAGACGATCCGCGCCGAGATGTTCATGACGCCGCGCGATTTCAAGCACGGCTATCTGAGCCACGAGGGCGCGGGCTTCTCGATCGCGCCGCACTTCACGCAGTCGGCCTATTTCCGCTTCCATAACAAGGCGGAAGGCATCAAGAACCTCTTCCTGACGGGCGCGGGCACGCATCCGGGCGCAGGGATCCCCGGCGTGATCTGCTCTGCGAAGGTGATCGACAAGCTCGTTCCGCATGCGCGGTCTTAATCGTGCGAGAGGATTGCCGCTTCTCCTAAGCGGCGGCGATTGCGACCGAGAGACCAAGCCAGGTCGCTCCTGCGACCCAGCTAAAAACGGCGGCTCCCTTGCGGGATGTCGCCGTTTGATATTTGCATCCTGGGGCGGAAACGCGCCCCCCCTTTTCGCTAGATAGAGCCTGCCGTCGCAGCGTGTGGCGCGGCGTCCGACACGCGATGCGCCTTGCGGTGGTGGTGCTTGCGATGATGATGCTTGTGCGAGCGATGGACATGGCGATGTTTGCGGTGCAGGCGCTTCGCATAGCGCTTGCCGTGACGCTTGGCAGACTTCTTCGCCTTCTTCACCGTGGCTTTCTTCGCGATGCCGGTCTTCGCGGCTGCTGTATTCGCGGGCGCGGGCTTCGCATCCTTGGCTTCAGCGACGGGCTTCGCGTCCGGCTTCGCGGCGGTGCCCGGCTTCTTGTCCTCGGCCTTTGTCGCAGCCTTCACTTCGGGCTGCTTCGCCGCAGTCGTCCCGACCTGTTTCTTGTCTTCGGGCTTTGCAACAGCCGGCTTCGCTTCTGCAGCTTTCGCCGAGGCGGGAGCGGGCTTTTCGGCCTCGACCTTCGGAGCAGGTTTTACGGTGCCCTCAGGCTTTGAATCCGCCGTCTTCGCGGGAGCGGGCTTATTGGCCTCGGCATTTGCAGCGGGTTGAGCGTGCGAAGCGCTGCCGTTCTGCGCCGCGCCCACTTCTTCCTGCTTCGGCTTGGACGGATCGGCGGAATAGCTCACGCTCGCGAGCATGGCTAAGGCAGCAATACCAACTGGTACAAAAAGCAACTTTTGCATAGGACCACACCGGAGTTGAAGTGAAGGAAACGGGGGCCGTCGCCTGAATGCGGACGGACGCCGGCCCAGCCGCCGGGTGCGCTTCTCCTTCCCCCGGGACAAGAGCGCGCTCCCAGCTTGGCCTTGAGCTAAAAAGAAAATTTGCGAAGCCTACAAGCCTCGACTATCAACGCGGATGGCTTTTGCACATGCGAAATGGGACAGGACGGAGTGGCATGACCCCGCGATTGAGAAAACTGATCGGCGTCTTTGTTTTCGTGTTCGGATCGGTGCTGTATTTCCTGTTCACCATCTCCATCGCGCTCGCGCGCCTGCCGGGCACGGAGCTTTGGCGACACCTGTTGTTCTATCTCGTGATCACGGTGATCTGGATGTTGTGGGCGGGCGTCCTTATCAGGTGGATGCTGAAGCCTCGCCCGGGCGAGGTCTGAGAAGCAAAAGGGCCACGAGGGCGCCCCGGACGGCAGACAAACCCCGGCTTTTTGGCGGGGTTTTTATTTGGAAGTGTGGTGTCAGGAGGGTTCCGGCGTTTTTTTGAGGAGCAGGCTCTCATCACGCCGCATGGGAGAGGGTTTCTCGCATGCCGCGGCGGCTGTCGGTTCTTTTCGCGCGCCTCGACGTGTGATCGAGCGTTCGGCCCTGGCGCTCGCGGTGCAGGAGGCGATGAGCGGGAAGAGCCGGTACAGCGCCGGACCGCCTTTGTAACCCCCCGCGATCTCCCTCAGAAAGTGGTCCTCGGGACCAGTTCCTCGATGCTGACCGCCGCGAACACGCTCTGTTGAGGGAACCGGTTTCTACGGCGTGACCCGCTGAATCAAAAGCTCCCGCACGAGGCGGGAGCTTTGTCAGCAGTGTGAGGGCGGGACGAACCCGCCTTGCGTCGTTTGGTGCGCGCCTTACTGCGCGGCGAGGGCCTGTTCGAGGTCGGCGATGATGTCCGCCGGGTCCTCGATGCCGACCGAGAGACGCACGGTGTCGTCGCCCGCGCCGGCCAGTTCGCGCTGTTCGGGCGTGAGCTGCGAGTGCGTGGTGGAAGCCGGGTGAATGATGAGGCTGCGCACGTCGCCGATATTGGCGAGAAGCGAGAACAGCTTCACATTCGAGATGAGGTTGACGCCCGCTTCATAGCCGCCCTTCAGGCCGAAGGTGAACACGGCGCCCGCACCCTTCGGCGTGAGCCGCTGGGCAAGCTCATGATAGCGGTTGCCCGGCAGGCCCGCATAGTTGACCCAGGCGACCTTCGGGTGCTTCTCCAGCCACTCGGCGACCTTGAGCGCATTTTGCACGTGGCGCTCGATGCGAAGCGAAAGCGTCTCAAGGCCGTTCAGGATCAGGAACGCGTTAAGCGGCGCGATGGCGGGGCCCAGGTCACGCAGGCTCAGCACGCGTGCGGCGATGGCGAAGGCGAAGTTGCCGAATGTCTCGCCGATGTTGAGGCCGTGATAGGACGGATTTGGCTCCGAAATCGACGGATAGCGTCCGCTCTTCAGCCAGTCGAACGTGCCGGCGTCGATGATGGCGCCGCCGATCGAGTTGCCCTGACCGCCGAGGAATTTCGTGAGAGAATGCACGATGATGTCCGCGCCATGTTCCTTCGGCCGGAAGAGGTAGGGCGTCGCAAGCGTATTGTCCACGATGAGGGGAACACCGGCTTTCTTCGCAACCGCCGCGATTGCGGGCACATCGATGATGATGCCGCCGGGGTTCGCGATGGATTCGATGAAGATGGCCTTCGTCTTCGGCGTTACGGCAGCCTCGAAGCTCGCCGGGTCGTCGCCGTCGGCCCAGACCACGTTCCAGCCGAACTTCTTGAAGGCGTTGTTGAACTGGTTGATGGAGCCGCCATAAAGCTGGCGAGAGGCGATGAATTCGTCGCCCGGCTCAAGGAGTACGTGGAAAATGAGAAACTGAGCGGCGTGGCCTGACGCGACCGCGAGCGCCGCCGTGCCGCCTTCGAGGGCCGCGAGGCGCGCTTCGAGCACGGATTGCGTCGGGTTGTTGATGCGCGTGTAGATGTTGCCGAACGCCTGAAGGCCAAAGAGCGCAGCCGCGTGTTCGGCGTTGTCGAACACATAGGATGCGGTCTGATAGATCGGCGTGATGCGCGCGCCGGTCGCGGGATCCGGCTGCGCGCCAGCGTGAACTGAAAGGGTAGCAAAGCCGGGTGTCTGGTCGGTCATGGTTTCTCCTCCGTTTGGGAGATTCAACCGCCGATCCCGAATAAAAGCAATCATTTTTCTTGGCATTTAATAAACGCGCCAAGAAAAGCAAAATAATTGCGATAAGATGTGCCTATGGCGCAAAGCACAAGGCGCGGGAAAGCGCCTGCGCGCGAGCCGTTTGCGAAGGCCGACCGTTCAGGCGATTCCAGCTTCGGCTTGACTGCAAAAGAGCGCGACAAGGCACCGCATTTCATGGCTTCCCGGCAACCGGTCAGCCACGGCGGCGGGCGTTCCAGTCCTCGCGCGTAAGTTCCCACGTTTCGAACGGAAGTCTGCCGCTAAGGAAGGCGCGCTCGCCTCGCGCTATGACACGACCACCTTGCTTTTCGGTAATTCGACGAGAGCCGACGTTCTCGACGGCCTTTGAAACAATCAGCGCCGGTTCCATGAGAGAGTTGAACCAGAAATCGGTCACGGGCTCGCAGGCTTCCGTCATGATGCCCTGACCTTGCCACGGGAGAGCTAGCCAGAAAGCGCGGTTTTCGCTTCTTCTCTGAAAAAGGCTCACCATTCCGATATGATATTCCGGGCCGTTCTTCAGGCGAATCGCCCAGCAAAACGAGCTTCCCCGCTCTAATGCCGGAAGTTGAACATCGCGAAAGAAAACGTGTGCGCCGTCTTCCGGGTAAGGCCATGGAATACCGGCACTCATGAAGCGGACGATCTCCCAATGAGGGAAAAGTTTCTGTGTGGCCGGTGCGTCCTGCAGCGTTGGCGGCCGCAAAATCAGACGCGGTGTTTCGAAGGTTCGCTGCATGGGGTTCACGCGCCATCAGTCGCTGCTTTTGGAGCGGCGGGCGTTCCAGTCCTCGCGCGTAAGTTCCCAGATTTCGGTTCGCCTTGGGCCGCAGACGAAGCGGCGCTCCTCGACATCGATGATGCGCGCTCCCTGTTTCTCGGTCACGCGGCGCGACGTGACATTCTCCAGGGCTTTCGCGACGACGAGCCTGTCTTGCCCAAGGACGTCGAACCAGTAGTCCGTCACCGGGACGCAAGCCTCCGTCATGAGGCCCTTGCCCTGCCATGGCAAACCGAGCCAGAAGCCGCGATTATCTTTTTTTTCGGTTCGCAGGTCCACGGCGCCGATATGGTGATCCGGGCCGCCCTTCAGCCAAAGGGTCCAGCTCCAGAACGTGCCATCGGCGATGTTCGGCAGTGCGACTTCGCGGTAAAACGTCTCCGCGCCGCCCTCGGGATAGGGCCATGGCACGCGGTCGCTCAGATAGCGGACGATCTCCCAGTGAGGAAACAGCGTCTGCGTGGTGGGCGCGTCCTCCAGCCGAAGCGGCTTCAACAAGAGGCGAGATGTTTCAAAGATCGGGATCATCGCGAAAACTTTGACAAGCAGTCTCGTCGATACGATCCATCACCTGTAATGCGCAATACAGCGAAAGACTATAGCGCGCGCCGATGCAATAGGGTTTTGAACAGGCTTGATCGTTCGCCCGTCCCTTGACTTGCCGCTGCGATCCCGTGCGGGTCGGTGCGAAGACGTTACAGGCTGGCCCGGTTCAACGCGCGTGGCGGAATACGTGTCCAGTCGGCGCCGAGCGACAGCATGCGCGGAAGCATGTACGCGGCGTTCATTGCCAGCTTCTGTCCCATCGGGCTGACGAGCAGGCGCGACAAGGCCGTCGCACGGCGCAACTGGGCGGACAGATCGCGCGCGAGCGCGTCCTGAAATGCTTCAGCCCCACCGCCCGAAAGATAGATGCCTGCGGCGCGATGCGCGGAGTGAAGCGCGATCGACATGCCGTCGCCCGAGAAGGACGGAATGACGGCGGCCTGATCGCCGATGCGCCAGAGCCAGCCGTTCGAGCGCGCGAGGAAGCCGTAAGGCAGCCCCGCTATGGCGAGCGGCCTTTCGGAGAGGCACTCCGCGCCTGCGAGCCTGCGTCCGGCGTGCGGGGCCTCATGTCGGAGCGCATGGAACAAGGCGTCCCATGAGCCATAGCGATCGGCGTAAGTGTCCTTGCGAACGATGAGACAGAGATTGGCCCGGCCACCCTCGACCGGCTGAAGGCCGGCATAACCGCCGCGAAACAGGACAAGCTCGATATGGCCGGACAGCGCATCCGCTTCTTCGGGGCGAAGCCGCCAATAGGTCTTGAACGCGAGGCACTCCGGGTGCGCGCCGCGCTCGCGCTTGAAATCCTTGATATCGTGCTTGCCGCTGGCGAGGAACGACGCATTCGCGAACACCTCGCTTCCGCGTTCGGGCTGAAGCGCGAAGCCGTTCATCGTGCCGGTCACGCTCTTTACACGCACCCCGCGCCGGATTTCCGCGCCCGCGTCCGCCGCAAGCCGCAGCAACGCCTCGTCGAGCACGCGCCGGGAAAGGCTTCGCGCTTCGAATGGGAGCGGCGCGGAGACCGGCTCGCCCGTCCCAGCGAGACGGATGCGGCTCAGCGTCAGCGCGCCCAGCTCGTCCACCGGAAGACCCAGCGCCTCAAGATAGCCGACGCCCTCATGGCTCAGGAATTCGCCGCAAACCTTATCGTGCGCGCCGGATTCCTTTTCGAACAGCACGACGCTGCGACCGGCTCGCGCAAGATGGGTTGCAAGGGCGGCCCCAGCCGGGCCGCCGCCGATTATCGCCGCATCGTAATTCATGACGTGGCGTCCGTGACCCGCGTGACGCAGAGCCGGAATGGCGTCCATGCCTCGATGCTTGCGGCGCCGGGCGAGAGCCCCGCCTCGGCCAACAGACCCTGCCAGTCCCCGCGCCTGAAGGCGTTTGCGACCGATACGGGGCCATCGTGGCGCATGAAGCGATGCTGCCGCGTCGCAAAGAATGCGGCCTTGAGAAAATAATAGGGCAGCGGATGGCGCTTCAGATCGTTGACGATCCAGCCGATGCGCGCCGTTTCCTCCATCCAGCGAATGAAACCCACGAGTTCCGGTCCCGGCAGATGATGGGTGAACAACGAAGACATGACGATATCGACCTCGAAATCGGCGCGAAAGTCGAACAAATTTGCCGTGAGCCATGTGATGGGCCGGCCCGGCGGCGTGGCTTCCGCTGCGGCGCGCGCAGCTAGAGGATTCATGTCTACCCCGAGGAAACGGGCCTCGACGCCGTTTTTCTGCGCCCAGCGATCAATTTTTCGCGACATGTCGCCGTAACCGCTGGCGGCGTCGATCACAACGAGCGGTCGGTCTTTCGGAAGCCGTCCTTCGCGCTTGAGCCGCCGGAAAAAGGCGAGCGTCGGGCGATAGGCGAGCGACAGCTCGTTGGCACGCGTCAACTGCCGCAGCACCGCGCGATGTTCCTCGAACGGCACCTCTTCATGATCCATCAGTTCCGGCGTCGTGCCCCGCTTCGAAAAATCGGGCATTGCAATCTACACAGCCTCGAACAGCATCGTTTCGGCGGTCAGCCCCGGCCCGAACGACATGGCGCAGCCTTTGGCGCCCGATCGCGCTTCCTCAAGAATGGACTTCAGCACGAAAAGCACGGTGGCGGACGACATGTTTCCGAAGTCCTTCAGGGTTCGCCGTGAGGCATCCAGTGCGGTGATCGGCAGGCGGAACGCACCCTCCACGGCGTCGAGAATGGCGCGACCGCCCGGATGGACGGCCCAAAGCTCGATGTCCTTCGTCTTCCAGCCGTTGAGGATCGCATCGGCAGCGCGGTTGATCGCTTCGCCGACCGAAGACGGGATCCGGGTCGACAGCACCATGTCGAAGCCGTGATCGCGGATGTGCCAAGCCATCTGGTCCGCTGCCTCCGGCATGACGGTTGCGTAAAAGCGCTCCATCGAAAGGCCCTTCGGCTCGGCGCTGACGAGCGCCGCCGCCGCGCCGTCCGCGAACAGGAGAAACGGCATCATCTCCTCAAGCTCCTGCGTCTCCTGGAAATGCAGCGTGCAGAGTTCGATGCTGACGACAAGCACCCTGGCGGACGGGTCCGAGCGCACGATGTGGCGTGCGAGTTTCAGCGCGTTGATGGCGGCATAGCACCCCATGAAGCCGACGATGGTGCGCTCGACGGAAGGATTGAGCTCGAGGCGGCTGACGAGTTGCAGGTCGATGCCGGGGGCGGAGAAGCCGGTACATGACGTCACGATCAGGTGCGTGATCTCGTGCGTCGCGGCGCCAAGGTCGAGACGCTCCACCGCGCGCTCGGCGAGGATCGGCGCTTCGATCTCGTACTGGCGCATGCGCTGGCCGGTGGTGGGGAAATTGCCGGGTGCGTAGAAGACCTCGCCGTTGATCGAGGCGCCGACGCGATCCTCGGACGGGACGACACACGAGAAACGTCTTTCGATCTGTCCCATCTGCACGAGGCGGTCGAAAATCGAGCGCTTGCGCTGATCTTTCAGTATCTGCCTCTGAAATTCGATGAATGCTTCGTGAACCTGCTGGGGCGGGACTGCGGTCGCGATCTTGTTGATGTAGGCCACGGACAAGGTAAACCTTTCAGGAATCGGCGTTGACCATAAAAAGACAAAATTTTACCCGCTGAAATTGTCCTCCTGTTATAGGTCCACTTACGGGATGGCAGAAACAACCAAGCCCTGCCGCGCCGCGACAGGATGCGCGATCCCAATCACCCCGAAGAGACGGGCCGGTCACCAGAGCGGAAAGCTCGGTATCGCCGCATGTTCCGCGAGGTAGAAAAGATGATACATCGGAGACCGCACAAAATATTCTCTCTCGTCGCGTTTTGCGGCGGATTGCTCTGCGTCCTTTTAGCCGTGCTGCCCGCGCGCGCCGCCGAACCGACACAGGACGGCTTTCGCGCGTGGGTGGCGTCGTTCCGGCAGACGGCGCTCGACGCGGGCGTGAAGCCCGAAATCTACGACCGCGCGACGCGCCCGCTTACGGCGGATTTCAGCCTGCCCGATCTCGATATCGGCAACCGAAAGTCCCAGGGCGAGCAGCCGGAATTCGTGCGCACGCCCGAGCAGTACGTTTCCGAAAAACAGATGGCCAGTGTTCTCGTCAAAGGCCGCGACCTCGCCGCGCGCCATGAGAAGGTGCTGGCGGACCTGAAGAAACGCTACGACGTCGACCCGTACATCATGCTTGGCCTTTGGGGCCGCGAGACCGCCTTCGGCACGCAGCATGACGGATATAGCGGGCTTCGTGTGCTGGCGACGCAAGCCTATATCGGCAGGCGCGCGGAGCTGTTTCAGAAACAGTTCGTCGACGCGCTGAAGATGGTGCAGATCGGGGCGATCACGCCCGAGAATTTCAAGACGTCCTGGGCAGGCGCATTCGGGCTCGTGCAGTTCATGCCGACGGATTATCTGAAATACGCGGTGGAGCCGGACGGACGGAAGCTCGACATCTGGAACAAGGTGCCGGACGCGCTGACGGCGCTTGCGCGCAACCTTCACGCCATCGGCTGGAATGCCAGGGAACCTTGGGGCTTCGAGGTGCGTGCACCGGAAGGCGTCGATTGCAGCCTCGGCTATCTCGACGTGACGAAATCCGTTGCCGAATGGGAGCGTTTGGGCGTGCGCCCGCTGAAGGGCGAGCGGTTCCCGGACGCGGTGCGCGGGTTCGAGGTTTCGCTGCTCCAGCCAGCCGGTATCTATGGCCCGGCGTTTCTCACGACTCAGAATTTTCAGGCGATCCGCGAATATAACAAGAGCGACCTTTACGCGCTCTATGTCGCCCATCTTGCAGACCGCATCCGCGGGCTGGGGCCGTTCGCCAAGGCGTGGGAGCCGATCCGACAGGTTCACACGGCCGACGTGGAATTCCTGCAGAAGCGGCTGACCGGGCTCGGGCTCTATGCCGATACGGTGGACGGCAAGGCTGGCGGACGCACGCGCGCGGCGGTGGGCGCCTATCAGAAGCGGGCGGGGCTTCCGCTCACCTGCTGGCCGACCGAAGCCATCGTTGCGCATGTAAAGGCTAACGCGGGCAAGGCCACGCTGAACGAGCGCCAATAACAGCGGCAGCGGCGGCAGAGACCGCCGCTTGCCCGCTCAGTTCATATACCAGCCGTGGCTGACGACGAGCGACTGGCCCGTGAGCGCGTTCGTCGGGAAGGCCGCGAAGAACAGCGCCACCTCGGCCACGTCTTCCATGGTGGTGAATTCCTTGTCCACCGTCTGACCGAGCATGATGCGCTCGACGACCTCCTTTTCGGAAATGTTGAGGCGCGCGGCCTGCTCGGGGATCTGCTTTTCCACGAGCGGCGTCTTCACGAAGCCCGGACAGATGACGTTGGTGCGCACGCCATGGCCGGCGCCTTCCATCGCGATCACGCGGGCAAGCCCCTGAAGGCCGTGCTTCGCCGTCACATAGGCCGATTTCAGAGCGGACGGCGCTTTGGAGTGCACCGAGCCCATGAAGATGATCGTGCCGGAATTCTGCCTGTACATATGCGGCAGGCATGCCTTCGACGTAAGGAACGCGCCGTCGAGGTGGATTGCGAGCATCTTCTTCCAGTCCGCGTAGGGGAAGTCCTCCACCGGATGCACGATCTGCACGCCCGCGTTGGAAACGAGGATGTCCACCGTGCCGAAGGTCTCCACCGCCTTCGCGACGCCCGCATTGACGGCGTCTTCGCTCGTCACGTCCATTTCGAGCGCGATTGCCTTGTCCGGCCCGCCGAGCGAACGCGCTGCCTGTTCCGCCGCGTCGAGCCTCACATCCGCGATGGCAACGCGCGCGCCCGCTTGCACATAACGTTTCGCGATTGCCAAGCCGATGCCGCCCGCCGCGCCGGTGACGATGGCGATTTTTCCGTCGAGTTCCATATTGTCTCCCCGCTTTGGCGTGAGTTGGGATTGGTGCCGTGCAAACGCAGAACTCATGAGAGCGCTGGCCGCTCCGGCGCCCTCAATAAAGAGGCAACGGGAAGTAGCGCAGCATCAGTTCTTCATACCGTCCGGATGCCTTGACGCGGGCGAGCGCATAATCCAGCACCTCGCGAAGGCGCGTGTTGCCCTTCTTCACGGCTATGCCGACACCGTCGCCGAAATAGCGCGCCTCCGTATAGCCGCCGCCCTTGAACTCGCAGCAGCGGTTCGCGTCGGTGCCCTGAATCCAGAACATCGCCGAGATGCCGTCGCCGAAAAGGAGGTCGACGTCGCCCGCCTTGAGCGCGCCTCGCGCGTCGGCGGCGGTGTCGAAGGGCACGATCTTCGCGCCGTCGAAGAAGTCCCGCAGAAACGCCTCATGGGCCGAGCCCCTGACGACGGCGACCTTCTCGCCCTTCAGAGCCTCCACCGAAACCTCGCGGAACAAGGCGCCGGTCCGGCCGACGAAGCGCGCGGGCGTCATGTAGTAGCGGTTGGTGAAGTCCACATCGGCGATGGTCTTGCCGTTGATGGCCATAGAGGCAATCACCGCATCCGCTTCGTTCGCCTTGAGCGAGGGCACGAGGGTGGACCATTCGGCGGCGGAGATATCGCAGTCGATAGAAAGTTCGCGGCAGATCGCGCGGGCAAGGTCGATGTTGAACCCGGTGAGTCGGCCTTCCTCGTCGTAATAGTTGAAGGGCGGATAGTCCGCTTCGGTCAACACGCGAAGCTGCGGCAGCCAGGACCAGTCGGGCTTCGGGCCGACCTGGATATCGCGCAGCTTCTGCGCGTTGTCGGCCTTCTCGTTCGTTTCGGGTGTGCCCTCTGCCGCGAGCACGGTCACCGCGAAAAGAACGCAGAAAAACACCGCGATAAGGCGGAGCGCCCTGCGCGGCGGCAACAGTCTGGAGGTAAACATAGACCGCAACCTTCGGTTTATGGACAGGTCGATGGCGTAACGGTTCTTCTTCATTTCATGGTATGTGTATTGCGTAATGTGAAAAAATGGACATCGCTCAAGCCTTCGTCCCGTACGAATGGAAGCATACTCTTTCCGAAATTGCCCACGCAAGCGGGAGCAGCGGCAGCTGCGCCAATCGCGATGCGGATACGACCGACATCGATCGCAGTTTTCTCATCGCACTCGGCGCCTCGCCGGATCTGATCCGCAGGATTGAGAACGATGCGGCTCGCGCCCGCGTCGGCCTTGTGCAGGCGGCGGTGGCGCAAGGTGCGATCCGCGCTCCCGATCTTGCGGCGCGACTATCTAGGTCGCTCGAACTTCGTAAAGCGGGCGCTGGCGAAGCGACGCGCTTTTCCGAAGCGGTCGGCGACGCATGGCGCCTGTTCGATACGCCTGTGCGGCTTTCGGCCTGGGGCCGCGACTTCATTGCCGTCGATGGCGAGACATTTTCGCCGGCCGCACTCGCGGCACTCGCCCGGCGCCTCGGGCCGAAGCGCGAGAGCATCATGCTTATGACACGTCAGGAAATCATAAACGCGATGACGCACTCGCATGGCCGCGTACTCGTCGAAAGCGCGGTGCGGGGGCTCATCAAGACGCGGCCGGAGTGGAGCGCGAAGGCGGGCCTTGCCGCTTGGCAGCTCTATTTCGCTACGGTGGCGGCGGGGCTCGCGCTCGGCGCGGTCGCATTCGCGCCCGTCGAAACGGTGACGCTCGCCTCGGCGATGCTGTCGATCTTCTTCCTGCTCACCATCGCGCTCCGGGCCGCCGCCGCGATCAACATCGCCTTGCCGCGCCCGAAGGTCATGGAAGCGCGTCTCCTGACCGATGCCGAACTGCCCCGCTACACGGTGCTCGTGCCGCTCTACAAGGAAACGGCGGTCCTGCCGCATCTGGCGCATGCCCTCGCAAGCCTCGATTATCCCGCCGCCAAGCTCGACATCAAGATCGTGCTCGAAGCGTCCGACCGCGAGACCATCGAAGCAGCCGAAAGGCTCGCCCTTCCCGGCAATATCGATCTCGTCGTTGTGCCGGACCGCGAACCGCGCACGAAACCGAAGGCCCTGAACTACGCGCTTCATTTCGCGCGAGGCGAATTCGTCGTGATCTACGACGCGGAGGACCGCCCCGAACCGGACCAGCTTCGCAAGGCCGCGACAGCTTTCGCGCGGGCGCCCGCCGGTCTCGTCTGCCTTCAGGCCCGTCTCGACTATTACAACGCGCGGGAGAACTGGCTGTCGCGTCAGTTCACCATCGAATATGCGACCCTCTTCCGGGGGATTCTGCCGCTGCTCGCGCGCTTCCGCCTGCCGCTGCCGCTCGGCGGCACGTCGAACCATTTCCGCGCGGCTGCGCTTCGCGAGATCGGCGCGTGGGATCCATACAACGTGACCGAGGACGCCGACCTCGGGATGCGGCTCGCGCGGGCCGGCTATCGCACCGGCACGCTCGAATCCACGACGTGGGAGGAAGCCTGCTGCCGCCCGATGCCGTGGATCAAGCAGCGCACGCGCTGGCTCAAGGGCTGGATGCAGACCTTCGGCGTGCACATGCGCAACCCGCGCCAAGCGATGTCCGAACTCGGTGTGGCCGGCTTTCTGTCGTTTCATGCCTATTTCGCAGGGATCATCGTTTCCGCGCTGGCGCATCCGGTGTTCTACATCCTGATGCTTTGCGAGGCGTTTCAGGGTGGGCTTTTTGCCGGAGGAGGCGCGGCGGAAGAATTCCTTCTCTGGATCGCCGTGGTGAATTTCGTCGGCGGCTATGCGGCGAATATCGCGCTCTCGGCGTCAGCCATCCGCGGCACGCGCCACAGGCATCTCATGCCGCATGTCCTGTTCATACCCCTCTACTGGCTGTTCGTGTCGGCGGCGGCGTATCGCGCCTTGTGGCAGCTTTTCCACGCGCCGTTCCACTGGGAGAAAACCGAACACGGCGTGAGCCGCGTTGCCAGGCCCTTTCCTGTCTGACGGCCCACGCGTGCCCAAACGCCCCCGGGAACATATGCGGGCTTTCGCGTTCGTTACGAATCAGTTAATCTGAACAAAGGGTTGAGTATCGGAGGACGAATTCGCAAACGACGCGGGCCGCGCATTATGACGATAAAGCGAGATGACGCGCGACTGCCGCCGCAGGCGAATCCGAAATGCCTGAAACCGATTTCGCCGGTCGAGATCGTTGTGGCGCATGTCGGCTCGCGCCGAGACGGTTGTCCGAAGGCCGAGGCGCTCGATGCGCTGGCCGAATTCTCTCTCGCAGAACCCGCACTGGAAGCCGCCATCGCGTCCCGCGCCATTATCGAAGACGGCAGCGTGCTGCGCGCCGCACAGTCCGCATCGGCCAGCTGGGCGGATGCCAGGCGCGCGCTTGCGCTCAAGGCGCTCGGTGCCGCCGAAGCCGCAAACGGCGTCCGCCCCCGCGCCGACCTCGGAGCCGTGGCGCTGCGCACGCTCTACGGCCTCGACATGCGCGCGGTGTCGCCGTCGCGCGGCGAAGTGCGCTGCGAGCTTCTGCGCCTGATTCTTCTCGCACTCGGGGACCGTTTCACCATCCATCTCCTCCGGCCTCAGCGGTCGTTTTCCTTCGATCCGATGAGCCGCCGCATCTATCTCGCCTTCGCCGGCCTCGACTCGGGTACAGTGCTCGAAGCCGATGCCGCCCTCCTGTCGTCGGCCTTCAAGGGCCCGGCGGGAACTCTCGCCGATCTCAGCGCAACGCTCATCCGGGCCGCGCTGAAAGCGGAAGAGAAGGGGGCGGCCGAGACGAAGGAGGCATTTCGCTTGGACGGATTCGCCGACTCGGTCAGGAAGCTCGCCCTGCACCTTGAAACCCGGCCTTATATTGGCCGTGTCGCGATCGCACAGGTTTACGATGCCGGGCTTGCCGCCGGGCTCGCGCTTGGCACGCTCGACGAATTCAAGCAACATCTCGCCGAGGCCGCGCGCGAAGGGCTTCTCGACCTCGAACGGTACGACATCGCCGGCCCCCTCGACCCGAACTTGAAGGAACGCTCCCGCCTGCGTCTCGGACGCGACGAACGCCACTTCATCGTCAATCAATGGATGTAACGCGACAATCATGGATCTCCGCCTCAAGGCTTTCGAAAGCCCCGAATTCGACCGCGTTTTCAGCGCTGTAGCCTCGCTCGCCGGAGCGGCGGACGAAGAGCGGCTGGACGTGGCCGAAATCGAGACCGACGCGGACGAGGGGCTTTCGTCGATTGTCGCGCAGGCTCGCGCGCAGAACCCGGACCCGGCCTCGCGCGTGATGCTCATCAAGGGCGCGACCGGCACCGGCAAGACGCACACGCTCCTCACCGCCATCCGGCGCATGCATCAAGGCGGCGGCGTCTACGCGGCGCTCTTCCCGATGGTGGATCTCGTCGCGGAGAAGGATCTCGATGCGTGGCTGCTGCGGGCGATCGTCTCGCGCCTGTCGGAACGCTACCTCGTGGATGCCGGCGCGCCGTCGCCGCTGACGCGCCTCGCCGCCTCGCTCCTCCAGCGCGGCGACCCGGCGCTCGTGACCCAGTTCTGCCGCGAGGTGCTCGACGAACACGGTGACATCCGCGATTTCGACCTTCGCCCGCTCATCGTTTCCATTCGCGCCGCGCTCCAGCGCGAATCGCATTTGCCGGTGCCGTCCGAAACCTTCGTCACGGCGCTGCTCGGGGCTGCGGCGGGCGACGACGATTCCTTCTCCTATCTGCGCGGTCAGCCGCTGAATGTCAGCGTCGGCGGCGTGCGTCTCATGCAGGGCGTCGAGGATTATATCCCGCGCGGCCACATCGATGCGCTTGTCCACGTCATCGGTGCGACAGGCGGCACGCTGTTCCTCGCGTTCGATCAACTTGAACAGAGCCGCGTGGCGGGATGGGAGCAGCGCCTGCGCCATCTCTTCAGCCGGGGCGCGCTTCTGGCCGAGACGCTGCCGCCGCTTGCCGTTGCCTATGCCGTGCTGCCAGCGCTTTACGACACCATCGCAGACGGCATCGACGGCTCGATCCGCGACAGGCTGGAGCGTTTCGGCGCGATGCCGGTGCGCCTGAAGCCGCTCGGTCGCCGTCAGGCCGAGTCGATGCTGCGTCGGCGGCTGATGGAGCTTTTTGCCCGAACCGGGGCGAAGCTCGATCCGGCCGAGCCGCTTCATCCTTTCCCGGCCTGGATGATCGACGAACTCGGCGCCCAGACGCCGCGCTATGTCTTCGAACTGATCCAGCAATTCCGCCGCGTCTATCTTCAGATCGGGCGTATTCCCGATATCGATGACATGCCGCCGCCGCCCGCGCCGCTTGTCGAAACGCCGCCCGTTGTTTCCGCGCCGGCCGCGCCCGGCATCAATTTCGACGACAAGTGGCATGGAGAACTCACCTCGCGTGTGGTTCAGCCGTCGGTCGGCAACGGGCTTCAGCAGGCGGAAATCCTCGAATGGGCCGTGCAGGCCTGTGCGCCGGAGATCGATGGGGTCGATGCCATCAAGACGCGGCGCAGCGTGCGCGGCCGAACCGGCACCGTGGTCATCGAAGCCGATTTTCAGAAGGACGGGCAAAGCATCGAGCGCCGCGAGATCGCGCTGTGCAACGAGGGACGCGGCGCGCCGCTGGCCGAGGAAATCCGCAATTTCCTGCGCAGTGTGAACGGCTCGCGCCCGGTGATCGTGCGTCCGCGCGGCGGACGCCTGCCGAAGACGGGCCGCTTCATCGCGCCGCTTCTGCGGGAAGCCGACGACTTGCAGGGGATCGTCGTGCCCCACTTCGAAATGCTGTGCTGGGAGCGGCTCGATTCGGCCCGCCACTTCTTCCGCATGTGCAAGGATCTGCCGGGCTTCGAGGATTGGCAGCGGGAATCGCGGCCGCTTACGAAGGCGGTTTCGCTGTGGGACATCGTGCAGTTTCCCTATGTGGGCGCGCCCGCCGAAGACGAGGACGAAGCTGCGAGCGAGAAGGAGAAGGCAGCCGCGCTGAAGGAAGCGCCGCCGCCGCCTCCGGCCCCGCCGCGCCGCCGTCAGCCTTCCGCGCCCGCCGTCATGCTCGGCACCCATGAGGACGGCGGCCCGATCCACTGGGCGCCCTTCGAGACCGAAGCGAAGCTTCTGAACTTCGGCATTCTCGTCACGGGCGATCCGGGCTCGGGCAAGACGCAGACGCTGAACGTGCTGATCGATGGCGTGGCGAGCCTCGGCTATCCGATCTGCATCTTCGACTTCAAGAACGACTATTCCGAACGCAGCTTCGTGCAGGCCATCGGGCTGAAGGTGCACGACGTGCGTCGCTTCGGCATCCCATTCAATCCGCTCATGCCGTCCGCCAGCGAAGACGGTCTGGCGCAGCCTATCGAGCACATCTTCACCATCACGGGCGTGCTGAAGCGCGTCTTCGGCCTGGGCGACCGGCAGACGGCGATCCTGCGCGACGCGATGAAGGAGGCTTTCGAGCGGCGCGGCATCAATCCCCAGCGTTGGGTCGAGGCGGAGTCCATTCGCCCGCCCAGCTTCGATGATGTCGTGGCTATCCTCGAAGAGCAGAAGGAGGCCAAGAACCCGCAGGCGATCAGCCTTCTCGACCGCATCGCACCGCTGTTCGAACTCGGCCTGTTCCCGAAGTCGGACGAATTGCCGGTGCCGTTCGAGGCGATGCTCGACGAGCGGCTGGTTCTGTCGCTGTTCGCACTGCCGACGGACGAGATCAAGGCCGCGCTCGCCGAACTCATCATCATTCGCCTGCACGGCGTGCTTTTGCGCCGTGTGCAGCCCCGCAAGCTGACGCGCCTTCTGGTGGTGGACGAGGCGTGGCGCGTCGCGAACTCGTCGCACCTCGAAAGCCTCGCGCGCGAGGGCAGGGCGTTCGGCGCAGGCATCGCCATCGGCACGCAATATCCGGGCGATCTGCCGCCGGATCTGTCGGGCGCGCTCGACACCAAGATCTATCTGAAAAATCAGCAGCCGGATCACAAGAAGGCGGTGGTGCGTGCGCTATGCGGGGCGAACACCGGTCCCGAAGCTGCACATCTCCATGGCGTCCTGGAACGCCTCACGCAATTCGAGGGGCTGATCCAGAACCAGCATTATCTCCCCTATGCGCGGTTCCGGCTTCTGCCCTATTTCATGCGCACCGCGCAGAGCACGAAAGCTGCCTGAACGGCATCGCGGTTTCGATGGCAACAATGTGGCGATGTCGCAACATGAGCCAAGATCTCGCCATGATTGCGCGAATGTGAACTGAAGTAATTTTTTTGTAACATAAGGCTCACGAATCAGTCATCGTCCGCTGTGTTTCACAGTCAATGCATGTCCGTTGTGCGGCGTATTCCCGGACGGCGCGTGCGGGTTTCGGCTTGAGTTTATCGCCGGCCTGCTGAGGGCAAAAAGGAATGCTTGCTGCAACGCTTGCGCGCGACGCAACCGCGTTACTTCACGATTCGGGCGCTTCTCGAATTCTTCTCGGTGGCAAATCTTTCGTCGCCGATCCAACCGGCGCTCTCTACTGGCCTGCGGAAAATACGCTCATCGTCGCAGACCTGAAGCTGTCTCAATGCTCATACCTTGAGGGCGATGACGTCGTCCTTCCGCCTTACGATCAGGCATCCGCCTTTGAAAAGCTTGAAGACGCGCTTGACCGCTACGACCCGCTTCGCGTGGTGGCGCTCGGCAACAGCTTCGCGGTGCATTCATCCTGTGCGCTGGCCCATCATCAGCGCGACTGGCTTCAGGACATGATGGAAGGCCGCGACTGGTATTGGGTGACAAACGACCTTACCGAGACGCCCGACGTGGGTGGAACGCTCGTGCCGCAGCTCATGCTGGGCGGCATCAAGTTTCGCGGTGAGCCTGTGCGCGCGCCCATCGCGAACGAGATCGCAGGCGGCCTGCATCCGGTCGCGCAGGTTTCGCATTACGGGCATATGGTGCGCGGCCGCTGCTTCGTCTCGAACGGCATGCGCATGGTGCTGCCGTCGCTCGGCGACTACTCGCACGGCAACAATGTGCTGAATTCCGCGTTCGACCCGCTTCTCGGGCAGGGCGGGCTTTATGTCTGGTTCATCGCGCAGGAGCGCGTGAATCCGGTGGCGTCGCCGCAGCTCATGGAAGACCGCGCGGCCTGAAGATTTCCGAATGCATGGGGGCATGCCAATCCCGGAGGCGCACGCGCTTCCGGGATTTTTTTGCGGCAATCGCCTTATGTCCTGCGACCGGTCAGAAACGACGTTGCGCCACCGACCGCCGCCGCGAGCACAACCGCGATGACCCCGTAAAGCCACGGATGTTCCGAGGCCGCAGACGAAACCCTCGCCTCGATCCCGATCTTGCGCAACCTTATGCGCGCCGTCGCATCGCCGACAACCTTTCCCCCCTGCAGCACATAGAAATGCGCCACGTAAAGCCCCGGTCCGGCGGCAGCGGGCAGGAATGTCTTCGTCCTGAACAGGCTGACGCCGAAAAAGTCGATGGCGCGCGCCTCCTCCACGAACAGCCCCGCTGCCTTCTTCTGACGTATGAGCGCCGCCTCGAATTCCGACCGGGTGAGTTTCGACGGCGGGTTCTTCTGTTCGTCGCGAATCGGCAGACTCAAGACGTCGATCCCCAACTCGAACCTGTCGCGTTCCTCAACGGGCGCGATCTCGCCGAGGGGGCGCGTGGAAAGAACGGAGAAATAGTTCGGTACGCCGTCGAAGATCAGGCGTTGCGAGTTCACCCACAATCCCGCGCGCCGATCCTTTTTCCAGACGATGACAGGCTGAACGGGGCCGCGAAGCGTCACCGCGACGTCGAAAGGCTCGCTCTTCAGCCGGTCCCGGTCGACGGCGCCGAACAGCACGATGCTCGTGCCGTCATAGCTGGGTTCGATGTAGAACTGATTTTGCGCGGCGCCCGCCTCGATGAGGTTTGCCGAGGCCGCTGCGCCGGTGCTGAATGCGGCCATTGCGAGCGTGGCCGGAAGGGCGATCCGTCTCAGTTCGTGCGCAACTGCGGCGATAATGCCTCGCATGTCAGAACCCGGCGCTCGTGACGCTGAAGATTTCGCCTGGCATGACAAGATTGACGCCAAGCCTCAGGCCGACCGCGAGCACGAGCAGCGCCAGCAAGAGCCGCAGTTCCTCCGCCCGAAGCTTCTGCCCTGCTGCCGCACCGACCTGCGCGCCGAACGCGCCGCCGAGCATCAACAGGAGGGCGAGCGCAATGTCGACGGTCTGATTCATGGCGGCCTGAAGGACCGTCGTGATGGCACTGACGAAGATGATCTGGAACAGGGAGGTGCCAACCGCGACATTGGTCGGCACATGCAGGAGATAGATGAGGATGGGCACGAGGATGAATCCGCCGCCGACGCCCATGACGCCGGACATCACGCCGACGAGCACGCCCGCCAGTACGGGCGGGATGGCGCTGATATAGAGCTTCGATGCCGGAAAGCGCGTCTTGAAGGGCAGGCCGTGCAACCAGCCGTGCCGCCCCGTGCGCTTCGCAGATGGCTGGCCGCGCCTCACCTTGCGTAGCGCGCGCAGGCTCTCGACCAGCATCATGGAGCCGACCGCGCCCATGAAAACGACATAGAGAAGCGAAACGAACAGGTCTACTTGTCCGATCTGGCGCAAATAGCGAATGATGAGCACGCCCCCGAAAGCGCCGACCGCGCCGCCGCCGAGCAGAAACAGGCCGAGCTTCGTGTCGAGGTTCTTGCGTCGCGCCTGCGCGATCGTACCGGTGATCGATGACGCGATGAGCGGGTTTGCACCCGTCGCGACCGCAACGGCACTCGGCACCCCCGCGAAGATCAGAAGCGGGGTCATGAGAAATCCGCCGCCAACGCCGAACATCCCGGACAGGAAGCCGACCGCGCCGCCGAGCCCGAGCATGAGCAGCACGTTGACCGGCAATTCGGCAATGGGGAGATAGATCTGCATGAGAGATCGGAACCGGCACGAGGCGGCTGGAAGCTATGGCGGTTTTAGCGGAGAGGGCGAAAATCGTCACGCGAAAAGCCGAGGCGCTTGCCGCAGCCTTTGGGGCGGCGTCTCCTGAAAGGTGGGAAGCCCGTGTTCCGACCGAGTTGCGTCACTCCGAAGGGTCGCAGCCATCTTGCGATTCTGGACGCTTGGGGGCGCGGCTATCCGGCAGAACGGGCGAACGTTCGACACCGGTCGGCGAAAAAGGCTCAGCTGCGCCCGGCGCCGTTCGCCACACGCGGCCATTGCTGCACCGAAGGCTGCCAAGTCCCCGCTTTTTCCTGCGCGGCCTGCGTCTCCGCCGCCGAAAGCAGATGCTTGACGCGTTCGGCAGCGCGGATCGCCTCCTTGTCTCCCTCGCGCGAGGCGACCTCATACCAGAAGAAGGCCTTTTGATAATCCTTGGCGACGCCGAGCCCACGTTCGTAAAGCAAAGCCAGGTTGAACTGACTGTCGGTCAATCCGGCTTGGCCAGCGGCGGTAAAGAGCGCTGCCGCCTGCTTGTAATCATCGGGCGTTTCATGTGCCGTCAGCAGCACGGCGAGGTTGTGCATGGCTCGCACATGACCGGCGGCGGCTGCACGGCGATAGAGGCCCACGGCCTGGTCTTCACTCTTCGGAACGCCGGCACCGCGTTCATACAGCGAAGCGAGGACGAATTGCGATTCGGCGTGGCCCTGTTCGGCCGCGCGCGCGAGCCAGCGGGAAGCCGCTGCGGGATCGCTCTGGCCGTTTTCTTCCCTCAGAAAGCGGCTTGCGATCCGAAACTGGGCTTCACGGTCGCCACGGCTCGCTGCGTTCGTCAACTCCTGCAGGTCTTCGTTCCTGAGCGGCTCGCCATCCTGATCCGAGGCGGACAAAAGCGAGGGAAGGAAGTGCGTGGTTGTCGGCGATTTCGACAAGGAGGCGCGATTCTGCGCGTTTGCGTCGGCTGTCTTTGGCGCCAGCAGCGGTTGCGTCTCCTGGGGAGCTGCGAGTTGCGCGATGCCGGTCCGGGCGGCGCCCGGGATCTGCGAGGCGGGTCGCTTTGCCTGATAGTGAAGATAGTAGAGAACGGCGCTGGCGATCAGAAGCACGATGGCGACGATCGACAGTCCGACCAGAGGCAACGTCTTGTCGTCGTCGGAGAAAAGCGAACCCTTGGCGCCTTGTTGCTGCCGTTCCCCTGCTTCTTGGCCGGTCGCCTGCAGCCTCCGATCCGCCTCTTCGAGTTGGCGCAACAAATTCGCATTCGCCCCTGTAGCCGGGCGGCTTGTGATGGAGCCGAGCTGCGGCTTTTGTGTCGGCGCAGATCCGAAATCGGCGTCCGGCCGCGTATAGGCCGGAGCGCCCGAGGCGATGGGCATGTGAACACCGGCCCGACGTTTCTGGGCAGGCGGCGGCGCTGGCGTCGAAGCCGGCGGCGTAAAGGCTGCGTTGATCCGGTCTCCCAACTGATCGCGCTCTAGAAACAGGCGGAGCGTATCATGCACGCGTTCCAGCGCGGCGGCTGTGCGTTCGCCGCTTTCACGGGACTGGGCGTTGAGCGCGCGAAGTTCGTTTTCAACGCGGCCTATGCCGCCGACATCGCCGGTCTCGTGAAGGGCCGCCGCGATGTGTTCGGCGGTCACGACAGCGGCTCGCGACGCGGCCACGGCAACCGTCTGGCCAAGCTCCCTGACAGTGTGCCGCGCGGCCGTCTCAAAGCCATCCCTTGCTGCTTCGGCGCGGCCGGTCGCCGCGAGAATTTCCTTTGCGGCAAGCGCGATGCGCTCCGCGTCGGATGACGTCTGCTTGCGCGTGGCGTCGAGCGAGCGCGAGAGATCCTGAAGTTTCGTCTCGACCGCGACCATGGTTTGCTCGCCGGGCATTGCCTCGGCAAGCCGATCGACCCGCGCGATGATTTCCGCGAGCCTTTCGTTGATGGAGACGATTTCGCTCTTGTCGACTTCCTGCCGTACGAAGGCGGATTTAAGCTCGGAGAATTTCTGTTCAAACCATGCGAGTTCCGCTGTCTGGCGCGGCGCGGCGGTCTCACCGGTGCGCACGAACGGCTCTGAATGCGGGGCTTCGGCGACGTTGGGCAACGAAAACTCGCCGAGGCGCGATGTCAGCTCGTCCATCGGCGGAAAGCCCTTCGGCCGCGGCGCGCGCATCTTTTCGAGATAGGCGTAAAGCTGCGATTCCGCCTCTCTGTCGTCGTCGAACAGCGCGTAAGGAGGCGTTTGCTCCTGACTGGGAGAACGCTCGGCGGGCGACGGGGGGGGATCGATGCGGGGAAACGGAGAACTGCGCTCGCCATCGGGCACGACGTCCCACGCCGCGCGCCTGTCGCGGGTGTTTTCGACATCGAGGTCGCCGTTTTCCAAGCGGCCTTTTTTCACGTTGTCCTGTCCCGCCATACCGATGGAAACACGCTCGTCGCCTTTTGGCCCTGAGCCGTACGTCGAAGTGAAAATCCCGAACCGCAACACGATACGCGCATGCGTCTCTCTCTAGCAGACGAACTGCAAACATGAGGTAAACGCACGGTAAAAACAGGATAAATTGTCCCGGAGAGCTTTCGGGAGCCTGCCGCCAATCGAGCTTCGAATCACGCTGGCGCAGCCGTGAAAGCGAGGAGGATTCTGCGCCGATTCCCCCCCGTTTGCCAGCGATGGAGTTCCCATTGGGCCAATTAGCCGAAGACCGAGTCCGGGATGCAACGCCGGTGACTGCGTGCGCGGCTTGAGCGAGGACACGACGTCAGAGTTTGCGCATATTGGTTACCATATGGCGCCGGGGATGGATCTTCAGGTTCGGAAAAACCTCGGGGAGCCAAGGGGCTAGCGGGCGTTTGCACTCTGGTAAGGTTAAGACAAGGTTGAGGATCGCATTTGTCTCAAGATGAGATAAACGTCGATTGAAAGCTGTTCGGCTGCGGTGACGGTCGAACGGAATGCGTCTTGATTTTCGAGTACGGGTGCCATGTTTACGATATTGCTGGCGGAAGATGACGATTCGATGCGGCGTTTCCTGTCTAAGGCTCTGGAGCGCGCGGGCTATGAGGTGGTGTCTTACGACAACGGCGCGGACGCGCTTGAGGGGTTGAAGGAGAAGCGGGTCACGCTCCTTTTGACGGATATCGTCATGCCGGAGATGGATGGCATCGAGCTTGCCAAGCGCGGTGCCGAACTCGACCCGGAAATGAAGATCATGTTCATAACGGGCTTCGCCGCGGTCGCGCTTCAACACTACAAGGAAGCGCCCGAGAAGGCGCGCATCCTGTCGAAGCCGATCCATCTGAAGGATCTGGTGCGCGAGGTGGATCGCATGCTGGCTGCCTGATCGGCGGCCGGTCGCGCCTTTCTCCCGGCAGCAGAGCTGGCCCGATGCGAACAGCGGGTTCGAGCGAACTATGGTATCGGCTTCGCTCGAACTCAATTGCCGGTGGTCGCAGGTTCCGGCGCGGCTGCCTTCTTGGGCAGGGCCAGCTCTTCCCGCAGCGTGACGTAGTTCAGGAAGTCGGTTTCGGACAGTGTGCCGAGAAGCGTCGTCCCTTCGAGCACGGCGAGATGGCGGCTGCTGTTTGCCTGAAGCTTGCGCAGCGCTTCGAAGGCTGTTGCCGTCGGAGCGACGACGGTGCCGAAGGTGAACGGCTCGGCGATCGCCCGCACATAGGTTTCGGGCCACTCCGCCTCCGGCACTCGCCTGATCTGCTCGGGGCCGATGAAGCCGAAAGCCCGGCCGCCTTCCGTCACGACGACGAATTTCCGGTTGTGCGGGTAGATCGTGTCCCGGACGAGCTGCTCGACGGTGAGGTCGGGAGCGACCGTCACAGGGCTGCGCTCCATAAGGTCGTCGACGTGGACGCCGCGCAGGTTCTCGGCCGCGTTGTTTACGCCGCGTGCCTGCGAAGCCGCTGCTGCGACGAACAGGCCGATGAGAAGCAGCCACGTGCCGCCCATCATGTTGCCGTTTACGATCTGCAACAGCCCGATCACGACGAGGAAAGCACCGAAAACCGACCCGAACGACGCCGAGATACGCGTGGCGCGCCTCAGATTGCCTGTCCGCCACCAGATGAGCGAGCGCATGATGCGCCCGCCATCGAGCGGAAACGCCGGCGCGAGGTTGAACAGCGCGAGCATCGTATTCGCCAGCGCCAGAAACGAGAACACGCCGGACGCGGCGGGATGTGCGGCCGCGGATTCAACCATGAGGGCATAAAACAGGGCTGCAAGGCCGACGCTCGCCACGGGGCCCATGAGCGCCACCCAGAACTCGGCGCGGGGGGTTTTCGGTTCCTGACGTATCTCCGCGACGCCGCCGAAGATGAACAGCGTGATGTCGCCGACGGGAAGGCCGAAGCGGCGTGCCACGTAAGCATGGGCGAATTCGTGCAGGACGATCGAGATGAAAAGGCCCGCCCCACCCGCTATGCCCATAGCCATGTACAGATAGGAGTTCTGATGCGGCACCACGCCGGGGAAATACCGCGTTGCCAGGGTCACGACGAGGTAGAAGGCGAGAAAAAACCACGTGACATCGATGACGACGCGGAAGCCGAGAAGCGTGAAAAGATTGAACCGTGCCGCGAACATGTGTGCTCCAAAGCGGGGATCGGCGGCGCAGATGTAACCGCCCGCTCACGATATGTGAAACGGTGTGCCGCGAAGTTCAAGCGTTTCGAGAGCGCACCCAGTCGCGCACCGTTTCCTCAACCCATGCGGCGGCGAAAGAAACGCTCGGAACGCGTGCTCTTTCGGGATGGATCATAAGCCAGGCGTGACGGTCCGCAAAGACGGGTTCGCCGAGAACGACGGCAAAACGCGGATCGTCGCACGCGAAGCGTTCGGGAAGCATCGCCTCCGCGCCCATCGAAAGCGCGGCTTCCGCCACGATGTCGAGCTTGTTGGCGGTGAAGGCGACACGCGCCGCCGGCCGCGCCTTCTCCAGCGCCTGCATCTCCGCCACATGCGCGAGCGCGTTGCCGTAACGGATGACGGGGAGATCGCCTCCGCTTGCGAGATGCGCGGGCCTGTAGAGCCGGAAGCGGATCGCGCCGATTTTCCTGACGAGGGTTGTATCCTCCGCTGTTCGCCCGAACCGCAGCGCGATGTCGGCTTCGCGCCTCGTAAAGCTCAGCGCCTGATCGTCGGCGACGAAGTCGAGCACGATGCCGGGGTGTCGTGCCGCGAAGATGCCAAGGGAGGGGGCCAGCACGCGGGCCAGGATGAAGCCGATGCTCGTCACGCGGACATTGCCTTGAACCTCCGCTTTCGCACGCTTGAGGGCTGCGACCGCGAGCGCGGCTTCCTCCGACATCGCCCGAAGTCTGCCGAGCGCGGTTTCGAGCGCGGGGGTCGGAATGTGCCTGCCATCGACGCGATCGAAAAGCGCCGTGCCGATGCGCCGTTCGAGCGTCTTCAGCCGGCGGGCGACGGTGGTCTGGTTCACGCCGAGGACGCGCGCCGCCGCGCTCAACGTGCCGAGCCCGGCGATATGCGTGAGGATTTCGAGATTGGCCCAACGCTCTGCATCCATGCAGATACTACTCCGAATAATGCGGATTTCCGGCATTTTTGAAGAGCAATATCATGAGCCGAGGCTTTGCAAAGGAGGTTTGTCATGCCGTTGCCCGCCACAGATGCGCCGCTCACGCTCTTTGACCTGTCCGGCCTCAGACCGACGCCGCCGCGTTTGTCCGATGCCGTCGTGATCCTCATCGATGCGCAGAACGTCTATCGTGCCGGGCCGCTCAGGCTCGCGGGCATCGACGAGGCCGTCGAGCGCGCGGGGGTTCTGCTGGCCGAAGCGCGGCGCGCGGGCGCGAAGATCGTGCACATCGCCCATCGCGGGCCTGCGGGCAGCCCGTTCGACCGCGAGGCTGAAAGTGGGGCTTTCATGCCCGACCTTGCGCCGCTGCCGGGCGAAGCGGTCGTCGAGAAGACGCTCGCGAACGGGTTTTACGGGACGAACCTCGCCGAGCATGTCGGCAGTGCGGGTGCAAAGATCGTCATTGCGGGCTTCATGACGCACAATTGCGTGTCGTCCACGGTTCGCGCGGCGTTCGATCATGGCCATGAGATCACGGTGGCGGCCGATGCCTGCGCAACCCGCGACCTTCCGTTGGGCGGCGAGGTTGTTCCAGCGAAGGTGCTGCATGAAGCCGAACTCGCAGGGCTGGGCGACCGTCAGGCCTGCATCGCGACCGTCGGCGAGATCATCGCGGCTCAGTGATAGCCTTCGCCCTCCGTGACCTTACCCCGGAAGGTCCAGTAGACGAAGGCGGTGTAGCCGAGCACGAGCGGCAGGAACAGGAGCGCGCCGATCAGCGAGAAGATCTGCGATTCCGGCACGGCCGCCGCCTGCCAGAGTGTGATCGACGGGAAGACGAGATAGGGGAAGACGGAGATTCCGAGCCCGAGGAAGCAGAGAAGAAACAGCACCATTCCGCCGAGGAAGGTTTGCAGGCCCGAGCCCTTGCGCGCGCCGTGATAGGTGATGAGCGCGGTCACGGCGGTCAGGAACGGCACCGGCCAGAGCCAGACGATGTGCTCGCCGCGAAACCAGCGTTCGGCGATGTGGTCGGACATGAGCGGCGTCCAGAGACTCACCGTCGCCACGAAAAACAGCGTCGCGTAAAGCGCCCATTCCGCGTGGCGCTGCGACCGGCGGGCGAGATCGGCGTCTGTCTTCATCATCAGCCACGCGGAGCCCAGCAATATATAGCCCGCCATCAGCCCCGCGCCGCAAAGGAGCGAGAACGGCGTGAGCCAGTCGAACGTGCCGCCCGCGAATTCGCGGTTCTGGATGGTAATACCCTGCATGAACCCGCCGAGCACCACGCCTTGCGCGAAGGTGGCCACCGTCGAGCCGAGCGCGAACGCGCGGTCCCACCAGTGGTGATGCGGCTTCGACACGAAGCGGAATTCGAAGGCGACGCCCCGGAAGACCAGCGCGAGCAGCATCACGACGATCGGAATATACAGCGCGGGCAGGATCGTGCCGTAGGCGAGGGGGAAAGCGACGAGCAGTCCCGCGCCGCCGAGCACCAGCCAGGTCTCGTTGCCGTCCCAGTAGGGCGCGATGGCGTTCATCATGTGGTCGCGCTCCTCCTCGCTTGCGCCGGACAGGAAAAGCAGGCCGATGCCGAGGTCGAATCCGTCGAGCAGCACATACATGACGATGGCGATGCCGATGAGCGCGGCCCAGACGAGAGGCAGCCAATACGCAATTTCACCCATGGGGCGACCTCCTCATTTACCTTCGAGAGCGGGGCCGCGCCCGGTTTCCGTCGCCGCGGAGATAGGCCGCGCGGGCGTGCCTTCTTCGAGCCCTTCCGGCGCCTGAAGCACGGGGCCCTTGTGGATCAGGCGGTTGATGTAGACGATGCCCGCCGAGAACACGATCAGGTAGACGAAGAAGAAAAGGATGAGCGAGGTTCCCACCGCGCCCGACGCGACCGGCGAAACTCCCTCCGATGTGCGGACGAGGCCGGTCGCGATCCACGGCTGGCGGCCGACTTCCGTCGTGATCCAGCCCGCGATCACGGCGACGAAGCCGAGCGGCCAGGAGAATTTCGCGGCGCGCATGAAAGTTCGGTTCTGGAACAGCCGCCCGCGCCACCAGAGGAAGCCGCCGAAGGCCGCCAGCGCGATGAACCAGAGCCCGATGGCGACCATCAGCCGGAAGCCGAAGAACGGCATGTAGAGCGGCGGGCGATCCTCCGGCTTGAAATCCTTCAGCCCCGGAAAGAGACCGTTCCAGTCATGCGTGATGATCAGGCTTCCGAGTTTGGGGACCGCGATTTCGTAGTCGTTCGATTCCGTCCGCGCGTTGGGCAGCGCGAACAGCACAAGGCTCGCAGGCTTCGCACCGTCCCAATGCGCTTCCATGGCGGCGAGCTTCGCGGGCTGGTATTGCGCCGTCTTGAGGCCGTGCTGGTCGCCGATGAAGGCTTGCAGCGGCGCGAGAACCAGAATCATCGCGAGCGCCATGCGCACCATGACGCGGCTTTCGTCGGCATAGCGGTTCTGAAGCCAGTAGCGCGCGCCGACCGAGAGCACGACGATTGCGGTCGTGATGTAGGCCGCCGTTACCATATGCGCGAAGCGATGCGGGAAGGTCGGGTTGAAGATCACCGCGAGCCAGTCCACCGGCACGACGATGCCGTCGCGCACCTCATGGCCGGTGGGATACTGCATCCAGCTATTGGCCGACAAGATCCAGAATGCCGACAGCAGCGTGCCGAAGGCGACCATGCAACTGGCGAAGAAGTGCAGGCCCTTCGGCACCCGGTTCCAGCCGAACAGCATGATGCCGAGAAACGTCGCTTCGAGGAAGAAGGCCGTCATCACCTCATAGCCGAGGAGCGGACCTATGACATTGCCCGTCGCCACCGAAAAGCGGCTCCAGTTCGTGCCGAACTGGTAGGACATCGGCAGGCCGGAGACGACGCCCATCGCGAAGGAAACCGCGAAGATCTTGGTCCAGAACCGCGCGAGGCGATGACAGCGGTCGTCGCCGCGAAAATACCAGATGGCTTCGAGCGTCGCGATGTAGGACGCCAGCCCGATGGTGAACGCCGGAAAGATGATGTGAAACGTCACCGTGAAGGCGAACTGGATGCGGGCCAGAAGTAGCGCGTCTAATCCGAAGTCCATCGATGGTCTCCTGCGATGAGGCGAGCGGCAAACCGTCGCTCGCGCGGCGTCTCCATCCGCCGGGCGGCGTCAGGCAATCACGCGCGCCCTGCGCGGCGGTGACGTCAGAAGCGTCGCGAGCCGACGAGGCCCAAAACACCCACAAGGATCAGATAGATAGCGACGACGTAATTGAGGAGCGCGGGGCGGAGCAGGATAAGGACGCCGGCGAGAATCGCGATAATGGGCTGCAAGGGAATGCCATTCATGAAATGCCTCCGGTTGGTTCCTGTGCTGACGGACCGAAATGACGAGGGCCGTATGAAAAAGTCGCAAGACAAGCTCATGTTCCGGCGATTGTCCGCTTGAAGCGCGATTTCGTGCGTGCTATGAGAGCGGCTCCAAAGGCGGGGCGGGACCGAAACGCGGTTCCAGACGCTTCGCATACCGGTTCGGACACGTAGCTCAGCGGTAGAGCACTACGTTGACATCGTAGGGGTCACAGGTTCAATCCCTGTCGTGTCCACCATTCAGCTTACAGTCAAGACTCTTTCGCGGGCGAGGCCGAGAAGTTGCTTGTCGCGCGTGTGTGTAGGGTATTCGTGCGGATTCGAGCTGAATCTCTGCGGCTCCTGCTGCACCGTTGTGGAGTTGTGCCCGCCGCGCGGCTGGCGATCGGCTTTGATCATGGCAGCTGCGGGTGCGACCCCGGCACGCCGAGAGCGAAGGCTGCGCTATTAACCGTCATGCCTGCCTCGTGACGAGGTGGCCGCGACAGGGTGGCGGTGCTGACGTTCAAGCCACTCATCGAGAACGCGGACTGCCGTTGTCATCGGCGGCGCGTGTCTCGTCGCCGATTTGGGCTTATGCTCACATCCGCGCTGTGCAGGTGCATTTAGGCGATCTCGACAGCGACCGCCCGGCAACCTCCAGCGCATTCGAGCGGCGGCTTTTCGCTTGCGGCGGCGGGGGGGTTATCAGGCGACCTCGCGTGAACCGCCAAGGCGGCAGGACATCAAAAAGTTGACTTATTATATAAATAAAATGCACTATATTGCAGCAAGGGGCTTACGATGACGATCATTACAAAGCATAACGACACGCTTGCGCTTCACGGCGGAGGGTGGCGCGTCGACCCGGCCACGCGCGCCACGGCTGTTCCCATTTACCAGAGCACGTCCTTCGACTTTCAGAGCACCGACCGTGCGGACAGGCTCGTGAATTTCGACGAGATCGGTTTCGTCTATTCGCGCATCGGCAATCCGACCTCGGACGTTCTGGAGCAACGGGTCGCCGCCATCGAAAATGGCGCTGCCGCGCTCGCACTTGCGTCTGGCCAGGCAGCTGTCGCGCTCTCGGTGCTTACGCTTGTTCAGGCGGGCGACAACATCGTCACCAGCACGGGTCTCTATGGCGGTACGTGGAACTTCTTCGCGAACCGGCTGAAACAGTTTGGCGTCGAGGCGCGTTTCGTCGATTCGTCCGACCCGGACGCATTCGCTCGCGCTTCGGACGACCGCACGCGGCTGTTCTTCGGCGAGACGCTTGGCAATCCCAAGCTGGACGCTTTTCCGATCCGCGAGGTGGCAGAAGCAGGCCGCAGGCTCGGCATTCCGCTGATCGTCGACAATACGGTCGCGCCGCTGATCGCCCGGCCTCTCGATCTCGGCGCGGCCATCGTCGTCCATTCGGCGACCAAGTATATCGGCGGCCACGGCACGACGATCGGCGGCGTGATCGTCGACGGTGGCAATTTCCCGTGGGAGGACTTCGCGGATCGCCACAAGCTGCTGACGGCGCCCGATCCATCCTATAACGGCCGCACCTGGGTCGATATCGCGCGGCCATTCGGGCCGATCGCCTATATTTTCGCGGTCCGCGCCGGCCTGTTGCGCGACCTCGGTCCGGCGATCTCGCCGCACAACGCCTTCCAGCTCATCCAGGGGCTCGAAACGCTGCCGCTTCGCATCGCGCGCCACTCGGAAAACGCCGCGCGCGCAGCGGACTTTCTTTCCAGGCACCCGAAGGTCGAAGCCGTCATCTATCCCGGCCTGCATAACGGCGAAGCGCGTCAGCGGGTAGACGATGTGCTGAAGGGAGGCTACGGGGGGCTGGTCGGGTTCGAACTGGCGGGCGGTGCCGAGGCGGGCCGCCGCTTCATCGACGCGCTGCAACTGTTCCTGCACCTCGCCAACATCGGCGACGCGCACAGCCTCGCGATCCATCCGGCCTCCACCACACACGCGCAACTCGCACCCGAATCGCAACTCGCATCCGGCGTCACGCCCGGCTATGTGCGCCTTTCGGTCGGCATCGAGAATATCGAAGACATCCTCGCCGATCTCTCGCAGGCACTCGACAAGGCATAAGGCAAGCCCCAAGGCATGGCTCTCAATCTCAAAGTACCGCAGGCGGAAACGCGCGAGCAGCGGCTCGGCACCATCATTCAATGGGATGGCGCTGCCTCGCAACTGGCGCGCGATTCCGCCTTCACCCATGGGTGCCAGAAGGGCTGCGATAACGGCGGCAGACGTCTTTGCGAGGCGTCCACGCCCTTCTCGCAAGCCTCGATGTGCGCCGAACAGATCGCGGTGACGAATGCGACCATCATCCAGGAATCGGTCGTTATCCAGCATTCGCCCATCGGCTGCGCGGCGAGCCAGACCTTCACCTGCCGCTATTACCGCGACCTCGCCGAGCGCCGTGGATGGAAGCTGGAAGATCCGAAAGCTATCTGCACCAACCTCATCGAACAGGATATGGTCTTCGGCGGCATCCGCAAGCTTGAGGAGACCATTCGCGAGGCGTGGGAGCGGCATCATCCGAAGGTGATCTTCATTGCCGCATCCTGCGCGAGCGGCATCATCGGCGACGATATAGAAAGCGCGGCGCGCAGCCTTGAGGCTGAACTTGGCGTGGTGATCGTGCCGCTCTATTGCGAAGGTTTCCGCTCGAAACATTGGTCGAGCGGATGGGACGTGATCGAGCATGGCATCCTACGCCGCCTTGTCAGCCGCGAGGGAAAAAAGCAGCCCGACCTTATCAATGTGATCCATCTCGGTGGGCCGGATGTGTTCAGCCCGTTGCTCGCGCCTCTCGGACTCAAGACCAATCTCGTGATGGGCGGTAGCACCCTCGATACGCTCGCGCAGATGTCCGAGGCGCAGGCAACCGTCACCATGTGCTTCGTACTGTCTTATCTCGCAACGGGGCTGGAGCAAGACTACGGCGTGCCTGAAGTGAAAGCGCCGCTTCCCTACGGGCTCGCCGACACCGACAGGTGGTTACGCGAAATCGCGAGCGTCACGGGGCGGCAGGGCAATGTCGAGGCCGTCATCGCGGCGGAGCGCGAACGCATCGCGCCCGAGCTGGAACGCATCCGCAAGGCGCTTGCCGGCAAAAAGGGCTTCGTCGCTGCCGGTGCCGCCTTCGCGCACGGCCTGCTGGTCGTTCTGCGCGAACTCGGCGTCGAGGTCGACAGCGCCTTTTCCTACCATCACGACCCGGCGTCCGACAGCGGCGACCCGACCCAGGACACGCTCAGCAATCTCGTCGACGGTTGGGGCGATATTCCGAACTACACCGTCAGTCCCGACCAGCATTTTCAGGCGCATGCGGCCTTGCAGCGCTCCAAACCCGACTTTGTGGTCTGCCGTCACTCCGGCACGTTCGCCTCACTGGCCGCTCGCATGGGCATTCCGGTGCTGCCGATTTTCTACTCGAACGACGGCATCGGCTATCAGGGGCTTATCACCATCGGTCGCGCGATCCTTCGCGTGTTGCCGCGACGGCGCTTCTACGAGGACGTCAGCGCACATTCGCGCTTCCCTTATCAGAAATGGTGGCTCGAAGAGACTGATCCTTTCGCCCCCATCATCGAGCCCGCCTGATCGGATCCACCCCGCATGCCCCCTCTGAAAAACACGTCGCTTACCGGGGACTGTCCCCACTCCGGTCCAATCGAGCAGGTCCGCTACGGCTGCACGCTCGGAGCGCTCGCCAGCGTCATCGCCATCCCGGGCGCGGTTCCCATCACACATTGCGGCCCGGGCTGCGCGACGAAGCAGTTTCACGCGCTGTCCGGCATCAACGCCTACCAGGGCGGCGAGTGCTACGTGCCAAGCACGAACATGGGAAACCGCGAAGTCATCTTCGGCGGCGCGGATCGGCTGGACGAGCTGATTGCGGCGACGCTGCGCGTGATGGAAGCCGATCTTTTCGTGGTGCAGACAGGCTGCATCCCCGGCCTCATCGGCGACGATGTGGAAAGCGTGGTGAACCGCTACCGCAGGCGCGGGGCGCCCATCGTGTTTGCTGATACGGCCGGCTATCGCGGCAACAACTTCACTGGCCACGAGACGATTGCGCGCGCCATCATCGACCAGCACGCGCGCGATTACGATGGCCCGAAACACGAGCGACTGGTGAATGTCTGGTCGCTGCTGCCTTATCAGAACCCGTTCTGGCGCGGCGATCTTGCGGAAATCCGCCGCATCCTCGAAGGCATCGGCCTTGAGGTGAACATCCTGTTCGGCCCCGCGTCAGATGGGGTTTCGGAATGGAAAGCCATACCACGCGCGAAGTTCAACCTCGTGCTGTCGCCGTGGCTCGGGCTTGAAACTGCACGCCACCTCGAAACGAAATATGGGCAACCGTTTCTGCACGTGCCCGCCATCCCCATCGGGGCGCGGTTGACGGGCCGTTTCCTGCGCGATGTGGCGTCCTTCGCCGGGCTGCCGCCGGAGCCGGTCGAAGCCTTCATTGCACGCGAGGAGCGAGATTATTACCTTTACCTGCGCGATTTTTCAGCTTTCTACGCTGGCTGCACCAGCCAGTACCGGCTCCCGTCGCAGTTCGTCATCATCGGCGAGAGCGCTTACACGCTGGCTGTCGCTCGCTTTCTCGCCGATCAGCTCGGGCTCCTCCCCGGCGTTCAGATCGCGACCGAAAATCCGCCCGACACGGAACGCGATTCGATCCGTGCGCAATTCGCCAACCTTGCCGAGGGCGTGCATGCGGACATTGCCTTCATCGAAGATGGATTTGAGGCGCATCGACGGGTGATCGAAAGCGACTTTACGGGCCACTACCCGGTTGTTTTCGGCTCGACGTGGGAAGGTGAACTCGCCAAACGCATCGGCGCACCGCTCATCGAGATCGCGCATCCGGCGACCGACGAGGTTGTCCTTTCGCGCAGCTATGTCGGCTATCGAGGAGCGCTCCAGCTTCTCGAACGCACCTATACGGCCGTCGTACGCGAAAGCACCGTGGGCTGACAAATATCGAGAAGCGGCTGAAACGAGCTGCATGCCGTGCGGATATTGCCGAAAAGCAGATGGCTCTCGGATGGCTGGAATCAAAGAAACAAAAACCGAAACGGCTTTTTATGGGGCACTGCATGCGTTGCAGAACCGGTTCCAGCGACACGTTCACATGGCAATTTGAGCCCGTTCGTTTGGCGCGCTGAGTGCTGTTCATCTGGCGCGGACGGGCGGAAAGCCTCGCGGCCCCGCGTCAGAGCCCTTCGCTCAATAGCGCCAATTGCACCGTCCCCGGCTTCATCTTGTAGAAGATATGGCCGCCGATCTGCGTGATCTTGATCAGTTCATGCCGCCAGGACGGGTGCACATAGGTCGCGTGGTAATGCGTGGCGTAGCCCACATCGTCAAGCCACACCTCGCCCGCGATGACCTGCTTCGCAAGCTTCACGGCCGTCGCCCACTCCTCGCGTTCCTTCACCGCGTTGCGCTTGCCGGTGCAGGTGAACGAGAACTGGCAGCCGGTGCGCAGCCTTTCGCCCTGATAAACGACGCCGCAGATGGTTTTCGGATAGAACGGGCTCCTGATACGGTTCATGACCACCTGCGCGACCGCGATCTGTCCCTTCACCGGCTCGTCGCGCGCCTCGAAATAGATCGCGGTGGCCATGCAGCGCAGTTCACGCGCGCGGAATTCGTCTTCGGTCAGACCGCCGAACAGCGTTTTCGGCTGCTCGGGCGAGAGGCTCGCATTCTTGAGAAGCCCCGCCCACTGCGTGTCGCGCGATTCGACCGTCGGGGGAGGCATATCCATCGCGGCTGGCGCTTCGTCGCGAGGGGCGAATGCCGTCATGAACAGCGAGGCGCTTGCGAGGGCGGCGTTTTCTTCGGGATCGGGGCCCGCCTTCGCAAGATCGAGACGCAGCGGATCGGCCTTCATGCGGCGCGCGATCGTGTCGCTGCCGGCGGCCTTCAGCGCATAGGCGAACTTGTCGGCCCGCGGGCCTTTCTGGCTGTCGTAAAAGAGATGCGCGGCCTGCGGCGGAAGCGGTTCGGTCACTTCGGCTGTTTCGACCAGGGTAGGCGCGACCTGCGAAACGCCGGTCGTCGTCAGCATCGTCACGCGGTAATCGATAGCGCGGCGGATGTCCGGATCGCGCCAGGCGTATCCGCCGACGGCGAAAATGCCCGCGAGTATCGTGTACCCCGCAAGTTTCGCGACAGATCTGCGTGCTTTCAGAGTAAGCGGAACGGCGCGCGGCGCTTCCACAGCGTACACGGGTTTCCGGATGACCTCGAATTTCTGCTGGGGCCGCGAAACGAGCGCCCTGCTTTGCCCCTGATATCCGGTCATCGGACGGCTACTTCTCATCGACACTCCTACGCAACGCAGAACATAACGTCCGAACGGTTAACAGCCCGTTAGGGGACGCCGTACAAATCGAGCGTTCCAGCTATAGCTTCTTTGGTGTCAAAATTACGGAAGTACTGCGCGGTGGGCTTTTGCGCGCTTCAGGAGGCCGAGCGCGAAACGCGAAACTCGGCGGCGGCGCGCCGGATCGTGGTAAACGGCCGGTTATTCCAGTCGTTAAAAAATTCGCGTTCGGCGAGCGCCAGACCTTTGCGGCCGAATTCGGATGCGATTTCGGTCTCGACCCAGTTGCGCGCTTTAACCGCGCGAAGGCGAGCGAGACGGTCTTCCTGGTGAAGCCATGTCTCGTGCCGTGCGAAAGCGTCGAACAGCGGCGAAAGGCCCGCTCCGCTCGTGACCGATACGGAAAGGCATTCCGGCTCCCATACATCCGCGTCGCGATGGGAGAGCGACAACGCGCCCTTGAGGTCCGAAAGCGCGCGGGTGGCAGCGGCGCCGATGTCGGCCTTCGTTACGACGGCTATATCCGGAATTTCGGCGATGCCCGCCTTCATGAACTGGAGCGAATCGCCCGAAGCGGGCTGAATGCACAGCACCACGGTATCGGACACAGATGTGATGTCCGTCTCGGACTGGCCCACGCCAACGCTTTCGATGATAACGCGGTCGTAGACGGCACGGAGCAGGATCGCGGCGGGGTAGGCGATATCGGCGAGGCCGCCGAGGCGATTGCGCGCGGCGACCGAACGGATGAACACGCCGTTGTCCTCGGGATCGCTTCGCATGCGCACACGGTCGCCGAGAAGCGCGCCACCGCTCGCGCGCGAGGACGGATCGACGGCAAGCACCGCGACCGTTTGCCCGGCTTTGCGCCAGCCCGCGATCAGCGCGTTGATCATGGTCGATTTGCCCGCGCCGGGCGGACCGGTGATGCCGATGGCGGTGCCCTTCGGCTCCTCATACGCCCTGTCGAGCAGGTCCGCCGCGGGTCCGGGACTGGCTTCGATCGCCGACAGCGCGGCGGCTACCTTTCCCTTGCCGCCTTCGCGGATGGCGTCGAGCGTCGGAAAGAGTATAGGCGCGGTCGCTGTCATGCGCTCATCCGGCAGAAGTGAATTGCGATAAGGGTGCTGTTTCATGCCCCCCGCACGCTGTTAACGCCCGCGCCGCCCCTTCGTCCATTGGCCGAAAGGGCAAGCGTGGGATTTTTTCACTCAGCGGTCTTCGAGCTTCTTGTTCGCGGCTTTCTTGCTTGCGATGGCGGCCTGCGCCGCCGCAAGACGGGCTACAGGCACGCGAAACGGCGAGCACGACACATAGTCGAGGCCGACGGTCTCGCAGAACGCGATTGAGGCCGGATCGCCGCCATGTTCGCCGCAGATGCCGAGCTTGAGCTTCTCACGTGTGGCGCGGCCGCGTTCCGATGCGAGCTTCACCAGTTCGCCCACGCCCACCGTATCGATGGAGACGAACGGATCGGCCGTATAGATGCCCGCTTTCAAGTAGTCGCCGAGGAACGCGCCCGAATCGTCGCGGCTGATGCCGTAGGTCGTCTGCGTGAGGTCGTTCGTGCCGAAGGAGAAGAACTCCGCCGACTCCGCGATCTCGCCCGCGCGGAGCGCCGCGCGCGGCAGTTCGATCATGGTGCCGACCTGATAGTCGATCTTCGTGCCCGTCGCGAGTTGCACGTCGCTCGCAACGCGGACGATGATGTCCTTGATGATGTCGAGTTCCTTCTTCGTGGCGATCAGCGGCACCATGATTTCGGGCACCACAGGCTTGCCGGTGCGCTTTGCGGCTTCCACGGCGGCCTCGAAGATGGCGGCCGCCTGCATCTCGGCGATTTCGGGATAGGTGATCGCGAGGCGGCAGCCGCGATGGCCCAGCATCGGGTTCTGCTCGGTCAGCTGGTTGACGCGCGCGCGGAGCGCCGTCGGATCAATGCCGAGCGATTGCGCAAGCTCCACGATTTCCGTGTGCCCGTGCGGCAGGAACTCATGCAGCGGCGGGTCGAGAAGCCGGATCGTCACGGGCAGGCCCTGCATGATCTCGAACAGGTCGATGAAGTCCTGGCGCTGCATCGGCAGGATCTTCGCGAGCGCGGTGCGACGGCCTTCGGTATCGTTTGCCACGATCATCTCGCGCATCGCCATGATGCGGTCGGTGTCGAAGAACATGTGCTCGGTGCGGCAGAGCCCGATGCCTTCCGCCCCGAACTTGCGCGCCTGCTCGGCGTCGCGCGGGGTGTCGGCGTTGGTGCGGACCTTCATGCGGCGCACGCCGTCCGCCCATTCCATGAGCTTCGCGAAATCGCCCGTGAGTTCCGGCTGACGCATCGCAACCTCGCCCTGGATCACCTGACCCGTCGAGCCGTCGATGGTGATGATGTCGCCTTCCTTCAGCGTGACGCCCGAGGCTGTCACCGTCTTCAGTTCGGCGTTGATGCGAAGCGCCGAAGCGCCCGACACGCAAGGCCGGCCCATGCCGCGTGCAACGACGGCCGCGTGGCTCGTCATGCCGCCGCGCGCGGTGAGAATGCCCGCCGCCGCGTGCATGCCGTGGATGTCTTCGGGGCTCGTCTCGTTGCGGACGAGGATGACGCTCTTGCCGAGCGCCTTCAGCTTTTCGGCGTCGTCCGGCGAGAACACGATTTCGCCCGAGGCTGCGCCCGGCGAGGCGGGCAGGCCGATGGTCAGGATGTTGCGCTTCGCCTTGGGGTCGATGGTCGGGTGCAGGAGCTGATCGAGCTGCGCCGCCTCGATGCGGCCGATGGCGTCCTCGCGGCTGATGAGGCCTTCGTTCGCCATGTCGACGGCGATCCTGAGCGCGGCGGGTGTCGTGCGCTTGCCGTTACGACATTGCAGCATCCAGAGCTTGCCTTCCTGGATGGTGAACTCGATGTCCTGCATGTCGCGATAGTGATTTTCGAGCGTATGGCAGATCGCCACGAATTCCTTGAACGCTTCGGGCATGACGGTTTCGAGCGAGGGCTTGTCGCTGCCAGCTTCGATGCGCGCGACTTCGGTGATGTTCTGCGGCGTGCGGATGCCCGCCACCACGTCCTCGCCCTGCGCGTTGACGAGGAATTCGCCGTAGAGCCGCCCGTCGCCCGTGGACGGGTTGCGCGTGAAGGCGACGCCGGTCGCGCTCGTGTCGCCACGATTGCCGAACACCATCGCCTGCACGTTCACCGCCGTGCCCCAGCTTTCCGGAATATGGTTCAGCTCGCGGTACTTGATGGCGCGCGCGTTGTTCCAGCTGTCGAACACGGCCGAGATAGCGCCCCAGAGCTGTTCCTTGATATCCTGCGGGAACGGCTTGCCGAGCTTTTTCTGCACCACGGCCTTGTATTGTTCGATCAGCGTGCGCCAGTCGTCGGCGGTGATATCGGTGTCGAGGTCATAGCCGTTCTGATGCTTGTAGTGTTCGAGGATCTCCTCGAAGTTCTCGTGCTTCACGTCGAGAACGACGTTCGAATACATCTGTATGAAGCGGCGGTAGCTGTCATAGGCGAAGCGGCGGTCGCCGGAGCGGGCGGCGAGCCCTTCCACCGTCTCGTCGTTGAGGCCCAGATTGAGGATCGTATCCATCATGCCGGGCATCGACGCGCGGCTGCCGGAGCGCACCGAAACGAGGAGCGGGTTGGCGGCATCGCCGAGCGTTGCACCGACTGTCTCGCCGATATAGCGCACCGACTCGTCGACCTGGGCCGCGAGACCTTCCGGCATCTTCTTGCCGTTGGCGTAATAGGCGTTGCAGACCTCGGTCGTGATCGTGAAGCCGGGCGGCACCGGCAAGCCGAGATTCGACATCTCGGCGAGATTGGCACCTTTGCCGCCCAGAAGCTCGCGCATCTCGGCCGAACCATCGGCCTTGCCAGCCCCGAAGCGGTAAACGAATTTTTGCGCGCCCGACATTTCATTGCTCCGATTTTCGCAGGCGGCTGCCCCCGAGCCGTCGCCAGATTTTCCTTCGCATGATCCCGCCGCAGCCGCTTCTCCCGGGTGCAGTCGTCCATCCATGATCGTGGCGAAACTTTCTGCGAGGCGCAGATTGGTTTCAAGGATTTTCACGGTCATGTCTAAGGCGAGCTGGAGGGGGTGAAGGCTGGCCATGGATCAGCTCACGTCGTCTTCATAAACATATGGTGCGGCTCCCGTTCCCGAAAGCCGTCTTGCTCGCGCGACCGATGGCCCTGACGGACGCAGCGAGGGCGAGGCAAGGTTGTGTAGCTGGGACAGGACGCATGCTCAAGCGTGGTAACATCCGAAAGCCGCTACCGCAAATGGTTAACCGTGATTTTTCGCATGACGCAGAAATCGTGAACGCGCCCGACCGCGTCCGCATCGGGCGGCCAATAGATCCTGCTGCTGACGGCCCGAAATTCGCCGCGCTTTTGCCGCCGCATCTTCCTGCAAAAATCGGCGCGGCATGGATTGCGTCTGCCCGACTCCGATGATAGAAACGGCGAACTCGGGGCCCGGCGGTTCCACCGTCCGGGCTTTCGACGTGCGTGGAGACGTGGCCGAGAGGCTGAAGGCACTCGTTTGCTAAATGAGCAGACCCCTAAAAGGGTCTCGAGGGTTCGAATCCCTCCGTCTCCGCCAACTATCCCAAAAAGATACGTGTTATCAAAGACTTGCTTCTCCATTTTTGAAACCATCGAGCCTTGGTTTCAAACACCTTGTTCTTCAACCGTTCTTACCGAGGGTTGCATAAGCCGCCTTGGCAAGGCGAAGCTGGTTCGCCTCTGGGTGTATCGCTCCACCTCTTTGAGAGTCTGATGGCCGGTAATCGCCGCGATCTGGTGCGCGGTGCAGCCTGCCTGTGGGGCATCGCGCTGAAGCTTCGGCGCGGATGGGGCGCACGTCTGAAAATGGGGGCGGGTCACCTTGGAATTGAGAGCAGCGCCGTTCAGGGGATGCCAAGACGAACAATATGCGTTTGCGCGCGACACGTTTCTGGCGAAGCTGCATTCGTATGGAAGCTCGAAGAGTCCATCTTCGAGCGGCGCATTGCATACTCCGCGATTTCGAGAGAATGGCCGGCGGTTCCGGCGGTGTCACCATGGCCTGGCGCGACAAGATTGACGCATCGCCGGCATGGTCACGGTCACAGCGCGGGTGGCAGCCGTGTTCAGGCGCGCTTCTTGAGCGCATCGCGGTGTATTATAGCGAGATTGAAACAGCGGGTGAAAAACGGCGATGCGAGTGCTTTGCGTTCGTGTGTTTTCCGGTCCAGGGAGGGGACGATCAAGACGAAGTTTTCTTTCGCCGCTGCGCCGCGAAGGCACTTGGATTGATGCCGAGTAAACGCCGGAACAGGGCCGCGAACGCGCTCGGCGTTTCGTAGCCGAGGGCAAGCGCCGTCCGCATCACGGATTCGCCCGCAACAAGCATCGGCACGGCTTCAAGAATGCGCGCCTGCTGCCTCCATACCGAAAGGGGGCAACCGAGTTCGTCATTGGCGAGGCGCGCGAGTGTCCGTGGCGAGGCCCCGCATTCTGCCGCAAGTTCACGGATCGGGCGGGGCCTTCCCTGTTCCTCGAAAATGACCTTGCAGGCGCGTTCGAGACGCGCATCGACAGGTATCCTGATTGAGAATTCGTCGGGTGGTGCTTCGGCGAGTTCATCAATCAGAACGGCTACGAGGCGCGCGAGTCGGCTCGGGTCTCTTTCGTCCGAGGCGGAACCGACGACGCGGACGATGAGTTCGCGCAGAAGCGGGGTGACGGCGTAGCCCCGGGGCGTATTCCCCAAGTCGACGTCGATCGCGTCTGGTTCGATGTACAGCGTGCGCAACCGAACTGCCCCGCGCGCCCTGAGTTCATGAACGATGCGGGGCGGCATCCACACGGCACGCCCCGGCGGCACGAGCCAAAGGCCGCGTTCGGCCCGGACTTCCATGACGCCGGACGTCGCGTGGACGAACTGGCCTTCCTTATGGCAATGCGGCCCTATAAACCAGCCGTTCGGATATTCGCGTGCGAGCACCGTCACTCGTTTTATGAATGCAGTCTCAGCCGGCGGCTTCAGATCATTCCCGGCCGAGATGTTCGAGGAACCAGTCGCGAGCGGCCCCGCTCGTCTTTTCGAAATGACGGACATAAGGTTCGAAGTGCCCTCCGGGCACGGTCACAAGACGTTTTGGCGGGAGCGCCCGCTGAAACGCTTCAAGGCAGAGATCGGTCGCCGTCAGCATATCGTTTTCCGCAACGATCATCAAAAGCGGGGTCAGGCTGATACGGGCGATATGGATGCCCGGCTCATTTTCCCGCGCCATCTCGGCGCTCCGCAATGTCATTTCGTTGCGCCAGGTAGGCGCGAAACTCTTCGTGCCCATGAAAAAATCGTAGGCATCGCGACCGCCCATCGCGCAACCGACCGCAGGATCGTCTGAAACGGCCGGGATCGTCGCCGGAGCCTCGCCCAGGAACCGCGCTGCGCGATCCGCCGCAAAGCGAGCGAGAAGCGCGGGCACATGGTCGGCGCGGGTGCGCCGGAGCGCCGACTGATAGCCGCTTACGGTCGGCACCTGAGAGACGACGCATTTCACGCGCCGGTCGAGCGCCGCAATCTCAAGCACATGCCCGCCGCTGTAGCTGGTCCCCCAGATACCGATGCGCGCCGCATCGATCCACGGCACCGTCTGCGCGAAGCTGATCGCATCTCGATAGCCACGCCGTTGCAGCACGGGATCAACCTCTTGCCGGGGCGACCCTTCGCTCGCGCCGAAATTGGCGTGATCGTAAAGCACGACGCCAAACCCGGCTCTCACGAACACCTCGGCATAACGATCTAGATACTGCTCCTTAACGCACGTCAGGCCATGGGCCATGACGATGGCGGGGATTGATGTCAGCTCGGTTGATGGGCGGTAAAGCCACCCCCGCAACTTTCGCCCCTCGGATAGAAATTCAATGTCGGTGCGCATGACGCCTCCTCTGGATGATGGAGGTGGATCCGTCTCACAAGCTTCGCGTGCGCTCGCGGCGCTATCGGCCAACAACTGCGCCAAATCGGTCAACTTCGGCTGCGAATCCTCGATCGGGGCGTCGCAAGCGAAGACATGCGCCTGAATTGTAATTCAGACGGTTTTCAGGTGAACGGCTTGCAGAAGGTGGGATCACGCCAGTCTATCGCAAGTGACAATAATCATCGGCCGGCTATGGGCGGAACGCCTGCGGTCCCCGCCGCTTGAAGCGACACACCTTCTCGCGAAGCTCAAGGACAAGATCTTGGAGGTCTTTCACCGAGCGCGCGAGCCGGTCGATCCGGGTGACACAACAACGTCGCCCTCGCGAACGCATTCGAGTAGAATCTGAAGCTCCCTGCGATCATCGCGCCGCGTCCCGCTCTTCTTCTCAGCGAAGATTTTCAGGCAGCCCACCCCTTCGAGGGCGGCTTGCTGAATCGTGAGATCCTGGTCGGCTGTGCTGACGCGAGACACAAGGGGCTATGAAAAGCATAGCTATGTTTCTTATCGAGCGCGATTCGATGCTGCGTTGCAAAATAGGACGCCACAACCTAAGAGCTTCGTTCCGCCGGCTTGTATAGAGTATTTACGGGAGATTTGTTCGATGACGATCGAGGAAGACCTTGGAGACATCGTCGGGAATGCGTGCACACTCCGAACGCTGCAATCGGGCGAAACTCTTTTCTATCGAGGTAATCCGACCGAAGGGCTGTTCGAGGTCGTTTCAGGCAGCGTTCGTCTGACACGAGTCGATCCAAACGGGAAAGAAGCCGTTCTTCACGTGGCAAGGGCCGGAGATCCATTGGCCGAAGCGTCGATTTTTATGCCGGTCTATCATTGCGATGCTACCGCGATGACAAAGTCGGTGGTCCGCCTTTATCCCAAGGGGCTGCTGCTGTCCCACTTCGAGGGGAATCCGACTTTCGCAAAAGCGTACACTTTGATGTTAGCGCGACAGCTCATGGATGCGCGAACTCGGGTGCAGTGTCTTTCCATGCATTCCGCACGGGATCGCATCCGACACTTTCTCGTCCTGAACACATGCAAAGACGCGCTTACGGTAGAGTTGCCCGGCACGTTAAAAGACCTGTCCGCCGAACTCGGATTAACGCACGAAGTGCTTTATCGGACGCTCGTGCGAATGGTGGAAGACGGCGAGATCGCTCGTTCGGGACGGACCATAATGCTTCTGTCTCCGGTCATCACGTAAGCCGCAACCGGACCGGATTTAATATCGACGATCATGCCATCAATAATGCATTGATATTAAATAATTAATTTAATCCAAGACGCATCGAAACCCCACGCCATCCAACCCGATCCTGTATCACGAACGCAACAGCTTTGCGGGAATGACCTCGAATCTCCCTGGCGCGGCGAGCTGTATGATTACGATCATAGGATGAGCGAGAAGGAGCGCTCTATCTTGTCCAGAACGCGAGAGGGCCACTCGCGTAGAACCGAGTTTGGGGCATTTGGGCAATGACAACACGATCAACCTGCCGACCGCAGGCCGTGAGGCTTGTGCGGCGAGAACTACCGACTTTCGTCACCACACTTTTCTGTCGAGGCGCCCATGCGTAGAAATTTGGCGCTCGTTTCGGCATTCCTCCTTGTAGCGGGAGACTTCCCCGAGGCCGCGATCGCACAGTCCGCGATGCCAGAGGCCAGAAATACCTCGGAGCTTCCGCCTGTCCGGGTGACGACTCCCGAGAAAAAGAAGAAAAACACGTCGCAGCAGCCAAAAAAATCCGTCACCGAGCGCGACAACAACGGTCCGGCACCGAGCGCGCTCGCAGACAAAACGCCGAAAGATCCCGCCTCTGAAGGCGTTGCGGATTACGTCGTCACCCAGAGCATAACGGGCGCAAAAGTTCCGACGAGCATCCTGGATATTCCGCAAAGCGTGGCGGTTGTGCCAAAGAAGATCATCGAGGAGCAGGATCCGCGCAGCGTGACAGCAGCCGCTCAAAATGTGGCGGGTGTGTCCAGCGCCTATCCTTCATATTATCCGCTCGATTACATGAACAGCCTCTATGTTCGCGGCTTTCAGGTCAGCGCTACGCTGCGCGACGGGATGTGGGATCCGACACCGCAAGGCAACTCCTGGCTCGGGAATGTCCAGCGCATCGAAGTGGTCAAGGGCCCTGCGGGACTCTTGAACGGCGTCTATACGGGCGACATTGGCGGCATCATCAATATCGTTACAAAGAAGCCGACGGAAGAACGCGCCTATACATTCGAGGAAACCGTCGATTCCTTCGGGACGCGAACTGTCAAGGTCGACATCAATCAGCCCATTTCGCAAAACTGGGCAATGAGGGTCAATCTTGAGGAAGGCGTTTACGAGAATTTCCCGAACCGCTCCGAGTATGAAAAACGGGCCGGAAGCGTTGCCCTCCAGGGCAAGATAACACCCGACGATACGGTGCTTTTGTCCTACGAAAAACGATGGCAGGAAGCCCAACCCTACAGCGGCACGCCCGGTTACGTTTCGGTAGGCAGCGGAAGCACCGCCACACTGCTACGGCTGCCCAAACAGGGTCTGAGCTTCAACTTTTACGATCCGCGCTCTTACTGGTCCTTCGAGAGCGATACGGTTCGAGCGGAATACACGCACGCTTTCAACTCGAATTGGACATTCCGCTCAGCAGCGCAATACACGACGACCGCTCGGAGCATGGTTTCGATCACAGCTTCGCCAATCTATTCAGGTGGAGCGATCAACTATAGGGAGAGCTACAGCGAAATCCATATGGGTCCGGTTGAGGATATCGATACGGATAACCTCATTAACGGCAAATTCGCGTTATTCGGATTTAACAACGACCTGACCGCCGGTGTGCGATACACCAAGGACTGGTTCGATATGAACATGAGCGCGCCGACCACCAGCTTTTCCACCTACACCTTCACCGATATAAACAATCCGGCGTGGTACAAGCCGATTGTCGGGCTTCATCGCTCAATCTGGGGATATTCCGAAATGTCCCAGATCAACGGTTATGTAAACGAACTCCTTTCAATAACATCGAAGCTGAAGCTTTCGGCTGGATTCAATTACACTGATTACAGCTCATGGTCGCAGTCTGGAATGAGCGCACGTTCTCAATCCGGCAGTGGCGTCGACGGAGACGGAACGGCGAAGCGCATCGGTCTGATTTACGAGATGATCCCCGGTACAGCGCTGTTCGCCGATTACGCAACGACCTTCAAGCCGCAAGGCAACAACGTTACAACGGACGGGACCATCCAGCAGTTTTCGCCGCTTCAGGGCGATCAGTACGAAATCGGCGTCAAGACCGATATTGGAAGGCGCGCTGTTGTGACGGCGGCGCTCTACCAGTTGACGCTTGAAAACCAATTGCAGTCGGACCCAGACCCGACAAAAGCAACTCTCGGATATGAGGTGGAAAGCGGCAAGACCAGAAGCCGCGGCGTTGAACTCGATGGCACCTATAATGTGCTTCCGGGCTGGAACCTGCTCACGTCCTACGCCTACACAAACGCCAAGATCATCGACAGCGAAAGCTACCTTGTCGGATCGGTCGTTCCCCATGTGCCGGAGCATTCCTTCAAGCTGTGGACGACCTACGAATTTGACAGCGGCAAGCTCGAAGGTCTGACGGTCGGCGGCGGTATGCGGGCGGTCTCCTCGTCGACAACGAACCTTGTCTCGCAATCGTCGCCCAATCTGGTCGCCACACTTCCGGGCTATGCGGAATTCGATCTCATGGCTTCCTACAAGATCGATCCCAAGTGGAAGATCAGCCTGAACCTGAACAACATCTTCGACCACCGCTACTATGAAAGCGCGACCAGTTACACGTGGCTGTATCCCGGCGCGCCCTTCAATGCGGTTTTGCGGCTCAAGACGACGTTCTGATAACAAAGGGCGGCCGGCCAAATTCCGGTCGCCCTCTCTCCGACCAATCCAAAGGCGTTTACGAATGAATCGGCGTTCGGCATGGCCGCTGCGCATTCTGGCTCTGATGGCGTTTGCGTGTTTCGCGACAGCCGCGATGCGCGCGCCCGTCAGCCTGCATGAACCGACGGGCGCGACGCGTTTGGTTCATTTGCCAAGACGCGATCTTTCCATTGAGATGCCGTTTCGCGGCACGCTCCTGATGCTACCACCTTTGGCTGCGGAGTATTTCCTCGCGACAGACGCGCCTGAAACCGCGTCGGGGCTAACGCATCTCAGCAGTGCCAGTCTCGATGGGGGCCTGATATCGAAGCTCTATCCGCGCATCGCCGAACTGTCGCGACAAAGCCGGAGTTTTCCGACGCCGCACGCAATCAACCTCGAAGCCGTGATGAAGCTAGATCCGGGCACGATCATGGTCATGAGCTTCCTCGCCGAACCTCTGGAACGCATCGGCCTCCCGGCCTTGCCGGTGATGTTGCCAGGGAACGAACAGGGCGTCGTGATGACGGCCTGCGTTTTTGCCGCCGTCGCGGGGCGTTCGGAGCGTTGCAAGACGTTGCAAGCATCTTGGCAAGCTTCGTTCGACGAAACAACTGCGATCACGTCGAAATTTTCCGACCGGCCACGGGTGCTTGCTGTTACGGTGCTGGCCGATGGGTCTGTTCGCGCTCAGGGCCCTTCGACGTTGACCGGACGGCTCATCGAACGCGCTGGCGGGACCAATATCGTCGGCGGCAGCTTCGGCGGGATCGTCAAGCAGCCGATGCTTTCGGCCGAACAGGTGCTCTCACTCGATCCAGACGTCATTCTGATTTCCGCATCGTCTTCGGTGGCAAGCGCCGCCGCTTTCGTGGAAGACCCGCGCTGGCGCATCTTTCGAGCATCGCGGTTGCGTCGTGTCTATCGCGAGCCGGAAGGGTTGGTTCTCGGGCTTTCGGGCATCGTGGAAACTCCGATCCGGCTGCGCTGGATGGCAGAACTTTTCCATCCGCGTGACCTGGCTCCCAAGCTGCGCGTCATGGCCGCAAAGACTTATGCGTCGGCCGTTAACTTCCATCCTTCAGAAGCCGAACTCGACCGCATCCTCTCTGTCGCCGCCAATGTCGGGATGGCCGATTCCGGGCGGTTTTCGGCGGTATCTCTCCCTCATTCCGAGACAACGACACCATGACAACGACGTGCGAGCAAACACAACCCCTCGTCTCGCCTCCCGGTCTTGCAATCGAGTTTCTTCTCGTCCTTGCGCTGATCGCGGCAGTTCTGGCCTCGCTTTGCATCGGTGTTTATCCGGTTCCGTTGGACCGCACCGCTCAGATTCTCTGGTCGTTGATCGTTCCCTGGCAGGTCGATGTGAACTGGACCGATGCCGAGCAGGTCGCCGTTCAGGTTATCCGGTTGCCGAGAGTGCTCCTTGTCACGCTCGCGGGCATGGGGCTTGGGATTTCGGGTGCTGCGTTGCAGGGGATGATGCGCAATCCGCTCGTCGGGCCCGATCTCGTCGGCATCTCTGCGGGTGCCGCGACGGGCGCCGTTCTCGCAATTCTGTTCGGCTTCCCGTCCATTGCCATCGTAGCAACGGCATTCGCGGGAGGCATGCTCGCCCTCTTGTGCGCCTCCACGCTCGCACGCGCGGCAAAGGGAGGCGGCGTGCTGGCTTTTGTTCTCGCGGGCGTGATCGTCAGCGCCTTCTTTCATGCGATACAGGGTATCGTTCAATACACCGCTGACCCGGAAACCAAGCTTCCGAGCATGGTCTACTGGCTGATGGGAAGCTTCGCCTCCGCCGATCAGACGCGGCTTGCGATTCTTGCGGTGCCTGTTCTTGTCGGTGGCGGCTTACTCATGGCGTTGCGATGGCGCATCAATCTGTTGTCGCTCGGGGAAATCGACGCGGCAGCTCTCGGCGTGAATGTCACGCGCCTGCGCTGGGCGATCATCGCTCTCGTCTCTTTCATCGTCGCCGCGCAGGTTTCAGTGAGCGGCATCGTCGGATGGGTCGGCATGGTGGTGCCGCATTTCGCCCGAATGCTGACCGGGCCCAACCATACGAGACTTTTGCCGTCCGCGGCGCTTATCGGCGGTCTTTTCCTTTTGCTGATGGACGATCTTGCCCGCTCCATCACCATGCAGGAACTACCAATCGGCCTGATCACGGCGGCGGTCGGCACCCCTGTTTTCGCCGTGCTGTTCTGGCGGGCGCAAGCGAAGGGATGGAATCATGACTGAACGTGCGATCTGCGCCGAGCCAGCGGTAGGGGCGCGGAATGATCCGGCCTTACGTCTTTCAGAAGTAGGACACGCCTATCAGGGCGAAAGATGGCTTTTCCGAAAGTATAGTTACGATATTCCGCGCGGCAGCGTCTTTTCATTGCTGGGGCCGAACGGCTGTGGAAAAACAACGCTTCTAAAAATCCTATTGGGAGTTCTTCAGCCTACTGAAGGCAATACGCAGACTTTCGATGAGATGGCGTTTGTTCCCCAACTCTTTCAGACAGCTTTCGACTACACAACGCTCGATATGGTTTTGATGGGACGTGCAAAGAAGGTCGGGCTTTTCTCGCAGCCTTCGCGTAAAGACGAGGAAGCAGCACTCGCGGCGCTCGCCCGCTTTTCTCTTGAGCATCTTGCGAACCGTCCGTTTCACGAATTGTCGGGCGGACAGCGACAACTCGTCATCTTCGCGCGGGCCCTCGTCGCGGAGGCGCGCATTCTGATTCTGGATGAACCTGCCTCTGCTCTCGACTTGAAAAATCAGGGCATCGTGCTGCAATGGATTCGCCGACTTGCCGCGCAGGAAGGGATTACGGTTATCTTTACAACGCACCATCCCCATCACGCGCTTGCCGTGGCCGATCTCGCCGCCTTGATGCTCGGAGGCGAAGACTATGTTTTGGGACCGGCGGCGACCGTCCTTGCTGAGCCGGAGTTGGAGCGGCTTTATGGTGTGCCGATTAGGCGGTTACCGTTCGTGCATGACGGCAAGCAAGCTGAGACGTTGGTGCCGGTCTTAACGCTCTGACGATGAGGCGTTCTCGCGCTTTTTGGTAAGCTGAAGCTTTTGCCGGTCCAATTTTGCGGCGATGGGGGCCGCAGGAGAAGTACTACCCAGTCGGGCCAGTGAAGCGGCAGGCGATCCGAAAGCCAGATGGGTCGACGGTCTCAACCATGAAGCCGTTCATGCTGCTTGGGCAAAGCGCGCGAAACTCGCCTACGACGAAATTCCTTCCCTTGAGATGTCCATCAGGGCTGCGTTCTTTACATCAAGCCTTGGCCCCAAGAAAAACTCGCGGTCAACAAGCGATAGGGATGCTTCGACGTCCGCGCCTGTTTTCAGAGATTGTCCTCGACGGGTTAACGTCAACCATTGCGCTTGCACTGGCTGCGTAGGATCGAGCATGACCAGTCCCTGAGCCGTAAGCCAGTTCAAGGCTTCGGCGATGGCAAGGGTGATCGGCCTTTCGTAAGCTTGAGAATAGGCATTCTCATTTCCATGCGATCGGAAACAGCCGTGAATCAAGTCCGCCAACTGGAAACGCCCCTCGTTACGCCGATAGTCGGGGATGCATTCGATGATGGTACCCGCAAGCACTTCAGGCGGCAGGCTCAAAAGGTCTTGAGGGTCCGGCAGTATCTGAAAAAGGGTTGTCATCGCTTTAAAATCCGAAGCTCTGTTTCGACGCTCGGGTGAAGGCGACAGCGCCGCCGACTTGCGTAAATCCTCATTATCTCAAGTTCGGAAAGCCGCTTTTCAAGCCGATTTTCGTTCCAAAGAGCCGCTGGCGCTCGGCCGCAAGTGCGGCGATGAGCGCTCGCGCGGTGACACGCCGCGCCGCTCGCTGTGGATACAGACGGCGCCTTGGCAGATCATCTGCGCTATCGATAGATGACTACCGGACAGTTTTCATCTCGACTGCAATTCGTCCCAGGCTGCGGATCGCGGCTTCAACATCTGGCGTAAGACGCCGCCCAACGCTGAGACGAAAGGCGCTGTCGAACCCACCTGACGCCGAAAAGATAGGGCCGGGTGCGATTGAAATACCTTCGGCAAGCGCGAGTTCGCTGAAGCGCATCACGTCGAATGGTGCGGGAATTTCCACCCAGAAGACAAATCCACCTCCCGGCTCACTTATGAGGGTTCCGATAGGGAAGCTCTCCAGCACGAGCTTACGGATTGCAGATGCCTGCGACCCGAATAATCGGCGCAGTCCGTCAAGGTGCCGACGATAAGCGCGCCCGTCGAGATAAACGGAAAGGGCTCTCTGCGTGAGCGTCGTGACGCCTGCGTTGCAGGGGGCGCGCACACGCTCGAAATTATCGCCAAAGCGGCCGGGCACACACCATCCGATGCGGAAACCAGGCGCGAGCGTCTTCGAGAATGAAGAGCAATAAATAACCCACCCGTCCCGGTCGAAGCTCTTGAGCGGCAGCCTGACCCGCCCGGCATGATGAAGCTCGCCATACACGTCGTCTTCGATCACCGGCAGTCGGTGGCGCTCAACAACTGACATGAGACGGCGCATCGCTTCTGGCGGCATGGCAAAGCCGAAAGGGTTATGAAATGTCGGGTTAAGTGCAAGCGCCGCCAGTGGCGTGGCTTCTGCGATACGCTCCAACTCGTCGATGTCTATGCCGCGATGCGGATCGGTTGCGATCTCGACAGCGCGGAGGCCCAGCGTCTCGATCCATTGCAGGATGCCGAAAAAGCACGGGGACTCGACCGCGACCGCAGCGCCGGGAGAGGTCAGCGCCATCAACGCCAGTCCGAGCGCCTCGCTCTCTCCCGTGGTCACAACGATGTCGTCCGGGATGAGCGACACCCCACGCAATCCAAGAATATGGGCGATGCGGCGGCGCAGGGCTGGATCGCCGTTTCGATGGCCGTAGGCGAGAAGCGATGCACCGCCTTCTCTAACCGCTCTTGCAACGGCGACGGCGAGTTCCTTGTGAGGCAGCAGGGCTTCGTCCAACTCAGCCGCGCCGAGAGGCATGACGGGGCGAGCCGCGCCTGTGCTGATCGTGGCCCTGAAAATCCGCCCGATCAGCTCGTTAACCTTGGCCGAAGCGGGTATTGGCGCGGTTCGCGTCGCGGAAGGTGTATTTCCGGCCTGCGTCCTGCTTGTGACATAAAACCCCGAACGGGCGCGCGCTTCAACGAAGCCGTTCTGTTCAAGTTCGATGAGCACGCGCGCCGCCGTGGTGGCGCTGACCTCGTGCGTTTTCGCCAGCGCCCTGACAGAGGGAAGCCGCTCGCCTTCGCGATAGAGACCGGCCTCGATCTGGTTTGCGATCTGCCCGGCAATTGCGCGATAGAGGAGTTTGAAGTCACTGCTCATGAAAGCGGCCATCACAAACTGTGCCGCTCACTTTTCATGAAACTGCCCCTGCCGCAAGCCCCGGTCGAACGCTAAACCGGCCTCATCATAAGCGGAGCAAAGTCGCAATGTGGAAGGATTTCTCGTTTTCGGCGACAGTTGCCGGGTTCATCGCGGTTGTCGTCTCGTACGCGGGGCCGTCGCTCATCATCTTTCAGGCGGCGAGCGCGGCCCATCTCAGCCACGCGGAACTATCTTCCTGGATATGGGCGATCTCCATCGGGGCGGGCATTTCGGCTATCGCGCTGTCGCTCTTCTTTCGCGCACCGGTCATCACGGCATGGTCGACGCCGGGGGCCGCGCTGCTCGTTACCTCATTGCCGGCCTATTCCTATCCGGAAGCCATCGGCGCCTTCGTCTTCGCCGCCGCGCTCATCATGGTGATCGGCATTTCGGGACTGTTCGATGCCGTGATGGCGCGCATTCCGAAATCCATCGCGTCTGCCATGCTCGCTGGCATCCTGTTCCGGTTCGGCGCGGAGGTCTTCACGAATTTCCCTGCTTCGCCCGTCCTGGTCGGCACGCTCTTCGCCGCTTACGTCGTGCTGAAACGTCTTCTGCCCCGCTATGCCATCGCGCTGGTGCTGGTTCTGGGCGTCGGGCTATCCGCGATCGGTGGCGAACTTCATTTCGACGCCTTCCATATTGAACTGGCGCGCCCCGTCTGGACCACACCGGAATTCTCGCTGGCTGCCATCATCGGGCTCGGCGTGCCGCTGGCCCTGGTGACGCTGACAGGGCAGTTCCTGACAGGCGTCGCCGTGTTGCGCGCCTTCGGATACGGCACACCATCAGGGCCGCTCGTCTGGAACACATCGGCGCTCTCGGTCGTGATGGCGCCGTTCGGTTCGCATGGCGTCAATCTCGCGGCGATCACGGCGGCGATCTGCTCCGGCACGGAAGCCAATCACGATGCCGGCAAGCGTTACATCGCTGGCGTCGCCCTCGGCGTCATTTATATCATCGTTGGCCTATTTGGAGCGACGCTCGCCTCTCTTTTCGCGTCGTTACCGAAAGAACTGGTGGCGGCCGTGGCAGGCCTAGCTCTGCTTGGCGCGATCATGAACGGCCTTGCTGGCGCGATGGACGTCGAGCGGGAGCGCGAACCCGCTGTTCTTACCTTTTTAGTGACGGCTTCCGGCATGTCGTTCCTTGGGATCGGTTCTGCTTTCTGGGGGCTCGCGGTCGGCGTTACGGCAGCGCTTGTTCTTCTACCGCGTGTGACGACCCGAACCGAACATTCCGGAAAGGTCGTCGTGACATCGGCCACGCGATGATCCACCTGCGTGGGCAAGCCTCCCAAATGCTTCAAAAGCGTCGTCAGGGCCGCCTGCTTGTCGTGCAATCGAGAATCTTCGTCGTGCGCCCCGACGCGGCGCCCGCTTTCGATATCTGTCACGTCGAAGCTCGCGAGCGAGGCAAGGTCATGGGCAATTTTGCCCGCGCCGACCTGATTTGCGCGAAGGCGCGACGCGCGATGCGGGCACGCTCGACGCCGAGAAGTATGATGGGAAGCTGGCCTATTTTCGGGAGCGCTACTTCGCCAACGGGGAATTCACTCACAACTTCGCCCAGCTGCATCTGCGCGCCCGCCGATCAGCCCGACCTCGTCAGATCGGTCCTCGACGGGCGCAATAACGACCCGCCTGAAGCAGCGGCGCGGCGCACATCGGCGGCAAGCTTGGCAAGAAAGGCCGCCTTGAAAAGACCGGGGTAAGCCCGGCCTTGAACGACCCTGATGATGAGTGGAATTTGCTTGACCAAATTCGGTATTAAGGTACCATAATACGAAATTAACTAATGTACTAAGAGGGACAGATGCCGATAGCAGCCTACCGATGGGTGATGACGAGTGTCGGGAAACCGTTGATCCGGCAGTCGTTCGAACTTGGCGCACCTGCTGCGGGCGAGGTTACGGTTGAAGTCGCCGGCTGTGGCGTTTGCCATACCGATCTCGGGTACTATTACGATGGTGTCCGCACGAACCAGCCCCTGCCGTTGACGCTTGGTCATGAGGTAAGCGGACGCGTCATCGCAGCCGGAGCCGGCGCCGAACATTGGGTAGGGCGGGCCGTCATCATCCCTGCCGTCATTCCCTGTGGCAGCTGCGATGCATGCACGCGCGGCAAGGGCACGATCTGCGCGAAACAGGTCATGCCGGGCAACGATATCGAGGGTGGCTTCGCTTCCCACATCACCGTGCCCGCATTCGGGCTCTGCGCTGTCGATGAGAACCGCCTTGAAGCCGCTGGGCTCAAACTCGCGGATGTATCCGTTGTCGCGGACGCGGTTACGACACCCTATCAGGCTGTCATTCAGGCGGGAGTCGGTCCCGGCACGCTCTGCATCGTGATCGGGGTTGGCGGGGTCGGCGGTCATTGCGCGCAGGTTGCGGCGGCGTTCGGCGGCACGGTCGTCGCCATCGACGTCGACGATGCAAAGCTCGCAGCCGTCGCTGCTCACGGCGTCGCCAAGACCTTCAATGCGCGCAGCGTGGATCCGAAGACGCTCAAGAAGGAGATCGCGGCCTTTGCAAAAGGCCACGGCCTTCCGACGCGTGAATGGGTGATCTTCGAGTGCTCGGGAACGGCTGCCGGTCAGTCGACCGCGTGGAGCCTCCTCGTCCATGGCGCAACGCTCGCCGTCGTCGGCTTCACCATGGACAAGGTCGAGGTCCGCCTCTCGAACTTGATGGCGTTTCATGCGCGCGCGCTCGGCAATTGGGGCTGCGCCACGGAGCTTTATCCGGGCGCGCTGGACCTCGTTCTCGACCGCAAGATCGAACTCGCCGCCTTTATCGAAAAGCATCCGCTCGACAGCATCAACGAGATCTTCGCCCTTGCGCATGAGCACAAGCTTACGCGTCGCGCCATTCTCGTTCCCTGAGCATCAAGAAACGAAAAAAGAAGAGACAGAGGAAATGACCCTGAATACAGCGTCGATTGCGAGAGCCACGGCACCCGAAGCCCTGCACGACCACAACCTCGCGGAAATCGTGGTTCCCGGCGTTCGCTATGAGAAGCGGCCAGCACGCACACCGGACGGCGAAATCGTGCCCGGTCTTTTCAATGCGTGGATCACGCTCGATAACCCCGCGCAGTACAATTCCTACACGACCGAGATGGTCAAGGGCGTGATCCTTGCCTTCCGCGCTGCATCGAATGCACGCGACGTGGTGGCGACTGTGTTCACGGGGGAGGGCGACAAGGCCTTCTGCACGGGCGGCAATACCAAGGAATACGCCGAATATTACGCGGGAAATCCGCAGGAATACCGGCAATATATGCGCCTTTTCAACGACATGGTGTCCGCGATCCTCGGATGCGACAAGCCTGTCGTCTGTCGCGTCAACGGCATGCGCATCGGCGGCGGCCAGGAAATCGGCATGGCCTGCGATTTCACCATTGCGCAGGATCTGGCGCGCTTCGGTCAGGCGGGGCCGAAGCATGGATCGGCCCCGATTGGCGGAGCGACCGATTTCCTTCCCGTCATGGTCGGCGCGGAAATGGCGATGGTGTCCGGCTCCCTTTGCGAGCCGTGGACGGCGCACAAGGCCTACCGGCTCGGCATGATCACGGACATCGTGCCCGCGCTCAAGGTCGATGGACGGTTCGTCGCGAACCCGCTCGTCATCACCGACCGCTATGTCGATGAATATGGCCGCATCGTGCACGGCGAACCGAAGACGGGCGCCGAACTGGCAGCGGGCAAGGACGTGCTGAAGAAGGGCACGGTCGACCTCTCGCTGCTCGACGCCAAGGTCGAGGAGCTCTGCGGCAAGATCCTGCTGACGTTCCCGGATTGCTTCACGAAGACCATCGAGGAACTGCGGAAGCCCAAGATCGACGCTTGGAACGCCAACAAGGAGAACAGCCGCTCCTGGCTCGCGCTCAACATGATGACAGAGGCGCGCGCCGGCTTTCGCGCCTTCAACGAAGGCACCAAGGACGACCGCGAAATCGATTTCATCGCGCTGCGGCAGGCACTCGCGGCGGGCGCCCCGTGGACGCCGGAACTGACAGAATCGCTTCTCCCGGCCGCGCGGGGGACTAAATGACCATCGAGCCCTTGAAAGTATGGCATGACCGCGATGGCAAGCTTCTGCGATTGCGGCTCGCGCGGCCCAAGGCGAATATTGTCGACGCGCAGATGATCGCCGCGCTGACGGCAGCGCTCGACGCACATATGAACGATCCGGCGATCCTTGCCGTGCTTATCGATCACGAGGGGCCGCACTTCAGCTTTGGCGCCAGTGTGCAGGAGCATCTGCCGGACCAATGCGATGCGATGCTGAAATCGTTCAACGCACTCGTCATGCGGCTAGTCGCGGCTCCGGTTCCCGTCCTGGTAGCGGTGCGCGGCCAGTGCCTCGGCGGCGGCATGGAAGTCGCCATCGCGGGTAGCCGGATCTTCGCCACGCCGGATGCGAAATTCGGTCAGCCCGAGATCATCCTCGGCGTGTTCGCGCCGCCGGCGTCGTGCATCCTGCCGGAGAAGATCGCGCGTGCGGCGGCGGAAGACATTCTCCTGTCGGGGCGCTCGATTTCCGGCGAGCAGGCATTCGCGCTTGGCCTTGTTTCCGAGATTACGCCCGAACCGGAGGCGGCAGCGCTCTCCTACTTCGACCACGCGCTTGCAGGGCTTAGCCCGTCGTCGCTGCGTATCGCCGTAAAGGCAGCCCGCCTCGACATGGTCGAGCGCGTTCGGACGAAGCTCTGCAACCTCGAACATCTCTATCTGGAAAAGCTGATGTCCACAAAGGACGCATTGGAAGGCTTGACGGCGTTCATCGAGAAGCGCCCGGCCCAATGGGAGGCGCGCTGACCATGACAAGCACGGCCGAAATCGTTTCGCGCTGCGAAGCCATCTTCGAAGATCTGGACTTTACTGCCGCTCGCGCCTGGAAAGACGCGGTCCCCGGTCGTAAAGTGGTCGGCTTCCTGCCGCTCTACGCGCCGCTGGAACTGATCCACGCAGCGGGTTGCCTGCCGCTCGGTCTGTTCGGCGGCGGCGACAAGCTGGAAGTCATCCACGGCGATGCCTTCTACCAGAGCTACATCTGCCGCATCCCGCGCTCGACCGTCGAACTCGGCATGACGAGGCGTCTCGACTTCGTCGACGGCATGATCTTCCCGTTTGTGTGCGACGTGATCCGCAATCTGTCGGGCATGTGGAAGATCATGTTCCCGAACGTCTGGACCAAGTTCTTCGATACGCCGCAGAACTTCGATCCTGAAATCGGCGGTAGCTATTACGTGGCCGAACTTCAGGAGATGCGCGAGGGGCTCGAAGCGCTCACGGGCCGGAAAATCAGCGACGACGATCTCAGGCGTTCCATTGCGCTCTACAACGAGAACCGCCGTCTCGTGCGCCAGCTCTATGCGTTCCGTGCGCGCCAACCGTGGAAAGCGCCGACGTCGGAGGTCTATCTGCTGATGCGGGCCGGTCTGATGATGGACGTTGCGGAACATAATGCGCTTCTCGTCGGCTACATGGCCGCGGCAGAGAAGGAAGATCGGCCGAAGCGCGATAATGTCCGTGTCGCGATCTACGGCTCCTTCTGCGAGCAGCCGCCGCTAAACCTCATCAAGTCGATCGAGATGGCGGGCTGTTACGTGGTCGAGGACGACTATATCCTCGTCAACCGCTTCCTGACTGAAGACGTAGCGCTCGATATCGATCCGCTTCAGGCGCTCGCCGCCGCCTACATCGGCCATTCGGTCGAGACCTCCTGCAAATACGTCCCGCGCGAAGGCGAAAAGGGCAAGTTCCACGTCGATCAGATCCGCAAAGCGGGCGCGGAGGGCGTGATCTACGCGACGCCGAGCTTCTGCGACCCCGCCCTGCTCGACCGCCCGATGATCTGCAAGAAGCTCACCGAGGAGGGCATCCCGCACATCTCGTTCAAATACGCCGAGAACTCAGGCCAGATGCAGCCGGTTCGCGAGCAAGCCGGCACATTCGCCGATTCCATCAAGCTTTGGAGCTGAGACATGAGCGAAATCGTCAAGGAACCGTCGATGCTCCTCCAGAAGGAGATGATCGCGCGCAACTACGAGGCCATTACCTCGAAGCATGAGACGGGCCGCAAGGTGTCATCCACCTTCGTACCCGGCAACCTCAACGAGTTGCTGCTCTGCTTCGACATCGTGAACAATCTACCCGAGATCAATGCGATCCAGAACGGCATGAGGAAGCTGTCGGGCAACTACATCATGGATGCCGAGAAGGCGGGCCATTCCGAAGACGTCTGCACATACGTGAAGGCGGACATCGGGATGATGGGTGCGGGCAACATTGCACCGAACGGCAAGCCTTTTCCGAAACCGGACGTGCTGCTGCTCTCCTATACGGGCTGCTACACCTTCATGAAGTGGTTCGAGCTTCTGCGTGAGGAATACAAGTGCCCCACGCTGATGCTGCATGTGCCGTATGAGGGCGACGGGCACTCGACGAAAAACATGCGCGACTACATCGTCAAGCAGTTGAAGGAAGTCATCATTCCGGGGCTTGAAGAGGTGTCGGGCATCAAGTTCGACATCGACCGCCTGCGCGAAGCGCTGCGCAACTCGGCGAAGGCCGAAGACAACCTCGTCTGGGTGCTCGAATCCGGCAAGCACAAGCCGTCGCCAATAGACGCCTATTTCGGCGGCGTCTACTATATCGGCCCGATCTTCACCGCCTTTCGCGGCACGCGCGACGCCATCGCCTATTACGACGCGCTACGCAAGGAAGTGCAGGCCCGCATCGAGACGCGTCAGGGGCCGATCACACCCGACGGGTCGAACTTCAACGATCAGCGCTATCGGCTCATTGTCGAAGGGCCGCCGAACTGGACCAACTTCCGCGAATTCTGGAAGATGTTTTCGGACGAAGGCGCGGTCGTCGTCGCGTCGAGCTATACCAAGGTCGGCGGCATGTACGACTTGGGCTTCCGCCACGACGCCGATAACCCGCTCGAAACACTCGCGGATTACTGCCTCGGCTGCTACACGAACCGCAATCTCCCGACACGCGTCGACATCCTCGCGAAGTATATCGAAGAATACGAGGCGGATGGACTGCTCATCAACTCGATCAAGAGCTGCAACAGCTTCTCAGCCGGCCAGCTCATGATCATGAACGAGGTCGAGCGGCGAACCGGCAAACCCGGAGCGTTCATCGAAACCGATCTTGTCGACCCCCGCTATTTCTCGGCGGCGAACGTGAAGAACCGTCTGGAAAGCTACTTCCAGATGATCGAACAGAAGCGTCTCGGCACGGCCAAGGCAGCGTAAGAAAGGACACCATCATGCGTTGCTTCATCGGCATCGACCTCGGTTCCACGACCACGAAAGCCGTGGTGATGGACGAAAACCAGACTGTGCTCGGTCGCGGCATCACCAACTCGCGCTCCAATTACGACACCGCCGCAGCGGTCTCGAAGCAGGAAGCGCTCGTCGATACGCGGCTCACGTTATTTCGCCGCTCGCTCGAAGCCGTTCCCGGAACAGCAGACGTCGCAGAAGCGGTTCTGGCCGACCTTGAACGGAATTTCCGACACATCCAGTTCGTCGAACAACTTGAAGATCTGGAGCGCACCTGCATCGGCAACGTGAAAGGCCCGCGCTTCGCGGGGCGCGAAAAGCCGGTCATCGAAGCGCTGGCGGAGACGTTCCGGCGGCTTCGCGAGCACTCGGCGACCCAGTTCGCCCCCGGTTTTCGCCGCAAGTCCGACTTTTTCCGCGACCTCGCGGGCGGCGACTTCATGCACAATGGCGAGGCCGTCTGCCGCGAGGCGGGGCTCGCCTTCGACCTCATTCTCAACATCTACGACAAGTCGATCATCAAGGTTGAGAACCGTCCGCCTGCGGGGGACATCGAAGGCAAGTTCGTTCGCGCGCTGGAAATGGAATCGCTTGATCAGTCGCTGATCGCCGCGCCGGTGAAAAGCGCTCTCTCTATCCCGCTCGAAGAAACCTACGTCGTCGGCACGGGCTACGGCCGCGTGCGACTTCCCTTCCCGAAGGAGCACATCCGCTCGGAAATCCTTTGCCACGGGCTCGGCGCGCACATCATGTATCCGGGAACCCGCACCGTGCTCGACATCGGCGGACAGGACACGAAGGGTATTCAGGTCGATCCGGCGGGCATCGTCGAAAACTTTCAGATGAACGACCGCTGCGCGGCGGGTTGCGGGCGCTATCTCGGCTACATCGCGGACGAGATGAACATGGGCCTTCAGGAGCTTGGGCCGCTCGCCATGCAGTCGACGAAGCAGGTGCGCATCAACTCCACCTGCACCGTGTTCGCGGGCGCCGAACTTCGCGACCGCCTCGCGCTCGGCGAGAAGCGCGAGGACATCCTGGCGGGGCTGCATCGGGCGATCATCCTGCGCGCCATGTCGATCCTGTCGCGCGCCGGTGGCGTGAAGGACCAGTTCACGTTTACCGGCGGCGTCGCGAAGAATGAGGCTGCGGTGCGCGAACTGCGGAAGCTCATCAAGGAAAACTACGGCGACGTGCAGATCAACATCAATCCGGACTCCATCTACACCGGGGCGCTTGGCGGCGCGGCGTTTGCCGTGCGCGCGGTCCTGAACTGAGCCTGCGGAGAGGACGAAATCATGAGTGCTATCATTACAGCGGGCGTGGACATCGGTTCTGGCTGCGTCAAGACGGTTCTGTTTGAGATCGATGGTGACAAGACGCGCTGGCTCGGAAAAGAGCTGTCGCGAATCCGCAGTCGCGATCCGTTTCTGCTCGCCGATGAAATCTACGACGCGATGCTCTCCAAGGCTGGCGTTTCCCGAGGCGACGTCGCGTATGTCGCCTCCACCGGCGATGCGGAAAACCTGCGCTTTGCGACGGGTCATTTCTATTCGATGACGACGCATGGGCGCGGGGCAGTTTACCTCAATCCGGACGCCCGCGCGGTGCTCGATATCGGCGCTCTCAACGGCCGCGCGATCCGCATCGACGGCGGCGGCAAGGTGCTGACCTACAAGATGACGAGCCAGTGTGCGTCGGGCTCGGGCCAGTTTCTGGAGAACATCGCGCGCTATCTCGGCATCGCCCACGACGAAATCGGCATGCTTTCCCAGAAGGCCGACAACCCCGAGCGCGTGTCCTCGATTTGCGCGGTGCTTGCGGAAACGGACGTCATCAACATGGTGTCGAGGGGAATTTCAGCGGCGAATATTCTCAAGGGTATCCATCTGTCGATGGCGGTGAGGCTCGCCAAGCTCTTGAAATCCATCGGTGCGACCGACGGCGTGGTGCAGATGACGGGCGGTCTCGCGCTCGACACGGGGCTCGTCGCGGCGCTGAATGAGGCGCTCGTCAAGGAGAAGGTCGCACTCGTGGCGGAGAGCCACCCGGACTCGATCTATGCCGGGGCTGTCGGCGGTGCGCTCTGGGGAGCATTCCGGCATCAGAAGCTGTCGCGCCTCGAAGCGGTCGCGGCCTGATTGCTCATGACGCAGAGAGAAAACGACGCCTTCGCGGAGCGCACCGCCATCGTGACGGGCGGATCGCGCGGCATCGGGCGCGCCATTGCCGAAGGGTTGAAGGCGGGCGGCGCGCGCGTCGTCATCTTCGACCGCACCGAAGGTGACGCGACGGGAATGGAGTTCCGCGCGGTCGACATCGCAAACAGCGCTGCGGTTGCGGCGGCGGTCGGCGCGCTCGATCGCCCGGCTGACCTCCTCGTCAACAATGCCGGCATCACCCGTGACCGCTCGCTGACGAAGATGAGCGACGAGGAATGGCAAGGGGTGCTGGACGTGAACCTCACGGGCGCGTTCATGATGCTTCGCGCGGTTGCTCCGGCGATGTGCGCGCAAGGTTTCGGGCGCATCGTGAACATCGTATCGATCAATGGCCTGCGCGGAAAGTTCGGGCAGGCGAACTATGCCGCATCCAAGGCGGGGCTCGTCGGGCTGACGAAAACCGCCGCCCGCGAGCTTGGGCCAAAGGGCGTGACCGTGAACGCCGTCGCGCCCGGCATGGTGCTGACCGAAATGACGCTCGCCCTCGCCGAAGACGTCCGTCGCAAGGCGCTCGATGAAAGCGCGTTGAAAAAGCTGCCGGGCGTCGGCGATATCGCGGATGCGGTGCTGTTCCTCCTGTCCGATCGCGCCAGCTTCATCACCGGACAGGTGCTGAAGGTCGACGCGGGCCAGTATATCTGAGCGCTTATCGGCTGACGCTTCGACGCTCTGACGGCTTTGGCGCGCTGCTGCGTCGGGCGATCTTGAGCATGGTATCGATGGTGATCGAGGACAGCGTCGCGCGGGCCGTATCCTCGATCTCGTTCATCACAAGGCGCAGGGCTTGCCCCTCGCTCGTGTCGTCGCCCGCCTCGATGCCGCCCGTTGTCGGTCCGATGGGCTCGAAGATAGCGATGATATCGAACAAGGTCAGGCGCTTTGGATTGCCGACAAAGCGATAGCCGCCGCCAACGCCGCGCGCGGCATCGACGATCCCCTCCCGGCCAAGCGTGCGCAAAACCTTGGCCAAATGGTTCGGCGAGATAGAGTATTTCTCCGCGATATCGACTGCCGACATCTGCCGGTCAGGCTGAGAGGCCAGTTCCAGAACCGAAAAAATGGCGTGCCGTGTCGCGACCTGAAGCCTCATTCGTCGAGATCCTTCTCTAGTTCTACAAACGGCCCGGCCATCATTCCCTGGGCGCGGAAGAAAGACATGACGAGTTGCGCATCGCGAGCGACCATGGTGCGAACCTTTGTTATACCGGCGCGGCGAAAGGCGTCGCAGATTGCCTGGAAAAGGTCGGCGCCCATGCCCGACAGCCGGGTATTCGGATCGACCGCGATTGCGAAAACCCAGCCACACGGCGGCGAGCCGAATTCCCACGCACGGATTTCTCCAGCGATGAACCCGACAAGGACATCGCCTTTGACGGCGACGAGCAGGAAATGCTGGTTCCGCCGCGACTGGCAATCCTTGAAGAGCGCCTCCCAGTATGTCGACTTCGGCATCGACGTAACGGCGGCATCGAGGCGAACGATATGCTCGATATCGGCGGCGCTGGCAGGGCGGATAATGAAGGCCTGTTCTTTCGTCATCGATAGTTCGGTCTCCTCGCCACCTTCACCGAATCGCACAATCCATCATTCTCGTACCGATTTGCGCCTTAAACGAAGCCTTGACAAGAAGTTGATAATGGCGTTACTTAAAATGGTAAAACAGTACCGGTTTACCGCAAACGAAGAAACCGGCAAGAAAAGACCAAGGGACGAAACGCGCAGAGCGCGCCTTAGCAAGAGGTGGGTGGATGGGACTGCTGGTCGGGGCTGGGGCGGAAATTCGTTTCCCGCAGGTTTTTAATGTCGCCTCGGAGTTCATCGACCGCCACCTTCGCGAGGGTAGGGCGGCGAAGGTCGCCGTGCGAACCCGAAAAGGAGACACCACCTACCGCGAGCTTTACGAAGGCGTGAACCGCACGGCCAACTTCCTTGACGCCGCGCCAGTCGGCCGTGGCGAGCGCGTCCTGATGATCGTGAAGGACAGCGTCGAGTTCTTCTTCGTGTTCTGGGGAGCGATCAAGGCGGGCGTCGTTCCCGTGCCGGTCAATACGCTTCTGCGCGCGAAGGATTACGCCTTCATCATCGAAAATTCGGCGTGTGCCGGGCTCATCTATTCGCCGGAATATGCGGGCGAAGTCGAGGCGGCGCTCGCAAGTATTCCGCACCAGCCGGGGCTCGTCCTGAAGATTGCCGACGATGGCGATACGCTTGCGAGCCGGATCGCGCCCTATTCCGCCGAGTTCACCGCCGTCGAGGCTTCGCCCACCGATGAATGCTTCTGGCTTTATTCGTCGGGCTCGACGGGCAATCCGAAGGGCGCTGTTCATCTTCAACGCGACATGGTCGTTTCGAGCGAATTCTACGGCGTCCGAACGCTCGGCGCGGTCGAAGACGATGTGTTCTTTTCAGCTGCAAAGCTGTTCTTCGCCTATGGCCTCGGCAACGGGATGACATTTCCGCTCTGGGTCGGCGGCACTGCGGTGCTGCTCGACGAGAAGCCGACGCCGTCGAACACGTTTGCCATGATCGAGACCTACCGCCCGACCCTGTTTTTCGGCGTTCCCACGCTTTATGCAGCCCAGCTGCAGGCGCTTGAAAATGTGACGCCTGATTTGTCGTCGCTACGCATGTGCGTCTCTGCGGGCGAGGCGCTTCCCGCCGATATCTTCCGCCGGTGGCGCGAGCACACGGGCACCCTCATCCTCGACGGGGTCGGCTCGACGGAAGCGCTTCACATCTTCATCTCGAACCGCGTCGGCCAGTTCAAACCCGGATCGAGCGGCCTCGTCGTGGAAGGCTACGACGCCAAGGTCGTCGACGAGGCGGGCCGCACCGTGCCGACCGGCGAAACGGGGCGCCTCTTCATCAAGGGGCTTTCGATGGCCAAATACTATTGGCGAAACCCCGAGAAGACCGCCGAGACGATGCTCGGCGAATGGATCAATACCGGCGACACCTATTATCGCGACGAAGACGGCTATTTCTTCTACTGCGGCCGCTCGGACGACATGCTGAAGGTCGGTGGCATCTGGTGTTCGCCCTTCGAGATCGAATCGACCCTCATCGAACACCCGACCGTTTTCGAGGTGGCCGTGGTCGGTCGCGCGGACACGGAAGGGCTCGTGAAGCCCGAAGCCTGGATCGTGCTGCACGACGAGGCACGACCGACCGAAGCGCTCGAAGACGAATTGCGCACCTTCTGCAAGACGAAACTCGCGCCCTACAAATTTCCCCGCCGTTTCCATTTCGTGGACAGCCTGCCCAAGACCGCGACCGGGAAGATCCAGCGCTACCGTTTGCGCGCGGAGGAATAGCGGATGCGCGAAGCATGCATCTATGGCGGGTTGCGCACGCCTATAGGCCGACACGCGGGGGCGCTTGCCGCCGTCCGGCCCGACGATATGGCGGCGCACGTCATCCGCGCCGCGCTCGCAGCCTCTCCTTTTGACCCGGCGGACGTGGAAGACGTCATCCTTGGCTGTGCCTGCCAGGCTGGCGAAGATGCGCGCAACGTCGGTCGACATGCGGCGCTTCTCGCGGGGCTACCGCAAGAGGTTGGCGGCGCGACGGTGAACCGGCTCTGCGGCAGCGGCATGAACGCGGTAATCGACGCTGCGCGTGCGGTTACGCTCGCAGAGGCGGACCTGATTGTGGCGGGTGGCGTCGAGTCGATGACGCGCGCGCCTTTCGTCATCGCAAAGCCGCAGGCCGCATACGGGCGCGATACCGCGATTTACGACACGACCATCGGTGCGCGGTTCGTCAATCCCCGGCTCGTCGGGACTTACGGCAATGACACGATGCCCGAGACAGCGGACAACATCGCGCACGACCTCGGTATTTCGCGCACAGAAGCTGACGCTTTCGCGCTCGCCTCGCAGGAGAAGACCGCGCGCGCCATCAAGGAAGGCTTTTACGAGGGCGAGATCGTCGCCGTGGAGATCCCCGGCAGGCGCGGAGAGGCTATCAGGGTCTCAGCTGACGAGCATCCGCGCCCCGAAACCACCCGCGAAACTCTCGCCCGGCTGAAGCCGCTTGCTGAAGGCGGCCTCGTCACGGCGGGAAATTCTTCGGGCATCAATGACGGCGCGGCGGCGGTTATCCTCGGAAGCCGCAGCGCGGGCGAAAGGGCGGGCGCGGCACCTCTCGCGGTCCTGCGCGCGGCGGCGGTCGCTGGCGTTGCACCCCGCATCATGGGTGTCGGCCCGGTGCCAGCTTCCGCAAAGGTCCTCGAACGCGCGGGGCTCAAGCTTGGCGATATGGACCTGATCGAAATCAACGAGGCCTTCGCCACACAGGTCATCGGCTGCTGCCGCCTGATGGGGATCGATCCGTCCGACAGTCGCCTCAACCCGAACGGCGGAGCAATCGCGCTTGGCCACCCGCTCGGCGCATCCGGCGCTCGGCTCGTGCTGACGGCGGCCCGGCAGTTGCAGCGTTCCGGCGGCCGCTATGCGCTCGTTACGATGTGCATTGGAGTCGGACAAGGCATCGCCGCCGTCCTCGAACGGGCCTGACGCTCGGCGCGGCGACAGCGAAGCGCCCGCCTACGACTCCTTCAGTCGATAAGGCGCAGCGTGCATTCCACAAGTTCCGGATCGTCTCCGGTCACGGCCGCGAAGCCGAATTTGGCGGCAAGCCTCAGCATCGGCTCGTTGCCGGAAATCACCTGCGCTCCGATCTCGTCAGTCTTCCTCGTGCGATGATAGCGAATGATCCTGTCCATCAGGATGCTGCCGAGGCCGGTTCCCTTGAGATCCGACCGTACGAGGATGGCAAGTTCCGCCCGCTTGTTGTCGGGATCGGTAACCGTGCGCACCACGCCAAGCGTGGACGCGTGACCATCCGTTCCCGTGGCGGTGGCGATGAACGCCATTTCCCGGTCGTAGTCGATCTGCGTCATGCGGGCGAGTTGGTGATGCTGCAATTTCTGCGTGGAGCCAAAAAAGCGATAGCGCAGATCTTGCGGGCTCGTTCGGCCGATGAGATCGGCGTGAGCGGGCTCGTCCTCCGGTCGGATTGGTCGCAGAACGATCGGGGAGCCGTCATGAAGCGTTGCTGCTTCTTCCATCCCGGAGGGATATGGCAGGATCGAGAAACGGCGCGAGTCCGTGTCGTCAGAAGCCGCGAGCTGAATGCGAGCGTCGACCGCGACGACACCCTGATGGTTCGCGAATAACGGGTTAATATCGCAGGCCGTTATCTCCGGGTTGTCGACGAGCAAGGCCGAAAGACGCACGAGCGCTTGAGCGATGGCGTCCCGATTAGCTTTCGGTCGCAGGCCGTGCGCTTCAAGCCGCTTTGAAATGCGCGTGCGGTCGATCATCTGGCGTGCAAGCGGAAGGTTCAGCGGCGGCAGCGCAACCGTGTGATCCCGCACGAGCTCTACGGCGCGCCCCCCCTCCCCGAAGACGAGAACCGGTCCGAACAGCGGATCGCAGGAAATGCCCATCATCAACTGGCGCGAATGCGGCCACACCACCATGCGCTGGAGCGCAAAGCCCTCGATCCGGACTTCGGGGGCGATATTCCGGACGCGCCGCATGATGCCGTCGGCGGCGGAGCGCACGGCCTCGGCGTTTTCGAGGTTCAGCGCGACCGCGCCTGCATCCCATTTGCGAGGCAGATCGGGAGAGGAGAGCGTCACGGCCACGGGATAGCCGATGCGCTCGGCCACCACCGCTGCTTCGTCGGCGGTCTCGACGAGAATGCTTTCGAGCGTCGGAATGCCGTAGGAAGCAAGCAGGCGGCGGCTATCTGGCTCGCTCAGCACGCCATCGGGACGCGAAAGCCCGCTCTCCACGATGGATCGCGCCGTCGCACGGTCGGGCGCGAAGTTCGCGAGATCCGCCGGAGGCGTTTCCATCAGCATCGCAAGATTGCGGCGGTGCTGTACGATATGGCCGAAACCGCCAACCGCCGCGCCGATGGAATTATAGCTGCAAAGGCCCGCTTCAGCGAAAAGGGCGAGCGCGGCGCTCGCCGTTTCGCCGCCGAGCCAGCAGGCCAGCACGCCGCTTCGGTAGCGCTTCTGCGCCTCGATGACAGAGCGCGCGATTTCGGAACTGTCCGTCATCGCGTTCGGTGCGTGAATGATGAGGATGCCGTCAACCTCAAGCGCCTCGGACAGTACCTTCAGCGCGGCCGCGTAGTCGTCCGCCGACGCGCCTGCGCCAAGATCGACGGGATTTGCAATGAGTCGGCCACGCGGGAGCACCTTCGCCAGCTGCGAAAGCGTCTTCTCCGAAAGGTCGGCAATAGAGCCGCGCTCCGCCGTGTTGATCTCGTCGATTGCCATGAGGGCCGCACCGCCGGCGTTCGACAGGATCGCGAGACGCTCGCCGCGTACCTGCTTCGTCCGAGACAAGGTTTCCACCGCCGCAAACAACTCATCGATGGAGTACACTCTCAGTGCTCCAGCGCGCCTGACGGTCGCATCGAAAGCGCCATCCGGCGAAGCAAGCGTCTCGGACAGAAAGTGACCGATGGAATGGCTGGAGGCGCGATTGCCGCCCTTGAGGATAAGAACCGGCTTGTTTCGCGCGGCGGCTCTCGCGGCGGAAACAAACCCGCGCCGTTCGCGAATTGTCTCGATGTGGAGCAGGATCGCTTTCGTCTCTTCGTCCTTGGACAGATAGTCCATCAAGTCGGCGAAATCGATCTCGACCGCGTCACCGAGCGACACGACGCAGGAAAAGCCGATACCGCGGGGCTTCGCCCAATCGAGAGCGGCCGCGCACAAGGCGCCAGACTGGGAGACAAAAGCCACACGACCCGGGTGCGCCTGCATGTGGGCGAAGTTCGCGTAGAGGTTAGCTTTCGGCACGCAAACGCCGAGGCTCGCGCCGCCGAGAAGACGCAGGTCGTATCGACGGGCGGCGTCGAGCAGAGCATCGGGGTCGCTCATGTCGGCCGCAACGATGGCGGCGCGAGTTCCCCTTTTGCCGAGATCGTCGATGACGCCGGGGACTGCCGGGCCGGGCGTACAAATCACCGCCAATTCCGGGCAAAGCGGCAGATCGGCAACGCTTTTGTAGGTGAGAACGCCGGCCACCGCCTCTCTTCGCGGATTGACTGGAAGTATCGGCCCGGCGAAACGCCCATCCAGAAGGTTGCGCATGACAATATTGCCGACCGAACGCGGACGCTCGCTCGCACCGATCACCGCTATCGATTTCGGAGCGAAGAAATACTGCAAATTCTGAATGGACATGCAGTCGCCTTTCGGACTCTGCAACCGGGCATCAAATGTCGAATATCTCTGCGGGTTTAGATATAGGATTTCAGGACGATCCGGGAAAGGAAGAACGATCTAAGACGCGGCGATCCCGCGCCCCGCTTGAGAAAGCCTTGCTCAAAGGCCCAACTGGCTCCGCACGAAGTCGTCGTTTGCCGCCAAGGCATGCGTATCGCCTTCGAAAACGACCTGGCCCTTCACCAGAATGACATGGCGGCGGCAAAGCTTCATGATGTCGTCGAGGTTCTTGTCGACCACGACTATGGCAACGCCCCGGTCCGCAATAAGTCTCAACGTGCGCCAGATATCGCCGCGCACGAGCGGCGCAAGCCCTTCCGTCGCTTCATCGACCAGCAGCAGCGAAGGATTGCTCATCAGCGCGCGGCCGATTGTAAGCATCTGCTGTTCGCCGCCGGACAATTGATTGCCCCAGTTGGTGCGTCGCTCCGCGAGCCTCGGAAACAACTCGTAGATCGCCTCGCGTGTCCAGTCGCGCTGCCCGTCCGCGCCTGCGCGCTCGGCGAAAAGGAGGTTTTCCTCGACCGTCAGGTTCGGGAAGATGCCGCGCCCCTCCGGCACGAAACCGACTCCGGCGCGTGCGATTGCGCTCGGACGCCAGCCCCTCACCTCGGCACCGGCGAAGCAAATCTCGCCGCTCTTCGGCACGACGAGGCCCATGAGCGACCGCATCAGCGTCGTTTTCCCCATCCCGTTGCGGCCGAGCAGACTGACCGTCTCACCGCGCCCGACATGGAAATCGACGCCCCGAAGCACGTGGCTTGCGCCGTAGTAGGTGTTGAGGCCGCGCGCCTCTAGCAGCGGTGTTGCGCTCATGACTTCGCTCCCTCGGTCTGATGCTCCGGCGCGTGACCGCCGAGATAGGCGGTAATCACTTCTTCGTTGCGTCGAACTTCGTCGGGGGTGCCGTGTGCAATAAGACGACCCAGCGCCAGCACGGTCAGCGTGTCAGCCACAGCGAAGACGGCGTCCATGTCATGCTCGATCAGCACGATCGTGTGGTTCTTCTTGAGGTCGCGCAGCAGGTCGATCACGCGCCGCGTCTCCTCCGGTCCCATCCCGGCGAGCGGTTCGTCGAGAATGAGGATGCTCCCGCCGCTTGCGATCAGCATGGCGATTTCGAGCTGGCGCTGCTCGCCGTTGGACATCGCACCGGCAATGGTGTCCGCCTTGTCGGCAAGTCCCGCGACGACGAGCGCGTGATCGACTTTGGCCTGTTCGGCCTCGCTCAGGCGCTCGGTCAGACGCAACACCGATGGATGGCGCGCCTGTGCCGCGAGGCGGCAATTTTCCTCGACCGTGAAGGTTGCGAAGATATTCGTCCGCTGGAACGAGCGGCCGACGCCACGTCGCGCAATCTTGTATGACGGCGCCCCCGCCACATCGACGCCGTCGACGGTCACTTCACCCGCCGAAGGCTTCAGCGCGCCGGACAGGAGATTCGTGAAGGTCGTTTTCCCGGCTCCATTGGGCCCGATTATCGCGTGCACGAGATCGGGCTCGAAGGAGATGGTGACACCGTCGACCGCGCGCAGGCCGCCGAAGGTTCTTGCAAGATCCCTTGTCGCCAGGACCGACGCCCTGCGCGGCTCGGCGGGCCCATCGCCGGAGGGCCTCAGCGCTCGCCTCTTCACGGTGCGAGGGGCGCTCTGCAAGAACCCGGCGAGCCCATCGGGCGACAACAGAACGGCGACGACGAGCACAGCGCCGGTGCCCAGAAGCCAGTGAGAAGAAACGACATCGCCGACGAGGCTGGCGGTCTTCAGCGCCTCTTCGAGCGAGACATAGAACAAGGCGCCAAGGATCGGCCCGAACAAAGTCCCCGCGCCGCCCAGAACGACCATCATGATCGCGAGACCGGACTGATGCCACGAGAAGAGATCGGGCGTTACGAAGCCGTCGATGCAGGCGAACAGCGCTCCGGCGAGACCGGCAAACGCTCCGGAGACGACAAAGGCCGCGAGCTTGAAGCGGTAGACGTCGAAGCCGAGCGCCGACAGCCGCGTTTCGTTCGATTTCAATCCCTGAACGACGCGCCCGAATGGTGTTCTGGCGAGCATGTACAGGGCAACGACCGTGACCGCGAGCAGCCCCAGGCACACATAGAAGAACGCCCGGCGGTCGTCGAAATCGATCAGCGTATGACCCAATATCGTCAGGTCCGGCTTGATGTTGATGTATGCACCATCGGCGCCCTTGGCGATCCCCGTGTCGTGAAACAGCGAGAACATCATCTGGCCCGCCGCCAGTGTGACCATGATGAAATAGAAGCCGCGCGTCAGACAGGCGAAGGTGCCGATGACCAAGGCGCAGGCCGCCGCCACCGCGACGCCAGCGCCGAGCGCGACGAAAACATTGGCCGCGCCCTCATCCGATGACACGAAATAGACGGCATAGGCGCCCACGCCGAAAAAAGCCGCGTGTCCGAAGGAGATGAGCCCGGCGAGGCCGAGCGCGAAATCAAGGCTGACGACGAAAATCGACAGGATGACAAGCCGCGTCGCGAACTTGATGCCATACGGCCCGACGAAAAACGGCAGCGCGACGAACAGCAGCGCGAGACAGGCGAGCAGAACCAACGCACGCGCAGACGGTGTTTTCAACATTTCACGCCCTCCCGAACAGGCCAGACGGCCGCACGACCAGGATCAGCGCCATCACCGCATAGATCAGCACGCTGGAAAATTCCGGTACGAACACCTTGCCGAAAGCGTCGGCGAGGCCGATCAGCAGCGAGCCGAGAAACGCGCCTCGGATGGAACCAATGCCGCCGACAACGACGATGACGAAGGAGATGATCAAGACGCGATCGCCTATCCCCGGATAGGCGCTCTCGATTGGCGCGGCGAGGATGCCCGCAGCCGCCGCCAGCGTCACGCCCGCCGCAAAGACCATCCGGTACAGGATGCGCGAATCGTAGCCGAGGGCCTCGACCATTTCAGGATTGGATTCGGCTGCACGGATCAGACGGCCGACGCGGGTTCGCTGGATAACGAACATCATCGCGAGCGCCAGAGCGACGCAGATCGCCATCAGCGCAAAGCGATAAACCGGGTAGCCGAGATCGGGTGTGAGGGCGATGCTCGACGAGAGGTAGGACGGCGTCGGAATGGACAGCGGGTGATTGCCCCACAGCGTCTGCTGCACCTCCCTGAACACGAGAATGAGCGCGAATGTCAACAGAACCTGCTGGAGGTGATCGCGCTTGTAGAGGTGGCGGATGAACAGCCATTCGATCGCCGCGCCGAACAGGAAGGCCAGCGGGATGCCCACCGCAAGCGCGACGAAAATGTCACCGAACTGCGCCGTCAGCGTCACCGCCAGATAGGCTCCGAGCATGTAGAACGAGCCGTGAGCGAGATTGATGACGCCGAGAATGCCGAAGACCAACGTCAGGCCGCTGGCCGCGAGGAATAGCAACAGGCCGTATTGCAGCCCGTTCAATATCTGGACGAGGACGAGGCTCATGAACACAATCCGGGGGCTTCGGGAGCGGTCGATATCGACACGCCCCCGCGATGAATGAGAAATTCGAGACCGTCGTTCAGGTCATCTTGCAGCCGGTCGTGTCGCCAGCGAGCTTCTCCGCCGCGATCCCGATCAGCTTGTTTTCGCCGCCGCGCAATTCGCGCAGGTAGAAATTCTGAATGGGGTTGTGCGACGGACCGAGTTTGAAAGGTCCACGCGGGCTGTCGAACGAGGCGTTGCGCATCGCGACCAACATCTCAGGCCGCTTCTTCGTATCGCCGCCGACCGCTTCCAGGCCGATGCGAAGCAACTGCATGGCGTCCCAGCCCTGTACGGCATAGACGTCCGGCGTCACCTTGTATGCCGCCATGAATTCCTCGGAAAACTTCTTGTTTTCCGGATTGTCGAGGCTCTCGACGTAGTGAAGCGCGGTCTTGACGCCGTCGCCCGCAGATCCGGCCGCCTTCTCGATGCCGTCCGTAAGGAACCCCGGACCCCAGAGCGGAATCCGCTCGTTGAGCCTGGCGCCCGCATAGTCCTTGATGAACTTCAAGGCACCGCCGCCAGCGAAGAACGAATAGACCGCGTCCGGCTTCAGCGAGCCGACCTCTGCGAGGATCGACTGAAACTCTACGTCCGGGAAGGGCAGGGTGATGTCCTTGATGATTTCGCCGCCGCCAGCGATGAACGCTTTCTTGAAGCCACCCACCATTTCCTCTCCTGCCGCATATTTCCAGGTGACGGTGACGGCCCTCTTTATGCCAGCTTTCAGCATAGCTTGCCCGGTCGCATCGCCGATCTGTCCGTTACCGAACGAAGTCCGGAAAATGTTTGGAGCGCAGGCGCCTCGCGTCAGCGCATCCACTCCGGCATTCGGAACGAGGGTCGGCAGCCCGTCTTCGCGCGCAATCTTGGCCATTGCCATGGCAACGCCCGAGTGGACCGTGCCCACGAGCACGTCGACTTTCTCGCCGGAAATCAGCTTCGTCGTATTCTCGGTCGCCTTGGCCGGTTCTGACGCGTCGTCAACCTTGACGAATACGATGTCGCGGCCCGCAAGCTTGCCCTCTTGTTGCTTGGCGTAAAGCTCCACCGCGCGGGTGATCGCTTCGCCGAGCGGAGCATACGTACCCGAGGATGGGAGAAGCAGCCCGATCTTCAGGGTGTTCGACTGTGCCCAGGAAGGCCGAACGAACGGTGCTGCGATGGTGGATGCGCCAGCGGCCCCTGCGAGTATCAGTAGGCGGCGTCTGTTGATCATGTTCCTCTCCCCTTTTGAGCTTTCGCTTCGTTTTTTCGTTCGTCAGGCAGGACCTCTGCGGGCCTTTGCGCTAATGCTTTGGTGCTCACCTCTTCTGGTGCGGACCGAAGAAGCCCCCGAACAATTTGCCTATAGGGGCGCGCCTCTTCGGCGTGATCGTCCCTGCGACAAGGCGCAGGCCAGCTCTGCTCGGTGATCGCTGGATCGCCGAACGGCTTTCGAACTTCATAGCTGAACGGATCAGCTCACCTTATGTGAGCCAGCATCCAACCGAACGAGCCGGTTTGGCTCGTTCGGTACCCGCCGTCAGAACTTCAGGCGCATGCCCGTCACGACATAGGTGTCGCTATCCGCGAGGTAGCCGGACACGAGGCCGTCGCTTCCTGCCGTGTAGCCAATGCCCGAATAGACATCGAGATGCTTGTTGATGGCGTAGTCCACCATGAACGACACCTGATCGTAATCGCCGCTACAGTTTGCCCGAACGCTGGTCGAACATTTGGCGCTGTCAACATTCGTGAGCGACCGCGCCACCCACGAGTCCTGGCTGAAGTGATACCAACCGGCGGCGAAACTCCAGCCGGAAGGCATCTCGTATTTCGCGCCGGCGAAGACGAGATTGAGGATGCGGTCGGTCTGGTAAGCCTGATTGTTGATCGTCGCCAGCCTGTAGCCGCCAATGGTCGTGTGATAACCGGTCAACGGATTGTCGGGGTTTGAAAGCACCGTGTACTGATATCCGCCATATACGGTCAGCTTGTCGCCGGGAGCATCCTTCAAACCGCCACCAAGATTGAAGGTATACTTGCCCATGATGGAGGCCGACGTATTGTCGGTGATGGTCGCGGCCAGCGCATTCTTCTCGAAGTTGGGAAGTCTGCCTGCATTGACGACGCTGTTCTCCTGCGCAAACACGGCGTCGACGGAAAGCCCCTGCCATTTGCCGCCGATATTGAGGCCGTAGGCATCGGCGTGGATGGCGCTGTCTTCAGCACCGAAGGCGTACATCGCGCCTGCGTGGAAGGGGCCGAAATTGTAGGTGTAGCGGATGGAGTTGTCCCAGCGTGCGGCTTCGGTAGACCCCATGCCCGCCGTGATGCCAACCATGCCGATGAAGGAGAACGCGTACGAGGCTCCCATCGGATCGTACGCGATGACGGAGTCGAGATTGAACGCGTTCTGCCGGCCGAAAGTCAGCGTGCCGTAATTCGCGTTGCTGATACCGGCAAAGGCAGAGCCGTTGAGGGCTTGCCCGCAGCGTGAGCCGTCCACGTTCGCGCTTTGCTGGCGCAGCGATTTCCCGGAATTGTTCGAGACGCTCGCGCAGGCATCGGAAAGCTCAAGCGAAAGCGGATTGAAACCGGTGTCGAATTTTCCGACGACAGACCACCCCTCGGCCAGCGGCTCTTCGATCTTGACGCCGACGGAGGATTGGGAAAGCCCGCTTTGGGCAAAACCCCAATAGGCCTTGTGAGCGCCGGGTGCTCCAAGCAGACCGTAAATGGTGCCGGGATAGAGATCGTCGTCGAATGGCTGGCCCTTGGACTGCCACGTGTAGTTGACGTCGATGACGCCGTACACGGTGATACCCTTCCAACTGAGTTTCTCGGGCAGCGGATCCTTGATCGTATCGATCCAGTAATCCGCCGCACTGGCCGGCGACAGCATCACCAACGCCGTCGCTGCGCACGCAAACAGCCCGCTCGCGCCGCGAAGGCGCGCATTTCTCTTCGTCATTTCCCCACCCCTAAGTGCCCTTTATTTACCGGTTCGACAGCCGATCGAGCCGGTTTGCATCGTCCCTGATATCATTCAGGGTAATAAATGCAATTATTTCGTTTTATATTTGATATTTTGTTTCTCAACGCTACATTCTATGTATCCCTCCGCGACGAGATAATTGAGATGCGACAGCGTCTCCGCGACGGCAAAAAGGAGATCGTGGCCGCTAAGCATGCGCGGGAAAAGCTCCTCCATGACATCCGCGCCCGATGACGGATCGCTGCAGCTGTCCAGTGTATGCTTCAGCCGTTCGTCGTGATGCGCCTTCAACGCCCTGCAACGCTGCCGCAACCCGGTGAACGGAAGCCCGTGCGACGGCAAGACCAGCGCGCTGTCCGATAGCGTCATCAGGTGGTCCAGCGAGGCGAAGAATCCCGCGAGCGGATTGGCCTCGGGTTCGTTGCTCCAGACCCCGATCGTCGGGCTGATCTTCGGAAGAACCTGATCGCCGGAAATCAGCACGTCGGCTTCCGGACACCACAGGCAGGCGTGCTCCGGAGAGTGTCCGCTGAAGGTCATTACGTGCCATTCGCGGCCCCCGACCGAAAGGCGGTCGCCATCCTCGATCCTCAAGAAATCGAGCGGGATCGGATCCACATATCTGCGGTAATTGTTGCCTTCGGCTATCGCCAGACGAAGCGGCTCGTCACGAAGTCCGAAACGGATGTAGTGATCGCTTGCCAGTGAAAGGAAGTCTTCGCCGCTTTCAAGCCAGCCAAGGCGCCCATAGGTCCATTCCCCGACGGTGGCAGTCATTCTCACGCCGAACCGCGCATGAAGCCAGGTCGAAAGGCCCATGTGGTCCGGGTGGTGATGGGTGCAGATCAGCCGGGTGATGGGCATCTCGCCAAGCTGATCTTTGAAGATCCGCTGCCACAGGCCTCGCGTTCTTGCATCGGCCATCCCCGTATCGATCAGGGTGAAGCCCTCGCCGTCGCGCAGCAGCCAGACATTCACGTGATCGAGCGTAAAGGGCAGAGGCATCCGTGCCCAGAAAACGCCGTCCGCTACCTCGACGAGCGAACCCTCGGGAGGCTTCTGAAGCTGAGTGCTCGCTGGCGCGCGCGGCGACGTCTCACCAGTCGTCTCGAGGCGCGGGCGCGCTTCGAGCGGGGATGTCGAGCATGTTTCCATGGATCAACCGCCGAACGCGCTGAGGCCGGTGATCGCACGCCCGAGGATCAGCGCGTGAACGTCGTGCGTTCCTTCATAGGTGTTGACGGCCTCAAGGTTCATCGCATGGCGAATGACGTGAAACTCGTCGGAAATGCCGTTGCCGCCGTGCATATCCCGCGCGACGCGCGCGATGTCGAGCGCCTTGCCGCAATTGTTGCGCTTCAGCATGGAGATCATCTCAGGCGCCATCTTCTGTTCATCGAAGAGGCGTCCGAGCCTGAGACACGCATGAAGCCCGAGCGCAATCTCGGTTTCCATGTTGGCGAGTTTCAGTTGAACGAGCTGGGTGTTGGCCAGCGGCCGCCCGAACTGCTTGCGGTCGAGCGTGTATTGCCGCGACGCATGGAAGCAGAACTCGGCCGCGCCCAGCACGCCCCAGGCGATGCCGTAGCGCGCACGGTTGAGGCAGCCGAACGGGCCTTTCAGTCCTTCCACATTCGGAAGTCTGTTCTCGTCGGGAACGAAAACGCTCTCCATGACAATTTCGCCGGTGACGGAGGCACGCAGCGAGAACTTGCCTTCGATCTTGGGAGCGGAAAGCCCCTTCATCCCTTTTTCGAGAATGAAGCCTCTGATGATACCGCCGTCATCCTTTGCCCACACGATGAACACATCGGCAACGGGCGAATTGGTGATCCAGATCTTGGAGCCTGAGAGGATCCACCCGCCATCCGTCTTGCGCGCGCGGGTTTTCATGCTGCCGGGGTCCGAGCCAGCATCCGGCTCTGTCAGGCCGAAACACCCGATCCACTCACCACGAGCGAGTTTTGGCAGGTATTTGCGGCGCTGGTCCTCGGAGCCATAGGCGTAGATGGGGTACATCACGAGCGACGACTGCACGCTCATAGCCGAGCGGTAGCCGGAGTCCACGCGCTCGACCTCTCGTGCAATGAGACCGTAACAGACGTAGTTCACGGCTGCGCCGCCGTAAGTCTCGGGCAGCGTCGAACCGAGAAAGCCGAGACTGCCCATCTCCGCCATGACCGCGCAATCGAAGACTTCATGCCGGTTCGCCTCGCGGATGCGCGGGAGCAACTGTTCCTGACAGTAGGATCGCGCGGAATCGCGAACCATCGTTTCCTCTTCCGTCAGGGCGTCTTCGAGCAAGAGCGGATCATCCCAGTGAAAAGCGTTCTTGCCGACGGACATGGGCGGATCTCCTATAAATGGTATTATGGTACAAGAATACGATTATATACCCCTTGTCAAGCTTGAGGATGGGCTGCTCCTCTACGCGCCGCTTGCGCTGCGGCTCAGACCCTTCTTGCCGTCGGCCCCGGCGAGCTGGCTGATGGCGGTCTTTGCCATGGCACTTCTGTGCACGATCGGGCTTGGTGCTGGGATCCGCGTCTCAACGTGACTGGTGGGCTTCGTCGCCGCCTCGCCGAAAACTGGGCGTGCTGGCCGCCACACCCGGCTTCACTCGCTCAACTTCGGTCCTAGCGGCAGATTCAGCGCCGACATTATTCGCTTCCGCGCCTTTCGGCGCAGGCAGGGGCACCAGACCAGTATCGCGCAGCGAAGCATTATCGCTTCTCTCTGAAGGTTGTGCCGCCTGCGTGACATGGGAAGCGGAAGCCGCTGCTTCCGGTACCGGATGAGCCGGCGCGGCAACCGCTATCTTCGCTCCATTCTCGATGCCGGCTGGCGGGTTCACGATCAGATTTTGCCCCGGCGCAAGACCGCCAATGATTTGGACCTTCGCGCCTTCATCGTCACCGAGGGTAACCTTATGGAGGCGCGCCACCCCGTCCACGTTCGTGGCCACCCTTGTGCCGTGCTGATCGAAGATGAGCGCGGAAGACGGAATCATCATGATGGGCACGGGTCTCGGCACATCGAACCGGACTGTTCCGTAAAGCCCGGGCGATAGCTTGTAGTCAGCATTCTTGATGTCCACCTCGACCAGCAGCGTGCGGCTGTTTGCGTCAAGCGCGGTCGCCGTTCGCGCCACTTCGCCCACGAACCTCCGGCCCGGCAATTCGGGCACGTCCAGCGCCGCCTCCATTCCCGGCTTCAATTGCAAGGCGACGTCCTGCGGGACGTGCACCTGCACGCGCAACACGTTGTCGCGCGCGATGGAGAAAAGCGGCGAGCCGGAAGAGGTGTCAGCCGTGACAAGGCTCCCGGTATCGATGCTGCGCTGGGTTATCACGCCGTCGAACGGAGCAGTCACGCGCTCATAGGATTGCATGCGTTCGAGCCGCGAAATCTGCGCTTTCTGCGCTTCAATGTTCGCGTTGGCGACGTTCACGGCCGCGTTCTGCGCCGCAAGGGTGAGGCGCGTCTGGTCGCCGCTCTGCTTTGTCTGCCAGCCTTCGCGGACGAGCGGCGCATTACGCTGATTGGTAACGTTCGCGAGGTCGCGCTGCGCTGTCACCTGTTCGAGCGTGGCCACCATCTGCTTCAGCTGAGCGCGCGCCTGATTGAGCTGGTCGTCGACCTCGGGCGCTGAAATCAGGGCAAGCAACTCGCCCGCCTTCACCCTTGAGCCGATATCCACGAAACGCTTCTCGATATAGCCGCTCTGGCGCGCGAAAAGCGTCGCGGATTCGAAAGCTTGCGTGGTCGCTGGGAGGCGCACCTCCTTCGGTGTGTCAACCGCCTTCACTTTTTCGATGCGAAGCGCGGGTACTCGATTTTGCCGCCCGACGAGTTCCTGCCGTGCGGCTGCTTCGCTCGCCGCGTGACGGTCGAACCCGGCGTTCACAACGACGCCGAGGGCTCCAGCCACGACAAGAACGACAATCGCCAGGACGATGCGGCGCCCCCAATATCTTTTGGGGGCGCCTTGGCCTGTTTGTTTTGCTCCGTCCGCTTCGAGGCGCACGGAGTTTGCTTCGTCGGGGCTACCCACCTCGCGGTTCTCGTCATGGCGCTCGCCATCGCGGTTCGCCGTGCCAAATTCGCCGCTTCGGTATTCGTTCATGCGGTACCTCCGTGCTGCGCCATCGGGGTGTCGTCTCGGCTCAGGCGTTTGCCGCCTTGTTGCGGGCCTTGGACGCGCTCCTTCAAGGCGTGGATGGTGGTGTAGATGTAGGGGACGACGAGAAGCGTTGTAACCGTCCCCACGAGAAGACCGCCGATGACGGCTCGAGCCAGCACGGCATTCTGCTCCTCGCCCGGTCCGCCGAGGGCCATCGGCAGCATGCCGACGATCATCGCGCTCGCCGTCATCAGCACCGGTCGAAGGCGTGTTCGGCCAGCCGCCACGGCTGCCTCCATCGGGTGCATGCCTTCCAGAAGGCGCTCGCGCGCGAAAGTGACGAGCAGGATCGAATTCGCCGATGCGACGCCAATCGCCATGATCGCCCCCATGAGCGAGGGAACGCTGAGCGTGGTTCCCGTGACGAACAGCATCAGCACAATTCCGCAAGCCACGCCCGGAAGGCCGAGGATGACAGCAAGGGGATCGAGGAAGTCCTGAAAGTTTACCACCATGAGGAGGTAAACAAACACGGCGGCAAAGAGGAGCCCGATGGTGAAGCGGCTGAACGCCGAATCCATGCTCGCCGCCTGCCCCTGCAACGAAATCGTGTTGCCAGGCTTCAGCTGCGGTTTGATGTCCTCGATGATCTTGTTAATTGCGGACGAGACGCTGCCGAGATCGCGGCTTGCGACACTCGCATAAACGTCGAACACCGGGTTCACGTTGTTGTGGTTGATGACCGACGGGATATAGCGCCGGGACATCGTCGCCACGTTGCCGAGCGTGTTCGGAATGGGAGATTGCGCGCTCCCTCCCGCAGCGGCGATTGACGTGTTCTGCAAATCGTTCACGGTGGAGACGAGGCGCTCCGGAGTCTGCACCGCGAGGTAGTAAGGGTTCTGTTGGGCCGGGTCGGTCCAGAAGTTTGGAGAGACCTGCTGCGATGAACTGAGGCTGATGGTCATGTCGCTGACGATCTGGGACGCCTGAAGTGTCAGCCCCTGTGCGCGGCTCCTGTCGATGTCGAAGTAGAGGTTGGGCGCGTCAAGCTCCTGATGAATGTGCGAGTCCACGACGCCGGGAATGCTGGACATCCGCTTGAGCGCTTCCTTGATAAGCTCGACGTTTTGCGGATCGCGGCCCTGGATTTGCAAATCGATCTGCGTCGCCACGCCGAAATTCAGGATCTGCGTCACCATGTCGGCGGCCTGGAAGTAAAACAATACGTCCGGAAAAGCTTCGGGCAATTCGCGCCGCAGCCGGGCGATGTGTTCGCTGGTCGGCCGGTGGCCTTCCTTCAACGAGATCTGGATGAGGCCGTCGTTCACCCCGATGGTGCTGCCGTCGGTGAAGGCAAGATTATAGGCACGCGCGGGGAGGCCGATGTTGTCGAGGATGAGATCGCGCTCGGATTCCGGGATCAAATCCCGGATGCGATCCTCGATGCGCTGGAAATACTTCTCCGTATCCTCGATGCGCATGCGCGCCGGGGCGCGCACGTGTAGCTGGATCAGCCCCGCATCGACGGTCGGGAAAAAGTCGCGCCCGACAAAGGTCGCGAGATAACCGGCCCCCGTCAGGGCCGCCAGTGCGATCACGGGTATCACGAAACGGGCCCGAATAATGCCTTCGAGCAGCCAGGCGTAAAAATTGCGGAAATTTTCGAAACCGCGATTGAACAAATCCGAAAACCGGCCGAAGACGCCGAGGCTCTCACGATAGCCCGGCTCGTATTCCTTTCGCAGAAGGAAGCGGTTGACGATCGGCACAAGCGTTCGCGAGATGCCGTATGATGCAAGCATGGCGAAAACGACCGCGAAGCCCTGCGGCGAAAACAGGTAGCGCGGCGCGCCCTGCAGGAAGACCACCGACACAAACACGCAGGAGATCGCCAGCGTCGAGACAAGCGTCGGCAGCGCTATGCCCGCCGCGCCTTCCTCGATCCCCCTGTCGTATTCCATGCCTTCTTCGAGCACGCGATGCGTGTTTTCGATGGTAACGGTCGAGTCGTCCACGAGGATGCCGACAGCGAGCGCCAGTCCGCCGAGCGTCATGGTGTTGATCGTTTCGCCGAGCGCGGAGAGGATCGCAATGGATGTCAGAATGGACAGCGGGATCGAGATCAGCACGATCAGCGTCGACCGCCAGCTTCCAAGAAAAACAAGGATCATCAGCGCCGTGAGCCCCGCCGCGATCGCTGCCTCGCGCAAGACTCCGTCGATGGAGTTCGAGACGAAAACCGACTGATCGAACAGTTCCTTGATTTCCATTCCGGGTGGCGCGGCTGCCCGGATCGCGGGAAGCGCCGCCTTGACGCCGTTCACAACGTCAAGCGTGGAAGCATCGCCATTCTTGATGACGGTCAGGAGTACACTGCGCTTGCCTTCGGCGCGCACGATGTTCTGCTGCACGGCCCATGCGTCTCGGACATTGCCGACATCGCGCAGATAGATGGTCGCGCCGTTCACCTGCCGGATCGGAATGTTGTTCAGCGCCTCCATGTTGGGCGGCTGGGAATTGACGCTGACGATATACTGCCGGTCGCCGATCTTGGCGTCGCCGGCCGGAACAGTGAGGTTCTGGGCATTGACGGCATTTACAATGTCTGTCGGACGCAGGCCGTGCGCAAGCAGGGCAACCGGATCAATGTCCACCATGATTTGACGAAACTTGCCGCCGTACGGAGTGGGCAATGTAAGTCCCGGAATGGGGGCAAGCGCCTGACGAACGCGGTAGAGGGCGTAATCGTAGAGCTGTTGCTCGTTGAGCGTGTCGGATGACAGGACGAGCTGAAGCACCGGCACGCTCGAAGCATTGTATTGGACGACGATCGGCGGCTGGATTCCGGGTGGCATCAGGGCGCGGATCGAGTTTGAGGCGGATACGATCTGCGCGATTGCCAGCTCTATGTTGACGTTCGGCTGGAAGTAAATGCGCTCGACCACGATGCCTTCGAGCGTCTGCGACTCGATGTTCTTGATACCCGTCACGTTCGAGCTTATCGAAAACTCGCTATAGGTCGCGACACGCGCTTCCATCTCTTCCGGGCTTAGACCGGTATATTGCCAGATGACGGACACCACCGGAATGTTGACCTGTGGGAAGATGTCTTTGGGTGTCGTCAGGATGGCGTTTGCGCCGAGGAAGACGATAAGAATTGCGAGGACATAGAAAGTATGGGGAAAGCGGAGCGCGAAGCGAACGATGCCCATGGAGATTTCGGCCTCCAAGTTTCATTTCCGTGCCAGCGCATGAGCGGCACCGAGTGCGCAAGTTCAACACGTCGCTGATTGTTCGCACCCCCGCGTTCACGTTCTCGTGTCTCGAAAGTGGATGTCGCACTGAGCGGTGAGCCAAAAGCCGGGGAAGAATAACTCGCGACTGTGCGGTTTGCTGCGGCGAAATTCAGCAACTGGGTTTTAGAGTCCTGGCCATAATCCGATTGCAGCTTCGAGAGGGTTATGCCTACGCTTCCGAGAGGCAGGCTCGTTATTGCGGAAAAGCCGGATTGGTCCTCCTTGTAAGAATCCATCCGGAATCATCATGTTTCCTGCAAAGCTTTCGCAACATGATGCGGAAGAAAGCCCAGCGTAGAAAGGCCGCAGTAAACTCCCTCGCGGGCAACTCGTCTCGATTGGCTGTCGAAACGCCGTCGGGTTCGGTGGCGACGCGCCGCATCGCGGCGGTGAGCAGCGCGCTATAACGGATGCGGGTCTGTCGACCGTGGCGCTCCTCGCTGGTCCTAAGGATCGAAGCGATGTCGGCCTTAGCGGGTTCGGAAAGCCGATAGCGCGCCATGCGGGATCAACGAGACGCCGGCGCGGCAAGGTCATCGAGATAGGTGTCGAGGTCTGCGTCGTCGACCTCATCATACTCGCCGCGTTCGCGGGCCGCGACGCTGCTTGAATGCTTAGTCGAAGCTTGTCGAGCCTGAGAGATTCCAGCGTGCGGCGCTGCTGCACGCGCGAATGGCATCACGCATCGCTTCGCTGGCGTTCCGGTATTCGCCCTTCTCTAGAACCTCGTCAATGAAGGCGTCCTGTTCCGGCGTTCGGCTGCATCCTGACTTTTTATGCGGTCTCCCGCCGACGTGCCGGGTTCAAACAATGTCGCGAGGCTCGGCTTTTCTTGATGCGACCGCATTTGCTGCTTAACAAAGCCTGAACGGCGACAGGAAAAAGGGGGCGGCGATGGTTCAATCGGCGGCACGGATCGGCATTGGCGCCGACAGAAATATGAACGCGGACGAGGCGTTGCCGGAGCCGGGCTCGGCTGCCGCGGTGGCGCGTCGCTCGCTCGAATGCGGCCTCGACGGTCTTCTCGCGCTTCGGGCCTCGCTCGCCAACGGCCTGGCCTCCGATTTCGAGAGCGCCGTCGCGCTGATCCACGCCTGCCGGGGACGCGTGATCGTCACCGGGATGGGCAAGAGCGGCCATGTCGGCCAGAAGATCGCGGCCACGCTCGCCTCAACCGGCACGCCCGCCCAGTTCGTTCATCCTGCGGAGGCAAGCCACGGCGATCTGGGCATGATCACGGCGGCCGATATCATCCTCGCGCTGTCGTGGTCGGGCGAAACAGTGGAGCTGGCGAGCATCCTCACTTACTCGCGCCGCTTCGGCGTGCCGCTCATCGCGCTGACCTCGCGGCGCGAGAGCGCGCTCGGCAAGGCTGCCGATATCGTGCTTCAGCTTCCGCCCGTGAAGGAGGCTTGTCCGCACGGTCTCGCGCCGACCACTTCGACGCTGACGCAACTCGCGCTCGGCGATTGCCTCGCCATCGCGCTGCTGGAAGGGCGGGGCTTCACGGCATCCGATTTCAAGGTGTTTCACCCCGGCGGGCAGCTCGGCGCGAACCTCAAGCACGTGGCCGACATCATGCACAAGGGCGAGCGGATGCCGCTTGCCGGTGCCGACGCGCCGATGAGCGCCGCGCTCGTCACCATGACCGAGAAGGCGTTCGGCTGCCTCGGCGTGGTGGACGCGGAGGGGAAGCTCGCGGGCATCGTCACCGATGGCGATTTGCGCCGCCACATGGCGGGCGATCTCCTGGGCCGCCGCGCCGCCGACATCATGACGCGCAACCCGAAGACGATCACGCCGACGATGCTTGCCAGCGCCGCGCTTCAGATCGTGAACGAGAAGAAGATCACCGCGCTTTTCGTTGTGGAGGACGGCGTGCCGGTCGGCATCGTTCACATCCACGACCTGTTGCGCGTCGGCGTCGCCTGACGGGGCATTTTCGACGCAGGCAAGGCGGGATAAGCCGCCGAAGCTGTTGCAAAGCGCGCCGCCGATGCTAATCTGTCGGCTGGCCGGATATCGGCCACCGGAGAGCCGAACGCTGCGGTTCCCCGTCGCGGGTATGGTGAAATGGTATCACAGGAGCTTCCCAAGCTTCTAGCGCGGGTTCGATTCCCGCTACCCGCTCCAGCTTTTCCCATTTGCGTCGGTAAAGCGGCTGGCAGGCGAGATAAAAGCTCCGCTGCTAAGACCTGCCCTTGCCGCCCTTCTGATGCAGGGCCGCGATTTCGAGAACGTACTGTTTCTTGCGCAGTCGGCTCGCATCGAGAAGCATCTGTCCGGCCCAGCGATAAACGTTCCGACTGCGGATGAGATCCCGCATAAGCCGCATGCGCTCGCGCTGCTCGGCGCGGGGCATCGTGAGCGCCCGTTCGATGGCAACAGCCATGGAGTGCGGATCGTAGGGATTGACCATGAGCGCTTCTGACAGCTCTCGCGAAGCCCCCGCAAAGGTCGAAAGCGCAAGCACGCCCTGCTCGTCGTCACGCGACGCGACGAATTCCTTGGCAACGAGATTCATGCCGTCATGGAGGCTTGAAACGATGCAGACATCGGCCGCGCGGAAAAGCTCGAACACCTCCGTGGGATCGTGGTGGCGAATGACGAGGCGCACCGGGGCGACACCATTGACGCCGTGGCGGTCGTTGATCTCCGCGGCGAGCCGCTGCGCCTCAGCCTGAAGCGCGGCATATGCGGGCAGCTTGCTCCGCGTCGGAGCGGCGGCCTGCACGAAGACGAACCGCCCTTTCCATTCAGGATGGGCCGTCAGAAGGGCGTCGATGGCCAGCATCCGGTCGAGAATGCCTTTCGTGTAATCGAAACGCTCGATGCCAACGGCGAGATGAGTCTCGGCCGGGATGCCGAGCCGTTCCCTGACCGCCGACCGGCATTCCGCCACCGGCTTCTGCCCACCGAGCGCAGCCGGCGGCCATTCGATCGAAATGGGGTAGGGTCTGATGAAGGTTTCCCGCCCGGACAACGTAATCGACGCGTGCTCGCGGTCGATGCGGCTTTCGATGAACCGGTCCGCCGTTTCGATGAAATTGTTGCAGTGAAACTGCGTATGGAACCCGACGATGGAACTTCCCAGGAGCCCCTGAACGATTTCTTCCTTCCACGGAAAGATGCTGAAGGTCTCCGAATTCGGCCACGGGATATGCCAGAAGGTGATGATCGTGGCTTTCGGCAGCCGCTCCCTGACCATCCGTGGAAGGAGCGCAAAATGATAGTCCTGCACGAGCACGATGGGTGAGTCCGTCGTCGCTTCGTCGACAACGGCCTTCGCGAAGCGCTCGTTGATGGCGCGGTAGGTGTCCCAATCGGCCGCGCGGAATGTCGGGCGAACAAAGGCGATATGGCAGAGCGGCCAAAGCCCTTCATTCGCGAGGCTGTAATAGTAGCCTTCCTGCTCTTGCTCGCTGATCCAGACGCGCCGAAGCGTGTAACCCGGATTATCCGGCGGCACGCGGATGCGGCCTCGGGCGTCGGCGGTTTCGTGATCGGCGCTGCCGCTGCCGTGTGCGATCCACGTCCCGCCGCAAGCGCGCGTTACCGGTTCAAGTGCCGAGACGAGGCCCGAAGCGGGGATTTGCAGCTTGATGCCGTCGGCTTCGCGATTATGGATGTAGGGCTCGCGGTTCGAAACGACGATGACCTGCGCGTTGGCGAGTTCGCCGTTCATCACCTCGCGGATCGTTTCGGCAGTCCAGTCGGTGCGCTCGGTATCGACCGGCGCGACGCGATTGAGATCCATCTTGCGAAGCGCGAGGCGCAGTTCCTCGCCGATCGGTCCCAGCCTGCTTGTCATTTCTTCGAGGTTATGGCCCAGCGCGGCGCTGGAAAGCGACTCTCGCAGGCCAATCATCCAGCGCCGCACAACAGCGAGCGCGCCAAGGGTCGCAAGCAGCGTGGCCACGAGGACGATGCCGACAAGCGCGGCGGTCAGGAAAGTGCGTGCTTCGGCACTGCGCTTCGTTGCGAAGCTCAGGTCGTGCAGGATGACGAGATGGCCTTTTGTGTTTCTCACCGCGATAGGAAAGGTCGCCGCGATCAGATGGGCTCCTTCGTCCGTGAGCGACGAGAAGCTCGCTGTTTCCGATCTTGCAGCCTTTTTGCACGAGAAGGTCGACGGCAGGAGTTTGGTCTGAAAGCGCAGCACGCCCGGATCCACGCAGAAGCCGAGGCCCAGCACGCGGTCGTCGTTCTCGACGCGAGCGAACAGATCTTCGATACCCGCCTTGTCGTTCGCTGCGAGCAGCTCCGTGAGGCTATGGCGGACCGAGTTGAAGATAAGGCGCGAGCGAAGTTCCACATCGTGGCGCGACCATTGCTCGACGAGCGAGCTGGCGTAGGGAGCGAGCGCAAGCACGATGAGAACGGTAGCAACCAGCGCCGACCCGGCATACCGCGCAAACATCCGTACCGTCGGATTGCGCCCTGAGGGAAAGCGGGAGAGGGAATTATCCCCGCCGATGATCGGAAGGTTCCTGGTGAGGAAGGAGGTCGGCCATCGCATGGAGCGGTTTTAGGGGGTCCGAGCAGCCGCTGGCAACCACATTTGTTTTTTATTCAGATTTTAGGCCAGACTCAACGGGGGTACGCACCCCGCCGCGACCTTTCGCGCGGCGGCATAGATCGGAAGGCGCTCTGGACGACAGAGGCACGCTCGCTGTAACGGTGGAGACTGGACCAGCCGGGAGTCGACGGGCGGCAAGGCCGCTCCAGCGCCCCAATCTCACAGGAGCCCGCCTTTGCGCTCTGCCGTCATCGCCGCGACCGGCCTTTACACGCCCCCCGAGAGCATTTCGAACGAGGAGCTGGTCGAGGCGTTTAATGCCTATGTCGCGCTGTTCAACGCGGACAATGCGGCGGCAATCGCGAACGGACACATCGCGGCGCTTCAGCCGTCGTCGGCCGAATTCATTGAAAAGGCGTCCGGCATCAAGTCGCGCTATGTGGTGCAGAAGTCGGGCATTCTCGATCCTGCCGTGATGCGTCCCGTCATCCCGGAGCGGTCGAACGAGGAGCTATCGCTGCTGGCCGAGATGGCCGTGAAGGCCGCCGAAGACGCGCTTGCGCGATGGGGCAAGCCGCGCGAACGCATTGGCGCGGTGCTTTGCGCGGCCTCGAACATGCAGCGGTCCTATCCCGCGATGGCGATCGAGGTGCAGGCCGCGCTTGGTCTTCACGGCTTCGCCTTCGACATGAACGTCGCCTGCTCGTCGGCAACCTTCGGCATCAAGACGGCGGCGGATTATGTGGCGACCGGCTCCGCCGACGCGGTCTTGATGGTGAACCCCGAGATTTGTTCGGGCCATCTGAATTTCCGCGACCGCGACAGCCACTTCATCTTCGGCGATGTCGCCACCGCCGTCATCGTTGAGCGCGGCGACGAGGCGGCGGGCGGCTGGGATATTCTCGGCGCGCGGCTCAAGACGCAATTCTCCAACAACATCCGCAACAATTCGGGCTTCCTCAACCGCGCTTGGCCCGAGGGGCGCGACCTGGCGGACAAGCTTTTCGTGCAGCAGGGCCGCAAGGTGTTCAAGGAGGTGGTGCCGATGGTGTCGGCGCTGATCGCCGAACACGCCGCCGATATCGGCATCGACACGCATCGGCTCAAGCGGCTGTGGCTGCATCAGGCGAACATCAACATGAATCACCTGATCGGCCAGCGCGTGCTCGGTCGCGAGCCGGAGGCGGGCGAGAACGTCATCATCCTCGACGAATACGCGAACACGTCGTCGGCGGGCTCCATCATCGCTTTTCACAAGCATTCCGACGATCTCGCGGCCGACGATACGGGGCTGATTTGCAGCTTCGGAGCGGGCTATTCGGCGGGCACGGTATTCGTGCGCAAGCGGTGAGACGGGCGCGATCGACCGGCGCTTTCGGTCTGCTCGCCGAGAGCGTGGACGTCCCGCGCCATGCCGCCTCGCGAATATTTTACGGCGCCGCAAGGCTGCGCTAAGGTCGCGCAAGGCTCCCGCCTTTGTGCGAGACGCCTTTCGTTCGAGGCATACGCAACCGGTGCCGCTGCCAGCCGGTTGCCGACACGGGATTTCTGCATGCGCGCGCTCCCCGTTCTCGTTTCGCTCGCTTTCGTGCCGCTCGCCGCGCTGGCGTTGCTTTACGGCGGGCCGTGGTTGCCGGCTTTCGTCCTCTACGGCCTCCTGCTCGTTCCGGCAGCGGATCACGTCCTCGGGCTATGCGCGCGCGCCGCGCCCGCGAGCCGGATACAGCGTGTCTTCGCCTTCGTGTGGGTGCCGATTCAGTTCGCGCTGGTGCTCGGTCTCCCGGCGTCCGCGGACACGCTCGGCAGCTCGGCGCTTTTCGTCGCCGCCATCGGGATCGGCCTTGCAACTGGAGGCGTTGGCGGCGCATCCGCCCATGCGCTCCTCGGACGCGGCGGCCGCTTCAACCGCGCGTGTGCCGAACTCCTCACATGGCCGATCTTCTACGGCTCCTTCGCGCTCCGCCATGGCGGCGAAGACGATGCGCGCGCCGCGACGCCCAAGGACCCCGCCACGCCCCGCATCGGCGAAGGTTTCTACGGCTATTTCCTCCGCTCGACCTTCATCGGCCTGTTCGTGGCCTGGGACGCGGAAGAGGAGCGGCTCCACGCGGAAGGCCGCTCCACGCTGAGCCTCTCGAACGCGTTCCTGCGCGCCTTCATCGCCTATGCCGTGCTGATCGAGGCCGCGTTTCTCCTCGGCGGCGCGCGGGGGGTGATGGCGCTGTTCGTGCAGGCTTTCGCGGCCTGGGTGGTGATCGACGCGGGCGCCTATGTGGCGCGGTTCGGGCTTCTGCGCCGTCCGCTGGGGCAGGGGCATTTCGAGCCGCTTGGAAGCCAGCACGCGTGGAGTGCGACAGGCCCCGCCCCGCGCTTGCCCGGCGGATTCTGCGCGATGGCGCTTCTCGCCACGCTCTGGCCCGAGCGCTTCGTCCGCCTCATGAACCCGCGCGTGCTGGCGTGGCATGCGCGCTTCTGGGAGACGGCCACGCCGCCCGCCGCTCCGCAAGCGGAAGCCGAAGCCACGCTCAGCGAGGCGCGCGCCTGAACTCGGCGGCGGCGCGTCACTTCACCTTCAGCATGTTGCGCAGCGCGAGGCCGAACAGGAAGATCATCAGCGCCGAGAACAGCTTCTGCACGGCGCTCGCGGTCGACACCGCGCTCGGCACCACCGCGACCGGGTTCGACCCGCCGTAAAGCTCCACGCCGTAGAGGCAGCCATAGGTGCGGTGCGCCGCCTCGCTCGACCCGTCGAGCACGATGAATGCGTTGCGGAACGCGAGGTGGAGCGCTTCGGCGCGTGCGCTCGTCGTGTCGCGGAAGCCATCGATCAGGCCGCCGATGGCGCTCTTATTTAGTTCCAAGCCGTCTTGATTGAAGCATTGTACAGAGTTTGATGACGCGTATCCGACCGTGCGCAGGATCTCGAACACGACAGTAGTATCTTTCAGTTCAAGGTCACGCTGAACAGCCGGTGTTTGACTGAGATAGAAGGACGCGGAGATGGCGATTGCGGCGCCCCACCAAGCGAAAGGCAAGGTCAGAGATCGTCCATAATCAGAGGTCCAGCGGTATAGAAAACTCGCTATCGAGCGAACCCCGCCGTACCATGCTTTTCCGCTCGATAGCGCAGCCATGCGCTCGGCGGTGATTTCTTGGGCGTTGAATTCCAGCTCGCGGTCGGTGTCGTGTGCTTGTATCGCGAGGTGCTTCAAGGCGCGCCATCGGGCACATTGTTCGTTGCCCGCTAAGTCGGAATTGCGCTCCGAACTTACTTTCATATTGTCGAGGCGCGGCGCTTCCTCGAAATGCGCCTGGATGAAATCCGGCACCTTATCGAACCTCGCCCCTGCCATGGTGAAGCCGCTGTCGCCTCGAATGGCGGAGAAGGAGGCCGGGCCTTCGAAGGTTACGCGCTCGAACGAGGCGTATTTTCTGAATCCGGCAAGCTTGAAGATCGCGTTATTCCTGAACCGCGCATCGTCGAACCTGCTGTTGCCCGAAAAGGTCGCGCTAAAGAAGGAGGCATCGCCGGAAACATTTGTTGTCAAGAAGAGTGCGTAGGCGGAAAAGGTTGCATGTGCGAAGATAGCATCGCCGGAAAAGGTCGCCTTCTGAAAGAACGCGTAGCCGTTGAATTTTGCGCTCTGGAAGTCGGCTCCGCCGTTGAAGGTGGCGCTTGAGAAGGAAGCGTAGTCACTGAAGATCGTGTTTGAGAAGTGGGCATAGGCTTGAAAGGTCGCGCACCAGAACGAGGCGCCTCCGGGAAACACGAAACCACTGAAGGTAATTCTCTCCGCATAAACAAGAAGCGAGTCGTCAACCCTCTTCCGTTCTCTCTTAGCGTCTTCTATTCTGGCTTCCTTCCTTATGAAGAAGGAACAGTGGGAGAAATCGACGGAGGCTTTTTCAAGCCATTGGCGCGTATCGTCGCTTTGCGGTTCAAGTTCGCCGAACCGGTTTTTCTCCGCCGCCCACTTCCCCGCCGCTTCCAACGCCTTGCGCTCGGCGAGCATGCCGTTCGCCCATTCGTTCCAGCGCGCCTTGGCTGCTTGATGGGCTATCCTGCGGGCGTGGCCTTCGCCTTTTCCGTCAGCTAGCGCAGCCTCGAACGCCTCCTTGCGCTTTGCCTCGCACTCCAGAAACAGCGCAATCGTCTCGTCCTGGTTCATGGCGGTCCCCCTCGCGCCGCGCGGCCGCACGGCATCGCCCCCGGCACTGGTTAAGCCAGAAACTGCTTAGGTTCGCAATGGGGAGAGTAACTATTCGCTAAAACAAGAACGGCGGGGGCGCGCCGTCCGCGAACACCACGCGGTCGCCTTCGAGCCGCGCCGCGCCGGACGCCACGAGCCTGAGCGCCAGCGGATAGACGCGGTGCTCCATCGCGAGGATGCGGGCGGAGAGCGCGTCTTCGTCGTCGCTAGGCAGCACCGGCACCGCGCCCTGCGCGATGATCGGCCCTGCGTCCATCTCCTCGCTCACGAAATGCACGGTCGCGCCCGCGATGCGCGCGCCCGCGTCGATGGCGCGCTGTTGCGGGTGGAGGCCCCGAAACGACGGCAGGAGCGAGGGGTGAATGTTGAGCTGGCGGCCATGCCAGGCGCGCACGAACACCGCCGAGTGCAGCCGCATGAAGCCCGCGTTGCAGACGATCTCGACGCCCGCCTCGCGGAGCGCCGCCACCATCGCCTCGTCGAACGCCTCGCGCGCAAGGCCCTTGTGCGAGATGACGCGCGTCGCGATGCCGGCGTCGGCGGCACGCTCAAGGCCGCCCGCGTCCGCCTTGTTCGAGAGCACGAGCACGATTTCGGCCGGGAAGTCTGGCGCGCGGGCCGCCTCGATCAGCGAGACGAGGTTAGAGCCGCGCCCCGAGATGAGCACGCCGACGCGTTTTTTCGCGGTCATCGTGCGCCACCAAGCGAGCCGGAGAACAGAACCTGCGGGCCGAGCGGGGAACCTTCGGCCTCCTCATTACGAATGAGGTGCTCTCGCGCCTCGATCTCGCCGAGCACGAACGCGCTTTCGCCCGCCGCCGTGAACGCATCGATCACCGCGCCCGCATCCTCGCGCGCGGCCACTGCCACGAAGCCCACGCCGCAGTTGAACGTGCGCAGCATTTCGCTTTGCGCCACGCCGCCCGCCGCCGACAGCCAGCGGAACACCGGCAGATACGGCACCGCGTCGAGGTCGATGCGCGCGGCGAGCGATTCGGGCAGCACGCGGTTGACGTTGCCGGGAAGGCCGCCGCCGGTGATATGCGCGAACGCCTTCACGCGGCCGGTCCGATGCGCGGCGAGCGCGGGCTTCACATAGATGCGCGTGGGGTCGAGCAGCGCGCGGCCGAGCGGGCGCGCGGGATCGAAGGGGGCGGGGTCGGCGAAGGACAGGCCGTGATCGCGGATGATCTTGCGCACGAGCGAGAAGCCGTTCGAGTGCACACCCGAGGCGGCGAGGCCGATCACCACGTCCCCGGCCGCGATATCGGCGCGTGGCAGCAGCGAGCCGCGCTCCGCCGCGCCGACAGCGAAGCCCGCGAGGTCGTAGTCGCCATCGGCATACATGCCCGGCATTTCCGCCGTCTCGCCGCCGATGAGCGCCGCGCCCGCGCGCTTGCAGCCTTCGGCGATGCCAGCAACGATGGCCGCCGCCGTGTCGACATCGAGGCGACCGCATGCGAAATAGTCGAGGAAGAAGAGCGGCTCCGCGCCCTGCACGACGACGTCGTTCACGCACATGGCGACGAGATCGATGCCGACCGTGTCGTGAAGGCCCGTCTCGATGGCGATCTTGAGCTTGGTGCCGACGCCGTCATTGCCCGCCACGAGCACGGGATCGGTGAAGCCCGCCGCCTTCAGGTCGAAAAGGCCGCCGAAGCCGCCGAGCGCCGCGCCCGCGCCCGCTCGCGCCGTTGCCTTCGCCAGCGGCTTGATGCGCTCGACGAGCGCCTCGCCCGCGTCGATGTCGACGCCAGCGCTTTTATAAGAACCGTCCGAATCCGTTGTCATGCTTTCCGCCGCAGGGCCGCCTCGCTGCCCCGGCAAAAGCTTGCCAGGGGCGTGGTCCACCATTTATGAGAGGGCTTGTGGAGCGAATTTGACATTTGAGTACCGTCCGCCGCAAGCACTTCGTCAAATGTCAAATCCAAAAGCTCCACCGAATCACACGTGTTCGTGGTCGACATTTGCTCGCGAGGGTGCTGCAAACGGAGGCAAATGCCGAAATCGGACCACTAGCATTTTAGCCGCATGATACACAAGCGCCACAAATGCCTTTCGAGCGGGGAGTTCCTTTCATGGCGATGAAGAGGGCGTTGACGAGGGCGGGTGCGTTGTTCGCGCTCGCGTGCTTTGGACTGGGAATGGCCACCGCCGGGGCAAGCGCACAGACGCGGCCGGCGAGCGTCTTCGCGGTGTCGAACGTGAAGGCCTCGGCCGAGGCGCAGAACGCGGTCGAAGCGAAGAAAATCGCGCAAGGCCAAGCGCAGAGCCGCGCTTTCCGCAAGCTTGTATCGCGCATCGTTGATTACCGCTCGCAGTCGCGCATTCCCGATCTCGCGCTGAACGAGATCGAAGGGCTTGTGTCCGATATGGATGTGCGAGGCGAGGGCGTGAGCGGCACCGGCTATGTCGCAACTTTCGGCGTGAGCTTCTCGGAGCGCGCCGTGCAGGCGCTGCTCGCCCGCTACGGTGTTTCGGCCATCACCGACCGCGGTCCCGAAATCCTGATCGTGCCGGTTTATGTCGAAGGCGGCGCCGCGCGAACCGCCGACCGCAACGCATGGCGCACGGCCCTGACTTCGCTCGATCTCACTCATGCGCTCGTTCCGGCGAAAGTCGCGCCCGCGCGCTCCGACATCACGGCGGCGATCGCGAATGCCTATATCGCAAGTCCCGCCGCGACCCTCGAAACGCTGAAGACGCAATATCAGACGCAGCAGATCATGTTCGCGCTCGCGGAAACCGATGGTGATGGCGAAACCATTTCGCTGAAGCTGATCGGCCTCGATTCAGGCGGCCAGTTCTCGGTGCAGCGAAAGGTCAGGGCGAAGGACGGCGGCGACGGGACCGCGCTCGACGCGGCGGCCGACCTCGCCTTCGACACGGTTCAGGAGCGTTGGAAACTCGCCCGCGATGCATCCGCGCCGGCGGCTCCGGTGGCCGCGTCTGACGGCGATGGCGGTACCATCCCCGTCCCCAATAACGGGACCTCCGCCGCGGCCTATGACGGCAGCATGGAAACGCTGCAGGTGACCGCGCTTTATTCCGGGCTGAAGGAGTGGCAGACGATCCGCCGCCAGCTTCAGGGCCTTCCGGGCGTACAGAACTGGGATTTGCGCTCGGTGAACCCGAGGAGCGCCGCAATCGCGTTCGATTTTCCAGGCGGCGCGGCGCGGCTGACTTCGATGGCTGCGGGGCAGGGACTCGACGTCGAGAACGGCCCTGACGGCCTTGTCGTGAAGGTGCGCTAGAGAATTCTCGCCCCGTGTCCGGCACGGGGCGAGCGATTTCCGCGAACAACCTGCTACTTCACCTACTTCTGCACACCCGGAATCGTCGGACCGACGCCGATATTGCGGAAGATTTCCTTCAGCATGCCCTGGTCGCGCGTGTAGACCGGCGTTTCGCGGCGGATGAAGTCGAACACCTTGCCGTCCTTCAGCCCGTAATTCGCGATCTGCTCGACCTTGTCCTTCTTGTCGAAGTAGACGGCGACAACGCGCCGGTCGACCACCTCCGGCTTCATGAAGGCCATCGGCTGCTCGGCGGTCTGCGATATGTAGTAATAGGTGCCGCCCGCGATGGCCGACTGGGTATCCGGTGTGCCAAGCGCCAGCACGACCTCGTCCTTCGACATGCCGACGCGAACCTGATTCAGGTCTTCCTCCTGAAACTGATGGCCCTGCTTGATGACATTGCCCGCGCAGCCTTGAAGCGTCATGCTTGCGACGGCAAGAGCCGACGACACCACGACAGCCCTCGCGACCGCCTTCGCCCAAAGGCGATTTCGTTCGAAATCCTTCGAGGATTGATTTGACATTTCGCCCCCAAATTTGCTGTTTGGCGTCAGCGCCTCGCGTTCTGACCAAACATACCCCGACGTGATTGCACCCTTTTTGGATGCGATTAAGGCTTTATAAGGTACGGTTACCCCAAGAGCGCAAAACTGGAGTCAGGCCGAACGATGTTCCGCTGGTTTGCAGAACGCTCAGCCCGCCGTGAGGCCGCTGAGAAAATATACGATTCGATAGTCGCGCAGTCGCGCAATCCGGTTTTCTATGTGCGATGCGGAGTACCTGACACGCTGTCGGGTCGCTTCGACATGCTCGTCATCCACATGTTCATCGTCATGCAGAACCTGAAGCTCGGGGCGAACGAGGGCAAGCTGCTCGGCAAGGAAATCATCGAGGCTTTCGTTCGCGAGATGGACAGCATGGTGCGCGATCTCGGGATTGCCGACGCTTACGTGGCGCAGGAAGTCCGCAAGATCGCCGACCTCTTCTATCGCCAGCTTGTGGTCTACACGAACGCCGTCGAGCAGAAGAACAAGGCCGCGCTCGCCGAGGCGATCTGGAAGAGCTTCCAGTCGGGCGACGAGAACGCCGATGTCGCCGCCGACGAACTCGCGGACTATATCTTTCACTCCATAAAGAATGTCGGGGAAATGCCGCTCAACATGCTCCTTCAGGGGCATCTGAACTTCCCGGAAGTCTACGGCTTGAAGCAGGCGGTCTGACGATGCTGAAAACACCGCCGCTTGTCTGGGCTGTCGATACGCACACGCTGACGCGTGCCGTCGAGACGCTCTCGTTTGAAGCCGACGCCGCGGAGCGCGAAGCTTTGGGCGCCTACGCCGACGTGCGCGAGGTCAAGAGCTTTAAGGCGACCGTTCAGGTTATTCCCCTGAATGGCGGCCGCTTTCGGGTCAGCGGACGGCTTGAGGCCGACGTCGTGCAGGCGAGCGTGGTCGACCTTGCCGACGTGCCCGCGCAGCTCGACGAGCGCTTCCAGGTGGAGTTCTGGCCGCCCGAGCTGATCGAGGGTGACAGCGAGGGAGAACCTTCCTTCGAGGACGAGCCGCCGGAGGCGCTATCGGGCACCAAGATTCTTATCGGCGCTTTTCTCAGCGAACTGTTTTCGGTTTCGCTCGAACCCTATCCGCGCAACGAGGGCGATAGTCTCGACTGGCAGGCGCCGGACGAAAGCCTTGCGCATCCCTTCGCGGAGCTTATCCGCCTTCGGCCCAAGACCGGCAACGGCGTGGATGGATAAGAAGACGCAGACCGGGATCGCGACCATCTTTTTCGTTGTCACAAAACCGTTATACAGTATGGTGCCGCGTCTATTGCAGAGGGTTAAGGCCTGACAGGCCAGTGCGGGGCTTCTGGTTTCAAGCATGGGAACGCCAATCACGATTGCGCTCGACGCGATGGGCGGAGATTTCGGCCCGTCCGTGGTGATACCGGCCGCGGCGCTTTCGCTCATCCGGCATCCCGAGACGCGGTTCATCATTTTCGGTCGCGAAGACGAGATCCGCGCGCATCTGTCGAAGGATTCGCCGCTGGCCGCCGTCTCGAAAATCGTTCACTCGGACGTCGCCATCGCGATGGACGACAAGCCGAGTCAGGCGCTGCGCTACGGCCGCTGGAAGAGCAGCATGTGGATGGCGCTCGAAGCGGTGAAGCAGGGCGAGGCGCAGGCCGCCGTGTCCGCCGGCAACACCGGCGCGCTGATGGCGATGTCGAAATTCTGCCTTCGCATGCTGCCCGGCATCGAGCGGCCCGCGATCGCCGCGCTCTGGCCGACCCTCAAGAGCGAAAGCATCGTGCTCGACGTCGGCGCGAATGTCGGCGCGACCGCCAAGGGGCTCGTCGATAACGCCAATATGGGCGCTGCGCTGGCGCGCGCGCTGTTTCAGGTGGAGAAGCCGACGATCGGGCTTCTCAACATCGGCTCCGAGGAAGTGAAGGGGCTCGAAGAGATCAAGCGCGCGGCGGCGGCGTTGAAGACGCCGGGGCTGCCCATCACGTATTACGGCTTCGTTGAAGGCAACGACCTCGGCAAGGGCGTTGTCGACGTGGTGGTTACCGAGGGCTTCGCCGGTAATATCGCTCTCAAGACGGCAGAGGGCACCGCGAAGCAGATCGGCGCCTATCTCAAGGCCGCAATGACGCGCTCTTTGATGTCGAAGCTCGGCGCGGTGTTCGCGCAAGGGGCCTTCAAGGCGCTGCGCGCGAAAATGGACACGCGCACCATGAACGGCGGCATGTTTGTCGGATTGAATGGTGTTGTAATAAAAAGTCATGGCGGTGCGGACGCGGTGGGCTTTGCAAGCGCCATCGACCTGGGCTACGACATGGCAGCCAGTGGCCTGGTGGCTGATATTCAGCGCGGCGTCGAGAGCTTCCACGATTCTCTTCAGGCCAAACCGGAACAAGCCCTGAAAGCGGTTGCCCAGTGAAACAAACGAGATCGGTCGTCCTAGGCTGCGGGTCGTATCTCCCGGAGCGCGTTCTTACCAATCAGGATCTGGCTCGCATCGTCGATACGTCGGACGAGTGGATCAGCGAGCGGACCGGCATCAAGACGCGCCACATCGCCGCCGATGGCGAAAATACCTCAGACCTGGGCATCGCGGCGGCGCGCTCTGCTCTCGATCACGCGGGCATCGACCCGCAATCTATCGATTTCATCATTCTGGCGACGTCCACGCCCGACAACACCTTCCCATCGACCGCGACGACGATCCAGGCGGCGCTCGGCCTCACCCACGGCTTCGCCTTCGACGTGCAGGCGGTGTGTTCCGGTTTCGCCTACGCACTGGCGACGGCGGACAATTTCATCAGGGCAGGGCAGGGCCAGCGCGGTCTCGTGATCGGCGCGGAAACGTTCTCCCGCATCCTCGACTGGGAAGATCGCGGAACCTGCGTGCTCTTCGGAGACGGCGCAGGCGCGGTCGTTCTTGAAGCGACGCAGGTCGAGGATCCGATGCGCGAGCGCTGCGTCATCGGCTCGATGCTGTTCTCGGACGGGCGCCACAAGGACAAGCTCTATGTGGACGGCGGGCCGTCCTCCACCCGGTCGGTCGGACATCTCCGCATGCAGGGCAAGGAGGTTTTCCGCTTTGCGGTCAACGCGATCTCGGACGTGGTCGAGCGCACGCTCGCTGCTCACAATCTCCGTCCCAGCGATATCGACTGGTTCGTGCCGCATCAGGCCAACAAGCGCATTCTCGACGGCACGGCGAAGAAGGTCGGCATAGCCGAGGAGAAGATCGTCATCACGCTCGACAGGCACGGCAACACGTCGGCGGCCTCGATTCCGCTTGCGCTTTCGACGGCGGTTCACGACGGCCGCATCAAGCGCGGCGACCTCGTTCTGTTCGAGGCAATGGGCGGCGGGTTCACCTGGGGCGCGAATCTTGTTCGGTGGTGATCCCGAACTTTCACAACATAAGGTTAATAATCTGTGTCCCTGCGGCATTTTTGCCCAAAAATATCTGTTTCCAAAGGGATTTTTACAAGATTACTGTTTGCTATGGTCCGGGCCGAGCGTTAACATTGTCTGCGCTTCGTTCTTTGGGGAGGACACGGCGCATATGGCGCTCAACGGGAAAACACTGACCCGAGCCGACTTGGCTGAGGCAGTCTTCGAAAAAGTCGGTCTACCTCGCAACGAGGCAGCTGAACTTGTAGAGTTAGTTCTCAAGCAGATCGTTTACGCGCTTGAGCGTGGCGAGCCAATCAAGCTTTCTTCTTTCGGATCATTCGGCCTTCGCCAGAAATCCGAACGTGTGGGTCGCAACCCGAAAACCGGCGAGATCGTTCCGATCACGCCGCGCCGGGTCATCGTCTTCAAGGCCAGCAACATCATGAAGGACCGGATCAATGCCGGTCTCGCGAAGGTCGTGTCGCCACCACCCGCCGTGAAGGCTGTGGCGACGAAGAAGGCGCCTGCGAAGGCCGGAGCGAAAGCGGCGGCCGCTTCCAAGGCTGACGACGGCGCGAAGCCTAAGCCTGCGAAGGCGTCGGCGAAGGCCGCTCCCGTCGAAGAAAAGGCCACGCCGGAACATGCGACGCCGAAGGTCGAAGCGAAGCCAAAAGCCGCGAAGGCGGACGTCGCCAAGCCTGCGACCAAGGCCGTGAAGGAGCCGTCTCCGAAGGCGGCCGCGTCGACCGAATCTCCCAAGACGAAGCCCGACGATGCCGCGCCGAAACGCGCGCCCAAAACATCGTCTGCGAAAAAGCGCGTCGTCTCGTCCTGATCGGCGCGTCATAATGAAATCGGCCCGTTACAATGCTTGACGGGCGGGCCGATTGCCCGCAAAGTGCGCGGCAACGGAGCGTAGCGCAGCCCGGTTAGCGCACCGGTCTGGGGGACCGGGGGTCGGAGGTTCAAATCCTCTCGCTCCGACCATTCAACACCCCCACAGTGTTCTTTCTAAATGCTTTTTTGCACAAGACCTCGTACGCGATGGATTTTTTGCGCGACAAGTCGATTGCCGAGCTGCTTGCCATTCACGCGGCGGTCTCTGATGAGTTGAGGGATCGCAATGTGCTGCGGTCTGCCAATAACCCGACAGGCGATCTCGCCGAATATCTGTTTTGCAAAGCCTTTGCTGGGTACAGGAGCCCAACTCGGCCAAGGCGTTTGACGCGATAGGAGCGGGCGGCGTTCACTACCAGATCAAAGGGCGCCGCTTGCATAGACGTAACAAGTCACGTCAGCTCTCCGCCATTCGCGATCTTGATGGATTCGACGTGCTCGCCGCCGTATTATTCGATGACGCATTTTGCGTCGTGCGAGCGATCCTTATCCCTGCAAAGGTCGTGCGAGATCAATCAACCTTCGTTCCCCATACAAATAGCTACAGGTTTTTGTTACGCGATGCCTTGTGGCTTATTCCCGGCGTGATCGATGTTACAACCGATCTGCGCCGGGTTGAGGGCGGCGAGGATAATTGCCGAGCAATTTCGCTCCTGCCTCACGGCCATTTCACCACGGGCGGCATCGACGACAGGATCGAATCGACATTGCCGCCGGTCTTCAGCCCGAAAACCGTGCCGCGGTCGTAAAGCAGGTTGAACTCGACATACCGACCCCGTCGGACGAGCTGCTCGTCGCGGTCCGCCTCGCTCCAGGGCGCATTCATGTTGCGCCGGATGAGCTTCGGCACGACGGCGAGGAAGGCGCGCCCCACATCCTGCGTGAAGGCGAAGTCGGCATCCCAATTGCCGGAGTTATGATAGTCGTAGAAAATGCCGCCCATGCCGCGCGGCTCCCGCCGATGGGGAAGATAGAAATATTCGTCGCACCATTCCTTGTAGCGGCCGTAATCGGCGACAGGGTGTTTGAGGCAGGCGGACCGGAACGCGGCGTGGAAATCCAGCACGTCGGGGTCTTCCGCGCGCCGCCGCTTCGCGAGCATCGGCGTCAGGTCGGAGCCGCCGCCGAACCACCATTTCGATGTCACGATGAAGCGCGTGTTGAGGTGCACGGTCGGCACATTCGGGTTGCGCATATGCGCAATCAGGGAAATTCCCGACGCGCGAAACCGGGGATCTGCCTCGGAGCCGGGAATCGCCGCGCGAAATTCGGGTGCGAACTCGCCGTGAACGGTGGAAACATGCACGCCGACCTTCTCGAAAACGCGGCCATGCATCATCGCCATGGTTCCGCCTCCGCCATCCTCGCCGGTGTGGTCGGTGCGCCGCCAGGGCGTCTTCTCGAAGCGCCCCGGCGCCAGGCCGGCATGCGGTCCGCTTTTCAGTTCATCCTCGATCCGCTCGAACTCCGTGCAGATGTCATTACGCAGCGAAGCGAACCAGACACGCGCCTTCGACATCTCGGAGTGGAACGGATTGGAATTTTCCGAAGGCGAGGATTGCGTTTTCGGCATGTCAGATATGCGCGTTTGGCTGTGTCTCGGCATGGCGCTCCGCCGCTTGGCGTTCCGGGAAGGGATAGAATCGCCACCTTTCTACAGGAAATGCGAAAAACCGCCAGTCTGGCCAAGGGCTTCACCGAGAACCATGGCCATCGACACCGCGACATTCAACGACCGAAGACTTTCCCGCATGGGAATGCGGACCCGCAAATGCGCGCATTCGTGGACTCTCTCCGGCACGCCCGCGCTTTCGCGGCCCGCCAGAATTACGTCGTCTTCGCGAAACAACACATCGTGATAGGGCGTGGCGCCCTTCGTCGTCATAAGGACCAGCCTTCTGCCGCTCATGTTGATATCGTTTAAGAAATCTTCAAAAGAAGCATGGCGTTGCAGCCTCACCTTGTCGTAATAGTCGAGGGCTGCGCGCCGAAGCGCCCGGTCGGACAAATCGAATCCGCAAGGCTCGATGATGTCGACTGCGACGTTTAGACATGCCGCCATCCGCAAGATCGTGCCTGTATTTTGCGGAATGTCTGGTTGATATAAAGCTACACGCATCAGGAGCGGTCCCCGTGGATGGTCGAGCTAAATTGTGCCATGGACACGGAAATCGATTGCATGCATAAGAGCACGATTTTTTCGCTCCCGCAAAACGTCCTACAAGGTTGAACTTCCGATGGCCACAACATACGACGGTGATCAAGGCGACGTGTCGCGCCGTGATTTCATCTATCTCGCAACCACGGCATTCGCGGCTGTCGGAGCGGCCGCCGCGCTCTGGCCGCTGATCGATCAGATGAACCCCGACGCGTCGGCGCTCTCGCTCGCGTCGATCGACGTCGATCTGACGCCGGTTCCGGAGGGCGGTGCGATCACCGTGCTCTGGCGCGGCAAGCCGGTGTTCATCCGTCACCGCACGGCTGACGAAATCAAGAAGGCCCAGGCCGTCCAGGTTTCGGACCTCAAAGACCCCTACGCGGAGGTGCTCGGAGCGCCGTCCGATCTGCCCGCGACCGATGCAAACCGCACGAAAGCCGGCAAGGAACAGTGGCTCGTGCTGATCGGCATCTGCACCCATCTCGGCTGCGTACCGAAGGGCCAGGCCCCGGGCGACGACAGGGGCCTGTATGGCGGCTGGTTCTGCCCCTGCCACGGTTCGATGTACGACACCGCCGGGCGAATTCGCCAGGGACCGGCGCCGCGCAATCTCGACGTCCCGCCGTACCAGTTTACGACGGACACAAAGATTCTGATCGGCTAGTTCCCGCCATTCCGAGAAGGTTTTTCTGAAATGTCCCACGCTTCCACATACGAACCGAAGACCTCGGTAACACGCTGGCTAGACGAGCGGTTGCCGATCATCCGCTTCATAGCGGACTTCATGGCTTTCCCGACGCCTCGCAACCTCAACTACCTCTGGACCTTCGGCGCGATCCTCGCGTTCATGCTCGTCGCCCAGATCGTTACGGGCGTCATCCTCGCGATGCACTTCGCACCCAACACCGCGCTCGCGTTCGACTCGGTCGAAAAGATCATGCGCGACGTGAACTACGGCTGGCTGCTTCGCTATGCGCACGCGGTCGGCGCGTCGATGTTCTTCCTCGCCGTATATATCCACATCTTCCGCGGCATCTACTACGGCTCCTACAAGGCGCCGCGTGAGGTGCTGTGGATGATCGGCGTGGCGATCTTCCTCGTCATGATGGCGACGGCGTTCATGGGTTACTCGCTGATCTGGGGACAGATGAGCTTCTGGGCCGTGACCGTGATCACCAACCTGTTTTCGTCGCTCGACTCGATCTATTCGGGCCTCGGCACCACGCTTGTGCAGTGGATCTGGGGTGGTTTCTCCGTCGATAACGCGACGCTCAACCGTCTTTTCAGCTTGCACTACCTGCTTCCCTTTGTGCTCGTCGGTCTTGTCGCGCTGCACGTCTGGGCGTTGCACGTCGTCGGCTCCAACAACCCGACCGGCGTCGAGGTCAAGAACGTCGAGAAGGAAACGCTGCCCTTCTACGCGTACTTCACGACCAAGGATCTCTTCGCCCTCGCGGTGTTCGGCGTCCTCTTCGCGTACTTCATCTTCTTCACGCCGAACTATCTCGGCGACGCTGTGAACTACGTGCCCGCCAATCCGCTGCTGACGCCTCCGCACATCGTGCCGGAATGGTACTTCCTGCCTTTCTACGCGATCCTGCGCGCGGTGCCGTCCAAGCTCGGCGGCGTGATTGCGATGTTCGGCGCGATTGCCGTGCTGTTCTTCATCCCCTGGCTTGACACGTCGCGCGTGCGCTCGCTGAACTACCGGCCGATCTTCCGCTGGTTCTTCTGGGCGTTCCTGTTCTCGTGCCTTGCGCTCGGCTATCTGGGTGCTGTTCCGGTCACCGAGACGTCGACGCTGGCTTCGCAGTTCTTCACGCTTTACTACTTCGCCTTCTTCCTGATCGTCATGCCGGTGGTCGGTATCTATGAGACACCGAAACCGCAGCCGGACTCGATCGCAGACACCTTCACGCATAAATCGGACGACGGGTCTGGCCGTGGCACGCGCCCCGTGGCGGCCGAGTAGGAGACCAGACAATGACGACGATGACATCGAGCCTTGTGCGCCGCTCGCTCGGAGCGTTCGTGATCGGCTCAGTTCTCTCCGTGACGGCGGTCAGCGCGCCGGCGTCGGCCTCCGAGACGGCGGAACATTTCCAGGTTCCGCGTCTGGAATGGACCTTTGGCGGCCTCTCCGGCTATTTCGACAAGCAGCAGCTTCGCCGCGGCTTCAAGGTGTACCAGACGGTTTGCCAGAACTGTCATAATCTGGCCCACCTGTCGTACCGCAACCTCACGCAGCCGGGTGGTCCCGAACTGCCCAAGGAAGAGGTCGAGGCTTACGCCGCCCAGAAGCAGGTTGCCGATGGCTTCAACGATGCTGGCGAAGTGAACATGCGTCCGGCGAAGCTGTCCGACCTGTTCGTCGGCCCGTTCAAGAACGACAAGGAAGCTGCGGCAGCTTTGAACGGCGCGGTTCCGCCGGATCTGTCGCTGATCACGAAGGCCCGCACGGTCGAACGGGAAGTCGAGTGGTACGCTTTTCCGTTCATTATGCTTAAGGACGTCCTGACGCAGTATCAGGAGCAGGGCGCGGACTATGTGCACGCTCTCCTGAACGGATATACGGAGCCGCCGGCAACCTTCAACCTGCTGCCGGGCCTGAGCTACAACCGCGTGTTCCCCGGCCATCAGATCGGCATGCCGCAGCCGCTCACCGACGGTGCGGTGGATTACGACGACGGAACGCCTAACACCCTCGACCAGCAGGCGAAGGACGTGACCGCGTTCCTGGCGTGGGCAGCTGAGCCGACCCTGGCCGACCGCAAGAAGCTCGGCGCATGGGTGCTGGTTTATCTGATCATTCTCGCCGGTCTGCTCTACACTTCGAAGAAGCTGATCTGGCGCAACGTCAAACACTGACGCACGGCGGACAAATCGCCACGAAATCCCGGAGCGGGGGCCTGTCGGTCCCCGCTTTTTTTTGCGCTTTTTTTCAACCAGGGATGCGCGGCTGAAAGAGAGCTTTTGAGCTTAAAGAGAGTTTTGGACTTGGGAAAAAGTGTATGCCGCCAGCGGCCTGGCATCGTATTCGCGAAGGCTCAGAACTCGGGATATCGGCGGGAAGCGTGAGCCTTGGGGACGCGGCGCCTTTTTCAACCTCTCGGCATGCTATGGCGAGAGATGTCAGAGAATGCCGCCAGCAGGCATGAAACGCCAGTCAAATAGACGTCCGAACGGAGCCATGCCCCACGTCTTTTCTAAGCGCTGCATCATAAGTACAAGATGTTTTACTCGCGTCACTCTGAACATGGGTTGAGTTAGTCCAGTGTCGTGCAAGTTTTATGTGTTTTTATTGCATCGGTACACGATTGTTTGTCTGTCTGCTTGCAAGACGGGCAGTAGTCAACCACTGGCGTTTTCTCTAGTTTGTAATTTGTTGAAAAAATGAGGATTAACCAATGCTCATGCATCAAACCTCGCAGATCGAGATCGACCTTTTCGAGACGCTGCTTCGCACCGGCACCGATCGTGTGGTGGGAGAAGAAGAAGCGGTCGATGCCCTTCGCTCTTCCGTCATCGAGGGGTTCGAGAAGGCCATCGACCACGGCGTGCCGCCCATGCTGGCGCTGGCTCACATTCTCGACTGGGTTTCGGATGAAATGGCACGGGTCAAGACAGCGCCGGTGTCTGTCTCGACCTGAGTTCGCGCGGTCGCATTACTGCCGCGAGGGACGCCGGCCCAGCATGCCGCTCGCTTCGGCATAGGTAATTTGCGCGAAGATATCGAGCAGGTTCCGCTTCTGTGCGACCGTCATCGTCTCGCGATCCGCAACGACGGGGCAAAACGCGGCTGTCAGGCCATTCACGATGTCCGCTTCGGACGCATGATGAACTGCGGCCCTGACCTTCGGCAGAATCTCCCGAATTCGCAGCACCAGGTTTCCTCCCTGCGTCGTCCGAAGGAGATCGCCGGCCTCTGCCTTGGCCTTATCCATCACCACGCGCTCCTTCTCGTTCAAGGGCGGCGGGCATTGGGTGCTGCCTTCGCCCCCAGCCAGCATGATGGGAGTCGACTGCCTGATCTCGCGCACGAGGAAGCTGTCGGCGTCGGTCGGAGCGTTGTTGCCCCAGCGCGACCGGACGTAATTCGCCACCGCCGCGATGTCTCCGTCGCTCAGATATGCCGCGAAAGAAGGCATCGGACCATATTGTTGCGTAGCCGGGAGACCGGCAAGGACCGCCTTGATGATGTCCTGGGGCTGTTCGGCATTCACCGTGCCGTTCTTCGACAACGGCGGAATCCTGTCTTTGAAGCCTTCGCCGTCAAGCCCGTGGCACGACGCGCAATTGCTGACATAGATGCCCGCTGCGCCCGCGGGAACAGGCACAACCGAGCCGCCCGCGACGTCCGCGCGGGGGGGCGTCTGCTTCAGATAGGCCGCGATCGAGCGAAGATCCTCGATCTTGAGTTTTGAAAGGCTGTCGTGAACGACGGTCGCCATCGGCCCCTCGGCGATGCTGCGCATCGGCGCGACGCCCGACGCCAGATAGGAGACGAGTTGCTGTTCGCTCCACGAGCCGATACCACGCGTCATGTCGGCGGTGATGTTCGGCGCGAACCAACCCTGCACGGCCGCGCCCTGAAGCGCGTCACCCGGTATGGTCGCGCCCATCAGATTGCGTTGCGTGTGACACTGGCCGCAATGGCCGAGCCCTTCGACCAGATAGGCACCCCAATTGACCTGCTCGCTCCTGGCCGGGTCGGGCTCGAACACGCCGGGTACGAAGAAGAGACCGCGCCACACCGACAGCGTTTCACGAATATCGAAGGGAAAGGCCAGGCTGTTGGCTTCGCGCGGCGCATGCACCGGCTTCAACGACATCAGATAGGCCCGGATGGCGTTCACGTCATCGCGCCTGACCTTGGTGAACGACGTGAAGGGGAAGACCGGATAGAGATACTGTCCGTGCTTGCCGATCCCCTCGTGCAATGCCCGGTAAAACTCGTCTTCGGTCCATTCGCCGATGCCCGTGCGCTTGTCGGGCGTGATGTTCGGGGTAGTGACGCTTCCGAACGGCGTCTGGATCTGGAGACCGCCCGCGAACGGTTCGCCGCCCTGCCTGGTATGACAGGCGGCGCAGTCGCCGATGGTGGCCAGATACTTGCCTCGTTCGATGAGGCCGTCATCGGGTGCGGCTAGGCTTGCGCCGACGGCCGACAAGAAAAAGAGCGCGGCCGGCAGAGCCGTCTTGAGCGGGGCAAGGGCAATCATGAACGGCTCTCTTTTCAGAAAAAGGCTAGAAAGGCGAAGTTGTAACGGGTCATCTATACCCGTTACGTCTCGAAAGACCGTTTCGGTGCCAACCCAAATTTGCGAAAAACTATGTCTTGCGTGGACTTTGCGTTTGTGGCTCCCTCCTCCCGTTTTCCGCTCGTGCCTCAAGAAATGCCCAGACCATGACAATCACCGTGCATCTGAACGATCTGCCTCCGGGTATCGACTTTGGCGCCTCCGTCGCCATCGATACGGAAACGCTGGGCCTCAAGCCGCACCGCGACCGGCTTTGCGTCGTCCAACTCTCGGCTGGCGACGGAAACGCGCATCTCGTGCAGTTTGAGAAGGGTCGCTACGACGCGCCCAATCTGAAGGCGCTGCTCACCAACCCCGCGGTTCTCAAGATCTTCCATTTCGGACGCTTCGACGTCGCGGTGATGCAGCATTATCTCGGCGTGCAGACGAGTCCCGTCTATTGCACCAAGATCGCGGCGAAGCTCGTGCGTACCTTCACCGAGCGTCATGGGCTCAAGGATCTCTGCCGCGAACTTCTCGGCGTCGAGCTGTCGAAGCAGCAGCAGACTTCCGACTGGGGGCAGGCGAAACTCACGCCGGAGCAACTCAGCTACGCGGCATCCGACGTGCTTCACCTGCACGCCCTGAAGGAAAAGCTCGATGCGCTGCTTGTCCGGGAAGGGCGATCCGAGCTGGCGGCGGCCTGTTTCGGCTTCCTGCCTTACCGCGCCGAACTCGACCTGAAAGGCTGGCATGACGACGCGGATGTCTTCAATCACTAGAGCAATTGCGGGAAAAGCGGGAGCCGGTTTTCCGTTCGGAAACGCGATACGGCCTGACATCTGGCCGCCGCGCTTTCTTGCTCGGCGCAGCGGGGGGTGAACGATGGCGGTTGCAACCACGTCTCCCCTCGGCCGCAGTCCCGGCATGGCGCGGGGAGCGGGACGCGGTGTCGACCGCGACCGCGAATTCCGGCTCGCACGGCGACATTCGCAACGCGTGCGGGTCCTGAGGATCGCGCTGCCGCTGATGGCGATGGGCATTCTCAGCCTTTATGCGCTGCCGTCTTTCCTGCGCGTTTCGGTCGACAAGGGACGCGGCACGGCCAGCGTTCGCGCCATCGAGCTTGAGAAGGGCGCTCTCAAGATGATCGAGCCCCACGTGCGCGGCGTGAACGAGAAGAACGAATCCTACGATTTCACAGCCGACACGGCGACGCAGGCGTCGGTGAAGGCGGATGAAATGTATCTCGTGAATGTGCGCGGCCGCATGACGGGGCAGGACGGCAAGGTGACGACGCTCACCGCACCTGACGGCACCCACAACAGCAAGGCCGATCAGATCACGTTCAACAATGGCGTCACGATCCGGCGCGAGCCGGGCCTTGTGGCCGAGTTCCAGACCGCGACTGCCTTCATGAAGGAGCAGAAGGCGATCTCGAATACGCCCGTTGTCGTTCGCCTTCATGAGAGCACGATTCACGCAGATGGTGTGACGCTGTACTGGGGCGAAAGCCGCGCAATCTTCGAAGGCAACGTCCGCACGCATGTCGAGCGGCAGGAACCGGCGGCAGGCGAGGCTCAGCCGAAAACGTCGCCTCAGCAGCTGCAACCCGATGGCGGCACATGGTCGGCGGCTCCCGCAATCGGTTCGCCCGATGACGCGACGAACGGCATGGCAAGCGAAGGAGGGCTCAATCGATGATCGCGAAGAAGGCGCTCCTTGCGTTCGCAATCCTGATGGCGGCGGCGGTCCTTTCCCCGCCGTCCCACGCCCAGACTCCCGGCTCGGGTTTCCGCGGGATCGGTTCGGGTGACAATGCGAAAAAGCCTATCGACATAGAATCAGACCGCCTTGAGGTGGACGACAAGCGTCACGTTGCCATCTTCATCGGCAATGTTTCGGCGAACCAGGGCGATTACAATCTGAAAGCGCCACGCCTCGAAGTCACCTATGAACGCCAGGCGGCAGAAGCCGCGAGCGGCAAGGCACAGAAAGTGTCCGCCGCGCCGGGCGACTCGCCCGGAAAAGCTCCGAAGACGACGGACGGGGCCGCCGCCGACCCGATTTCCAGCGGCCAGATCCGCTACATCCGTGCGCTCGGCGGCCATGTCGTCGTCACGAACAAGAAGGACGAGCAGGAGGTCACGGGCGACGAGGCGCTCTACGACGTCAAGGGCCAGAAGATCACCATGACCGGCAAGGAAGTGATCCTCACCCAGAAAGCCAACGTCGTGAAGGGCAAGCAACTCAGCATCGACCTTGAAACCGGCCGTGCGACGGTAATTCCGGAGAAGGGCCGCGTTCAGGCCGTTTTCGATCAGGGGGCGGCAAAAAGCGTCCTCCCGGCCGATTCACCGCTCGGCGGCAAGAAGAAAAGGGATGCAGCCCCCGCGGAACCACAGCCACAGCCGAGATCCGGCTGGCAGCCGCAAAGCCAGTAACGTGACCGCAACCGAAGCCAAGGCGTGAGATTTTCATGGTCGTTCTCGACAAGGATCAGCCATTTCCGAGAATGGGGCAGCGTCCGCAGGCGGAGTCCGGCTGGAATGAGGGACCCCTGGTGCTCCGCGAGCGCCGTCCCGTCCCGCAGGTTCGCGAGCAACTCGTCGTGAACGGCGTAAAGAAAAGCTTCAAGAAGCGCATGGTGGTGAAGGGCGTCAGCGTCAACCTGAAGCGCGGCGAATCCGTCGGCCTTCTGGGCCCGAACGGCGCGGGCAAAACCACCGTGTTCTACATGATCACGGGGCTGATCAAGCCGGACGAAGGAAACGTGCATATCGACGGTTACGACGTGACCGCGCTTTCCATGTATCGCCGCGCAAGGCTCGGCATCGCCTACCTGCCGCAGGAGGCATCCATCTTCCGTGGACTGTCGGTCGAAGACAACATCATGGCGGTGCTGGAAGTTTCCGAGCCGAACCGGAAAGAGCGCAAGAGGCGGCTCGACGAACTCCTCGACGAGTTCAAGATCGGCCGTCTGAGAAAGTCGCCGTCCATCGCGCTGTCGGGCGGCGAGCGGCGTCGGTGCGAGATCGCGCGTGCGCTTGCGAGCAATCCGTCCTACGTTCTTCTCGACGAGCCGTTCGCGGGTATCGACCCTATCGCGATCGGCGATATCCGCCAACTCGTGACGCACCTGACCGATCGCGGCATCGGTGTTCTCATCACCGATCACAATGTGCGCGAAACTCTGGACTTAATTGACCGTGCATATATCATCTATGACGGTCGTGTTCTCACGGAGGGCACGCCCGCCGAGGTGGTCGCCAACGAGGATGTCCGACGCGTTTATCTGGGCGACATGTTTTCGCGGTAGCGGCTGAAAGGGTCTCGCTTACGCATTGGTGGTGATGTGCTCCAACTAAGGCTTGAGCAACGGCAAACCCAGAAAATTGTTATAACGCCTCAGCTTCGGCAGGCGATCAAGCTTCTGCAATTCTCAGCCATCGAACTTCAGTCCTATATCGAAAACGAGATCCGCGATAATCCTCTGCTCGCCGCCGAGGAGCGCGCGGATGGAGAAGCGCCGCCGCCGAACGGTGATGCCGCGTCCGGCTCGGATGCGGATGTTCCGGCCTTCGATGCGCGCGATGCCGCCCCCGCCGTCGAAGCCGTTGCCGAAACCGACTGGGAGCCGGAAACCCCCGGCGATCGCGCCTATGAGGGTGCCCCGTCCGCCGCTTCACCGGAGGCGGAATGGCTTTCGACCAGCGGGAAGACCGGTTCTCCGAGCGAGGATTACGATCCCTTCGCCACGCTCTCCCAGGCGGAGTCGCTCACCGATCATCTGAATGAACAGGCCCAACTCGCATTTCCTGACCCGCAGGATCGGTTCATCGCCCGCTACCTCATCGACCTTGTCGATGCAGACGGCTATATCCGCTCTCCGCTCGAAGACGCGGCCGAGCTTCTTTCGCTGCCGCTCGATGATATCGAGCGGGTGCTGGGTGTGCTGCAAACCTTCGATCCGGTGGGTGTATGCGCGCGCGATCTCGCGGAGTGCCTCGCCATCCAGCTTCGCGAGAAGGATCGCTGCGATCCCTACATGGAGCGGCTTCTCGCCCATCTCGATCTCATTGCCGCCTGCGACATGCAGAAGCTCAGGCGCGTCTGCGGCGTCGACGCGGACGACCTGCGTGAGATGCTGCAGGAGCTGCGCGCGCTGACCCCCAAGCCCGGCGCGGCTTTCGAGCATGCCGAGATCGAGACCCTGGTGCCGGACGTCATCGTGCGGCGCGGCCCCGATGGCGAATGGCGGGCCGAACTGAACCCGTCGGCGGCGCCGTCGCTCGCCGTCGACCGCGCCTATTATGCAAGCCTCAAGAACCGATGTCGGTCCGATAGCGAGCGCAACTACCTCTCAGACCGTCTCTCTTCCGCGAACTGGCTCGTAAAGAGCCTCGAACAAAGGCTTTCGACCATCCTCAAGGTCGCCACGGCGATGGTGGAGGAGCAGTCTGCATTCTTCGATCACGGCGTGCGGCATCTGAAGCCGCTCAACCTGCGCCAGATCGCGGCGAAGATCGGCATGCACGAATCGACCGTGAGCCGCGTCACATCCAACAAGGCGATCCAGACGCCGCGCGGCATCTTCGAGATGAAGTATTTCTTCACGTCGGCCATCGCCTCGGCGAGCGCGTCGAGCGAGGCTCATTCCTCGGAAGCGGTTCGCGACCGCATCAAGGAACTCATCCTGAACGAGTCGCCCGAGGAGATCCTGTCCGATGACCGGATCGTGACCATGCTCAAGGCCGACGGCATCGACATCGCGCGCCGTACGGTGGCAAAGTATCGCGATGCGTTGCGCATTCCTTCGTCCGCTGCGCGCCGGAGGCTGAAGCGCGCGAACGCCGCGTAGGCCTCACTGGCGGGCACGCAGAAAAGACAGGCGGGAGCCGTAATTTGACCGCTGAACCCGGCGCCTGGAGCGTCAGCGTCTATGACCGCATCCGCGATATCCCGGCAGCGGCGTGGGACGCATGTGCCAACCCGCAGGGCCTTCCATTCAATCCGTTTATCGCGCACGCCTTTCTGTCGGCGCTCGAAGAAAGCGGCTCGGCCACCGCGGAAAAGGGTTGGGCTCCCCGCCATCTCGCGCTGACGGACGAGAGGGGCGAGGTGGCGGCGGTGATGCCGTGCTACGCAAAATCGCATTCCTATGGCGAATTCGTCTTCGATTACCCCTTTGCGGAGGCTTACGAGCGCGCGGGCGGCCGCTATTATCCGAAGCTTCAGACGGCGGTGCCGTTCACGCCGGTCACGGGACGGCGGCTTCTGGTGCGGCCTGGCGTCGATGCGGAGCAGGCTCGCGCGCTCCTCTCGTCCGCCGCCGTCGAGCTGGTGAAGGCGAGCGATGCGTCGTCCTGGCATGTCACCTTTGCATCGAGGGACGAGTGGGCGTCGCTCGGCGGGTTCGGTCTGTTGCAGCGCACCGACACGCAATATCACTGGCACAACCGGGATTATACGAGCTTCGACGACTTCCTCGCGTCGCTCGCCTCTCGAAAACGAAAGGCCGTGCGCAAGGAGCGCGAGCAGGCCCGCGCGAGCGGGATCGCGTTTGAATGGCTCACCGGAAGCGCCATCAAGGAGGCGCACTGGGATGCGTTCTTCGCGTTCTACATGGATACCGGCAGTCGCAAATGGGGGCGCCCCTATCTGACGCGCGCCTTCTTCAGCCTCATCGGCGAGGCAATGGCCGACCGCATCCTCCTTGTCATGGCGATGCGCCACGGTGAGCCGATCGCGGGCGCGCTGAATTTCATCGGCGGAGACACGCTCTATGGCCGCTATTGGGGATGCCTCGAAAGCCATACATTTTTGCATTTCGAGGCCTGTTATTATCAAGCCATCGACTTCGCCATCGCTCGCAAGCTCGCGCATGTGGAAGCGGGCGCGCAAGGCGAGCACAAGCTCGCGCGGGGCTATGCGCCGGAAACGACCTACAGTCTGCATTACTTCGCGAGCCCCGGTCTGGCCCGGGCCGCCAAGCGTTTTCTCGAACAGGAACGCGAAGCCGTGGCGCAGGAGCAAGAGGCGCTGAGCGAGGCGCTTCCCTACAGGCGGTGCGAGTAGACGCCTGAGATGCTGAGCGGTGACGGCGCTCTTCCGGCGCAGCTGCGGCGGGCCTTCCGCCCGCCGCCGAATTATGGCTTGTCGCCCGTCAGAACTGCTCGTCGGCCATATCCATCATGGGCTTGCAGCCACCGGTCAGGATGCGGAAGCGGCCTTCCACCTCGGGCAGCACCTTCGCCGCGAAGAAACGCGCGGTCTTGAGCTTGCCGTCGTAGATTTCGGGCGCTGCCTCGCCGCCTTCCTTCAACTTCGCCTGCGCCACGCGAGCCGTCTTCAGCCAGATCCAGCCGATGGTGACGAGCGCGAAGATGCGCAGATAGTCGGTCGCGGCTCCGCCCGCCTCGTCCGGGTTGGCGAAGGCGTGCTGCGCGAGCCAGGCGGTCGCCTGCTGGAGCTTCGCGAAGGCCTCTTCGAGCGCGGCCGCGATATCGGCGATGTCGTGATCGGTGAGCGTTTCTTCGATCTCGGCCTGAATCATGGCGAAGAAAGCGCGCACCGCCGCGCCGCCGTTCTGCGGCAGCTTGCGTCCGACGAGATCGAGCGCCTGCACGCCATTTGCGCCCTCGTAAAGCATGGTGATGCGCGCATCGCGGACGAACTGCTCCATGCCATGCTCGCGGATGTAGCCGTGGCCGCCGAACATCTGCTGCATCTTGATCGCCGTTTCCACCGACATGTCGGTGAAATAGGCCTTGATGACGGGCGTCAGCAGCGCGACGAGATCGTTCGACTGCTGGCGCACGGCGGCGTCGGCGTGATGCGCCGCCCGGTCGATGCCGAGTCCGATCAGCACCGCGAGCGCGCGCGCGCCCTCGGTGAATGCCTTCGCTTCGAGCAGATTCTTGCGTACGTCCGGGTGCACGATCAGAGGATCGGCGGGCCTCTCCGGTGCCTTGGCGCCGGTGAGCGAGCGGCCCTGCAGGCGCTCCTTCGTGTAGATCACCGCGTTCTGACGGGCGATTTCGGCGATGCCGAGGCCCTGAATGCCGACGCCGAGGCGGGCCGCGTTCATCATCGTGAACATCGCGCGCATGCCCTGATTGGGCTGTGCCACGAGCCAACCCACTGCGCCGTCGAAGTTCATGACGCAGGTCGCGGAGGCCTTGATGCCCATCTTGTGCTCGACCGCACCACAGGAAACGGCATTGCGTTCCCCCGGTTCGCCTGCTTCGTTCGGCAGGAATTTCGGTACGACGAACAGCGAGATGCCCTTGGACCCCGCGGGCGCATCGGGCAGCTTCGCGAGGACAAGGTGGATGATGTTGTTCGTGAGATCGTGCTCGCCCGAGGTAATGAAGATCTTCGTGCCGGTGATGCGGAATGAACCATCTTCGCAAGGGATGGCGCGTGTCCTGATGAGGCCGAGATCGGTTCCGCAATGCGGCTCGGTGAGGCACATCGTCCCGGACCATTCGCCCGACACCATCTTCGGCAGATAGCGCGCCTTGATGTTTTCGGACGCATGAGCCGCGAGGGCCGAATAGGCGCCAGCGGTCAACCCGGGATAGGGACCGAAGGCGAGGTTCGCGGAGCAGATGAATTCCTCGATGGCGAAGCCGACCGTGTGCGGCAGCCCCTGGCCGCCGTGTTCGGGTGACGCGGTCATCGACGGCCAGCCGCCTTCGACATATTTTTCATAGGCTTCCTTGAAGCCCTTCGGCGTGCGCACGGTGCCGTTCTCGAAAGCGCAGCCTTCCGCGTCACCGCTCTGGTTCAGCGGATGAAGGACCTCCTCGCAGAATTTTGCCGCTTCATCGAGCACGCTGGCGATGACGTCCGGCGTCGCATCCTCGAATCCGGGCATAGCCGAAAGTTCGCGCGCGTCCCAAAGCTCGGTGAGGATGAACCGGTAATCGTCGAGCGGCGCCTTGTAGCTGGTCATCGTATTCCCTCCCTCGGTCATTTTCAGCGCTGGTCCGCCGCTAGACGCCGACCGTCGCGCTCCTGCAAGCGTTAAGTAGTTTACGTATACGTCAATGGCAAGCAAAACGCGATCCCCCCGAAAGGCGCATAGCATTGGCTTTTGTCACAGACCTTTGTCTTCAGCGGTGCTTGTGTGGAAACCCTCGCAGACGCAACAGCTTGCGAATGCGTTCGGGATTTGGGGAGAAAAACGCCTCGCTCCTACTTTGGGAGGGGCGCGCTTCTAACCACATCACCTGGTTATAAATGATTGTGAAGCCTTGAAGTCTGACAGCAGAATCGCCGAGTTCTAAAAAAGAAGACGAGTTGCTTGCCTTATTCAAACCGGCGAATAGCGCGATCAAACTCATAAAGGGTAGGGGTGGACGTAATGCGTACAGAGAGAAGCCTGATAGCCAATATCAATAATAGGCTCGCGCCGCCGATGGAAAAGAAGATTGAACTAGTGCCCTCTCCCCCAAGGCCTAAATTCACGACGTCGATGGAAAAGAAGATCGAACATCTCTGGCTCGATTCCGAGCGGCGAGGCTGGCAATTCAATGAATTTGCCGTCGTCGTGCTGGAGGTTCTCACGGTCCTTCACCATCGCAAGGGGCTTGAAGACAGAAGCGCCCAGACGCAAGACGATCTCAAGACGCAAGTCGGGTGATCGCCTTATTCTCCGCCGGGCGGCCGGGGCGCTGACTAGGCTGCTCTTGACGTAGGCCGTCTGGCGTCCTTTATTGATGGATCGTGGTGATTTGGCCGGCCGGCTTGCAGCCACGTTAAAAAACTCGCTAAAAGGCCGTGGCTCGCCCCGGTCCCCGCGCGTTAACACGGTCGGCCGTCCGTCGAGAGGGTTGGGGCCGTTTCGCCAATGAGCAGGTTGCTTGTTACCGGCAGCGAGTACCGGACGATACCGTTAGCGTGCCAGCTATTCCAGAGCAGCGAGCCACTGCCGCTCGATTGCGGGCGCTCGCTCGAAACCTTTCAGATTGCGTACCAGACCTATGGCGAACTTAACGCGGACAAGACGAACGCGGTTCTCGTCTGCCACGCGCTGACGGGCGACCAGCATGTCGCCGACCGGCACCCGATCACGGGAAAGCCCGGCTGGTGGGAGACGCTCGTCGGTCCCGGCAAGCCGGTGGACACGAAGCGCTATTTCGTCATCTGCTCGAACGTCATCGGCGGATGCATGGGATCGACGGGGCCGGCATCGATCAACCCGGCGACCGGCAAACCGTGGGGACTGGATTTTCCCGTCATCACAATCGACGACATGGTTCGCGCGCAATCGCGGCTAATCGAACATCTGGAAATCCCGGACCTTTTCTGCGTCATCGGCGGCTCGATGGGCGGCATGCAGGCGCTCGAATGGTGCGCCAGCTACGGCGACCGTGTCTTTTCCGCAATGCCGATCGCGACCGCCGCGCGCCAATCCTCGCAGAACATCGCGTTCAACGAGGTCGGCCGCCAGGCCGTCATGGCCGATCCGGAATGGCGCGCCGGGCGCTATCTAGAGGAAGGCACAACTCCTGCGAAGGGGCTTGCGGTGGCACGCATGGCCGCGCATATCACCTACCTCTCCGATGAAGCGCTGCACCGGAAGTTCGGCCGCAACCTGCAGAACCGGCAGAAGATCACCTTCGGTTTCGACGCCGATTTTCAGGTGGAAAGCTATCTCCGCCATCAGGGCATCAGCTTCGTGGATCGCTTCGACGCCAACAGCTACCTCTACATCACGCGCGCGATGGATTATTTCGACCTCGCTGCGGATTTCGGGGGAGTCCTCGCGAACAGCTTCACCGGGACGAAGGCGCGCTTCTGCCTCGTGTCGTTCACAAGCGACTGGCTCTATCCGACGCGCGAAAGCCGCGCCATCGTGCAGGCGCTGAATGCGGTCGCGGCCAATGTCAGCTTCGTGGAGATCGACACCGACAAGGGCCATGACGCGTTCCTCCTGCACGAGCCCGAACTGTTCGCCACTGTCCGCGGCTTCCTCGAGTCGGCTGGCGCGAAGCGCGGGCTCACGGCGGCGGAGGAGGGGATCTCCGGGGAGGGCATCTGATGACGGCCTATCAGGACCGCGCGACTTTTGCGTCAGCGCAGACGGCGCAGCACCGCATAGACCTTCTGTTGATCGCGGGAATGGTCGAGGATGGCGCGCGCGTGCTCGATGTCGGCTGCGGCACGGGCGAGCTTTTGAAGCTTCTCGAAGAAAAGAAGAAGGTCGACGGGCGCGGCATCGAGCTTTCGCAGTCCGGTGTGAATTTCTGCGTCGCAAAAGGCCTGTCCGTGATTCAGGGCGACGCAGACCACGACCTCGTGAACTATCCCGATTGGGCGTTCGATTACGCGATCCTGTCGCAGACGCTTCAGGCCACGACGCGCCCGAAGGAGGTTCTTCAGGAATTGCTGCGCATCGCACGCCATGTCATCGTCTCGTTCCCGAATTTCGGACACTGGCGCATTCGCTCACAGATCCTGTTCAAGGGGCGCATGCCCATGACGTGGAACCTGCCGGAGCCTTGGTATCAGACGCAGAACATTCACTTCTGCACCATCGCCGACTTCCGCGAGCTTTGCGTCGTCGTGGGCGCGAAGATCGAGCGCTCCTTCGCGCTGTCGCCGCACGGGCGCCCGCTCGGCAGCCGCGTGCCGCCCTTTCTGCACAACATCGTCGCGCAGCAGGCCGTGTTTCTGCTGACGGCGGACGAGAAACCGCCGACGGATTGAAGGCCGTTCAGCGGACAAAGAAAAAGCCGCGGGTGTCGCTTCCCGCGGCTTCGTGAGACAGGCTGTCACACAGCCCGTTGCGCCATCAATGGCGCAACGCTACGGCGCATCAGGCATTCGCAGGAGGCTGCCCCAACGACGCCGGGACACGCACAAGCTGCTGCTCCAGCGCTGAAATCCCACTCGACATCGGATCACCTCCTTTCGTTGCATTGCTCATACGTTCAGGGTGTCATCGAACATTTCCGATGTAAAGGGAAAGAAGAGCGGTCTGCATCAGAAAATTGTGTTCCATCTCGCGCGGCGCGGCCGGTGCTGTCCGCCTAAGTAACGAACCGGGCTTGGCAAAGGAAACCGCTCTTGCGCGTCTTGCCCGACAGGCATAGTTTGCGTGCGCATTCCCGCATCTCTGGAGAAAGACAATGGCCTTCCTGTCCGACGCGCTCGCTCGCGTTAAGCCCTCGCCCACCATCGCCGTCTCGTCCAAGGCGCGCGAGCTGAAAGCGGCGGGCAAGGACGTGATAAGCCTCGGCGCGGGCGAGCCCGATTTCGACACGCCGGACAACATCAAGGAAGCCGCCATCAAGGCCATCCGCGAAGGCAAGACGAAGTACACGAACGTCGACGGCATCCCCGAACTGAAGCAGGCGATCGCGGCGAAGTTCAAGCGCGAGAACAACCTCGACTACAAGCCAAGCCAGATCATGGTGGCGCCCGGCGGCAAGAAGGTCATCTTCAACGCCATGATGGCGACGCTGAACCCCGGCGACGAGGTGGTGATCCCGGCGCCATACTGGGTGTCGTATCCCGATATCGTGCTGCTCGCCGGCGGCACCTGCGTATTCGCGGAAGCGGGTATCGGCACGAAGTTCAAGCTGTCGCCCGAGACCCTCGAAGCGGCCATCACGCCGAAGACGAAGTGGCTTATCTTCAACCACCCGTCGAACCCGACGGGCGCGGCCTACACGCGCGACGAGCTGAAGGCGCTGACCGACGTGCTGCTGCGCCATCCGCATGTGTGGGTGCTGTCGGACGACATGTATGAACACCTCGTTTATGACGGCTTCAAGTTCACGACGCCCGCCGAGATCGAGCCTGCGCTCTACGACCGCACGCTCACCGTGAACGGCGTTTCGAAGGCGTATGCGATGACAGGCTGGCGTATCGGCTACTGCGGCGGCCCGGAGGCGCTCATCAAGGCGATGACGACGCTCCAGTCGCAGACGACCTCGAACCCGACGAGCATTTCGCAATGGGCGAGCGTCGAGGCGCTGAACGGCACGCAGGATTTCCTGCCCGCGCGCGCGGAGAGCTTCAAGCAGCGGCGCGACCTCATCGTGTCGATGCTGAACGACGCCGACGGCATCGATTGCCCGACGCCCGAAGGCGCGTTCTATGTCTATCCATCCTGCGCGGGCCTCATCGGCAAGAAGACGCCCGGCGGCAAGGTGCTGGAGAACGACGAGGACGTGGTGACGGCGCTGCTCGAAGACGAAGGCGTGGCGGTCGTCCACGGCGCCGCGTTCGGGCTGTCGCCGTATTTCCGCATCTCCTATGCGACGTCCGCGAAGGAGCTTGAGGAAGCGGGCCGCCGCATTCAACGCTTCTGCGCAAGCCTGAAATAGCGCCTCGGCGTATAGTTAGCCTGTGCAGTCGGCAAGACTGCACAGGTAGAGCATCTACTTGTTTTTTTCGTTTTCGATGTGTTGGGAAACAGCACGGTCGCGTGCCTCTTCGTACGTGCGCCCGCGCCCGGTCGTCTCCTCTCCGGTTTCATTATTTCGGATTCTAACGATTTCGTGCCCTTCGAAGGTTCCGATGGGGGAGATAACGTCCTCGAAACGTTCGGTTTCCTCGTACTTAGGTTTTGCCATAGCCGCACTCCCACATGTTATTTGTTTTTCCAGTTTACAGAATAAGTGGGCCGGATTTAGGCCCCATCGCCATGTCATCATCGCTTCGCAGGCGCAGCCTAGCCTTGTGCGCCAAAAGCAAGAGGTGAAAAAATGGTGGCTGTTCGTGGAGCCGGTTTCTCGAGCGCGGTTCGAGACGATTATCATTTCGAAAACTTGCGGCGCAATCTGAGTCAGGCCGAGGAACTCGGCGTCGACTTCGTTGAAATCCCGATCTTCGCGATGGACCTGATCGCCGGCGGACGCATCATCCCTAGCCAGCTGCGCCGCCTGAAGGAGGCGCTGCGCCCGCGCGCGCTTGGCTACACCGCGCATGGCCCCATTGCGGTCAACTTCATGCAGCGCGAGCTTTCGGAGCGTCACTTCGAGGTGGCGCGGGCGAGTGTCGAGGCCGCTGCCGAAATCGGCGCGGTGCATGTCGTCTTTCACACCGGCGTCACGAGGGAGAGCGATCCGCGAACAATAGAAGCGGCCTACAGCAACCAGCGCGACTATATCGCGAGGCTTGGCGACATCGCCGCCGCGCACGGCATCATCATTGCCATCGAAAACATATTCTCGACGAGCGAAGCCGAGGTGACCGCGCTTCCCTCGCGCCTTGCCCGCGAAATCGAGGCCATCGGGCATTCAAACGTCTTCGCGTGCCTCGATTTCTCGCACGGTGCCATTACCTGCGCGTCGCAGCGAGCGGACTTTCTGGCGGAGGCCGAGGCGCTCGCGCGCGTGGCCATCCACCTTCATGTCCATGATTCGTTCGGCGATCCGACGCAGCTCCGCACCTCTGCGGATGCAGAACGGCTCGCCTACGGCCTCGGCGATCTGCATGCGCCCATCGGCTGGGGCAAGCTTCCGTGGCTGGAGATGATGCAGCGCTTCACCTTCCGCCCCGACGTCATCTTCAACCTCGAACTGCCGCCGCGTTACTGGTATGCGCTCGACGACAGCGTGCGCGAGATGCAAGACATGATTGAAGTATACAAGGCTGGCCGCGCGAACGCCTGAACATGCTCCGCCGCTGTGCTATCGTTCCCCGGATTCGGAAAACGGGGGGGGGGGGCGCGATGGCAATCTCAGGCGGGATAGGGTTTGCGAGCGCGGCATGCGAAGACCCCGATTTCGAGGCACTCCGGCGCAATCTCGATCTCGCCGAGGAGCTGGGCGTGGACGTCGTGGAACTGCCGCTGTTCGCGCTCGATATCATCGCGGGCGGCCGGGTGCTGCCCGACCAGATGAGGCGACTGGCGCTGGCGATCGGGACGAGGCCGTTTGCATTGACGGCGCACGGTCCCGTCGGCGTCAACATGATGGACGCTTCCGATCTCCTTGCGCGTCACCGCATCGTGGCGGAAGCGGCCATAGCAGCGGCTTCCGAGCTTGGCGTCTTCCGCATCGTTCTGCACACCGGGCACATCGCGCGCGCCGACGAAGGCCGGATCGAGGCGGCCTATGCACGCCAGCGCGACGCGTTCCGGGCACTTGCCGATGTTGCCGAGCGGGGCGGCATGAGCCTTGCCATTGAAAACATCTATGTGCCCGACAGAGGGCGGATCGCGCCGCTGCCGTCGCAAATAGCGCGTGAGATCGCTGCCATCGCACATCCGAATGTGACCGGCTGCCTCGATTTCGCTCACGCAGCGCTTGCCTGCGCGGCGGAGGGGGCGGATTTTCGGGCCGAAGCGAAGGCTCTGGCCAGCATTTCGGCGCATCTCCATCTGCACGATTGCTTTGCCGATCCCGCCGACATGGCCATTTTCGTGCCGTCGGAGCGCGTCGCTTATGGCCTCGGCGACCTGCATTTGCCGCTCGGCTGGGGAAGGCTTCCCTGGCACGACCTGATGGACGAATTGAACTTTCCGCCGGACGCTCTTTTCCTGCTCGAATTATCGGCACAATATCGCTTCGCGCTGCCGGATGGCGTGGTCCGCGCGCGCGCTCTGGCTGCCGCTTACGAGCGCGCACAGAAACGGCGCGCCGAAGCATGACAGTGGGGCGAGCGAGGCGAGCGCGCGCTCTCGGCCGAACCCGGCGTTACGCGTGCGACGAGCGCATCCTTACGCCGGCGTGCTTTGCCTTGTTCTCGGGCTCGACATGGATCGTGACGCGGGCGCCTGGAACTTCGCTCATCAGCGCATTCTCGATGCGGTCGCAAATATCGTGCGCGGCGCTCACGGTCATGCCGGCGGGCACCACGAGATGAAACTCGATGAAGGTGACGGGGCCGGCGGCGCGCGTGCGCAGGTCGTGCGCTTCAAGCGCGCCGTTTGCTTCCGCGCCAATGATGGCCTTGATGGCGGCGAGCGTGTCGGGATCGGCGGCCGCATCCATCAACCCGCCGACGCTCTCCTTTACAAGCCGCCACCCGGAAATGAGGATCCAGCCGCCGACGCAGGCCGCGATGACCGCGTCAAGCCATAGCCAGCCGGTGAGAACGGCCGCAATGAGCCCGAGGATGACGCCGATCGATGAAACGACGTCGGCTAGAACGTGCTGGCCATCGGCATAAAGCGCGGGCGAGCGTTCGCGCTGCCCGATACGAGACAGATGCCAACCCCAGCCCGCGTTGATGACGGTGGCAGCGCCGTTGATCGCAAGACCGAGAATCGGCGCGTCGAGCGGCTTCGGATCGAGGAAGCTCGCGGTCGCTTCGCGGAAGATCGCGAACGCGGCCACGACGATGAGCGCGCCTTCAAATACGGCGGAGAAATATTCCACCTTGTAATGACCGAATTGATGATTGGCGTCCGGTCCCTTGGCGCTGAGCCGCAGCGCGAAATAGGCGACGGCTGCCACAACGACATTGATGATGCTCTCAAGCGCGTCCGACCAGAGAGCGACCGACCCCGTTACCGCAGCCGCAAGCCCCTTCAGCGCGAGAACAAGCGCGGCGATACCGACGCTTTGAAGCGCATAGCGGCTGAGGGCATTCATGGGAGCGGACCTCGTGACCAATCGCGCGTCTCGGGCCGCGCGTTCGAGGTTCACACAGAGCAGGTTCGGCGCGGGTGTTACAAGCTAAAAATGCCTCTCGCCAAAGCCCTTGGTACGCCCAAGGAACCTTTGGCGTTCTGGCGGAGAGGTCGGTTCACACAGCATAGATCTATCAGATATTTGAAACTGCGCTTCGGAGAGTGCCTGAATATAGATCATTATGCAGGTCAGACACCGTTCGTATTTTTTTTGATATTTTTCTGACTTCTCAGCCTGTCTCGTGCCCGTTCTATTGCTTCGTTTTCTTCTTTTATTTCGTGTAGACGAGCATTTATCCCGGATAGTTTTTCGATTACTGACTGGATTTCGACAATAAGGCTATCAATCTTTTTCATTGCATCACCATTCACAATGCGATTGACTGAATATAATAGTTGTTAGCCTCGTACGGGAACGAAAAATCTATTCAGACTTAACAACTAAAAACGTAGACAATTTCATTTGCTGCCTGCGCCTTAAGGCGTCCCTAGATGGCAAGGGGAAGCCACGCAAAGGCAAAAAACCGACCTTCGCGCGCTCTATTCTTGTCGTTTCTTAACGGAAAACGACGGTCCGATTGCCGTTGACCAGAATACGGTGTTCCACATGCCACTTTACTGCGCGAGAGAGAACAAGACTTTCAACGTCGCGGCCCATATTGACAAGATCCTCGATCGACATCGAATGATCCACGCGCGCCACTTCCTGCTCGATGATCGGCCCCTCGTCGAGGGCGGGCGTGACATAATGCGCTGTGGCGCCGATCAGTTTCACGCCGCGCATGTGCGCCTGATGATAAGGCTTCGCACCCTTGAAGCTCGGCAGGAAGGAGTGATGGATGTTGATCGCGCGCCCTTCGAGCTTGCGGCACAGGTCTTCTGACAACACCTGCATGTAGCGGGCGAGTACGACGAGATCGATCTTCTCCTCGTCGATGATTTCGGCGAGCTTGTGCTCCTGCTTTTCCTTCGTGTCGGGCGTCATGGGCAGATGGTGAAACGGAATGTCGTGGCTGGCGGCGAGCCGGTAGAAATCGCGATGGTTCGATATGATGGCGGGAATTTCGACGGGGAGCGCGCCGACGCGGTGCCGGTACAGGAGATCGTTCAGGCAATGCCCGAATTTTGAAACGAGGATCAGAACCCGCATGCGTTCGGCCACGGGATGAAGCCGCGTGGTCATCTTGAAGCGGTCGACCACGGGCTTCAGCATGCGTTCCGCCGCCGGCTCGTCCATCGTGTCCGGCGCGGAGAACGAAACGCGCATGAAAAATCGGTTCGACTTCACATCGCCAAACTGCGCGCTATCCGTGATGTTGCATCCGTGCTCGGCCAATATCCCGGCAATGGATGCGACGATCCCGGATTGATCGGCGCAGGAAAGGGTCAGGACGAACGCTGGCTTCTGAAAGGACATGGATAGCTCTTGGAGGTGTGGCCGGTTAACACCTCCTTCATACTCCGCCCGCAACGAAAGCGAAAGAAGCTACCGTTCGCGCAGCTTAACGCCGCAGGACGTGGCGTTTGCGCAACTTTACATTTGGTCCGCGTTAAACCGTCTCGATTTGAAACCAAGCGAGACTTACCGCTTCGGCGTCTGGCTCTGCGCGATGGCGGCGAGCACCTTCAGATCTTCCTCGCTCCGGTCCGAGGTGATGAAGAACCGCACGCGATCGAAAACCCAGCTCACGCCCTTAAGCGACCCGACGGTCTGCACCGCGACTTCGCTGTCGCCGCTCTCTGCGCCGGGGAGGGCGTAGAAGGTGATCGGCGGCTCCGTTTTCGAGGAATAGGTGAGCTGCATCATCCGGTCCTGACGGTAATTGAACGTCTGGCCGCGATACAGGGTATAGCCCTGCTTGGAGAAATCGGGCGGCGTCAGCGCCCGTCCCGTTATCTTGGAGAGCTGAAAGCGGATGAGTTCCGGATTTGCGATGGCGTCCGGATAGGGTGTCAGCGTCTCGCGCGGGAAGTAGCTGTGAAAGCGTGCGATGTCTGTCGGCCATGCCGTCGGTGCGATCACCGCGGAGAGAGGCCGGTCGGTGTCCTTTGCGGGAAGGGGAGCGGGGTCGCCTGCAAGTAGCGTCGCTCCGTAACCGCCCAGAAGTCCGCCGAGGAAAACGGCCGCGACAAAAACCATCTGCCGCGCCGCCGCTGGCGCGTGGGTCACCTTGGATGCATTCCCCGAAAGCCTGGCCCCGGCTTGCTGGACCGCGCGCTGCGGGCGCGCCTGCGCGTCGGTTTCCCCCGTCTGGAGAGCGGCCTTTGGCACGGAGACGTCCTCGCGCGCAAAGGCGCCGAACGTTTCGATGAGCTGGGCCTGCGTCCGCTTCAGCCTGGCGATGCGCCGCGAAACCTCGGCATTGACCGAGGAAAGCTGTGTGACTTCGGCAGCCTGGGTCTTTTCAAGCTGCCCGTCGAGATAGGCCAGCAGAAATTCGTCCGAGAGTTGCGTCATGCGGCACGCTCCCTGATGATCGACGGATCGATTTCAAGGCCGCGCTCGCGGGGGCCATCCGAGAGGCCACGCGTGTCGAGCCAATGCGAGAGCGCGACATGGCCGCGCGCGAGGCATTTCATCAGAGCGAGCACTTCGAGGCCGACGGCGTCCGCCGCTTCGTCATAGGACGCGGCCTCACCGTAAACGAGGTAAAGAGCCGCGCGTTGCTGCGACGGAAGACTTGAGATGAATTTTGCGAAATGGGCGTTGCCGGCAAGCGATCCTTTCAGCAGGCTCGCGCTGAAGAGGCGGGCGTCGGGTACGTATTTCTTCTGAAGGTTCGGATCTTCGGCAAGCTTCGCGTTCCAGAGCGCGTAGATGCGGCGGAAGGCTTCCGTCAGATGATCGCGATCGTCCTCGCGCCAATCCCTCCGGTTTTGCAGGCTCTTGAGTGCGCCGCGAAGAAGAGCCTGAGCGAGGTCGGCATTGGCCGTGACCGCCAGGGCGAACTTGTAAAGACGCGGTGCCGCCGCGAGAAGACCGTCGCGCGCGCGGCTCTGACTCTGCCCGAAGTTCGCCATGATACGCGGCCTCCTCTACAAATTGAAAGAACCGTTACTCTGGCCGATAATGACATGGAAAGGTTGACGCGCGGTAAAATGACAACAGCCGGGACTGCACGCAGAGCCGCTTCGGGTTTCGGTCGATTTCGTCGCTTACAGCAATTGCCTTTATCGCTGAAGTCGTGAAAAAACTGTCATTCATGCGTTTATGGCGGCGGCGGAAAGCCGTTCGCGGACAATCTCGCGGCAGGGCGGCATGACAGACGACGACTCCGAAAAGCAGCGTCTGAGCAAGTTTTCGAGGGCTGACCGTGGCGCCTACAGCTTCAACGGTCCTGCCGCCGCGAAGCCGGACCCGCTCGCGGAGGCGCTCGAACAGGTGATCCGGAGCGGAGCGCTGCCCACGGATCGCGCGGCGACCCATGTCCCGGACGCGCCGTTGCCCGCGTCCGATGTCATCCATGCGCGGCTGATCGAGGAATTGCACAGCGCGCGCGAGCAGATCAGACAGGCACCGGTCGGTGAAAGTGAGCCGCCTCGGGTGCATCCGCCCATTATCGACGTCGAGATTCTGCCGCCGGAAGGCGCCCTTTCCCTTACCGTGCCCAACACGGTCGACGTGACGCCGGAGCCGCGGGGCTCATTTATCGGTCGCGCGAGGGAAAGTTTGCGCGGCTTTCAGATCGCGGCAGCCGAGCGGATGCAAAGCTCAAGGCAGCAGGCCTCGCATCTTGCTCGGACCAGTCGGCGCATCGCCACCGATCTCGGTGCGGCACTGTCCCGGCGCATGCGCCTCAAGGATTGGCGTCGCAGACGTCTCGCGCTTGTCGCCCTCGTGCACCGGCATGTCTTCGACCGCCAGACCGAGCGTCTTCTGTTCAGCAAGACGCCACCGCTTGAAGTCTACGCCATCAGCGAAGGCGAAAATGGCATCGAAAAGGAATTCGTCTATCGCGGCCCGATGCCGAAGAAGGTACTCGATTGGGCGCTTTCCGTCCTGCCCCGTGATCTGAAGCGCCACGCCTTCGTCGATTTCCGCGCAGGCAATGGCCGCACGCTGCTTCTCGCCGCGCGGCGAAATTTCGAATATGCGGCGGGCTACGCCTTCGACACCGAAGGTTGCGAGATCCTCGAAATGAACCTCGCCCAATACCCGCGCTCCTGGCTCGACTGCCGCGACGTGCGCGCGCTGCGTGGCGACCGCGACGGCCTTCTGATCCCTTCGCAGCCCTCGGTGCTGTTCTTCCCCGACGCTCTTCCGGCGGGGCATATCGACATCATCCTGAGCTATCTCGCAGCGTCGCTTCGGATCGAGCCGCGCGAGATCTGGCTGATTTTCGAGAACGCGGGCCGTGAGACGGGGCGCGAGCAGATGGAGCTTTTCAGGCATGTGCCGCTGCCCTTCGCCAGCGAGGTGAAGACATGGCTGTTCTCGCCGGTGCCCGTTGCCGTTTACCGCACGAAGACGGATGAGGCTCCCGAGAGCGATCAGCGATGAGCGGTTCGAATGATGAGACCTTGCAGTCATATGGCGGGCGCGTGCGCGACTATATCGAGGGCACGGCGCAGACGGTAAGCGGCGAGGCGAAAGACTGGATCGACGCCGCCCTCTCGGGGCTCCCGGCCACAGCGCGCATTCTCGAATTGGGGAGCGCCTTCGGACGCGACGCCGCCTACATCGCGTCGAGGGGCTTCGAGGTCGATTGCACCGACGCCGTCGCCGGGTTTGTCACGGAATTGCAGGCCAGGGGGCTCAACGCCCGGCGCTTCAATGTGCTGACCGACGAGTTAGGCGAGCGTTACGACCTCATTTTCGCGAATGCGGTTCTGCTGCATTTCGAGAGAGACGAGTTCGAATTCATCCTGAAAAAACTGATACGTTCCATAAAGGCTGGCGGGCGTTTAGCCTTCAGTCTGAAAAAGGGCCAAGGGGAAGCCTGGTCCAGCGAGAAAATCGGCGCGCCGCGGTTCTTCTGCTATTGGGAGCGGCAAACCCTGGAGCCGCTTCTCGCCGATGCCGGTTTTGCGGCCTGGACGATCGAGGAGGCGCGAACCTCGCGCGCACACGCCGAGTGGCTGTTTGTCCGCGCCCTTGCGCCGTAGTCTGGCCTTGGGGCACGACCGAAAATGGAGCCGACATGCTGGATTTGGAACAGGGAGTCGCCTGCGTGGTAGAGGGCAGGGCGGGGCTTGCCCGCCTCAATCGCCCCAAGGCGTTGAACGCTTTGACCCCGGCAATGATCGAACGGCTCGACACCTTTCTTAACGCCTGCGCAGCCAATCCGCATATCTACGGCATGGTGCTCGAAGCCGAGGGCAAGGCGTTCTGCGCCGGGGGCGATATCCGCGCCATCCGCGATATGGCGGCGAGCGCCCCCGAAGAGGCGAACCGCTTCTATGCGGCGGAGTATCGGTACAACTGGTCGCTGGCATGCTTTCCGAAGCCGCATGTCGCGCTGATCGACGGCCCGGTGATGGGCGGCGGCGTTGGCGTGAGCCTCTACGGCAGCCATCGCGTAGCGGGCGAAAACATCCGCTTCGCGATGCCCGAAACCGGCATTGGCTTTGTGCCCGATATCGGCGGATCGTGGTTCATGCCGCGTCTGCCCGGCAAGACCGGCCTTTATCTCGCGCTGACGGGCGCCGTGCTGAATCGCGCCGACGCTTACGCGCTCGGACTCGTGACGCATTGCATTCCTCGCGAGCGGTTCCCCGCGATCCGGGCGGCCATGATCGAAGGGCAGACCATCGGCACCGTGCTCAGCGCCTTGCACGAACCAGCGGGCGAAAGCGCGCTCGACGCTTTGCGCGAGCCGATCGACCGCCTGTTCGCCGCGCCTTCGCTTGAAGGGCTGTTCCGGGGGCTTGAGCGCGAGGACGGACGATGGCGGGACTTCGCCCGCGCGACGCTCGCCACGCTGTCGGCGCGCTCGCCGCTTTCGCTGCATCTGACCTTCGAGTTGCACCGCCGCGCCGCCACCTTTTCGAGTCTCAAGGACGCCTTGTCTCTGGAATACCGGGTTGCGACGCGGCTCATCCGCCATGCCGATTTCGCGGAGGGAGTTCGCGCCGCGGTCATCGACAAGGATCGCTCGCCGAAGTGGGCCCATGCGTCCATCGGCGAGGTTGCCGCGCCCCTCGTGGAAAGCTTCTTCGCGCCCCTTTCGACAGGCGATGTTCCGCTCGACCGGTCTGCGTAGAAATCGCACGCGATCTGACGCAAGGACGTGATCGAGGCTGAAGTCGGCCCTTGGCGGTTGCACACAGAGGTGTGATCAACCCGCAATGGTTGCATGCGGGCAACGGTGGCGGCGAAATCCGAGGAAACGGCGCCTGCCTTGTTGACGGTTCGGGACAGCGCGTGGAAAAACTTTCTCGAATGTGCGATGTGCAAGAGGGAAGCGGAATGGGCTTTAATCGGGATGCGCACCGCCGAGGTCGCCTTGCGGTCGCGGCGCGGCAGTCATTCGCGCTCATCGTGGCCGCGTTTCTCCTCGCCGCCTGTGCTTATCTCCCGCGTGAGCCTTTCACGGCGCAGGAACAGGCCATCGCCGAGATTCCCGGCATTCCGCACGCGCGCTTCTGGGTGGACGGCAGCGACGCGGAACTTCGCGAGTTCGTGCGCGGCACCGCCCTGTCGGGAGCCATTTCAGCGACGGGAAGCTTCGACGTGCTCGCCCTTTCCGGCGGCGCCTATGACGGCGCTTACGGTGCAGGCGTCATCAATGGCTGGACGGCGACGGGGACGCGACCGAAATTCGCAATCGTGACGGGCGTCAGCGCGGGCGCGCTCATCGCCCCGCTGGCGTTTCTGGGCCCTGCCTACGACGCGCGGCTTCAGGAGGCTTTCGCGGGCACCGCCGCGCAGTTTCTGGGCGATCTCGGCGGCGTGTTCTCGCTGCTGGGTACAGCCGAAGTTCGCCGCCAGTCTCTCGTCGAACTCGTGGATGCCTTCGTCGATTATAATCTTCTCCGAGCCGTCGCCGCCGAACATGCGAAAGGGCGACGTCTTTTCGTCGTGACGACCAATCTCGATGCGCAGCGCGGTGTCGTCTGGGACATGGGCGCCATCGCCGCCGCAGGTCCGCAGTACCGCGATCTGTTCCGCGATGTGCTCGTCGCCTCCGCAAGCATACCGGGCATTTTCGGCCCGACTTATATCGAGGTTCAGGCAAACGGCCGCCGCTTCCGCGAAATGCATATCGACGGCGGCGCCACAACGCAGGTCTTCATCCTGCCGGATGTGGTGTTCGCGACAGGCAGGGGGATTTCAACCCCGAAGGGCGCGCCCGCCCAATTGTGGGTGATCATCAACAACCGCCTGTCGCCCGAGTTCGAGGTGGTGGAATCCGGCATACTGTCGGAGGTGCCCCGCGCGTTTTCCACCCTCATCAAGGCAAGCGCCAAGGGTACGCTGTACGCCGCAAGTACCTATGTGGGGCCGGGACGCTTTCACCTGACATTCATCGACCAGGGGTTCGACGATCTGCTCAAGGCCAATCCCGGCCTTCAGCCCGGCTTCAACGCGCCCTACATGCAGACACTGTTCCGTTACGGCTACGACAAGGCTCGGTCGGCAAGCCCGTGGCTGGCGTCGGTGCCATTGCCCGGAAATGCGCCGAAGCCACGCCCGACGATTGCATCGATCCGATAGCGAAGGTTTCTCAGGCGGGTCTAGGAAGAGGGCGAGTCCATCTGGCGCGCTCTGAATCGACTCCGCTCATTTTTCAGTATTTTTCAGCGGCTATCGTCGCACCCGGTTTCTTTGCGAGCGGGGCGTGCGCTTCGCCAACACACCCGCACGGGGCGGTTCGGCGGCGCTCGGCGGAGCACCAAGCCGGTTTGGTGTGCGCTCGACCTGCAGCGGTGGAGCCGGATTGCTGGGAAGCGGCCCGCGGACGTCCGGCGGTGGCTCGACCGCGATCGGCGCGCCTCCGCCAATGCGGCTGTCGGGGCTCTGGGCGACAGCATGTTGCGCCGGTCCGCAGACCGCGAAACCGAACATCACGGCCAGGGAAATCGCCGCCACATGGGAGTTACGCCGCTTCAGGCTGTTTTCCATCTCGATTCCCAGCGCTATTCGTTGCGACCGCCAGCCCTGCTGCGGGGCGGCGTCGGGAGAGGGGCTACGTCGACACTCACCGGTAGGGAAACTGGCAGCTAACCGAAAGCCCCTTTCAGTGGGCCATCCCCAGGGGGGGCATACCGTTCGGGGTTAATGGCGTTCGACCTGTGAGTTACTTGTCCTAGCTTGCCTTTCGCGGCTTTCAGGATGACTTCGATTTCCGAACCAATTTTAGGGAGCGGCAACCGGTGCCCTGTTCTTCGACGTCCGCTTGTTCGGTACTACGAGAATGGTTGCCCGGATAACACTCAGGGGCATCCCCATCGCGTGGCGAAGCCGATCTGTGCTTCGCCCGAAAAGGCCGGAACAGCGAATTGGACCGATTCGATTCAGAGACTCAGAAGCGTCGCTGTCAGTCCGCCGCTGGGAGCGCCCCTTAAGCGAGCGGCGAGTGGGGCGCCAATAGATGCGCGAACATACGGCGTTGGGGGCAGCGATGCTGTTCTAGGGGCGCCTGCCGCTACCGGATGCGACCCCGCTGCCGCTCGTCTTCGCCATGATTTGCGCCTAATCGTCGAGGCAGCATTCGCGACCCGTCGCATCCATGCGGCGTGCTCTTTCGAGGGAAGTGACATGACAACTGTTCTCATCATTCTGGTCCGCCTTGGCGGCCTCATCGCGCTCGGCCTTGGGGCGGCATTCTTCGGCAAATACCTGCCCGTGGAGGGCGTTCCGCTTCTCGTTCACAAAGCAGCTGGCGGCCTTGCGGCGCTGGCGCTGGTTCTGCTCGCAATTCAGGGCTTCTCGCGTGCCACTTTCGTGGCAATCCTCGCAGCAATCGTCGCGGCTGCGACGCCGGCAATCGGGATCTACCAGCAGGGCATCGCCGACATCGAGACGGTGAAGCTCGTTCACATCGCGCATATCGTGTCGGGCCTCGCGGTGCTTGGTTTTGCCGAGATTCTGGCAAAGCGCATCAAGGCTTCCAGGGTGTTCGCCCCCGCGCGCTGACGCTTCCGATCGGTCAGACGCCGGCCATTTTCGAATCGGGCCGTACTCAGGGGGTGTTAGGGCGAGCTATTCTTGCGAAAGCTTCATCCTAACGGCCCTCGGGCCCCTTTTCCTTGTGCCGGGAATGCTGGTTGGCGGATCTTTTTTCCTGCTCCGCATCTTCCTTCGCTCTTCTCTGGGGCTCGACTCCGAGAAGTTCGTCGACATCGATCACGCCGCCTTTTTCCGGGTTGGGTTCGACAAGCCCGTTAGGCTCGCGTTCGATCTGCAGCGGTTGACCGTCGTTGATGCGGCCTCGTTCCTGCGCTGCCACGCCGCCAGCAAGCGCCGCTATCGCCAAACCCGTGGCTAACCCAAGTCCAAAAGCTTTCACGTTTTTCCGGTCCATGTCGTCCTCCATCGCAGATCCAAAACCGATGCTCGGCGACGCCTCAACGCGTTTCCCATTCTTCTCAGCTCGATGAGCGTCGAGCCACGCAGGTTTCGCCTCGTGCTGGGAGCGATGCTAGGCGTGCGACGTTGAGGAAGGTCTGTCGGGACGCGCTCCATTTTAACGATTATCGGTGCGTGAAATACCGAAACGGGCAGCGGACGGCGCGCTTACAAGCCGCTTTATTGCCGCTGGGACAGCGTGCTCGCACGCCGATCACGGCTTCTATGGCCCCCGCCCGTCGAGCGGCCTCGGGATGCCCGGCCGCCCCAGCGGACATTCGAGCGCCTCGCGATCCCATCTGGCGGTCGTTGCGGCTGCGTCGTATGTGCTCTGAAGAAACGCGATGAGCCGCGAGTCGGGATCGGCGGCAGTCCTCACCGCGTCGTAAGGCAGCAGAAACTCGCCAAGCGCATCGCTGAAAAACGCCGCATCCGGCTCCACCGGGCGACGCTTGAAGTCGTCCGGCGTGGGGAAAGCGTAGGAGTAGAAGGCGGGATAGTCGATACCGTTGCCGCCTGGCCAGAAACCCGCGCTCGACACTTCATGCGAATAGGCTTCGCGCGTCACATCATCGGAGACTCCCGGCACACCGCCCGGATGCAGCGGCGCGCGCCTTCCTGAAAAGCGCGTCACCGCGAGGTCGAAGCTGCCCCAGAAGAAGTGTACGGGGCTGCACTTGCCGATAAAGCCCGTTCGAAACAGCTTCAAGACGCGGTCGACCTGTGCAAGCGCGCGCCAGAAGCGGTGGGCGGCGTCCCGGTCGTAGTCGCGATGGATAGTGTCCTCGCGAAAGGGGATCGCGTCCGGAATTTCGGACGGTATCTCGTAGATGTTCACCGCGATATCGAGGCTGCCCAGCGTTTCCATGAGCCGGGCCTGAAAGTCGGCGACAGTTTGCGGTTCGAGCTTCAGTTCGCGGCGACTGCCCTCGCTCGTCGTGATTGTCAGGACGTTGTCCTGAAAGTCGAAGGCGATCTCGAAGGTTCGTGCGCCGTAAGGAATTGGCGAGGTGTCGAGGCCGCGTGACGTCACGTAAAGCGGGACGTGCCATGAATGGTTGAGCCATGGCGTGAGCGCAAGTCGAACCTTGCCCACGATCTGCATCCAAAGCTGGAGCGTAGCGGCGGTGTCTTTCCATGCGGCATAGGGGATGTCGGGCCAATCGCGCGATGTCGACGCTGGGAGCGAATCCATGTGCTTCTCCTGGGCGCGCTCGAACCGCACGGCAGACAGCGTTCGCAAGGACCTGGTTCGAGCGCGGATGCAATGGGGTTTGTTCGCGCTGGCCGCAGACGGTGATACCCGCGAGACGCGATCTTGTGCCCTGCCGGCGCAAAAATGGCCACCCGATATATCGCCTTGAAGCGGGGCCTTGATCGGCTCGTCTGATCGGCGCCGGGCAGCCGCAGTTCGCAAGCGGACACAAAAAAAACGCCGGGCGGGTGCCCGGCGTTTGATCGGATAAGGTGCGATTGCGAACCAATCGGAACGGGGCCTAGTAGGCCGAGGCGATGGCCTCCACGCCGTCCTTGCGGTAAATGTCGCGGCGGAACTGCACGGTTCCATCGGGCGTGGACCAAGCCGTGATATAGGTCCAATACAGCGGCACCCGCTTCTTGAGCCGCACGAAAAGCCGCTCGCCCGACTGCTTCATGCGCAGCACCTGCTGCACCGACCAGCCGTTGTCTTCAAGCAGCCACGCCACCAGCTGGTGAATGTTCTGCACGCGAATGCAGCCGGAGCTGTCGGCCCGGAAGCTCTTCTGGAACACGCTCTGGCCGGGCGTGTCGTGCATATAGACGCCTTGTGGGCTGGCGAAATTGATCTTCGCGAAGCCGAGCGGGTTCTCGTCGCCGGGCGCCTGCACATAGAAGTAGCGGAGCGGCGCGTCGGACGACCAATCGATCTGCGCCGGATCCAGCTTCCTGCCCTTCGCATAGTCTTCATGCGTGGCGTAGGCGTCGATCTTGTACTTCGCGAGCACATCCTGCCCACCGCGGCCCTTCGGCACGAGGTCGTATTTCAACACCGTGGGCGGCACGACCCACTCCTTGTTGAAGTTTATCTCCTCGATCGCCGAGGTCAGAAGCGGCGACGGCCTGTCCGGCTTGCCCACGACGCCTGCGTGGCGGGAAACCACCTGATTGTTGTTCACAGCCTCGATCTGGGCAGCCGGAATGTTCACCACCACGTATTTGCCAGCCGGGGTGGCCGGCACAAGGCCTTGCAGGCGCACAAGATTGGTCTGGAGCTGGCGAAGCCGCGCGCTGGCGGGAACGTTGAGCGCGTCGATCGTCGTCTGGTCGAGGAAGCCCGTGGGCGGAATGCCGTGGCGCTGCTGCGCCCGCTTCACCGCCTGTTCGACGTAAGAGTCGAAGACCTCCGGATAGCCGCCATAAGCCGCGAGATCGCCCGTAACCTGCAGGCGCGTGCGGAGTTGCACCACAGCCGGATGGCTCATGCCGGTGCGAAGTTCGATCGGCGGAAGCTGCGGCCAGCCGCCACGCGCGACGATCTCCGCATATTGCTTGATCGCGGTCTTGGTGGTGGCGATATTTTCCTTGGCAAGAGTCGGGAAGCCGCGGTCGGGTTGGGTTTCCCATTCGCGCTGAAAGGCGCGGTCTCGCATCGGTTGTTCCCAGGAGTCGTCCGACTGGTCAAAGCCAAGCCAATCGTCGATCGAGCTTCCCCGGCGCTGAGCGTCAGCTCCGAAAGACCCTGCGACGACCATGAAGGCGGCCGCCATGAAAGCAGCCAAGACCCTCGGTTTCATCATCCCCATCCCGTCTCCAGCACTCAATTTGAAGCAACCGCAACGCGATTTGCCGGTAACCATAATGCGCTACGTGACACCGAATTATGTCTATAACGGGGTTATTTTCCCGTTGCGCCGAGGTCAACGGTGCCATGATCTCGTGCAGTCCCAATTACTCCCAAAAGCCAATAATTCCAACGAAATTCGCCAACCGTTTAAAGTGACTTGTCTCGTGGCATCTGTACCGTCCAAGCGCACCCGAAGTCGAGGTATTATTGAAGGTATCGATTATGGCTCTCAGCGATTTGAAAATCCGCACCACGAAGCCGACAGAGCGTGATTTCAAGCTTTCCGACTCAGACGGTCTCTATCTCCTCGTTCGGCCTAACGGCTCGAAGCTATGGCGCATGAACTATCGTCATCTCGGTAAGAACAAAACCCTCGCCATCGGGAAGTACCCCGACATCGCTCTATCGGCGGCGCGCGACAAGCGTGCAGAAGCAAGGAGACTTCTAGATGTTCAGTCCCAATGTGTGATGGTCTGGTTTTCGGATGAAGAGGTCTGGCTTTTCCTCGCTGAGCTTTCGGATAGCCTCGAAGGGTGTTCGGAAGCGCAAGGCCTTGAGTTGCTCGGCAAAGTTGTAGGCCGACAGCCAGTCCCGGACATGACGGCGGAGATCGTCGATCGAGCCTAAATGGAAGGTGTGAGTTGTCGCGTCCTTGATGGTTCGCACCATGCGTTCGGCCTGACCGTTCGTACAGGGATGGTAGGGTTTGGTGAGCCGGTGCTCGATGCCCTGCTCGTCGCAGACCCTGCCGAACACGTGAGCGACGAAGTCGCCGGACCTGTCGCGCTGGACGAACTGAACGCCGTTGTCGGTCAAGACGGTGTGCACCTTGTAGGGAACGGCGGCAACGAGCACCTTGAGGAAGGCTGCGGCCGCGAGCTTGGTCGCCTTGCGATAGATGCGGGCGAACACGCGCTTCGAAGTGCGGTCGACGGCGACGAACAGGAAGCCCTTGCCGCCTTCAGCGCCACTTTCTCACGGTCTTCTCGTTGATGTTGTAGCGCCTCGCGAGCTCCGCGATCGGAGCTTCCGATCGCTGTAGTTCCGTTCGAACAGCGTGCGTTGTCGTGGCGCACCCGTGTAGTACCTGGCCCATAGTCCCTCCCGCTGTGACGGCGTTAACAATACACCATTACAAGCTGGGACTGAAAACCTAAAGCGCTTTGAGGAATTCGATGAGTGCCTGCCGCTCTGCTGGCGTGAGGTCGAATTTTTTAACGAGAGGCGAGGTCTTCGCCGCAGCGCGCATGAGATCGTCCGCAGGTTGGCCGGTGATGGGACGCGTCTTGCCGCCTCCGATCTCGTAAAAGATGACGACACGCCGAAGATCCGGGATCAATCCGTTGTGCATGTAAGGCCCCGTCTTCGAGACGTGACGCAGGCTCGCCGTGCGGAACCGGCCCACGTCGTCTTCAAGCCCGCTCACCGCGTGTCGACCTGTGTCGCCAAGCGGTCTGCCGAGCAGGGAAAGGCCGAGATTGTGATAGCGCTCGTCGGTGAGAAGCGGGCCGCTGTGGCAGTTCATGCAACCGGCTTTCGTGCGGAAAAGATGCATGCCCCACACTTGTTCATCGGTAAGCGCCGCTGCGTCGCCCTTGAGGAAGCGATCAAAGCGGGTCGGGCGCTCCATCGTCGTTTCGAAAGCGGCGAGGGCGTCTGCAACCCATGCGATATTGATCTGATCCGAACCATAAATGCTGCGGAAGCGCTTCCGATAAATATCGTCTTTTGCGAGACGCGCGGTCACGTCGCTGAAATCGTGGACCGCCATCTCGATAGGATTTGCCATGGGCCCGAGCGCCTGCTCCTCAAGCCTCGTAACGCGACCGTCCCAGAAAAGGGCCGGACGATAGGCGGCGCTGAACAGCGGCGGCGCATTGCGCTTGCCGCGCTTGCGATTGTGGCCGAAGGACGAGCGCAAACCATCGCCCCAGCCGAGTTCCTGATTATGGCAACTCTGACAGGCGATCTGTCCGGATGCGGACAGTCGCGGATCTTCGAACAGCATGCGGCCAAGGTCGACCTTCGCGATTGCGATTCCGCTTGGCTTCTGCCGGATTTCGAGCGGCGCGAATTCGGCGACTTTGGCGTCCGGAAGCAAGGAGGGCGCTGGCCAGGCGGCCCGTGCCCTTTCATAAGCCTGACGAACGCGACCGAGGGCTTGAGCGTCGGGATCGGACGGAAAATCTTCGATCAGCCGTTCCGCGTCTGCCTTCGACGTCGCGAGTTGCGCCGCTTCCTCGCGGACGACTTCGGCCTTACGACCTTCTTCATGGGTGTGAATGAGGAACGAAGTGGCGACCGCAATAGCCGCCACGCCGAAGAAAAGACGTTTGGAAAAGAGCATGGGTTTCATGTGATCGAAATCTTCAGAAGGTTGCCTTCGCCCCGACCCAGACCGTGCGCCCGATGATCCAGGGACGCGCGTTGCTCGCTGTGGCATTACCCGTTTCATTGAAGACGTTGTCGACGCGCCCGTCGACGGTGAAGCTCGTATCGCCCTCCTTGAAGAAGGTGTAAGCGCCCGCAACGTCCACCGTGAAACGGGAACTGAAGTCGAAATCCTCGTAGATCGTGTGGGTTATACCGTCGATGCTGATGGTTTCTTCTGTGTCGCGAATTCCTCGGAAGGCAAAATTGTAGTTACCGAAGATGTCGAAGGCCAGCGCGCCATCGAACCACCGGCTTGTCAGGCCCGCCTGAAGGCGCATCGGTATGTCGAGGTTGCCAAGCACGGCGCCGAACCCGCCGAGCGAGTACGATTTGCCGTTGTACCAGATGCGATCATCGAGAAGATCATCCTCGAAGTAGCTGTCGTTAGAGACCCTCTGGCGGGACCAGGTGAAAGACGCGTTGAAGGCGAGCGCGTCCATATAAGGGACCGCCAGTGGATTGAGGCGCTTCAGATATTCGCCCGTCACCGACTCATAGAAGCCCTTGCCGTTGTTCGTGAGAGTGTAGGTCGTGCCGTTAGCCTCTGAGGCAAACTGGTCGAACGACCGACGGTCGAGGAAGCGAATACGCCAGGAGCCGTCGAGAAGCGGTTCCTTTCCTGCGATGGAGATCGTCCGCTCATCGCTGAAGGGCGTGTCGAGGCCGGACGCACTGTTGGTGTAAGTGCCGGTGACGACACGCGCCGTCCAGCTGTCGCTGACAGAGCCTGACGTTTGCGTCCTGATGTAGGCTTGCCCGCGCGGTTGCTGATCGCGAATGGCATAGGCGAGGCTTTGCGCATTGTAATAGCGGTTATAGCCAGCGGAGACGGAAAAGTCCTCGAAAGGCGTCACGGTCGCAACCAGGCGAGGCGCGATGTCGAGATTGTGCATGTAGCTGTCGAGGCTCGCTCGGGCACCGGCGCGGATGTTGAACCAGCGCCATGTCTGGTCGAGTTCGGCGTAGCTGCCGAAGTCGTGCAATTGCGCGTCGATGTCATAGGCGCGCCAGACGGTCTTTATGCTCGCGAACTGCTCCTTGCTGCATTCCTCGGAGGTTTTGCTGCAATCGAACTGAGAGACCTTCGCGCCGTAAACGGTTGTGTACTGGCTATAATAAATGAAGTCCTCCGGCCGGGAGCGCTGCGCGTCGGTGTAGGCATAATCCGTACCGAAGGAGAATTTTCCGAGAAAGACATCGCCTGTTACCGCTTCAGACCAAGACACCTGTTTTTGTTTCTGAAGAGAATCTCCCCAAGCGCCATCATAGCAGAGCGTCGCCTGCTTGAGAGTTGGGTCCGTACGACACCAGTCCGACAACTCGGTGGATGTCCACTTCACGGCTCCGCCCGCGTATTCCGTCTGCTTTTTGATGCGCGCTATATTGCCGTTGGCGTCGTCCGTTGTTTCACTGCCGTTATAGCTCATCCGCGAAGTGAGCTTCACATTCCCGAAACTGACACCAGCGAACGCCTGATTCCCGATTTTGTATGTGTTTTCGAGCTTCGCCGTGAGTGTATCCTTGCCGATATCCATCTTGAAATCCCGGTAGGTGTGGCTTTCCCAAAGCTGCCGGTACGTATCGTAGATGACTTCGGCCGAGAACTCGCCGTAGCGGGTGTCCGCATTCGCCTTGAAGCGGTAGAAATTCTTGTCTGAATCTTCCTCCACGCGCTGGGAGTAATACCGATACTGCTTGTCCTTATGGGTGAGGGCCTCTTCATGCGAGACCTGCCCCAGGATCGACAGCCAGTCGTTGACAGGGCCGGTGACGGTGAGACTCCCGCGCTTCTTGACGAAGTCCGGTTGCTGAACATTGTTCGGGTTGGTCTTGCTCTCGGTCTTGAGATTGTATTCGGCCCAGTCGCTTGTCGAATAACCGGTCGTTACGGTCGTGCGCAGGCGATCCTTCGCCGGTTCGTTCAACTTGTATGATACGACGCCGCCCTGGAAGTTGCCGTACTGCGCGGACACGTTGCTATCCATGACCGTTGCCGTATCGAGAAACTCGGCCGGCACATAGACCGTCTGCGAGTGAAGACCGTAGATGCGGTCGGCGTTCGGAAAGCCGTCCGACAGATCTTCGTCGCCATAGCGTTCTACGCTTCCAGCGACGTTGTTGGTCGGTATGCCATCGATTATGAAGTTGTTCTCGTAAACGCGCGCACCGGAGATGGACATTTCCTTCGGCTTCAAGTCGATGACAGACTGATCGTCATCGCCGCCATCTTTTTTCGCTTCGTTCTGGTATTGAACGTTCGGAAGGTTCTTGAGGATGGCGTTGGCATCGCCGGTTCCGTCCTTTCGGACCTGAAGAAGGTCGCCGGACATGGCAGTTGTTCCGGTGTCTGCTGGTGCTGTACCGAAGAATTGCGGTCCCGCACCGTCCTCCACGACGATCTCGTCCAGCGTCTCGCTTCCGTCAACAGGGAGGACCACTCCTCCAGCCACGATCTTCGCTGAGGTCGCGGAGGTAAAAGTATAGGACAATCCGGTGCCAGCGAGCAGCGCGCGCAATGCTGCATCGGGTTTCAGGTTGCCCCCTACCGAAGACGAGCGCTTATCCGAGGTTGCCGACGAAGGCGCGAAAATTGCCACCCCGGTCTGGCGCGAGAAGGCGACGAGCGCCGAAGCCAGTGGCTGCGCCGGGATACTGATTTGTCTGCTGGCGCTTTGCTGCGCCAAGACACTCTCGAACGGCGTTGAAAAGAAGAAACTAACCCCCGCGACGCAAGCCGCGACAGCTTTCGGCGCGCGCTTTGCGCGCACGCGTGCCTTACCCATGCCCCAACCCCTTGCCCAGTTTCGAGGAGGCGGCCCAGTGCCTCCATTTACGGAGACACCGGCCGCGGGCGGAGTAATTACTGGCTACGTTCTTTTTTTGGGGGAGTGCTACCGATCTCTTTGATCCGGCATTTGCTCGCGAGGGGTCGGAATCGGACCACTAGTTGGTCACGAGCGCCGTGAACAGGCTCGTTGCGCGGATCACGCGAAGATCGAGGCTTTCCGCTATGGTATCGAGGGCATCGTCGATACGATTTTTCTCGAACACCGCAGTGATCCTCTTCTGACCGGCCACGGCGCTCAGGAGGTCGATGCGCCCGCGACGATAGCGGCGCAAATCCGTCAGCACAGTTTCGAGTGGGGTATCGATAAAAACGAGCTGATCACGCCGCCAGGCCTGAATCGCTTCGAGATCCGCATTTGAAGCAGGAGAGACTGTTTTCTGGTCGAAGCGCACCATTTTGCCCTGCTGAACGGACGCGGTGGCACCCCCTGCCGATCGGACCGTCACGCTATGCTCGGCGACGGCGACGGCCACCGCGTCGGTGATCTTCACATTGAACGCGGTTCCGCGCACTTCGATCTCGCCTTGAGGCGTGGCCACGATGAAAGGTCGCGCGGCGTCTTTCGTGATCGTGAAAAACGCCTCGCCTTCGAGAAGCCGGACTTCACGTTGCGTGGGTGAAAAGGCCACATCGATAGCGGTCGCCGTGCCAAGCTCGATTTCGGAATTGTCGTCCAGCAGCACAGTGCGGCGCTCACCGATGCCCGAACGGTAGTCTGCGAAGTCGTGAGGGATCCATGCCCATATCAGCAGCCCGCATAAGACAAGCGCTGCTGCGGCAACCTTCGAACCGAAGGCCACCCTCGAACCGAAGGACAGCACGTGTCCGCCGATGGCGTGGGGTGGCGGGGTATGCGAAGGCATCGGGCGCGAAACGTCTTCCTTGCCGGACCCAAGCAGGTCAGGGGATTGTGGGGACACATGATCGAGATTGCTCCATAATCGCTCGATCTCGCCGAAGGCGCGCGCATGCGCCGGGTCGGCATCGCGCCAGACAAGAAAGCGCGCACGGTCCTCGTCGGTGGTGGAAGCGTCGCGAAGGAATACGAACCACTCGATAGCGTCGTCTTCGACGGAATGTCCATTCTTCGCGGCCATAGGAATTCTCGGATAGCAATATGCATCAATGAAGTCGAAAATTTCACTGTTCTTGGAGGCACGCCCGAAGGCGCGCAAGAGCCTTCACCATATGCACCATAACGGTGTTTTTCGCGATGCCGAGATGCGCGGCAATCTCCGCATAGCTCAGATCCTCATATTTGTGAAGAAGAAGAACTTCCCGACAGCGGGTTGGCAGCTCGGATATAGCGGCTTCAAGCGCCGTCAATTGCTCTTGTGAGATTATCCGGGCATCGGCGAGCGGCGCGGCATCGGCCACATTTTCGTCGACAGCCGCGCACGGATCAATGACCGCCGCCCCTCGGCGGGTTCCTCGCATGGTGTTGCTGGCAACCGTTTCAGCTACCCTGTTGATATAGGCTCGCTCGTTCTGAATGTCGGCACCTGAAAAGCGCAACAGGCGAAGGAACGCATCCTGCACGGCGTCGTCGGCGGAAGACGCCGTTAATCCTTGCCGCTGCAATTTGCGTTTCAGTCTGGCTTGCTCGTTCGAGTATAGAGCGGCGATACCGAAATGATCGATGGTCATGATGAGGATGTGGCCACACGCACAAAGACGATTATCGCGTGAATATCTCAGCAAAATTTGTTACGCAATATCAATATATTATAACTATTATAATAGTACCTCGCTGTCAGCGCCAAGCCGATCGCGCGGCCTTCGGCGTCGACAAGCGCGTGGATCTTGCTCGTAAGCCTGCCTCGGGAAGGTCACCGACTCGTAACTTCGTAACCAGATACGGACTGATGCCAGCTTGACGGATGCGAGGAAATTGTCGTCGCGCTTGTCGTATCGGGTTGCAACGGCGCGGAAGTGTTTGAGTTTGTTGAAGAATCGCTCGACGGCATTTCTCTGTCGGTAAAGCCACGCCGAGAAGGCCGGACGCCTCTTCCGGTTCGGCATGAGCCTGATGTTGGCCCACGCGCCGCGCTGTTCGAGGGTATGGCGCAAACCGTCGCTATCATAGGCGCGGTCTGCAAGCAGGATCGCGCCGGCCTTGACCTCGTCCAGCATGTCCTCGGCCGAGCGGCCGTCGTGGGCCTGCCCCTCGGTGAGTTTCAACGTGATCGGCAGGCCGTTGGCGTCGACGAGTGCGTGGATTTTCGTCGTCAGGCCGCCCCGCGAGCGACCCATGCAACGGGATCGGACGACTTTTTTTTACCATTGGCCGCGTGCTGATGGACACGGATGGATGACGAGTCGATCATCGGGATGTCGCCGTCGTAAGCCTTTGAAACCGCTTCGAGAAGTCGGTCCCACACGCCCGCCTTTCGCCAGCGGTTGAAGCGGTTCACGCAGGTCGTATGGGGGCCATATCGGGCCGGAATATCGGCCCACGGCGCACCGGTGCGCAGCCGCCAGAAGATGCCGTTCAGCACGCGACGGTCGTCCACGCGCGGAACGCCGCGCGGTTTGTTCGGCAGCAAAGGCTCAATCACAGACCACTCGAAATCCGTCAGATCGAAGCGCGCCATGAGAAACTCCCCCGTTTGGGAGTTGGAATCACAGCACGCCCGATTCGGGAACCCCTTTATGGGGACGTGACCTAGAGCGTTTCATGCTTTGACGGAACCGTATCCATCGTTCTCGAAGTAGCTTTTGCATTCGGCGGGGACGATTGTTTCGACGAGGGTGCCGATCTGGGCGCAGACGTCCTCGATGGTTCGCTTCTGGGCGCATCGCATCCAGTGTTTGATCTTGGCGAAGGCTTGCTCGATCGGATTAAGGTCAGGGGAATAGGGAGGCAGGAACAGGAACCTCGCCCCGGCCTTGCGGATCGCCATCCGCACGGCCTTGCCCTTATGGCTGCCGAGATTATCCATGACCACGATGTCGCCGGGTTTGAGGACCGGGACCAATTGCTGTTCGGTATAGGCGCGGAAGCACTCGCCGTTGATCGGGCCGTCGAAGACGCAAGGCGCGGTGAGCCGGTCCAGCCGCAGCGCCCCGATGAATGTCAGCGTCCGCCAATGGCCGTGCGGAGCATAGGCGCGCAGACGCTTTCCCTTTGGCCCCCAGCCGCGCAGGGGAGCCATGTTGGTCTTGATCCATGTCTCGTCGATGAAGACCGGCTTCGCCGGATCAAGGCTTGCCTGCCGCGCATCCACGCTCCCGCGCGGGGAGCGACCGGAGGCCGCGCAGAAGCTCATGCTTGCCGAGAAGTTTCGATCCACGCTCCCGCGCGGGGAGCGACCTGCCCACGATCTTGCGGAAGCGCCGAAGGCTGTCGTTTCGATCCACGCTCCCGCGCGGGGAGCGACCTCGCCACGGGCGCGGTGATCCGCGCGCAGGGCATGTTTCGATCCACGCTCCCGCGCGGGGAGCGACCCCGCGACCGCCTTCGCAATGGTCAGGCAGCGGTTGTTTCGATCCACGCTCCCGCGCGGGGAGCGACCCATTGACGGGCAGATTGCATCGTCTCGGCTGGTGTTTCGATCCACGCTCCCGCGCGGGGAGCGACGTGCTGACGCACTATCCCGCGATTACATTCGCCCGGTTTCGATCCACACTCCCGCGCGGGGAGCGACTCGACCCCGGCCCGCAGGCTGGCTCCCATATTTCGTTTCGATCCACGCTCCCGCGCGGGGAGCGACTAGGCGCTACATCGATGCAAAGGCGATCGATGCGGTTTCGATCCACGCTCCCGCGCGGGGAGCGACAATCAGGCGGCGCAGAGCGCCCTCGACGAGCGCTGGTTTCGATCCACGCTCCCGCGCGGGGAGCGACGCGTGCGGCAGCGTCTGATGCGCTTGAAACTCGACGTTTCGATCCACGCTCCCGCGCGGGGAGCGAC